>NZ_FPEJ01000009.1 GCF_900117445.1 Hyphomicrobium sp. NDB2Meth4 | reverse complement strand
CGTGAAACACGTTCTTAGCGATATCGAGGCCGACCGTGACTGGCTGCACCATCTGACTTCCTCCATCTCTAGCCCGATAACCATACTGGTCGCTCGGGCCGGCTGATGGATGCCGTCCACAGCATCAATTGCGGAAGTCTGCGCGCGACCATGTCTGCTCTAACGATATGGGACGGCTCAGTCAGCTTTCGGAGCTGAACCGGCCATCGCGTGCCTTCCGTGATGTCCGCCCCACAAGCTCAATTGCATATGTCCCCGCGGTCAACCTCTGTCAGGGTATGGCGCATTCGGCTACCCTCAACTCTTCTCGCGAAAGGGTCTCCAACAATGGCTGATGCAGATCGCCTCGGAAAAATCGCAACGATCGGCCAAGACCTCATCACGACGCAGTTGACGATGGCAATGCAGACGCCGTCGCAAGCCCTCGAAGGAACCTGGGTACTCGGGTACTGCTTCGGGATCTTCGATGCGCTAGCTCAGCAAGCTGACCTTGATGATGGTGCGGAAGTCTTCAGTCTCGTCACTCTCGGCTTCCTCGGTCTCTTTGCGGACCCTGCCGATCCTGAGGCGGCGGCTTTCATTCGCCGCTCCTTGGACCGTCAGGACAATCCGCGCTTTCAAGAAGGTGCTGCCGCCGGAGGCACCGACGTTTTCGTTTGGGTTGCTGACCGCACCAAAGCACCCAACGCGTTGTTCGAGCATCTCGGCCGATGACCACAAGATGAGCGTCCAGTCGTACTCCTGCGCACTTCGTCAGCTTGTCCCTCGCCGTGGCGTCGATATTCGCCTAGTCCCAGTAACGGAAGTCTCCTCCCAGCGATCGGCAAGCGCGTTCGGCCGCAGAGCACGTCCGCTGTCAGTGTGAAGGCGGTCGAGCCTGTCGACGGCTGCAGGGTGCTCGCTCCGAGTGGCGTCTCGCCCCTAAGGGTGGCCTTCGAGCAGTACGGTCCGGGCGCCGACAATGTTCGCCAGACGAATCTCCGACCGCCTTCGCGCACCGACTTTCTGGGTCGGCTCCTCTTGCCCTCAGGAGCGGTACTTGAAACGCGCTTTGCGCTCCCCATCTACCATCCAGATGGATGGCATGAGGATGGTGGAAATGCCTAAAGATAATGTGCAAGAGCTTCGTCCGCGCGGCCCCGAGTCCGAGAAGATCACCATCAATCTTGGGTTCGTGGATCTCGGGCAGATTGATCTGCTGGTCAGCGAGGGTTTTTACTCGAACCGGACAGACTTCATCCGTACCGCCATTCGCAATCAGCTCGATCGACACGCCGACGTCGTCAAAAAATCGGTGACACGCCAGACCCTCGACCTTGGACTGCGGCACCTCACGCGGGAGCAGCTCGAACAAGCCCGGGCAGCAGGCGAGCAGCTGCATGTGCGCGTCCTTGGCCTGCTGACGATCGCGCCGGACGTAACCCCAAGGCTCGCCCGCGCAACGATTGCGTCCCTCAACGTCCTTGGTGCCTTGCATGCGAGTGCAGAGGTCAAGGCCGCTCTAGCGGATCGCATGCAGCAGTAAGATTGCTCCACCTTCGCGCTGATCACAGCAAATTCGGAGAAGGCCATACATGAAACCACTCAACCAAGCGCAGATGCTCGAGGCGATGCGCCTGACCCAATCGGGCCGGCTGACGGACGCCGTCTCGATTTTGCAGCGCGCTCTCGGAGCCAACATTCGTCGTGTAGCAACGCCAGCGGGTTCCGCCAGCCGGGCGCTCAGTCCGCCGATCATCGAAGGCGAGATCGTCGCGGAGACCGTTTCGCCGTCATCGGCCGCAGTAGAGCCTTCGGCAATTGCGGCTTTGCAGTCGCGCGCTTGGAAGTTGCCTGGATCTCCATCCGCGCGAGTGCCACAGCACGCCGACATCGCGCCAACCGCCGGCCGCTACATCAGCGGCTCGTTCTCGAACGGCTCGGGCAGCCGCTCTTACAAGCTCTACATCCCGAGTGGCAAAAACAACGGGCCGAGCCCGCTGATTGTCATGCTGCACGGCTGCACGCAATCGGCTGATGACTTTGCGGCGGGTACGCGCATGAACTTCGCAGCAGAAGCGCGCGGGTGCTTCGTCGTCTACCCGGAGCAGCCGCAGGCGGCCAACGCTTCGAAGTGTTGGAACTGGTTCCGGTCAAGCGACCAAGCGCGCGACAAGGGTGAGCCGGCTCTTATCGCTGGCATTACACGACAGGTCATGGGGGAAAACAACATCGATCCAGGCCGCGTTTATGTAGCGGGTTTGTCCGCCGGCGGCGCTGCGGCAGCGATTATGGGCGAAGCCTATCCGGATCTCTATGCTGCCGTCGGCGTGCACTCGGGCATTGCCTGCGGTGCGGCGCGTGACCTCGCGTCGGCGTTCGCGGCAATGCGCGGCCAGTCTGATATAAGCAGTATGGATCGGCAGCGCGCTGGCGACCGTCTGATGCCGACCATCGTCTTTCACGGCGATCTGGACCGCACCGTGCACCCTTCGAATGGTGCAAAGGTCATCGCGCGGGCCGCGGAGGGCAATCCTCTCTCGGACATGACCATCCGAAAACAAACGTCCTCCGGGCACAACTACTCGCATTCTGTACGGCGCGACGCGCAGGGGCGCGCTATGCTGGAACTGTGGGAGCTCCACAGAGCGGCGCACGCGTGGTCGGGTGGCAGCCCAGCGGGTTCGTATACGAATCCCAACGGACCCGACGCCACGGAAGAGATGATCCGCTTTTTCCTCGAACATCAGCGCGCACGCTGAAGGTAATGATCGGTTCGTCCCAGAAGCGGAAATCGGCTTGCTTCGGTCGGGGCTACGAACACTTCCCTCGATCACGTCCGCTTTTGAAGTGGGAGCGATCAAAATCTCAGACAGCGTGACCGGCGGTCATTGACCCAAATCGGACACGCATAGATGGCGATGCCGTGTGCGCGGAGGGTCATAAATCACACTACGGAAATATCTTTACCAGCAACGGCCCTTTACTTGGCAACCGCCAAGCACTCGACTACCGTTGGAGCAGGTTTCTTCTTACGGGGGTGCCATGCAGGTTTTCAAGTTAGCATTCGTGGCCGCGGTTATGGTGTGCACACTTTCGGCGATGGCTCAGGCCGCCGATTGTACCAGGGTCGCAGCCAGTGGCGATAACGTCACCCACGATTTGGCGGTGCTGTTCTCCACAAACGCCCTCAAGAATACGATCGCCGGGCGGGGGCTTGTAGGGAAAGGCCCAGTGAAAACCACCTGCAAATCAGGCTCGGCGATGATTGAGTGTTACTCCTCGCAGATGGCTTGCAAGGGCGGAACACCCGCGACCTGCCTGGGCCCCTGGCTATGCTTCTGAACCCGGCAACAGACGTGTCCTTGTTTTGAATCTGTTCTTGCGGCTCGAACCCCGCAGTTATGCCGGGCACTATCTGAAAAGATGCATCGGGCGCTTCTCGCCGTAACGTCGCCTGCCCGACGAAAGCTAACGGATCGCCTCACCTGCAGGGACGCGGTAGCCAGGCGACGACAGGTTCTCGGCACATTCTTCGATTAGTTGTTGCCCGCTGGTGGCGAACACCGCACGCGAGAAACAGCCGCAGTTCATCGATTGGGCTCAAGGGGCTTATTCTGCCAGTCCGGCTTTTCGCAAGCCGTCGGCAAATACCGCAAGGTGCTCGGGCCGGCTGATGGGAAGCCAATCCTGCAGCTCCGAGATTCGCAGCGAAGAATCGAGCCGCTTTACCTCTTCCATCGCGCGTTTTGCGTCCTCCTGCCGGCCGCTGAGTGCTCGTGTTGAAGCAATCAGAGCCACCACCATGAGGAAGCTCGGCAGGTTGCTGTATGAGCGTTCGGCCCACGCCGACGCCGTCTCGATCCGGCCAGCAAACAGATGCGCCATCGCGATGCCGGCCTGCATGCGGTAGAGCTCGGGATCGACGGGGCTCAACCGCATGGCGCGCTCGAAATGCTCGATGGCGCTCTCGCATTCACCGTGCCACGTTTTGAGGAAGCCGCCCAGGAACCAAGCCGAAGCGAGATTGGGATTGAGGAATATCGCCCGGTCAAGCAGCGCGATGCCGGTGTCGAGATCCCCGGTGAAGTGGGCAAGTGCGTGCCCGCCGCGCGTCAAGGCAACGGCATCGTCGCGACCGAGTTCGACGGCGCGCTGTGCCATACGCAGGCCTTCAGCAGCTTCCTTGTCGGCGTCGAGCGTCCATCCGTTGACCTTGCGCCAGAGGTAGCACCACGCGGCCATGGCGTGGGCCGAAGCCGACTGCACGTCGATCTCGATCGTACGCTTGAAGAGAGTTATCGCTTCGCCGATGGCCTCCCGATCGCCCCGGTGCAGATGCGCAAGGCCTCGCAAATAGCAATCATAGGCCGTCGAGCACCGCGTCGGGTTGCGCTTTGCTCGCTCGATCTCGGCGAGCTCCACCTGTGGCGCGATGGCGCCGACGACACTCGCGGCGATCTCGTCCTGCAGCGCAAAGATATCCTCAAGGTGGCCTTCGAACCGCTCGGCCCACAGATGAGCGCCGCTCGAAGCTTCGATGAGCTGGCCGGTGATACGGACAAGATCGCCCGCTTTGCGCAAGCTGCCTTCCAGCACGTAGCGGACGCCAAGCTCGCGGCCGACTTGCTCTAGATCAACATTACGATCCCGGTAGGTGAAGCTCGAGTTGCGCGCGATTACGAACAGCCAGCGCACGCGCGACAGCGCCGTGATGATTTCCTCCACCACGCCGTCAGCGAAATACGCCTGCCCCGGATCGCCGCTCAAATTCTGAAACGGCATAACCGCGATGGACGGTTTATCTGCGTCGAGCGCGGCCGCGGACGCTTCGGCCGGCGACGCCTCGGATAATGAAGCCTCGCGAACCTCACTGACCTCGCCGACGAAGCGGAAGCCTTTGCACGGGACGGTGCGCAGCAGGATCTGGTCTTCTCCGCTGTCGCGTGCAAGCCCGTTCCCGCGCCCACCCTCCGACCTCGCCAATCTCGAGTTCGCCTTCTCCCTCCCCATCCGCTTCCAAATCAAGAAGTAAAAAGTCAGTTAGATGTTCCGCCGTCTTGAACAGTGCGCTCGCGGATCGTCGCTAGTGTAGGCGGAGCGGACAGAGACAAATGCCCAGTTTGATCGGGATTCCGACTTCGAGCCCGACTTCCGCTTTCTCGGCGAAGCCGCCAAGTGGGGTGCTCATCGCGACGATCGCTCTGCCGAGTTTCCGGAAGTCGGGCAGGCGCTCCGAGCGGACGATCGAGCCGGTCCAGCGGTCGGCTCTACCTTCATGAGTGGTCGTAAAGTGATCGGCGGACACGGACCAGAACCGGACATCGCGCGCCACGTGCTGACACGGGCGGTTTCGAGCCAGACGCTCGCTAATGTCCTGGGCAAAGGCTATGATGACTACAGCTCTTCGGCAGCGGTCGGGGCGCGAGCGAGTTCACCTCGGATCAAGCTTCCCGCGTACGTGCAGTTATGCTGCCTGCACTCGGCGCTTGCAGAGCTCTAGGCTTCCCGCCGCATGGGTCGCCGCAGGGGTGATCTTTTGGATCGGCAGAACAGGATGGCTAGATGAAACTCCGTGTCGGCTACGAGCTGCGATACGCATTCCCTCAACCGACACCCGCCATATTAATGCTCAACATTCACTACACGCGCGTTGCCGGGCTCGAGGCACCTGACCATATTGTGGTCAGCCCCGCGGTGCCTATCTCCGGCTATCGCGACGGGTTCGGCAACTGGTGCTGCAGGATCGTGGCGCCGAAGGGCAAGGTGGTCATCTCGACCAGCGCCGTGATCACGGACACGGGGACGCCCGATGCGGTCGTCCCCGACGCTGCGCAAATTCCCGTCGAGGACCTTCCTGAAGAGGCGCTGGTCTTTCTCCTTGCCAGTCGGTTCTGCGATAGCGACCAGCTCCTAGATCTTGCCTGGAAGCTGTTTGGCCATGCCAAGCCCGGCTGGGGCCGCGTACAGGCGATATGCGATTTCGTCCATCGCCACATCGAGTTTGGCTACGCACATGCGCGTGTTACGCGGACGGCTTCCGAAGCTTACGCTGAAAAGCGTGGCGTTTGCCGCGACTACGCACACCTTGCTGTCGCCTTCTGCCGCGCCTTGAATATCCCGGCGCGTTATTGCACCGGATACCTCGGCGACGTTGGTACGCCGCCGCCGTACCCGCCCGGCGATTTCGCTGCCTGGTTCGAGGCCTACATCGGCGGCCATTGGTATACGTTCGATCCGCGCAACAACGTGCCGCGCATCGGCCGCGTCTTGATTGCGCGCGGCCGCGACGCCGCGGACGTCGCCATGACGACGACGTTCGGTCCAAATGAGCTCGAAGGCTTCAAGGTGTGGACGGACGAGACAACTGAAACGGCAGTCCCGGTGAACTGACCCCGGGCGTGTGGTGGGTCTCGTCAGCGCCCGCTCGACGTTGCCGCTCGCGCACGCCGTACATACGTGGCCAGGTGCTCAGCATCCAGGTCGCCGCGCGCGACGGCGGCGCGTACGGCGCATTTCGGCTCCGCCTCGTGCCGGCAGTTGCTGAACTTGCATCCCACCGCCAAAGCTTCGATGTCGGCGAAAGTGCTATCGGCGACGCCATCCGTGCTCCAAACCTCCACCCCGCGCATACCCGGCGTGTCGATGATGCAGCCGCCTCGGACACGAAGAAAGAGCTGGCGATGCGTCGTCGTATGCCGGCCGCGGCTGTCGTGAGCACGAACCTCCTGTGTCGCCTGAGCAGCGCGCCCTAGCAGCTCATTCGTCAGCGTCGATTTGCCGACGCCCGATGAGCCAATGAGCGCTATGGTCCGGTTGCCGTCGAAATGCCGCTCGATGCCGGAGATGCGGTGAGCGCGCGCGCTGATGGCATGAAGAGGAACACCCGGCGCTACCGTCGCGATCTGCTCCATCATCCCGGCGGCATCGTCGGTGAGATCCGCCTTGTTGAGGACGATGACCGGAGCGGCAGCGCTGTCGGCGACGAGCGCAAGCAGGCGCTCGATGCGCGGCAAGTTAAAGTCGCCATCCGGTGCGGTCACAATGAAGACCGTGTCGACATTGGCCGCCAGAAGCTGCGGTCGATTTTCGCCCGAGGCTTTGCGGATTAAGGCACTTGTGCGCGGCAGCACTTCCTCAATGGCGGCCGGGCCGTCCGCAACTCCGCGGCGCAGCGCCACGAAATCTCCGACGCCCGGCAGATCCGAGCGCTGCACGGCTGCATTTCTCAGGCGCCCCGGTATCTCGGCTGAAAGTTCGCCCGCGTCGGTTGCAACACCGAAATGGCTGCGGTGCTCGCTCACGACCCGGCCCGGGATCAGGTTCTCTTCCGCGCGCGCGGCAAAATCTGATTGCCGCTGTCGATTCCAGCCCAAGGTTTCAAGCGTCATGCGTTTTTCCTGGGGACACTGAGAAGCAATTTTCTGGGCGAAAGCACCATTAGCACTCCGGAATAAAGAGTGCTAAGATATATGTCCGTGCCGACTAGGGCTGTTTCTAAACGCCCCGAATTGCGCACCTCATCCCAAAAAATCAGAGATTTGAGGATTTCAATGAAATTCCGGCCCTTGCACGACCGCGTCGTCGTTAAGCGACTGGAGGAGGACGGCAAGAGCGCGGGCGGCATCATCATTCCCGATACCGCAAAGGAAAAGCCGATGCGCGGCGAGGTCGTGGCCGTTGGCCCAGGTGTTCGCGACGAGAGCGGCAGGCTCAACGCGCCTGACGTCAAAGCCGGCGACACGGTGCTGTTCGGGAAGTGGACGGGCACCGAGGTCAAGATCGATGGTGACGATCTCCTTATCATGAAAGAGAGCGACATCCTCGGCGTCATAGAAGGCACCGCCAAGATCAAGGCCGCCGCCTAGCACGCATAGCGCCAATCACCCTTTCCTTTCAGGAGTGCTCAACATGAGCTCTAAAGACGTCAAATTCGGCCAAGACGCGCGCGATCGCATGCTGCGCGGCGTCGATATTCTCGCCAACGCCGTCAAAGTCACGCTCGGGCCCAAGGGGCGCAACGTCGTGATCGAGAAGTCGTATGGCGCGCCGCGCATCACCAAAGACGGCGTGACGGTCGCCAAGGAAATCGAGCTCGAAGACAAGTTCGAGAACATGGGCGCCCAAATGTTGAAGGAGGTCGCCTCGAAGACCTCCGATATCGCTGGGGACGGCACGACGACGGCAACCGTGCTCGCCCAGGCGATCATTCGGGAAGGCGCTAAATCGGTTGCTGCCGGCGCCAATCCGATGGATCTCCGCCGCGGCATAGATCAGGCGGTTGCCGCCGTCGTCGAGGAACTGAAGGCCAAGGCCAAGAAGGTGACCTCCAACGCGGAAATCGCTCAGGTCGGCACTATCTCATCGAACGGCGATGCCGAGATCGGTGCCAAGCTCGCCGAGGCCATGAAGCGCGTCGGCAACGAGGGCGTCATAACAATCGAGGAGTCCAAGAGCCTCGAGACCGAGTTGGAAGTCGTCGAAGGTATGCAGTTCGACCGTGGCTACCTGTCGCCGTACTTCGTCACCAACGCTGATAAGATGATGGTCGAGCTCGACGACCCTTACGTTCTCATCCACGAGAAGAAGCTTGGCGGCCTGCAGACTCTGCTGCCGCTGCTCGAAGCCGTCGTACAATCCGGGAAGCCGTTGGTCATCATCGCCGAAGACGTCGAAGGCGAAGCCTTGGCGACGCTGGTCGTCAACAAGCTGCGCGGCGGCCTCAAGGTCGCTGCGGTCAAGGCGCCGGGCTTCGGCGATCGCCGCAAGGCCATGCTGGAAGATATTGCGGTCCTCACCGGCGGCCAGACGGTCTCGGAAGACCTTGGCATCAAGCTCGAGAACGTCACCCTCGACATGCTCGGTCGCGCCAAGAAAGTGACGATCGACAAGGAGAGCACGACCATCGTCGACGGCGCTGGAAAGAAGACCGATATCGAGGCGCGCATCAAGCAGATCAAGGCGCAGATCGAGGAGACGACCTCGGACTACGACAAGGAGAAGCTGCAGGAACGGCTCGCCAAGCTGGCCGGCGGCGTCGCCGTCATCAAGGTCGGAGGTGCTACCGAGGTCGAGGTGAAGGAGCGGAAAGACCGCGTCGACGATGCACTCCACGCCACGCGCGCAGCGGTGGAAGAAGGCATCGTGCCAGGCGGCGGCGTAGCGCTGCTCAGAGCAATCAAAGCGCTCGAATCCCTCAAGACCACGAACGAGGATCAGAAGACGGGCATCGCCATCGTCCGCAAGGCACTGCAAGCGCCGTCGCGACAGATTTTCACCAACGCCGGTGAAGATGGTTCCGTCATTGTCGGCAAGATCCTCGACAACGGCAACTACGCATTCGGCTACAATGCGCAGTCAGGCGACTATGGCGATCTTGTCGCCCAGGGCGTGCTCGACCCCGCCAAGGTCGTGCGCTGCGCATTGCAGGATGCGGCCTCCGTCGCCGGCCTGCTGATCACGACCGAGGCGATGATCGGCGACATTCCCGCCAAGAACGCAGGCCATACGCACCCGCCGATGGGTGGTGGCGGGATGGGATTCTAAGGCCGGCGGAGGACCAGGAGCCTGGTCCTCCGCGCCCGCTTGGTCGACTAACAGCAATTGGAGTAGCGAATGCTGAATTTTCCAAACGAAAGTCGCAGCTACGATGCCACGCGGCACTGCATTCGCTTTTGGGGCAGCGACGGTGCGATGGAGGTCTCTTTTTTCCTGGAGGAGGACGCTCTGACAAAAATCGCAGTCGGAACTCCCTCAGGCGAGTCATCTCTGCTGGCCAGCTTCGACCAGAATCGCGATCGCATTCTGCGGGCCGCCCGCAAGGTATACGGCCGCCGACACAAAGGTTCTTACGAGCTGATCGCGGACGACTTCTGAGCCTTCAAAGCGCCAGCTGCGCGTGTTGTCGGCGTTATGACACCCCAAACTTCCCGTTCCGAGAAGATGATCGGCTCGTCGCTGCTTCCTGAAAGGACATGCCAATGTGGACGATCCCACCCGTGGCTGCTTCGCTTGCTCTATTCGCCATACCCATTGTCGAAGTTGAACCCACCGATCTTGAAGCCGCATTGGCGCGCGATGTGGAGGCGATTAATGTCCAACTCTAGAATAGCGAAGGCCAAGTTCAGGGTTGGCCAGATGGTCGATTTTGTGCCCTCACAGCGCGGCGTTTCGGCCTCGGCCCGCTCCTACAAGATTATGATGCTGCTTCCGAGCGAGGGCGGCGAGCGCCTCTATCGCATCAAGACAATTGCGGAAGTGTTCGAGCGCATCGCTCGAGAGAGCGAGCTGCTAGTTACGTCCTCGCCGGTGTGAGCGTCGCCAGCCGGTTGCACTAGAACTTGAGTCCTCAGGAGCCATATTCAACGTGCGCTAAGCGGAACTCCATGCGCACCTGAAGGCGAATAACCGAGCAGCAACCGTCGTAAAGCGCTCAGAGCGTTGTTGCACCGGTGCTTCGCCAATCGGCGTCCACCTCGGCGCTGACCTCACTGGCAAAGGCGTCTTGACTGGTGATCTGCCAAGCCGTCCGATCCCATGATGGGAATGCCAATTTCCCGCGCAGGACATACGAGACGCTGCCGCGGTCCAGGCCGACGACTTGCCGCACATCGTTGGTGGGGGTCGCAAAGCACTTGCCAATTGCGATCGAGCCGTAACTTACCGGCATTTTGTGGTCCTCCACGTCATTGCGATCTTCTATGCAGAGCAACATCCGTGCAAAGTGGAGCCGCGGCCGTCTTGCCCTCAACGGCGACGATCGACCACCTCAAGAACTGGGCGTTGCAACTAAGTCCAGTGGCGCGGCAAAGCGCAAAACAGCGGGAAGCAATGCGACGTTCGAACGTTGCTAATGCCCCGAGCTGTCGATCAATCATCACAAGCGCGCAAGACGCGATGATCGACTGGAGAGACTAAAGCCGCTGAGCTGGAGGGGACTGGGTGCTGCGCAGATTAAAGACTAACACACCAGCGGCGGCGGACCTAATCCCTCACGTCAGATGATGCGGTACTGGATAGGGCGCCGCCGGGCAGGACTAAAGGCGCGACGGACATGGAAGTCACAATACGAGTGACCGGCGAGCTTCGGCTTGCCGCAGTAGTGGAAGTCGGGTAGCTGCGGATCGCCGGTCGGCCAACGGCAGTGATTGGGCAAGAGCGTTGCCATCGTCTTTCGCTCCTTGAGCGGGATAACGATGTCGTCAAGCACTGTCGGTCTCGGGGGGCTTTTCAATGTTTCCATGGCATAGCCTAGCACATATCTCGCCATCTGCCGGATTAATGAGGACCCGGCGCCCTTCGGCCTATCGCATGTTGCCCGCATAGAAGGCACTCAGGAATTTCGACCAATCCTCGCTCTTAACGCGAAGGACGTTGGTCAACGTTTGCTGCATCGTCTGACCATGTCCCTTCACCACGATCTTGCCGTCCCTAGCGTCAACCGTGATCACATAGTCCCGGATCACACCCGCTCCGTCGCTCAGTGTTAGATTGCCTGTCAGCAGCTTTCCGGAGCGTAGCTCCGGGCTAGGCTGGTACCGAAACTCCTCGGTGCGGCCACCCTTCTTGATCGCCCTGTTGGCACTTTTTATCTCTTCTTGAAGCGCCTCCAGAGCAGCGGCGACCGCTTCCTTTACCTTGGCCTCGAGTTCGAGAGCTTGCCTTTCCGCTTCGGCATCAGCCGTCGCCTTCGAGGCATCCGCCACGTTTCGCGCGGCTATGATCTTTTCGATCTCGTGCGGCGTATCACTGTCGGCCACTGTGCGTTCCTCGTTCATGCTCTTTGAGGGTGTCATCTGGCCAACAGGCCAAGGGACGCCTTAGTCATGCGGATGATTATGCGCGCAAGGTGCACCGCCTGGGGTTGAGACAGCAGTTACGCACGTTGCTGATTGCTGCCGCGAAGGCCAGGTCGGCTAGTTAGGCGGATATGCGCGGGAATTCCGCTCGGCAAGTTCCGTACGTGCCAAATCCGAGATAAACGCGTCGACCTCGCCCGGGTACCAACTATCAACGTGGGACAGCACAACGGTGTCGGTGATCGAGGGGCCGCCGCTTCTCATGTTGTGGTCGACCTCCGGCTTTGTGATCGCTACGGCCTTATGAAAGCGCATTGAGACTCATACCACGCCGGGCCGCCATTGTATGGTCCGCAAACGTGCCATCGCCGAGAGCGTTCTCGAATCTCAGGCAGGCGCATCCGCGTCGAGAGCGGTGAAACCGCTACGATCCCCGCCGTCAACGCCGGCCGCGATTAAACAAGCTGAAACCACGATTTTAATCCGCAATGCAGACTGCGTTGCACGCTAATCCACGTTGGTGCGCATACGGAATATGTCGAGTTACCTTAACTCAGTAGGCAACGCGCCGATCCCGCACGACGCATAACCTTCATAAGAATTCGAGCCGACTTTCACGTTGGACAGACCGCAACCGCCAACCGGTGATCAAAGGGTTCTTGATAGGATGATTGTCCTCGTGGCGTTCGGAACCCGGCCGGAGATCATAAAGCTTGGTCCTGTCTGCAGCGCGCTTCAGCGTGATGGGGCTGAAGTCGACGTCTTCTGGTCAGGCCAGCACATCGAACTCGCGGAAGGGCTGATAGATTTCTTTGGCATCAACGTCACGCACGAAGGCGGGCAGATAGTCGATGAAACGGGCCTCGCCGGAAAATTTGGCACGATGTGCAAACAGATCGAACATCTGCTACGCGCGAAGCACTACGATTGGATTGTCGTTCAGGGAGATACTGCGACAGCGGCGGCGGCCGCGACCGCAGCGTTCTTGAACCGAGTCCCGATAGCTCACGTCGAAGCGGGGCTTCGCACCGGAGATCTCCAGTCGCCATGGCCGGAGGAGTTTTACCGGCGCCTGATTAGCCAAGCCGCGACGTTGCATTTTCCTCCGACGCGGCTGAGCCGGGACAATCTTCTGCGGGAAGGAATTTCCGCCAGCAACATGCTCATGGTCGGCAATACCGTGATCGACGCCCTCATTTATGCTCGTGCCCAAATGAGCGCAGGGTATGTCCCGATAGATCCCGAGATCGCCGCGCTTCCTGCCGACAAGAAGATCGTCCTCGCTACGCTTCATCGACGCGAGAACATTGGCAAGCCTTTGCGCGACATCCTCAAAGCGCTGCGCACGCTTTCTAAGGACGGCGACAAGGTCATCGTGCTTCCCATGCACCTCAACCCGGAGGTTCGAGGCGAAGTGCAGCGCTACCTCGAAGATGCGCCGAACGTCCGCCTGCTCGACCATTTGCAGTACGCAGACTTCATCTATCTGCTCGGCAAAGCGTGGACTGTTGTGACTGACTCCGGTGGCGTACAGGAAGAGGCGCCAACCTTTGGCTTGCAGCTTCTGATAGCGCGCAAAAGCACCGAGCGGCCAGAGGTCATCGATTCAGGCTTCGGCACGCTGGTGGGGTCGGACTACCGCGCAATCGTCGATGGCGTCCGGCGCTTGACGGCGGGCGACCGCCCGCAACTTCTGACAACGCCCAACCCTTTCGGGGCTGGTGACGCCGCCGAGCGGATCGCTGCCCGTCTCACCCGCGAAAGCGCGACCGCCCGCCCGATTCTCGCCGCCTAACGAGGATCGAAAATCGCAATGACAACCCTCAATGCACTGCAAGCGAGCCAGGTAAAGTGGAAGAGGCTGCGCAGCTTGTTCTACACCTTCACGTTCGTTGCTGTGATGGGAGGGTTCGGCGCGTATCTTATGGTAGGCGGCGGAGTGCTCCTCGACGCTGACGGGTTCGTAACACGCTGCAAGGTCGCCGTGGCATCGCCATGGCCTGATGCGCGCGTGCGCCAAATCGTAGTAAGCCCCGGTGATTGGGTCGATGCTGGCCAAACGATTGCGGTCGTCGAGTCAGCGGCGATGTCTCGCACGCTGGCTGATTTGGCCGTAGAGACGGCGCGCGTGACCAGCCGCATCGCGCAGCTCGAAGGGCGCAGAACAGTCGTCAAAGCGCTACTGCCGCTGGGACATGCCAATGCCGATCAGACAAGCAGCTTTCTCGGCATCCTGAAAAGCGCCCAGACGCGCGGCTTGGTCGTGAATAGATCGATGCAGCAAATGACCGACGCGAAGTTGCAGGCGATGGATCGGCTGTTGTCGCTGCAGGCAGAGGAAGTAGCGCTGGAAACTGAGATCAGCAGCAATAAGGGCGCGCTTCAGCAGGTGTCCGACGCCTATGAGGACGTACGGCAAACGTACGGAAAGGGTAACCTGACCGCGCCGGCGAGCGGCTATGTCGGCAGCAGAGTTGCGATGGTCGGGGAGGTTCTCGATGCTGGGCGGTCAGACGTGGCCAACATCTACACCGGACCGAGCTATGTAGTGGCCTACATTCCCGAAAACTATCTGTTCGATATCGAAGCCGGACAGAAAGTCTCTGTCAAAGGTCGCGGAAAGGTCATCCCCGGATACATCGAGAAAGTCCTTCCGGTTACCGACGCGCTCCCGCCCGAGTTTCAGTTGCCGAACAGGGTTCGAGGACGCGGCCAACTCGTGCGCGTTGGCATCTCCGGCGGCGAGAACTTTGCAGTCGATGAAAAGATTCAAATCACCAGCTGTCTGTTGAACGGCTGCCGGATAGGGGTACGTGAAATGATCCAGGCTGCCGCGCCAGGCCTCGGCGGGTTCCAGAGTGCCGGCGAGGAGCCCGGCAGCAGGTCGACGAGAGGTGTCTTGCAAGACGCGAAGACTCCCCCTGTCGCTAAGGACATCTCATCGGCTTGCGCGTTTCAGGATCTGGACAAGGCGAATTCCCCCGCCACTTCTGAAAGGTCCAGTTCGCCGGCAGCGACAGTCGTACGGTAAGGACGCGAGGAATCGCAGACAAACCGCGGAAATGCCGGCTCGATAGAGCTGCGGTTGTTGCATCGTGCCGTGCGAGGGAAACGGAACTTACAAATCATTCAAGCCTATGTACGACGTCATACGCACTACGGCCTGTCTCGAAGCCAGTGAAGCCTTACACTCACGGTTTCGAAGGACAACCAAAACCGATGACAGAACACGCACGGCCGCACGACGCAGAAGGACTCGCTGCACTCGGCATCTGCGAGTCGCTGCTGCTTGCGCTCCTTGAGCGCAACATTATCAGCCAGGAAGACGTCGACGGACTTCTCGAAGACGTTGCAACGACGCACAACGGGGCGATCGCAGCTTCGTCTGAACCCGAAAGACATCGCGCAGTCGTCTCTATCGTTGAGAGCATCATCATCAGCGTCCGGGGCTAGAGTTTCTTGTCGCGGACCGCACGCGCAACGGGGCCGGCGTTGCCAGGACCTAAAAGGCGGTCAAACTCCCTCTTGCTGATATTGTAGCACTCGCATGAGAGCGCCTCGAGGCCTCCGCGATCCAGGATCGTAACGTGCCCGCGCGTGTATCGGATGAGCCCTGCCCTCTGTAAAGCGCCCGCGGCGATCGACACTCCGGGGCGGCTCCTTATACCCAGCATCATGGCGAGAAATTCCTGCGTCAGGAGGAACTCGTCCGAGTCCATGCGATCGCGCGTCATGAGGAGCCAGCGGCAGCATCGCTGCTCCAGCGCATGATGATGAGCGCAAGCAGCGGACTGCGCGACCTGATTGAAGAAGGCGTGAGCGTAGTGAAGCAATAGTCGCCGCAGCGACGGGCTCTTTTCCATGACGTCCCAAAAGTCACCGGACTGCATCCTCACGCCCGATCCGGGAACCTGTACGTAGACCGTTGTCGGCGCCCGCTTATCTCCGAGTACAATCGGCAGCCCGACTATGCCTTCATTGCCGATCGTGCCGACCTCGGAGGCGGCGCCATCCTTCATGGTGTTGACGAGAGAGCCTACACCGGTCTCGAAAAAGTAGACGTAAGGGATATTCCGGTTCGCTTGGTATAGCGGACGTCTATAGGTAAGATCGACGGCCTCGAGATATGGCGAGAGTAGCGCATAGTCTTCCTCGGAAAGTGACTGCAGCAAGCGATTGCCGGGTCGCTGCGGAACCTCCTGATGTGCCATTTGACCGTATGACCTTCCTGTGAGGTTCACGAGCTGTCGGGCACGGCCTGGTTCTCATCGGCACGCTCGTCGTCAGAGTCGCCGTTCGCATCGGCGGACGGGGTATCATTTGAATCCGTATTCACGGCCTCCGTGCCCCGCGTGCCGAGATCCTGCTCGGGATCCAGCTGCGGGGTTTCGTCATCGAGCTTTGGCTTCTGCATCGCTAGCTCCATCATGGCCTGTTGAGACACGGTACGGCTTCAGTTCGTAAGGGGAGTACATGGCTGCTTGGCAGATGCCAGAAGCAACATACGTATCTGCCGCCGGAGAGAGGGACCATCCAACTGGGTCGTCGAGTAGCCCTCGTCGCGAAGATGGCGTTCCAACAGAGCAAGATCGGCGAACTTCCCGGAACGCGCGAGCTCAAACGCCATCTCCAGGCAAGTTTTGTCTTGTCTCATGCGAAGGCCTCCATGCCCTAAGAACATCGCCCGCGGTTGCGCTCAGATGCTCTCGCAACACCGCCTTGCCGCGCGCGCGTGTTTGCCGCTGATACCTCGGCGTCAAGCTCAAGTCGCCGTTGGCCGAGCCGCCTCAATTCAGCGGCTGTTGAAACGGAACATGCCTCTAACTGCGACCTCATAGCGGCGCTCAGTCGCCCATTCGCGAGCGCGCTGTGCATCTGCTCGATGGCCTGTTCAACGATACGAAATTCATCGCCGACGCGACGCTGCTCAACGAGCAGCGGTCCAACTTCCATTTCGATTCCTTCCTGACGCCGAAATCATGCAGCAACTGTTTGTGCTGACGGCGGCGCATTTCAACGCTGTCGCGAACGGCCGCTGATCAACGTGTCGCGAACGACACTCCACAGTGGCAAGCTCGTTTGCGGGACACCGTAGACTAATAGCATTGATCTAAGTCGCGACCTAACGGTCTCACGATGCTTCTGCGCGCAATTCAAGCCGCCGGCGCTTGTGGTTCACCCGGCGAATGCCCATCTAATTGATACAATCGACCGATCTCAGTCACTGCCGTTTTGTATGATCCGCACCGACAACAATGTTCGGATGCGGTGAAGCCGCTTGAGCAAACCAATCTGCCCAAGCGATGCGCCAAAGCGTGTCTCCAACGAGTTCGTTCGGTGATTGGCATCCCCAAACTACTGGAGCTCACATGATAAAAAAAATAACGACGTTGGCGCTGGTCGCCGCTTTGGCTTCGACCAGCCTCATCACAACGGCCGATGCCGGTCCCGCCCGGGGACGCCACTTTGACAATCACAACAAACACTATTCCCACAATCGCGGTCACCGCGGCCGCGGACACTATCGCAACGGCAAGTGGATCGCCCTCGGCGTTCTCGGAGCAGCCGCTGCGGCTGCAATTGCCAATTCCGACGATGATGGTTGCTACTCGCGCCGCGGGCGCCGCTACTGCGATTAGCCGCAACTGACGCTATCGCTTTCGACACAAGGAAGGGGTTCGCACAACGAATCCCTTCCTGGTCATTGCTTGTGCGCTCACGTCTGACAACTCTACTGATGCATGTTAGTGCACGAGCTTTGCGATCGCTTCTAGGGTGTTCTGCATCGCCTTTTCTGAAACGGTCATATTAACGTCATTCAGAAGACCGTATCGCTTGCGATGCGGGCGCTCCACGAGACGCGTGTGGTGCCGCTTCGTTGCCAGCGATTATGCGCTGAATGATAGCGACAACGGCATTGTGCCGTTCGGGTGTCGCAGAAACGCCCGCCGCCTCTATGTGCGTGGTGACAACATCGCCGAGCAAATCTCTGACATCCTTGTCATTGAGGATCTCTGCGTCGCTCAAGGCCAGGAGCAGGGATTCGCAGATGCCGAGGGCCGCCAGACCGTCGACTTCGATCGGGGATAAGTTGCGGTTTCGGTCTTTCATTTGCGAGCCATTCTATTTGCTCGGCCATGACCCGGCGCTGATCCAGATTGGCTGTGTTGATTTTTCTATGGTAATCATCAACCGGCGGTCGACTTTTTTATTCAGTCGGGCCGGTGCCGCCTGTGAGATCGAATTATGATCAATGCGCGGCTTGACAGCGTGCTGGCGAGGAAGCTGAACACGTTCATGGCGTTGTCGCCGGACGAGGCCGAATGCCTTGGGGCGCTTCAATCGCCCACCACCAATGTGAAGCGCGGCAAGCAGCTCGTTCACGAGGGACAGACGGGGCAGAAGGTCTATGTTCTGCAGTCGGGCTGGGCGTGCAGTTACAAGGACCTCCCAACGGGCAGCCGGCAGATCATCTCATTTCCAATAGCGGGCGATTGCGTCGGGCTTCGTAGCGCTCTTCTGCGCACAGCTGACCATCATTCGAAGCGCTCACGGACGCTGTCGTCAGCGTGGTCGAGGGCGCGCACATGCTGCAAACCTTCAGAGACTTTCCGCGTCTTGGCGCGGCAATTTTGTGGGCCACCTCACGTGATGAGGCGATGGTCGTCGAGCATCTCGTCAGCGTCGGACGGCGCAGCGCGATAGAGCGCACAGCACATTTCTTCATGGAGCTGGCGGAGCGCCTGAACCTTATTGGCGTATCCTCGAAGACCGAATTCCAATGCCCGCTGAATCAGTACGTGTTGGCTGACGCGCTCGGCCTCAGTGCCATCCACGTCAACCGCGTACTTCGACAGCTGCGCGAGCTTGAACTCCTAACAGTGCAAAGAGGATGGGTCACCATCCTCAACCTGCATGGACTGAAGGAGCTTGCTGGTTTTCGTGGCGGCTATCTCGATTAGCCAACTGCTCGCGCGGATCATGACGCGCTGCCGATTTTAGTCCGATGGCTAACACACGCTAGTGAACCCTCGATGACTTCGCGCTAATCGAAAGGGCTGGTCGATCATCCTTCGATCGCCAGCCGGCGAACTCCCAGTCCCCCCCTCCGAGGGCAGGCCATTCCTCGACCGGCTCTCGGAGACGTCGCCGCTGCACACGATCAATGATGCGCCTTTGCGCAAATCATGATGGAGCTTGCGAGTGACTTGCAGCAGCTTGATGACGCGACCGCTCTATCTTCAGGTGCGCGACGCTTTGATAGAGCGCATCGCGGCGGGCGCTTGGAAGCCGGGCGCGTCGATCCCCAACGAACTCGACCTGTCTCGGGAGTACGGAGTCAGCGCTGGCACGATGCGCAAAGCGCTCGAGATCATGGAGAGTGAGCACGTCGTCGTACGTAAGCAGGGGCGCGGCACGTATGTCATCGATCAAGCCACCGACGAGCTACGCGGGCGATACACGGCTGTTCGACATGCCAATGGTGCACGCGTCGCAGGGCATGTCGAAATAGTCGACGTTATGGAAGGTGCCGCTCACGAACAGGAATGCGAGCGGTTGCGCCTTGAGTTAAGCGATACTGTATACAGGATCCGTTCTGTTGCGCGGGTTGCGGGCAGCCCTTATATGGTCGAACAGATTTCTATGCCCGCTCGGTTGTTTCCCGACCTGTTGAAGACCAACGGCTTTCCCCGCGATATTTCTGCTATCGCCCAAGCCCACGGAAAATTGCTTGGCAAGCCGGAGGAGCGCATATCGGTTGGCCAGGCATCGCCAGAAGTGGCGGAATTGCTTCTTGTCGCTCCCATGGCTCCCCTCATCGTCCTCGATCGGGTGTCGATCTCTCTCGATGGGAATTTCGTCGAATGGCGCGTCGCACAGTGCCATCTCACCGCAAACTGTTATCTGGCGTAGAGACCCGATCTGTACCGGCCGCACGCCTAGTCGTTGAGCCGGAATCGGCGCCGCCGACAAGGCGGACGCCGAAGCAGCTCAGGAGCAGGCAGTCTCAGTTGGTCGCGACGGTGCCTTTGACGTCAATGCCCACCATCACCGTCTTCCCGTCCTTCTTGGCAGATCCGCGCCACGCGCCGCTCTCGTCCTTCGTCAACTCGGAAATATTGGTGTAGCCAAGGTGCGAAAGATGACTGCGGGCTTGCTCCTCAGTGAATAGGTTGCCGCGAGCTGCATGCGTCGCGTCGGTCCCTGCAGCACTATGTCCGGGAGTCCGGTCAGATGTGCCATCCTTCGTCTGGCTCGCGTCGGTACCAGCGGCACCGCTGCGGCCGGAACCCTCGCTGCGGTCGGGCGACGGATTCCCCGGCGTACGATCCGACGTCTTGTCCATTTTTGTGGTCTGCTCGCCAGTGGGCGTTTCAGCCGACACGGGCTGGATGCCAACCGCACCGAAGCTCAACATCGCGGCAGCCACAATTGCTGGTTTAAACATTATTTGGCTCTCCTTTTTGGAATCCGAGATCGGATTCCCATCGACTGGCAAACGACAGCGCTGTGCTTTGGTTCAGCCACGTTATCGTGAAGCTGGTCTAGGGAGACGGGCCGCCCGCCTGCGGCATCTCACACACCACGCGCGGAGCGAGCACCGCTACCCAAAACTGCGGGCGACATGCAGGGCGATAATGAGAGCGATACGTGCTAGGAATACACGACGGATATTCGGCTAACACGTCTACTCGACCGTATGCGTTGCATCAGAGGGACGCCGAAGATGCCAAACAAGTCAGAGCGGCAAACGAAGGCCGAAGCGGACGTCGAGAGCTTCAAGAACGACCGCGGCCCCTTCGTGGTTGCTGCTGAGACAACGCGCATGGCGATGGTGTTCACCGACGCTAAGCAGCCCGACAATCCAATTATCTTCGCCAATGACAGTTTTCTGACGTTGACCGGTTATGCGCGAGACGAAGTGCTCGGTCAAAGCTTCGACTTCATCTTGGCGCATGCAGCTGATGCCGAAGCACGGGCGCGAATTGAATCTCAATTTTTGGGAGGGTCAGGCGCTGGCTCGCAAGTTCGCTTTCGTCGCAAAGACGGCAGTGAGTTTTGGGCCGCCCTCTTTATCAGTCCGGTCCGGTTAGAGGACGGGGATATCGTTCAATACTTTGCTTCGTTCATCGATCTCACTGCCATCAAGGATGAGCAGACACATTCGAAGATGCTCATCGACGAGTTGAACCATCGCGTGAAGAACACGCTATCGACCGTGCAGTCGATTGTGTGGCAGGCATTGCGCACGCCGAACGATCCACTCGTTATCCGAGAAGCGATCGAGTCCCGGCTATTGGCGCTCTCGCGCTCGCACGATCTGCTGACGAGGGAGAATTGGCAGAGCGCGGGGTTGGTCGATCTGCTTCATGATGCCTTGGAGCCGTTCGGGGTGGACGGTAGGGCCGAGCGCATCGTGATCAACGGCGAGAACATCCGCTTTCCACCCAAGGCGGCCCTGGCGCTTGCAATTTCGTTCAACGAGCTGGCCACCAATGCGGTGAAGTACGGGGCGCTGTCGAACGCTACGGGATCGGTTCTTGTCGAGTGGAAGCTCGAAACGGACGCCCAGGGCAGCCGGCTCAATCTACATTGGACGGAAAAAGGTGGGCCGCACGTAACGCAACCCCCACGCAAGGGTTTCGGCTCGCGCGTGATCGAGCACGGACTGGACGCGCTAGGAGCCACGGCGCAGCTCGATTACCAGCCTGCCGGATTGTCGTGCACGATGAGCATTCCAATTCCATTAGTGGTGACGCCATGAGTAGCCTCCTATCCGGACGTCGCATTCTCGTTGTCGAGGATGAGATGCTTATCAGTCTAATGATTGAGGACATGCTCGCAGATCTCGGCTGCGAGGCCGTGACCCTTGCCACCACCGCTGACGGCGCCGTCGATCTGGTGGATGGGCAAACATTCGACGCCGCGCTGCTGGATATGAACTTGAATGGGGCCAGCAGCCGGATGGTGGCTCAAGCTCTCCAAGCTCATGGCGTGCCTTTTGCCATCTCCACGGGCAACAGCGCCGACGACATGTGGGATGACTTCCGCGACCGCGCCGTCCTCCGCAAGCCATTTCAATACGGCGAATTGGAGCGGATACTTGCTCGCCTGCTCCCACATGCGGAACCTAGACCCCATTGAATTCAGCCGGCGGAACTCAATCGCGCTTGCGTCGAGAGAAGTACAGACCACTTGATGCGGCGGCGGCTCTTGCCAATGCGTGGACCCTACCAGGAGATCCTGACACCGCCGTTGCCACCATAACTTTGGCTGCTTTCAGCAAACGCTCCGTTGAAGTACGCAAACAAACCGGTGTGCTCTGTTACGTCGAGATTCAAGCCGACATCGACAAGAGCCGCATCGCTCGCCACAAAGGCACCCTCCGTGGTGAAACCGACCTCGGGCGACATGATCAGGCTCGATTCGACGCGCCGATCCGGATTGAACTCATGCGCCCATGCAATACGCGTAAAGGGTGTCAGCCGCTGGCCATTGGCCATCACGAGCTGTGTGTCGAACTGCACACCCAGCGTGCTCACGACGGACGTTACGGACTGCGCCTCAAACGTCAGACCAAGGATGCCGTCACTGTCTTCCGTGAAGCCGTTGAATTTGAACGGAGCGACATCGATTGCCGCATAGGGCGTCACCCAATGAGCACCAAAGAGTTGCCGCCAACCAGTTTCGACGCGACCATAAAATCCATCAGCCGAGTATTGACCGGTCGCACGTTCGTCTACCACCCAGTCTATGCTGCGGTCCGATTTGTTCGAGAAGTGCGCGTATTCAGCGATTCCGGCCACATACGCGTTCCCGAACCGCTTCACGCCATAGAGGGCGAATTGGCCGCCTTCGGCTTGGCCGCTGGTGAGAAAATTATCGACCGAGAACGGTGTGTAAGTGTACCCACCGGCTAGGCCGACGAGCAGCGTACGGTCGACCTCATAATCTAGGCCGACGCCAATACCGTAGGTTCGGGTCGAAAGTCCGAGTGAGTACACGTCATTGCCCTCGAACGACGAACTGCCACCAAACGCCGACGTCCACAGACGCCAAGTCCGAGGCTGATAGCCGGAGTACAGGGCCAGCTCCTCCTCACTCGCAATCGCGCCAAGCTTCATCGGGCGATTGGTCTGTGGCGTGACGCCAGTCAAATCTGGTCCAGAGCCATTCATCCAAAAGGCTGCTTGCGCCATAATTGCTGAACCGAAGAGACGTGTCGCGCCGAACGTGGCTTGCTGGCCGCCACCGACGCCTTCTCCGCCAAGCTCATCCAGCGGAATGTCCTCATCGTCACCGCCGCGAGCGCAGAGCGTGATGGTGTTGCTATCAAGTGTGACGGCACCAACTCGCGCCAAGGCGCGACCGCAGGTGATGGTGGCGGCGGTGTTTAGAGTGATGCTCTGATCTGCGAGAATATTACCCGCAAACACGGACGATGTTCCGAGCGTCGCAGAGCTGCCGACCGTCCAGTACACATTGTTGCCGTTGGCGCCGTTGATCAGTAGCACCACCGAGTTGCTCGCTGTCGTGAGCGTCGTACCAATGTTGAAAACGAATTGCGCGTTAGCGTTGCCCTGCCCGTTGAGAGTCAGCAGCCCGGTTAGCTGCGCGGAGGTCGCGAAGCTATAGACGGCTGGACCTAGGTTGAGGCCTCCGAGGTTCTGTCCGGTTAAGTCGACTTGGGTCGGCAAGCCCCGGAGCGTATTATAGGCAGTAGTTAGGTCATTCTGCGCCTGTAGCGCGTTTGCGTCTGCAGCATGAATTGTTCCCGGCGGCACTACAACGCCAGGCGGAAATCCCACGACCGCGGCACCGGGCGAAACTCCGACGTTCCCCATAATGATGCTCGAGCCGGTGTTCGTTACGGTAGAGCCAGCAAGAACGCCGTAGGTCTCTGCTGTGCCAAGAATTTGCGCCTCCGCGTCGCTCGCCAGCGCTACGTGGGCCACAGCGAGGGTTGCTACGATGGCCGCAGCCGCAAGCGGCCTGCCCGGCTTGTGCGGCACCGGGTGCGCGTACGCTCCAAATTGCGGCGCCGGTTCGCGCGTATTCAACTTCGGAGGCTGACCCAGACGGGTGGCCTGGAAGGATTTCGAGCTCATTGCATGTCCCCGAGCGATATCGATGCAAGTCGAAATGCGTCCTTCGTGGAAATCACTGATTTCCCCGCTGAACACGGCAACGACGCATGAAATGAAATTGGCCACCGAAGAGACGCGGTCGCCGTCAAGCCAGCCGGGCAGTACGAGCCCGCTCAAAACTCTTGAGACACTGACGCAAGGGGAGGATCACGCGGACAATCGTCTGATGGCCACCCGCAATGCGAAGTGGTCAAGGGTCCATTTGAAATAACATTAGTTGGCGCGTGAAGGCGCGACACTAACACAGGTTAGTCGCGACACGGAAAATCCGACAGCAAACGGAATGGGGTCGGCGCGTTGGCCCGGCCGGAGCCGTCTCTAGTTGGCCGGGACTGGCGAGATGTCTAATCTGCCTTAAGTGTAGCAAAGCGTAGAGCCAACCTGTGGCGACGCAGTGGCGCCCCGGCAGGGTGATTGCCATAACGTGAAATTTGTCTCGCGACCCGTTGCTCGGGAGGCAAAGGGTCACCTCACTTCTCTGGCGCGAGTAGCCCGGCAGTTGGCAAGCCCAGCAGCTCTCGCTGCGGTGCCGACCGTCTGCATCACCAAGCGCAGGTCTGTGGCAATCGAGAAGAAGCTAAAACCGGAATCCGGCTCTCGGAACGATTAAAGAGGTGATGGTCGGAGCGGGGAGATTCGAACTCCCGACCCCTTGCTCCCGAAGCAAGTGCGCTACCAGGCTGCGCTACGCTCCGCCCGACACATCAGTCCTTTAGAAGGACAAAGCCGGCTTCATTGCGAAGCCGGCGAGGGGCGCTTTATAGCGGCGACCCGCCCGCCCTGCAAGCCAAGCTCTACCGATTTCTCGCTGCCTCCAGTTGCCGCACGGAGCCGCTGCAACCCTTGCCTAGGTCTGCGCGCCTCAGGAAGGCGTATGCCAACAAGACTATTGCTTTTTCTGCGGCGCATGACGATCCTTTTGTCCATGGCCAGTAAGCCCGATACGCTTCCCAATTCGCTCCTGCCGATGCAGTCGGGGCTGGAGGTGCTTCGTTTTGCAGCTCTCCTGGCCGAGCGGGAGCAGGGGTTGCTGGATCCCGAGGACATCGGGCTAGGCACCGACGCGTTGCAGCCGGGCGATCTGGATAAGGTGCCCCCGAGCGAGATCTGGCCTGAACTGTACCGGGGCCTCATGGCTGCCCGGCCCTCTGCCATGATGCGTGCGCTGCAGGCGAGTGGCGCGCTGCTGGCTGTTCTCCCGGAGGTGGCGGCCCTTTTTGGCGTGCCTCAGATCGCCGAGGGCCAGTCCGAGGTCGACGTTGGCAACCATACCCTGAAGGCGCTCGACGAGGCGGCTGCCTGCGACGCTCCCTTCGAGGTGCGCTTCGCCCTGCTGACCATGAACGTCGGCAAGTCCGATTCCCCGCCCGAGCATCTCCCCGTTCACTATCGCCATGTCGAGCGCGGTAAACCCCGCGTCGAGGCGATGGCAAGGCGCTTCAATGTGCCCGACGCCTGTCGCGACCTGGCCCTGCTCACTCTGGCGGAATGCGACCGTATCCATCGCATCTCGGCCGTCCGTGCCGGGCCCGTAGCCTCGCTGCTCCACCGCGTCGAGGCGTTTAGCAACCCTCAGCGCTTCAATTGGCTGATGCAGGTCACCTCGTGCGACTACCGCGCCTATGGTGGTAGCCGCGATGGGGTCTATCCTAAGGCTGCCCTTCTCGACACAGCGTTGAAGGTGTGTGTCGAGCTGGGTGACGGGGCGCAAGGCGGCGCGGCTGATGAAATCCAGGCGGCGCGGGCCATCGCTATCGCGCAGGCGTTTCGATCGCAGCGGTGGTCGAACGAGGCACAATAGCGCGCACCCCCTCAGCAACCGCGAGGCCAGGACGGAGGATGCGCCATGCCGCTCTATAGCTACCAATGCACCAAATGCGAGAAGGAATTCGAACTGCTCGTCTCATCGAGCGAGGTTCCGGTATGTCCCGCCTGCGGCAGCGACAAGCTTGACCAGCTGATCTCGCGCGTCGCTCCCGAGGGCAAAAGCAAGGCCTTCGCCAAGAACATGCGCGCCCGCGCCGGACGCGAGGGGCACTTGAGCAACTTCAGTCGCTCCGAACGCGGCGGCCGCTGACACGCCACCGCTTGAGTTCAGTCCACGGCGGGATGCTCGCAGCCTCCAGCGAGCTGCATCCGCCTTGGGGGCTAAGGAACTAGGGGGCACGCTGTCCGCTAGAATCCCGGCCGTACCTCGTTATATTTGCAAGCACTTTGGGCCCCTGCGGTTTCGGCGGTAAACTCTCGCCAGCCGTCGCTCAGCACTCCAATCAGCAATCACCGCGTCGGCAACGAGTCCGACGCTGCCTGCTTGGCGCAGTACACGGCTTGTCCGCATTCGCGTGACGCCGACGACCTGGCCCGGCCGAAACCATCTAGAGTGTGCTAGAAGTCGAACGGGACGCGCCGATTGCACGGCTCGGAACGGGCGGAAAATATTGCTTCAGGGTTGGCCCGCGGCGCGGCGCCGCCCCCTGAAGACGAATGCATAAGAGACGCAAATGATTGTTCCGGTGATTTTATCCGGGGGCTCCGGCACCAGACTCTGGCCGCTGTCGCGGTCCAAGTACCCGAAGCAATTCATCCGCTTCTTCAAGAATGGCTCGCTGCTGGGCTCCACTTTGCGCCGCGTCGCCGGCGGCGACTTTGCGTCCCCCATAGTCATCTGCAACGATGAGCATCGCTTCCTCGTGCGCGAGGAGCTGTCGGCCGCAGCCATGGATGCGGAGGCGATCATTCTCGAGCCTGTGGCGCGAAACACGGCGCCGGCGGTGGCGGTGGCGGCGTTGGCCGCCTTGAAGAAGTCTCCCGATGCTGTGATCGCGGTTATGCCCTCCGACCACGCTGTGCGGGATGTGCAATCGTTCGCATCGATACTCAGGAGCGCGGCAGATATCGCCGCGAGCGGGCGGCTGGTATTGTTCGGTATCGTTCCGACAACTCCGCACACCGGCTACGGCTATATCCGGCGCGGCGCTCAGCTCAGCGACGCGGCTACGTCTTTCGCCGTCGATGCCTTCTTTGAAAAGCCGAGCCGCGATGTGGCCGAGGGCTACCTCAAGCAAGGCAGCTATTACTGGAACAGCGGAATCTTCGTGCTGCACGCACGCACCTTCATCGATGAGCTCAAAAGACTTTCCCCCCAAATTCTCGACGCGGCAGGAGCCGCATTCGACGCCGCGACGCCGGATTTGGAGTTCCTCCGGCTGGATCAGGCAAACTTCGCCCGCTGTCCGGGGATCTCGATCGACTACGCAGTCATGGAAAAGACGAGCCGGGCGGTCGTGCTGCCAATCGACATCGGCTGGAGCGATGTCGGCTCGTGGGCATCGCTGTGGGAGTACGCGCCCCGCGACGCGCAAAACAACGCTGTGGACGGGGATGCCATCCTCGTCGACACCGAGGACTGCCTCATCCACTCCGAGCGTTCGCTCGTGGCCACCATCGGCGTAAAGGGGCTCGTCGATACGCCGGACGCCCTTCTCGTCGCCGATCAATCACGCGCCCAGGACGTCTCACGCATCGTGTCGCGCCTGAAGGAGTTGGGACGCAAGGAGCACGAGCAGCACATCCGCAGCTACCGCCCTTGGGGTTTCTTCGAAACGCTCAGCGCAGGGTCGCGTTTTCAGGTCAAGCTTCTGCACGTCAAGCCCGGCGGACGCCTGTCGATGCAAATGCACCACCACCGCTCCGAGCACTGGGTCGTGGTCCGCGGCACTGCGAAAGTGACGCGTGGAGATACGACGGAGTTCGTCCAGGAGAACGAAAGCGTATACATCAAGGCGACGCAGTGGCATCGCCTCGAGAACCCCGGCAAGGTTCCCCTCGATATCATCGAGGTGCAGATTGGCAGTTATCTTGGGGAGGACGACATAATCCGGGGCGACGACATCTATCATCGCGCTACAAACGAGACGCGATGATCTGCTTAGTGCAGACGTCGAGACAATTGAGGTGGTGAAGTAACGGGCGCAACAAGCGCCGCAGCCCACTCGGCCGTTCGCACGATTGCGAGCGGGTATTCACATTCCTGAATTTGCGATCAGGCCGGCTGGCGGACGAGCTGTGGGTCTGAACAGCGGTTGCTCGTCCGCGGATGCAACGAAGTCATTCACCACGCCGCCGTGAGGAACCTGCAATGAAGGTCGCTCTGATTACCGGCATCACTGGACAAGACGGCTCTTACCTCGCCGAACTCTTGTTGGCCAAAGGCTACGAGGTTCATGGAATTAAGCGACGAACGTCGCTCTTCAACACGGCCAGGATCGATCATCTCTACCATGATCCGCACGTGAGCGGTCCGAACATGACGCTCCATCATGGTGACATGACGGATTCATCCAGCTTGCTTCGCATCCTGCAGCTGGTGAAACCCGACGAGATTTACAATCTCGCAGCCCAAAGTCAGGTCCAGGTCTCCTTTGAAGAACCCGAGTACACCGCGAACACGGATGCGCTCGGTCCGCTTCGACTTCTCGAAGGCATCAGAATCCTTGGGTTGACGAAGAAGACGAAGGTCTATCAGGCATCGACATCCGAACTCTTCGGCCTCGTTCAGGAAGTGCCCCAGAACGAGGGAACGCCCTTCTATCCGCGATCTCCCTACGGCGTCGCCAAACTCTACGCGCACTGGATCACGGTGAACTATCGCGAGAGCTATGGAATATTCGCGTGCAACGGCATCCTCTTCAACCATGAGTCACCGGTGCGCGGCGAAACGTTCGTCACGCGAAAAATTACAAGAGCGCTTGCACGTATTAAACTCGGCGGCATGCAGGTGCGGCTTGCTTTCGCGGTCTCCGTTGCGGTGTCCGGGGAAATCCTGCTGCTCGACGAAATCATCGGTGCGGGCGATGCCACCTTCATGGAAAAGGCGAGGGCCCGCGTGCGCAAGCTTATCGAGCACTCGCAGATATTGATTTTGGCGTCACACGACTTCACGAGCCTGCAATCGATGTGTGAACGAGGGCTCGTCCTGCACCACGGCCAGCTGATCTTCGACGGTCCGATTGCCGATGCGGTGGCGACCTACAAGACTGTGCATGGGCTCGCAGCATGACGCAGCATGGCAGGCCGCTGAAAGATATAGGTGTGCCGCCCGATGCCGCCTCGCGGCTCCGCGAGTCCGAGCGACTGCCGGCGAAGATGTACAGCCGGCGCAAGCGCATCGCAGTCATTCTTCCTGCGGCATACCGCGGCGGCACGCTCCGCGGAGCACAACTCCTGGCGCGAGCTATCAATGACGGCAGCGAGCGCGCAGGAGAAGACGCGGATGTCCTGTTTGCCCATCTCGATGGCTACGAAGAGAACGAATTTTCCGATCTCGGACCACTTGCGCGCCGTCCATTTGCCTGGCGCGAGATCGATGCGCAGGCGGCGCGACGGGCAATGCGCTTCGCTGGCGACGACAGCTGGCAGCCCTCTCACGGCGCTTATCTGATACCCGACGACGGCGTCGATCATCTCCAGGGCTGCGACCTGTGGCTATTAGTGTCGGACAGGGCGCCCGGGCCTCTGCTGCCGATGAAGCCGCAGATCATGATGGTGTATGATTATCTGCAGCGCTATGTGCCGTTCATGCCGGAGGACACCAGTCTCGGTTACATCCAGGCGGCGCGCGCTGCCAAGCGCGTGCTCGTCACGACGAAGTTTACCGAGCAGGACGCATTGCAGTTCGCCGGCCTAGATCCCAGCCGCGTCATCAAGATGCCGATGTTGGCGCCGGATTTCACCGGGCACGCACCGCGGGCTTGTGTACAGACCGGAGAAGCATACTTTCTCTGGCCGACGAATCCGGCGCTCCACAAAAACCATGACGTGGCAGTGCGCGCCCTGCAGCAATACTACGAGCGCCTCGGCGGCACATTGGCGTGCTGCGTGTCGGGGGTCGATTCCGCGTCCATTCCCAAAGGTAAATTTCCGCACCACGCCGACCTCGCAAAGCGGATCAGAAGCAGCGCTCTCCTGCGAGAGAAGATTCACTGGCTGGGAGAACTGGACGACGAGGCGTATCGCGCGAAGTTGGCCGGCGCTGCATTCCTCTGGCACACCTCGCGCGTCGATAATGGCTCCTTCAGCGTGATTGAGGCGGCGGGCTGTGGTGTTCCTTCGCTTTCGAGCGATTACGGCCCCATGCGCGAGATAGACGGCCAGTTCTCGCTCAACCTGGCTTGGATGCCCCGCGATGATGCGGCAGCGGTCGCCCGCCAGCTCAAGAAAATGGAAGACGAGCACGTTCAACGCCGGCGGCTGCTGCCGGATAGGACGACGCTCTCGCATAGGTGCTACGGCGACCACGTCGACACCTATTGGAGGGTCGTACGCCAATGCCTGTGAGAAGATACGGCATCTATCTTCTTTATCCTCCCAGGGTGAAACTGACGGGGGAGGGTCTTGGCAGGCTGCTCGCAGCATTCTTGCGCGGCTCATCATCGATCGACGATGTTCGCTTCGTCGTCGTCTGTCCCAGTTGGTTGACCGGTCCGCTTCGAGAGTTGTTGGTTGCCGAGCAAGTGCCGCTCGAACGGATCGAAATTCATGCGCCGAGGCACACCCCGCTACTGCTTGCGCTGCATAATTGGCTGGTGGCACGTCGCGCGAAGCTCCGGCCTGGATGGCGATCACGCCTCAAGGCGCGGGTGCGCCTGGCGGCAAACCGAAACTGGAACGGGTTCTTGCGCGCGCTGTGCGGTGCGACGGTCGGACCGGAGGCATTGAGGATCGCACTTCCGCTCACCAAATACGCGGTCATCTTGGCTGCCCTCACCCCAGTTCTTTTCGTGGCGTGGATTGCGCGAAGCGCAAAGAGGCGGCGTTGGCGTCTGCGCCTGCGATCCGCCCGCGTAGGCAAGGCTAAAGCTACATATCTGGGCATTGAACCGCCCAAGGATGAACCACTGGTTCTTCGCGCCTATCGGCTGATGGAAGAGGCCGAGGCGGAACGCATGCACGAGATCATCGAGGCGATGCCGGATGTGCAGGCGTGGTACTGCCCGACCGCGTTCTGGCCATCCTTCAACAAGATCAAATCACCGAAACTCATGTGCGTTCCCGACGTCGTGGTTAGCGAGTTTCCGGTGGCGTTCGCCGAACTGGGGCCACGCTTCGAAGACAGCTTCTCGTTCTTGACGTCAACGGTGCGCGCTGGCCACCACTTCGTCACCTACAGCGATACGATCAAGCGCCATACGCTCGGTGTTAAATTCGGGATCCCCGCGCACCGCGTAACGGTCATCCCGCACGCGCCGCAGGACATGAGCCTATGGCTGAATGGCCCGGGCGCGCCAAACCCCAACGCGGTGTCTACGCAGCAATGCCGGTCGTTGCTGATGGAAGCGTTGGGCAGATCGTCTTCCGCGTACACGGCGGGCTTCGCCAATCCAGCCGTTAAGTTCCTTTTTTATGCCAGCCAATTCCGGCCGAACAAAAATGTCATCACCCTGTTGCGAGCCTACGAGCATTTGCTGCGTCACCAGTTCATCGGTCACAAGCTGATACTGACCGGCAAGGCAAAAGTGCTGCCGGACATCGACGAGTTCATTGCTGAGCATCGTCTTGCCAAAGACGTCCTATGCGTGAGTGGGCTCTCGGCGCAGGAGCTGGCGGCCTTCTACAAGCTTGCCGACGTGGCGGTAAATCCCTCGCTCAGCGAGGGAGGTTTCCCCTTCACATTCTCCGAAGCTCTCTCGGTGGGAACGCCGGTCGTGATGTCGAGCATACCGGTAACTTTGGAAGTCATCACGGACCCGGCACTGCAGGAGATGATGCTGTTCGATCCCTACGATTGGCGCGACGTGGCGGCACGGATTTCCTGGGCAATCGACAACCGCGACGCGCTCCTTGCGCGCCAGAGAATGCTGCACAGAGAGTTGGCCAGTCGCACGTGGGGCGACGTCGTCAATGAGCACATCGCGGTTCTCGACCGCATCGCGGATCAGCCGTCCGCGGAAGCATGGCGATGATCCCCGAAGGCTTGGTCATTATCGGCTTTGGCGGGCATGCGCGCAGCGTCGCCGATGTGGCGCTGCGCGCTGGGATCGGCAAGCTGGTATTCGTCGACGAAGCGGCAAGGCCCGGCGAAGAATTTGCCGGCTTCGCGGCTCAGTCTTTCTGGCCGGAGCCTCTTCCGGGGTGGCACGCCATGCCGGCAAGCGGCGACGCTAAACGACGAGAGGACATGATCGCCATTGCCGAGCGGCGGGGTTTCGAAGTCTGTTCGCTCCAGTCTCCATCCGCATACCTCGGCACAGGCGCAACCATCAAAAAGGGTGCGCTCATCGCGCATCAGGCCCACGTAGGCCCAGGTGCAAGCATTGGCACCGGCGCAATCATCAATACCGCGGCAGTCGTCGATCATGAGACGCAGATCGGTGAGTACTGCCACATCGCCGTCAACGCGACGGTCGCCGGCCGCTGCCTGTTGGGCCGCGCGGTGATGATCGGCGCCGGCGCTACGGTGATCGACAATATCCGGATATGCGAGGGCGTGATCGTTGGAGCGGGAGCCGTTGTAATCGACGACATCCTGGAACCGGGCACCTTCGTGGGCAATCCAGCGCGTCGCTGCAAGTGACCGCTGCCCGCTGAAATGATCTCCGACGAGTTGGTGACCCGCGGCCGCCGGATCCCGCCGGCACGCTGCTCGGAAGTGGCTATAGGGGCGTCCAATCCAAGAATTTGTGCCCCTTACGACGCTAGAACCCTGGCGCGCTTCCATCCCGCCCCGGCGATCCGGGCATCTTGCGGCCCCCAGCAAATATCGCTAGAGGGTGCCTGCACAATTGGGGCGTAGCCAAGTGGTAAGGCAGTGGATTTTGATTCCACCATTCGGAGGTTCGAACCCTCCCGCCCCAGCCAAATTCTCCCACCGAATGCTGACGAGGGGCAGACGGTCCCATGGCTGAAACTGCCAGCTCCTGGTCGATCATCGGCAATCTCGGTCTGATCGTCTGGCTCATTGCGCTGGCCACCTGCGCCGCGCTGATCCTCGCCCTGTTCCCGCTTTTGCGGCACGCAGCCCTCGCCACGCCAACACACCGCTCCTCGCATAAGACGCCGACGCCACAATGGGGCGGCCTGGCTATCAGCGCCAGCGTGCTTGCCGCCACAGCGCTTGGGATCGCCTGGCTCGGTGCCGACGCGGCCACAGCGCTGCGCATCACGCCTGTGCTGCTGGCCGCAACTCTGCTCGTCGTCCTCGGCGGCATCGACGACGTGCACGTCCTGGGGCCCGGCGTGAAGCTTGCTGTGCAGGCGGGCGCCGTGGCGGTGATGCTGGCGTCATTGCCGGGCGGGCTCCAGGTGTTCCCGTTCCTGCCGGTCTGGCTTGAGCGCACCTTGTTGTTCTTCGGCGCGCTGTGGCTCGTCAATCTCGTCAACTTCATGGATGGTATCGACTGGATGATGGTCGCCGAGGTGGTGCCCATCACCGCCGGCATCGCTGTCATTGCGCTGCTGGGGACGCTGCCGCCGCAGGCGCTCATTCTTTCGCTCGCGCTCAACGCTGCCATGCTTGGCTTCGCGCCGTTCAATCGCCCGGTCGCGCGGCTGTTCATGGGCGACATGGGAAGCCTCCCGATCGGGCTTCTCCTGGCCTGGCTGCTGATCGTCGTTGCGGCCTCGGGATATCTCGCCGCCGCCGTTCTGCTGCCGCTCTATTTTTTCGCCGACGCGAGCGTGACGCTTCTTCGCCGCGCGCGCGCAGGGGAGCGCTTGTGGGTCGCGCACCGCACGCACTTTTACCAGCGCGCACGCGACAACGGTCTCACCAACATGCAGATCGTCGGACGTGTTTTTGCAGTCAATCTGGCGCTCGTCGCGCTGGCAGCATTGACCGTCGTAGCGCGCGCGCCGCTGTCGCATGCGCTGGCGGTCTTGGCCGGCATCTGTGTGGTGAGCTGGCTGATGATCGATTTTACGCGCAAGCGGGTGTAATCGTCCGGGCCTGCCGGATCAGCGGGGAACCGACGCTGTCTCCACCGAGGTTCCGCACCCCTTTTGGTGAAGGCTTTGGTTCACCGCCTCGGATTCCGCTTTCGCCTCGTTGTACGCAGCGAGCGCCGGCACACCCTGATCGGGAGAGCCCACGAGGCGGCCCCACGCGTCCACGACTGTTTTGGGCAGTTCCTGCATTTGCTGCACGGCCTTCGAAGGGAGCTGCTGCAACTGCTCTTGCAGGCTGACCTGACGCTCGCGCAAATCGCGACAGCCTAATGTCTGCTCCTGCGCACTGAGAACATACGTGCCGTCGTTCTGGTACCCCGCGCGTGGTGCACCACTGAGTTCGGACACCGCGGAGCAGCCAGCCGCGCCGGCAACCACAATGCCGATCAGGGCAAATTTGCCCACAACCGAGAATGGCCCCCAGATCACTGTCATTCCCCGCGAATCTCCCCTCTCGCCGCAATGTATGCACGGCGAGCCGCGGCGACCATCAGGGCACGCAACAAATGTGGCACATGTGTTCCTGTGGACACGTTGGGGATAACTCTGCCGATTTGTGAGGCGATTGCAGCGATCAGATGCTGCCGGGCGATCCTGAATGTTCGTCCGGCTTCGCAACGATACCGCGAGCCTGCAGCAGCGCGACCACGCGCTGTGCGAGTTCAGCCGCCGGGGCTGTCGTCGTATCGATCACGAGATCGGGCTCCTCTGGTTCCTCGTAAGGAGAGTCGATACCCGTGAAGTTGGGCAGATGCCCGGCGAGGCTCTTTGCATAAAGGCCTTTGGGGTCGCGACGTTTGCACACATCCAGCGGCGCGGTAACGTAAACCTCGAAGAATTCGCCTGGGCCGACGAGGCTGCGCACGGCTTCGCGCTCTGCGCGGAACGGCGATATGAACGAGCACAGCACGATCGTGCCTGCATCGAGAAATAGTCGCGCCACCTCGCCCACGCGGCGGATGTTCTCGACCCTGTCCGCCGCGGTGAAACCGAGATCCTTGTTGAGCCCGTGGCGCACGTTATCGCCGTCCAGCAGATATGTGTGCCGCCCCTGCAACGCGAGCCAACCTTCGACGAGGTTAGCGACGGTCGATTTGCCCGCTCCCGACAATCCGGTGAACCACACGATGCACGGCGTCTGTCCTTTCGCCGCCGCGCGCAGCTCCTTCGTCACCGTGAACGGATGCCAGTGCACGTTGACGCCGCGCCGAAGCGCAAAGTCGACAGTGCCCGCCGCCACCACTTCGTCGGTATAGAGATCGCTCAACGTGAAGCGCGAATCGTCTTCCCCGGAATCCCCGCCACCCAGAACCAGCGGCACGTCGGTTGCGATCGTGCAGGCCCCGATCTCGCCTTGCGCCAACGTGCGCGCGGGCACGCGGCGCAGCGTGTCGGGATCGAGCCGGTACTTGATCGCGTTGACGCTCGCCGGCGTCTCCTGACCGGAGATGCGCAAGCGGTACTCGCGTCCGGGAATGAGGTCCTGTTTCGACACGCAGCCGATGTGGGCGGCGAACTGCTCGCTCGCGGGAGCAGCGGCGGAGGGCTCTGCTGCGTTCTGCAGCGCGGCTGAAGCGATGCGTGTCAGATGTGCGGTGAGCTTAGAGTTGCTGTCCGTCAAGACGTCCCTGCCATTTCGCGCGATGAGGCTCAGCGAAACGGCAACGGCTGATGCGAACTCTGTTTTCTCTGCAAAGTCTTCGAAGGCGGAAATCGTCTCTTCGATCACCGACGCATCGTCGGAGGGATGGACCGCCACTGCGAGAATGACGTGTGGAACACCGGCTGTCCATGCCATTGCGACGGCATTTCGAGCCTGGGATGTAAATCCCCTCACAGCATCGACGAGAACCAGCGCCACGTCGGGGAGGGCTGAAAAGTCCGCTTCTTCTACGGTGGCCGACGCCATCATACCGCGCAGATGGCTGGCGAGTGACGCGGCTCCGGTCGCATCGGTAAAGCAGAACTTCACTTGCCCATCGCTTCGAAGTGCATTGGGCTTGGTGCTCGGCATCCTATCGGCTTCCCGCTTGGCGTTTCCTCCCGGGCGCCGTCGAACTCACGCGGAGCGCCGCGGAAACACGTAGATGTCCAGTATGGCCTGGATCAGTGCGTGATGTGCAACCTCTACGAACCCGTATTGATTGGAATTAACATAGAAATTCACATCACCACGCCCGCGAAGCAGGTTGTCTGGTTGAAAACCGCTCAAAGTCACGATCTTCATGCCGTTCGCGCGGGCCACCTCGACCGCCTTGAGGATGTTCACCGACTGCCCCGAGCTGGAGATCGCCAGCAGAAGGTCGCCCGGCAGACCCTGCAGTTTCAGCTGCTCGGAAAACACGTTGGCATAACCGAGGTCGTTGCTGAGGCAGGTGAGGGCGGCGGGGTCGTTGAGCGAGACGGCGCGGATGCCGCCGTTCTTGAGGAACTCGATCGCGTGGTGGCTGGCGATCGCGGCGCTGCCGCCATTGCCGATCAGCACCACCTTGTTACCGGCCTTGTGTGCGGCACGGGCAGTGTCGGCGACCCATTCGAAACCCGCCTGAATATCCAGGGGCTTGCCCTCGTTGTCGCTCACACGGACAGCGGCGAGCGCACGGTAGAGCTCATCGAAATAGGTCGAAATGGGATCGGTAGGTTTTGCCTCGACGACGCCCTTCAACACGCGTGTAGCCCTCCAGAACCAAATTTGCTGCGCCCATGCGGCGCGACGGCTTCCGTGACATTATTTTTGCGCACGGGATAGGCTGCTTTCGGGCACCCCGACTTGAACTTAGTCAAACGCTGACAGGATTCGCCGTCAGACACACCCACGAGCGCCGGTAACCCTCTTGGATAATTGCGGCCAAGATTAGAGAACCTTAGCGCCGCGGCCACATACGAGGCGCGCAATATGTCGCCATCCCTAACATGCATTCAATGGCGACCCGCGGCCGATGCGGCCAGCATCTATTAGCGCCTGCTTGACACCAATCACTGTATCACTTAGCCGCGCTGGGCGATATGCCGGCGGCATGAGGACGCGGCTAGCGGCCTAAAACCAAGGATATAGCCCATGCGCATCCTCGTGACCGGAGTGGCCGGGTTCATCGGCTACCATACCGCGGCAGCCCTCCTGGGCCGCGGGCACGAGGTCGTCGGCATCGACAATCTCAATTCATATTATGACGTTAGCCTGAAGGAGGCGCGGCTTGCCGGGCTTGCTGGCCGCCCGGGCTTCTCGTTTGAAAAGCTCGATCTTGCCGACCGCGCCGGCATGGAACGGCTATTCGCCGCCACCCGCCCGCAGCGCGTCATCCACCTCGCTGCCCAGGCCGGCGTGCGCTACGGCATGGATCACCCGCACACCTACGTCGACTCCAACATCGTCGGCACGCTGCATGTGCTGGAAGGCTGCCGCCACCATGGCGTCGAGCATCTGGTGTTCGCCTCGTCGAGCTCCGTCTACGGCGCCAACACGACGATGCCCTTCAGCGTGCATCAGAACGTCGATCACCCGCTCAGCATCTACGCCGCCTCCAAGAAGGCCAACGAGCTGATGGCGCACACCTACGCGCACCTCTATCGGCTCCCCGTCACCGGCCTGCGGTTTTTTACCGTCTACGGCCCGTGGGGCCGGCCGGACATGGCACTCTTCAAGTTCACGCGCGCGATCCTCGCTGGCGAGCCGATCGACGTCTTCAACAACGGTCACCACGCCCGCGACTTCACCTACATCGATGACGTCGTCGAAGGTGTCCTGCGCACTGCCGACCGCATTCCCGGGCCGAACCCTGCCTGGAGCGGTGCCGCGCCCGACCCGGCCACTTCCTCGGCGCCTTACCGAATCTACAACATTGGCAATCACAGTCCTGTCGAGCTGATGCATTTCATCGAAGTGCTCGAGCGGACGCTGGGTCGCGAGGCGAAGAAGAACTTTTTGCCGATGCAACCCGGGGACGTACCGGCGACTTTTGCCGATGTCGACGATCTGATCGCCGACGTCGGGTTTGCTCCGGCAACGCCGCTCGATCAGGGCATCGCCCGCTTCGTGGAGTGGTATCGCAGCTACTACGGCGTCTGAGTTCTACTCGCGGCCCTTGGAGGCACGCATGAAGAACATTCTGGTGACCGGTGCGCTGGGGCAGATCGGCTCCGAGCTTGTACCGGCGTTGCGCCAGCGCTACGGCGCCGCAAAGGTCATCGCCACCGATCTGAAAGTGCTGCCGCCGAGCGGCGCCGCCGCGCTCGCCCCTTATGATCACCTCGACTGCACTGACCCGCACCAGCTGCACGAGGCCGTCCGCCGACACGACATCGGCGCCATCTATCACCTTGCAGCATTGCTCTCCGCGTCCGCCGAAGCCGCCCCGCAGTTCGCCTGGCAGGTGAATATGAGCGGACTTTACAATGTGCTCGAGGTTGCACGCGGCTACGGCTGCCAGGTCTTCTTTCCCAGTTCCATCGGCGCTTTCGGCCCTTCGACACCACGCGATCACACGCCGCAAGTCACGATCCAGCGCCCGACGACGATCTATGGCGTCACCAAGGTGGCCGGCGAATTGCTGTGCGACTACTACGCATCGCGCTTCGGCATCGACACGCGCGGGCTTCGTCTTCCCGGTCTCGTCTCGTACGTTGCAGCGCCCGGTGGCGGCACCACCGACTACGCCGTCGAGATGTTCTATCACGCGCTGCGCTACGGCCGTTACACGTGCTTCCTGTCGGCCGACACGCGCCTTGACATGATGTACATGCCCGATGCCATCGCCGGCATGATCCATCTCATGGCAGCCGACGCCGACCGTCTGCGCTATCGCAACGCCTATAACATCACCGCGATGAGCGTGACGCCTGAAGACATCGCGGCCGCGATCCGTCAGCATATCCCGAGCTTCGACATCGACTACGATGTCGATCCCGTTCGCCAGGCCATTGCCGACAGCTGGCCGCGCTCGCTCGACGATAGCGCCGCCCACGCCGACTGGGATTGGGCTCCGCACTATGATCTTTGCGCCATGACGGCCGACATGCTCTCCCGTCTCGAAGCCAAGCTCAAAACGGGCTCGCGCAAGAAACGCGACTGACGAGAAACGCGACCCAACGGAGGCACCAATGCCCATCGAAAAGCTGACACCGCTGCTCAAGGAGAAGCTCGGCGAGTTCGATGCGTCCGGGCGCCTTAAGGGAGCAGAGTCCATCACCACCGGCATCGTCGAGCCGACCGCCGGCAAAGGCCCGCGCTTCCTCATCGAGGGCCACGGCACACGCCCGTTCCTGCGCATGAACTCCAACAGCTACCTCGGCCTTTCCTTTGCAACGCGCGTGCTGGAAGCGGAGGAGGAAGCCGTGCGCCGCTATGGCGTCGGCCCTGGCGCCGTGCGCTTCATCTCCGGAACCTGGGCGCCGCACGTGAAACTGGAAAAGCGCCTTGCCGCCTTCCACGGCCGCGAGGCGGCGATGCTGTTCAGCTCCGCCTACGCAACTGTGATGGGCGTGCTTCCCCCGCTCATTTCCGACCAGACGCTCGTGTTGAGCGATGAGCTCAATCACAACTCCATCATCAACGCGATTGCGCTCGCGCGCCCCGCCGAGAAGCGCGTTTATAAGCACCTCGATTATCACGAGTTGACGCGCCAGCTGGGCGCCTACACCAACAAGTGCCGCCGCGCCGTCGTCGTCACCGATGGCGTCTTCTCCATGCGGGGCGACCACGCGCGCCTCGACGAGATCATGCGCATCTGCAAGCAGTTCCACCCCCTCTACGCCGAGGGTGTCATCGTCATCGCCGACGACTCGCACGGCGTTGGCGCTTTCGGCGAAACAGGACGTGGCACCGAGGAGGTCGTCGGCGCCCAGGTGGACGTTCTCATTGGCACGCTCGGCAAGGCGTTCGGCGTCAACGGCGGATACGTGACGACCTCGCAGCCCGTCATCGACTACCTCCGCGAAACCTCGCCCTTCTACATCTACTCCAATCCCATTACGCCGTCGGAAGCCGAAGCCGCGCGTACCGCGGTCGACCGCGTCGACAGCGCCGAGGGCCGCGGTCTGCTCGACCACCTGCGCGCCATGACCAACCGCTTCCGCGAGGGGCTGCGCGCGCAGGGGCTAGAAACCGTCGAGGGCGAGCATCCCGTCGTGCCGCTGCTCGTGCGCGACACCATGCGCACCATCGCCCTGGTCAAGCACTTGCGCGACAATGCCATCCTCGCGACCGGCCTTGCGTTTCCCGTGGTGCCTAAGGGCGAGGAGGAGATCCGCTTCCAGATCAGCGCCGACCACTCGACCGCCGACATTGACGAAGCGCTGGCAGCTCTCGCCAGCTTCGCGACCTCATGAGCGCAACAATGAAGTTCGCACCCGACGAGACCCGCTTCGAATTTCGCATCTTCGCCCCGGACTTGTCGTCGGTGCGCGATGCGCTCGCTGCCATGGCACAAGGAAATCAGCTGCCCGAGAGCCGCGAAACCTACATCGTCACGCGCCTCAATATTGAATCGAACGTCAAGATCCGCGGCGGCCGCCTGCAGGTGAAGACGCTTCAGGCGCGCCGTGGATTGCTCGATCAATGGGCGCGCCCACTCGATGCCGAGTTCCCGGTTTCCGTTGCCGACATCGAGAATATCGTGCTGCCGGCGCTCGGCCTCGATCTCGAGATTGGCGAGCGAGGTGCGCTCGTCGAAAGCGCGCTATTGGCCCTGCTGGGCGATCAGCATGCCCTGGCGACGATCGTCGTCGTCAAGCAGCGCACGCTGTACGATACTGCAGATTGCGTTGCCGAGTTCACGCATCTTACCATCGGCGATGATGCGATAGAGACCGTCGCCATCGAAGCCGCCGACCCGCTGGCAGCCGAAGCGCTGATGCAAAAAATTGGCATCGCCGATACACAGAACGATAGCTACGCCGAATTCCTGCAGCGCCGCCTTTTTCAGACCTGAGCGACTACGCGCGGTCCTTGAGGCCCTTCACGTGATCGGCGCAATGCGCGCAGCAAAAGATCTTGCCGCCGCTCTCTTCGACGCCGTGTCCGATAACGCGGCACCCGCAGTGGGCGCACACTGGCGCCATCGCTGTAATGGCACACTCGAAGCTGTCGAAGGTCATCGTCTTGCCGGCCTTCGTGACCTTGAAGGCCTTGTCGTAATCGTTGCCGCAGGTATCGCAGACGGGCATCGGCCCCTCCCTCGATTAGCACATGAACGTGGCGACCAGACCGACAATCAGCATGCCGGCCAGCCCGCCGATGAAGATGATGCGCTGAGTGCGAGTTCTGAGAATGATCTCACCCTGTCGCGCTTTCTCCGCGGGATAGGGTGCTCGTGAGTTCTCACCAGACATGAAACGCACCTCTTCAAACCCGAGACGTTTGAAGGCTAATGCGCGTTCCTCGCCCGGGGTTCCCGGGGCATTCTCGCGCGGAAATTAACGCTAGTTACCGCGCACCACCTGGCCGATCAGTTCCCCCTTGGGAAACCGCGCGGTGCGGATGACGACTGTCCATTCGCCCGCGACGAGCCCTTCGCCCTGCGGCGGCGATAGGATTGCAGTCCCCTCGAACGGGCTGTCGATATTGCGCATGCGCACAAACCCGCTCCGCGGGCCGCTGGCGGGGCCATGGAAGCTCCCCGATGTGGCATAGGTGCTGATCGTATAGCTGCCGCGCCAGGTCAGCTTTTTGCTGTCGGTGTCATATTCGGCCGTCACGATGCCCGACCCGGTGCTGCCGGTCCCCGCAACGGGCTTGAGGTCGGCCTTGAACTGCAGCGTCTCCGCCCGGGCGGGGGCGCTGACGGCGGCAAACGCCGCGGCCACAACGAAAAACCCCGTGTAAAAGCCAGCTTTGGCCATATCCCCTCCGATGCGGGCGTGCCCGCCATTCCCCACAATTCACAGCCAATTTGCCCGGAGCATGACGCCGGGCATTTTATGCACGCTGTCGGAGCGCCGCAAAGGCCGCGTTTGACACCGGGGGCTGGTCCAGAAGCCGTTTTGGCGCTAAGTGCTCTCCAGCAAAAATAGCGCCCTTCGATGCGAGGATTTCATGACTGAAGAGCTGGCCAAAATCGCTGCAGCCCTGGTTGCACCCGGCAAAGGCATCCTGGCCGCCGATGAGAGCTCTGGCACCATCAAGAAGCGCTTCGATTCCATCGGTGTCACCTCCACCGAGGACACGCGCCGCGATTACCGCGAGATGCTGTTCCGCGCCAATGACGCGATGAAGAACTACGTCTCCGGCGTCATCCTTTATGACGAGACGATCCGCCAGAATGCCAAGGACGGCACCTCGCTGGTCGATGTGATGAAGGCGGCCGGCTCCATTCCCGGCATCAAGGTCGACACCGGCGCCAAGTCGCTCGCCGGTCCCACCTGCAAGATCGAGACTGTCACCGAAGGCCTCGATGGCCTGCGCGAGCGCCTTGCCGAATACTACAAGCTCGGCGCACGCTTCGCGAAGTGGCGCGCTGTCATCACCATCACCGATGATCTGCCGTCGTGGAACTGCGTCAAGGCCAACGCGCACGCGCTCGCGCGCTACGCCGCGCTGTGCCAGGAAGCCGGCATCGTGCCGATCGTCGAGCCGGAGGTGCTGATGGACGGCGCCCACGCCGGCCACACCATCGAACGCTGCTATGAGGTCACCGAGTGGACGCAGCGCACGGTGTTCCGCGAGCTGTACGACGCGCGTGTCGCGCTCGAAGGCATCGTCCTCAAGCCCAACATGATCATCGCCGGACAGAAGTGCCCGACGCAGGCGAGCCCCCAGCAGGTCGCTGAACTCACGGTGAAGTGCCTCAAGGCCACCGTGCCGTCTGCGGTGCCCGGCATCGCCTTCCTCTCCGGTGGCCAGTCCGACGAGCAGGCGACCGAGAACCTCTCGCTCATCAACGAGATCGGCAACCTGCCGTGGAACGTCACCTTCTCGTATGGCCGCGCGCTTCAGGCCGCTGCTCTCAAGGCCTGGGGCGGCAAGAGCGAAAACGTCGCCGCCGGCCAGCGCGCCTTCGCGCACCGCGCCCGCATGAACTCGCTGGCAGCGCTCGGCAAGTGGAACCAGCAGGTCGAAAAGGCCGCCTGAGCGGCCGCCCACGACCTGACGATAATCGGCACCCCGGGCCTTAAACCCGGGGTGTTTCTTTTTTGCTGGGGCACTTGAGGCTTCCGGCGCGTTTATCCGCCATTGCACCGCGGCAATAGGGCAGTCGTTTACCCGCTTCTGCCAGCTTGGCGGCCGCCTACATATCGTCGGTTGTCGACCAGCCCCGAACCGGAGGAACACGATGCACGTTACGATGGAAAGCGCCCTTGCAGCGATCAAGGCCGCGCAAAAGGAAGCCACGAAGCTCAAGACCCAGATGTGTATCGCCGTCGTCGACAGCGGCGCCAATCTCAAGGCGTTCGTGCGCATGGACGACGCTTGGGTCGGCTCGATCGACATTGCTATTAAGAAAGCGAAGACCGCCGTGTTCTTCGGCATGCCGACCGGCGAGATCGGCAAGCTCTCCCAGCCCGGCAAATCGCTCTACGGCATCGAGCACTCGAACGAGGGCTTGATCACGTTCCCAGGCGGCCTGCCCATCGTCGACGACGAAGGCGTTCTCGTTGGCGCCATCGGTGTCTCTGGCAGCTCCGTCGAGAACGATCACAAGGTCGCCGCAGCCGGTGCCAAGGTTGTCGGCGTCAGCGAGCTGCCGGCCCATCCCTGGCGCACCTGATCGCTTCCAGCGAACGAATAAAAAAGGCGGGGTCTCGGCCCCGCCTTTTGCATATCGGTTTGCGTGAAGCTCAGAGCTTCTCGACTTTGTCTGCCAGGTTGCCGACGAGGCGGACGCGGTAGGTCGCGTTCTCGCAGGTCAGGATCCACACCGGAAGGTCGGGGCGCGATGCTTGTGGATCGCGCTTGGCCTTGCTCGGGTTCGTGCACTCGTAGCCCTGCTTGCGGATCTGCACCGCGATGATATCCGGCGGCACTTCGTCGTCGGCGGGTTGCACCGCCGTGACTTCGGCCAACTGTTGAGCCTGAGCCTGGGCGTCTGGACCGCCCAGGGTTAGAGCGTTGAGCAACAGGCCGGCACCCAGTGCCAGGACCGGAAACATCGCGAGCTTTTCCATAGCCACCCCACTAAGCCTCAGCACACTGAGAGCTTAGCGCGCTGTGGCGATCGCTTCCTCGTGTGCGCGCCGTCCCGCCAGCGCGAGGAAAATATAGCTCCAACCTGAGAATAGAAGGTTGATGCCGACCAGAAGGCCGAGCGCCCAAACCGCCGATTCCGGCAGACCCATCGCGATGATGGCGCCAACCACGAGAGCCGCGATGCCGCTCAGGACGAGCCAGCCCCAGCCCTCGTGCGGCCGGACGCGGAAGCCCATGATCACCTCGAACACGCCCTCGGCGATGAACAGCGCTGCAATCAGCACAGTCAGCGTGAGGAGGCCGGTGAGAGGGAAGAAGGCGAGGTAGCCGCCGACGACCACATAGAGAGCGCCGATAATGAGCTCCCACAGGAAGCCGCCCCACCCGGGAGCCTGGAAGGCATGTACGATCAGCATCACGCCGCCGATCAGGAACAGCCATCCAAGCACGATCTTCGCCGCGATGCCCGAAAGCAGCGGGAAGGCGATGGCCGCAAGACCGGCGAGCAGGAGCACGATACCGAGAGCAAGGAACCAGCCCCACTTGTCGGATATAAGCTGCTTGGTCTCTGCAACAGTTGATTCGAAATCGGAGAGTGTCATCGGCTGAGCCATGGAGGTCCTCCCTAGGCCTGATTATCCGGCGATGGTTATAGCTCAACCCACATGCAAGCTGTTGCGTTTCATCCTTCTATGGTGGCGTGACTGCCAATGGCCGTTCCAGTTTTGATCGAGCCGTCGCCGTTTCCTTGCCGCCAGCCTTTTGTTCAAACGAAATGGCTTCGAATGAACGCAAAATTTCGCGCGCAGAATTAGCGCGCGGACGATGCAACTCGTTGAATTGTTGCGAGCGGGAATGATGCGCGTCAGTGGAAGGCAGCCACCGGCAAACTGCACCGATGGCTGCTCTACCTTTAGCGACGCCGCGCCATGAGTGGCGTAATGCGCCTGACTGAAACGCGCCTGTTCGCGCGCTCGGGTCCGGACGTCGGCACCTTCAAGAACTCCTCGCCGTAGCCTTGCGTGACGAGGTTCTCAGGCGGCACGCCGAACGTCTCTGTTAGGATAACGGCAACTTCTTCCGCGCGCCTGTCGGACAGGGTGAGGTTGTCGAGATCCGAGCCCACCGCATCGGTGTGCCCTTCGATTAGGAACACCTCGTTCGGGCGACGGTCGAGGATGCGGTTGATGGTGCGCGCGATGCGCTCCAGCCGCCCGTACTGATCGTACGGAACTTGCCACGCGCCGAAATCGAACGTCACCGTATCGAGATCGACGCGCCGCATGCGGTCACGAAGATAAGCGTTGTAGCGGATCTCATCGAGCGAATAGGCGCGATCCAGTTCGTCGACCGGGCCGTCCATCAATGCATCGTAGAGATCTTCGTCCGAGGCGCGATCGTAATCCAGGATGTAACGATCGCGCGGCATACGCAGCCGCGGCGGTCCCAGATCAAGGAAGATCGGCGCGCCGCGGAAGCGGCGGTTGTCGATCAGATCCCACTCGCGCCCATCGCGGTCACGACGATAGCGCCGCATCAGGCGACCTGTGTCGTCGAATTCCGAATAGACCTCGATACCGCCTGGACGGATGGCGATGGCGAGACTGCCGCCGTCGGGACGCCGCTCGCGCCGCACATCACGCGAGGTGCGCCGCATGCGATCGCCCTCGTCGTGCCGGATCATTGGCGGCCGACCCTTCTGCTGCACGATGGTGCGGTTGCCCGGCTCTTCGATGATCGTGCGCCGGCCGCCATCTTCGACGCGCTCACGCCTGCCTCGCTTGATTTCATCGATGGAACCGCGTCCGCCCGGCCGCTTGTCGTCGCGCCGTGCATCCTGGCGTGGAGGCTCGTTCCCTGAGCGGGGAGGCGGACCAGCGTTGTCTCTAGGACCGGGGCCCTTGCCCGTAGGGCTGCCGGGCAGCCCCTGTGGCGGTGGACCTTTCGGGCCTCCCTGCCCAGCCTGATCATCACGGCCGGGACGCTGATCGCGGTCGCGGTCATTGGGACGGCCGTCGCGCGGCCCCTGAGGTCCGCCCGGCGCGCCAGGCCCGGCATTGTCGTTGCGCTGCGCATCCTGGCGTGGAGGCTCATTCCCCGAGCGGGGAGGCGGACCAGCGTTGTCTCTGGGGCCGGGGCCCTTGCCCGTAGGGCTGCCGGGAAGCCCATGTGGCGGTGGACCTTTCGGGCCTCCCTGCCCAGCCTGATCGCCCCGGCCGGGACGCTGATTGCGGTCGCGGTCATTGGGACGGCCGTCGCGCTGACCCTGAGGTGCGCCCGGCGCACCAGGTCCGGCATTGTTGTTGCGCCGGTCGTCCTTGCGGTTGTCCTGGGCCTGGTTGGGGTTCTGCCGGCTCGGCTGCTGCGCCTGTGGATTGTCCTGCGGCTTTTTCTGCTGCTGTTGCTGCGCTTGCGGGTTCTGCTGCGGCTTGCGCTGTTGCGCATTGTCTCGGCGCTGCTCGCGCTCTCCGCCGCCGTCGCGCCGCTGCTGAGCGCCCTGGCCGTCCTGCTGTGGCTTGCCGCCACCCTGGCGGCCGCCCTCGCGCCGGCCCTTGTCGTCCCCTTGCTTCTTGTCCTGGGACTTTTCATCGTCGGGCGGCGTCCCTTGAAGCCGTATGGGCGCCTGTGCAACCTCATAGGCTCCTGGGATTGGCGATGCTGCCTGCGCTGCGGCACAGAGCAGCGCGGGCACAGCGATTGAGAGTGTTGGAACGATTAGAAGGCGGCGCATCGGTTGGACCTTGGCAAATGCAGATCACCGCACCGATAGCGTAAATAATGTTGAGGTTGTGGCCCGCATGCCAACGGGCACAAACAGGTCGCCTTTTCGCCCCATTAGGCCCTAATAGGCTGTGTTTACACCGGATTGAGGAGCATTGATGCTGCAGGAGTTCCGCTCGAGGCTTTATGTCGTCGCTACCGCGGGGGCCGACTTGGCGCGCCTTGCGGCGACCCTTGAGGCCGCGCAGGCAGCAACCTTGCTCGTGATGGCGGATGCTTCGACCCCGTTGACGGCGACCTTGGCCCGCCCGCTTGTCGAGCTGGCACAAAGCAAAGACATCGCGGCGCTGATCAACGGCGATGCGCAACTTGCGCGAACGTTGAGAGCCGATGGCGTTCACGTGCCTTGGAGCAAGGACGTCGTCGCTCAGTACGCCGAAGCGCGTGAGGTGCTCGGCAACCGCTACATCGTCGGTGTCGACGTCGGGCGCACGCGCCACGACGCCATGGACCTCGCCGAGGCCGGCGCTGACTACATCGGCTTCGGCATTCCCGCCCACGTCGAGGATCGCGACGCCGCCGCCGCGCGCCGCCGCGAACTCGTCGGCTGGTGGAGCGAGATATTCGAGGTGCCGTGCGTGGCCTTCGACGTCGAAAGCGCGGACGAGGCGATTGCGCTGGCAAGCGTAGGCGCCGACTTCATCGCCATGCGCGCCGATTTCGATCTTTCGTCGCCAGAACAACTCGCGCACGACATTGCTGCAGCATCGCCCCAGCCCGAGGCGACGACATGAAGCATCGCCACGTCTTAGCTGCCGCGCTCTGCGTCTTGGCGATGCCCGTCGCCATCGGGGTCGCGCAAGCCGAGACCAGCTCTTGGGTGATGGAAACGACCGAAGCCCCGAAGCCCCGGCCCGGTCGCCCGGTGAAAGTCGCCCCTGCTGAGAAATTCTCCAAGACGCCTGTTCCCGGCAACAAGGACACCCGGCCGAAAGCTGGCACGCTCTCCAAGTCGCTCGTCGAACCGTCGGGTGAGGAAGCCGCCTACATCGCCTTCGACCAGGGCCAGTACCTGACCGCAGCCAAGCTCGCCACCGAAGCGGCGCAGCGCGGCGATCCGCAGGCGCACACGCTGCTCGGCCGTCTTTATTCGGAAGGCCTGGGCGTGCCCAAAGATATGCGCACGGCCATCAAGTGGTACGCCAAGGGCGACGAGATGGGCGACGTGCAGTCCTCGTTCGCACTCGGTGTGCTTTGCGCCGAAGGCCGCGGCGTGAAAAAGGATCGCGTCAAGGCTGCCGAGTATTTCGAGAAGGCTGCACGCACCGGCCATCCGCTCGCCAATTACAATCTCGGTCTGTTGTTCCTGAAGGGCGATGGCAAGCCGCAGAACTCCTATCGCGCCGCCATGCACATTCGCTACGCCGCCGAGAAGGGCATCGCTGTCGCCCAATATGATCTTGCCGGTCTCTATCAGAACGGGGAGGGCGTGCAGCCGAGCGCGTTGGAAGCTTCGCGCTGGCTCAGCAAAGCAGCCGAGCAAGGCATGGCCGAAGCGCAGTTCGATTACGCTGTTGTGCTGCTGCGCGGCCTCGGCCTGACGAAGGACGAGCCCAAGGCCATCCCGTATCTGTTCTCCGCTGCCCGCAAGGGCATCGCCGCTGCCCAAAACCGGCTGGCTTACGTCTATGCCGAGGGCGTTGGCGTCAAAAAGAGCGAGCAGGAAGCGGCCAAGTGGCGCTTCATCGCCCAGGCTGGCGGCCTCAAGGACGAGACGCTCGACAAGTTCATCGACAAGCTTCCCAAAGCCGAGCGCAGCAAGGCTCAGCAGGCCGCGCTCGAATGGCGCGAACAGGCCGGACTGTTCTGATAGCGCCAGCACGGGCTTGCCAGCGTCGCGCTCAGGGGGTAGTCGGGCGCGCTAAGCCGCCTGATGCGACGGCGCCCCCGAAGGAACTCCCCCGCATGCCCGCTTCAGCGCTCATGAACGTCATGATTGGTGCCGCCCGAAAGGCCGGCCGCAGCCTCTCCCGCGATTTCGGCGAGGTCGAGCAGCTCCAGGTCTCGGTCAAGGGACCGGGCAACTTCGTCACCGCCGCCGACCTGCGGGCGGAAGAGATCCTTTATCGCGAGCTGTCCAAGGCGCGCCCCGGCTACAGCTTCCTCATGGAGGAGCGGGGCGAGATCATCGGCGACGACCAATCGCATCGCTGGGTCGTCGATCCGCTCGACGGCACCACGAACTTCCTGCACGGCGTCCCGATGTTCGCCATCTCCATCGGTCTGGAGCGCGAAGGCCAGCTCGTTGCGGGTCTCGTATACAACCCGATCTCGGACGAGCTGTTCGCTGCCGAGAAGGGCAAAGGCGCCTTCCTCAATGACCGCCGCCGGCTCCGCGTTGCCGCCCGCAAGAGCCTGTCCGACTCGCTCGTCACCACCGGCATCCCGCACCTCGGCCGTCCCGGACATCCCGTCTTCCAGCGCGAGATCAAAGAGGTGACCAAGTATGTCGCCGGTGTTCGTCGCACCGGCTCGGCCGCGCTCGATCTCGCCTGGATCGCCGCCGGCCGCTTCGACATCTACTGGGAGCGGGACATCAAACCCTGGGATCTGGCTGCCGGCATCGTCCTCGTGCGAGAGGCGGGCGGTACGATCACAGACCTCTCGGGCGGCTCGGACATGCTGGAGAAGGGGCAGGTGCTTGCCTCCAATAGCTCACTCCACAAGGAGTTCTTCCCACTGGTCGCCAATTCGTCGGCCCGCACCTGACCACGCCGCACTGAGAACGCGGCCTCGCATCACCAAGAATAATCGTGTCCTCGCGGGCACGATGTTGCCCGGTTTGTACTGTCATTGGCTTCGGGTAATGTCACGGGGCTGATAACGTGGCGGGCGGAGCTCGGGATGGCCAGAAGAAGACAGAACGATCCAGCGGGACTGGGACACCAACCGCTGACGCCACCCGGCGTGTTCCTCATTCGTATGCTGATCTTCTTGACGCTGGTCGCATTCCTGGCAGCGATCCTGCACAAGCAGCTCATAACGTCCTTCTTGAACAACCCGGGCCTCAATGGCCTGATCGTCGGCGTGCTGCTGCTCGGCATTCTCTACGCGTTCCGCCAGGTCATTCGCCTCTATCCGGAAATCCGCTGGGTCAATGCTTTCCGCATTGCCGATCCCGGCCTTTCGATCGCGCATCAGCCCGTGCTGCTCGCGCCGATGGCGGCCATGCTGCGCGACCGCACCGGCGCGCTTTCGCTTTCGACCGCCTCGCTGCGATCAATCATGGATTCGATCAGCTCGCGTCTCGATGAAGCGCGCGACACCGGCCGCTATCTCGTCGGCCTGTTGGTGTTCCTCGGCCTGCTCGGCACCTTCTGGGGTCTGCTCGAAACCATCCAATCGGTCGGCGGCGCCATCGATTCCATCGACACCAACGCCACCGACAACGTCACCATGTTCTCCGATCTGAAGGCGGGCCTTGCCGCGCCTCTCAAGGGCATGGGCACGGCGTTCTCGTCATCGCTGCTCGGCCTTGCTGGCTCGCTCGTACTCGGCTTCCTCGAGCTGCAGGCGTCCCACGCGCACAACCGCTTCTACAACGAGCTAGAGGAATGGCTGTCCGGCATCACCGAGCTGACTCCCGGCTCCAGCGGCACGACAGACCAGGTCAATCGCCAGCTTTCCAGCGCCATCCTGCACATGCAGCGCGCTGTCGAAGATCTCTCGACGCGTCTCTCTGATCAGTCGATGGCCAGCGCCATCGCCGGCAAGGGAGGAGGGGATGAGCAACTGCGCGAGCTTGCCCGCGGCGTGAACCAGCTCGTCACCCAGATGCGCGCCGAGCAGAAAGTCGTGCGCGAGTGGGTCGACGAGCAGGCCGCACAGCACTCCGAGGTTGCTCAGGCCCTGAAGCAGCTCGCCGCCAACATGCAGCGTCGAGGATAGCGCATGGCGGGCGGACGCACGCGCAGGCGCAACGAATACGCCGACTTCTGGCCGGGCTACGTCGACGTGCTGTCGACGCTGCTGCTCGTCGTCACGTTCCTAATGTCGATCTTCATGCTGGCGCAGTACTTCGCCAGCCAGGAGGCCAGCGGTAAGGACACCGCGCTGAAGCGCCTGACGCTGCAGATTTCCGAGCTGACGAGCCTGCTCGCGCTCGAGAAGGGCAAGGCCAAGTCGGCCGCCGACGAACTGGCCGCGCTACAGGCATCGTTGTCTTCGATGCGCGAGGAAAATTCCAAGCTGTCGGGCTTTGCGCTGTCGGGGGATGAAGCGGCAAAGGCCGCCGAGGCCCGCATCTCCGGCCTCACCACCGACCTTGAGAACCAGAAGAAGATTTCCGACGAAGCGCTGGCCAAGGTCGACATCCTCAATCAGCAACTGCTGTCGCTGCGCCGCCAGATCGCCGCGCTGAACGAAGCGCTCGAGGCATCCGAGAAGAAGGACGCCGAGAGCCAGACCCGCATCAAGGATCTCGGTGCCCGCCTCAACGCAGCGCTGGCGCGCCAGGTCCAGGAGCTACAGCGCTACCGCTCCGACTTCTTCGGCCGGCTGCGCGAGCTTCTCAAGAACCGCAAGGACATCCGCGTTGTCGGCGACCGCTTCGTCTTTGAATCGGAAGTTCTGTTCCCGTCCGGCTCGAACCAGTTGACGCCCGAGGGTCTGGCGACGATGGACCAGCTGGCTTCCGCCATCATCCAGCTCGAGAGAGAAATTCCCAAGGAGATCGACTGGGCGCTTCAGGTCGATGGCCACACAGACATCCGCCCCATCGCCAGCCCGACCTTCCCATCCAACTGGGAGCTGTCGACCGCGCGCGCCATCTCGGTCGTGCGCTACCTGATCACGCGGGGCGTGTCGCCCAACCGGCTCGTCGCCGCGGGTTACGGCGAGTTCCGGCCGCTCGAGACCGGTATCGACGAGGCGAGCCTGCAGCGCAACCGCCGCATCGAGCTGAAGCTTACCAACCGCTGATGGCCTAGGTTCACTGCGCGCAAAAAATCCCGGGGCTAAGCCCCGGGATGCAAAGTTTTTTGCCAAACGATCGCGCCAAGCCTCAACGCGGCGGAGGCGCATCCTGGGGTACCTCGCCCGAAGGCGGCGGCATCGGCACCGGGCTCACGAACTCGCGCTCTTTTTTCAGGTCCGCCAGCGCTTGGTTCAACTTCTTCTGCGCGGCTGCGAGCTGCGACTTAAGCGATGCGATTTCCTTGGCTGATGCATCCTTTGCACCATGCACGGCATCCTTTGCCGCCTTGGCCTCCGCTTCGGCAGCATTACGCGCCTTTTCCAAGTCGGCCGAGCGCTGCTGCAGATCCGTCACCTGCTGCTGCAGTTCTCCAACCTGCTTCTGCAGGTCGGTGATCTGCGCCGAAGCAGACTCGGTATTGGCGCGCGATTGCTTCAGCGCATTCTCGACTTCGCCGAGCGAGCGGTTCGCCTGCTCCAACTGACGCGTGAGGTCCGTGACATTGGCTTTCAAACGGTCGCGCTGGCGGGCGAGATCGAGACGAACGCTCTCACCCTCGTGATAAAGCTGATTGGCCGACAGGGCCGTGTAGCCCGAATAAGCGGCAACGGCTCCCATTCCGACGACCAGCGCCCAAACCCACAACGGCGGGGCCGTGCTGGTCCGCGGCTCAGGCGGCAGCATCGGCTCAAGGTCCGGTTGCATTTATGCTTTTCCCCTCGGTTATCGCCGGCGCGCCGTCGATACGGGCGCCGTTCTCCCCATTAGCGATATCATCGCGCGGTAAGGAATGCTGCGAATTTAGGCTATTCAGCGGCCTCGGCAGCGAACTGCATCTCGGCAAGGCGGGCATAAAGACCGCCCCTTGCCACCAGTTCGGCGTGGGTGCCTTGCTCCACGATCTGACCCTTGTCCATGACGAGGATGCGCCGGGCTTTCTGAACCGTGGCCAGCCGGTGGGCGATCACCAGCGTCGTGCGCCCGACCATCAGTCGTTCCAGCGCCCGCTGCACTCCGGCCTCGCTCTCAGCGTCGAGGGCGCTCGTCGCCTCGTCGAGCAGCAGGATCGGGGCGTCTTTCAGGATGGCGCGGGCGATGGCAATACGCTGGCGTTGCCCGCCCGACAGCGATACGCCGCGCTCACCCAGCCGGGTCTCGTAACCCTGTGGCAGGGCGCTGATGAAGTCATCTGCCTGGGCCGCAACAGCTGCCCTCCGCACCGAGTCCATGTCTGCGTCCGGCTTGCCGTAGCGGATGTTGTCGGCAACGGTACCCGCAAACAGGGCGACGTCCTGCGGAACCAGCGCCATGCGTGCCCGGACAGCGTCCAGCGCCGCCTCGCGCACATCGACACCGTCGACGCAAACCGCGCCCGACTGCGGATCGAAGAAGCGCAGGAGCAGATTGAAGATCGTGCTTTTGCCAGCGCCCGAGGGCCCGACGAGCGCAATCGTCTCGCCCGGCGCGGCGCGGAAGGTGACGTCCTGCAGAGTGGGCAGGCTCGATCGCCCGGGATAGGAGAAGCTGACCTTCTTGAACTCGATCTCGCCTCGCGCTGGCGTAGGCAGCGGCACGGGGTTGGCCAGAGACTTGATCTCGGGCTGCACCGCCAGCAGCTCTGTCAGCCGCTCCGCTGCGCCCGCCGCTTGGCTGACCTCACCCCAGATCTCGGAGACCTGGGCGAAGGAGGCTCCTGCGAAAACAGCGTACAGCACGAACTGGCTGAGCCGCCCGACGCTGAGGCTTCCGTCGACCACAGCGGCCGCGCCGAACCACAGCACGCTGGTGATGCTGGCAATGACGAGGAACATGGCGAGCGCCGTCAGCGCAGCGCGCGCCCGCATCCGCTCCTTGGCGGCGTCAAAAGCTACCTCGACCCCATCCCTGTAATGTTTGGCCGCAACGCTCTCGTAGGCGAAGGCCTGCATGGTACGCGAGGCGGCGAGGTTCTCAGCGGCGTAAGCCGAAGCCTCTGCCAGGGTATCCTGCGCGCGCCGTGACAGGCGCCGCACCAGCCGCCCAAATGCGATCAGCGGCAGCACCGTCACCGGAATCGCGAGCAGCACCAGCAGCGACAGGTGCGCGCTGGTGACGAACATCATGACCAGCGCGCCGATCAGCATGATCGCGCTGCGCAGCGCCTGCGACAACGATGTACCGGCCATCGCTTTGATCTGCGTGGTGTCCGCCGTGAGGCGGCTCATCAGCTCGCCCGAATGCGTGCGTTCGAAGAACGAAGGCCCGAGATCGGCGACATGGCGGAACACGTCGCTGCGCAGATCGGCGACGACGCGCTCACCCAGCCAGTTGACGTAATAGAACCGTGCGGCGCTGGCGACCGACAGCACGAAGCCGATGACGATCAGCATCCCGAAATAGCGGTCGATGAAGATCCCGTCGTGCGAGCCGAAACCGAGGTCGATGACCCGGCGCACGGCCATCGGTATGATCAGCATGGCAAGCGCCGAGACGACCAGCGCGACGCCGGCGAGCGCCACCCGGACGGGATAGCGGGCCAGATACGGCCAGAGCGCCATCAGCGGCCGCAACTCGGGCCGAGAGCGCTTTCCTTGGTCAGTTTCCCCTGTCGCGGGGTTTTCCCCGTCTGATTGGGATTTGCGTCGAGCCACGGCAATACTCTTGAGATCGGCATCCAGACTGCCGGCGAACATTGTTACAAGGGACCATGCCCGACGGGGTGCCCCCGCTCAAGTGGCATCAGGACGCGGTGCCCATTGGTATACCGGCCTCAATACCCGTGCTTGTGCCCGCCGTCCTTCTCGACTATAGAGGCCGCTCGAAACACCCAAATTGCCCGATTGAAGCGGCTATTCGCCAAAGGGCGAGCCATTGCGAGCGCAACGATGAAGAACGATCCCGATCTGCACCCCGACTACCACCAGATCAAGGTCAAGATGACCGACGGCACCGAGTTCATCACCTATTCCACCTATGGCAAGGAAGGCGATGAGCTGCAGCTCGACATCGACCCGACCTCGCATCCCGCGTGGACCGGTGGCGATCAGCGCCTCATGGACCGCGGCGGCCGCCTCTCGCGCTTCAAGAAGAAGTTCGAAGGCCTGTTCTGATCCTCGACGATCGTCGAGCGAACAAAAAAGCCCGGCACGCGCCGGGCTTTTTTCGTTGAGCATTCGTTAACAGCGAAGGCGCCCGGCCGGAACGGCAGGGCGCGCCACTGAAATCTTGAGATCAGGCCCCGAAGGCGACACGGATCCGGTCGAGCTGCGAGCCGACTGGATTGGAAAATGCCGCCTCGCTGGAGGCGACGTTGTCGGCCTTGATGCTCATCGCGCGGTCGAGCTGCGCCACCCGGTCCTGCAGCGCATAGCTTTCTTCGACCAGCCCACGCAGCGTTTCCGGCAGCTCGCCGAACCCGGCAGTATGCGAAGAACGAGCCGGAGCGTTCAGGGCTGCGCCCTTGCGCTTTCGCTGTGCCTCGGCCTCGCTGATGTCGCCCTCTTTCAGGGCGCGGCGGACCAGCAGCCACGAAGCCATATCGAGCAGACGCGTCGTCAGCCGCATGCTCTCGCTGGCGTAAAGAACGTTGACGGCGGCGGGGAGCCGCTTGGCCTCGGCGCGACCTGGACCCTCCAGATACGCGGCGGTGCGCTCGACGAGCGCCATGCCCTGCTTGAACACCATGTCGAACTGAGCGGAAGCCTGGAAGCGCTCGCCAAACGATACGGTGACACCATTTGCGGCCGAGACCGCTTCAGCACGCGATACGTTGCTCATGACTAGATTTGACACGCTCACTCACCTGCTGCTCACAATTAACACGCTCGCATCCTGCCAAGCCATAGTTAACAACATGACCAAAAGCGGGACGATCGAAGCACCGTTTCGATCAAGTTTGGGGATATGCAAAAAAAGAGCCGCTTTGCAGCGGCTCTGAAGTCAAACAGGGAGGCGTCAAACAGAGCGGCCGTGCCGCTCAGGATCCAGGTGACTGGATGATATGACGTTATCGGCCTAACCCTAACAAAGCTTTAAAGGCTAACGACCTCTGAAGAGCTTCTTCCTCACGTTTGCGCTATCGCCAATGAAGGCGCGCCATCACAAGTGTTAATGCGCGTTGACCGGGCGATTACCGTTTGGGAAGGCAGCGTGCGTGCCTTCACTTCTTGAAGAGAGCGTTGGCCGCAGCTTCGTGCCGGCGCTTTGCCTCGAGTTCCACTTTGATGCGAGCGATCTCTTCCTCGAACGCCGTAATGCGTGCTTCGAGTTCCGCAACGGAAAGCGTGGCGAGGCTGTCGCCGATGCTTGCAATGCTCTTTGCCTTCTTCGGCGCGAGATCGTCCCAGTCCATGCGCGGCCTCCGTGATCCAGGGCCGACGACTCTGCGCCAACCGTTCCGCCGCGGCAACCTGCGCGCACGCCCCGCTTGTCTCTTTCTGGCTGCTCGGGCATCAGGGCATCGAGGCCAGCCGAAAGGGTAAATGATGACCGCTGTTCCCGAGACCATGACCGCCATCGCAATCGTCGGCAAAGGTGGGCCCGAGGTGCTGCAGCCTCAGACGGTGCCCGTGCCGCAGCCGGGCCGCGGTCAGGTGCTGATCAAAGTGGAAGCCGCCGGGGTCAATCGTCCCGACGTGATGCAGCGGCTCGGTCTTTATCCCGCTCCCAAAGGTCATTCCGAAATTCCAGGACTTGAAGTCTCCGGCACCATCGCCGCGCTCGGCCCCGATGCCAGCCGCTTTGCCCTCGGCGACAAGGTGATGGCGCTCGTCAATGGAGGCGGCTACGCCGAATACTGCGTTGCCGATGAGGGCTCGTGCCTGCCTGTCCCCGCCGGATTGTCGATGGTCGAGGCCGCGGGCGTGCCTGAAGGCTTCTTCACCGTCTGGCACAACGTGTTCGAACGCGGTGGGCTGAAGCCCGGCCAGTGGTTCCTCGTTCATGGCGGCACCAGCGGCATCGGCGTTGCTGCAATTCAACTTGCAGCCGCGCTGGGCGCCAACGTCATCGCCACGGCCGGCTCGCCCGAGAAGTGCAAAACCTGCCTTGAGCTCGGCGCCAAGCGCGCGGTCGACTACAAGACCGAGGACTTCGTCGAGGCCGTGAAGGCTGAAACCGGCGGGCGCGGCGTCGACGTCATCCTCGACATGGTCGGCGGCGACTACGTCGAGCGCAATATCCGCTCGCTCGCCGACGATGGCCGCCTCGTCAACATCGCCTACCAGCAGGGCTCCAAGGTCACGATCGACATGATGCGCATCATGCTGAAGCGGCTGACCGTCACCGGCTCGACCCTGCGCATCCGCCCGGCCGAGGTCAAAGCCGCCATCGCCCGCGCGGTCGAAGAGAAGGTGACACCGTTGCTCGCCGACAAGAAGATCAAGGTCGTGATCGACGCCACCTTCCCGCTGCGCGAGGCCGCCGCCGCTCATGCCCGCATCGACGCCGCCCACGTCGGCAAGATCGTCTTGACGGTTTAGGGTTTATTTTCCGCCGGGACGCCTGGCGGGTGGGGGGATTCCGCCCCTGCCATCAAATTGACAATGCGCGGTTTTCTGTTGTCCGGACCCATGGGTGGGAACCGCAAAAGCCGTAATTCGAAGGGGAGCGCACGTGCTCGTGCGAAGTGTTCATATGCGTCGGCTTTGGGGCATCATCGGTGCCGCACTGGCAGCACTGTCTGTGCTTACGTTCGCCCAAAGCGCTGATGCTAAGAGAAAGCCCGAGCCCCCGCCGTTCTCGCGGCCCGAGATGATCCTTTCTTGGATCAACGACTATCGCCTCAATCCCACGCCCGAGCGCCTGCCCGCCGCCTTCAAAGCAATGCGCGAGCAGGGGTCTTTCAAGGAGATCGAGCAGGCCGGCATCTATGTCGGCTTCATCGCCGGCGTCATCGGCTCCAATCCCGATAAGGCCGAAAAGCTCATCGCCGACATGTTCCCCATGCCGCCGTACGATCAGGTCGTCGTCATCAAGGCGATCGCTTATTCGGGGCTTGCCGATTGGAAGGAGCTGATGGGCAAGTTCGTCGAGCGCATGCCCGCGCGCAAAGTCATCATCGAGCGCTACCTCTACGGCAAGCTTCAGGTGCTGCGCGACCTGCCTCTCGATAGCCCGATCGCCGTCGACGCCAACTGGGGCTACTACTTCGCCACCGGTTCCTCCGAACCTATTCAGCGCCTCGTGCGCACGCTCGCCTGGTCGCGCGAGAAGAACAACGTCGAAAAGCTGACGATCGGCTCGATGGTCAAGTGGACGCTCGCCCAGAACGCTTCCAAGGATCACGACCTCCTGAGCTACCTCAAGACCTCACTGCCGCATCAGCCCGAGAAGGTGGAAAAGCCGCTCGCCGAGGTCATAGAGGGCGCCGAGACATTCGAACTCGCCCAGATCCGCAAGGACGCGCTCGCATCCATCGAGGAGCTGAAGACCAAAGGCCCCGAAAGCGCGCGCAACTTTTCCTGGTGGGGCCAGGCCGGCCAGACCGCGTTCGCGCTGGGTTGCGTCGCTGCGGGCGTGATGGGCCAGGCCTACATGGGCGTGCCCTGCGTCGTCGGAGGCGCGCTGTCCAACGTCGCGCTCAAGTATCTCACGCCCGCTGAGTGAATGTCCGCACGGTAACGATTGGGTCAGCCTGCGTCGCAATGGCGGAGGCCTCGTCATCAACGTGTCATGGAATCCGCTGAAAACCTTGCACAATAGGCTATTGCGCAAGGTTGCTCATGGACGAGATCGCTTGGGGCTGTGCTGTATTCGTTGGCCTCGCCACGCTGCTGCACTTTGCTAGCGCGCTGCTCGCAACCTATCGCGCACGCCGCTCCCACGAGGCACCGGCTCTCGCCGACGCGCCTTCGCCCAGCCTTCCGCCCATCAGCGTGTTGCGGCCCGTGCGCGGGCTCGATCCTCTGGATGAGATAACGCTGCGTTCGAGCTTCACGCTCGACTACGCGCATTATGAACTCATCCTGTGCTGCGAAGATGCTGACGACCCTGTCGTCCCCCTGATCCGCCGGTTAATGGCGGAGTATGATCACGTCGATGCCAAGCTGCTCATTGGCCGCGACGTTCTTTGTTCCAACCCGAAGCTGAACAACCTGATCAAAGGCTGGCGCGATGCGCGTCATGCCTGGGTTGTCATGGCTGACAGCAACGTGCTGATGCCGGCCGATTACCTGCAGCGCCTCCTGGCTGGTTGGCGCGCCGACACCGGGCTCTTGTGCGCTCCGCCCATCGGCTGCATGCCGAAAGGCTTCTGGGCCGAGGTCGAGTGCGCATTCCTCAACACCTATCAGGCGCGTTGGCAGTACGCCGCCGACACAGTCGGGCTCGGCTTCGCCCAGGGCAAGACGATGCTTTGGCGCCGCGCCGATCTCGAGCAGGCGGGCGGCATCCGCGCGCTCGGCGCAGAAATCGCAGAGGATGCGGCCGCCACCAAAGTCGTGCGCCGGACTGGCAAGCGCGTGCGCCTCGTCGATCGCGCCTTCGGCCAGCCTCTCGGCAGCCGGACAGCGAGTCAGATCTGGTCACGTCAGGTGCGCTGGGCCAAACTTCGCCGCGTCACCTTCCCGCTCTTCTTTGTGCCCGAGCTTCTCTCCGGCAGCGTCGCGCCGCTGATCGCCGCCGGATTTGCTGCCTACGCGTTCGACCTCTCGATCGTCGGCATCGTCGGCGGCCTGGGCCTCGCCTGGTACGCCTCGGAAGCGATGCTTGCGCGCGCCGCCGGCTGGCATATCGGCCCGCTGTCGCCGCTCGCTTGGCTGGCACGTGACGCGATGCTGCCAGTGCTCTGGGTACAGGCGTGGCTCGGCAACTCCTTCAGCTGGCGCGGCAACGACATGCACCTCGCCAACGCGGTTCCCAGCAACTGAGTAATGATGGGCCGGTTTCGGCGCCGCCTCTCTCCGACACGCCCGGTTGAGAGCGCTGCCGAAGAGAGGCGGTCCCCCGTCTAGCCTGCGCTCGCTCCCCCGCCAGAGGTCCCGCCCGCCGCACGCGAGCAGAGTTCCCTGGCCTTTGCGAGCGCGGCATCCCGGCTGGTGAACTCGCCGACGCTCGATCCTCCCGGCGCGTGCGCCTTGAGGAAGTTGTCGAGCATCGACTTCTCGAAGCCGTCGAGCACCGTCAGCAACGTGAGCTGCAGCGGCTCAGAATCGGCCGAGCGCACCAGAAGTATCTTCTTGCCGCCGTAGCTCGCAGTCGCCACGCGGCAGCCTTCCATGTCGGCCTTCGTCGCTGATTGCGCCCGTGGCAGCGCCGATGCCAGCGCGCCTGCATAGGCGAAGGCGACGGCGGGCGCCGCCTCGGACCTCGGGGCATCGGGCTCTGCGGCCGCCGCTGTATCGCTCACGAGCGGTGTCGCCACGCTCTCGGCCGCGGGCGCAAGCTCCGCCACCGGCGCGGGTTCGCTGCCCGTCTGGATCATCTGCTCGGAGACGACAGGTCCGCTGTCGAGCGCAGCAACTTGCATTTCCGGCTTACGCTCGGGCATCGGCGCGGTGCGCACTTTTACCGCTCTCACCTGAGGTGTCTTCGGCACCGCTGCGCCATCGCTCACTGCGGCCCCGGGTTCGGCGTTGCCGGCAGACCAGATGGTGCGCACCGGCGCTTCTGCGGCGGCCTGTGGTCCACCGAGGTTCGCGGCCTTGGCGAGCTTCTCTTTGTTATTGCGAGCCTGGCGCACGGGCTTCTCCGGCGCCGCGCGCACCTCTTCGACAGGATCAGGACCGGTGCAGAACGACTGGCGATAGCTGGTCGCCACCCATTCAATCGAAGCACCATAGTTGCGATCCGCAGCCCAGCGGCGCGCCAGATCGCCGAATGTCGTCTTGCCGTTCTTGCTCGCCATCACCGCGATGATGTCGTCCTGCTTCAGTCGCGTGCGCGCCCCTACTGGATTGTTGATGCGCTGCCCCGAATAGACGACGAGATGCTGGATCTGCGCCAGCACGCCTGTCGAGACGTCCGGATAGCTGTCGCCGGGGACGCCGCCGCCCGTCGTCCCTAGCCCCGCAAAGTTGTTCTGTCGCGGATTGACGTCGCCCCAGTCGCCGTTGCCACGGCGATAGGTCAGGAAGTTGGTCTCTAGCGCCATCTGGAAGAACGCGTAGTCCCACCGCACGCCCCATGCTTCGCCGTGCTTCTTGTAGAAGCTGGCGATGTTGGAAAAGCGCGGATCGAGATTGCTGTTGCGCGTCTTGAGGAAGGCCATCAGTCGTTGCGGGGTGACGCATCGCGGAACCGTGTTGCCCGCATCGGTACGAATCTTCGGCGGGGCGGCCTCCGCGTGCGCGGCAACGAGCATGGCAAGCACCGCGATGCTCGCGCGAGCAACGTGGCGGGCGCAGGACGCAAATCGCCCGTTCGCCGTCAATGGGGTTACCATGGCGCTCTCTACGGTCTCATCTCTGACGGCTGCTGGGGGCGCGTCGTTCTTCTCGTCGGCGGGCGCATCGGGTGGACGCGCCCGTCATTGCGTGCGCGATCAGCCCTCGGGGCAGAGCTCGAAGGCCTTCGTCAGCGCCTTCGTCTGGTTGTTGAACGAGCCGACCTTTTCGCCGCCCTTTGCATAGGCAGCGATGTACGCCTCGATCTCCCGCTTTTCGTTGGCTTCCGTCACGTCCAGGACGGTGTAGTTCGTCTGCCCGTCCCCGTTTGCCTTGATGATGACGGCGCGCTGACCGCCATAGCTGGCGGTGAACACCTTGCACTTGCTGCTCTTCGCGGAAGGCACCTTGAGCTGCGTCGCGGCGCTGCCGATCGATGCCGTCTGCACGTTGGCACCCTTGCTGGCGCTATCGCTGGACGCCGGCTTCGTCTTGGCGGCCTGCTTGGTGTTCGCCTTGCTGTCGGCCTTCGCAGCAGACTTGCTCGGAGCTGCGGGCTTGCTGTCGGCAGAAGCTACTGCGTCACTGCTCTGATTGCCGTTGAGCAGCTTCACCGGAGGCGCATCCTCTTCGGCTGCCGGTGCCGCAGCCGCCTTGGCTGATGAGGCGTTGACACTGGCCAGCATCCCCGCGCCCAGCCCGCTCAGAGCGCCGCCCTGCGTGCGCTCGGCCTCGATGTTGCGCTTGGCGATCTCGGCACCCTTGGAAGCGGCAGGAGTCTCGTCCGCCACCGCGACCTTCTCCGGCTCCGCCTGCGGTGTGTCGAGCTGCGCTTCCTGGCTAGCCGTTGGGTCTGGATCAGGCGTATTGCAGTGGCTGGAATAGAACCCGTCCTGGATCGCCTCGACGTCACGCACATAGTTGCGCGACGTGGGTGCCCACTGACGAGCGACCAGAGTGTAGGTCATCGGGCCATCGATCGAGCGCTGCCAATCGGTGAGCACGCCCCATTCCTGTACCTTGCGCGTGCGATCGGCGACCGGATCATCGATGTGATCGCCCGCGTACATGAGCAGATGCTGCAGATGTGCTTTGACGCCGCTCGAGATGTCGGCGAAGCGCTCACCGCGCGCGCCGCCGCCCGAGGCGCCAAGACCGGCAAAGTTATTCTGGTCAGGGCGCACATCGCCGGTATAGCGCAGCGCACCTGTCTCGAGGATCATCTGGAAGAAGGCAGTGTCCCAGCGGATGCCGAGCGCTTCGCCGTGCTTCTTGTAGAGCGCTGCGAGCTGCTCGTAACGACTGTTGAGCCGGGGATTGCGCTCTTTGAGGTATTCCGTGAGCCGCCCTGGCGTTGCGCAGGCCGGTACCTTGTTGGCGGCGGAGATTTTCACTTCCGGAAGATCGGCCGCAAAGGCTGATGCGCTGATTGCGGCGGCGAGAGCGAAGCCCAGCGATGCTCCAAAAAAGCTCTTCATTATTTTACCCGTCCCACGCGGCGCTTCTGATGCGTGCGCCCGACACGAAACCACCAAACGTTCTTAAAGGCTTAACGTTAACAGGTGGTTTACGAATCGTCGGCACCCCCGACGCTGACGAGCAAGCAGCACCAATAGGGCGCGAGTTAGAGCAACTAGGAGCGGAATTGTGGCGCCTCGGCAAAGTCAATAAGCGGTAAACGCTGTAATTTCGCGCGGTCCCTCACGCCAGGTGTTGTCCGCCGTCGAGCGCGATCATCTGGCCGGTCATCGACGGCGTTGCGAGGATGAAGCGGACCGCAGTGGCAATCTCCTGAAGTGATGGGCCGCGTCGCAGCGGCGTCCCATGCTTCTCGGCGTCGAAGTCGTCCGCTGTCTGATGCACGCTCTGCAGCACCGGCCCCGGCCCGATTGCATTGACGCGCACCCGTGGCGCCATCGCTTGTGCCAACGTCTGCGTTGCCGTCCACAGACCCGCCTTCGAGATTGTGTACGAGAAGAAGTCGGGCGTCGGTCGCCAGACGCGCTGGTCGATGATGTTGATGACGTTGCCGTCGACCCCCTCCGGCAGGCTCGCGTAGAGCGCCTGCGCCAGAAACACAGGCGCCTTCAGATTGATGTCGAGGTGCGTGTGCCACCCCTCCGGCGTCACTGAGCCGATGGTGTCGAGGAAGAACTCCGAAGCGTTGTTGACGAGGCAGGTGGGTTGACCCAGGGCCTCGGCGCACCGCGGGATCAGCGACTGCACGTCCTCGATATCGGCAAGGTTGGCGGCTAGAGCCACCGCCTCGCCCCCGCCGCGGCGAATCTCGCTCGCGAGCCCCTCGGCTTCCTCCCGTGACCTCCGGTAGTGGATACCGACCTGCCACCCGTGCGCCGCGAGGTCGAGCGCTATCGCGCGGCCGATGCGCCGGGCGGCGCCCGTAATCAAGGCTGTGTGACGGGGAGCGCTAGCCATTCGAGAAGCAGGAGGTCATCGGGGTGGGGAGCTTTCGCCAAGGATGGGAGAGGGTACGCTGGTGCGGTGCAACACGCCTGATCATATTTTGAGCACCCGCACTCGGCTTGACCAATATCAGAATCGGTCCATGCCCTGTCACAAAGCGTGTTTTGTCCAATTTCTAGCCAAAGAACACCGTTCGTTGCATATGGGTTACAGGGTTGCACACGAGACGTTGGATAAGTCCGATTCGGCTTGTAGCAAGCCCCGTTTACGCTTTTTCTACACTCCAGAAGCGTTCGAGAAGAGCCGCCTCCCAGCGGCACCGACGAGTTCGGCGCTTTAAGTGGTCAGTAGTGTACGGGGGTAAGTTTCCATCATGGCCGAGTCTCGTAGCGTAATTAAGTTGGTTGGCGTAGCAGGTATCGCGCTTCTCGCGCTCACCAGCGGTGCCCTCGCCGACGGATATGAGGGCAGCATCAAGGATGCGCCTGTAAAGCCGGAGCGCGAGTTCACCTATTCCTTCTCCATCACGGGCACGTCCGACTACGTGTTCCGCGGTATCTCTCAGACCGATAACGATCCGACCATCCAGGGTTCGGTGGGTATTGGCTACGGGATCTTCTACGCCGGCGCGTGGGGTTCGGGCCTCGACTTCGGCGGGGACTCCACGGGCTTTGGTGAGGACGCTCAGGTCGAAATCGATTACTACGCCGGCATTAAGCCGACCTGGGGTCCCGCGACCTTCGATTTCGGCGTCATCTACTACACTTACCCAGGGGCGGGCGACAGCCTAGCCGAGCTTGACTACGTCGAGTTGAAGGCCGGTGTGAGCGGCGAGATCCTCAAGGGGCTGACTGCCGGTGGTGTTGCCTACTGGTCGCCGGAGTATACCGGCGAGGTTGGTGAGACCTGGACGTTCGAGGGAAGTTTGGCTTATGCCCTGCCGCAGTTGTGGATCTTCTCGCCGACGGTCAGCGGCCTCGTGGGCCATGTGGATGCCGACGCCGCGTCGTTCATCGACTACACCTACTGGAACGCCGGTCTCTCTCTCGCAGTGGACAAGATCACATTCGACCTCCGCTATTGGGATACCGACCTGAGCAAAGCCGAGTGCTTCGGCACGAGCAAGTGCGACGAGCGCTTCGTGTTCAGCCTCACGGTTGCGCTGCCCTAATCTGGCAAACCCCAGATCAAACCCTGCCAACGGGGCCGAGAAATCGGCCCCGTTTTGGCGTCATGTGCCCAAATTGTAATCATCTAAAGCATTGCGATTGTTAGGGCCGTTGCTCTCCGGCCACGCTTTTTGGGGAGAACACTTGGATAAGCTGATTACATCTTGTGAACGCCGGTGATTTGCGTCGTTTCTCTCTTCTACGCCGTGGATTCCCGTAACGCGCACCGCGGATGCAGATTTTGGCGGTTGGGCGCGTTCTTGCCCTCGAAAGCAAGAGGGAATTGGCTTCTCATGACGAACACTAGAAAGCTTGCTGCCCTGTGCGGGGCGGTGGGTCTTGCGCTCACAGCGATCTCCGGGACCGCCGCCGCCGACGGGTACGAGGTTGCGGCACCGGCAGCGCCTGCCGACGAGGGCCGCAAGTTCACCTACTCCTTCAACCTGGGTGTCGTGTCGGACTACGTCTTCCGCGGCATCTCTCAGTCGGATAACGACCCGACCATCCAGGGCGGCGTCGATATCGGTTATGGCATCTTCTACGCTGGCTGGTGGGCCTCTGGCGTCGATTTCGGTGGCAGCGCAGCCACCAACGACGCCCGCGTCGAGATGGACTGGTACGCCGGCATCAAGCCGACCTGGCGCGAAGCCACGTTCGACTTCGGCGTGATCTACTACACCTATCCCGGTGAGAGCTGGATCTTCCCGGTCACCGACGGTCCGCAGCTCAACTACGTCGAACTCAAGGCCGGCGTGAGCGGCGAGCTGTTCAAGAACATGGCCACCGGCCTCAACGTCTACTGGTCACCCGATTCCTTCGCCGAGACCGGCAGCGTGTGGACCATCGAAGGCAATGCCGGTTACACCTTCCACCAGATCGGACCGTTCGTTCCGACCATCAACGGTGTGGTGGGCTACGTGACCGGTGGCGACGAATACTCCGCCGCCAACGGCTTCAACAACTACTGGTACTGGAACGCTGGTCTGGCTCTCGCAGTCGACAAGCTGACCTTCGACTTCCGCTACTGGGGCACGGACGCTTCCAACTCGACGTCCAATACGCTCACCTGCATCAACGACTACTGCGACGGTCGCTTCGTGTTCAGCGCCAAGGTTGTTCTTCCCTAATCTACTCTCTCGATACACGACGGAACGGGGCTGGATCACTTCCGGCCCCGTTTTCGTTTTGGCGTGAAAGACTTCCCCTCGGCCCGAGGGTGCGCAATTAACACATTATTCAGAGGTTGTTGCGGGTGTGCCACACAGGCACAGCAAGCGCGAGAGCTGGATCAAATGGAACTTGTGCGGGGCCTGCGCATCAGGCCTTCTTGATCGAAGCCGCAGTGCGGCACGGTGTATGGCGCGTCTATGCCACGAGGGGATGGACCACATGACCGTATCTCGCAAGATCTTTGCACTATGCGGTGTGCTCGCAGCTGCAGCCGCCGCATCCACCGCCGCTCTCGCCGATGGCTACGAAGTCGCCGCTCCCGCGGCGCCGGTCGAGGAAGGGCGCAAATTCACCTACTCTTTCAACATCGGCGTGACCTCGGACTACGTGTTCCGCGGCATCTCGCAGTCCGATAACGACCCGGCCCTCCAGGGAGGCGCCGACGTCTCTTGGGGCATGCTCTATGCCGGTGTCTGGTCGTCGATGGTCGACTTCAACAACGCACCCCCGGCCAACGCCGAGGTGGACTGGTATGGCGGTATTCGCCCCACTTGGCAGTCTCCGCTCGGCGCGATGAACCTCGACTTCGGCTTCATCTACTACTCATACCCGGGCGCCAATCCGGACAACTCTCTGCCTGTTGCCACCGCCGACCCGAACTACTGGGAATTGAAGGCTGGCTATAGCTGGTCGGTCCTGCACCCGAGCCTCGTCACCGGCACCACCGTTTATTGGTCGCCCGAGTACTTCGCCAAGACCGGCTCTGTCTGGACGATCGAGACCATGGCTGCCTGGACGCTGCCGAAGGTTTCCGTCTTCACGCCCACCGTCAACGGCGTGCTCGGCTGGCAGCGCGGTAGCATCAGCGATGGCTACTGGGTCAACGCGATCGCCACCGACAACGAATACTACTACTGGAACGTCGGCCTCGCGCTCGCCGTCGAAGGTATGACCTTCGATTTCCGCTACTGGGACACCAACATCGGTGGCGACGCCGCCAACATCTGCCCGGTCGATACGCTGTGCGATGGCCGCTTCGTCTTCTCTGCCAAGGTGGCGATCCCCTGATCGCCCGCAAGGCCCGACTGAAATCCAAAGGCGGCGCATCGACAGCGCCGCCTTTTCCATTTTATTCGCGCAGCGGCTCACGGAGCGAATCGATAGACACAGCCCTGTCATAAGGCTCCTATATCCGTACGCGTGCTTTTTCGAGTTTGGCCGCCGGCCGTTCCGTTGGGTTGCCAGCGGTGGCCTCGGCAGCCAAGACGCAGGGCACGCCCACAGCCCTCAAACGGCGTGCTCAGCGAGGCCAGGGGCCAGCTTTGCGGCGTTCGCCGGAGACCCGCTACCGGTTAGCGGCGCAAGCTGGCCTCACTCCGCCCGCGCCTTAGCCCGAGATCGGCCGTCGCACCGGGCTTTTCCCCAATCTGGCCGTCTCCTCAGCTTGCGCGATAGCGCCGATCGGCACCATAAAACCCTGTCATAACGATAGCGCCAGGGCCGGCGAGCGTGATCATCATCATCCTTTGCATGACGGCTTTGACCGTCGCCGGAGCCTTTCTCCTCGCCCGCGCCGGCGGCGAGAAGCGCGTCTACTTCGCGCAGGCGCCGGACGGGCCATGCGCCTTCGGCTGCAGTATGGCGTGGCTTGCCGTGCGCAGCGACGACCCGCTCGAGGTTCTCGAGGCGCTGCAACTCGAAGACGCTTCTGCATGCAACTGGAATTCTGGTATCGGCGCCGTCTACGATGACTGGCTGGGCGCAACGCGCGTCTTCGTTTCGCCAGCGGTCGAGGGCTGGGTGTTCGCCGTCGGCCTGTCGCTGCCACATCCGCTCGGCACCGGCTTCGCCGATAAGTGCACGCCGCTCCTCGTCGACCTCGGCAGCCGCTTCTCCGAGACTCAGTATTTCTTCAGCTATCCGCCGATCGATTACTACGCCTGGGCGCGCGTGAAGGATGGGCGCCTCGTGCGCGCGTTCGCCGTCAGCGACGAGGGCGTCGTCTGGAACAAGGGCCGCCCCAGCCGCGAGGAGCGCTCGCTCGGTCTCAAGTTGTTTGAACTGCGTGGCGTGCGTGGCCGCAAAGGCGACGCTGGCGGGGAGATCATCCTCCACCCGACCGAAGATCACGTTCTGCGGCTGGCGAACTCCTGGAGCATCGACCCCACGACGCTGCACGTCTCGCACGCACCGGCGGGATTGGGCTATATCGCAACCGCCCCTTACCGCTGGCGCACCGAGCGCACCCGTAAGGCCGCCTGAAATCTCACGATGTGGAGCTTCGATTAGCGCGGGCCGGCGTCGGCAATGACGGCGATGTCCTCGCGCGTCGATTCGGTGTCGAGCCGGAGAGCAATCCCCTCGCGCGGACAGGCCTGAGCCGCCGTGTAGTTCGCCTCGCGCTTCAGGACCAGGCTGGTGCACTTCCGCGGATCGACGCGGTATACGCTCGGCAAGCTGCCGGTTTCGATATCTGCCGCCACTTCGATCATTTCCTCGGACGCGGAAGCCTCTCTGCCGTCGAGCACCAGCTCCGACATGAACGTCCAGAAGCCGACCGCGTGCCAGAAAACGGCCCCGCTGACGAAGCCGATCGTAGCCCATAAAGCAGCGCCCCGTGCGGGACGGCGGACCGCCGCGGCAATTGCGCTCTCTCCAGCACCCGTCGGTGCCTTGGCCTGCGCCGCCTTCGTTGCCGCTGATCGCATCTCGTTCAGAACCTATCGCCCAGAATCTATCGAAAGAATCATTGCGATAAGTCTGTGGACGAGACGCCGGTGGGGCAAGACGAGCGCCACAATTACGGTGTTGCGCTCGGGCCGATTTCCACAGTCACCGGCCTACGCATCTCTGCGCCGCCCGAACCCTATTGGCGCATCGGTGATTCGATGACTTGCGGACGCGGCAAGCCGCGGTCGCGCTGCGGCGGCATGGGTTTCTTGTCGGACATGATGCCGTCGTAGCGCGTGGAGCGCACCGGCGGCACGTGCAGTTGATTGGAGCGGCACAACTTGCGCTGATCTTCATTCTCACCGCACGCCCGTCCCTTGCCGTCACGCGTCATGCAGATGCGCACATCGCGCAACCGGTTGCCCGCTCCTCCGCACGTGATCGCGATCATGTCCGGCCGCAGCCAGCGATTCTCGCGCAGGAATGCCGCTTCGACATCCCCCGGCGACATGAACTGCGTCTCGTATGGATTCTTGAACTTCTCGGGAATCCGCACGCTGCGAAACAACCGCCGCGACAGACTGTAGTAATTTGCCGGATCGAGACCCGAGCACGTGCCATGCAGCTTGTACTCGTGAATGACCAAGCCGCGCGAAGGCATGATGTCGAGCATGCCGTTGATGACATCGTTGGGAACGAACGGCTTGCGCCCGGTGCGGCACGCCTCCGGATACCCCTTCTGGTACTGCGGCCACAGTCCGTGCAGCACGAACCCGTATCGCAGCCCGTCGAGACGCGCGCACTGCTCGTCATCTCGCCCTTCCTCGGCGGTGACGCAGTGCGTCGGGCTCCACGACATCACCATCGTGTAGTAATCGAAATTGCCCGCGACGTTGTTCTGGCTCGGCTTCTGGTTGAACACCTCGCTCGGCCACGGGACGTCGCGCAGCGACTGGGCGCAAGCGTGCGCGGCCACCAGGCAGGCTAGGCCCGCGATGATGATTGCCCAGACGTTGCGTGCGCTCATCGGATCACCTCAAACGCCCAACTACGCCGCATTTTCGGCGCTCGCAAGGCGTTCGAGGATGCGCGCCCAGCTCCGCGCGCCCTTCTTGAAGCTCGACAGATTGTACTTCTCGTTCGGGCTGTGGATGCGGTCGTCGTCGAGGCCGAAGCCGACCATCAGGCTGTCACAGCCCAGCACCTCCTTGAATGAGGTGACGATCGGGATCGAGGCGCCCGAGCCCATCAGCACCGTCGGCTGGCCCCACTCGTCGGCGAGCGCGCTCGCCGCCGCCTGCATGACTGGCGTGTCCGTGGAGAACGCAATCGCCGTCCCCGTCTGCTTGTGTGAGAACTCCGCCGTGCAGTCTGCCGGCAGGCGCTCCCGAACAAAGTTTTCGATTCCCGTGAGGATCTTGTCGGCATCCTGGCCGGCGACCAGCCGGCAGGTAATCTTCACCGAAGCCTTGGAAGGAATGACCGTCTTGGTGCCAACGCCCTGATAGCCGCCGCCGATGCCGTTGAATTCCAGCGTCGGCCGCGACCACAGCTGCTCCAGCGCCGAGCGATCGCTTTCGCCGGCGGGCTGCTTCAGCCCGACTGCCCCGAGAAAATCCTCAGCGCGGAAGCCGAGCTTGCCCCACTGTTCCTTTTGCGCTGCCGCCGGTTCGCTCACGCCATCGTAGAAACCCGGGATCATGACGCGGCCGTTGTCGTCGTGCATTGCAGCAACGATGTGCGCCAGCGTGCGGATCGGGTTGAGCGCCGGTCCGCCGTAGATGCCCGAATGCAGATCGCGCGACGGCCCCGTCAGCGTCACCTCGATCGCCGCCAGGCCGCGCAGCATCGTGGTGATGGCCGGCGTGTCCTTGTCCCACTGACCCGTGTCACACACGAGCACGCAATCGGCCTTTAGCTCATCGCCGTATTCGGCAAGGAAAGCCGGCAGCGAGGCCGACCCGCATTCCTCCTCGCCCTCCAGCAGCACCGAAACCGAAACTGGCAGCTTGCCGGCGACCGCCTTCCACGCCCGCACCGCGGTGAGGAAGGTCATGAGCTGCCCCTTATTGTCCTCGGCCCCGCGCGCGACGATCACCTGCCCATTGGCGTGGTCCGCCCGCACGATCGGCTCGAAAGGGGGGGATTCCCAAAGGTTGATCGGATCGGCCGGCTGCACGTCGTAATGACCGTAGAAAAGCACGTGCGGCACGCCTGACACGCGTTCGGCCGCGTCATGCGCCAGCACCATGGGGTGCCCGGTGGTAGGCACCACTCGAGCGTCGAATCCAAGGTCGCGCAGCTCGTTTGCGCACCAGTCCGCCGCCTGCTGGCAGCTCCCCTTGTAGGTCGGGTCCGTCGAAATGCTTTCTATGCGTAACAGTTCGAACAGCCTTGCCAGCGCCGCATCGCTCGTATCGTCCAGCGTCGTCAGGACTTGATTCAACTGCTCGCTCATAAGCTCTTCTCCCGGTTGGCGGCCGCCACAGTGGAGCAGCTCAGCTGCTGCGTCAAAGGCGGCTGGAACGCCGGGCCGCGACGGTAGGTTCTCCCTGCGTTGCGGCAGCGCACCTTTAAGGCAAGGCCAGAGGCTGATATGCCATCACACGACGACGGCCAATGCGCAGTAGCGCGAGATAATCCGTCGCGGGGAGCGGACGATATGTCAGACAGGTCTTCGCAGTCCGAGCCCAAGCTCGTCTATGCCTTCGCGGCCGGCTACGTCGACGGCCGCGCCAACATGACGGAGCTGCTCGGCGGCAAGGGAGCCAACCTCGCCGAGATGGCGAGCCTCGGCTTGCCGGTTCCTCCCGGCTTCACCATCACCACCAAAGTCTGCGATGAGTTCTATGCGCTCGGCCGCAAGCTTCCCGAGGCGCTGAAACCGCAGATCGAAAAAGCTATCCGCCTCGTGGGCGATGCCGTCGGCGCCACCTTCGGCGATGTCGACCGTCCGTTGCTCGTGTCCGTACGCTCCGGTGCGCGCGCGTCGATGCCTGGCATGATGGACACCATCCTCAATCTTGGCCTCAATGATGAGACTGTCGAAGGACTAGCCAAGCGCTCCGGCGACCGCCGTTTCGCATACGACAGCTATCGCCGCTTCATCCAGATGTACGCCGACGTGGTACTTGGCGTCGACCACGGCGTCTTCGAGGACATTCTCGAAAACTTCAAGAACCTCAACGCGCTCGGCTCCGACACAGAGCTCACCGCCGAGGATTGGACGCAGATCATCGAGGAATACAAGCAAGCCGTTATCGACAACCTCGGCCGGCCGTTTCCGCAAGACATCTCCGAGCAGCTTTTCGGCGCCATCGCCGCGGTGTTTGGTTCCTGGCAGAACGCGCGCGCCAATACCTATCGCCGCCTGCACGACATCCCCGACAGCTGGGGAACAGCCGTCACCGTGCAGGCCATGGTCTTCGGCAACCTCGGTGAAAACAGCGCCACCGGTGTCGCCTTCACGCGCAATCCTTCGACAGGCGCCAAGGAAATCTACGGCGAGTTCCTCATAAACGCGCAAGGCGAGGATGTGGTCGCCGGCATCCGCACGCCACAGCCGCTGAGTGCCAAGGCGCGCCAGGAAGCGCGCGTGGAAACCCCCTCGCTCGAAGAGCAGATGCCCGGCCTCTACGCGCACCTGGTCGAGGTGTTCGCGCGCCTCGAAAAGCACTATCGCGACATGCAGGACGTCGAGTTCACCATCGAAAACGGCAAGCTCTGGATCCTGCAGACCCGCTCTGGCAAGCGCACTGCCGAGGCGTCGCTGCGCATCGCCGTAGATCTCGCCGAAGAGGGCGTCATCTCCAAGCCCGAGGCGGTGATGCGCGTCAACGCGCCCGCCCTCGATCAGCTCTTGCACCCGACGCTCGATCCCGATGCCGCGCGTGACGTGCTCACCACCGGCTTGCCGGCATCTCCCGGCGCGGCCTCGGGCGAGATCGTCTTCACCGCCGACGACGCCGAGACCGCGCGCGCCCACGGCCATGAAGTCATTCTTGTGCGGCTGGAAACGAGCCCCGAGGACATTCACGGCATGCACGCCGCCGTCGGCATTCTCACTGCGCGCGGTGGCATGACCAGCCATGCCGCGGTGGTTGCTCGCGGCATGGGACGCCCGTGCGTTTCGGGTGCCGGCGCGATGCGCATCGATGCCAAGGCCGGCACGCTCAAGGTCGGTGCCCGTGTCCTCAAGAAGGGCGACATCGTCACCATCGATGGCGGCACCGGTCAGGTGCTCGCCGGCCGAGCCAAGATGCGCGAGCCCAAGCTGTCGGGCGCCTTCGCCACGTTGATGCAATGGGCGGATGCCGAGCGCCGGCTTGGCGTGCGCGCCAACGCCGACACCCCGCGCGATGCACGCCAGGCGCGCGAGTTCGGCGCCGAAGGCATCGGCCTTTGCCGCACCGAGCACATGTTCTTCGAGGCAGAGCGCATCCTGGCCGTGCGCCAGATGATCCTCGCGGACGATACCGCAGGGCGCCGCGCCGCATTGGCAAAAATCCTTCCCATGCAGCGCAGCGACTTCGAGCAGATGTTCGAGATCATGGCCGGGTTGCCGGTTACTGTGCGCCTGCTCGATCCGCCGCTGCACGAGTTCCTGCCCACGAACCCGGACGAGATCCCCGACATCGCTGCCGAGCTCGGCGTCGCACCCGAGCGCCTGAGCCAGCGCGTCTCGCAACTGTCCGAGTTCAATCCCATGCTCGGCTTCCGCGGCTGCCGCCTCGCCATCGTCTATCCCGAAATCCCCGAGATGCAGTCGCGAGCAATTTTCGAGGCGGCGGTCGCCGTTCAGAAACGCACGGGCGCGCCCGTGAAGCTCGAGATCATGGTGCCGCTCGTCGCTTATCGCAGCGAGTTCGACATCCTGCGCGACGTCATCGCCCGCACCGCCGCTGCAGTCGAGAAGGACTGCGGCACCAAAATCGACTATTTGCTTGGCACCATGATTGAGCTGCCGCGCGCGGCTCTGCGTGCGGCCGACGTGGCCGAAGGTGACGCTGGCGCTGCATTCTTCTCGTTCGGCACCAACGATCTCACGCAGACGACGCTAGGTTTGAGCCGCGATGATTCCGGCTCGATCCTGGAGGACTACGCGGCAAAGAAGATCTTTGCCATCGACCCGTTCGTCTCGATCGACATCGATGGCGTCGGCGAGTTGATCCGCATCGGCGTCGAGCGCGGGCGCGCCGCCAAGCCCGGCTTGAAGATCGGCATCTGCGGCGAGCACGGCGGCGACCCCAAATCGGTCGCGTTCTTCAACAGCATCGATCTCGATTACGTGTCCTGCTCGCCCTATCGCGTGCCCATCGCGCGCCTTGCTGCGGCGCAGGCAGCGATCAACGCGCGCTCGGGCGGCAAAGCGGAAATTGACCAGCGCTGACTAGAAGCTGTGGTTCTCGTCGGCGTCGAGGCGCGGCTGACGCGGGCGCGGACCTTGATGCTTCGGCACCACCAGCAGCACGAGCACGAGCGGCGGGAGAATGAAGCACCACGCGATCCACGCGGAATAGTCGCGGTTCTTCACGCCTGCGAGCAAGCCGCCCGCTATGCCGGAGGCGAGCGCAATGCCGCCCCAAATGACGATTCCGCGAAGAAAATCCATGTGGTCCTCCCTTGAGGACAAAAGCCGTCCATGTGGGTGTTTGCGCAGCAACTGTGGCGAAATCAAGCGCCCGCAGTAGCCTTCTACGACTGTGCGTTAAAGTCGAGGCCGATGTCGAGCACCGGAGCGGAGTGGGTGAGGGCTCCGACCGAGATGAGATCGACGCCGGTTTCGGCAATCCCGCGCACGGTTTCGAGTGTCACACCGCCGGAAGCTTCTGTGATGACGCGTCCGGCGACCTCTGCAACTGCAGCTTTCAACAGGGCAGGGGGCATGTTGTCGAGCAGCAGGGCGTCGGGCGCATACTTCAGTGCCTCGTCAACCTCATCGAGGTTTGTCACCTCGATCTCGACCTTCACCATGTGACCGGCATGCGACCGCGCGCGCTCCAGCGCCGCCCCGATGCCGCCCGCGGCTATGATGTGATTGTCCTTGATCAGCACCGCGTCGAACAACCCGAAGCGGTGGTTTACGCCGCCGCCGCAACGCACCGCGAACTTCTCAATGGCGCGCAGCCCCGGCGTCGTCTTGCGCGTATCGATGATGCGCGCCTTTGTGCCGGCAACCGCAGCAACGTACTTCGCGGTCAGCGTGGCAATGCCGCTCATGTGCCCGAGAAAGTTCAGCGCCGTGCGCTCGCCCGTCAGCAGCACGCGCGCATCGCCCGAGACGCGAGCGATAACGCCGCCGGCTTCCACCTTGCCGCCATCACCGACCACGACTTCGAACTCGGTAAAGGGATCGAGCGTCTTGAAAGCGGCTTCGGCGAGCTGCACGCCTGAAACCACGCCCGCCTTGCGTGCCGCGATGACCCCCGACGCGCGCGTCCCGTGCGGCACCGTCGAAACCGTGGTGACATCACCGCCAAGGCCAAGGTCCTCGGCCAGCGCCTCCGCCACTGCCTTGTCGACGACAGAGGAGGGCAGGTGCAGGCCAGCCATCGCGTCGCTCATCGCGCCGCTCCCGCCTGCCACTCCCACGCACTCGGCAGTCCGGCATCGCGGCGCACGCCGATCTCGTCTACGTCGTCGAGGGTGAGGAATGTGCGCTGCGCATAGGCATCGCTCACCTCGGGGAAGTCGCTGCGCGCCTGCGCACCGCGGCTCTCCTCGCGCAATAGCGCGCCCGTCGCCACGAAGCGCGCGGCCAGCGCCATGTTGGCGAGCACACGATCACCGCCCGCCTGACGTTCGATATCCCGCAGCACGGCGATTGCCTTCTTGAGAGCGCGCGCATCGCGCACCACGCCGACATGCTCGCTCATCGTGCGCCGCAACCGCGCAACGAGCGGCCCACGCATTGCCGAATGATCGGCACTGATGCTGCCGACCCGTTCGAGCGCTGTCCGCGTCATATGCCGGCCGTTGCTTGCCATGTGGCGGATGTCGGCGGCGACCCTGTCGGCGAACACGACGGCTTCCAGAAGCGAATTGGATGCCAGCCGGTTCGCGCCATGCAGGCCCGTCGAAGCAACTTCACCCACGGCCCAAAGCCCCGCGACGCTCGAGCGCCCGCGCGAGTCGGTGGCGATGCCACCCATGTGGTAGTGCGCGGCAGGTGCCACTGGAATGAGCTGCTTTGCCGGATCGATGCCAGCCGCCTGGCACAAGCCGTAGACGGTTGGAAAGCGGGCAGCGAAGCTCTCGCCGATCGCCGCGCGGCAATCGAGAAATGCCCCGCGCCCGGCCGCGATCTCGCTGAACACCGAGCGCGCCACCACATCGCGCGGCGCAAGCTCGGCGCGCGGATCGACCGCCGCCATGAAGCGCTCGCCAGCCGAATTCACCAGCGTTGCGCCTTCGCCGCGCAGAGCCTCGGTAGCCAGCGGCGCCGGATCGATGCCGATGTCGATAGCCGTCGGATGAAACTGCACGAATTCCGGATCGGCAATGACTGCGCCGGCGCGCGCTGCCATGGCGATGGATTCACCGCGCGCATACGGCGGGTTGGTCGTCACCGCATAGAGTGCGCCGATGCCGCCCGTCGCGAGAACCACCGCGCTGGCGGGAAAGTACTCGTAGATTTCCTTGTTGCCTTCGCCGACGCGCACGAGACGCACGCCCTCGACGCGCCCATCGACGACGATGAGATCGTCTGCCTCATAGCCTTCCAGAACGCGGATCGACGGCGTTGCCCGCACCTTGGCAACCAGCGCATCGAGGATTTCGCCGCCCGTGCGATCGCCTGACGCGTGCACCACCCGGCGCCGCGAGTGCGCAGCCTCCTGGCTCAATGCAAAATCGCCGTTGGCATCGCGATCGAATGGCACGCCATAGCGCACCAGATCGGCGATGCGCGCTGGACCTTCAATGGCAACGAAGCGCGCCACATCCGGATCGACCGTACCGGCGCCAGCGGCCAGCGTATCGGCTGCATGCAGCTCGGCGGCGTCATTGCGCCCGACGGCAGCGGCGACGCCTCCCTGCGCCCAGCCCGTCGATGCGCCCTGGCCCAGCGGCGCCGCCGCGACCACAGTCACCGGCATCGGCGCCAGCTGCAGCGCCGTGAACAGCCCGGCAAGGCCCGCGCCGACGATGATCACATCGCCGGCCGCTCCCAGCGGCTCATCACCGGCAGGGCGGAACGCGCGCGCGTCGAATCTGGATTTCGATGCAATAGGCATTCGATATCGTCCAAGGCGGGTTGCGGGGGCCGGCGGCATGGGCCGCCGGCAATTGCCTCAGTTGGTGAGGTTGATCATGCGCTCTACGGCGCGGCGCGCCTTGACGGCGACGGCTGGATCAACCGTGACCTCGTATTTCATGTCGCGCAGGGCCTCGTAGATGTTCTGCAGGCTGATGCGCTTCATGTGCGGGCACAGATTGCACGGCCGGATGAACTCTACGTCCGGAGCCTCGACCGCAACATTCGACGCCATCGAGCATTCGGTGATGAGCGCCACTTTGCGCGGCCGGTTGCTGGTGACGTAGTTGATCATCGCGGCAGTCGAGCCGGTGAAGTCGGAGGCAGCGATCACGTCCGGCGGGCACTCCGGATGCGCGATAACCTTCATGCCGGGATCGGCGGCGCGCATGGCCGCGATGTCCTCGGCGGTGAAGCGCTCGTGCACCTCGCAGTGGCCCTTCCAGGCGATGATCTCGACCTTCGTCTTCGTCTGCACGTAGCGGGCGAGATATTCGTCCGGGATCAGCAGCACGCGCGGTGCGCCGAGGCTCTCGACAACCTTCACCGCGTTCGACGAGGTGCAGGTGATATCGCACTCTGCCTTCACCGCCGCCGACGTATTGACGTAGGTGACGATCGGCACGCCCGGATAGGCCTCGCGCAGCATGCGCACGTCCTCGGCCGTGATCGACTCGGCAAGCGAGCAGCCGGCCTTCATGTCCGGAATGAGAATCTTCTTGTCCGGGCTCAGCAGCTTTGAGGTCTCGGCCATGAAGTGCACGCCGGCCTGCACGATGACGTCGGCCTCGGTGCGTGCTGCTTCACGCGCGAGCTGCAAGCTATCGCCGCGGAAATCTCCAACGCAGTTGAAGATCTCCGGCGTCATGTAGTTGTGCGCCAGGATGACGGCGTTGCGCTCTTTCTTCAGCTCGTTGATCGCCTTGATCAGCGGCGCGTAGGCGGGCCACTCCATCGGCGTGATCACGTGCTGAACGCGCGCGTAGAGCGGCGCCATCTCGGCGGCGAGCTCCGGCGTGAACTCCGGCAGCGGCCGTGCCTCGGGGGCCGGCGCAGGGCGCGGGCGGCGGGCAACGGCAGGTCGGACGTCGAGCGTATCCATCATGTCTCCCCAAGTCTCCCCAAGACAGCTATGCTCACTTTGAGCATAAACGGGCCATCTAAAGAGCCGGCACGGGATTGGCCGGATGTTAGGTCATATAATGCTCTTTTTGAGCACTCCAAGGGTGATGAAAGATTACTTCATCAAGCCGTCTGTGACCACATAAGAGTTAGGACTTGCGCGCGTTTCAGCTCCGCATCGCGCGCAACCGTCATACGGCCTTTAGAGCAACGTCTCAGACCTTGCCCGGTTTCACGCGCACGCCGGGAGCAGGACGCTCCATCAACACTTCGCGGCGGAAACGATAGAGCTTTGCGGGCCGTCCGCCCGTGCGCATCTTCACATCGCCGGTGGGCTCCACCAGCCCCGCGCCTTCGACCAGCCGGCGGAAGTTCTGCTTGTGCAGATGCGGGCCGAGAATGGCTTCGACGGTGCGCTGCAGCTCGAACAGCGTGAAGTCGTCCGGCATCAGCTCGAAGATCACCGGGCGATATTTGATCTTTGCGCGCACGCGTCCGATCGCCGTCGCGAGAATGCGGCGGTGATCGTACTGCATCGGCACGCCAAGCCGCGGTCGCTGGCTCCACTGACGTGCAGCATCGCGTCCGTCCCTCGCCGCCTCTTCGATGAGGCCGGCTTCGTAGAGCAGCTCGTAGCGTTCGAGAACTTTTTCCTCGTCCCACGCCGCGCCATCGAGACCGAAGCAGATGCGCACACGCTCCTGGCGGCTGACGGGCTGCGGCACGCTCGTGCGCTCACTGGCCCACTCTCGCAGCCTCGGCTCCATCGTCGCTTCGAGGATTTCCGGTCGGCCGCGCCGCCAGTCCTCCCACGGGAAGTAGTGATACCAGCTGCGCCAAACGCCGTGCTGCATCTCCATCGACGGCTTCACCTGCGTAAGCGCCAGGTATCCGATTGACACGACATGCGGGCTCAAATCGCCCGGTTGCGCATGGCGTCCGCGGTCGCCGAATGTGTAGAGCTGCTCGGCGTATCCCAGTTCCAAGCCGGCCTGCCGATGTACCCAAGCGCGCAGGCCACTTTCCAGTGTCCTGTGCTGCAACGGGGAGAATGGTCCGAACGGAAGCCCGTCCGTGGCACCCGCGGAATCGGCTTCATGCCGGATGACTAAGACCACCGGCTCGTTACCGGTCACCGCAACGATCGCCGCGTTGAGGCCGATCTCGACCGGCGCGGTGCCCGCTTCGATACTGGGTTCTGGTTCGCTGCTCACTCGGGCTGTTGATTCCCTGAGCTGTCCGTAGGCCATGGCTTCCTCCAGTGAGTGGAGACCCCCGGCCGGAGGCTTGACGCGGAACATGGCGCTTTTCCGACGTCTTCGCACTCCGCCGTGCAATCGCCGGGACAACGCGCAATACTCAGAAAGGTTCAATCAAAACTCTAAATCGAGCGAGAAATTTTTCTTGAGCCTCGTTCGCGGGCAGTGGAGTAAGGGCCGATAGCGATACTGCAGTGGCATCGGGCAGCAGCCCGCCTGGTTCGCCGAAGTAGATGACCGCTTCGTTTTCCTCGAACCCGGCGAGCCGCGTCGCCTCGAAAAATGCTGCAACTCGGTCACAAAGTTTGATCTCGTACTGAACGTCGCTCGGCAGCTCTTCAGGGATTCCGAAGCGCGCATGGATTGCTGCAAGTAGTCGCAGCTCGAAGGCTTTGTAGTCGAGACCGATGGCGGTCTTGAACGGACTGATGAGGTCGCCCACGACATACTCCGGCGCATCGTGCAGCAGCGTCGCCAGCATCCAGCGCCTGTCCCACTCCAAATTGCGTGCTGCCGCGATCTCTTCGACGACGAGGGAATGCTGCGCCACAGAGAACGCGTGCGCGCCGATCGTCTGCCCATTCCAGCGCGCGACGCGTGCCAGTCCGTGCGCAATGTCTTCGACTTCGACGTCCGACGGCGAAGGATTGAGCAGATCGAGGCGCCGCCCCGACAGCATGCGCTGCCACGCGCGCTTCGGCTTTTGCATATCGTTCACTGAGGTCACGGGTATCAGGCTTTGTGCTGTAGCTTCGAGCACGCATCATAGCGGAAGCAGCCGACGAGGTGATCGTTGACCATCCCGGCCGACTGCATGAAGGCGTAAACCGTTGTCGGCCCGACGAAGCGGAAGCCCTCCGCCTTCAGCGCCTTTGAAATGCGTTTGGACACATCGTCCTGTGCAGGGATCTCCGTAATCGTCTTGGCGCCGCGCTGCAGCGGCCCGCCCTCGCCGAGGTGATCCCACAAGAGCTTCTTCAGCGTCGTTCGCTCCCGTAGTTTCAGGTAGGCGCGCGCGTTATCGATCGTGGCCTCGATCTTCGCCCGGTTACGCACGATGCCCTCGTCCGCCATCAGCCGCGCGATGTCCTTCGCATTGTATTGTGCAATGCGCTCGGCATCGAACTTGTCGAACGCGCGCCGGAAGTTCTCACGCTTGCGCAAGATGGTGATCCAGGAAAGACCGGCCTGGAAGCCTTCCAGCACCAGCTTTTCAAATATCGCGCGATCGGTCTTCAGCGGCACGCCCCATTCGGTGTCGTGATACCGCTGATACTCGGCGTCGTTGCCAGTCCACGGGCACCGCACCACGGAACCACCCGGCGACGTTGTCATGCGGGCGATCCCGCCGGCTTTGCTTCGAGCGAGAAGGTCGCCCACGCGGGGAGCTCGACGTTCACCTCGACATCGCCCGCGCGCACGCTCTCGCCCTTCGCTTTAAATTCCGCAACACGGTCGATACGGATGTCCGCAAGCCCGCGGTTGCCGGCAGTCGATCCGAGCTTGCCGATCTCGACGCCACCCGCAGTGATCGGCACCCCCGGATCGGGCAACGCACTCGCCGCCACCACCGGAACCACCCTGCGTCGCGCCAGCCCGCGATGCTGCATCCGCGCGACCACTTCCTGGCCGACAAAGCAGCCCTTTTTGAACGATACGCCTTGGAGCTGGTCGAACAGCGCCTCGTGCGGGAAGGCATCCCCGAACGCATAGTCACGCCCGCCTTCCGGCACGCCCAGCCCGATGCGGTGCGCGTGGTATTCGTCCTGCGTGGCGCTGTCACAAGTCTCCCCGCCGAGCGCCCAGTCCGAACGCAACGTCGTCATCTCGCGATAGCCCATTCCGGGCAGGCGCGGGTCGGCGAACAGCAGCGGCGGCTTGCCGTTGCCGTGCGGCGCATATTCGCCGCCCCAGATCGCCGCAACCGTATAGTCGGCGGAAGCATCCAGGATTTCGACCTTGGAACGCAGCTTATACATCTTAAGCCGCTCCACGAGTTCGCCCGCCTTGCTGCGCGCAACCTCGAGGCAGAAGCCCTCGGGCGTGGCGACTACAAAAAAGTCGAACAGAATCTTACCTTGTGGCGTCAGCAGACCGGCGTAGAGGGCCGGCTGCTTGTCGATCAGCGCCATATCGTTGGTGACGAGACCCTGCAAAAACGTGCGGGCATCCTCGCCCGCAATGGTGACGGCGCCCCGGTCGGGCAGCAAAGCGATCTTCGTATCGGCCATAGTTTCCCCGCTCCGGTTGCGTCCGGCGATTGATTTACGTATGCGGGGCTAAGTCCAGAGGCAAGGCGCCATAGTGTACGCCGAGGAGATAAAATGGCATCGACGTTCGACCTCCTGCTGAAGGGAGGGACCCTCGTCAATCATGACGGCATCGGCGTGCGGGACGTTGCCATTCGCGGCGGACGCATTGCTGCAATCGGCGAGATTGATCAAAGCCTTGCCGGTGAGATCATCGACGCCAAAGGCCTCCACGTGCTGCCCGGTGTCATCGATACGCAGGTGCATTTCCGCGAGCCGGGCCTGGAGCACAAGGAAGACCTCGCAACCGGATCGCGCGGCGCCGTCCTGGGTGGCGTCACCGCCGTGTTCGAGATGCCCAACACCAAGCCGCTGACGACCACGGCAGAACGCCTTGCCGACAAGGTGTCGCGCGCACGCAATCGCATGTTCTGCGACTTCGCCTTCTATGTCGGCGGCACACGCGAGAACATCGACCAGATTCCGCAGCTTGAAAGGCTGGAAGGCTCGGCCGGCATCAAAGTGTTCATGGGCTCCTCGACCGGCGACTTGCTGGTCGATGACGAAGCCTCGCTCGACCGCATCATCGGCGCCCTTCGCCGCCGCGCCGCGTTCCATTCCGAGGACGAGGCGCGCCTCATTGCGCGCATGGACGTGCGCCGGCCCGGCGATCCATCCTCGCATCCCGAATGGCGCGACGAGGAAGCCGCTATCATCTCCACGCGCCGCCTCGTCCGCCTTGCAGAAAAGCATAAGCGCCGCGTCCATGTGCTGCACGTTTCGACCGCTGCTGAGATGGCCTTCCTCGCCGAGCACAAGGATTGGGCCAGCGTCGAGGTGACGCCCCATCACCTGACGCTCGTCGCCCCTGAATGTTACGAGACGCTCGGCACCTATGCGCAGATGAACCCGCCCGTGCGCGATGAGCACCACCGCCGTGCGATCTGGGAAGGATTGGCCGCCGGCGTCGTCGACGTGCTCGGCTCCGATCACGCCCCGCACACGCGCGAGGAAAAGGACCATGCCTATCCCGCATCGCACTCCGGCATGACCGGCGTGCAGACGCTCGTCCCCATCATGCTCGATCACGTCAACGCTGGCCGCTTGTCGCTAGAGCGCTTCGTCGACCTGACGAGTCACGGCCCGCAGCGTCTGTTCGGCATCCGCGGCAAGGGCCGCATCGCTGTGGGCTATGACGCCGACCTCACCGTGGTAGATCTCAACCGCGAGGAAGTCATCGTCGATGAGCAAGTCGCAAGCCGCGCCGGTTGGACGCCGTACCATGGCAAGCGCGTCAAAGGCTGGCCCATCGGCACATTCGTGCGCGGCCGCCGCGTCATGTGGGATGGCGAGATCATCGGCCCCGCACACGGCGCTCCCGTCGGCTTCCTCGAAGGCGTCTAGCTACAGCGGATCGCCCCAGCGATTGTAGCGGTAGCGTGCATAGGGATTGTAGCCGCCGCGGTATCGTCCATAGCGGTCATAGCGCGGCTCGTATCCTGGATCGGCGTACGGATCTTCGTCGCGTTCCTCCGCCGCATATGGATCAGCATCCGGCTCCGGTTGGGCCGATGCACGCTGCGGAGCCGGGCGCGAAGCCACCGACTGCGCCGGCAGATGCTTCACCACTGTTACTTGCGTGCCGACGTCGGCGAGAGAGGCCAGATGCAGCACATGCTCGTTCATCATGCGGAAGCAGCCCGATGACGCCGCTCGCCCGATGCTCTTCGGATCATTGGTGCCGTGAATCCGGTAGAGCGTATTGCCGAGATAGAGCGCCATTGCGCCGAGCGGATTTTTCAGCCCGCCCGTCATCTTGTTCGGGAGCCGCGGATCGCGCGCGATCATCTCCTTGGGCGGATGCCAGTCGGGCCATGCCTGTTTGCGGCTGACCGTCTCCGTGCCAGTCCACGAGAATCCCTCACGCCCCACCGAGATCGGATATTGGTAAGCCTGCGTGGGCGACAGCACGTAATAGAGCATGCGCCCCTCGCTATCGATGACTATAGAGCCCACAGGGTAGCTGCTGTTGAATGCCACTTTCGGCGGCGCTGCTGGAGCTATTGCCGGGCGCGCACCGCCGCTGCGCGTGATGGGTGAGCGCCGCTCCGCGCTGTTACCCCAATCGTCATAGCTGTCGTTACGCCACTGCTGGCGACTGCGCGGTTGCTGCTCCCAGAACGGTCTGCGGCCGTAACTGTCCCACTGGCCATACAACTGGGCACTCGCGGGCGTTGTCTCACCGATGGCGATAAACGCCGCGGCTGCGAGGGCGACGCGCGAAATCATAAGCAAATCCCTCCGGTTGCTGCGCCCTTACATCTGGGGGCAGCGCCGCGCATGACAAGCGATAGGAGGTAAAATTGATTGTGAGCCGCGCTATGGCGACGCCTGTCGGCTTCCTCGCAGGCGGCTCGACGACCGTGCACGGAAGCGGTCTACCGAAGCCACGCGATAGGGACGCCGCGAACAACATGTCATCATCAAACGCGCATCGCACCAAAGCAGCTGTGGGCTTCAAGTGCGAGCCCGGTGGCTACGGAGCCGAACGCATCGCCTTCGACGATGCGGGCATTGGGGAATGCCCCGCGCAACGTCGCAAGCAGCAGAGGTATTCGCGACGAGCCGCCGGTCAAAAACACTGAGCCGATGGCATCGGCGGTAACGTTGCTCTGACTCAGTGTGCTTCTAATCGCCTTATGAATTTTGCCGACCTGGTCGGCAATAGCGCGCTCAAACTGCTTCCTCGTGATGTTGAGCGGCGCGATGCCAGCGAGCTTCTGCAAATCCATCGCCACGACGTTTGCGGAGGAGAGCTGGATCTTGACGTCCTCGACGGCGGTCAACAGCGCGTGACCCCTCCTGTACTCCAGAACCTTGAGTAGCCGGTCGAGCTTTTCGGGCTCGACCATATCGCGGCGCACCTGGCGAATGTCCGCGAAGAGCTTCGGATCATAGAGGAAGTTGATGCGCTGCCAGGTGGCAAGGTCCTGGTACCACCACGACGGTGTTTCCATGTTCTTGTGGCGAAGCTTGGCACCAAGCCCAAGATCGGGAAGCACGGCATCGAGCTCAAGGCGACGGTCGAAATCGGTGCCACCGATGTGCACGCCCGAATAGGCGAGAATGTCGGACTTGCGGTCCGGCTTGCCGCGCCGGTGAGGAGAGACGCGGACGATGGAGAAGTCCGAAGTGCCGCCGCCGATGTCGACGACCAATGCGAGCTCCTCGCCGCCCACTTGGCGTTCGTAGTCGAGGGCAGCGGCGATGGGCTCGAACTGGAATTCGACGTGCTTGAAGCCTGCGAGCTGCGCGGCCTGCCGGAGTTGATCCTCTGCGTTTCTGTCGGCCTCCGGGTTCTCGTCCACGAAAAACACAGGCCGGCCCATGACGACGGACGACGGCTCGTCGGCAGCTTTGCGCACGTAGCTCAGGAAAAGCGAGATAATCTCATCGAACCGGAGCCGCTTGGCTCCAACCTGCGTTTGCTCGTGGATGAGCGATGATCCGAGTACCGATTTCAGCGAACGCATCAGGCGCCCATCCTCGCGCTCCAAGTAGCGGGAGACGGCATCGCGGCCGAAGGTGATACTTGCGTCCTCGAAGCTGAAGAATACTGCGGTGGGGATTGAAGCGCGGCCCTCCTGCAGGGGGATCAGAGAGGGATGAGCTTCCGCAGCGTGGCCGATCGCGCTGTTGGATGTGCCGAAGTCAAGGCCGCACGCGCCGGAGGCAGGTGTCACAATGGCTTCCTATGAGGATTTGGAGGTGCCGCAGGCGGTCCGCGAGGACACTTCATGGGCGAAGATAGACGCGCGACGCGCCCCGGGGTGCATGGGTTAGCAAGTTAGGAGGACGGCTACAAGTTGTTGCTTCGGGCGAGCTTGTCGGTCAGACGAACCTTTGAACAAATGCCCGCATCAGCGGCCGCTATCGCCCTTCTTGAAGGAATGCCAGACGCCATCGGCGCCGATGGTGAGGCGCCACCACGTCCACTTCTTTTTCTCGCGCATCTGCTTGGCCTCGGCCGGTCCGACCAGCCGCAACAGCTCAACTTCTTGCGCCGGCGTCAGCTGATCGAGCGCAGCCTCGGCGAGATACGGCCAGACGTAGACGATGTTGTTTTCCAGATCGCGCCCGAGCGGAAGTTCCGCAGGATGCAGCGACATGACCTCGGCGAGGGCCGCAAGCACCTCGCGTCCATGACCATCACCCGAGCTGCGCTTCCAGAAGGCAATAGGATCCTCGCCGGCCGGCGCCGCCGTCTCCGGCTTGATCTCGTTCCAGTCCAGCGCTTCGCGCAAATCCTCGATGTTTCCCGTCCGCGTCGCAAACAACAGCGCCTGTCGCATCTCCTCTGCCGAGGGAGGCAACTTTCCCGGGTCGTCGATCGACTTGCGCTGCTTCTTCGCCGTGGTTGAAGTGCCCGTGACCTTCTCCTCGGCCGCCGGCTTTGGCGCAGCCGCTAGGTTGGCCGCATGGACAAGCCCGACCCCGGCCAGTACCAATGTCCAAAGGCTTGCGCGACTTAGCGGGAGCGTCTTCATGCTCCGGTGCCCAACAGCGCTGGGAACGAGAACAAACGGCACGCATGGCGGACCGGCGAAGGAAGGTGCATGGATTTTCTGCCTAATCCGCTCATCATACCCGTAGGCATCATTATCGGAATCCTTGTCGCCGCCCCGGTCGGCCCCGTCAACGTCCTCTGCATCCAGAGGGCAATCGAACGTGGCTTTTGGGGAGGTATTGCGGCGGGGCTGGGCGCAATGCTGGGCGACGGGTTGATCGCGTTATGCGCGGCCCTGGGCGTCGGCGCCATTTCCGGCGCCGTGCAGGTTCACCGCATGACCATTCAGATGCTCGGCGGGCTCGTTCTGGTGGCGTTCGGCGCCAAGCTCTATTTTTCTTCGCCGCGGTTCGTGCCCGTGACGCCGAACCGCGAGCATGCCGAAACTCTGCGAGACTTCGTCTGGGACATCCCCCAGACGTTCCTGCTCACCATCACCAATCCAGGGGCTGTGTTGGGGCTGTTCGCCATCTTCGGAGGCGTCTCTACCTTCGTAGAGGTGAACAGCTACATCGATGCGCTCACCATCGTCGCTGCCGTCATGGGCGGCAGCCTGGCCTGGTGGGTTTCTCTCTCGCACCTCATCGCACGCTTCCGCCACAGGCTCTCGGTCGAGCGTCTGCTGCTCATCAATCACGTCGCAGGGCTGCTGCTCGTCGGCTTCGGCCTCTTGCTCATCGGCGAGGTCGTCGTCAAACGCATCGGCCTGCTGTGAAGCCAGCTGAGGTCTACTGCCGCGTCCGGTGAAGCGTGAACTCGCCGACGCGGATGCGCTTCTCGAGCCCCTCCGCCAGCTTCACCACGGCTTCCTCGCCGAACTGTGAAACCAGATCGGTCAGCGCCGTGAACAGGGCGGCATAAGCCATCTGCTCGTTCGGCACACCGCTCTCGGTACCTTCGTCCCAAGCTTCGAGTATTAGCGATAGCGCACGGTACGTGGAATCGTCCGTGTCTAGTCCCTCGAGCAACTGTTGCATCGGTCTTCCCCCTTGCGAGCAACGGCGCCCCGATCTCCGCCCCGGCTCGCTGTGAATGGCTGCGCGCATCGCACACGCAGCACGTCGACATAACGTGCATATCACGCGTGTCTCGGGGGCAAAGCGCAGCCCTCGTTCAGAGTAAACTTCTGCAAGAAAAAAGCGGTGCAGTCCCTATGGGACCGAGCGCACCAGAGTGTCCGCGATCGCCGCGCCTTCGGTGACGAAGCGGTTGATCACGTTCTGAGCCGAAGGACTGCAGGTGTTATAGGTGCGGCTGTAGCTCTGATAACCTTTATTGAAGCTGCGCGTCAGCTTGGCTTTGCGCAGCGCCGAGGTGCCTTCCGACTGCAATAGGTCGGTCATCCGCTCGCGCCACAATTGACCTTCGTCAGCGCCACACAGCTCGCGCAGGTAGTGCACCGCGCCCAGGATCTCCGAAAGCCGGAACAGGCGGTCGTCATAGGGTTTGCTGTCGGGTGCGGCCGCTGCTGGAAGCGCCATCGACACGCCAGCAAGCATCGCACACACCGCGGCAAGGCGGCGGCGCGCAGGCCGACGGTGCTGTCGATAACCCCTCATAAGTTCACTCTATCACCGATTCTGGACGTTCCAGAGGCACCTATTCCACGCTGGCGGCAAGAAGTCGCCAAGCCTGCTCGATGACGAAATAGGTGCCCTCCGTCAACTCCAGATCCTTGGCGGCGTCGAGGGCGAAGAAGCGGGCATCCCGCACGTCGTCTTTCGCCCGCGGCTCGCCATCGTCCGCGCGGCCGTAATAGGTGGCGATGACGTAGTCCAGCACCACCTCGCCACCCTCGTTCCGGTCTATGAGGTCGTAGACGCCGGCGAGCCCTTCGATGTGGGCGATGAGGCCGGTTTCCTCTTCCACCTCGCGCCGGGCGGCCGCTTCGGCTGTCTCACCTGCGTGAATGGCGCCCCCCGGCAGGCTCCACATCCCTGCGGCGTGCCCTTTGTCGCGCAGCACCAGCAGGACCGCTTCCCCTCGGAACAGCACCGCACTGGCGGCAGCTCTAGGCCAGGGGCCAGCTTCGTGATCAGTCCCGCCGTGGTCCGACATCCATCTTCTCCAGCTTGGCTCGAACGACTACCTTCACATCATGTGTACGCGCTATTCCTTGACATCTCCGCCTGAAGCGGTCCGCGCCTATTTCCGATATCTGAACGAGGCGATATTTCCGCCCCGTTACAATATCGCCCCGTCCCAGCCTGTCGCCATCGTCCGCGACACGCATAACGGCGGCCGCGAGTTGGCACTGGTGCGCTGGGGGCTGATCCCATCATGGGTGAAGGACCCGCGCGCCTTCAAGATGCTGGTCAACGCCCGGTCTGAGAGCGCCGCCGACAAGCCGTCCTTCCGCGCCGGCCTGCGCCACAAGCGCTGCCTCGTCCCCGCCGACGGCTTCTACGAATGGACCGGCCCCGCTGGCGCCAAGCGGCCCCATCTAGCCCGTCTTAGGGGTGGCGGTACGATGGGTCTTGCCGCCATCTACGAGCACTGGCTTGGCGCCGACGGCAGCGAGATCGAGACCATGGCGATCCTCACCACCGCCGCTAACGGGCCGATGGCGCGCCTTCACGACCGCATGCCGGTAATCATTCCGCCGGAACATTTCGATGTGTGGCTCGATTGCCGCCCCGGCACCGCAACCCACATTACGGACCTTCTCGTGCCTGCCCCCGACGATCTCCTCGACATCGTCGAAGTGAGCCGCAAGCTCAACAATCCGGCCAACGAGGGCCCCGAGGTGCAGGAGCCGGTGCCGGTCACGGCGTCGCTCCTCTAGTTTAACCATCGCCCTCTAGCAGCAAGGAAACGTCACGATCCTATGGCGATACGTGTCGCGAGGGCCGCTGCCCTCTCGCGGCCCCCTCGCAGCAATGCCAGTTCGGGGGTAAGGTCGGCCGGGGACTGGTGAGGAGCATCGCGTATGGATTATCGGGGGCACGACCTTGACCTCAGGACGTCGCGCTGGAGCGCCACGTCGACCGATCCATCCGGCTGGCGGGAAGTGACGTCGGGCTCCCACACCGCCCAGGCAACACCCGCCCATGCAACCGCGCCGCGCTCAGCGCTCCCCGCCCGCTCGGCCCCCATCTGGGTCGACGAGACCGTCCTCGCCTGTGCCAACCAGGCCTACGACATCGCCCTCGCGTACCGGTCGGCCGAGGTTCGCCTCGAACATCTCCTGCTGGCGATGACACGCATCGAGCCGGCTTCTGCCTCGCTGGAGCGGCATGGCGTTCGCGTCCCCGCCCTGCGTCGCGACTGCGCCGTCTCCATCGCCGCCGAGCTTCCCTCCATCGCATCCGAGGGCGAGACGCCGCGGCGCTCGCCCGAACTCGAGGATGTCTTGCGCGTTGCGGCCTCTCGCGCGACGTCGCACGGTGAACCGGCGACCGTCGATGATGTCATCCAGGCGCTGTCCGAAATCGGTGGCGACCTGCCCGGCGGCGAGCTCGTCACGCGTCACGTGCCGCGCCATTCGCGCGAATATTGGGGCGCGGTCACGGGGCATCGGACCCTGCAGCGACCCGCCGCCCCGGCTCCTGACGCAGGCGAGGGCGAGAAGCAATCGCTCGCCGCAGCACACCCGCCCGCGCCCGCCATCGATCAAACGTTCATCCAGCGCCTGTTCGATCGCCTGTCCGAGGTGGAGAACGCATTCACCACGCGCCTGTCTGACGCAGAGCGATCCTTCGCCGAACGCTTCGGCATGCTGGAGGCCGCGCTCTCGCGTCAGCCGACTGTTGCGCCCATCGATATATCTCCGCTCGACAACCGCCTCGTTGCCATCGAAGCCGCGCTGCAGAGCCAGCCTATTGGCGGCGGCGTCGCTGCGATCGATCCCGCGATCACCGACCGGCTGTGGGCCATTGAGCACGCGCTGGGCACCGAGCGCACCGAACGCGCCAGCGCCATCACGCAGCTCTCAGATGAGATTTCCGCCGTTCGCAGCGCCGTGCGCCTTGCCGCCCAGGCGAGCGAGCAGGCGCAGGCACAGTTCGGCGAGGAGATGCAGAAGATCGTAGCCGAAGTGCAGTCTGTCGTTCTGCAATTGCAGCAGTTCGGCGACAACTCCGATCAGAACCGCATCGACTTGTCGTCCAGCATCGGCGATCGCATCGCCACAATCGAGAAAGTGCTCGACACCTACGACCAGAAAACCGCCGAAGCGCACGCGGTCTACAGCAGCGAGCTTTCCGAGGTGCACGACGCGCTCATGAAAATCAGCGCAAATCAGCATACGCTCGCCGGCGCGCTCGATAGCTGGCGCAACAACGACTCTGGCGAGATCCACCTCATCAACGCGCGCATCGGCGCGGTGCACGAAGACGGCGCCAAGCGCCTCTCCGCGCTGGAGAAGCTGTGCGCCGACGTCGAGACATTATCGCAGCTTGTGCTCGAAGATCGCAGCCAGCCGCCGCCGCGCTCGAGCTTCAAGCAGTGGCTCTACGGCACCGAGGACTGGATCCGTGCCAGCTGGAGACGCGCCGGCAGAACCCCTCCGGAGCCCAAGCCGCAGCATTCATCAAAAGGCGGCTTCTGGCCGTTCAAACGCCGCAGCTCGGCGCTATAGCGCGACGGCATGGGCGTCTCGTCAGCCCTTCACCGGCTTGCCGTCCTCGTCGAAAAGCACCGTCACGGGGTCTTCATCCAGCATGACGATCTCCGCCTGCTTCAGCGCGCCGTTGCCGTGATACTGATAGCGGTGGGTCAGCTCCACCTCGCCATAGACCAGCTTCTCGAAGCCCATCAGTTTTCCGGCGTCGTCGTAGTACGCCTTGATGAACGTATTGCGGTTCGACAGCGCTTCGGGCTCGATCGCATTGACGAGATTGAACGGCAGGCTCACGCCGGCATAGGTGCCGAAATATCGGCAATCGGGATAAGTTTCCTGCACGTCGAGGCGCTCCTTCGAAGAACTATTCCCAAGGCTAGAGCAGCTTGCCCGGATTGAGGATGCCGTTGGGATCGAGCGCCGCTTTGATCTTGCGCATCATCGCAACCTCCACCGGGCTCTTGAAGCGCATCAGCTCCGCACGCTTCATCTGTCCGATGCCGTGCTCCGCTGAGATCGACCCCGAAAAGCGCGCCACCACATCATGCACCGCGCCGGCCATCTCGTTCCACAGCGCCAGGTACTCGGCCTTGTCCATACCGATAGGCTGCGTGACGTTGTAGTGCACGTTGCCGTCGCCGAAATGGCCGAACACGACGGGCCGCGCGCCATGGCAGACACGCTCCACTTCCATGCCCGCTTCCGTGATGAACTCGGGGATGCGCGCTACCGGCACCGACACATCGTGCTTGATGCTGCCGCCTTCGCCGCGCTGCGCTTCCGATGCGCTCTCGCGCAACTTCCACAGCGATTGCGCCTGCGCCAGCGACCCGGCGATCACCACATCTGAAATGATGTGCTTCTCGCTCGCCTCTTCCAGCAGCCGCTGCATCGCTGTTTCCGCGGCCCCGCCTTCCACCGCGCTCGATAGTTCGAGCAGCACGTACCACGGCGCTTCTTCTCGCACCGGCAGGCGCGTGCCCGGAACGTGGCGCGTCACCAGCTCCAGCGTGAAGCGGCTCATGAATTCGAATGCCGTCAGCGAGTGCGCGCCGCGTGCCTCCGACAGACGGAACAGCGTCGCCACGTCTTCCAGCGTTGGCAGCGCGGCGAGGGCAACGGCTGTTTCTGCCGGCCGCGGAAACAGCTTCAGCGCAGCCGCAGTAATGACGCCGAGCGTCCCCTCCGAACCGACGAACAGATCGCGCAGATCGTATCCGGTGTTGTCTTTCTTCAGCGTGCGCAGGCCGTCCCAGATTTCGCCGCTGGCGAGCACCACTTCAACCCCCAGCGTCAGCGCCCGAGCGTTGCCATAAGCCAGCACGCCGGTGCCGCCAGCATTCGTCGCCAGCACGCCGCCGATCTCGCAGCTGTCCTCCGACGCGAGGCTGAGCGGAAAAAGCCGCCCCGCGCGCTCGGCCGCATTTTGCGCGTCGGCCAGCGTCACGCCCGCTTCGACGATCATCGTGCCGCCCGCCGCATCGACGTTGCGCACCTGCTTCAGCCGCGATAGCGACAGCACCACTTCCGTGCCGTCACTGGACGGCATCTGCCCGCCGACCAGCCCTGTGTTGCCGCCCTGTGGCACGATGCCGATGCCGGCCGCATTGGCGATGCCGACGATCTCGGAAACCTGGCTGGTGCTCTCCGGGCGCAACACCAGCGCCGCGCGCCCCTGATAGAGGCCACGCCATTCGCGCAGATAGGGAAGCTGCTGCTCGGGATCGATCAGCGCATGCGCCGCGCCAACGACATCAGACATTCGGCTGAGCGCATCCTCGCGCGATCCGGAACCGGCCGCACGGGTTGTCTTGCTGTCTGCGCGCTTGCGGGCCAAGGGACGTCTCGCGTTGCTGCTATGAGAGGGGAACTGTTGACGGAAAAGACGGCTTTCAGCAACTCGCCCAGCCACAGATTGCCGTTAGCTGTGCCCAACCGCGCTCATGCAACCCATTTGGCTGCCTGATCGGCTAGCGCGGTGCCGCCGCGCGCCGGAGGCGGTCATTGATTGCCTCGCCCAGCCCCGACTGCGGAATTGGCATCACCGCGATGGCCTCAGCGCCGCTCGCATCCAGCGCACGCAATGCCGCGAAAAGGTTTGATGCCGCCTCGGTAAGGTCGCCCGCCGGACTGAGATTGATCATGGCCCCCGCGGTGGCCGGAACATCGGGCCCAAACGCCAATAGCGCTTCTCCCGCGAGCACGTCGCGCGCTTCAAGCCGCACCCGCGCGCTCGGCGCATAGTGGCTGAGCAGTTGTCCCGGCGCACTCGGTCGTGCCGCATCGATATCGCCGCGCACGACTTTTCCACCGATCACCGCCTCGATCGTCTCCACCGTCACCGCGCCCGGTCGCAACAGCACCGGATGGTCGCCGCGCGCATCGACAATCGTCGATTCGAGCCCATGCGCCGTCGCCCCGGCATCCAGCACCATCGCGACTTTGTCACCGAGATCGGCCGCCACATGCTCCGCCTTGGTCGGGCTGACATGCCCGGATCGATTGGCCGATGGCGCCGCCAGCGGCCGGCCTGTTGCCTCCAGCAGCGCCCGCGCGACCGGATGGTCGGGTGAGCGCACGGCAACGCTCGACAGCCCGCCCGTAACGAGATCGGACAGCGGCGAGCCTTCGCGCTTGTCCAGCACCAGCGTCAGCGGTCCCGGCCAGAACGCCCCCGCGAGCTGCCGCGCCAGCGGCGTAAAGATGACGTGCCGCTCGGCCGCCGCCACATCCAGAACGTGCACGATCAGCGGATTGAACGTCGGCCGTCCCTTGGCGGCGAAAATCTCCGCCACCGCCCGCGAATGGGTCGCGTCCGCGCCGAGCCCGTAGACCGTCTCGGTGGGAAAGGCGACCAGCCTGCCCGCGCGCAGATGCTCTGCCGCGGCGGCAATCGCTCCTTTTTCCGCCTTCTCGACGCCCATTGGCTTTCCAATCCCGGTTCATCCCCTTTCGGGGCGCCTGTCATAACCACACCACCTGAATTCTGTCCAAAGGGTGTGTAAGGTTTCGCATCGGAAGCGGGATAAGGATGGACGGCCAAGGCATGCGGGGCAGCCTCACGATCGGTCACCAATGGATGCGCATTGGCTGCGCAGCGCTGCTGCTCGCCTTCGCCGTTCCTGCCGCCCAGGCCAACTGGCTTTCGCGCATCTCGCGCATTGGCGCCGAGGTTGGCGAAGTCGCGCCCAAGGCCGGCCGCATCGGCATCGTCGAGCTGGAGCGAGCCGCCGCGCACATCAAGTCGCTGCCTCCGGGCAGCGGCGCGGCGCTGGCGGCCCATGCAACACCCGAAGGCCATTGGAAGTTCGTCAACCGCGACGGCGACGTTTTCACCGCCGGCACGCCGGAGGAGCTGCAGCGCGCCATCCCGACGCTGCTCCCCAACACGACGCCCGGATCGAAGCTCGGCATCTACCTGTCCGAAGATACGCTCTTCGGTGACCGCGCGCTGCTGAAGGACCTGCCATCCGCCGGCACGCTGTATGTTGTCGCCGGTAAGGAGAGCTATCCGCTCATCACCCGCACCATGAGCGGCGGCGAGGCAATGTATGCCGCTGTGCGCCCGAACCTGCTCGTCGAACTCCGCGATAGAGCCTTGTTCGATGAAGCCTTGTCTCAGCTCGAGCGCCCGCTCAGCCGCTCCAGCATCCGCACGCTGGCGCTGGAGCCCGGCGGGGCGCCGACGCTGTCTTCCTATCCGCGCATCGATCCCGATACCAGGGTGGCGCTGGTCGACAGTGTCGATCCGGCGACGCTGCCCGTCGCGCTTTCATCCGTCAAAGGACAAACCGTGCTCGTCACCGGGCGCGTCGAGAACAACTTGCTCTATTTCTATCCATCGAGCGGAGCAGAGCAGAGCATCAAGCTCTCCGATCTGATGACCGCGGCGGCAGACTACGACGTCAATCTCGTTCTCCTGCACGCGGCAACGCCGCGCCAGCCGGGTGGCCGCAATTGGCTCTGGCAGCGCATTTCCGTCGGCGGTCTCGACGATGCTTTGAAGCGCGCAACATTAGGCGACTTCCTCGACGCGCTCGGCAAGGCGCAGGGTGAGTTCCGCGTCTCTGTCGGGCGCGAAGATTCGGGCCGCGTTTCAATTCGAGCCGTGCCGCTCAACGCGCAGTCCGGCAATATCACCGGCATGGTCGGCGACTTGTGGACCAACACGATGTCGAACATCACCGGCAACGTGGTGACGACTGCCGTCGAAGTGCACGCACGCGACGAGGACCGGCAGCGTGAACTCGATACGCGCATCGTTCCCGGCGTGCCGGCATGGATGCAGATCCTCTATCTCATGTGTCTTGGCGCCGGCGTGCTCGGCTGGCCGGTTGCCAGCGCCTGGTTCGCGCGCATCTGGCCGCCGGAGCAGCGCAGCGAGTATGGCAACGCGTTCGGCTATCGCGCCGCACAGGTTATGCGACTTGCCGCTTTCATATTGCTGTTCCTTCCCATCGTCGGTCTGCCGGCGTTCATCGCCTCGGGCATCCTGCAATTCTGGAATCTTGCTACGCAGCTTGTTCGCGCGCTGCGCCGCCTCTTCGTACGTGCTGAGCCGCGCACCGGATGATGCGCTGCAAAAAGCAGGCATTCTTAATGACCTAGCCGATGTTGCGCTGGCCCTTTGAGGCCGCGGCGGGCTAACATGAGCCAAAAGCCCCCACGAACACCCGGAACCGCGGCAAGCGCATAGATGTCCACGCTTCTTCTCACGCACTCGTCATTTCTCGCCCACGATACCGGGCCAGGGCATCCCGAACGTCCAGATCGCATTCGCGCCATCGACAAGGTCCTCTCGCATGAGCTTTTCGACAGTTTGGTACGCGAAGAAGCCCCGCTGCGCGATGACGTCGAGGAGCAGATTCTTCTCGCGCATCCCGAAGGGCACCTGGCTGGCATGCGCGGCCTTGCCGAAGCCTCACTGAAAACCCCACGACACATCGACGGCGATACGGTCATCTCCGCCGGCACCTGGGAAGCAGCGTTGCGATCGGTCGGCGCCGGACTTGCCGCCGTCGACGCCGTCATGACCGGCCGTATGGCCAACGCCTTCTGCGAGGTGCGCCCGCCGGGCCATCACGCCGAAGCAAATCGCGCCATGGGATTCTGCCTCTTTTCCAATGCCGCGATTGCCGGCCTCTACGCACGCAAGAAGCACGGCGCCGAGCGCATCGCCGTCGTCGATTTCGATGTTCATCACGGCAACGGCACACAGAACATCTTCTGGTCCGATAGGGACTTGTTCTACGGCTCGACGCACGAAATGCCGCTGTTTCCCGGCACCGGCGCCGCTCGCGAAACCGGCGTCGGCAATATCACCAACGCCCCGCTGCGTGCCGGCGATGGCGGCGAGCGGTTCCGCGAGGCGTTCGAATCGCGCATCCTTCCTGGGCTACACAACTTCGGCCCCGATATAGTCATTATCTCTGCCGGCTTCGACGCCCACGAGAATGATCCACTGGCCAATCTCCGCCTCGTAGAAGCCGATTATCTTTGGGCCACCGAGAAGTTGGCTGATCTTGCCAGGCGCCACAGCAATGGCCGCATTGTATCGATGCTCGAAGGAGGCTACGACCTCACCTCGCTGGCGCGATCGGTAGCCGTACACGTTCGGGCGCTGATGGACGCTGGCACCTAGGTTTGAACGCAAGGTATCGGAACTCAGGATGGAATCCGCCAGCGCCCAGTCGCCCAAGTTCGCCGACGTCAAGGACATGAGCTTCGAGCGCGCCTTGAAAGAGCTTGAGACGATCGTCACGCGGCTGGAACGCGGCGACGTCGAGCTCGAGGAATCGATCGCGATCTACGAGCGCGGTGAAGTCCTGAAGGAGCACTGCGATCGGCTGTTGCGTCAGGCCGAGGCGAAGGTCGAGAAGCTGACTTTTTCCGCCGATGGCTCACCCAAGGGCTCTGAGCCGCTCGATCCATAATTCGCACAGGCGTTAGATCTTCCGGCTGTCATAGGCCCAATGCAGCAGCGCCTGACGCTGCCGCCGCCGACACAAAAGATCGCCCTTCTCGCAGTTCTTCTCCACCTGCCGCACGTGACGCTTGATCGCTTTCCATCGCTTGATCTGCCGCGCATCTTCCTCCGGCATGCGCCGGCCCATGTAGTAGCGGCAGTACCATTGGAACCATCCGCGCGGATCGTCGGGATGGATCCAGCCCTTGCGCTTCCATTCCGATAAAGGCTGGCTCGCATCGACGCCGAAGAAGTTGAGAGCGCAATCGCGCCCGCGCGCCCCCTCGGCCAGCTTGGCGTGCGCAAACCAGCTGTCGGGGAATTCTTCCCTGCAGTCGGTCATGTAGCGTCCGCAGAACACGCCGAGGCTCAGCATCTCCGCCGGCGTCAGGTCGGGGCGGAACTCCGCGTCGAAGTCACGGCCGGGCCGCGCCACACGCTGGTAGCGATAACCCTTCTGCATCCGATCGTTGACGGTCACCCATTTGCTGCCCATCGCGTCACGCTACGCACCATCAAGGGCGCGTCAATCGCCTCCGGGTGCCGTAGAAGCCACATAGGCACTGATTTTTGTCGCCCAGTTGCCCGGCTCAGCATTCGCCGGGCTGAAAATTGCCTTGGCCGGGCGTGAGTTAAGCTGTGGGCGGATTAACCACCCCAGGGGCCCGTTTCACAGTGGCAATGTGGCCCTCTAGCGGATTGGGGTTAACACCGTTAGGGTGCGCCCGGCTCGAAGACCGGGAGGCGGCATTTAGTGCTTTTGATCCGTCACTTTGGGCCGTGTGTTTATAATTGGGGAGAAGACCAAATGAAGACTCTTATGGCCCTGGCCGTTGCTCTCAGCAGCCTTGCTGTGGTTAGCGTCGCCACGACCTCGCCGGCCGAGGCCCACTTCAAGAAGTGCCATCATCACCACAAGCACTTCAAGCACGCTAAGTGCAAGAAGCACGGCCACTGGCACTGCAAGAAGCACCGCAAGTGCCACCGCTAATCTTGTAGTCAGCTTACCGGCTGATGAGCGCGGCTCCCCCCGGAGCCGCGCTTTTTATTTGGAATGCCAAGGCCGCGGCGATTGCACCCTTGCGGGGCCGCGACAGTGTGACATAACAAGGCATTACAAAAGCAGGGATGGCTCGGTGGAAAGTGCTCCCAAGACGCCCCTCCTCGATCGCGTAAAGACGCCCGAGGATCTGCGCCGCCTCGATGAATCCGAACTTCGCAGCCTTGCGGACGAGCTCCGCCAGGAAACGATCAGTGCTGTCTCCGTCACTGGCGGCCATCTCGGTGCCGGGCTGGGCGTCGTCGAGCTGACGGTTGCGTTGCACTGGGTGTTCGATACCCCGCGCGACCGCCTCATCTGGGACGTCGGCCACCAGACCTATCCGCACAAGATTCTCACCGGCCGCCGTGATCGCATTCGCACCTTGCGTAGTCCGGGCGGCCTGTCCGGGTTCACGCGTCGCGCCGAGAGTGAGTACGACGCGTTCGGCGCCGCGCATTCCTCAACGTCCATCTCCGCTGGGCTCGGCATGGCCGTCGCGCGCGATCTGGAAAAGCGCGACAACAACGTCATCTGCGTCATCGGCGATGGCGCCATGAGTGCCGGCATGGCGTACGAGGCGCTGAACAACGCTGGCGCGCGCGATGAACGCCTCATCGTCGTGCTCAACGACAACGACATGTCGATTGCACCGCCGACAGGCGCGCTCAGCGCCTACCTCGCGCGCATCACTTCGAGCGGCACCTACCTTTACCTGCGCGACATCGCCAAGCAGCTTGCCAAGCAGCTCCCGAAAAGCTGGGAGCGCCGCGCTGCGCGTGTCGAGGAATACACCCGTCATCTGTGGCAAGGCGGCGCCTGGTTCGAGGAACTCGGCTTCTACTATGTCGGCCCCATCGACGGCCACGATCTCAACCAGCTGCTGCCCGTCCTGAAAAACGTGCGCGATGCGCGGCAAGGGCCGATCCTGGTTCACGTCGTCACCAAGAAGGGCAAAGGGTATCCGCCCGCCGAGGCGTCCGACGACAAGTATCACGGCGTGTCGCGCTTCAACGTCGTCACGGGTGCCCAGGTCGTCGCCAAGCCCAAGGCGCCGACGTATACGCGCGTCTTTGCCGACAGCCTCGTCGCCGAAGCCAAGAAGGACGAAAAGATCGTCGCCATCACCGCGGCGATGCCCGATGGCACCGGCCTTGACGTGTTCGGCAAGGCGTTCCCGGAGCGCACCTTCGACGTCGGCATCGCCGAGCAGCACGCGGTGACTTTCGCCGCTGGTCTCGCAGCCGAGGGCCTGAAGCCGTTCGCCGCCATCTATTCGACGTTCCTGCAGCGCGGCTATGACCAGGTCGTGCACGACGTCGCGATCCAGAGGTTGCCCGTGCGCTTCGCGATCGACCGCGCCGGCCTTGTCGGCGCCGATGGCCCGACGCACGCCGGCTCGTTCGACCTCGCCTATCTCGGCTGCCTGCCTGGAATGGTGCTGATGGCCCCGTCCGACGAGGCCGAGCTTGTGCACATGGTTGCCACCGCTGCTGCCATCGATGATCGCCCGTCCGCGTTCCGCTACCCGCGCGGCGAAGGCGTCGGCGTGCCTCTCCCCGCCGAGGGCATCCCGCTCGAAATCGGCAAGGGCCGCGTTGTGCGTGAGGGATCGGCCGTTGCGCTACTTGCTTTGGGCCCGCGCCTTTACGAATGCCTCAAGGCTGCCGATCAGCTCGCAACATTCGGCCTGTCGGCGACGGTTGCCGACGCGCGCTTCGTCAAGCCGCTCGACGAAGATCTGATCCGCCGCCTCGCGCAGAACCACGAGGTACTTGTTACGGTGGAGGAAGGCAGTGTCGGCGGCTTCGGCAGCCACGTGCTGCAGTTCCTCGCTGAAAGCGGCCTGCTTGATCGTGGCCTGAAGGTGCGTAGCCTCGTTCTGCCCGACACCTTCATCGAGCACGGCAAGCCCGATCAGATGTACGAGGAGGCCGGCATCAACGCCACCGGCATCGTCACATCGGTGCTGGGCGCGCTCGGCCGTGAGACGCTTTCGGACGCCGCCAGCCGCGCTTAGCGGCATTCTCAGTTCGCTGCGTTCGGTTCTCTGGCAGCAGGCTCGCGGCTAAAAGCACGCCAGACCAGTGGCTGGCGTGCTCTAGTGCGCAATTACTCAACCGTGATGTTGACCACCGGCGATTCCACCGACGGCTCGAACGGAATGTGGTTCTTGTCGCCGAGCACGTCCTGCAGCGTATGCTTGCCGGGCGCCAGCTCGATCGTCGCTTCCGTTTGCGCCTTGCCGTAGTGCTTGTGCTTGTCGTCGGCCGGGATGGGCGCGTTGTAGTCTTCGAGCTTGGTGTCGATCAGCAGGTGGTGATGCCCGCTCTCGGGCTCATCGCTTCCGGCCGGGGCCAGCTTCATGCCTTCGACACCGAACTTGATGGTGATCGGGCTCTTGAGGACCGCACCTTCCGTCGGCTCGATCAGCCACACTTTGGCACCAGCCGGCGACGGCGTGCGCGTGACCGCCTCCGCTGTGGGTGCAGCATCCTTGTGGGCTTCTTCATGCGAAGGGGTGCTGTTGTCCCCGCATGCGGCTAATGACAGGGCTATGAGACTGGCGGCGAACGCAAGGCGCATCGTTTTTACTCCGTGAAGCTGTTCAAATGGGGTGTGCGCGATCGCGGCGAACATATAGTAAATCTCCCGATATGCGAATGCGTCTGGACCTAGCCCTCGTCGAGCGCGGCCTTGTGCCGACCCGTTCGCGCGCCCGCGATCTGATCCGTTCCGGCCTCGTACGTGTCGGCGACGAGGTCTGCACCAAGGCCGGCGCCGAGATCGCCGAGAACGTGCCCGTAACACTCGCCGATGCCGAAGCGGCGCGGGCGGTTTCGCGCGGCACCCAAAAGCTCACCGCCGGATTGGGCGCCTTCGCGTTCGATCCCGCGGGGCGTATCGCCCTCGACGTTGGGGCCTCCACAGGCGGCTTCACCCAGGTTTTGCTCGAGCGGGGCGCGCGGAAGGTCTACGCCGCCGATGTCGGCCATGATCAGTTGCACCCGAGCCTGAAATCCGATCCGCGCGTGATATCGCTGGAAGGGCTGGACGCGCGTCACCTGAGCCGCGAAATCGTCCCCGATCCCGTCGGGATCATCACCGCCGACGTCAGTTTCATTTCACTTATCAAGGCGCTCGGCCCCGCACTCGGGCTCGCCGCGCCCGGTGCCTTCCTGGTCGCGCTTGTCAAACCGCAATTCGAGGTCGGCCCCGATCGCATCGGCAAGGGCGGCATCGTGCGTGATGCGACGGCTCGCGACGACGCATTGCATTCCGTCACCGCCTGGATCGCCGCTCAGCCTGGCTGGCGCGTTGCCGGCACCATTCCATCGCCGATCAAAGGTGGATCGGGGAACGAGGAGTTTCTCCTTGGCGCACGCTACGATGGGTGACACCCAGTCGCTCGATATCGCCCGCCTCGGAGCGCAGGGCGACGGTATAGCCGATACTGCATCGGGGGCCGTTTTCGTGCCCTACGCGCTACCGGCCGAGCGCGTGCAGGCCGATGTGCGCGGTGAGCGCGCTCGCCTCATCGCCGTGACGACACCGAGCCCCGATCGCATCGCGCCAGTCTGCCGGCACTTCACCCATTGCGGTGGCTGCGCTGTGCAGCATCTTCGCATGCCCGCCTACCTCGCCTGGAAGCGCGACATGGTAGCGAGCGCGTTCGCGGCCCGCGGCATCGATGCTCCGGTTGGCAATGTCGTCAGCGTGGGGCTTGGCGCGCGTCGGCGCGTAGCCTTTTCCGCGCGGCGCACCGGCCGCGGCGTCGTGCTCGGCTTTCACGAGGCCAAAGGCATCGACATCGTCGACCTGCAGGAATGCCCCGTGACGGCGTCGGCCATCGTACGCGCGCTCCCTGGATTGCGTCGCCTCGTCGAGCCGCTGATGTCGCGCCGCGCACCCGGCCGCGTCGTCGTCACCATGGCCGCCAACGGCCTAGACGTCGCCATCGAGGACGTGCCCGCCGATCCATCGCTCGAAGTGCGCGAGTTTCTCGCCCGCGAAGCGACGGCACTGAAGCTTGCGCGCCTCACGCTCGCCGGCGACACGCTGTATCAGGCGACGGTGCCAGCCGTGCGCTTCGGCACGGCCAATGTTGTGCTCCCGGCACGCTCGTTCCTCCAGGCTGCACCTGTTGCCGAAGCAGAGATGGTGCGCATCGTTTCGAGCGCGCTCGCCGGTGCCAAGAAGATTGTCGATCTGTTCTGCGGCATGGGGACGTTCACGTTCCCGCTGGCGCAGCGCGCGCCCGTGCTGGCCGTCGATGGCGACAAGCAGGCGGTGACTGCGCTGCAGAACGCCGTCAAGCGCACGCCCGGCCTCAAGCCGATTGATACCAAGGTGCGCGATCTTTTCCGCGAGCCACTTTCTGCGCGCGAGCTGGCGGGCTTCGATGCCGCGGTCTTCGATCCCCCGCGCGCGGGCGCGGCGACACAGGCGGCGGCCCTCGCGGGCTCTCCCGTCAATACGATTGCGGCCGTGTCCTGCAATCCAGCGACGCTGGCACGCGATGCGCGCATCCTCATCGACGCAGGGTTCGCGCTCGAGCGGGTAACGCCGATCGACCAGTTCCTTTATTCGCCGCACATCGAAGCCGTAGCCATCTTCCGCCGCTAACGCGATGCTCAGCGTTTCGCCCCGAGCAGCGTATCGACGAACGCCGGTACGATCCGCGTCGCCGGACCGTAATGCGCTTCGGCAAACACGCTCGCGCCTTCGGATGGCTCGAGGTTCAGCTCCACCGTATGCGCCCCCGCAGACCGCGCCTCCGCCACGAAGCCCGCAGCCGGATAGACGTTGCCGCTCGTTCCAATCGAGATGAACAGGTCGGCAGCCGTGAGCGCCCTGTAGATGCGCTCCATCTGATACGGCATCTCGCCGAACCAGACGACATCCGGGCGCATGCCGCCGACGCGGCCGCACGTTGGACACGCCGTGTCGAGGCCTAGATCGCCGCCCCAGGCATGCCGCTCCCCGCAGTGCGCGCACAACGCCTTCATCAGCTCGCCGTGCATGTGAATGAGATGCTGCGAGCCCGCCGCTTCGTGCAGGGCATCGATGTTCTGCGTCACGATCGTGACGCCACCCGCGTGCTCACGTTCGAGTCGCGCCAGCGCCAAATGCGCCGCGTTCGGCTGCACATCGGCGAGCGCACGACGCCGCTGATTGTAAAAGTCGTGCACGAGCACTGGATTGGCGCGGAAGCCTTCGGGCGTTGCCACCTCGCGATAGTCGTACTTCGCCCAGATGCCGTCCTTGTCGCGAAACGTAGAAAGGCCGGACTCCGCGGAGAGCCCGGCCCCTGTGAGAATGACGATGCTGTCGAAACGCTTCATCAAAGTTCGGGCACTAGGCAATCGGTAATGGGCATTGGAGACGCCCTTTTTGCCGAGTGCCTATTGCCCATTGCCTCTTACAGCAGCTTACCCATCGCCACCGCCGTATCGAGCATGCGGTTCGAGAAGCCCCACTCGTTGTCGTACCAGGACATAACGCGCGCCAGCTTGCCGTCGACAACCTGCGTCTGCGTGGAATCGAAGCTCGACGAGAACGGCGAGTGATTGAAGTCGATCGAGACCAGCTCGGCGGTGACATAATCGAGCACGCCTTTGAGCTGCTGCTCGGCGGCATGCTTCATCGCCGTGTTGATCTCTTCCGCGGTCGTCTCGCGGCCGGGGATGAACTTCAGATCGATCACAGAGACGTTCGGCGTCGGCACGCGGATCGACGTGCCGTCGAGCTTGCCCTTGAGCTCCGGCAGCACGAGGCCGACGGCCACCGCCGCACCGGTCGACGTCGGGATCATCGACAGAGCCGCAGCTCGCGCGCGGCGCATGTCCTTATGTGCCTGGTCGAGGATGCGCTGGTCGTTCGTATAGGAGTGAACCGTCGTCATGAAGCCGGACTGGATGCCGACGAGATCGTTCAGCACCTTCGCCACCGGCGCGAGGCAGTTGGTCGTGCACGAGGCGTTCGACACCACCTTATGATCGGCGGACAATTTGTCGTGATTGACGCCGTAGACGACGGTGATATCCGCGCCCTTCGACGGCGCCGACACCAGCACGCGCTTGGCACCGGCATCGAGGTGCACCTTGGCCTTCTCCTTGTCGGTGAAGATACCCGTGCACTCCATCACGATATCGACGCCGAGATCCTTCCACGGCAGCTTCGACGGATCCTTTTCCGCCAGCACTTTGATCGGGTTGCCAAGACCAACGTCGATCTCGTTGCCGTCGACCTTCACCTCGCCCGGGAATGTCCCGTGTACGCTATCGTACTTGAACAGATGCGCGTTCACGTCCGTCGGGACGAGGTCGTTGATGGCGACGAACTGAAGGTCCGTGCGCTTTGCCTCGGCTGCTGCTCGCAGGACGTTCCTGCCGATGCGGCCAAAACCCGAGATCGCAACCTTCACAGTCATCGCGCGTTCGCCTCCTTGGCGTGTTTCTTCTTCCGGTCCATGCAGATGGCGCATGCCCAAAGGCGCGGCAATTAACTGGACGAGGGCCATCGGTGTCAATGCGGCATACCCAGGAGTACTGAAAGCGAGGCCTTCATGCGCCCTGCAAAAAAGTATGACAGCAAATTTCTGTTGGGTATTCGCTGCTTCCCGGCATCGCTTATTGACGGCTTCGAAGAGCGATACTTAAGGTCATGACACGGGACGATAGCCGTGCATTGCCATGGGAATCGCCATGGAACTTGAGGGGGCATCTTCTCGGAGGGCGAGATGGCTGAGCGGGTAAGTCAGAAGCGCAAGCAACCGGCAGCATCGGCGCGTCGCACCGCGCGTACGGCGCCCGTGCGTGCGAAGCGGACGACTGTTTCAAAAGTCGAGGCGCTGGAGCGCGAGCGAGACCTGCTAAAGGAACAGCTTGCCGCAGCCCAGGCGCAGTTGACCAAGCTGGAACAGGCGCGCGACGACGCGGTCAACCGCATTGATTGGGCGTTGGACTCGCTGCATAACTTGCTGGAAAACAGCGCCTGAGCAACTCGTAAGGGTGCCGGCAGCCAACGGTGGAGGCGATGAGCGAGGTCGCGATCACTGTCAACGGACGGTGCTACCGCTTCGCCTGCGAAGCCGGCGAGGAGGCGCGCCTCAAGGAATTGGCCGCCTACGTCACCAGCCGCATGGACGGCCTCAAGAAAGAGCACGGCAACGTCGGCGAGGAGCGCCTGCTGCTGATGACCGCGCTCATGATCGCCGACGACCTCTGGGACGCCACGGCCGCCGATTGCCAGCCCGCCAAGACGGATGCGGCTTAAAGCCCGCCAGCGCTGCACAGATAACGCTTGGCTGTAGCTGGAAAATTCATCGCCCATCGTCTACATTCACCCCGCTGCGGGGTGCGTTAGAAGCATATATGTTCCCCGGGGCCTATAAGATCCGCACGGGAGCTGTCCCTGGCCGAGACCGTGGTCTCGGACACACGGCGCCCACCTACTCTCGTAGGGACCAGCGCGGGATCATCCGCTTCGACGGCCACCGCGGCATTTGAATTCGATGCAGACTGGCGAGGAGAAACGGGAAGAGAGAGCCCGGGCACTCGCCCGTCGTGCCGCGGCCTTCGCGGCGCACGGAAGTGCCGCTGGGGCGCGGCTTGCTGCGCACGGTCTTTCTTTCCTTCACCTCGCTCGAGGAAGCACCATTTCCGGCTTTTCGGCGATCCGGGACGAGATCGACCCCGGCCAGCTCCTGCACCACCTGCACGGCCAGGGCCACCACCTCTGCCTCCCGGTAATGGAGGGCAAGGGCAAGCCGCTCGTTTTCCGCGCCTGGGCGCCGGGCGACGAGATGGGCAAGGTTCAGTGGGGCATCGCCGAACCGCTACCCGATAAGCCGGTGCTCGAGCCCGACGTAGTGCTCGTGCCGCTTCTCGCCTTCGATTCCGCCGGCTACCGCCTCGGCTACGGCGGAGGCTTTTACGATCGCACGCTCGACAGGTTGCGCGCCATTAAGCCTGTCATCGCCGTCGGCATCGCCTACGACGAGCTGAAGGTCGACGCCGTTCCGCATCAGAGCTATGACGAGCGGCTTGATTGGGTCCTGACGCCGTCAGGACCGCTGCGCTGCCTGGAACCCTGAATGCGACTTCTCTTTCTTGGCGATATCGTCGGCCGCTCCGGTCGCAAAGCCGTGGTCGATGCCTTGCCGGGCCTGCGCCGCCGCTACGCGCTCGACTGCGTCGTCATCAATGCCGAGAACTCCGCCGGCGGCTTCGGGATCACCCAGTCGATTTTGGAGGAGCTGATCGAAGCCGGCGCCGACGCCGTCACGCTCGGCAACCACGCCTTCGATCAGAAGGACGCGCTCGTTTTCATTGAGCGCTATCCGCAGCTTATCCGCCCGGTCAATTACCCCAAGGGCACGCCGGGCCGCGGCGCCTCGCTGATCAGGACTGCGGGCGGCGCCGACGTGCTCGTGATCAACGTCATGGGCCGCATCTTCATGCCCGAGCTGGATGATCCTTTCCGGGCCATCGATGCCGAGCTGACGGCTTGCCGCCTCAAGCAGGGCGCCGACGCAATCCTCATCGATATGCACGCCGAAGCGACCAGCGAGAAGCAGGCGCTGGGCTATTTCGTCGATGGCCGCGCCAGCGTCGTCGTCGGCACGCACACGCACGTGCCCACGGCCGACGACCGCGTCTTGCCCAACGGCACCGCCTACATTTCTGACGCCGGCATGTGCGGGGACTACAACTCGGTCCTCGGCATGGACATCGAAGAGCCGATCAACCGCTTCATTACCAAGATCCCGCGCCAGCGCTTCGAGCCGGCCAACGGCCCGGCAACCATCTCCGGCCTCGCCGTCGAGATCGACGATAAAACAGGGCTGGCGACCGCCTGCGGGGCGCTGCGTATCGGCCCGCACCTGGAGCCCGCCGCCCCGGCCTTCTGGGCGACCTAGCGTTTTTCTGTCATCCCGGGCGAAGCGAGCGATCGCGAGCGAGACCCGGGACCCAGACGATAAGCGCCGCAGGCTCCACGGGCATCTTCGATGGATTTTCTTGCTGGCTCCCGATAACGGCTAACGTCGTTCGCCGCTTCCGGGATGACAGAACGGGGATGGGCTTGACCGGGGCCCCCCCTCTCGCGCAATAAATCCCGCAAATCCAGATAGCCCGATCCGAGAAGAGCTCCCATGGCTGGCCATTCAGCATTTAAGAACATCATGCACAAGAAGGGCCGTGCCGACGCGGCCCGCGCCAAAATGTTCTCCAAGCTCGGTCGTGAAATCACCGTGGCGGCCAAGATGGGCTCGCCCGATCCCGGCATGAACCCGCGCCTGCGCCTCGCCATTCAGGCCGCACGCGCCGAGAACATGCCCAAGGACAACATCGAGCGCGCCATCAAGAAGGCGGCCGGCGGCGACGCCGAAAACTACGAGGCGATCCGCTACGAGGGCTATGGTCCCGGCGGCATCGCCGTGATCGCCGAAGCGCTGACCGACAACCGCAACCGCACCGGCGGTGCGGTGCGTGCCGTGTTCACCAAGTACGGCGGCAACCTCGGCGCCACCGGTTCGGTTTCGCACATGTTCAACCACGTCGGTGAGATCACCTATCCAGCGAAGGTCGGCTCTGCCGACGCAGTGATCGAAGCCGCCATCGAGGCCGGTGCCGATGATGTCGTCTCCGACGAGGACGGCCACGTCATCGCCACCGAGTTCGAAAGCCTCGGCACCGTGGCCGCCGCGCTCGAAGAGAAGCTGGGTCCGCCCTCCGGCGTCAAAGCCGTGTGGAAGCCGAACCTCACCACCCAGGTCGATGAAGAGCGCGCGCAGAGCATCATGAAGATGATCGCAGCGCTCGAAGACGACGACGACGTGCAGAACGTCTACGCCAACTTCGAGATCTCCGACGAAGTCCTGAAGAAGCTCACTGCCGCGTAGGGAGTGCCCAATGCGTATAGCGGCGGTCGGCGCGATGTTCGTGGCTGTGCTTGGCGCGGGCAGCGGACCGGCCTGGGCCACGGCGAACTGGGACTACACTTGCAAGGCAGTCGACGCGTCGATCGACCTTAACGTGCTGCTGACCTTCAACCAAGGCACGGCCGGCAGGATCGCCGTCGGCCAGATCGATGCAGCCGCGCGTCGCGCGGGCAAAGATGGGCGAAAAGTAAACCCCATCTACTTTGCGTCGGACGACATCGAGCAGTTCTGGGTGGGCGACGACGTCTTCCGCATATCGCTGTCGCGCTACAACGGCGGTGAGCCCGAGCCGGTGCAGTTGCTGATCGATACGACGTGCCGGGCAAAGGCCTGCACGGGAACTTACCGATACGCACAGATGGGCGAGGTCCTCACCGGCAAGATCCGCTGTGAGCAGGGCGAAGCCGGTTGAGCGACCCGCCCTCGCGCGTCAGGCAAGCTCGTACGTATCGCGCCAATCGGCCGTCACGTAGTTGATGATGATCGAGCGGCGCAAACCTGTCAGCGGGTGTTGCCCCACGCCGTGCCAAGTGTTGTGCGCCGGAATGAAGATCACACCGAGGTTGCGCCCGTACGGAGCGGTCGCCACGTACTTATAGTCTGGCGGACCTTCATGAATGTCGGTGCCGCACATACGCAATGCCGGCGCGCTCGATAGGTAGACGAGCATCGTGAACTTCTTGACGGCAATGTCGGTATGCGGCTCGAGCCAGAAGCCCGGCGCATCCTGGCAGTATTCGATGCGCAACCTCGTATCATCGAGGTTTGCGCCCGTCGTGCGCTCGATCGCCTCGATGACGCGTCTATCCTTGAACGCCTCGACGATCCGCAGGATCACCGGAAAGCGCTTCTGGTTCTCGGCATTGAAGAATGTGCGCGCCGAATTGTTGGTCTCGCGGCGGCCGTTGAAACCGTCGGCGCCGGGCGGCGCGAATGGAAGGTCTATTACGGCGTCAATATCGCCTTCAGGCAACGCACCATCGAGCAACCAATAATCGAACGGTTGCTCAACGTGCAACGAGCGCTCCAGGCATCCGAGGAATGTGTCCGCAGCAGTCTTCTCCGCAAGCGTAAGCATATGATCCCCCGATCTTCGTTGATCGGTGAAACGCTAGGGATGCTGAGGTCGACCAAACTTGAGCAAGGTCAAACAGCGATCGCTGTCCACTGTTCACTCGTTGCGGAGTGCGGCCGGACTACGCCGAAGCTTTGATATCCCGATCGACGCGCCGTGCCGGAGCCGCATCCCGCGGCGCCAGCTCATTCATCACCGCGCGGAATACGGGCGGCGCGAACAGCACGTTGCGATGGCCAAGCCCCTCGAACGCCATGAGCCGCGCACCGGGGTGCGCCGCGACGATGTCCTCGGCGTTCTGGAACGCAACTTCTTCGTCCTCCCGCCCATGCACGATCAGCACCGGGGCCTCGACCTCGCGCAGCAGCGCCGCGGCCGAGAACGTCGACACCGGCCTGTGTCCGACCCGCTCGAGATGCCGCTCATAGGCACGCTGCGCTGCGGGGCAGAGGTTCAGCGTCTTACCGAAGTCGCGCGTGACCTCTGACAACCGGTTCGGACACGAGATCAGCACGAAATGCCCGATCCGGTGTGCGTGATCGAGTGGCGGTCCGCCCTCCGCCACCAGCAACGCAACGAAGCCGCCGAACGAGTGCGCCACGACGCCGTCGATCGGCCCGAAGTAATCGCACACGGCGAGCATCGCCCGCGCGCAATCGGCAAGGTTCGTGCGCCGCCCCGGGCTGAGGCCATGCGCCGGAAAATCGAACGCGACAACGCGCATTCCTGAACGGCGTAGCGGCTCGGTAAAGGCTGTCATGAACGCCGCTTCGCTGGTCCAGCCGTGCACCAGCATCACGGTTCCGCGCGGCTGGCCGTCGGGCTCGTAGACGTAGGCCTGCACCTCGCCAACCGGCGTTGGCACCACTTGCCAGCGCGCATTGCGCAAGTGAAACCGCGCCCGCGCCGTCAGGATGTCGTGATTGGCGCTCCGATGCTGCGAAAGCTCGGGCGTACAGAAAATGCGGAAAGCCATATCGCCGGCGAGGGCCGGCGGTAGTCCGTCGAGCATGGCGACGGCTCGAGGTCGCGGACAACGCAGCGCCAAGATGCGTCTCTCCCGAAAGTCCAGTGTCACTGCACAAGTTCAAAGCGGCGCGAGGCTCAATGATCCGGAAACCTTGTCGGCGAGCCCGAGCAACCGCGAAAAGCGATAAATAATTTGAAACGATAAATACGCCGTGAAATTACGCCGCTCCAAAATGCCCAGCAACGGCCAGCCTGCCGCATCCCCCCAGATTTAGCGGGGAGGGGCCACAGCCCATGCACCGGCCGCGCCCGCCAACTATTTGTCTCGCCGGAATTTCCGGCCGCGATGCACCATAGGCACTGCGGCGAATCGGCTTCGTGCTATGCGTCGCGATCATGGGCACAACCTTCACACGCATCATCGGTATCGACCCTGGATTGCGCCGCACTGGCTGGGGCGTCGTCGACAGCGACGGCGTCCGCCTCAGCTACGTCGCCAGCGGTCTCATCACCGCGCCCACCGACCTCGACCTCGCCTACCGGTTGCGCGAATTATTTGAGGGCATTGCCAGCGTCATCGCCGCCTTCAAGCCGCACGAGGCAGCGGTGGAAGAAACCTTCGTCAACGACAACGCCCGCTCCACCTTGAAGCTCGGGCAGGCGCGCGGCATGGCGCTGCTGGCCCCGGCCATGGGCGGTCTGGTCGTGGCCGAATATCCGCCCAACCTCGTCAAGAAGTCGGTGACCGGCGCCGGGCACGCCGAAAAACGCCAGATCGAGGCCATGATCGGTTTCCTGCTACCGAAGGCGAAAGTGGAAAGCGCGGACGAGGCAGATGCGCTTGCAATCGCCATCTGTCATGCCAACCATCGTCAGGCGCGGGTGCGCCTGGCCGTCGCCGCCCGGCGATAGATGCTGCCGCGCGAGATCCGCCGGCCGGGGGAGAACCATCAATGATCGGCAAGCTGCGAGGCAAGGTAGACGCCATTGGCGAGGGCTTCCTCATCGTCGACGTGGGCGGCGTCGGCTACGAGGTCCAGGCCTCCTCGCGTACGCTGCGCAACCTTAAAATCGGCGACGAGGTCTCGCTCACCATCGACACCCATGTGCGCGAGGATTCGATCCGCCTGTTTGGCTTCGCCAGCGAAGTCGAGCGGTCCTGGTTCCGCACGTTGCAGAACGTGCAAGGCGTGGGCTCGAAGGTGGCGCTCGGCCTCCTCGGCACGCTCTCGCCGCAGGAGCTGGCCAACGCCATAGCGTTGGGAGACTGGGCCAGCGTCGAGCAGGCGCCGGGCATAGGCAAGAAGCTGGCGATGCGTATCGTCGCCGAGCTGAAGGACAAGGCGCCTGGCCTGACCGCAGCCGGCCTCACGATCCCGGCCGCCGGCCATGGGGCCGGGGCGCCGCCGGAGAACAATGCCGCGGCCGAAGCCATGTCGGCATTGTCAAATCTGGGCTATCAACCAGCTCAAGCCTCGGCCGCCGTAGCGGTGGCCATGAAGGAGCTGGGCGAAGGCGCGGACACCGCCAAGCTCATCCGCCGTGGACTTAAGGAGCTGGCGCGCTGACGCCTGAGTAATGATGGTATCTAACGGTCAACGCGCACTCTGGACGTTTCTGCTCTATGCACTGGCCGCGCCTTTCTTCGCCGGATTGGGTGTCGTCATTTTCGTTGCCTTGGCGCGCGCAACCGGACTGAACAGCTTCGTCCCCGATAACGTCGGCGGGCTTGGCGAGGCAGCGCTCGCCACATTTGTCTGGTCGGCTGTGCCCTCGGTCCTCACTGGCATCATTCTCGCCGCCGTTGTGTGGCGCACCGGCGCATTGTCGTGGATGGCGGCCGCCGCCGTCGCGATCATCGCCTTTGCTGGGGCTGCCCTGCTGCTGCCGCTCGAGTTGCACGACGCTCGCCCTTATCTGGCCTTCCTCGCCGGCGTCGTGTCCATCGTCGTGCGTCAGGTGCTGATTCAGGCCGATATTGTTCCTGACTGACATAACGGCGCAACGGATCGGCGCTCTGGGCGTTTCCTCCCCGACGATGGAGGATTTCCCATGCTGCCAATCATCCTTGCCGCTCAACTCGCTGGCGCTGTGTCTGCCACAGCCGCAATGCAGACCGACGTCGGCATTTTGACCTGCACACTCGCCGAGCACGCTGAGAAAGACACCGCTCCCGACAGCCAGACCAAGTTGATGCACTGCGCCTTCAAGCCGGCAGGCAACGGCCCGGGCGAGGTCTACATTGGCGAGGTGAAGCGCGTCGGCAGTCAGACGGCGCTTACCGGCAAGCGCGTTCTGATCTGGTCCGTGCTGGGTCCGTCCGATCGCAAGCTGACGCCGGCCATCCTTCAGCAGACCTATATCGGCAGGGTCGCAGGCGCGAGCGAGTCTGAAACCGCCAAGCTGCTCGTTGGTGAGCGCGATGACGCCTATAGCCTGCAGCCGATCGTGGACGAAGCGCACAAGGAAAACGTCGAGCCCAGCGTCACCGTCGTTGAGCTGCGCATAAAGTCGACGCCGGGCTGATCTTTACGCGCCGTCCGCCAGCACGGCGATGGCGCGGTCGAGCTGCGGATCCTTGCCCGCCGCATAGCGCACGTCGAACGGCACCTCGATTGTCGGCGCTACGCCTTTGCCTTCGAGCCGCTCGCCATCGACCGCAGCGTCCTCGACGGCAAGGATCAGCAGACTGCCGTCCGACAACAGGAATGCCGTACCGGCCAGCAGCGCGCCGGCCGTTCGCTCGCCGACGACCTGCCCGAAGCCGTTCTTCTTGAAACCGTACGCCAGCACTTCCTTGCCCGATCGTGTGCCGTCATTGACCAGCATCGCCACCGGCTTGCCCCAGCGATAGCCGACGAGATGCGTCGCCCCGTTGCGCCCCGTGAGCGCCAGCGTCGGGCCATAGGTGTTGAAGATGCTGAGATAGCTTGGATGCGCACCGCCCCAGCCATCGCGCAGATCCCACACCAGGGCATCGGCGTCTTTCAGCTTGCCATCGCTCAGCACGTCCTCGAGCTGGCGCTGGTATTCGCTTCCGGCATAGGAATAGATGCGAACGTAGCCGATGCGCTTGCCGTTCGCCTCGATGATGCGCGCGCTGTCGCGCACGGCGGCCTCGAATATCTCGCCCGGATCGATCCACTTCGGAGCAACAACGATGTCGATCGTGGCCTCTCCAGCCGCGCGCCGCACGGCCAGCGCAACCTTCTCGCCCGCCTTGCCGCGAAACGAGCCGACCTGCTGGAACGGCTTGCCGTCCGCTGCAACGATCTCGTCCCCGGCGAGAAGCCCTGCCTTCTCGGCAGGACCGTTCGGAAACACTGCCGTCACGAATGTCTTGCCATTGATATCGCGGGTGAACATGCCAACGCCGGCGTAGCGCACCTTGCCGCCCGAGAAGTGCTTCGGGATCTGCCGCCGCAGCGGATAAGCGAAGATATCGACCAGCTCGTAATAGGCCGTCTCGTCTTTCGTGTAGTGATGCGTGTGCGAGGCATCGAGTTCGCCGAGCAGCGCGTTGATCGCAGTCGAACGCTGGCTATCCGTTTTGGCCGCGGCATAGGCGGCGCGGTGCTTATCGCCCATCGCCTGCCAGTCGAGCCCTTTCAGTTTCGGGTCATAAAACCGCTCGCGCACCAGGCGCCACACTTCCTCGTAGACGGCGGTCTCGTCTTCGCGCTTGGGCTCGTATGCGCGCGCCTCCGATATCAGAGAGGGAAACGCCTGCGCACCAGCAACGGCAACGGCCAAAGCTCCAGAGCGCACGAGTGCTCGCATGTCTATCTTCCTCATTCGAGGCTTCCTCACACGGGCGCAATCGCGCCCGCAGCGACACCTGCAATGTAGGGGCAGAAGTCTGCGATGCGAGGAGGATAGCGCCGCCGAATCGGCCGCGGCGCCTTACAAATCAGCAATCTTTGAAAATCGACGTCACGCACAGCCACGTATCGTGCACGTTACGCCGCGCGATTTCCAATGCGCCCACCTCGTAGGTGGATTCGCCGCTGTCGCTTACCGCGCGCTGGTAATCGGTAATGGTGACAACACGCTCCGCGCCCTCGCAAGCGGCGCCCTCCGGCACCTCCGCGATATGGCACTTTTGGTGCGCGCCCTTTTTCGCCAGCACCTTGCTGCAGACTTCGCCGGCGAGCCCACCCTTGAGCTGATATTTCTCCGAGGGCTGCTCGATCGAACACCGATAGGTCGCCGACGGCTCGTCGCAGGCGACGCACAGTTCACCGGCTTTTGCAGAAACCGCAACCGCGGCACCTACGGCCGCAACGAGAACGAGCAAACGCATCATACTGGTTCCTTCCGATCGCCGAGCAACGGAACGACCGACCCCCACGCAACGCAGGCTAGACCCTTCTTATAAGCCTGTGAAGTGGCGAGGTTTTGATCGAAATCGTTTCTGCTCTGCAACATCGCGTGACAACGAGTGCTTGACGCTCATCGCAAAGCAGCCCACCCCACCGTTATGAGCACTGAGAGCCCATTCGATCGCTCCTATCCGGCGGATCGCCTGACGTTCTTCTCCGATGGCGTGATGGCTGTCGCGATAACCGTGCTGGTACTGGCGCTTAAGCTCCCCGAGGGCTCATCTCCGGCCAGCCTGTACGCTGGCCTTGCGGCACTCGCCCACCCATTCTGGTGCTACGTGCTGAGCTTCATTGTCATCGGCGTCCTGTGGATGGCGCACCACGCCCAGTTTGCAAACATCCGGCGCGTCGATGCCGTCGTCGTCTGGCTGAACCTGTTCTTTCTGATGTCGGTGGTGCTGATCCCATTCGTTACCAGCATCCTCAGCGACTTCGATGGGCCGTTGCCCACGGTCCTCTATGCGCTCGTGCTGATGGTGAGCTGCCTGCTGCTGGCAGCCATCTGGGGGTATGCCTGCGCCCGCACCGGGCTCGTGCGGTCCGACGTTTCCCGCCAGTTGCGCCGCATCGGTGTGATCTCCCCGCTGCTCGTCGCCACCGTCTTTGCCGCTTCGATCCCATCGCCTATGGCTATGGAGCCACGCCCGCGCAGTGGAGCTGGCTGGTCGCCGCTCTCGCCGGTCCTATCGGTGACCGTCTCTCCCGCGCGTGATGTTTTCGCCGCCTTGACGCGCATCGCGAACCACGTCAGGAACAAATCATGACCGATCGGCTTGTCACCGGCTCAAGGCGCGATAGCGATGCCACCGAAGCATCGCTGCGCCCACAATCGCTCGCCGAATTCATCGGCCAGGAGCAGGCGCGCGCTAACCTCACCGTGTTCATTCAGGCTGCGCGCGACCGCGGCGAAGCGCTCGACCATGTCCTGTTCGCGGGCCCCCCCGGCCTCGGCAAGACGACGCTGGCGCAGATCATGGCCAAGGAGCTTGGCGTCGGCTTCCGCGCCACGTCCGGGCCCGTCATCGCCAAGGCCGGCGACCTTGCTGCGCTCCTCACCAACCTCGAGGATCGCGACGTTCTCTTCATCGACGAGATCCATCGCCTGAGCCCCGCGGTCGAGGAAATCCTCTATCCCGCGCTCGAAGACTTCCAGCTCGACCTGATCATCGGCGAAGGCCCCGCCGCGCGCTCGGTGCGCATCGACCTCGCCAAGTTCACGCTCGTCGGCGCCACCACGCGTCTCGGCCTGCTGACGACGCCGCTGCGCGATCGCTTCGGCATCCCTGTGCGCCTCAACTTCTACACCGTCGCTGAACTGGAACGCGTCGTCGCCCGCGGTGCCCGCGTGCTCAACGCTGCGATCGGGCCTGACGGCGCGCATGAAATCGCCCGCCGCGCCCGCGGGACGCCGCGCATCGCCGGGCGTCTGCTGCGACGCGTGCGCGACTTCGCAGCCGTCGCCAATGCCCCCATCATCGATGCAACGCTCGCCGACAAGGCGCTCAATGCACTCGAGGTCGACAGTGAAGGCCTCGACGCGCTCGACCGCCGCTACCTCGCCTGCATCGCCAAGGCGCACGACGGTGGTCCCGTTGGCATCGAGACGATCGCCGCAGCGCTGTCAGAGCCGCGTGACGCGCTCGAGGAGATCGTCGAGCCATACCTGCTGCAGCAGGGCTTCATCAGCCGCACGCCGCGCGGGCGCATCACCACACTCAAGGCCTACAAGCATCTCGGGATGTCGGGTCCCCAGCGTTCCTCCAGCCCGCAAAGCACCCTGTTCGATGTCCCGGAAGAGGACACATCTGACGATCCCGAGGACCAGACAGGGACAGCCTGACGAAGCGTAGGGGTCGCAAGCCTGCCGCATGGGGGCCAATTTTTGGCACATCTTTTGCGCCACAACGCGCGCAACCCCATCGACAGGCAGCACCGGCAAACGTCTTGATCACCCGCAGACAACTCATCAAAACCGCTGGTGCGGCGGCCATCGGCAGCGTCGGCTTCGGCAGCTATGCGCTGGCCGAGTCGTTCTCGACCACCGTCACCCGCTATCGTCTGAGCCCGCCCGGCTGGCCCACCGGCCTGGCGCTCAAGCTCGTCGTGCTCACCGACCTGCACGCGTGCCGCCCGTGGATGGACGTTGAGCGCATCGAGGGCATCGTCGCGCAAGTCAACGCCATGAAGCCCGACTGCGTGCTGCTTCTTGGCGACTTCGTCGCCGGCCATCGTCTCTCGCGCTACGGGGCGCCCGTGCCGCACCGCGAATGGGCCGGCGCGCTGGGCGCCCTCAAAGCGCCGCTCGGCGTGCACGCCGTCCTCGGCAATCACGATTGGTGGGAAGACGCCCAGGTTCAGGAACACCGCGGAGGCCATACACCCGCTGGCATTGCGATCCAGAACGCCGGCATCACCCTGCACGAGAATACCTGCGTGCGTCTTGCAAAGAATGGCCAGCCGTTCTGGCTCGCCGGTCTCGGCGATCAGTGGGCCTTCTGGCGCAAGAACAGCCGCGGCTACGATGGCATCGACGATCTTCCCGGCACGCTCGCACAGGTGACCGACGACGCGCCGCTGCTGTTGATGGTGCATGAGCCCGACATCTTCCCCAAAGTGCCTGAGCGCGTCGCCCTGACTGTCGCGGGCCATACGCATGGCGGGCAGGTGCGCCTGTTTGGTTATGCGCCGGTCGTGCCCTCGAAGTTCGGCGCCCGCTACGTCTATGGTCACGTCGTCGAGGATGGGCGCAACCTGATCGTCTCCGGCGGGCTCGGCTGCAGCGGATTGCCCGTGCGCCTCGGCTCTCCGCCCGAGATCGTGGAGATCGCGCTCAGCGCCTGATCCGAGGCGAGCGCGCGTGACGAAAGCGCACGTGACAAGCCCGGTGCGATCGGCTTTCTACCTGCCATGAGCGATACACCGAGCAACACCGATCCCAAGTGGCCCGACCTTGCCGGCCGCCTCGTCGACATCGACGGCACCCGCGGGCACGTCCTGCCCATCCGCGTCTACTTCGAGGACACCGACTTCTCCGGCCTCGTCTATCACGCGAGCTACGTGCGCTGGTGCGAGCGCGGACGCTCCGACTTCCTGCGCCTGCTCGGCGGCGATCATCGACGCTTGATCGACGGCTCTGACGGCGGGGAGCCCGCAGCGTTCGTCGTGCGCCGCATGACGTTCGACTTCTTGAAGCCCGCCCGCATCGACGAATTGCTCGAGGTCGAAACGCGCGTGAAGGCCGTGGGCGCGGCCAGTTTGACGCTTCTTCAGCGCGTAAGACGTGGGGCCACGACTCTCGTAGAAGCAGAGGTCACGGTCGTGCTGATTTCGGTCTCCGGCAAGCCGCTGCGCATCTCCGGCGCGCTGCGCCAATCCTTCGAAAGCCCCTAAACAAGGGCATTATTTGGGGTCTGCGAGCAGCACTTGTGTGCGCAGATGTGCAAAAAGCGCTTGATTTTGGGCTTTATCCCGCATATTCGCGCTCGGCCGACGGCACATTGTGCGTGCAATTCGCGTAGTATCCTCCGGCAGAACGATTCTCTCAAGGAACCAACCGATGGCTGAAAAACCCGCTCCGAAGCAAAACACGATCACGCTCCGCCAGATCGGTGCTGCACTCTCGGAAGCGCATGATCTCCCCAAGAAAACGACGGCCGCTATACTTGAGGATCTGGTGATCATGGTCACCAAGCACCTGAAGAAGGGCGACAAGATTCGCATCAACGGCATCGGCGTGCTGCAGGTTCGCAAGCGCCCGGCGCGCATGGGCCGCAATCCTGCGACTGGCGAGACCATCAAGATCAAGGCGTCGAAGAAGGTCGCTTTCCGCGCCGCCAAGGAGCTCAAGGAATCCATCTGAGCCAAAGCTCGCGGTTTCTTTGTACGCACGATGATCGCGCCGGTGCTCACGCACTGGCGCGTTTCTTTTTGGTCACGCGCTGGCCTGAACGCGCATCGAACCAAAGTCTTGCCACCTGCCGGCCATAGAATGCGAATCGGCTACCTTTGCGCCGGCAGAAATTGAGGGAGGTGACATGTCCGAGAAAACTATCCTTGTCGTACCCGGCAAGAAGTTGACGGTGCCGCGCCTCTTGAAACGCGGCCTGCAGATTCTTGCCGCTGTCGCGATCACATCGGGCGTCGCCCTCGCGATTCTCATCGGCAGCGGACTTTTGGTGCCGCGCGGACGCCTGTCTCAGGGTTGGGACGTCTGGGTCAGCTTCATCAATCGCAGCGACATTCTCGCCACCATGGTGCTGACCGCATTGGTGACGGTGCTGTTCGTCTATTGGCAGCGCGATCACGAGCGCGGGAAATAGCGCGCACCTCACAGGGGCGAATTCGCAATCGCTCCTGCGCCGATCAATTCGGCAATAAAAAAAGCCGCCCAAGGCGGCTGGCCGTTTCGGCTGGCGATTTCCGAATGAGACGATTTCGCCCGAACGATGTAAGACCGGAAAAAGCAAGGGAGGATGCGGCAGCGGCCGCATCCTCCCTTGGCAGCAGAAACTGCGGTCCGCTTAGTGGCAGCAGCAGCGCTTGCGGAAGTACTTCACGGCAGCGACGGTGCGATAAGCGCGCACGCGCTCATAAACGACCTTCTTCACAACCGACACGGTCGGCTGCTGAACGGCGACGCGACGATAGAACTTGCGGCAGCCGCAACGGTCGGAATAGGCCTTCTTCACCCAGACAGTGCGATAGCTGCGCACGCGCTCATAGGTCACGCGCGGAACCAGCTTCGTGGTCGGCTCGCGATAATAGACCTTCTTCGCGACAGTGCAGCAGTCACGATGGAACAAACCTGCTTCAGCGGACGACGTCATCGCCACGCTCGTGCCGGCCATTACGCCAGCGGCAACCAGAACTCCAAGAAGCCCACGCATTCGAAACTCCCAAATTCACCCACGTAGATTTTTCAATGTTCGACATTTCGGCAATTTGCCGGGTTACGCCGAACGGCACGTGAAAATGGATAACAGCGGGCCACGTAAAAATCGGTTAGCCGGAAAAACAAAACGAATGCATCGCTGCTTATGGTTAATGAACGGCATCGATTGCTGCTTTTTGCGTGTCAAAACGACCAGAAATACAGGAGGTAACTATATTTTTGTAAGTTAAGCAGCGAGGTGACCGTGCAACCGTTCATTTCGGTTCAAAAGCTAATAAACCGATGTTTGATTGCCGAAACGATTAGAGTCGCAATTGGCCGTTTCGAGTAAATGCAAAAAAATAATTGCCTACGCAATTCGAGTCCGATTGGAAATCGAGCGAGGAACTTTTGCCCGGCGCATTGGCGCCGCCGGGGGCGATGCGAGGAAAGCAGCTTTCCATCTACCAGAGCGCGGCTCTCCTCGGCCGGTCATGCTCCGCACATGCTCATGAAGACACGCCGGCGGGCGCAAGACGCCACGGCTGGCCCGCGCGCGGTGCTCGGTCTTCCCGGTGCGCGCCGGCTCTAGCGGCAGCGCTCCGCGCGCTCTGCGTCTTTGTTGATGGCGTGCCCGATCGGGTCGGGATTGCTGCCGGTCACATCCAGCGGATCGGTGCAGCGCCAAGCCGAGATGACCTTCGGCTGCCCGAGAGCGGCCTTCTTGGCGACGGGAAGCTCGGGCGCCGACGCTGTAATCGTCGCGGGAACCTTGCTTGGCGCCTGCACCGGTATCGGCTTCGGCGCTATCGGCGTCTGTTCCGCCAGCGCTTTGGCATAGCATTTGTCGAGGTAAGCGCACCGGCGCTTGGCCGAAGGATGCGTATCCGTTTCCGGGGCCCCCTCGAAGCTGTCGCACACCTGCTTCAATCCCTTGCGGTCCAGCCAGCCCTCGGCGACGCCGCGGTGCACGGCATGACAGTCGGCAGCGAGCTCGCTATCGCCCACGGTGAGATGGCCGCATTCGTGGTTGAACACGAACAGCCGCACCGTCGGCGGTTGCTGGTTCAGCATCGTAGGATTGAGAATGAGGATCGTATCGCCGGCACCGCCCTCGCTGGGCAGACTCCGGTCGATCATGATGTCGGCTTTCCCGCATGACACCTTGCGGCCTGCAAGGGTGACGCTGCGTCCGACAAACTCTTCCTCGGCCCTTGCATCGCTGATGGCAGCGGCAGCAAAGCCCAAAAGGGCGGTGGCGAGTAACGCGTGAATACGCAACATGACCATTGACCAGGCTTGCACGGCCCCCCGGCACCCTTGGTAGCGGGGAATTAAGTGGCTGAATTAGCCCGAATTAGGACGCTGCAACCCGATCGCCCCTGTCGGCCTCGATATAACCTTACCCTGGCGCATCCGAACAAAGTGTAGCCGCTTGGTTAGCCCAGGATTTACTCGTGGCATCGACAACCGCCGCGCAGCTAACCATGATGCGGGAATTCGGGGTCGGTTGTCGGGAGGGACGGGGATGACGCAGGAAAAAGATGCCGAAGGCATAGACCTCGACATCAAGGATGCGATGGAGGGCCACGAGCGCTTCCGCCAGCAATTCGAGCGCGACCGCGCCTTTTATCGTGCCCTGGCAACCAAGAAGCAGAAGCCGCGCCTCCTGTGGATCGGCTGCGCCGACAGTCGTGTGGTGCCGGCAACCATCACCAATGCCGACCCTGGCGAGCTGTTCGAGGTCCGCAACATCGCCAATGTCGTGCCGCCGGCCGACGCTGCCGACGATACGGTCGGAGCCGCCATAGAGTATGGCGTCGGCCACCTCGGCATCGACGATATCGTCGTCTGCGGCCACACGGGCTGCGGCGGCATCGCTGCCCTGCTCGAACCAATGGCGCTCGACCGCGCCGCCCCGCTGGGCCGCTGGATGGAGTTCACCCGGCCCGCCCATCAACTCATTGCTGCTGCACGCGTTCCCGACGAGGAACGGCTGACGGAGACCGTGAAGGCTCACGTCCAGTTTCAGCTCGACAACCTGATGACCTACCCCATCGTGCGAGACGGCATCGCCGCCAGCCGCCTCAACATCCACGGCTGGCTCTACGACATGTTCACGGGCGAGCTCACCACCTACGATCCGCAGACCGGCGGCTGGCGCGGCCTCCTGGATTGAAACTGAGGTAGGGGAAAGACGCCGCTTGCCGGCCTTCCCGTGCAGCCGGACGCTTGCCGCATGGTCTAGTATGGCCCAGCAAGTCGAGTCGCATCGCCCGCCGCCGTTTGGTCATATTGCGAGGCAACATGCCCTCTTGGGGATGTGGGCGAAGCAAGACAAACTCAAGCTTCGGTTGCGCATGGCCGGCTGCACCGGCCGCTTGCGCCGCTGTTGCGGGCGCTCGCATTCCGGGCTCTTCCTCCGTCACTGGATAACCACCAAATGAATCCTACCGATCTCGCGCAGGAAGCTATCGCTCCGCCGGCGGCAGCGCACGGTTTCTCGTTCCTTGAGCTGTTCATGCAGGCGCACATCGTCGTGCAGCTTGTCATGGCCGGACTGCTCATCGCCTCCATCTGGTCGTGGGCCATCGTCGTCGAGAAGTTCTTCGCCTTCCGCCGTGCGCGCATCGAGTCCGACCGCTTCGAGCACATGTTCTGGTCGGGACAGTCGCTGGACGAGCTTTACACCGCCCTCTCGCGCACCAAGCCCATCACCATGGCCGCCCTGTTCGTCGCCGCCATGCGCGAGTGGAAGCGATCGGTCGAAGGCAACATCCGCGCCCTCGGCGGCATTCAGCTCCGCGTCGAGAAGGTCATGGACGTCACCATCAGCCGCGAGATGGAGCGCCTCGACCGCCGGCTTCTGTTTCTCGCGACGGTCGGCTCGACCGCGCCGTTCGTCGGTCTCTTCGGCACCGTCTGGGGCATCATGACCAGCTTCCAGGCTATCGCCGTTTCCAAGAACACCAACCTTGCGGTCGTCGCGCCCGGCATCGCCGAGGCCTTGTTTGCGACGGCGCTCGGCCTCGTGGCCGCCATTCCCGCGGTTATCTTCTACAACAAATTCTCCGCTGACAGCGCTGCCATCAGTCATCGGCTTGAAGCGTTCGCGGACGAGTTCGCCGCCATCGTTTCGCGCCAGATCGACGTGAGAAGCTGACATTCCGCGCAGCAACTAGGAAGGCTTAAGCAGGTATGGGCGCGAGCATCAAGGCGAACACCGGAGGCGGCGGCAAGCGTCGCCGTCGCGCGCGCAATGCGCCGATGAGCGAGATCAACGTCACGCCGATGGTCGACGTGATGCTCGTGCTGCTGATCATCTTCATGGTCGCCGCACCGCTGCTCCAGGTCGGCGTGCCGATCGAGCTTCCGCAGGCCAAGGGCAAGCAGCTCGAAGCCAACAAGGAGCCGCTCGTCATCTCCGTGAAGTCAGACGGCAACGTCTTCATCGGCGAGACCGCGGTCCCGCTCGACGAGATCGCCCCCAAGCTCAAGGCGATCGCCAAGAACGGCTACGACGAGCAGATCTTCGTGCGCGGCGACAAGGGCGTCGCCTACGGCACGGTCATGCGGGTCATGGGGCGCATCAGCGCCGGCGGCTTCCGTAAAGTGTCGCTTGTCACGGAAGTGGAGGATGGAGGCTAGTGGGGTGATAGCGAAATTCGCCATCATTTTCGGTCACGTATCGAGCGAATTTCTGAATCTGCGCCGCACGAGCCAATCCATGCGCCCAGTGCCGGTCGTGAAGCCGCCCTTCATGGTGCCGATGTTCGCTCGTGGTGCCACTAGCGAACTCTGGCGAAACTCTGCGTCAGGACACTAGGCGTGTACCGCGGGTTCATCACCTCATTTATCGGTCACGCACTGCTGTTGGCCTACGCGCTGCTCTCCTTCCACGAGCAGCCGCTGGACTTGCCGACCGTGATCCCCATCGAGGCGACCATCGTCACGCCGTCCGAGCTGACGCGCCTGAAGCAGGGCGATCCGAACGCCAAGCAGCTTGAAGCCAAAGCCAAGGAGGAGCCTCCGCCCGAGGAGACTTCCAAGAAGGAAGCCGACAAGCCCAATCCGGTCGTCGCGCCGCCCCCGGCTGCCGAACCGCCGCCGCCCGAGCCTGAAAAGAGCGAGCCGAAAAAGGCCGAGCCGCCGCCCGAGCCGAAGAAAGACCCGATCGCCGAAAAGCTAGCGGCCGCTCCGCCCGAGCCGACGCCGGAGCCTGGCCCGACGCTCGACGAGAAGAAGAAGCTCGAGGAGAAGCTCGAGCAGGAGCGCAAGGCCGAAGAGGAAAAGAAGAAGGCCGAGGAAAAGAAGAAGGAAGAGGCGAAGAAAAAGGCCGAGGAGAAAAAGAAGCTCGAGGCCAAGAAGAAGGCCGAGGAGAAGAAGCGCAAGCTTGCCGAGGAGAAGCGCAAGCAGCGCGAGAAGAGCAAGTTCGACGCCGACAAGATCGCCGCTCTGCTCGACAAGACGCCCGACAAGCGCGGCGCTCCCAAGTCGTCGACGCCGCCCACCAAGCCCACCGATTACGAGGGGCCGACGGCAGGCGAGCGGCAGGGACACGACACGGTCTTGTCCGCGCGCCAGCAGGATCTTCTCCTGTCCATGATCAACCGGCAGCTGGAGCCATGCGCGCGCCTTCCCGGCGGCGGCGGCGGCCCCGACACGCCGGTCGTCAACGTGCGCTTTCAGCTCAATCAGGATGGTTCGCTCAACGGCGAGCCCGTCGTAATCAATCGCCAGAACACGCCGCTGTTTCTTATCGCCGCCGACGCTTCGGTCCGTGCGATCAAGCAATGTGCCCCGTTCCAGCTTCCGCCCGACATGTATGGAGCCTGGAGCACGGTCACTTGGGCGTTTGATTGGCCCGTCATCTTAGGATTGGTACAGCGCTAGGTATGCGCACGGGCGCAATTCGGTGCTAAGGAGCCCCGGAAAGGGCAGAGGATCAGAGCCACATGCACGATGGGAACGGACGAATGGTAGCGGATGCGCGCAAAGCCAGGTCTTGGCGGACGATGCTGTTCGGTGTGCTCGCCGCACTCCTCGCCAGTGCTTCTCTGACGCCGGCCTCCGCGCAACGTCCCGACGACAGCTATAAAGGCCCCTCTGATGGCGGCGGACTCGACGCTCAGTTGCGCGAGTTCCAGGGCGGTTCCTCCGCCCCTCCGGGCGGCGGCGGTCTTTCCGGTGGCAGCGGCGCCGGTGGTCTGCAGGGTCGCCAGACGCAGGGCACCATCGCGCCGATTCCGATTGCGATTCCCTATTTCCTTGGCCCCGACCAGAAGCTCGCCGCCGATATCGCCGAGGTCGTCACCGCGGACCTCGGCAACTCGGGTCTGTTTGAGCCGCTCGACCGCGGCTCCTTTCTCGAACAGGTGCGCGACGTAAACGCCGCCCCTCGCTTCCCCGACTGGCGCGCCATCAGGGCCGATGCACTCGTGGTGGGCGACGTCGGGCGCAGCGCCGACGGCCGCATCGTCGCTCAGTTCCGCCTCTGGGACGTAGCGACCGGACGCCAGCTCGCCGGCCAGCGATTCGCCACCAACTCGCAGAACTGGCGGCGCGTCGGCCACATCATCGCAGATCAGGTCTATAAGCAACTCACCGGCGAGTCGGGCTATTTCGATACTCGCGTCGTATTCATCGATGAGACCGGTCCGAAAGAGCGCCGCATCAAGCGCCTCGCCATCATGGACCAGGACGGCTTCAACGTCCGCCTGTTGAGCAAGGGCCAGGAGCTCGTGCTCACGCCACGCTTCTCGCCGACCAACCAGGAAATCACCTTCATGTCGTACGGCGGCGGCTCGCCGCGCGTCTTCCTTATGAATCTTGAGACCGGCCAGCGCGAAACGGTCGGCGATTTCCCCGGCATGACCTTCGCGCCGCGCTTCTCGCCCGATGGCCAGCGCGTGATTCTCAGTCTGCAGGAGGGCGGCAACTCGGCCATCTATGAGATGGACCTGAGAACGCGCCAGCGGCGCCAGCTCACCCAGGGCCTCGCCATCGATACCAGCCCGAGCTATTCGCCCGATGGACGTCAGGTCGTGTTCGAATCCGACCGCGACCGCTCACAGCAGATCTATGTGATGAATTCGGACGGGTCCGCCGCCCACCGCATCAGCCAGGGACAGGGCTCCTATTCGACGCCCGTCTGGTCCCCGCGCGGCGACTACATCGCCTTCACCAAGCAGCTCGGTGGCCGATTCCTCATCGGCGTAATGCGCCCTGACGGCTCCGGCGAGCGCATCCTCACCGAGGGCTACCACAACGAGGGCCCCACCTGGGCACCCAACGGCCGCGTGTTGATGTTCTTCCGCGAATCGCAGGGCCCGACGGGCGGTCCGCGAATCTATTCCATCGATTTGACCGGCTACAACGAGCGCGTGATCAAGACGCCGGCCTTCGCGTCCGATCCCGCATGGTCGCCGCTCCTGAATTGAAACACCGTTTAACCTGAAATTAACTAACCCCGAGCATCAATGATGCCCAGACGCCTCGGCACCGAAGGGGCGAGTTTACCGCGTAAATTCGGGCTTTTTCGGTGAGGACCATCGGACCCAGTCAGACGCTGAGAACCCCGCGGAACGCAGTTGCATTTTCGCATCTGCCGACTTGGAAAACTGAGGGCTAAACGCCTCTGTTCTTGATCAAGTCGAGCCGCGCAAGTACCCCAGTATATGGCTAGTGCCGATAAAGCATCAGGAGATGAGACCATGCAGGGTTTTAAGGGGCTGATCGTTTTGTCAGCAGTGGTTGCGGCCGTTGCTCTGGGCGCGTGCCGTCGTGAAGAGCCCGCGCCGCTGAAACTGGGCGCTGATCTGCCTGCCGCTACGCAGCCCGCTCGCTAAGAGCAGGCGGCAAGGCCAGGACAACATTAGGAGAAAATGCTATGAAGAGTGCAATCGTGCTCGCCGTCGTCGTCGCTGCTGTTGCTCTGGGCGCTTGCCGTCGTGAAGAGCCTGCTCCGCTGAAGCTCGGCGCTGACATGACCACGGAAGTTGCTCGCTAAGCATCACGCTTAGTCGAGGGGGACAAACTTTTTAGGAGATACGACGATGAAGGGGGCCATCCTGATCGCGGCCGTTGCCGCTGCTGTTGCTCTCGGCGCTTGCCGCCGCGAGGAGCCCGCTCCGCTGAAGCTCGGCGCCGACGTTCCGGCTTCGACGCAGTCGGTGCGCTAAACAGCTAGCTTCCTGGCACGTCTCGCTGGGAAGACCGATCTACAGGGCCGAGATCGACACTTCGTGTGTCGGTCTCGGCCCTGATCGTTTCTGGCGTATCGTTTTGCTTCGTCTCCACCCATCACGCCGCCGATTGATTCGCTAATCAGGCCGCCGGCACGCTCGGCGCACCGGGCGCCTCGATAGGGCAGCCGAGCGCATCTCGGATTTCAGCCGGGCAGGTGCGATTGATTCGCCGCCCATCGAGCGTTGCTCGACGCGATCCCCGACGACACCACAGGACGTGCCGGCGTCTGCTCTGCAAGCGAGGCTTGCACGTGTGGCATAGCTGCGGTGCAGCAGCGCCACACCGGGTCCTTTGGTCGCTGCGCGCGGTTTCTTTGCACCGGATAATGATTGCATTCAGGTCCTTCCGGGCGACGAATCGCACAAAGGTCCTGATGAAGCGGATAAGCGGCCACATTTTCGTACGAGCGGCACGCTAACTCCTCATCGAGATGAAACAGTCGCCGCGCTTCAGACGTTACGTTGATCAGTGGGCGACGAAAGGGATTTGCATGGCCACGACATCCTGGTTCACCCGCGCAGCGCGCCTACTTGCGGTCTTGCTTGTGGGTGGTCTGGTCGCCGCTTGCGCCAATAACGAGAACCAGCCAAACTCGTCGCTCACGGGCCGCGACGGCTCGGTGACGCCGGGCACGCATCGCGACTTCGCAGTCAACGTCGGCGACATCGTCTACTTCACCACCGACAGCTCGGATCTGACGCCGGAAGCCACCGCGACGCTGCAGAAGCAGGCGCAGTGGCTACAGCAGTATCCGCAGTACACGATCACCATCGAGGGCCACGCCGACGAGCGCGGCACGCGCGAATACAACATCGCTCTCGGCGCCCGCCGAGCTACCACAGTGCGCAACTTCCTCGCCCAGAACGGCATCAATGGCGCCCGACTGCGCACCATCTCCTACGGCAAGGAGCGCCCGGTGGCGGTGTGTAACGACATCTCGTGCTGGTCGCAGAATCGCCGCGCACAAACGGTGCTCAACTCGCGCACCGCCGGAAACTGATTTCCGATCAAAGTCTTCGACGGTTTGATCCCGCGGCTTTCGTCCGCGGGATTTTCGTTTGTGCCGCGCCGCCGGATTGAACGCTGTGGCTGTCCTGCCCCACTTCCACAGCTCTGCGCACCACCGCGCAACACAGCAAAGAATCGCCGCAAATCCTGAGCAATGATTGCCGCGATTTCAGAGATTTGGCGGCGAGGGGAATGCAATGCGGTGGCCCATGCGTGCACAATGTAGCGTAGCCGGACGCTGTGTGTTCGTGATGGCTCTCATGATCGCCGCTGGCACCTCGTCCGTACCATTGCGTGCCGATCCGTTCTCCTGGCGCACCACCTCCGGTTACGACGCCGAGCAGCGCGCCGCCGAACTCTATCTCGATGGTGTCGAAAAGCTCGCTGGTGGCCATCCCGATTACGCGCGGCAAACGTTCGAATCGGTCGTCGCCCGCTTCCCGGGAACCGAAGCAGCCGATAACGCGCGCCAGCAGCTCGGCGACCTCGACGCGCGCGAGCCAGTCGAGGCGCGCAACACCGATTCGTTCGACGCCATTACCGTGACGGGTTCGCTACCGGCGCTGGCTGACATGCCCGCGGCTGGCGAGCAGCGCGCACCCGCATGGGATCGCGAGCTCCGCCGCAACGCATCGATCCAGTCGAAACTGCGCATTGAGGCGGGCGACCGCGTCTTCTTTTCGCCGGGCAGCGCCGAACTCGGATCGCGGGCGCGCTCAGCGCTCGACGCACAGGCGCACTGGCTCATGCGCTGGCACGAGTTCGAAGCGGCTATCGAAGGCCACGCCGACGAGCCGGGCAGCGAGCAGGACAACGTCGCTCTGTCTCAGCGTCGCGCCGAGGCCGTTCGCCAGCGCCTGATCGAGGAAGGCGTCGAGCCGAGCCGCATCGCCATCGTCCCGCTGGGCCGCTCCGTCCGCATCGCCACCTGCGCCGACACCGACTGCCGCGCCCAGAACCGCCGCGCCGTAACCCTCGTGTTCGCCACGGGCACCCGCGAGCGGCTCGGCCTGCTCAACACCGTTCCAATGGCCACGGCCCTGTCCGGAGCGCCCGTGCCCACCCCGACAGCAGCCGAGGCGGCCGCCCTAACCGCCACTCAGACGGCAGGCATGACGCGTTGACAACCCTGGTGCCAAGTGATGCCTAGGAGAGGAATTTTGCCGGTGCAGCGTCTAGCGATGTCAGCACCTTGCCTGATCAACCCAGCATCGGTCGCTCCCCCTGGCGCCGCGCTGGCCCGATCGCCCGCAAGGCGATCTCTTCGATAGCCGGGATAGTCAGTACCTATGCTTCGCCCCTTCGCCTCCATAATCTTAGCCAGCGCGGCGATCGCTGCGGTTGCCTTCGGCGCCGCGGCGGCCGAGCCGCTGCGCCTCGCCCAGGCCACGCCGCCCGCCAAGGCAAAGGCTGCGGCTGCGGCAGCGCCCCAGGCTGGCGCCGACGATTCGGCGCTGCGCCAGCGCATCGACCAGCTCGAAGCCCAGCTGGTGGATATGCAGGTCGTTATCGGCACACTCGAATCGCTCGCTCGCGGTGGTGGTGGCGCGGCACCGGCCGCCGACGGCGGCAGCTTCAGTGGCGGCGGCGGCGCCGATAGCGTCCGCATTGATGGCCTCGAAACACAGCTTCGCGCGCTGGCTGCCCAGGTCCAGCAGCTGACCGACCAGATGCGCGCCCTCGGCGGGCAGCCGCGTCGGTCCGATGCTGCGCCGATGCCGGACGCCGCGCCCGGCCAGACACCGCCCAGCCAAACCCCGCCCAGCGGATTTGCTTCGTCAGCCCCTGCAGCCGACGATCTTCGCTTCGGTTCGACGACGGTGACCGCCGCAACCGGCGACACCATCGGCGGCCTGATCGAGAACGACGCAGCCGCGACAGCTGCCGTCCCGACAGCGCCCGCAGCCCCTGCAACGCCCGGCGGCGCCGCGGCGAGCCCGGCACCCGAGATGGCAGCGCTCCCGCCGGCATTCGGCGCGGCAACGGCGCCCGGTGCCGACAACAACCCCGGCGGCGCCAAGCAGCTCTACGAGACCGCCTACGGCTATCTCATGCAGCGCGATTATTCTGCCGCCCAGGGCGCCTTCGAAGACTTTCTCAATCGCTACCCGCAGGATTCCCTCGCGGGCAACGCGCAGTATTGGCTCGGCGAAGCCCACTTCGTGCGCGGCGAGTTCAAGGCCGCCGCCAGTTCGTTCCTCAAGGGCTATCAGAATTACGCCGGCAACCCGCGTGCTGCCGACAGCCTCTTGAAGCTGGCAATGTCACTCGATCGTCTTGGCCAGAAGGACGCCGCCTGCTCATCGTTCGGTGAGCTGTCGACGCGTTTCCCCAATGCGCCGGAGAACGTCAAAATGCGCGCCAAGTCAGAGCGCCAGCGCATTGGCTGCAGCTGACGAGAACGCCGCTGCCTCGCGCAGCATCGGATCGGGAACGGGCGATCAGCCGGTTTCGGATCGCGAGCTTGATGCGCTCTTTGCGCCGCTCGCCCACTTCAAAGTCTTGATCCTCGCAGTATCCGGCGGCGCCGACAGCATGGCGCTGATGCTGCTCGCTCACCGTTGGCTCGCCGCCAGGTCCGATGCGCCCGAGACCATCGTCGCAACCGTCGATCACGGACTGCGCGCCCAGGCGCGCGCCGAAGCGGAACGGGTCGCAACCGAAGCGACAGCCCTCGGTTTCGACCCCGCGCTGCTGACCTGGTCGGGAGAAAAGCCGACGACCGGCATTCAGGATGCGGCCCGCGACGCCCGCTATCGTCTGCTGACCGAGTTCGCCAGCGCGGCTGGCAAAGGCCCCATCGCCATCGTCACCGCACACACCGAGGACGATCAGGCCGAAACGCTGCTGATGCGCCTGTCCCGCGGCAGCGGCCTGGATGGTCTTTCGGCCATGGCGCCGCTGCGAACCCTCGACGACGGCCCGGTCGAGGTGGTTCTGGCGCGACCGCTGCTGGCCATTCCCGGGGCGCGGTTGCGGGCAACCTTGCGTGCAGCCGGCCGCCCCTGGCTCGAAGACCCGAGCAATGACGCAGAGCGCTTCGAGCGCGTGCGCATCCGCAAGGCGCGGCAGACCCTCGCAGCGCTCGGCCTCTCCAATGCAAAGATGGCGCTCAGCGCACGGCGGCTGGCGCGCGCCAAGGAAGCCTTGGAGGCAGGCGTCGACGCTCTCCAGCGCGATGCGCATCTCGATCTGCACAAAGGCGCGTTCGCCAGTTTCGCGGCAGCCCCCTGGCACGCCGCGCCCGATGAATTGAAGCTCCGCCTTCTGGCGCGCTTGCTCCGCGCTTTCGGTGGGCAGGAACAGCCGCTGCGCATGTCCCAGCTCGAGCAGTTGCTCGCGCGCATGTCCGAGCCGGACTTCGAAGGTGCGACCCTTGCAGGCGCCGCAATTGCAAACCGCCGCCACCAGATTCATGTGCAACGCGAAGCCGGTCGCTCACCACTGCCTACAATGCAACTTGGCCCGGGAATGGTGGCAATCTGGGACCGCCGGTTCCGCGTCGCCATCGCCCGCGAGGGCGCCGAGCCGGTTTCAGTCCGGGCGCTCGGCGGCGAGGCTTATGCCAAGCTGCGGCGTAAGCTTAATGAAAAGACGGTCCAGTTGCCTGCCAGTGCCGCGGCAACGCTGCCCGCCTTCTGGCGCGGGACAGAGCTCATGTGTGTGCCCTTGTTCGCTGAGCTACCCGAAGCAAAGGCCCTGTGGCGGGGGTCCGCCGAACTCTATTCGGCCGAATTTCTTGGCTAGAGCCGTAAATCTACTGCGACCGTGAGGCAGTCGCCCTGTTTTTGGTCCCTCGTTAAGCTCCTGGGGAGCGAGAGGCGTGTAACTTGGCAACTGCGTGCCCGGCTCCTATGTTAACGCGAAGCTGCGAACGGCGCCTGGAGCCATCCAGGAAGCGGGTTGGGCGCAAGCCGTGTTCGCGTCCTTAAGGGAACGAAATGAACTCGAACTTTCAAAAGCTTGCCATATGGGTCGCGATCCTCGTCCTGCTCGCCGCTCTTTTCAACCTCTTCAATAATCCGACGCAGAGCCGGCGCGGCACCGACATTTCCTATTCAGAATTCCTGACGGCCGTCGACAGCGGCAACGTCTCCGACGCCACCATCGCCGGCAATCGTATCTACGGAACGATGCGCGACGGCGGCACCTCCTTCACGACGTATGCGCCCCAGGATCCAACCCTGGTTGAGCGCCTCGAGAAGAAGGGCATCAAGTTCCGCGCCCGTCCGTCCGATGAGGACGTTCCCTCCATCATGGGCATGCTGCTCAACTGGTTCCCCATGCTGCTCCTGATCGCAGTGTGGATCTTCTTCATGCGCCAGATGCAGTCGGGCTCCGGCCGGGCCATGGGCTTCGGCAAGTCGCGCGCCAAGTTGCTGACCGAGCGTCACGGTCGTGTCACCTTCGAGGACGTTGCCGGCGTCGACGAGGCCAAGGACGACCTGCAGGAGATCGTCGAGTTCCTGCGCGATCCGCAGAAGTTCCAGCGCCTCGGCGGCCGCATCCCGCGCGGCGCCCTTCTGGTCGGCCCTCCGGGCACCGGCAAGACGCTGCTCGCGCGGGCCATTGCCGGCGAGGCCAACGTTCCCTTCTTCACGATCTCGGGCTCTGACTTCGTCGAGATGTTCGTCGGCGTCGGCGCTTCGCGCGTGCGCGACATGTTCGAGCAGGCGAAGAAGAATGCGCCTTGCATCATCTTCATCGACGAAATCGACGCCGTCGGTCGTCACCGTGGCGCAGGCCTTGGCGGCGGCAACGACGAGCGCGAGCAGACGCTGAACCAGTTGCTGGTCGAGATGGACGGCTTCGAGGCGAACGAGGGCATCATCCTCATCGCCGCGACCAACCGCCCGGACGTTCTCGATCCCGCGCTGCTGCGTCCCGGCCGCTTCGACCGCCAGATCACCGTGCCGAACCCGGATGTCGCCGGCCGCGAAAAGATCTTGCGCGTGCACATGCGCAAGGTTCCCGTCGCGCCGAATGTCGATCCCAGGGTGCTCGCGCGTGGTACGCCGGGCTTCTCCGGTGCCGACCTCGCCAACCTCGTCAACGAGGCAGCGCTGCTGGCGGCTCGCCGCAACAAGCGTCTCGTGACGCAGTCGGAATTCGAAGATTCCAAGGACAAGGTCATGATGGGCGCCGAGCGCCGGTCGATGGCCATGACCGAGGAAGAGAAGCTCGCCACCGCCTACCACGAAGCAGGGCATGCGCTCGTCTCGCTCAAGGTTCCCGGCGGCGATCCGCTGCACAAGGTGACCATCATCCCGCGTGGCCGCGCCCTCGGCGTGACCATGAACCTGCCCGAGCGCGACAAGCTCAGCTACTCCAAGCAGTGGTGCGAAGCGCGTGTTGCCATGTCGTTCGGCGGCCGCGTCGCCGAGCAGGCCATCTATGGCAAGGAGCATCTCAACACCGGTGCCTCCAGCGACATCATGCAGGCGACCAACATCGCCCGCCGCATGGTGACCGAGTGGGGCATGAGCGAGAAGCTCGGCCCGCTGCTCTATAACGAGAACCAGCAGGAAGTCTTCCTCGGCCATGCCATCACGCAGCGCCAGAATATGTCGGAAGACACCGCGCGCCTGATCGACCAGGAGATCCGCCGCATCGTTACCGACGGTGAGAACAAGGCGCGTGAGGTGATCGAGACCTGCCGCCACGAGCTCGAGGCCATCACCCAGGCGTTGATGGAGTACGAGACCATCTCTGGCGACGAGGTTGCCGCCCTGATGCGTGGCGAGAAGATCGTGCGCAAGCCGGACGACGACCTGCCCAAGGGTGAGATGGGCGGCTCAGCCGTGCCGAGCGCAGGCGGCCGCCTGCGTCCCTCGGGCGGCGCTGGTCCCATGGAGCCCCAGCCCTCCTGACGCCCCCTTTGACCTGAGGGTTGCAAACGAACTAGAAGCGGCCGCGAACTCTTTCGCGGCCGCTTTGCTTTCCGGAGGGCAATACGCAGCATGCAGCGCTCGATCTATCTGCGCCCGGTCGGCATCTTCCCCGCGCCCGCCGACCCCGATGAAGCGACTTTCGCCGGCCTGCCGCTCGCCGGCCAGCCGCTGCGCTTCACCACCGTCGAGATCGCCGAGCGCCACGGCTCGCGCGTATCCCGCCGCATCGTCACCCTCGGTGATGCTGTCGAGCGCGACTGGGGCCGCGGCACCATCGACGCCGCCCGCGATCTAGAAGCGCTTTCCGCCCCCCGACCGCGCCTTGCAGGCCTGGCACTCGACCGTCCGCGCATCATGGGCATCGTCAACGTCACGCCCGATAGCTTCTCCGATGGCGGCCAGCACGACGAGGCGCAAAACGCCATCGCGCACGGCCTGAAGCTGGCAGAGGAGGGCGCCGAAATCCTCGACATCGGTGGTGAGTCGACCCGTCCTGGCGCCGACTACGTCCCCGTCGAGGAAGAGCTGCGCCGCGTGCTCCCCGTCATCGAAGGCCTGCGCGCGCGCACCGACGCGTTGATCTCCGTCGACACCCGCAAGGCCGAGGTCATGCGCCGCGCGGCCGCCGCGGGCGCCGACATCCTCAACGACGTCTCCGCCTTGACGCACGATCCCGAGGCAATGACCGCCGCCGCCGAAAGCGGGCTGCCGATCATCCTCATGCATGCGCAAGGCGACCCGCGCACTATGAACGACAACCCGCAATACTCCGATGTCGTGCTCGACGTGTTCGACTATCTGGAAGGCCGCATCCTGGTCTGCGAAGCGGCGGGCATTCCCCGCGCCAAGCTCATCACCGATCCCGGCATCGGCTTCGGCAAGCACCTGCACCACAACGTCGCCGTCATGGCGGCGCTGTCGCAATACCACGCGCTCGGCGTGCCGATGCTTCTGGGAGCCTCGCGCAAGAAGCTCATCGACCACATCTCCGACGTGCCGAACCCCCGCGACCGCGTCCCTGGATCGCTCGCCGCCGCCCTGGTCGGCGCCGCGCAAGGTGTTCAGATTATCCGCGTCCACGACGTCGCCGCCACCCGCCAGGCCCTCAATGTCTGGCGCGCGTCGGCGGCCGGCAGTGAGAAGGTCCTCGCCTGACCCATCTACGTTTTCGCTTTCGTTACCGAAGGAAAGGTAATTTGAGCGATCTCCAGATTGACGGGGCAGGGGCCGGCTGGCGAATTGGGTAAAACCCAGCCTGCCAGCCACGAATTGGTGGTGAGTGGTGAGGGTGGCGTATGCAATCTGCTTCGCGGAACGGTAAAGTGCCTGGCCGGCGCAACGGTAAGCCGGCGAGCTTGCGTAACGGGCCGTCACAGCCCAAGGCTATCTCCCGCTCGGTGCCGCAGGCGGTACAACCCGTGCCGACGCCGTCAATTCAAACGACCAAGGGGATCCCCATGTCGCGCCGCTACTTCGGTACCGACGGTATTCGCGGTCTCGCCAACAAGCATCCGATGACATCGGAGATTGCCCTCAAGGTGGGCATGGCCGCCGGCAAGATATTCCAGACCGGATCGAACTACCGCCACCGTGTCGTCATCGGCAAAGACACGCGCCTTTCCGGCTACATGCTTGAGGCGGCGCTGATGTCTGGCTTCACCGCCGTTGGCATGGACGTGTTTCTCTTAGGGCCGATGCCGACGCCCGCCGTTGCCATGCTGACGCGCTCGCTGCGCGCCGACCTCGGCGTCATGATCTCCGCCTCGCACAACCCCTTCGACGACAACGGCATCAAGCTGTTCGATCCCGATGGCTACAAGCTCTCCGACGACACCGAGCGCCGCATCGAAGATCTGATCGATTCCGACACCGGCAGCTTGCTCGCTCCCGCCAGCGCCATCGGCCGCGCCACCCGCGTTGAAAGCGCGCAGGAGCGCTACATCGAATTCGCCAAGCGCACGCTGCCGAAGAACCTGCGCCTGGACGGCCTGCGCATCGTCATCGATTGCGCCAATGGCGCCGGCTATAAAGTTGCTCCCGAAGCCCTGTGGGAGCTTGGCGCCGAGGTCGTGAAGATCGGCGTCGAACCCAATGGCCGCAACATCAACGACAAGTGCGGCTCCACCGCGCCGGACGCGCTGATCGCCAAGGTGCGCGAAGTACGCGCCGACATCGGCATCGCCCTCGATGGTGACGCCGACCGCGTCGTCATCGTCAACGAGAAGGGTGACATCGTCGACGGTGATCAGGTGATGGCCGTCATCGCCGAGGAATGGCATCGCGCTGGCAAGCTCACCGCCGGCGGCGTCGTCGCCACAGTCATGAGCAACCTCGGTCTCGAGCGTTATCTCAAGGGCCTCGGTCTCGACATGGTGCGCACGCCCGTTGGCGACCGCTACGTCGTCGAGCACATGCGCAAGCACGGTTATAACGTCGGTGGCGAGCAGTCAGGCCATATCGTCCTGTCCGATTACGTCACCACCGGTGACGGTCTCATCACCGCGCTGCAGCTTCTCGCCGTCGTCGTCTCCACTGGCTCTCCCGTCAGCGAAGTGACCAAGCGTTTCGAGCCGTTGCCGCAAATTCTCAAGAACGTCCGCTACGCGAACGGCAGCCCGCTCGAGGACACGCGCGTCGTCAAGGCAATCGACGCCGGTAAGGCCAAGCTCGGCGAAGCCGGTCGTCTCGTCATCCGCCCGTCCGGCACTGAGCCGGTCATTCGCGTCATGGCGGAAGGCGACGATGAACGCCTCGTTTCGACAGTCGTCGGAGACATCGTCGAAGCCGTGCGCGCCGCCGCTGCCGCCTGATCTTTTATTTCTCTCTCGAACGTGCAACTTGCGGCCTTGGGACAAGCTCTCGAGGCCGCAATCTTTTGCGCGCCGTTGCGCCGGTTAATGCGCAGTTAACGCCGTCAGAAACGAACTGTCCCAAAGCGAACCGGCAATTAAGCGGTCTTTAAACCTTCTTCCCCATAGTCCCTCGTTGAGCACGTATGGAGTTCGCCGCTCGCGCCCGCCCAGTCCGGCGGCCATGACGAATTCGAAGGGGAAGTACATGAATACCAATCGCAGTTCCTACGCGGTAGGCGCCGCGCTCGGGTCGGCTCTCGTGCTCGCCTTGTGCGCTCCTGCCAACGCAGCAGACATCTACGACGCAGGCCTCAAGGGCGGTTACGAGGTTGCCCCTCCGCCGCCGAGCGACCGCGGAATCTACATCAAGGGTTACATCGGCCAGGCCAATCCCGAGGTCGGCAATATGTGGAACGAGGTGTACGATAGCGGAAACTTTTCCGTCCAGGACCACGACATCAAGTCGAGCACGCTGTACGGCATCGGCGTCGGCTGGCAGGCACGCAGCTGGCTTCGCTTCGACGGAACGATTGAATATCGAGGAGATGCGCTTTTCCTTGGCAGCGATCTTTCTAACGCGCCAGGTACCAACGAATATACGGCCGACATCAAGAGCTGGCTTGGTCTCGCCAACGCCTACATCGATATGGGCAACTGGTGCGGATTCACGCCCTATGTCGGTGCCGGTATCGGTTTTGCGACCATCTCGGTGCAAGGCTTGCGGGACGATGGTCTCAGCTACGGCGCATTCGATAACAGCCCGAGCATCGCCTACGGCGCGGATAAGACAACGACCAACTTCGCCTATGCCTTTTACGCTGGCGCCAGCTTCGACGTCACCTCACAGGTTACGCTCGATCTGACCTATCGCTGGGCTAACCTCGGTAGTGCGGCGAGCGGACCCGTTACCGCCTACGACACTGATGTTGCGGCGTATTCCGGACAGCACATCAAGGACATCACCTCCAACGATGTGATGCTCGGCGTGCGCTACAAGCTGCAGCGTGAGCCCGTTTCCTACATGCCGGTGAAGTAATCGGCAGGCGCTCCCCATAAGGGGCGCCACTAGCAAGACTTGGTCGGGCTCAATCAATGGGCCCGGCCACAAACAGCCCGGCGTCGATCGAGGCTGCCTGAAGTCCAAGTTCGATTTCCTAGTTTGCTTACGCGTGAGACCGGCGCCAGGGAGGCGGACCGGTCTTAAAAAGCAGAGTTAGGACGTCGGGTGGGCTTCAAGGCCAGCCAGCCGTCAAGCAAGGATCGACGCAGATGCATCGCGCACTCAGCAGAATTTCGCTCGCCCTGGCGATCGCAGCCAGCATGGCCGCAGCCGCCTTGTCGCCCGCGTTGGCCGACGGCGACCCGTACTATTCCAACGGCATCAACCCCTCAGGTGTGCGCACGCCCGTGCCGGCTCCCATTCCGGTCGCCATCGAGGAAGCCGAATGGTACTTCCGCGGTGACTTCGCCGCTGGCTTCGGTGGCTCGCCTTCGGTCAACGTGCTCGGCACCAATCTCGTCGAGTCGATCTTCGGCTCATCGCAGTATTCGCAGAGCTTCGAGCCCTCTTTTACGGGCGGCGTCGGCGTCGGCTACATCTGGAGCCCCAACTGGCGCACAGACTTCACCGTCGATATTCACTCCATCATGCACGCCGAGCAGACCGGCAGCGGTGCCGTGACGTTCGATGGCACGGCGTTCCCCAACGGTCGCGCTGAAGACAAGACCAAGATGATGTCGACCATCCTGATGCTCAACGCCTACTACGACTTCCGCACTGGCTCGCCGTGGACGCCGTATATCGGCGCCGGCCTCGGCTTTGCCGTCAACCAGATCACGCAGAGCTACACCGAAAGCCAGGACTACTACGGCATCACAGCCAGCCAGCGCAGCACCGACGTTGCATTCGCTGCCGCGGCCATGGTCGGCGTCTCCTATGATTTCTCTTCCTTCTGGGCCATCGACGTGAACTACCGCTTCCTCCACATCGGCGGCTCTCAGGTCACGCTCGACGATATCGACCTGCCCACTTCTACGGTTGAGATCGGCGACCTCAACGAGCACCAGATCCGCGCCGGCTTCCGCTTCTACGTCAACTGAGCCCGGCGCACCGCGATCGCGTAGGGGTGGCCTCGTGCCACCCCTTTTGTTTTTGTGCTTCTGTTGACGCGCCCTCGCCCACGTACCTAGATGCGCGCGTCATGGCTGAAATCGATAAACCCACGCGGCGGCCGCAACGCCCGCTCTTCTCCAGTGGCCCGTGCGCCAAGCGCCCCGGCTGGACGCCTGATGTTCTGAGCGCGGCGCTGCTCGGCCGGTCGCATCGCTCCACGGCAGGAATTGCGCGCATCAAGCACGCGATCGATGCAACGCACGATCTGCTTCAACTGCCTTCCGACTATCGCGTCGCCATCGTGCCCGGTTCCGATACCGGCGCCTTCGAAATGGCGCTGTGGAACATGCTCGGCGCACGCGGTATCGATGTGCTCGCGTGGGAAGCTTTCGGCAAGCGCTGGGTCACCGACATCGTCGCCGAGCTCAGACCGAGCGATGTGCGCGTGCTGAATGCCGACTACGGCCACCTGCCGGATCTCTCCGCGGTCGATTTCAACCGCGATGTGATCTTCCCGTGGAACGGCACAGCGTCGGGCGTCCGCGTTCCCAATGGCGACTGGATCGCCGCCGACCGCCGCGGCCTCACCTTCGTCGACGCGACTTCCGCACTCTTCGCCCAGGACATCGACTGGTCCAAGGTCGATGTCGCCACGTTCTCCTGGCAGAAGGTGCTGGGCGGCGAGGCGGCACACGGCATGATCATTCTGTCGCCGCGTGCCATCGAGCGGCTGATATCGCATCGGGCGCCCTGGCCCATCCCCAAACTGTTTCGCCTCGTTGACGGCGGCAGGCTCGATGAATCAATCTTCGCCGGCGAGACGATCAACACGCCCTCCATGCTGTGCGTCGAGGATTATCTGGATGCGCTGGGCTGGGCACACTCTGTCGGTGGGCTCACCGCCCTGCGCCAGCGTGCCGATGCAAACGCTGCAGTCCTGTTCGACTGGATCGCGCGCACACCGTGGATCGCAAACCTCGCCGCCGATCCGGCGACGCGCTCGAACACGTCCATCTGCATGCGCTTCACTCAAGTCGCCGGCGGCACTCCCGCTGAGCGCAACGTCGCCGGCCGCATGACGGCGCTCCTTGCCGACGACGGCGTCGCCTACGACATCGGCGCCTACCGCACCGCCCCTCCCGGACTGCGGATCTGGTGCGGCGCAACGGTGGAACGCGCCGACCTGGAGGCGCTCCTGCCTTGGCTCGATTGGGCCTACAGCAAGGCTTTGGGCCAACAGAATTAACGCCGCTCGTGGCCGCGCCGCCGGCGGTCATAATTCAGACGTGAAACGCCCCCACTCGTCTGGGCGGGGCACCCCGGTGATTTGGGGCATTGGATCGAGAATAGGGATGGGGCAAACGATGCGCACCGCTGCCGCGATTATTGGCGCCGTGGTTCTAGGCGTCCTCGCAGGACCGGCGATGGCGGCCGAAATTCCAGTTACCTCACACATAGAGTCGGTGACGGTCTTCCCGTCCGGCGCCGAGGCCACCCGCGCCGCGCGGCTCGCCCTTGAGAAGGGCGAACACACACTGGTGCTCACCGATCTGCCGGCCGAAGTCGTCCCTGGCTCTATTCGCGTTGACGGCAAGGCAACAGCCGGCCTCGACATTCAGTCCGTCGACACGCGCCGCCGCTACATTCCGCGCGCCGACCAGGCCGCCCTGCAGGCCGAGCGCAAGAGCATCGAGGACGAGATCGAGAAGCAGCGCGATGAGCGCGGTCTCATCCAGGGCCAGCAGGACGCCGCGCAGACGCAAAAGATGCTGCTGCAGAATCTCGCCCAGCTTCCCGCGCGCCCGCAGCCCGAGCAAGGCCAACCGGCACCGGGCGCCGTAGCTCCGCCGCAGACCGACTGGCAGCAGGTCCTCTCGCTCATCGGCACAGGCATGGTCGATGCGCAGCGTTCCGCGCTCGATGCCGAAGTGAAACAGCGCGACCTCGACCGCCGCATCGAGGAACTGGAAAAGAAGCTCTCTGCGCTGGCGCCCGGACGCGTCGAGCAGACGGAAGTCAAAGTCTACGTTGTCGCCGCAGCACCCCTCGAAGCCGACCTCACCGTGCGCTATCAGGTGCCCAATGCCAGCTGGAGCCCGCGCTATGACGCGCGGCTCGTCACCGGCTCCAAGACCGCACCGCCCGTCCTCGAGCTGGCGCGCCGCGCCGACATCATCCAGCGCACGGGCGAGAGCTGGGACGGCGTTGCTCTGCTGCTGTCGACCACGCGTCCAACCGCCAATGCCTCGGCACCCTCCATCGATACCGTGACGATCGATTTTGCGCCCGAGCCGCAAGCTGCGGCCCTCGCCCTCGCCCCGCCCCCTCCGATGCCGGTGATGGAAGCCGAAGAAGCAGCTCCCCGGCGCATGAAGAAGCTCGCGATGGGACGCGATGCCGACGTGCGCGCTCCCGCTCCCGTCGACATCGCCGAGCAGGGCGCCGCTGCGGCCATCGCACCCTTCCAGGCGGTCTTCACCGTACCCGGCCGCCTGACCGTGCCCTCGACGGGCGAAAGCAAGCGCGTCTTCCTGCAACAGGATCAGATCGAGCCGACCCTCACCGTCCGCACGGTGCCCAAGCTCGACGCCAAAGCCTACCTTTACGCCAAGCTCGTGCTACCCAAGGGATCGCCCGTGCTGCCCGGTGCCGTGTCGCTGTTCCGCGACGGCACCTTCGTCGGCTCAGGCGCTCTGCCCGCGCTCGCCGCCGGCGAGGACTACGAATTGGGCTTCGGCGCCGACGATCAGGTCCGCGTGCGCCATGCCATCGCCGACGAGAAGCGCGGCGAGACCGGGCTGATTTCATCGGCCAAGACCGACAGCCGCAATTTCCGCATCACCGTTAAGAATATGCACGAGCGGGCCGTGGACCTCGTTGTCCAGGACCAGATCCCCGTCTCGCGCAACGACGAGATCAAGGTCGAATATGTTGGCCCCACTCCGACCGAGAAGGACATCGACGGCAAGCGCGGGGTCATCGCCTTTAAATCCAAGCTGAACCCCGAGGAAGAGCGCCAGATCGAGTTCGGCTACCGCGTCATCTGGCCCGGTGCCCGCGCCATCGTCTACCAATAGGCCGGATTTCCGCCCTTTCCGCCCCCCACCGGCCAGGTTGGGCCTTCAGGAGGGGGTTGGCAGGAGCGAATCTGCGCTATAAGGCCCTGAATGGCCCCGGAGCCCGTTCCGGGGCCAAGTCGTGAGTGGGACTTGAGATGGCGAACGTCACGGTGGTCGGCGCCCAGTGGGGCGACGAGGGCAAAGGCAAGGTCGTTGATTGGCTATCGGAACGCGCCGACATCGTCGTGCGCTTCCAGGGCGGCCATAACGCCGGTCACACACTGGTCATCGGCGACAAGACCTTCAAGCTGTCGCTGCTGCCATCCGGCGTCGTTCGCCCCGGCAAGCTTGGCGTCATCGGCAATGGCGTGGTCGTCGATCCCTGGGCGCTGTGCGCCGAGATCGAGAAGCTCGGCACGCAGGGCGTTTCCGTCACCCGCGAAAATCTTCGCATCGCCGGCAACGCCACGCTCATCCTTCCGCTGCACCGTGAGCTTGACGTCATGCGCGAAGAAGCGGCGGGCGCCGGCAAGATCGGCACCACCGGGCGCGGCATCGGTCCCGCTTACGAAGACAAGGTCGGCCGCCGTGCAATCCGCGTGCAGGATCTCCGCAACACCGCAACGCTGGGCGACAAGGTCGATCGCATCCTCGTGCACCACAACGCGCTGCGCCGCGGCCTTGGGCAGCCCGAGGTCTCGCGCGAGGCTCTGCTCTCCGAGCTGAGCGAGATCGCGCCGAAAATTCTGCCTTTCACCGACGTGACCTGGGACTTGCTCGACACCGAGCGCCGCGCCGGCAAGCGCATCCTGTTCGAGGGCGCGCAAGGTGCTCTGCTCGACATCGACCACGGCACCTATCCGTTCGTCACCTCGTCGAACACCGTTGCAGCCCAGGCCGCAACAGGCTCAGGCATGGGGCCGCGCAGCATCGGTTACGTGCTCGGCATCGCCAAAGCCTATACGACCCGCGTCGGCTCCGGTCCGTTCCCCACCGAGCTGACCGACGAGATCGGCAATCGCATCGGCGAGCGCGGCCGTGAGTTCGGCACCGTCACCGGCCGCAAGCGTCGCTGCGGCTGGTTCGACGCCACGCTCGTTCGCCAGACCCTGAAAATCGCCGGCATCGACGGCATTGCTCTCACCAAGCTCGACGTGCTCGACGGCTTCGATGAGATCAAGGTCGGCGTCGGCTACATGCTCGACGGCGAGCGCATCGATCGGCTGCCCGCCGGCAGCGGCGCCCAGGCGCGCGTCACTCCGATCTACGAGACGCTACCCGGCTGGTCGCAGTCGACCTACGGCGCCCGCTCCTGGAGTGAGCTCCCTGCCCAGGCGGTGAAATACGTGCGCTACATCGAGGAACTGATCGAGCGCCCGGTGACCATGCTCTCGACCAGCCCGGAGCGTGAGGACACCATCCTCATGAAGGACCCGTTCGCCGACTGAGGCACGCCTCAAGTCGGCGGCGGCAGCGCGTCGTAACAGGGCACATCCTCGGTGGTGATGTCCCAGAGCGGCTGCGAGCGCTTGAAGATCACCACGTCCGCATCGAACCACGCGTGATTATCGAACGCGCCGGCTACCACGCCGATGATGCCCGGGCGCCCTGTCGTCTCGCTGAAGAGCCGGCTGCCGCAGTTGGGACAGAAATGCCGCGTCACGGCATTACCGCTGTCCGCTGTCACGCTATGCGTTTTCGTCTCGCCGGAGACCGCAATGTCATCGCGCTTGAAACGGGCGATAGACAAATGCCCGCTGCCAGATACGCGCTGACAGTCGGTGCAGTGGCACTGGACCATGAGGAGAGGCGGCGTCGAAGCGGTAAACGTCACTGCGCCGCAAAGACAGCGCCCGTCCGCAAATTTTCCCGTCACGTCCGCCTCCATTGACGCCACGCCGCGACACTAGAAGCGGCTGCGCACAAATTCAATCGGAGGGGGAGGGCTGGATGGGACACTCACCACACTTGCTGTGTAGCGAGTGTCCCGCCCAATGGTGGACCCGCGCCTCGACGAGGGAATGGGGGGGAGGGGAGGCGAGGCTCAAGTCCGCCCGAATAACGAGCTGGGTCAGTGTTCGGTTCCCGGTCTGCGCCAAATAACTAGCGGTCCTTCATGGCTCATCCCAAAAGCAACTTGAAATCAAGGCACAAGGCGACTGCTCAGAAGCGCGAAAAATGCATCCACCGTTCTACCAATGCAGCACGCCGAACAGGTGCAGCAGGACGATCACGCTGATCGGAACGCCAAACAGCCAGAGCAAGAGATCGCGGGCCATAACGAGAACTCCTTCGTTTCTGTCGCCGGAAAACACCGATACGACCAAAAGAGTTCCGCTGAAGGGTGAGGTGCGCCGATGGACGAAGGCGCACGTAACGAGCGCGATCCCGGCTTGCTATTGCTTCTCGGGGAAAAGCTGCATCGCTTCGGCCGATAATGCGCCGCCTGTGATCTCAATCGCTAGGAAAGGCGTTGCCTTGGCGATCTGCGCCGATGTGATGTCGATCTGCCCGATGCGCGTCGCCAGCTCGCTGATCGACGCCGCAAATACCATGCGCTTGAAGCGGCACCAGATGATTGCCCCCATGCACATCACGCACGGCTCGCCCGACGTATAGAGCGTCGCGTCCTGAAACTCCTGAGGACTGTGGTTCTTGAGGAAGTGGCGTATGGCCATCATCTCGCCGTGCGCGGTCGGATCGTGCAGCCGCTTCCCGCTGTTGAAGCCCTCGGCAACGACCTTCCCATCGCGGACGATCACCGCGCCGAATGGAAAGTCGCCCAGCTTGGCCTGTTCGATGGCGAGCTGCATGAAGTGCTGATCCTCGGCCAGCACCGGTGTCATCACCGCACGCGCCTCGGTCTTGAGACTAAGCGCCTGCGCCGCCAGCAGCACACCGCTTCCACCCAGCAACGTCCGTCTGTCCATGGCACCGCTCCCGCTCGAATTTGATCGGCAGGATACTAGAGGCGGTGGAATGAAGAAGATCGAAAACTAGCCGGGAACGCCGGCTACCAGCCCGCACATCTCCGCCATCGCACCATCCGCCAGCTCTGCCGCGAGCAGGCGCTGCGGATTGACCGGCCCAGGCATCGCGATCTGTCCCGGCGGCACCGGACGAAATCCGAACCGCCCGTAATAGGGCTCGTCGCCGACCAGCAGCACCAGGCGCTGGCCGTCGACTTTCGCTGCCTCGATCACCTCGGCAATGAGACGCTTTCCAAAGCCCTGTCCGGCGAAATCGGGATCGACCACGAGCGGTCCGAGCAGCAGCGCGCCCTCCGCACCACCGATGGAGATGGGAGTCATGCGCACGGCTGCGATCAACCGGTCGCCCAGGTATGTCGCCCGGCAATAACGCGAGATCGCCGGTGTGCCCTCACGCACGCGATAAGCCGTGCGCACAAAACGACCGGGACCGAACGTCTTGGCGTGTAGCTCGGAGATGGCGGGAAGATCGGCCGGTGTCACAGACCGGCTGGTGAACTGAGGTGACATGGGCGTCGAAGCCTTCGAGGCGAGCCGTCCGGCATCAGCCGTTTGGCCCAGTTGCGGCAAAGGAAATCAGGCACGGGCGGAACGCATAAGCGCACCGCCTCGTCGCAATTCACAGCCTCGGAGCCATCTCAGCATCATGGGCGCCGTTTAGCATGGGGCAGGAAAAGGGTCTAGCGGCATTGAGGTCTCAGCGCCCGCGCTCGCGTCGGCGCCCGCCCTCACCACATGCGGCTGCGCGGCATGTTTAAGAGGATCTCATCCAGCCGCCGCCCGGTGCCCGGGTTGATATCCTCCGGCAACTGATCGGGCGCGAAACGCCGCTGCTCGGCAATTTCGTGGTTGGGTTCGGGAACGCGCGTTTGCTGCCAGTCACGCGCGATGAACAGCGCCACGTGATCGTTCGGAAATACTCTGGCGTTCGAGTAGATGGCGAACAGCTCCGGAGGCCCCGTCAGAGCAACGCCGGCCTCTTCTCCAACTTCACGCTCTAGCGCTTCGTCGACCGTCTCGCCACGCTCCACGCCCCCGCCCGGAAAGTGCCAGCCCTTGCGATAGGTGTGGCGTATGAGAAGAATGCGCCCTTGCGGATCGATCAGCACGGCCTGCACACCGAATGTCAGTCCACGCGACAGCCGCCAGTAGCGCTGCAAAATTTTAGTAACGACCTTCGTTGGCAGCAACGCACTGCTCCTTTTGCGCGACTTTTCGCGCACGCTGCACCGGGTGGTATTCGCGCGGCCCGTGTTAGGCTCCCGCGCGCTATTCTGCCAATCGCAGATTAACACTGGCCGACCACTATGGACCGATGACCGAAACGATAACGCTCGCCCACGTGTCGGATGTGCATCTTTCGCCTGTCGCCGGGCTGACGCTGCGCCACCTCAACGTCAAACGCGGCCTTGGCTACGTCAATTGGCGGCGCAAGCGCCAGCAGACGCATCATCGCGACGTGCTCGATGTGATCATGGCCGACATGAAGGCGAATGCGCCCGATCACATTGCCGTCACGGGCGACCTCATCAATCTAGGCTTGCCTGCCGAATATGAGACGGCAGCAGCCTGGCTGCATAGCGTCGGCACGCCGCAAGACGTGACGGTCATACCCGGCAACCACGATATTTACACCACGCTGCGCAACGACCCGGGCGTGATGCGCTGGGCCGACTACATGAACGCCGACGCCTGGGGCGCGAAGTACACTTCGGCGACCCGGAATGAGCTCGCCTTTCCATTCGTGCGGCGCGTCGGACCTGTCGCGCTCGTCGGATTGAACTCCGCCGTCGAGACACCGCCGTTCGTCGCCGCCGGCGAATTGGGTGCACGTCAGCTCGCAGCGCTCGATGCGCTGCTGCCCCAGCTCGAAGCCGAAGGCATGATCCGCGTCGTGCTGATCCATCATCCCCCGCTGCCCGGCCAGGCGCCGCCACGCCGTGCCTTGCGCGATGCTGCAGCGCTGTCGCAAATCCTCGCGCGTCGCGGCGCCGAATTGGTGCTGCATGGCCATAACCACACCGACAGCCATATGGACTTCGCGCGTCTCCCCGAGATGGGCGGCGCCAGTGTGCCCGTCATTGGCATTGCATCGGGATCGGCGGTACGTACGCACAAGCACGAGCCGCTCGGCCGCTACAACTTGCTGCGCATTGGACGTATCGATGGACGCCCGCACATCGAGTGCACCACGCGCGGCATTGCAGTGGGCGGCAACGCAGTCGTGCAAATCGAACGCAAGCTGTTGACCTGATCTCCACGCCAACGCGTGCATTGCGCCGTTCTCAGCACGACGTTGGCGCGCTTTGTTGTCGCATGGAGAAGTGCAAATTCCGCCGCAAAAGCCGCGCTTTGACTGTCGCTGCATAATGCGTGCGCAATAACAGTTACCCGCTCGGCGTCTTGCCCAAATCTATGGCGCCAATGTCACGCATGCACGCTGACGTGCATATTGAGCGGTTCTCCCCATTCCTCGTTCATCGTGACACTATATACGGCTACGGGGTGAGAGGCCGATGGAGCGCCCCGTGTCAGGCGGGGCGGATGCAAGTGCGGTTGTTCCGACGAAATATCCGATTGAATCTCGCGCTTCAGGGCGGCGGTGCGCACGGCGCATTCACCTGGGGCGTGCTCGATCGTTTGCTCGAGGACGACGAGCTCGAGATCAATTGGGTGAGCGCAACGAGCGCCGGCGCGGTGAACGCAGTCGCCTTGGCGTCAGGCCTCAGCGAGGGCGGCAAGACATCTGCGCGCAACAAACTGCGCAGCGTTTGGGAAGCCGTGCACAAAGCTGGCGTTCCCGATCTCATGCGGCTCAACCCGTTTCTTTATTCGCTGTCGCGCGCGCCGCACATGGCGCAGATGGCCAGTCTGTGGTCGCCATACGAGTTCAACCCTCTGGGCTTTGATCCGCTGCGTCGTCTGCTGTCGGACAGCATCGACTTTGAAAAGCTGCGCTCATCTTCGCCCATCGAGCTGCTCATCGCCGCAACCGAGGTGTCCAACGGACGCGCGCGCATCTTTCGCCGTCACGAGATAACCGTCGACAGCGTCCTCGCTTCGGCCTGTTTGCCGACGCTGCATCACGCGGTCGAGATCGACGGTGTCGCGTATTGGGATGGTGGCTTCTCGTCCAACCCCGATATCAAGACACTGGCCATGGAGAGCCCGGTCGAGGACACGATCATCGTCCAGCTCAGCCCGCTCGTGCGCGAGGGCCTGCCGACCGGCGTGCGCGAGATAGCGCTGCACGTCAATCGTATTGCTTTCAACGCGCCGCTTGTGCGCGAGATCGAGTTGATCGAAACGGTGCGCGAATGCCAGCAGGGCCGGTTCGGCGGACCGCGCGGCCCGTACGCACGATTGGCAACGCATCGCTTCCACCTCATCGAGGCAGGCCGGCACACCGCGTCGCTCAGCCCCGAGAGCACCATGAAGCCGGACTGGTCGCTGCTTAGCCAGCTGTTCGGCGCAGGCCGCGATGAAGCCGAAAAGTGGCTCAGTCGCCACCGCTCCAGCATCGGCCGCCGCTCGACGGTGGACCTCAAGGAGCACTTTCTCAACCCCGAGCGCGAGGGCGATGCTTCGGCGGATACTGCCGGCAAACACGGGTCCGTTAAAGCGAAGCTAAGTGCTGCGGCCGATGTGACCGACTGAATATAGCGCTCGACTGTGACGCAGGCGCGTGGCTAACATGCCCAGCGAAAGTTGGAGTGCGCGCGCGTCATGTGCCACGGCCTGCAAACGCAAATCAGCGGCCAGTATTCCGCGGCCTGTCTGACCTGCATCAGCGGGCCACACACGCATGATGCGACGTCTCCTCCTCGTTCGCCGCGCCGTTCGTTTCAGACCGTCCCGAGCGCTCGCCCTTCGGAAAGTCCCGCCATTGGAGTCGCAACTATGCTGCGTTCTGTCCCGACCAAGCTTGCGCATGCCGCAGTCTATGCCCTCACCATACTGACGGCATTGGCGGCAACTGCACTACCCGGTTCGGCTGCCGAGGTGAAAGTCGCTGTCGCAGCTAATTTCACCGAGGCCGCAAAAGAGATCGGCGCGCTGTTCGAGAAGGCGAGCGGCGACAAGGTGGTCTTCAGCTTCGGTGCCACCGGCCAGCTCTTCACACAGATCACTCAGGCAGCCCCGTTCGAGGTCTTTCTCTCCGCCGACCAGAAGACTCCCAAGAAAGCCATCGCCGAGGGACTGGCGGTCGCCGACAGCTTGTACACATACGCCACCGGCCGCGTCGTTCTCTTCAGCAAGAGCAAGGACCTCGTGAAGGGCGAGGACACGCTGAAAGCCGGCAAGTTCGACAAGATCTCCATCGCCAACCCCGCCGCCGCGCCCTACGGCGCCGCAGCCGTCGAGGTGATGAAGAAACTCGGGGTTTACGATGCTCTGGCACCAAAGATTGTGCAGGGTAACAATATCGCTCAAGCATATCAGTTCGTAGACACCGGAACCGCCGAGGTAGGCTTCGTGGCTCTTTCGCAGATCATCAGGAAGGACGACGGATCGCGCTGGGTCGTTCCCGATGATCTTTACGCCCCCATCGCGCAGGACGCTGTACTTCTGAAGCGCGGCGAAGAGAACGCTGCGGCAAAGGCCTTCCTGGCTTTCCTCAAGGGACCCGAGGCCAGTGCCGTCAAGGAGAAATATGGCTATGGCACCGGCGTCGTGGCTTCGGTAGCCAAGCACAAAGAATTGGCGCCGACACCGTGAGCCGGCTGGATTGATCAGCGATGCCTGAATTCGAGCACCTGTGGTCGCCGATCAAGCTCACGCTCGAGCTGGCAACGCTGACAACCATCCTCCTCCTGTGCGTCGGCACACCCATCGCTTGGTGGCTCGCGCGCTCCCGTGCGCCGTGGAAAGAAGCGGTCGCTGCTGTCGTCGCACTGCCGCTGGTCCTGCCGCCGACAGTGCTCGGCTTCTATCTTCTTCTGCTGCTCGGACCGAACGGCCCCGGCGGCTCCATCGGCAGCCTTTTCGGTTTGCGCTCGCTGGCCTTCACGTTTGAAGGCTTGGTCATCGGCTCGGTCATCTACTCGATGCCGTTCGTGGTCCAGCCGATCCGCAATGCCTTCGAAGCATTCGGCGATCGCCCGCTCGAGGTCGCCGCCACGCTGCGCGCCTCTGATTGGGATGCGTTCTGGTCCGTCGCCCTGCCGCTCGCCCGCCCGGGATTCCTCACCGGCGCGGTCCTGGGCTTCGCCCATACCGTGGGCGAGTTCGGCGTCGTCCTCATGATCGGAGGCAATATTCCGGGCGAAACAAAAGTGCTGTCGGTCGCGATCTACGACTACGTAGAAACGCTTCAATGGACCCAGGCGCACGTCCTCGCCGGTGGCATGCTCGTGTTTTCCTTCGCGGTGATCCTCTCCGTGATGCTGTTTGAAAAGCGGCTTGGGCGCGTAGGCAAATGAAGGCCGACAGAGCCGCCATCGAAGCAAAATTTTACGGCCCACTCGGCGACTTCCACATCGACGTGGCATTCACCGCGCCCGGTTACGGCGTCACCGGCCTCTTCGGTCCGTCAGGTTGCGGCAAGACGACGGTCCTGCGCTGCATAGCCGGCCTCAACCGCCTCTCGGGGAAGCTGCGCGTCGACGGAGAGCTTTGGCAGGACGATGCCAGCGGCACCTTCCTCAAGACCTACCAGCGCCGTATCGGCTACGTCTTCCAGGAGGCAAGTCTCTTCCAGCATTTGTCCGTGCGCGAAAACCTGCTGTACGGGTCAAAGCGCGCCAAGGAGGATGGCCCCGCGCCGATCAGCTTCGATGACGTTGTGGCGATGCTGGGTATCGGCCATCTGCTCGGCCGCGCGCCCGGCGCCCTCTCCGGCGGCGAGCGCCAGCGTGTTGCTATCGGCCGAGCCTTGCTGTCGCGCCCGCGCGTGCTTCTCATGGACGAGCCGCTCGCCGCGCTGGACCGGATGACGAAGGAAGAGATCCTTCCGTATCTCGAAGCGCTGCGCGAAAATCTCTCCATTCCGATCTTCTACGTCAGCCACGATATGAGCGAGGTCGAGCGCCTCGCCGACACGCTCGTGCTGCTCGACAAGGGACGCGTCGCAGCCCTGGGTCCCCTCTCGGAGCTGCAATCGGATCCGGCGCTGCCACTCCTGCGCATGCCCGAAGCCGCCGTCATGCTGGAAGCGCGCATCTCTGCCATCGACGAGAATTACGCTCTGACGAGCCTCGACATCGCCGGCGGAACCCTTGTCGTGCCCGGCCGGCGTGGAAAACTGGGCAAGCGTTGCCGCATTCGCATCAGCGCGTCCGACGTTGCCTTTGTGCGCGGGCCCGTTCCTGAAACCTCGGTCCTCAACTATCTGCCCGTCCGCATCGTCTCGATCACACCGCCCAATGGCGACGACCCGCAGCTCAATCTTGTCGCAGCGCTTGGTGAAGATGGCACTGGCGCGCGCATTGTCGGGCGCATTACCCGCAAATCGCGCGATGTGCTGATGCTGGAGCCAGGCTCGCAAGTGTACGCGCAGATCAAGAGCGTCGCATTGCTCTCCTAGAGTTTTCGCAGCCATATGAGCGCATCGGCCTGCCACAGCGCGGGCCACGCCGCAGCGCAACCATTGCGCAGTGAATGTGTTATGTCTCGAATGAGGCGAAGACAAAGGAGGGCTCGTGCAGCATCGGCCTGCGGAAACGGCAGTAGATCCCCAGCAATCGGATGATCTGCTGATAACGATGTTGGCGCCGATTGCAGCGCTGCTGTTCAGTGTTTCCCTGTTGCTGATGGGCATTGGCCTTCAGGGCACGCTTCTCCCCGTTAGCGGCAACATGGCGGGCTTCTCCAGCGTCGATCTGGGTCTGCTCGGCACGGCTTACTTCCTCGGTTTCATGATTGGCTGCATGCACGGCACGCGGCTCGTGCGTCGCTCCGGTCACATCCGCGCCTATCTGGCAATGACATCGCTCGCGGCAGTCGTGGCGCTGCTGCACGCGCTCTACGTGGAACCTGTCGCCTGGTGGGTGCTCCGCGCTACCAGCGGCTATTGCTTCGCGGTTCTCTACATCGTCATCGAGAGCTGGCTCAACGCGCGTTCCAATAACCGGACACGCGGCACGGTGTTCTCGGTCTACACCGCCATCAATCTCACCGTCATCACTGTCGGACAGATGATGCTGGTGCTCGCCGACCCGCAATCTTTCACGCTGTTCGCCTTCGCTGCAATTCTCGTATCGCTCGCGGCACTGCCGATCGCCTTCACCGGTTCCGCGTCGCCTGAGCAGCCTGAATCCGTGCACCCGCGCATCGCCAAGCTGTTTCGTATTTCACCCGTCGGCGTTGCGGGCTGTTTCGCGGTCGGCTTGGCGAACGGTGCATTCTGGGCGCTGGGGCCAATCTTCGCGCAGAACGAAGGTTTCACCATCAGTGAAATCGCTGCGTTCATGAGCGCTGTCGTGCTGGGCGGCGCGCTGGCGCAATGGCCTCTCGGCAGCTTGTCCGACCGCATGGATCGACGCATCGTCATGGTCGCCGCAGCAGCGATTGCCGCTCTCGCCGCCGTTCTGCTGATGATCGTCGATACACCCGACAAGCTTTTTATGGTGATCGGCGGGGCGGTATTCGGCGCCGGTGCCTTTCCGCTCTATACCCTCGCCGTCGCCCACGCCAACGACTTCGCCGATGCATCCGAAGCCGTCGAGGTGTCGTGCGGCTTGCTGCTCGTCTACAGCGCTGGAGCGGCCATCGGCCCGCTGCTTGCCTCGGTCGGCCGCGAAGTTGCCGGCGCGCCTTCGCTGTTCTTTTTCACCGCGTCCGTGCACATCGTGCTGATCGGCTATGTTCTTTGGCGCATCTCCCAGCGAATGGCGCCCGAGGCCGAGCATCGCGTCACGTTTAGCGAATCCGCCATCGCTGCACAGACCGTGCTTTCGATCGAACCGGCTACGGTCAGCAGTGAGCCTGAGTCAGATCCAGCCCCCCAGGCTGAACCGGAGCTGCCGCCAGGTTCCGAAGGATTGACCAAGCCCGACGCCGGCCGCAGCACGCCTTAGCGCTTAGCCGGCGCCTGCAGAATGAACGCGCCCACCGCGTCGACAACTCCGGGCGCGATGGGGAGAGCTGCGTTTGCATACGTTGCAAGGTTCGCCGCCCGGTCATCCGTGGCGACGACCTTCAACACGTGATTGACGTCCGCCAGCAGCACGAGCTGCGCGTGCGCACTGGCACCCTTCAGCCGATCGGCGTCCGCCGATGTCACCTGTATGTCCCGCGCGCCCTGCACGATCAGCACGGGCTTATCGATGCCACCGAGCAGCTTGGCCGGATCATACGCCATCACGTCACGCAGATAGCCCTGCACTGCCGGTGCGAATAGAGGCAGCAGCGCAGGATCGAGCTTCCCCACATCGACGCTGCCGCCAGCCTCGAGCGTAGATATCGCATCGAGCGCTGGCTCCAGCAGCGGCGCATTGGCGGCATTGCTGCGTAGCTGCTCGCGCAGCACATCGCCGAACCGTCGGCCCGGCGTCGCAACGAGAATAAGCCCGCAGATGCTCTTATCATCGCCTGCCGTAAGCGCGACGAGGCCACCCTCGCTATGCCCCAGCACCCACGCGCAATCCGTGCCGCTCTCCGCGCGCGCCTTCCGCGCCCACGCGCGCACGTCGTCGGCATATTCGCCGATCGTCACCTTGTTGGGATCGGCGATCGCGTGCCGGCTGCCGAACATCCCGCGCTTATCGATGCGCAACGAGTTGATGCCGCGCGCCGCCAGCGCCTGCGCCAGCAGCCGATACGTAGAAGCAGCGACACCCAGCGGATTGTTGCCGTCGCGGTCGGTGGGCCCCGAGCCCGGCACGATCACCACGACCGGCGCTTTCGCCTGCGCCAGAAGCAACGTGCCCTGCAACGGCCCGGCCGGTCCCGGCACTTCGACGACGCGTTCTTCAGTCATCGCCGCGGCCGCGAGCAGCCCCGTCATACTCATCGCCATTACACAGCAGGCCCATAGCCTTCGCATCGTCAGCCCACGAGTCGCGCATAACCCTGCGCCATCGTCTCGTCGATCAGCTTCTTGTAAGCGTCATAGCTGGCGTGCGCCGGCGTGATGTCGCCGAGGTTGCCGTCGAAGCTCTCCCGCTTGGCGTACACGATTGGTGTCGCCACCGGCACCAGCATGGCGCCATGCTTGTGAATGGTGGTGATGATCCCGCGCATCTCACCGAAGCGATCCACCTGCGAGACGACGATCATCCGCATCGCCCCTTTGGTGAGCGAGACGAGGTGGATGAACATCGACGACGACGGCACGTAGAGCCGTCCGCGATGCGAATAGGGCGCGTCCGGCCGGTCGCGCTCCTGAAACAGCAGGCTCGGCCACTCGGGGTCCCAGGTGATGTCGGTGCGATAGGCAACGATGCAGTCCGGCCGCGAAAACGACGAGCGCAACGTCACGTAGCTGCCGATGTAGTGATCGACCGCGGCGCGCGTATAGGCGCCCATGTAGAGCGGCGCCACCTCGCTGCCGTTCTCGCCCTGCAGTTCAGGTGGACCCGAGGCGCTGACGGCGCCTGGCCCGTTCCAGCTGTCCCTCAGCTTGTCGAAGTCGAGCCCCAGCACCATGCACACGTCGAACAGCGTCTGGTCGCGCACCGACCGGCCGCTCAGCAGGTTCTGGATGGTCTTCTCGTGGCAGTCCGCCGCGTCCGCAAGTTGTGCCTGCGTAAGCTTTTTTTCGATCATGGCGGTCTTGATCTGGGCGAGAGCGGAATCGCGCACAGATCGGGGCACGTTGACCTTCATGGACGGGCTCTGCCTCGGATTGGTCGCTGTTGCGAACTGAATTTGCCGGAATTTACCGGCAATTCTCTGTCCTGGGCAAACGGAACCACGCGCTAGCTGCGTTTCCCTGATGTTGGGGGTTGGGCACCTCGTCTTTCCGATGGGGTGAGGGCAGTGTTGAAGTGGTTTCGTATCGGCGCGCGGTGGGCGCGTCGTTGCCATAGGAGCTCAACGTCATGAAGGCCCCGGTCTCTGCTATCGAGAGCCATTCCATCGAGAGCGACCTGAAGCATCTCGCCAGCCCGTGCGCGGCGGTCTGTGTCGCCTTGGGAGGTGCAGCGGTCGTCGTCGCAGCCATGCTGCTGATCAGCATCCCCGAGTTCGACCTCGCAAGCCTGATCCCGAATTTTGCCACCACCCTGCAGAGCCTCGTCATCGGCTGACGGGTGCGGCCTTCGCAACAAAAAGGGCGGCCGGTGAGTTCACCAGCCGCCCCTTCATTTGTCTTCGTAGAAGCGCTTAGTTCTTTGCGATGCGCTCGACAGTGACCGGAGCGACGCCGGCCGACTTCATGCCGATCACGCCGGCAGCCGCGCTCGACAGGTCGATGATGCGGCCGCGAATGAACGGACCACGGTCATTGATCGTCACGACCACGGACTTGCCGTTGCGCTTGTTGGTGACGCGCACCTTCGTGCCGAACGGCAGCGTGCGATGGGCGGCGGTCATGGCGCCCGGGTTGAAGCGCGCACCCGACGCGGTCATCTGGCCCTGCCAGTAGTAGGAAGCCATGCCGCTCTGCGTGGACGTCACGCGCCCCGTCGTCTCGGTCTCGACCTTGCGGACGGCGATCTCGGCCTTCTTCTCGGAAGCGCGCGGCTTGGCGCTGTCCTTGGCGATGGAAGCCTGCTGCTGCTTTTTCTCGGGCTTCGGAGCCTCGACAGCGGCCTGCTGCTTCTTCTCCGGCAGCACGACCTTGGCTTCGCTGCGCTTCTTTGCAGGCTTCGACGTGCCCTCGTCCAGCTTGGCGACGCGCGGCGACTTGCGCTTCGTGCTGGCGTGGCGATGATGCTTGCGCTCGCCGGTGTATTCGTAAGAGCGATACGTCTTCGCGGTCGGCGCACCGCCGCAGGCAAACGCCGGGCTCATGCACTCCCACGGCGCGTTTTCGGCGTTGGCCGGCGCGGCTGCCACGAAACCGAGCGTGGCGATGCTTAGCGCGGAAATAACAATCGTCCGCATTCTTCTACTCCTCTTGGCGGGCGGCGGGCTCGGGACAAAGGCGTTCCTGGGACCAGCGCGTCGCATCAGGACCCGCTGGAGGCGCTCTTTTCAGTGGCGCTGCTTTTGGTGGGTGGAACTGCTTCTGTGTGACCGTCCGGAGCCGAACACCAGAACCCGTTCAGCCGCCCTCGCGATGTCTTGGGGTGTGCCCCCCGTTCTGGTGCGCGCTACGGACCATCGCTAATTGTGGCGGTCAATGCTTCAATTTGAGAGACAGTTTCGCAACATTTTAAGGAATGCTGATGCTGAAAGGAGTTAGCTGCTCCGCGGTGTCATCCAGGCGCGACCGCGCGCCGCAGGTGGAGGCGCGTTTGCATCGGCTGACGTTGCCGCGTTCACGCACCACGCGTATTTTGTCCGCGCGGTATGACGCGTTGCCACTCGTGACATAATCGGAGCGCCGTCTCCATTGCCTTGGAGGCAACGCATGTACGCGCGTCCGGATCATGACGATCTACCACCGTCCGGTCCGCCATCGTTTCGCAACCTCGTCGCTGTTTTCGGCAAAATCGGCTTATTGTCCTTCGGCGGTCCTGCGGCGCAGATCGCGCTGATGCACCGTGAACTCGTCGACGAGCATCGCTGGCTCGATGAGCGGCGCTTTCTCTCCGCGTTGAGCTTCTGCATGCTGTTGCCGGGCCCCGAGGCAATGCAGCTCGCAACTTACGCTGGCTGGCGCTTGCATGGTGTGCGCGGCGGCCTCGCTGCAGGCTTGCTGTTCATCGCGCCGGGTGCCGCGCTCGTGCTGGCGCTGTCCATCCTTTACGGCGCCTTGGGGCACACACCGACAATGGCCGCGCTGTTCGTCGGCGTGAAAGCCGCGGTGCTTGCCATCGTCCTTCAGGCGCTCATCCGCGTCGGACACCGCGCACTTAAGGGGAGCACCGACTGGCTGGTCGCCGCCGCGGCGTTCATCGCCATCTTCTTTTTCAACCTGCCGTTCCCGCTCGTCATCGCGGGCGCTGCCGCGGCAGGCTATTTCCTCTCCAGTGGCGCGCCTCCGGAGACCGCCGCGCCGCTGCCATCCGTAATGCCGGCACAGACGGCAAGGACGTTGCTGCTATGGCTCGCCATATGGATCGTGCCATTGCTGCTCGTCGCAGTCGTCTTTGGCTCCGATCATGTCCTCTCGCAGCTTGCGTGGTTTTTCTCCAAGCTCGCCGTTGTCACCTTCGGCGGCGCTTACGCCATTCTCGCCTACATGGCTCAGGCGGTCGTCAGCGGATACGGCTGGCTCACCCCGGGTGAAATGCTGGACGGTCTCGGTCTTGCCGAGACCACCAACGGCCCGCTCATCCTCGTCACCGAGTTTGTCGGCTACATCGCAGCGTTGCGCGCAGGTGGCATAGCGCTCGGCATCGCTGGCGCACTGGTGACGCTATGGGCGACGTTCCCCCCGAGCTTCATGTGCATCTTCGTCGGCGCGCCTTACGTCGAGCGCCTGACGCATTCGCCGCGCCTTGCTTCGTCTCTCCGCATGGTGACGGCCGCAGTGGTCGGCGTCATCGCCAACCTGTCCCTGTGGTTTGCGCTCCACGTGCTGTTCACGCGTATCGACGAGGTGCACGTCGGGCCATTGCGCCTCTTCGTGCCGCAGCCTTCGAGCCTCGATCCAGTCGCGTTGACCCTGTCGGCGCTCGCCGTCGTGCTCATTTTCGGGCTGCGCCGCAGCATCGTCGAGACGCTCGCGGTCTGCGCCGGCGCAGCGCTGATCTGGCTCTCGCTCGCCTGAGCCCTACAGCCAGCCCTTGCGCCGGAAATAGATGATCGGCCCGATCGCCGCGACGGCCATCAGAAACAGCGCCCATGGATACCCGAGCGTCCATTCGAGCTCCGGCATATGCCGGAAGTTCATGCCATAGACCGAAGCCACCAGCGTCGGCGGCAGCAACACCACCGCCATCACCGAAAACAGCTTGATGATCTGGTTCTGCTCGATGTTGATCATGCCGAGCGTGGCGTCGAGAATGAAGCCGATGCGCTGCGACAGGTATTTCGTGTGCTCCATCAGCGAAGCGATGTCGCGCTGCGCACCTTTGATGCGCTGCCGCGTGCGGGGATCATCGCCGCGGTCCTTCGTTGCCTGCATCAGATAGTGCAGCAGGCGGCTGACGGAGGTGGCGCTGTCCTCGGCACGCGCGGTGATGTCACCGCACTTGCCGATCCGCCTCAGCATCACGTCGAGGCGCCGGTCGCGCGTATGCTTTCCGCCGCGCAGGTCGAACACCGATTGCGCCAGTCGCTCCACCTCATCCTGGATCCGCTCGATGAGGTCGGCCATGCGGTGCACGATGGAATCGATCAGCCCCACCATGATGGTCGCGCCGGTCGTGCACGGGGCATCGCCCTTTTCGACGCGCTGCAGATAAAGCGGGAAGGCCTTGGGTTCGGCATAGCGCACCGTCACCAGCCGGTCGCCCGCCAGAATGAATGTGACGGGCGTCGTCTTCGGAACCTGCGCTTCGATGTCATAGACGATCGAAGCCGTCATGAAGTAGGCGCCGCGCTCCTGATAGAACCGGTTCGACGGCTCGATCTCGCGCATCTCAGCGCGCGTCGGAACATCGATCGACAGAGCCTCTTCGACGAACCTGTCTTCTTCGGGTGTCGGCTGTAGCAGGTCGATCCAGACGCTATTGCCAGTCAGCGGCACGCCCGGCTGATGGGTGGTCAACACCCGCCCGTTCGACTCGTAGGTGGTCATCATGCGCGCATTCTCCGGCGCAACGGGGCTTCCTTCCGCGGCTTCCTACGCTGCTTGCGCGACAGGCGCAACAGTAAGCGGCAATGAGGCATATCCGTTTGGCGCGGGCTTGTCGCCGACGCACCGCCGGTCCGTTCACCCTCACGCGTAGCTTATGGCCCGCCGCACCGGACGGTCCTGGCGGGGAGGGGCGGCATTCGGATACTCGATGCGCAGGCGCCACAATTTCATCCGGCCGCCCTCGGCCTTAAGTCCGGCTGTCACATTGGCGTCACCGGAAGCAAATCTCGCCACGAACCGCACGCTGACCGATCTGTTAATCAGCGCGGCTAGCCGATCCGCCAGCTTCCCGATCGATGGATTGCCGACAGGAAGCTTCCACAGCGGCTCGACCCGGACGGTCTCGATGCGCACGAGCGGCCCCAGCGACCGCGCTACCGAGCCATCGCCCGCGACCTGCGGTGACAGCTCCTCCAGAGCCTCCTGCGAGCAGTAAGGCGCGACGCTCGCAAGTTTCCAGTCGCTCGCCAACGCGTGCGTTATCTCCCGTGCCAGATCTCCGTAAGCTTCGCGCCGGCTGTCGATGTCGGCGGCGACGCTTGCAAGAAAGCTCAAGCTGAAAAGCGACAGCGCCGAAAAGACCAGTCCGACAATGGAAAACAACGTCGTTGGCATGCATGGCCCCGAGCATCGCACCGCCCACCATCGCTATAGGCGTGGCGGCCAGCCGTTATCGGAGGCAATATCGCAGGTGGCTTCCCCGGGCGCTGTTCCTGTTGGCACAACAGCGCTGGGGCGCCGATCATCCGACGAGCCGTGGATCCTCGTTGTCGTGCGCGTGCCCGACGGCCGTCAGCAGCGCTTTGTCCACCTGCTTGGGATCGAGAAGCACCTTGCCATCATGGATGCTGCGGATGGCGGACCTGGGGACGCGAAACTCGCCGTTGTTCTCGACGTAGACCATGATGTGGTCGGGCGAAGTCTCGCGCACGGCGCCAATGCCTTCCTGGCCCTCGGCAAGGAATACCATGAGGCCGATTTCGAGTGGTTCGCTCATCATTCCTCCAGCAGGTTGCGCCATCCGTCAAAGCCGTGGCGAGTTTCTGTCTCCAGAACGCTCGGGGCAAGCAGAGGTTGCGCCGCACCGTCCTAAAGGACTGTTGCGCAAAGCCGAACGTCGGTGCAGCGGCGATCGATCCGGCGGGGCCGGCGGAGCTTACTCCGCCGCGGCCTGCCCGGCGTGCCCGAGCTTCACGTTGAGCTTGTTGATAAGGTCCGTCGCCGCTTCCGGGATATTGGTGCCCGGACCGAACACGGCCTCAGCACCCGCTTCGAACAGCGCGGGGTAGTCTGATGGCGGGATGACGCCGCCAACGACCACCATGATGTCATCGCGCCCTTCTTTGCCGAGGGCGGCCTTGAGGTCCGGCACCAGCGTCAGATGCCCGGCAGCCAGCGACGACACACCGATGATGTGCACGTCGTTCTCTACCGCTTGGCGCGCGGCCTCGTCCGGGGTCGCGAACAGCGGCCCGATGTCAACGTCGAAGCCGAGGTCGGCAAATGCCGAGGCGATCACTTTCTGGCCGCGGTCGTGGCCGTCCTGGCCCATCTTCGCAATCAGGATACGCGGACGCCGGCCCTCGTTCTTGTCGAACGTCTCGACGAGCTGCAGAACCTTGGCGACGTTTGCGTTCATGCTTCCGGCCTCCGACCGGTAGACGCCGGAAATGGCGCGGATCTCGGCGCGGTGACGGCCGAACACTTTTTCCATCGCGTCGGAAATCTCACCGACACTGGCTTTGGCGCGCGCCGCCTTCACGGCGAGGTCGAGCAGATTGGCGTTGCCGGCGGCGCCTTCGGTAAGCGCCTGCAGGGCCGCCTGCACTTCCTTCTCGTTACGCTCCGCGCGCAGACGCTGCAGCTTGGCGATCTGCTGCTCGCGCACACTCTTGTTGTCGACCTTCAAGATGTCGATCTGCGCTTCGTCGCTGACGCGATACTTGTTCACGCCGACGATGGTCTGCTTGCCGCTGTCGATGCGCGCCTGCGTGCGTGCGGCGGCCTCCTCGATGCGCATTTTCGGAATGCCGGCGGCGATTGCCTTGGCCATGCCGCCGAGCCGCTCGACTTCTTCGATGTGAGCCATCGCCTTCTGCGCCAGCTCATAGGTGAGCCGTTCGATGTAATAGCTGCCGCCCCACGGATCGATGACGCGGCACGTGCCGGTCTCTTGCTGCAACAGCAGCTGCGTGTTGCGGGCAATGCGTGCCGAGAAGTCCGTCGGCAGCGCGATAGCTTCGTCCAGCGCGTTGGTGTGCAGTGACTGCGTATGCCCCTGCGTCGCCGCCATGGCCTCGACGCACGTGCGCGTGACGTTGTTGAATACGTCCTGCGCCGTCAGCGACCAGCCCGAGGTTTGGCTGTGCGTGCGCAGGCTGAGCGAGCGGTCGTTGGCGTTGAACTCTTCCTTGATGAGCTTCGCCCAGAGAAGACGCGCGGCGCGCATCTTGGCGATCTCCATGTAGAAGTTCATGCCGATCGCCCAGAAGAACGACAGGCGCGGCGCGAAGGCGTCGATGTCGAGACCGGCCGCGACGCCGGCGCGCGCATATTCGATACCGTCGGCGAGCGTATACCCGAGCTCCAGGTCGGCGGTCGCGCCGGCCTCCTGCATGTGATAGCCGGAGATCGAGATCGAGTTGAACTTCGGCATATTCTTCGACGTGTAGCCGAAGATGTCCGAGATGATGCGCATCGAAGGTTCGGGCGGATAGATATAGGTGTTCCGCACCATGAACTCTTTGAGGATGTCGTTCTGGATCGTGCCGGACAGTTTCTCCGGCGGCACGCCCTGTTCCTCGCCCGCGACGATGAAGAGCGCCAGTACCGGAAGCACCGCGCCGTTCATGGTCATCGACACCGACATCTGCTCCAGCGGGATGCCGGAGAACAGCGTGCGCATGTCGTAGATGGAATCGATCGCGACGCCCGCCATGCCGACGTCGCCGCGCACGCGCGGGTGGTCGGAGTCATAGCCGCGGTGGGTCGCAAGGTCGAAGGCGACCGAAAGGCCTTTCTGGCCAGCGCGGATGTTGCGCCGGTAGAACGCGTTGGAATCCTCGGCCGTCGAGAAGCCGGCGTACTGGCGCACCGTCCACGGCTGCAGGGCGTACATGGCCGGGTACGGCCCGCGCAGATACGGCGGAATGCCAGGGAAGGTGCCGAGGAAGTCCAGATCGGCCGTGTCGGCGGCGGTGTAGACGGGCTTGATGCCGATCCCTTCGGGCGTTTCCCACGCGATCTCGTCGCTGGCAGGTGCCGTCCCGGAACCCGCTGAGCCGCTGTCGAGGGCAATTTTCGTGAAGTCGGGAAGCCCTGTCATTCCTTCGCCTTGAACCTTTCTGGCTGGGTCTTAAGTCGCGTCGCCGCTGGCTAGCACGAAGATAGCAGAAACGCACCAGCCTGCGCCGGGGCGCAGCGTCGCCGCGGGGCTCAGTTTGCTCAATTTCGGGCGTCTGGCCAATGGTCTTGCTGCATGGCAGCACCCGAGCCAGCCAAGAGTCTGTAGGCAAGGGGCCGCCCCAGCTCCGGAGAACGGCCTTACGAAGCCGCCCGGTCCAGATCTTCCAGATCTTTGAGAAAATCATGCAGCAGGTCGGAATCGTGCTCCTGCCGAAGCTCGATCACGTTGCCGTCCGCCAGGCGCCACAGGTGGTGGAAGGTCGTGTCGAGGATCTTGCCCGAGCGCTTGTGGCAAAAGGTGGCGCGCACCTCAACCGACGCGACATCGCCGTCGAAACTGAACCGGCCCGGCTCGAAAACGAGAATGTCGTATTCGTCCAGAAACTTGTGACAGATGAGGGTGAATTCCGCACGGCTGCGCGGACGTTCCGGATCGACTGGGTCGTTCGGCAGGTACGCCTTGAAGAGAAAGTCGTCACCAAGGTGAGCCACAGCATCCGCGAGACGCCGCTCGCGGTAATGCCGATAGAAGCTTTGGAGTAGCTCAGCAGTGTCCATGAGCAGCCCGTCGCGACGGAGGCAGGAATGGCGGGTACGTCGCGTCACCCTAAAAAAGTGCTTACATGCAAGCGCCGGACGACGCCGACAGGCGGTGAGCTAATATCGACCGCAGGAATTGGCGGATTGTCAGTGCACACCGCGATCTCTATTGCACTTTTGTTGAACGACGGCCACTGCAAAACAGGTAATATAGTACATAAGTCGTGCGTATGTTGCAGGACTCGGCTGCTCTTGCGTGGAGGCCCCACCCGTCATGAGGTAATGGGGACGCCTCGAGGGAACGCAATGACTGCAAAAGAAAACCTGAGACGGAGCCGGGAAGCGCTCGCTGGACTCGCGGGCAACGCAAGGCGCAATTGGCGCTTCCTGCTGGGCGCCATAATAGCCGGTGGTGTGATTTGGGCGGCCATCGAGGCCAGCGATCGCCAAGGCCGCTTCGACATTCCATCAGGTTACGCCGTGCGCATGACGTGCGAGCCCGACCCGGAATCGCCGTTGTGGAACGGCGGTTGCGAACGCGTTGCAGCCGACATCGCTCGCAAGGATAAGCCCGGCTTCGTCGAACTATACCGCGCCTTCGTCACCGTCCATCACCGGTACATTCCGAGCCCCGCGACCCGCAGCCGTTTCCGCGGCGTCCCCTGTGATCAAGGCTTTGACCTCGACGCTGCACTCCGCGGCACACGCTACGTCTTCGTTCCGCTCCGCGTGCACTTTGCCGGGGCATGCACGGTCGCCGAGGTCCAGGCCATCATGACCGAAATCGACGAACGCGACCGTGCGCTGCTGACCATCGAGCGGGCCGGACTGAGCCACTCGGCGCTCTACGCCGGCGCCCTCGCCAACCTCACCGAGCCAGTCGTCATATTCGCCGCCGCGGCGATCTTGGCGGCCCTGATCATCCTCTAGCTACCCGCAAACGGGGAGCGTCCGGCCGGGCCACCCGCAAAATTGAGGTCTTTCATGGCGTTATTTTCCTGCGGGGGTGCGGCCCCCCGGTCATTGTGCGGCTTGACGTGAATCGCCTAACCTTAAGTGATTCAGGGGTGCTCCATGCGATTGAACACAGCGTCAGCCATTCTCGGTCTAGCTCTCACGGCGGGCCTTTATGCCACCGCGCCTGCAAGCGCGGGCTGGTTCCATCGCGACAGGGATCCTGACGCGCCGGATCGCTATCCCTACGTTTACGAAACGCCGCGCTATTATCCCTACTACAACTCGGGAGACTGGCGCCCGGCCGCCGAGATGCGTCAGCCGCGGCCCTACTACATCCAGCCGCCGTACTACCCCGCGTGGGGCTATCCGATCGGCTGCGAGGACAACTGCGAGCAGGCCCCGCTGAAGTAGCCGGGCGTCTCCGTTCCCTGATTCGACGAAATCCTTGCTGCACGGCTCTTGAGGCCGTGCATCTCGCGTTTGTGCTGTCCAACGCCGGACGCACGGTCTGCCTTGACGCAACAAAAAAACGCCGCCCCGCGATCTGCCGGACGGCGTCAGTCTGATTCAAAAACCGTGAGCGCTCACTTCACGTCGAGCAGCTCGACGTCGAACATCAGCGTCGCGTTCGGCGGGATCACACCGCCTGCACCGCGCGCGCCATAGCCGAGAGCGGCAGGGATGATCAGCGTGCGCTTACCGCCCACCTTCATGCCGGCAACACCCTCGTCCCAGCCCTTGATCACCTGGCCCTGACCAAGGCGGAACGAGAAAGGCTCGCCCCGGTCGACCGAGGAGTCGAACTTCGTGCCCTTCGTGCCATTGTTATACAGCCAGCCGGTGTAGTGCATGACGCACAGCTTGCCGGCCTTTGCTTCGGCGCCGGTGCCGACCTTGCTATCGGCGAGGATCAGTCCGGAATCCGTCACGGTAGGGGCTCCTTGTGCAAGCGTGGGAGTGGACGCGGCGGTCATCGAGACGCCGAGCAGGGCAATGAGCGCGAGGGCCACAGCGGCGCCCCGACGCGATAAAGCGGCCATACGTTTCCTCCGATGAGTTCCTAACGCCCGCAGTTACTTCGCGCGGCGCTGGCAGTCCAGCCACTTAGCGACGACCGTGCGGTCGTGGAACTGAATGGCCCCGCAGTTCTGGCAGACCACCATCAACACGTCCACTGGAGCCGCATCGGTCGGCAGGCTCGTCGCCGTGGCCGGCGCCCGCTGGCAGGTGATCGACTGCACGTCGAGATCGCACTGGGACCGGAACCTGCCGCAAGCAGGGCAGGCGGTAATGTGCTTGCCGAACAGAAATCGCTCCACGTCGGCTTTGGAGATTTCACGGGTGCATGTTTCTGACATCATGGCATCCCCCATGGCGTTTCCTTTGTATTCACCGTATGCGCACGCTGCACGCGAGGCAAGACAAAGCGTCGCACCAAGATCAGGCACCGAATGCGCGCATCTCGGACAATCCGCTCTGTTCAGAGACATTAGCCAGCCGAGCCGATCCCTCGCTTGTGCTGCATCAAAGGGCGCCCGGCGCGCCTGACTTTTCCGATCTCAAATGTTCGAAAGAAATGGATTGGGCACTGCCCGTGCAGCGCTGGTGACCTTGAACACCCGTCGTGGGACAATCACCTCAACGTCGGAGACGAGCGTGACGCCTTCAGACATAGCCCTCATTGCGAGGTCCAATGCGTGCCATTCTGCGTTCAGCTCTGCTGCTTCTTCTTCTCGCTGGAACCGCCAACGCCATGATGCCTCCCGAGGTCTATCGCAAGGCGCGGGAAGGCGCGCCCTATCATGTGCAGATCGCCATCACCAAGGTCGACGCGCCGAACAAGGAACCCGGCACTTGCCTGGTCGAGGGCCAGGTGCTGCGCATCTTCAAGAATGCGACCGGCGAACTGGCTCCAGACGAGATCGTCAGCTTTGCCGTGGCCTGTCACCGCAAAGGTGAAAGGGTTCCCATCGGAGGCACCGTCTGGCTCGACACCGATGCCCTCGAGCATGCCGACTACATGGAGGTCTACCTCGCCGGCACCGCTGCAGGGATGGCGGTCCCGTTATGGAACTACAGGATCATCGATCACCTGTCCGACACGCCCCAGTTTCCGGTCGAATAGCCCTGATGAGCGGGGCTTTCGCTGAAAATATGGGCAATCTCCGATTTTATTTTTTCGCCTGAGAACCAAATTCGCTCCAGGAGATTTATATGCCGCGCACTGAGCAAGGGTAGGCTCGGGGCGACTTTAGACGCGCCAGGAATTGATTGCAGCGGGAGCCCCATGAAGCTGTTCGCCTGTCAGAATTGCGGTAACCCGCTCTACTTTGAAAACACGCGCTGCGAGCGCTGTCAGCATAACACCGGCTACATTCCCGAGCTCGAAGTCATAAGCGCGGTAAAGCCGGACGCAGACAAGTGGATCGCACTAGCCGATCCCGGCAAGCGTTACCGCTTCTGCGCCAACTGGGAGGTGCATGCCTGTAACTGGCTCGTGCGCACCGACAGCGGCGCCACGCACTGCCGCGCCTGCCAGCACAACCGCACCATTCCTGATATCTCAGATCCCTCGCACCACGCTTTGTGGCAGCGGATCGAACAGGCAAAGCGCCGCCTCGTTTATTCGCTCATCAAGCTGAAGCTTCCGATGCCCTCGCAGGCGAGCGGTGAACAGTCACCGTTGGTGTTCGACTTCCTCGCCGACGCTCCCGAGCAGCGGATCATGACGGGCCATGATGATGGTATCGTCACCATCTCGCTGCGCGAGGCCGATGACGTAGCGCGCGAACAGACGCGCACGTTCCTGCACGAACCCTACCGCACATTGCTCGGTCACTTTCGGCACGAGGTCGGGCACTATTATTGGGATCGGCTTGTGCGCGATGGTGGCGAGTTGGAGAGCTTCCGCGCCGTCTTCGGCGACGAGAGCTCCGATTACTCCGCCGCGCTCCAGCACTATTACGACAACGGCCCGGCGCCGAACTGGCAGCTCAATTTCGTCTCCGCATACGCGACGATGCACCCCTGGGAGGACTTCGCCGAAACCTGGGCGCACTATCTGCACATCGTCGACACGCTGGAGATGGCGTACGCGTTCCATCTGTCGGTAAATCCGCGCATCGAGGAAGCGCCGAGCGCCACTGTCGATCACAATCCCTATCGCGCAGCGAATGTCACCGCGCTGATGGAGGCGTGGCTGCCGATCACCTTTGCGGTCAACAGCCTCAATCGAAGCATGGGTCAGCCCGACCTTTATCCTTTCATCATTTCCGAGCCGGCCATTGCCAAGCTCCAGTACGTCCACGATCTCATCCATGGAACGCTGGCAAAGCCCCAAGAGCCGAGCAAGCCGCAGCCCGCGAAGCAGAAGAGCGGATGGCTGCGCGCCAAGCGGCTTATCGGTGCAGCCTGACGATGTGACGAGCGATACGCGCCGTTCGAACGGGCTCACGCGTCGAGTGACAGCGTGAGCCTGTTCCATTCTACGATCAGCAGCGGCTGCGCAGATGAGATCATCGTCACCGCGCGCCTGACCTCGCGACACGCGCTCTCGCTTCCGTTGCACACCAGCGTCATCGCATCGACGATGGCACCGCTCGCATCTGGAATGATGACGATACCGACACTCCCTTCCGGCCCGAATGCCGCAACGCGCGCCACCGGCCCTGGCGCGGAGAACGTGCCGCTCGTGACGATATCGAACGCCTCCAGCCGCGCCGCCAATGCCGTAATGGTGTCAGCAAACGACAGGCGCAGCGAAGCCAGCGTCATCGGCGCCTCTGCGCGCACGTAAATATCGGTCCAGCCGCCATCGCCGCCCGCTGCATGCGCTGTCGCAAAGCGTGCGATGCGCGCAAATTCTGCCTCGCACCAAGCGCGGCAAGAGGCCGGAAGCACCTCAATCTGGCCCCAATCGTCCTCGTGCACGAACAATTCGCGCGGCGATTTTTCGTTTTTCACCCAGCGTTTCATCAATCGTCGGAGCATTGCGGCCATCGCTCGCGGTCGTGTCATGCCCCAATTTACGGGCCTTTCGCCGCTACTCATGAAGCATTAGGGCCACACTGATCGCGCCAAACTCCATTTGAGCAAATGCGAGACGACTCGCCACGGGAAAGCGCCGCTAATCTGCCGCGAGCAGGGGTGCAATAGCGGGGTTAACAGATCATTTCTCGGGGGAAGATCAGTATGGGGACCAGCTTTCCGGTCGTGCGCGTCGTACGCGCACTGGCTGCAGCCGTCGCGCTTGTGTCATGCGCCGGCATTGCCAACGCCGGACCCTACAGCGCGCGTCGTTGCGCTGGCGTCGACTACAACGCGATGGTCCTCGACATCATTGCCGGACTGCCTACGGGCGGCGGCTACAGTATTGGCTCCGATTTCGTGGCCCCGACGCTGCAAGCGCACAACGTCGGCAACGGTCGCTGGGAGCTGCGCGTCTACGACGGTCATCCTTCACACTGCACCAGCGCCACTTACGCGCTGTTCGCTCACCTTGTCGCGACGCTGCAGAACGATGGCCGGATCAATCTGACGCCAGATCAGCTGCGCACGCTGGACGCCAGGCAGCGCGCCGCCGATGGCACGCAACTGGTCGACGGCCAGGGCCTGTTCGGGATTTTCAATTCAAATGGCGCGGGCGCTGCCGCTCTCTTCAAGCACACCGGCGTCGGCATGAGCTTCCGCGACGACAAGCTCGCCTACGCACGCCCTGGCGACTTCCTGAAAATGTTCTGGAACGACAATGTCGGCGCTTCCGAAAGCGGCCATCAGGTCGTGTATCTCGGCCAGCGCCAGGTCGACGGCCGGGACATGATCTGCTTCTGGGGCAGCCAGCATCAGCGCGTGAAGAAGCGCGGCGGCCGCAAGGAACAGCTCTACTTCCCCGCCAAGGCTGGAGCAAAAGTCTCCAACGGCTACGGCCAAGCCTGCCGCCCGCGCACCGACATCAAGGACATGATCTTCTCGCGCATCACCTGCATGGAGCATCTGTCGGCTGGTCTCGACACGATGCAGGCACAGGCGAATGCAGCAGCCTCCGGCCCGATCGGCGTCTCCCGTCCGTTCGTCGACGAGTTTCTCTATTCGCTGCGCCGCAAGTCGTCCGATCAGGCAACGCTCGATCGCAAATACGACATCACGACCGTGTCGCCGTCGCTCGCCAATCTCGCCGCGGCTCCCCGATAGCCGCCGCGCCTCGGCCCCTCAGCCTTCGACGTCCGTGATCACGTTCGCTTGGCGCAGCTCCCGCACAGTGGGGTACCAGACGTCATCGGCTGGCGTGGCGAAGATGCGCGTGGTGAATTCTTCCGGCACGCCGGCGCCCTGCAGCAAGTTCGCGGCGTGCGCCTGTAAACGGTCGAGCGCGACCTGCGTATTGCCAGCCATGGCATGAAACCCGAGCTTCGCGCCCTCTCCCAGTATGCGTTGATTGCCGCCCATGAACGCATAGATGCATGCGCTGCCGCACATCGACGTCGTGCTGGTATCCAGATTGCGGGCTCGGATCATATCTCCAAGACGCAATCCCACGGCATAGTGCCCGCCGGGGCTATCCAGCACGACATTCGTGATGTTGGGATTGTCGCGCAAAGCCGCCACGAATTCGTCGTGCAGGCCCCATGACATGAACCCGGTGATGACGACCGTATCGCCATCGACAGTGACCGAGTGCTCCTGCTGTCCGATCCAATCGGCATCGGTCGCCTCGGCGTAATAGCCGGCCATATTGCCGGGCAGTCCTGCAAAAGCGAACAGAGCTAGTGCAAGGCTCGACAGCGCGACCGCCCGGCCCATCCAACGCGTGAACCAGGAGCGGCTTGGCGCTTTCGTCTTCGATGTTGCACGCCAGGTGCCAACCAGCTGCCATGCCGTCACCGCCGCGATCAGCGCAAACAGCAGTGCAGCGATGAGCATGCTGTTTGACGGTGTCTGCCCGATCGTGAAGTCGCCCAGCCAGCTCAATCCGCCGAGCATGACGATCCAGGGCAACAGCAGAGAAATGACGAGCACGCTGAGCCAGAACGGGGCATCCCCGCGCCACTGCTTCGAAATGAATTTCAACATAAGTCACCGGCATTGGACCGCTGCAGCATCTTAATCGACACGCGCGTTCTCAGAAATCGTCCTTGCGCGGAGACTTAATCCGGGTGAGCGTAGGTGCGCACGGCCTTTTTTGTGGGGATCCATTTTCATGTATTGCTTGCCGCTCGCGCGCATCCTTGGGATGTGCACCTTCGTCGTTGCGTTCGCCCATCCGCAATTGGGACCCGATGCGCTCCGGCTTCCTCACCCGGGCCTTGCCTCTGCCGAAGACGCCGGTGGCGCCGAAAAAGAAGCGTTCTCCGAAGCCAAGGAGCTTGGCACGCGCGAAGCATGGGACGCCTACCTCGCCAACTTTCCAACCGGCTTTCACGCCGACATGGCGCGCGCATACCTGAAAAAGCTGGAAGGCTCCCAGCAGGCGGAGACACCCGCGCCACCGCCGGCCGCTGCGCTGCCGCCCACCGATGACTTTCCCATCGTCGCCGGTTCGTGGGGCGGCGTTGTTCGCGCCGGTCCCGGACAAAGCTACAAGAAGCTCGACAGCCTGGAGGAGGGCCAGTCCGTCACGCTGATGGCGCGCACGGACGTGATGGAGGACGGCTATCCCTGGTTCAAGATTGCCTATGCGGACGACAGCAGAGGCTACCAGTGGGGCGGCATTCTCTGCGCCGTCGGTACCGAGCGCCCCGACGTCTATAAGACGTGCCCGTCCGAAAAGAAGGCCAAGAGCACTGAAAGCAACAAGACCTCAAAGACCGCCAGCAAACCGAAGAGCTGCTCCAGCGGCCGCGTCATGATCGAAGGCAAGTGCATCAAGAAGACTTCCGCCGTCTCCTACTGCGGCCCAGGCTTCCGGCCCGAAGGCGGCAAATGCGTCCCGGGCTATAAGGCCCCGTCCGCCAATGCTCCGCTATCAGGCGAACAGAGGAAGGCCGTGGGCAAAGGGTGTCCGAAGGGCCAGGTCTGGAACTCCGCCGAAGGCTGTCACTACGACGACTGACCCGCAACGCCGGCCAACGCTCGGCTGCGATTTTTCCGGCGTCCATAGAGATGGGCGCCGCTGAAATCGCGCCACAATCAGGATGTTATATCATCCGAATTGTCCTAGACGGGAGATCGACCATGAAGCCGTCCACGTCCGCGCTCATCGGCGCCATCCTTGCTTCGGGCGGGTGCCTGAGCCTGCCCGCCGTCGCCTTTGCCTCCGAAACCGCCGCAGCGACGTCTGCTGCATCCCAGTCCGCCTCTACCGCCGCCACGCTGGGGGATTCAGCCGGCACCTGTCACGCGGGCGGGCACGCTCATTCATCGACCTGCAACTGCGCCCGCTGCGCCGCCGCTTCCGAAACGCGTTAACCCCCTTCGACGCAACAGCCTCGCTCTGTAGGCGCGATCACGTCGCGGCAGCCTGCGCCCGCGACGGATTGCCTTGCGCGATCGCTAACCATGCACCCATCCGCGTTGACCTAAATCAAAAAACGCAAGTCGAATGCGACGTCTTAGTTCGTTGACGGCTGCTCCAAGTCATTGCCCATTGCCGCCGTCCCGAGGGCTGCACGCAGTGCCGCGCTCGCGAAATCCTTGACCCAGCCAGGCCGCGTTTCGGCGGCCTAGCCACATCATCCCATTCGACGAGCATTGGAGACGAGACGATGACTGTTGCCGACCCTAGCGTTGTGTTCGCCGATGGCAGCCTGCGCGGCCGCTACATCCTTGCCGTGGCGAACGCGCTCATGGCCGCCGTGGTCGGCACGCTCACGCTCGGCATCGGCTACGGCATCGTCGGTGCGCTGGTACTGGCCCTGCTGCCCTTCATGCCGGTCATCGTGCCCGCACTGGTCGACTTCGTGAAAGAGAGCCCGTTCGGCGCAGCGCTGGGCGCGTTCCTTCTGGTCTGGATTCTCGGCGGCATCTTCATCGGCCTGAAGTTCGCCGTCGGCGTCGCGCTCGTCCTTGCGCCGACCATGATCCTGCTCATCGTCATCCTGACATTCGGCAAGCCGATCCCCGCCGGCCACCACTGACGCGCCGGCGTGCGCGCCTGCGCCCCTTAAGCAAGCCGCAAAGCACTTGCTGCTAGCTTGCTTCACGCACGCCCACGGGCGTGCGTGAAGCGCGCGTGGCGGGGTGTGACGTGGCTGGGATAGAGATTGCCGAAATCGGCAGCTTTCACGTCGGCGGAGGCCTCACCAAACTCGAGGGCATGCCGCCCCGCGATCGCGTCAGCACCCCCGGCGGCCCGGTCTATCACGTCGACCAGAACGGCGAGATCGTCGCCGGCCAGATGTACGTCCAGTTCCACAAGCTGGCATCGCCCCGCGCCCGCGCGCCGTTGCTCTTGTGGCACGGCGGCGGCATGACCGGCGCCTGCTGGGAATCGACACCGGACGGCCGCCCCGGCTGGCAGACGTTCTTCCTGCGCGCCGGCTTTAACACCTACGTCTGCGACGCCGTCGAGCGCGGCCGCGCATCCTGGGCGCCCTATCCGCAGATCTATCCCGAGGCACCGTACTTCCGCACCGCCAAGGACGCGTGGGAGGACACCTTCCGCTTCGGCCCGCGCGGCTCGTGGCATCCTGATCCCACGCAGCGCCGCACGTATCCCGGCTTGCGGTTTCCGGTCGATGCCTTCGAGGCATTTCTCGCGCAAGGTGTGCCGCGCTGGGCCTGCAACGATGCGCGCACGCTCGCCGCTTACGACGCGCTCATTCGTCGTCTCGATCCCGGCGTCATCGTGCTCGCGCACAGCCAAGGCGGCGCCTTCGCGCTCGCCGCAGCGCTCAACGCCCCCGAGCGCGTGCGCGCTGTGGTCGTGCTCGATCCGTCCGGTGCGCCCGATCCCGCAACGTCCGACGCCGCGCGCCTGTGCGGTGTCCCGCACCTCTTCATCTGGGGCGACAATTGGCAGGACAACGACTTCTGGCGCCGCTCGCGCCCGGCATCGGAGCATTGGCGCGACGCGCTTCTCGCCGCCGGCTGCGATGTCACGCACATCGACCTGCCGCAGCGCGGCATCACCGGCAACTCGCACGCGCTCATGGCTGACGACAACAGCAACGACATCGCCCGCATCGTGCTCGACTGGCTGACCGCGCGCGGCCTCGAAGGCTGATCTAATCGCTTACGCTGAAGTGACCTTCGCCGTCGCCGCTCCCGGCGGCGTGATGCCCATCGACACATAGACGCTCATCAGCTCGTCGATGCCGCCCTCCGCGGGCTCGATCCACGCGGCCGGCACATGCACCAGCGCGCCGCCGAACGGCACCGGCGCCGACGGAATGAGCACCGCCAGATATTGCTCGCCGCCGAGCGTCACGGGCGTCTTCGACGGCAGCAGTGCCAGCACGGCCGCAGTCGGCTTGCCTCCGAAGAAGCACCACGCCGGGCTCATGCCCTTCAGGCTGTCGCCGTTCTTCGTGTCGACGATCGAGACGAAGCGGCTCGCGAGGTCATAGACGTTGGAGATCAGCGGCACGCGCCGGATTAGCCGGTCGAACAGCTCCGCCACCCACGTGCCGATCTGCGAATGCACGAGCAGGCCGAGCGCATAGATCGCCGCCGCGATGATGCCGAGCCCGATCAGATATGACGCAAGTTCCGAGGTGCCCGTGCCGATGCCGATCGATCCCAGCAATCGGCCGAACCCGCTGCCCGGTCCGAGATACTGATTGAGCAGCGACAGCAGCCACGCCGTGACGAAGATCGTCAGCATCAGCGGCAACGCAGCAATCAGCCCCGTCAGAAATATCCGCCCAACCCTGCCCATCGCGCCCGCTCCCTCCGCAGCCCTGAATCCCTCCCGCAACCGTCCGCAACGATCAGCGCCGCGTCAAGGTCTCCGCCGCCGATGATGGTCTAGCTTCCTGTCGGAAATCGAATACGCATCGGTATATTGCCGACGAACTTCAGACCATCGACGCCGATGACGTGAAACCATTTTACGTCTTGGATCGGCCCAAAATCGAACGTGGCGGCTCGAACATATTCGTTGAGATGAAGATCGGCGCCACTGAGATCCAAGACGACGGCTAACTCGCGAGAAGAGTCGATAATCTCTATCGTATCAGAGTCAAAGTGTCTCACGATTGCATAGGATCCTGGGGACGAAGCGCCAACGGCGGAGTATCCAACGACTGAAGCGAGCTGAAGTTCTCGCTTTCGGGCGGTTCCCTTGGCGAGAAACAGAGCGCGAGAAGGGCGCCTTCCCGACAGCAGGACAGCATCTTCAAGGTCTATCGCAGTCTCGAATGTGCCGCTGTGAATGCCTTCTTGCTCAAGGCGGTTCATGACCATGCCAAGCAGGTCGAGAAGATTGACATCAGCGCCGTCATTCAAGCTGAGCCGAGCCTCACCAGCTGGCTGCGAGGCTATTTCGAGTTCGAATGCACACTCCAAAAATTCGTAAGTTAATGTCTCAACCTTTGTAGGTCTGCCCCAATTCTTGACCTCATCCGCAGACAAGCTCTCGAGGGTACGTAGAATAATCCCCTTCGCATTGGCCTTTTTTATCGCACCTTGAGTGAAGCCAGCTGCCGACACAGCGATAACCGCATCGCAACGTAGGCTCTCTCTTCGCCCGATTAGCTCTTCGATCCAGGTGACATCTTCCGGCTCTTTTCGGAAGCGACACTCAACAATCGTCACGTGTCCGGAGCGGCGTATCGATACATCGATTTGTCGAAGTTGGGTTGGGTTGTCTGGATCCGGGATCCTATCGTTCCAAGTGATCTTTGCTCCGCCAGCCTCTAGAAGACGATGTATCCGCTCGATCTGTCGCTCAAGCTGCTCCGCTGGGGTTGAGCGCCTATTCATCAATGCCCCGGCCGGCCCGTCTTGCGCGGGCGGCCGCGCCGGCTCTTCTTCTCGGCCTCGGTCTGAATCTCCACCGTGCGTGCCGGCTTCTGCGGCGGCGTTCCGCCCTTCGGCGGCAGCATCGCGTGCGGCCCCATCTCGTCGAGCGTCGGCTTGTGCGGCCCGCGCACATGCTCGCCGAACGCGCCGGCCTTCTCGCGTGCATCGACCTTCGGCGCCCGCGGCGCGGGGATCGCGCGATCCGTGCCCGGCCCCATCTCGTCCAGCGACGGCTTCTTGATCCGCGACGGCATCGGCACCGCGCTCTGCTGCGCGTGCGTCGGCTGCACCGGTTCGTATTCGGTCTTGATGCGCGAGCCGCTCTTGCCTTCGGCCGGCGCGCCGCCGTACTTGCGCTCGCCCTTGTACGCGCCCGCCTTGTCTTCCACCTCGGCCTGCCGCGCCAGCGGATCGTCCGACACGGCGAGCTCTGTCTCGCGAAGCCGCTTGATCTCATCGCGCAGCCGCGCCGCCGTCTCGAACTCGAGGTCGGCCGCGGCCTCATGCATGCGCCGCTCCATGTCCTCGATGATCGTCGCCAGGTTGTGCCCGACCATCGGCGCGTCCGCGAGCCCGGTATCGACCGTCACGTGATCCTGCTCGTAGACTGAGGACAGCACGTCCTGGATATTGCGCTTGATGCTCGCCGGCGTGATGCCATGCTCGGTGTTGTACGCGACCTGCTTCTCGCGGCGACGGTTGGTCTCCGCAATCGCGCGCTCCATCGAGCCGGTCATGTTGTCGGCATAAAGGATCACGCGCCCATCCACGTTGCGCGCCGCGCGCCCGATGGTCTGGATCAGCGACGTCTCCGAACGCAGGAACCCTTCCTTGTCGGCATCGAGAATCGCGACCAGCGCGCACTCGGGAATATCGAGGCCCTCGCGCAGCAGGTTGATGCCGATCAGCACGTCGAACGCGCCGAGCCGCAGATCGCGGATGATCTCGATGCGCTCCAGCGTCTCGATGTCGGAGTGCATGTAACGCACGCGGATGCCCGCTTCGTGCATGTATTCGGTGAGGTCTTCGGCCATGCGCTTGGTCAGCGTCGTCACCAGCGTGCGATAGCCGCGCTTTGCCGTCTCCTTGGCCTCGAACAGCAGATCATCGACCTGCGTCTTCGCCGGCCGGATGATCACGTCCGGATCGGTGAGGCCGGTCGGACGAATGACCTGCTCGACGAATGCTCCGCCCGTTTCCTCCATCTCCCACGTGCCCGGCGTCGCCGACACGAACGCGGTCTGCGGGCGCATCGCGTCCCATTCCTCGAACCGCAGGGGACGATTGTCCATGCACGAGGGCAGTCGGAATCCATACTCCGCCAGCGTCGCCTTGCGCCGGTAGTCGCCGCGGAACATGGCGCCGATCTGCGGCACGGTCACATGGCTTTCGTCGACGAACACCAGCGCGTTGTCGGGCAGATACTCGAACAGCGTCGGCGGCGGCTCGCCCGGCTTGCGGCCGGTGAGATAGCGCGAATAGTTTTCGATGCCCGCGCACGATCCCGTCGCTTCCATCATCTCCATGTCGAACAGCGTGCGCTGCTCCAGCCGCTGCGCCTCCAGCAGCTTGCCATTGGCATACAACTCTTCCAGCCGCTGTTTCAGCTCAGTCTTTATCGACTTGATCGCCTGCTGCAGCGTCGGCTTCGGCGTCACGTAGTGCGAGTTGGAATAGATCTTCACCAGCGACAGCTCGTCCGCCTTCTGCCCCGTCAGCGGATCGAACTCGACGATGCTTTCCACGTCGTCGCCGAACAGCGAGATGCGCCAGGCGCGATCTTCCAAATGCGCCGGGAACAACTCGATGGTGTCGCCGCGCACGCGGAACGTGCCGCGCACGAAGTTCACGTCGTTGCGCCGGTAGTGCAGGGCGACGAGATCGGCAATGAGCTGGTCGCGCGATAGCCGCTCGCCCACCTGCACCGTGAACGTCATCGCCGTATACGTCTCGACCGAACCGATACCGTAGATGCACGACACCGACGCCACGATGATCACGTCATCGCGTTCCAGCAGCGCGCGCGTTGCGGCATGGCGCATGCGGTCGATCTGCTCGTTGATCGACGATTCTTTCTCGATGTACGTGTCGGTGCGCGGCACGTACGCTTCCGGCTGGTAGTAGTCGTAGTACGACACGAAGTACTCGACCGCGTTGTCCGGAAAGAAGCTCTTCATCTCCCCGTAGAGCTGCGCGGCGAGCGTCTTGTTCGGCGCCAGGATCAACGCCGGCCGCTGCGTGCCTTCGATCACCTTCGCCATCGTGAATGTCTTGCCCGAGCCGGTCACGCCAAGCAGCACCTGGCTGCGCTCGGTCTGGTTGATCCCATCGATGAGGTCACGGATCGCCGTCGGCTGGTCGCCCTTCGGCTCGTATTCGGAGACGATGTTGAGCGCGATGCCGCCTTCCGACTTCTCCGGACGTGGCGGGCGGTGCGGCGTGAATGCCAGTTCGTCGCCCGAGACGAGCGGATGCTCCGCCAGCATCGGCTGTGCCAGCAGGATTTGCCGCGCCTGCTCCGAGCGCTGCTCCGGTTTGGCCAGCAGGGCGTTGAGATATTGCCCGATGGACTCCCCGCCGAACGGCGGCCGCGGCCCTTGCTGACGCAGCGCCGGGAGCGGCTTGTGCTCCGCCTCGCCATCGTAGGCGGGCCGCCCGCCCGGAAACGCGATGGCGCTCAGCGTGTCGAACACCGCCTGCGGGGATTCGCCCAGGCCTGGCGCTTCGGCGCCTTCAGCCCGCGCAGTGTCCGCGGCATTGGCGGCCGCTCGTTTACCCTTGCCGCGCGCGCGCACCTCTGGCGTGCCCGCCGCGGTCTCCGCTGGCGGAGGCGTCGGCTTGCCGGAGCGCACGCGCGAGGGGCGCGGCTTGGGTGTCTTGTCGGGGTCCTTCGGGGGAGGCGGCATGGCCCGAATATGGCGCTGCGCGCGCCTCCGCTCAAGCCAGGGTTTACGGCTGTCCAGCGCGCTTCAGCCGCGGCGGCACCATGCCTTTTGCTCGGGCCTTATCGATCGGACACGAGTGCCCCCCAGAGCACATCGGTGTGGCCGACGGGCCGCCTAACCAAGATGGTGCGATTTGACACTTGATTGATGCATCCGCGGACTGGCATCAACCGGGGAGGGGGCACGGCACTGGAACGGTAGATTGATTTAGGATGATGCATTCAACTGTACGGCGTTTGAAACTGTTCGCCATTTTGACGATTGCGGCGATTGCCCCGCTGATGGCGTTCACGAACGAGGCTTCGGCGAGATCGGGCCGCTCCGCGGAAGAAGTCGCGGAGCGCGATGCTGGCGAGCCGATCATGGCGATCGTTTCGATCAAGTCCCAGAAGGTCACCTTCTACGATGCGGACGGCTGGATCGTGAAGGCGCCCGTCTCCACCGGCGTCAAAGGACGCGAAACGCCGGCCGGCGTGTTCGCCATCCTGCAGAAGAACATCGACCACCGCTCCAACCTCTACGACGACGCGCACATGCCTCACATGCAGCGCCTCACGTGGAACGGCATCGCCATGCACGGTGGCCCGCTGCCCGGATACGCGGCCTCGCACGGCTGCGTGCGCATGCCGTATGGATTTGCCGCGAACATGTTCGACAAGACGCGCATCGGCATGCGCGTGATCATTTCGCCGGAGGATTCAGCGCCCGTCGAATTTTCTCACGCGGCCTTCCCGGTGCCGAACGCCGAGGCGGTTGCCGCGGCCCCGGCGCGCGCCGAAGCTACCGCACGCGAAGCAGCCGAGGCAGCCAAGGACGTCGTCGAGACGAAGAAGGCGGCCAAGCTCACCGCGCGCGAGGCGGCCTCTGCAAAGTCGACGCTACGTAAGCTCGAAAGGCAGAAGTCGGCAGCCGACGAAGCGCTCGCCGATGCCGAGAAGGCCATCGCCTCCGCAAAGAACGACGAGGCCAAAGCGCGCGCGGAAGAACGCAAGCTCAAGGCCGCCACCCGCGTAACGGAGACGACCGCCAAGCTCGACGCCGCCCGCGCCGACGCGACGTCGAAAGCCGATGCCGCCACCAAGGCGGCCGATGCCGCCAAGGCAGCGGTCGCACGCAAGACCGAGACGGAGAAGGCGGCCGAGGATGCAAGGCTCGCGCTGGTCCCGGTCTCGATCTACGTCAGCCGCGCCACGCAGAAGCTCTACGTTCGTCGCAACACGGGCAAGCCGTGGTCGGACGGCGGCGAGGTCTTCGATTCGAGCATCGAGGTCCCGGTCACCATCCGCGACCCCGAACGGCCCATCGGCACGCACGTTTTCACCGCCATGTCCGAGGGCGACGGCGGCCTGCGCTGGAGCGCGGTCACCATCGATCACGGCGATGAAGCCAAGCAAGCGCTCGACCGCATCACCATCCCGCAGGAGGTGCTCGATCGCATCGGGCCGACCGCGCTGCCGCGCTCCTCGATCATCATCTCGGACGAGCCGCTCAGCCGCGAGACGAACTACCGGACCGAGTTCGTCGCCGTACTGAGCAACCAGCCGCAGGGCGGGTTCAAGACGCGCAAGCCCACGCCGCCGGTTGATTCATTTGCTGCAAATGAATGGCAGCCGAGCTTCTTCAGCTTCTTTGGCCAGCCCAGCCAGAAGCAGCAGCAAAAGCGCCGGCGCAAGCCCGCCAAACCCGGTAAACCCGGCTTCTGGTGATCCAGGCTGCGGGCGGCCACGCGCCGCCCGCCCCGCCCCGCCCATCGAGTTTGGCTTGCGGTCGAGAGCGCTCGTGGCGATGTCGGCATGCGCCCATCCGGGCCCGCCTTGACTTTATGACCGCCCTCGCGCTTCCCTGAAGGCACGCGGACTGACCCCGGTCAGCCGGCGAATGGCGATGACTCCAGTCCGCCCTTAGGTTAATTGAAGCTAACGAGCCGGCTCTAGGTCTTTATGCCTGACTCCCGCGACTCCCTTCGAGCTTCGATGAACACCGCTCATTTCAAATCCATTGTCACGAACTCCTTCGACGCGATCATCTCGAAGGACCTGACCGGCACGGTATTGAGCTGGAACGAAGCTGCCCACCGCATCTTCGGCTGGTCTCCGGAAGAAATGATCGGCCGCTCGATCGAGACCATCATTCCGCCGGGACGCCTCCACGAAGAGCAGCACATTCTGCAGCGCATCCGGGCCGGCGAGATCGTACCGAAGTTTGAAACCATGCGGGTCCGGAAGGACGGCAGCATCTTCCCGGTCGCCATCACGATTTCCCCCCTGGTGGATGAGACCGGTGCCATCATCGGCGCGTCCAAGATCGCGCACGATACGACCGCGATGGTCGAGATGCGCACGCGCCTGGAAGAAAGCGAGCGCCAGTTCCGCGCGCTGGCCAACACCATCCCTCAGCTCGCATGGATCGCCGACGGCGACGGCTGGATCTTTTGGTACAACGACCGCTGGTTCGATTACACCGGCACCACGTTGGAGCAGATGCAAGGCTGGGGATGGACCGCGGTGCACCACCCCGACCATATCGAACGCGTGAAGCAGCGCATCCAACTCAGTTGGAGCACGGGTCAGGAGTGGGAGGACACGTTCCCGCTGCGCAGCCGCGACGGCGACTATCGCTGGTTTCTATCCCGCGCCAAGCCTCTGTTCGGCGACGATGGAAAAGTATGGCGCTGGTTCGGAACGAACACCGACATCACCGAGCAAAGAGACCGCGAGCAGCAGATCGATCTGTTGATGCGCGAGATTGCCCACCGCGCCAAGAACATGATCTCGATCATCCAGGCCATCGTCACGCGCACCACCGATAAGGAAGCTTCCGCCAAGCTCGTCGCGCGCCTGGGCGCACTGGCGAGAAACCAGGACCTCCTCACCCACCGCAACTGGCGCGGCGTAACGGTCGGCGATCTCATCATCTCTCAGCTCGCAGCGGTCGATGATCTGATCGGCACGCGGATCCTCTTGGACGGCGAGCTGGACACCATGCTCTCGCCCCCCGCCGCCGAAGCCATCGGGCTCGCCATTCACGAGTTGACGACGAACGCGACCAAGCACGGCGCGCTGTCCTCGAATGAAGGAAAGCTACAGATCTCCTGCTCGACCAGCCACGAGCAAAGCGGAAAGAGGTTCCGCCTGTCGTGGCGCGAGACCGGCGGCCCGCCTGTCAGCGCACCGCAAAAAGCCGGCTTCGGCACCGTCATGATCGACCGCAATCCGCGCTTTGCGTTGAACGCGGCGGTCGAATGCCGCTTTGATCCGAGCGGCTTCGTCTGGACGCTCGAGGCGCCGATGGAAACAGTGACCTCCGAACCCGCCGCGCCCCACTAGCTTGCCCCGCGCGTGTCCCAATCGTCGTCGCGCCGACCTACCCGCTTCTGGTGATCTCAGGTGCGGGCGGCCCCACGCCGACCGCTACGCTCTCAAGAAGGATCATCGTCGGGAGTGAGGCCCGCCGCACGAAGTTGATCGGCTGCGTTCCACCCTGGCTCTGCCGGCCTCGCCGACGACCACCAGAGCGCACCGCCAGCTAGCCACCTTTGGCGAAGATCGCTGTTGCGCTCTTCGCGATCGCGCCCGATGCCATCCACACCGGACTCGAACCCGCAGCAGGGGCACAAGTCGTACGTGGCTTCGCCATCCGCGTTCAGCTCGACACAATTCGGGTACCCACAGACCGGGCAACCTGTCTCCGACATCGGGCCTCCCCGTCGACACGCCAGCATCGCATCTTAGTCATCGAAGCCGGAGCCGGGCAATTCACGCCGACCTATCGGAAGATTCGGTGCGCTTCACCCAGGTCGAGGGCGGTGTCGATTTCATCGACACATCCAACACGATGGACATCGTGCGCCTGCGCCTCGGCGTCAGCATCGACCGCCTCATCCACCAATAGGTTAGGCGACCCGCAACGCATGGCAGCCGAGCTTAGCCGGCTTCTTCGGCAAGCCCAACGACAGGCTAGCATCTCATCTTGCTCGGCCGAGCAGGAGACGGACATCCACGCCGACGTCCCAAAAGGTGCGGCGCCCTCCGACGGCCATCCGCCAACGCAGGTTTTAACTGCTTATGGCCAAATAAGAAGCCGTCATGCAGGAAACGTTCTTTTTGCGTCCAGAATGATCGCCAACTCAGCACCAGGCGCCGCCTTCTCAATTCTGTAGAAATCAGACCTATATTCCCGTCTGTATTTTATCATGTTTCCCAGGGTTGACCAGTCGCCGGTAAGTAGCCTATTCGGGATTGTTTCGATTTCATTCAACAAAAACTCGACTATCCCTGGATGCCTTTCTCCGACCGTGTGTTTAATGTGCTCTTCATACTGAAAAAGCAGGTCTGAAATTTCTTCCCGCAGCTCGCGCTCTGTATTGATCGATGATTGCATTTTGGCAACCCATTGCCGGATGCGATGAATTAGTTTGCGGGTGTTGGGCTCATTCTTGTAGCAAATAACGTCATGAAAAGGAACTCGGTCGCCAATTAATGGAAATTCGTGAAACACGGCGCGCCAAACAACAAATCGCTGATAGTTCGGATATTCTGGTAGCGGACGGCCTACGTATAGTGGCTCATGCTGATTGTTGATAAGTAGATTCAGGAGCGCGACCTTTTTTTTGGTCTCATTGAATGTTTCTCGCTCAAAGGTCCAAACGTTGGAGGGCAGACCATCATTAAATGGCCACTCCCCCGGAGAATAACCCAGCACCTTGTATGCCGCCGTGTCCACGTCTATCTCTTTAAGAAGTCCAACTGCGAGTAACTGATATATTAACTCTAACCCTTTGCGTTCCTCAGGTTGGGTGATCCATCCGTGAACACTGTCTCTTTCGGATGTGGCAAAGAAATCAACAAATACGAGAACGGCTTTGCATAGCCTTTCGAATTCTGGAGCTTGATCATCTTGGTTGTGCCGAGGAGTTAGGAGCGAATTATAGTGTCCGCCGCGAAGACACCACTCGCCAACTACTCCAATGCGGCTGTTCGTCGGCAACTTCGTAATGTCTTCGGGCATGCCGCCTGCTACCTCCAACGGAAAAATCGCAATGCACGGACTGAGGTATTGGTGAAAAGCCTTTGTTGCCTCCGATCTGACGGCGGATCAATCGGGCGCCGAGTTCGTTCGAGTAGAACCGCTGCGGAGTATCGATAAAACCGAAACGTTGGGGCTGTCCGCAAGGGGGTACTTAGTATGTTATGAGCCAAAAACGGATGGCGTCACCCCATCTGGCGGAACCAATCTCGGAGGCTTAGGTGGAGGCGGGTAACCTCGTCTTCTGCTAACGCCTTGCAATGAGCGATCGGTGCTCGCAGGGTATTGAGATTCCCTAGGACACGCTCAAGCGCGCGAATATCTCGGAACGTATCTCCAAAAATGTCCCAGTTGGCCTTGATGATCTCACCAAGTTCGCCAAAGTTACTGTAGTCGATCAAATCCTTGGACCGAGGAGTAATGCCTGCCGCCTGCTCCTTCTTTTGGTTCTTGTCGCAGCTCTGTTTGACGGCGTCAGGTACCACCTTGTTCCACCAATCTGAGCCATGCACCTCCTGAAGACGCTCGACAATAAGCTCTCGAATTGAATTTTCCAGGCAGTAGAAGATAGCATATTGCGTGGCCATGGAGGCCGCCTCAGTTCGCAGTCGCTCTGCGAATTGCGGATAGTAAGTTTGTTCAACATCTTCGTTACTCGCTCGACTGCGGCCGATGTCGATATTGTGTTCGGTCGCCACGCGGCGCAAATCAGCTTCTAGAGCCAAGTTGTTTAAGGTAAATAACCTGAGGGCGTGCTCGCGCTTCATCTCTTGAGAAGGTTTTCTTTTAGCGATTTGAAGATTGAATTGAAGACTTCAGGATTGGTTGTCTCCGGAAGAACTATGTTGACCGTGTAGGCTAGGTTCAATCCTACGCTATCTAGTTCCTCCGCTACGCGTTGCTGTGCTTGATTCTCAGAAGGAAGTGTGGTGCCGCTGCCCTTTGTGAAAGGAAGGAGTTCTGTCACCGCATCCGTGTCGGCGTCAAAGTCTGCAAGCTCTTTGAGCTTTATAAATGTGGAAACGGTGGACTCTACTGTTTTGTCGTCGTGCGCGCCGCCGGTGACTTCCATAATTAGCGACTTGAGCTTGTCTTTGGGCAAGTCGCCCGCGTTTTGTTGCGCTCGAACAATTCAGAATATGCGTTGCGCATCCCCTCGGCAACAGCTGCACCCTGCGTAACGGAGTTGCGGAATTGATCATAAAGAGCCGTGGGCGATCCGTCTGAGTTGAGGAACGCCATGCGCTTCAACAGCGGGATAATGGGCTTCGCGCTGCCGCTTGTATAGCCAAGTTTGGTTCCGAGGAAATCCTGAGTGAAGCGCTCAGGACGCTTCGCTTCCTCAATTTTGGTGAGTATCTTGGGGATTAGGCCGGGCGCCACCATGTAGGGTAATTGAGCGGGCATTGGACAGCTCCGAAGTCTCTGCGAATCCCAGTGTACCGCAGAGTGTGGGCGCTCGCTTGCGCAACCTGCGATGCATTCAACAGGAATGAACGAAACTTGACCTCACTGGGAAAATCCGTCTGTGAGAGACGCCCTACCGGTCCCCCCCAACTAATCCCCGCCCTCAACGCCCGCCATACACTTCCCCCACTCCTGTCCGACTGGGACGCAACAGCTGAGCGGCTAAGCGGGACGGGAGACGGTGCCTGGTTGAGGCAGATGCCGACCCGTCTCGGCGTCTGACGCGAGGGTAGCTCCCTCATATTCCGGGGCCATCGATCGGGGCTGTGCGATGTCCGGCAACGGCGCGCACGGACGCCCATCGGCAGCGGCGCACGCCCCCTCCGCGAGCGCAGCAGCAGAACGTCCCGACGATGTGGTCCGGCCGTTGGACGCCTGACCGGGACGGTAAGCCCGCGCCGATGAGTATCGCTCCCCCGGCATGGAAAAATGCCGACGCGGGCGCCGAAAGGCTGCCGGACTTGAACTTAGGATGGCGGCCGTTTGGCGCCCGCGCTCCTGGTTTCCGCACTGCCGATCAACGCCCGCGCCGCAAAGCGCTGGGCGACCGAGGCGCTGTGCGTCGCCGTTCCAGGGCCTTAACCACTCGCGTGCCAAGCTTTGCCCCATCCTGGCCGCGATTTGCGACGAGTACTGCACATCGGGTGGGGCCTCTAATGTAAGGGTCTGGAATGCGTCGGAATTCTCTCGCCGCGGCGATCGCGGCTCTTCTCGCAACTGCCGCGGCTGCCGAGGCTGCCCCGCGCGCCGTGCTCGAGCTGTTCACCAGCCCCTTCTGCTCCTCGTGCCCTCCGGCCGACGCGCTGTTCACAAAGCTGGCGCGCCAGCCCGACCTCATCACCCTCGTCATGCCGGTCGACTCCTTCGACGGGCCGGGGCGCAAGGACCCGCTGGCGAAGCCCGTCTTCACCGACCGTCAGGCGGCTTATGCCGAGCGGCGCAACTCGGACATGCTGTTCACGCCGCAAGCGGTGATCAACGGCGCTGCCGAGGCGATGGGCTCCGATCCGGGTGAGATCCGCGAAGGCATCGCGCAGACGATGGGCGTGCTGTCGGTGCCGGTTGACGTGAAGATCGCCGGCGACCAGATCAATCTATCGGTCGGCGGTGCGGGCACCGCCAACGCCAAGACCGGCGTCATCACCGTGCTGCCGTATATGCAGGATCACACCGAGCCGATGCGCGGCCGCAAGAGCGTGCATTATGCCAACCTCGTGCGCGACATCATCCCGGTCGACACCTGGGAGGGCAAACCGCTGAAGGCGCGGCTGTCGGCCCGCGACTTTGCGCAGTACGACGGCATCGTCGTGCTGCTGCAGGCGGGCACGTCCGAGCGGCCCGGCGCCATCATCGGGGCAGCGCGCGTGCCGCTCAGCGCATTGCGCACACCCCGCGCCAAGACCTGACCATCGATATCGCAAATCTTGGGCGAACCCTGGCGCATCGCATCGATGACAAACGCTCCTCTTGGGCTATCGCTCGTCACGCTCGGCGTCGCCGATTTGAGCCGGGCGCGCGCGTTCTACACGGCGATGGGGCTTGCTCCCTCGCCGCAAGGAAACGACAACGTCGTTTTCTTCCAGATGCCGGGCGGCGTGCTCGGGCTCTATTCGCGCGCGGCGCTGGCCGATGACGCCACCGTCGATGCGGCGGGCAGCGGCTTCGCCGGCATCACGCTCGCCTGCAATCTCGATAGTTCAGCCGACGTCGATGCCATGATCGCGCGCGCCGCCACCGCGGGTGGCCGGGTCGTCAAGCCGGGCCAGACGGTGTTCTGGGGCGGCTATTCGGGCTACTTCGCCGATCCGGACGGCCATCTGTGGGAAGTGGCGCACAATCCGTTTTTCGCAAAAGATGACCGCGGGGTTCTTGCGATAGGATAGTCTGCGTAACGGTTGCCCGCCCGCTGCGAACTAGCAGTAAGGACGGCATCGGAGGCTCCATGCACGCGCGCGCTATCGCAACGCTTCTTCTCGGCTCGTTCTTCGCCGCTGGCTCGGCAGCGGCCGCACCGCCGACAGTGTTGGAGCTGTTCACCAGCCAGGGCTGCTCATCCTGTCCGCCCGCCGACCGCCTGTTCGAGAAGCTGGCGCACGACGATCACTTCATCGTCCTGTCGCTGCCGGTCGATTATTGGGATCGGCTCGGCTGGAAGGATACTTTCGCCAAGCACGCCTTCACCGAGCGCCAGCGTGCTTATGCCATCATGCGCGGTGATCAGCAGGTCTATACGCCGCAAGCGGTGGTCAACGGCAGCGAGCACGCCAACGGCGCCAACATGCTCGGCATCGCCGCGTCCGCAGAAACGACCAAGCCGCCCCAGCTGACGGTTGCCGTGAAGCGCAATGGCGATGACATCGAGGTATCCGTCGATGGCACGCGCCCGGGCAGCCCGGCCGCTACCGTCGTCGTGCTGCCGTATCTGGCTTCGCGCGATGTTGCCGTCGGCCGCGGCGAGAACTCCGGCACCAAGATCACCTACACCAACATCGTGCGCGAGATCATTCCGCTCGGCGCCTGGTCCGGCAGCCCGGTCAAGTATCGCACCAAGCTGTCCGCCGACGCGCATTACGACGGCGCCGTGGTGCTCGTCCAGGAAGGCACGCCCGCATTGCCTGGCGCTATCCTCGGCGCCGGACGCATCGCGCTGCATTAGGTCATCGGAGCCGCCACTTTCGCTTCCCAATCCCGTCGCAACAGGATAGCAAATCCGCCGCCCACGATCGGGCGCAGACGGGATTTCGATCAGTGCGTAATGACAGCTCTTCGCGTCGCTTTTCGACGCGCATCGCCAGCGGCTTCGGCACCATATTCGTGGTTGCCGGTCTCGCTCTTGCCGCCATCCTCGGCATCATGGCGCAGGTCGGCATCATCGGCGCCTATCGCCGCGGCGACGCCGACCTTCCGACGGCGATCTTGATATTCGCGTTCAGTCTTATCCTCACCGTCATCGGCCTCGGCTATTTTTATTTCCGCTATCACGTCGTGGCTAAGCGCGACGCATGGAGTGCGCGTCAGGCCGAGCGCAACCCCGAAGCACCCTGGCTGCTCAACGAAGCCTGGGCCGAGCGCAAGGTTACCGATCACGGCAGCCTCGTCGTGGCCGCCTTTCTCTGGATCTGGTCGATCGGCTGGAATGGCCTATGCGCGTTCATCTACACCGTGAACTACGACAAGATCATCGCCGCGTTTCATACGTCGTGGCTCGAGGCCTCCGCTGCAGTCATCTTTCCGCTGTGCGGCCTGATCGGCATTCTCTGCGCCGCCGGCGCAACCTTGAACTGGTGGCGCTACGGTCCTTCGACGCTGCACATCGATACACTGCCGGGCTATCTCGGCGACAAATTCCGCGGCCACGTCATCGCGCGCATGCCGTCGCTCGTTCCACTCGAAGCAGAGATCATTTGCGAACGCCGCCTATGGGTGCGCCGCTTGCGTGACGGGAAGCGTTCGCAGGAGCTCGTCACTGAAAAGGCCTGGTCGTCGGCCCATCCGATCGACGCCGGTCGCCTCATGCGCACCAAAGACGGCACCACGACGATCCCCATCGATGTACCGGTGCCAGCGGGCAAACCGCCGGTCGACCTCGATGACGAGGGCGCCGGCATCCAGTGGGTACTTGCCGTTCGCACCGACCATGAGCGACTGCCGAAGCCCGCAGCGGGCGCACCGCCGCCGCACAGGTTCGAGGCGCGCTTCGCCATTCCTGTCTACGCGCGCCGCTGATCTATCGTGTATCGGCCGCCGTCGTATCCTCGCGGGCCGCGGGCTTCCACAGGATCGCAACGCCGATCACCGCGGAAAGCACGGACGCTGCGAAAATGGCGATCTTCGCCGCGTCGAACTCTTGGGGCGCTGGAAAGGACTGACCGGCGATGAACAGCGACATCGTAAAGCCGATGCCGGCAAGTGCACCCGCGCCCGCGAGCTGCCGCCAGGTATATCCGTCGGACTTCGCAGCGACGCCGACCCACACCGCCAGCGCCGCCGCCGCCACGAGACCGAGAGGCTTCCCAATCACCAGGCCGGCCATGATCGCCGCCATCAACTGCTCGTGTCCGGCAATGACGCCACCGCTGAACGTTACGCCCGCATTGGCGAGCGCGAACAACGGCAGGATGACGTAGCTCGATCGCGCCGCCATGTGCCGCAACAATCTATCCGCGGGTGACTCCAACCGGTCGAAGATAGCGTCCATCGCTCTGAGCGCCGGAACCGAAGGACCATGCCGCAACACCTCAACGCCGTGCTCGGCCTCCGCCGCAACGATACTGTTGAGCTGCGCCGTCAGCGCTTCGAGGTTCGGCGGCGGCCGCGTCGGAATGAACAGCGCCAGGATCACGCCAGCAAGCGTGGCGTGCAATCCGCCTGCATGCACGCACGCCCACAACACAATCCCAAGCAGCACGTACGGCGCCACGCGATAGACATGCGCCTTGTTCAGCGCCGCAAGTCCGGCAACGACCAGCAGCCCCGAGGCGAGATATGCCCAATGCAGGGCGCCGGAATAGAATACGGCTACGACAGCGATAGCGCCGATGTCGTCAACGATGGCCGCTGCTGTCAGGAAAATGCGCAATTCGACGGGCACGCGAGCGCCCATCATCACTATGAGGGCCACGGCAAAGGCGGTGTCCGTCGCCATCGGCACGCCCCAGCCGTGCGCCCATGGGCCCGACGGTATGACGAAGGCATAGAGCGCCGCGGGAACGGCCATGCCACCGATCGCAGCCGCAATCGGCAGCGCAGCCGAGCGCCGGCTAGCGAGATGCCCGACCGTGAACTCACGTTTGATCTCGAGACCGACCACCAGGAAGAAGATGGTCAGCAGCGCATCGTTCACCCAGTGCCGCAATGACATCTTGAAAGTGGCCGAGCCGAGCGAGATGCCGAGGTACTGCTCCCAGAAATCCTCATAGGCGTGACCGAAGCTAGAATTCGTCAATGCAATCGCAATGAGGGTCGACACCAGCAACAGCACGCCCGCCGACGGTCCCCAGCTTGCAAAGCCCACTGCGGCGGACCTCACGCGATGACCGAGCGTGCCCAGCATCGCATCGAGAAACGAGCTTTCGTCCCACGGGCCATCATAGCGCCGCCCGTTCATGAAGAATGTCGGTGTCATCATCACACCGCTCGCCCGGGCGCTGCGCTCGTCTTCCGCAACGCGTCGAGCGGCCGCACGCCAATCTTCGCCGTCAGGCTCGACCGGCGGCACGTCGACACCGAGATCCGCGGCGACGGCGCTGAGGTCGTCCTCCGTAAGCGTCTCGGACCTCGACATCAGCTTGACGTGCGCGTGCCAGAAGGCGTCAGCATCTGGAGCGCGCTCGACGAGCTCGGCCGCGCGCCGCGCCAGCGTGCTTCCCGTCACCGGCCGATGCCGGAAGACGTAGCGCAAGCGATCACCAAGCTCATCGCGCACCTCGGCGATGCGCGCATTGGCGGCGCGGCAATAGGGGCAGGCATAACTGCCGTACTCTACGAGTGTGATCGGAGCCTGTGTTTCCCCCAATGTATGATCGTTGGCACCGACGGGGCGATCGAGGCGGTTGCTCGGCAGCGCGTGATTCACATAACCTCTCGGGGCTGGGTTGGCTCCTGAATGCGATACGTATATCTGCGGCGGCACCAAGTCATTGGGATGCGGCGGATCGCCAGAGTTGGTCAAACCTTGTTTCGTAAGGCCTTCTGCACGGCGTGCTCCAAGGCCTCGAGGAATCGGGAACGGTCCTGGCGCGTGAAGCTGGCATTGTAGCCTTTGCTTTCGCCTGTCTCGCGCAAGTGCGCGGAAAGCTCGCGCATGGCGAGCGCCATGCCGATGCCACTTTCGGTAAATGGCTTGCCCGTTGGGCCGATCACCTGCGCACCCGCTTTCAGGCAGCGCGCTGCGAGGGGGATGTCGGCGGTAACCGCGATGTCCCGCGCTCCGATGCGCTCGGCGATCCAATCGTCCGCAGCGTCCGGTCCTTCCGCAACGACCATCCGCTTTATCAGTGGCCCTTCCGGCAGCCGCATCCACGAGTTGGACACGAAATGGATGACGAGCCCGTGCCGTTCAGCGACGCGCACCGCCTCGTCCTTTACCGGACAGGCGTCGGCATCGACAAAGACCGCGGGTGGGAGAAGTTCGCTCACGCATCGCTGTTTAGCGGTTTCCGACCGTGACGCAACCGGCCAGCGATCAGCCTCATCGGCTCATCGGTTCGGCAAGCAGCTTGGTAACGCTCTCGGCGTCGAGCACCTTGTCGATCAAGCCCGCCGCGGGAGTGCGCGGGTCAGCATCCATCACCGGCCCAGGAGCGACGGCCGCGACGAGGTGATCCCAGACCTTGGGCACGATCGACGATTGACCCCACGTGGCGGAAAGCAGATAGCGCACCTTCGCGTGCTTTTGCGCCGCCGCATCGAGCTCGCCGATTACCTTCGGGCCATGCACCTTGAGCAGGGTCTCGAGCGCGCCAGCACCGAGCAGGGCCACCTGCTCGCCTGTCCTGCATTCATCGAGCGCGACGAGAAGGAAGACTACCGCTGCCTCCGGCGAGGTCTGCACCATTTCGTCGACACAGTCATAGGCGCGCATGCGCTCGCCTTTTTCCTCGTGATCTGTCCCCGGGGCCGGGATCTTCAGCAGAATGCGCGCGAGCCGCCGCGGCTCGAACGCGCCCCCCTCGCTGAAGCACAGCGGTTCGGCGCCTTCGAACTGGCAATCGAAGCAGCTCCACGTCCGTTCCATGTCGCGCTCCGTGGTTCGGAACCGGCCCCCAAGACGAATCGCATAATAGCCGGATCGATGTCGGTCTTTTTGACACAGCGCGACAGTTGGCGCTGCGACCCTGCCGCCTCCCAGCTGGAGCGTTCAACAAAAAATGGCCCGGACACGAGGTCCGGGCCATCTTCGCAGCGTACCCTCAGAAGATTATTCCGCGGGCGAGAAGGCGGGGGCGGAGGAAGGGTTTTCCACCCGCTCGCTCGTCTGTCCCATAATCTTCTTCATGTGCCGCTGCTCCATGATGGTTTGCCACATGAAGAAGAGGATGATGAAGGCAAGCAGGATCACACTGTAGATGTACTCCATACCCGCGAACGGATAGGCGCTGGAGACCTCCGATAGCTTGGAGAGTGACGACAATCCGGTAGACATGCGAACTTCTCCTTCGTTGCTCGCTTAGACTTTGGCTTCGCTTTTTGCGAGCGCATCAAACTCCGCTTCGGTGCCCGAGATGGCCGGGTACGTCAGCGGTACGATCTCGCCATCGAGGCCCTTGACCTCCACCGGCGCCGGTACTCGCAGCAGTCCAAAACCCTTGAGGATTTGGCCGAGGATGTACCCTGGGATCAGGCCGAACCCGAGGGCGAACACGAGCGTCACGATGATGTTGCCCATCGGCGTGACGATCGGCAGACCTTCGGCGTTGGTGCCGAACCAGCCGACGCCTTCCGACAGCGTGATCAGCGCGCCGGGGCTCGGCATGACGGCGGGGTAACCCCACAGCAGGAAGCCCGCAACGACACCGCCGAACACACCGCAGTAGCCGTGCACTGCGACAGCGCCAACCGCGTCGTCAATTTTGAAGCGGCGCTCGACGAAGTTGTGCAGCGTGTAGGCCATCGCGGTGCCGGCCGAGGCTACGACCAGAGCCAGGATCGGATGATAGAAGTCGTTGCCAGCGCTGGCGCTGATGATGCCGGCAAGGCCACCCGAGTACGTCCAGAACGAGTTGCCGCCGGAGATCAGATACGCCGTGATCAGGCCGCCGAACAACGAGAACAGGAAGTTGAGGGTGACACCCGACAGCGTGATCGGAACGCCGTAGATGTTTGTGGTCGTCCAGAATGCCGTCTGGCCTTCTGCAGCGACGTTGACGATCGGGATATGGCAGGCTGCATAGAAGCCGAAGAACCCGATGTAGATGAAGAAGATGCCGAGCGTGGTCATCCATGGATTGTGCAGCGGGATCTCACGCGGCTGACCCGTAGGCCCAAACTTGCCGATGCGCGGCCCGAGAGCCATGAGCACACCAAGCGTGGCGAAGCCGGCGGGCGCGTGCAGCACCGCCGAGCAGTACTGATCATGGAAGCCGAGGTACTGTGTCATCCAGCCGTTGCCGGCCCAGCCCCAGGCTGCGGGAATGACCCATGCGACCGCGCCGACGTAAACCGCGATGATCAGAAAGCCCGTCGTCTTTGCGCGCTCGATGATGGCGCCGGAGACGATTGAGGCAGCCGTCATTCCGAACAGCGCAAACGCCGCCCAGAAGACGCCCGAGATGTGATCAGAGAGGTTGGGTGCCAGTGTCTTCGACCACGGCTCGAAGCCGGTTTCGAGGCTGACGCTCGATGTTGCAACTGGCCAACCCTGCAGGGCGATGTAGAGCCACATGCCGAACAGAAGGAACGCGAGGCCGACCACCGGGATCGCCATCGTATTTTTGAGCAGCGTGTGCTGTAGGTTCTTGGTCCGCGATACGCCGACCTCGTACATGCAGAAACCGACGTGGATGAAGAACATCAGCACGACGGTCATGAAGAAGTAGAACTCAGTGAACAGCGTTGTTAGCGCCGTAGTTTCATTTTCCATACGCCTCTCCCACCTATCGAGTGCGTGGTAACCCTCCTGCCAGCCGCATTTGCGCGAGCTGCAAGTAATTTCACCTAAGTGCAAGGGGCGTACCGGTTTCGAGGGGAGGGGAGCGGCTTCGTTAACAAGAAACGCACTGGGTTGATCTGCAAAGAGTTTTTGCGTCGCACCCCTGCGTCGCTCCGGTTAGACCGCGCGCAAGATCGACCCACTCCGGCTGATCAAAATCTGATCCGACTGCCTTTAGCGTAGGCAAGACGTTGGTTTTTCAGCGGGGCGGGCCTTCCGCCAGCTGGAGCAGCACACTGATGGGTCACGGAAAGGCGCTCGGCACGATGCCGCGATAGACACGAGTTCTATCGCGGCATCGCGCTATGCACGCGTAGTGCCTGGGCAGTTATTGTGCTGGAACTGCCGCTAGCGGTTCCAGTGCCCTGCCCGATAGAAGCGCGCGGGCCTGTAATAATTTACGGGGCGGTAGGCGCGGTAAGGACGGTAGTACCGCACGGGCCGATAATACCGCACTGGCCGGTAGTATCTCGCAGGACGGTAATACCTGACCGGCCTGTAGTACCTTGCGGCGCGATAGTGCCTAACCGGCCGGTAGTACTGCACTGGAGCCTCAACGGCTGCAGCTCCGCAAGCGCAGGTTCGCCTCCAGCCGCAGGCTTCCGCGGATGGAGCAGAAGCGACAGTCAGAACGAAAGCAGCGAACGCACCGGTGATGCCGGTTAGAATGGTAGCTCTTTTCATCTGTCTTCTCCTCGAGCGTAGCGTCCCCGAGGCCGCAAACAAACGAGAGCCCAGATAGTTCCGTGTTGAGGAGAAGCGATGAATTGCCTTGAATTTGTAGAGCTTTCTACGCCGATTGCGCACGTGCCTCCCGAAGCGCTCTCGCCCAAAACGGCGGAAGCGACCAAGGCGAGGGCAGTGCAGCTCAGCCGCGCGATCCCGGTGCACGGCTCATGACCACGGCCTCCTCGATTGAGGGCGCGTAGACCACCAGCGGACGGCGCAAGCCGGCTTGCAGCAAAGTGCGACGTACGCTGCGCCGTGCCGCTGTGAAATACACCGTCGTTCCTTCGCCTCGCAGCTTGCGCACGAAGCCTGCCAGCGTATTTGCCGCCGTGCTGTCGACGAGCGGCACCTCCGCGAAATCGAGCACGAACACTTTGGGACGGGCACCGATGCGGTCGAGCACTGCACTCACCGCCGCCGTCGCGCCAAAGAAGAAGGCACCCGAAATCCGGTACACGGCAACGTTGTTGCCGAATGCGTCGGGCTCGTAAGCTGTTCGCGCGCTGCCAGTGGCGTCCGCGACGTCCTCGGTAACAAGGGCGCCGCCATTCTCGATCTGCACAGCCTCGGCCATGCGATGCAGGAACAGGAAGGCGCCGAGCGTGACGCCGACGCCTATCGCAATCGTCAGGTCAGCAAAGATCGTCAAAAGGAATGTCGCCATCAGCACAGCAGCGTCACCCCACGAGGCGCGCAGCAGATTGGCGAATTCCTCCTTCTCGGCCATGTTCCAGGCCACGACGGCAAGCACGCCGCCGAGACATGCGAGGGGAATGTAGGCCGCGAGCGGTGCCGCGACGAGCATGAAGCCGAGCAGGTACAGCGCGTGCATCATTCCCGAAACAGGCGTGTGCGCCCCCGCTCGTATATTCGTCGCCGTGCGTGCAATCGTGCCGGTCACGCACATGCCGCCGAACGTCACGGCAGCGATGTTGCCGACACCCTGTGCAACCAGCTCGCAATTCGACCGATGCCGGCGACCGCTCATGCCGTCCGCCACGACCGCAGACAGCAGGCTTTCGATCGCGCCCAGCAACGCGATGGCAACAGCTGAAGGGAAGACATCTCGCATCTTGGCCAGGTCGAAACTTGGCAGCGTGGGAGCCGGCAGCATTCGCGGCACGCCGCCGAACTTCGTTCCGATGGTGCTGACGTCGAGATGAAGCGCCACGGCGATCAGCGAGGTGAGCGCCACCGCGATAAGCATACCCGGCCACCGCGGCCGCCAAGCGCGCAGGCCCACAATGGTGCCGATGGCGATGCCGGCCAGCGCTACGGTTGCCGGCTTGACGGTGCCGATGCTGTCCCAGATCGCGCCGAGCTTCGGTAACAAGGCCGCCGGTTCGCTCGCCATGTCGAGCCCCAGAAGCTCTTTCAGTTGGCTGGCAAGGATGATCACGGCAATGCCCGCCGTGAACCCGACCGTCACCGGGAACGGAATGTATTTGATATAGGTGCCGAGGCGCAGGAAGCCCGCGGCCACCATGATGACGCCTGCCATGAGCGTAGCGAGCACCAGGCCGTCATAACCGTGCTGCTCCACGATCGAGGCGATCAGCACGATGAACGCGCCGGCCGGCCCGCCGATTTGAAAGCGGCTGCCGCCGAGCGCCGAGATCAGGAAGCCCCCAACGATCGCCGTAAACAGCCCCTTCTCGGGAGACAGCCCGGAGCCGATAGCGATGGCCATCGACAGCGGCAAAGCCACGATCGCGACGGTGAGGCCAGCAATCGCATCGGCCCTGAAGTCGTCCATCGTGTAGCCAGCGCGCAGCAGCGTAACCAGCTTTGGCGTGAACAGCTCGGCGAACGTTGGCTGCGGCTGTTTCAATTGGCTGCGAGCAGCCGCGTCCATGTTCCGACTCCTCGTAAGGAGCGGCGGGATCGTCGGCCGATAAAGTCGGCGGTCGCCGTCGCGATGGTCTAGAAATACGCCAGCCTTGTTAGCCGACTACTGCCTTGAGTTGCGAGTCTGCACCCCGCGCCTAATTGAGCAATCGCGCTCAGTGGCAATCGTCTTCTTCTTTAGTCGGACACCGAGAGGCCAGTCTGTCTTCTGATACGTCGAACGGACGCCGCATCATCGCGGAAACTGACCTCTTTTCCGCGCCGACCGCGCGAAAAATCCTCTGGCTCTTCGTAGGCCGTGATGAGGGATCACTGTTTACTGCTGCGCCGATGCTTGTGGCTGCGGCGGAGCGGCTTGCTCGTCGGCTCGGGCTCCGACATCGCCACCGTCTCGACGCGCGCCTTTGGCACCAGGTGCACGACCTTGTAGCCGCGCTTCTTGAGTTCGGCGAGAACCTCTGGGATCACCTTGGCGGTCTGCGGGTGGATGTCATGAAACAGCATGATGCCGCCGCCAGACTTGTCGAGCGCATTGAAGATATTCTTGAACATTCTGTCGGGCGAGCGATAGCGCCAGTCCAGTGAATCGGCATCGATGCCCATGACGGCGATGTTGCGCTTTGCGAGGTAGTCACGCACGCGCTTTGGATCGCTGAGATACGGAAAGCGGAAGAACGGCGCGACGCCCTCGGGCAGCGTTGCCTCCGCGAGGTTGATCGCGCTTTCGATCTGCGACTTCGACCGGTCGAGGGAAATTGCGCCGAGGTTGCGATGCGACCAGGTGTGCGTGCCCACCGTATGGCCTGCCGCCTGGACCTCCTTCGCGATGTCGGGGAAGTTCTTGATCATCTCTCCGAGCTCGAAAAAGGTCGCCTTCGTGCACTGCTCGGCGAGCGCCTCGAGAATCGGACGCGTGAACTTTGGATGCGGGCCATCGTCGAAGGTGATGACCACCTCGCCCTTCTCTAGCAGCTTCGTCGGCGGATACTGCTCGCCATAATCGCCGCCCCCGGTCGTGTCGACCTCTGCAACACGCGAGACCCCGAGTTTACCGGTGCAGTCGATAGCAGGCTTGGCTTCTGGCGCGGCCTTGGCCGTGTCGTCCGTCGATGGCTGCGCAACGCCGGCAGCGGCATCGGCGTTGACCGGGTGAATGTTTTCCGCGGCGCCGGCAAGGCTGGCCGGGAGCGTCAGAACGGTCGCGAGAAGCAGCATTCTCATAGTCGTCGATCCTTTGCCCAAGGCCGTGAGCGGGGCGGCAACGCGGAAGGCGGAGATTATAGGGGCAGCATCCCGCATCGCGCTTAACGTCGATGAAATGTCGTCCGGGGACGCGACGAATTCCCGGTGCAATCCTTTTAAGGCCAGCCCTGATGGTTGGACTAGCCATCCTGAGGTCGAGTGCGATCGCAGGGCAGCCAGTGTTGCCTCCCGGTCATCGCTCGGCTGGAGCATATGCATCGCGATGGCCGCAGCGGCAGCGTTGCCGCTCGACAAGGCGTGGCGGCTAAGCCTTATTCGCGGCGACATCCGGAGGAGCGAGACTTCCCATGCCGTTTGCGAACATATCTCCCCAATTGACCCCGATCCTGCTCCTTTCCCTCTCCAACGTCTTCATGACGTTCGCCTGGTACGGGCACCTTCGCTTCAAGGACCAGCCCCTCTACCTGGTCATATTCGTCTCCTGGCTGATCGCCTTCTTCGAGTACTGCCTCGCCGTGCCGGCGAACCGCTATGGCAGTGCGGTCTATTCGGCGGCCGAGCTGAAGACCATGCAGGAAGTCATTACTCTGACCGTGTTCGCGGTCTTTTCGGTGCTTTATCTGAAGGAGCCGATCACCCTCAATCAGGTCATTGGCTTCGCACTGATCGCGCTGGGCGCATTCTTTGTCTTCTCGGGGCGCACCTGAAGCAGTTATGGTTCGCACCACGACAACGACGTTCCCATAACCGTTCGAGGAGATCCCATGGCCGAAACGCGAATTGCGCTCGTTACTGGAGCCAACCGTGGCATTGGCCTTGAGATCGTGAGGCAACTGTCGCGTGTCGGATTGCTTGCGGTTCTGTGCTCGCGCGACGTCGATAAGGGGCGTGAGGCGGCCGCCAAGCTCGCCTCGGAAGGGCTGGAACCCCCGGTCGTGGCCCTAGACGTGACGAGCGACGAGAGCATCAGCGCGGCTGTCGACGAGGTCATGAACCTGTTTGGCCGCATCGACGTGCTGGTCAACAACGCGGGAGTGCTTTGGGAAGGGCAGTCGCCCGACGATTCGAAAGTGCTCGACGTATCTCCGCAGCTTGTGCGCGAGACCTACGACACCAACGCCGTTGGCCCGCTTCGCATGATAAAGGCGGTCGTGCCCATCATGCTCAAAGGCGAGTACGGCCGCGTCGTCAACGTCTCATCGGGCGCCGGCCAGCTCTCCGATATGCAGTCGGGTTATCCCGCCTATCGAATGTCCAAGGCAGCGCTCAATGCGCTGACACGCGTGACGGCAGCTGAGTTGGGGCCAGTCCCGATCAAGGTCAATGCCATGTGCCCGGGCTGGGTTCGAACCGAGATGGGCGGTCCAAACGCGACCCGCACGGTCGAGCAGGGCGCCGAAACGGCCGTCTGGCTGTCTACGCTTCCAGATGCCGGGCCAACCGGCGGCTTCTTCCGTGATAAGGCGCCCATCCCCTGGTGATCGCCTGATGGAGCGTCACACCCCGCGCACCAGATTGCCCACCATCAGTGTGATGTAGGCGGTGATGGCCAGCCAGAATTCCTGGTGCGGCAGATAGCGAGGCACGCCGACGAAGCCCAGCTTCGTCACAAGCGCCAGCAGCGCCAGCGTCAGCGAAATAAGAAAAATGGCGATGGTCGGCGGATTGAGACGCATAGCATAACCCCCCATTGGCAGCGGCGACGCTTGCAGCCGCCAAGTCGCTAAAGCGCGCTCCGGGCGCGGCGCGATCCTATCATGCGGCCCCAGCGTGAAGGCAATACGGCAGCCCATGCGCGAGTGATGACATTGGGAAGAGGCAGTCGGAAACGCCAGAAGGGCACCGGGCCAAATGCCCGCTCACCGCGCGTGCATCGTCGCTAGCTGCTCGACGAGCTCGTATCAGCTAGTGCAACCGGAAAATCAGAGGGTCCGCGCAGCTTTGACGGCCGACAATGCCGGCAACTCCTCGCCCGCCTCCAGCAGGAAGCGAACCGGGCGCGCCTGAGGATTGGCCTCGTCCCGGCAGGTCACAAGGATAAGCGGCGTCGGATGAGCCGTCGATGAAACCGGCAACACCTGATTGTCTAGCCGGTCGACCGTAACGACGTTGAGCACGCGCTGGGTGCCGTTCGAGGAAATGGTGATGCGATCGCCGACCGATACCGGCTTCGCCGTTGCGGTGCCGGCGTCATGGACAACGTGGGTCAGCCAGAATTCTTCGGTACCGGCGACAACCGGCGCAGCCCGCTTGGCCCCAGCGTCAGCATCCATATTGGCGATCGCGCGCTGAAATCCACGCTCTACCACCGCTTCGCCATTGCCCAAGGTCACCGCGGCAGCGCCCAGACCGGCGGCCGAAAGACCCAGAACGGCGATCGGGAGGTTCTTGCGAAGTGCGCCCGTGCCCATGATGTGCTCCCGCTTTCTTGCCCCGTGCCCGAACCCGGGCGCCTAGAAGGGTACAATACAGCTTCCCTTCCTTACCAGAATGTTAGGTGTGGAGAGGAGACCGTCAAGGGTTCCCAGCAGAACCAGGGTCTCCCCTCCACGACACTTCACCGCGGGGAGGCGTACTCGCGGCGAAGGTGTCGGATGAAAGCCAGGTTGAGTGCAGCCATGGCCGAGAAGACCGCGGCCAGCAGGCCAACCGCCACATTTCGGGTGATCTGCCTCGGGGCGCTGAAAGACGCGGCCTGAGGCACGGGAACGGCCGTTGCGACAACTGCCGCTGCGATCAGCGGGTTGTCATCCAACGAGAATTTCAGGAGGTCACCGGCACTCGAGCTGACCGAAAGCAGTCCGCTCAGGCGCTGCGTCGCGACCGAATTGCGTTCAATTGCTCCCAGAGCCACCGCGAAGGTGAGAAACAACAGCAGACCGACAGTAGCATCGGCTGTTGTTCTAAGGATCAACCTCAAGGGTCCCGAATTCGACATGGCATGAGGCCTTCTCGTCTTGCGCAGGGAATGATTCCACACGCTTTTCATTCTGGGATCGTTGCCCCCGTTCATGGCGGGCGTTGGGACACATTGTGGCGATTGCTGCGTATTCTTTTGATTAATGCGGGTCAGCCTGTGCCTGTGGCGCGTTGGTCACTCGACCTTAGTCCAGCTAAGCATTTCCGGCATTCGACCTGCGCTCATGACGCAACGGCCGATGTATTGAAGTCACCGCGCGCTGCAGATAGTGTCCGCGCCGCTCGCGCCGAAAAAGCTATCGAAAGGCTTTCACAATGGGTTTCATCGCCGACAGCTTGAACCGCATTCAGCCCTCCGCCACCATCGCGGTCTCGACGAAAGCGCGGCAACTGAAAGCAACCGGCCGGGACGTCATCTCGCTGTCTGCCGGCGAGCCTGATTTCGATACGCCCGATAACATCAAGCAAGCCGCCGTGAAGGCGCTCGCTGACGGCCTCACCAAGTACACCGACGTCGATGGTACGCCCGAACTCAAGGCGGCAATCGCGCGCAAGTTCAAGCGCGAGAACAACCTCGACTACAAGCCGAACCAGATTTCCGTCGGCACCGGCGGCAAGCAGGTGATCTACAACGCCCTGCTGGCGACGTTGAACCCGGGCGACGAGGTGATCATCCCGGCGCCGTGCTGGGTGTCTTATGCCGATATCGTCATGCTTGCGGATGGCAAGCCGGTGTTCGTCGACACCAAGATCGAGGACGGTTTCCGCCTGAAGCCAGAGGCGCTCGAAGCTGCCATCACCCCGAAGACGAAGTGGATCATCTTCAACTCGCCGTCGAACCCGACCGGCGCCGCGTATTCGCGCGACGAGATCAAGGTTCTGACCGACGTGCTCCTGAAGCACCCCGATGTCTGGATCCTGACCGACGACATCTACGAGCACCTGCTCTATGACGGACTGAAGTTCCACACCATCGCCGAAGTAGAGCCGGGCCTCTTCGATCGCACCCTGACGGTCAACGGTCTCTCGAAGGCGTACTGCATGACCGGCTGGCGCCTTGGTTATGCCGGCGGTCCGGTGAAGCTGATCGACGCGATGCGCAAGCTGCAGTCGCAGTCGACGTCAAACCCGTGCTCGATCACTCAGGCGGCTGCAGTCGAGGCACTCGATGGCCCGCAAGATTTCATCGCCGAGAACAATGCCAAGTTCGTCGAGCGCCGCGATCTTGTCGTGTCGATGCTGAACCAGGCGGCCGGTCTCAAGTGTCCGAAGCCGGAAGGCGCATTCTACGTCTATCCGAGCTGCGCCGGCACGATCGGCAAGACGACCCCGTCAGGGAAGGTGATCGCCAACGACGAGGATTTCGTCACCGCGCTGCTGGAAGACGAGGGCGTCGCCGTGGTGCACGGCGCGGCGTTCGCATCCTCGCCGGCATTCCGCGTCTCGTACGCGACCTCCAAGGAAATCCTGGAGGACGCCTGCCGGCGCATCCAGCGCTTCTGCGGCAATCTCCGCTGACGCGGGAGTGAGAAACGGCCGCGAGATTCAATGCAGGGCGTGCCGCTACTGGCGGCTCGCCTTCGCGGCAACACTCATTGTCTTAGCGGCGAGCTGGCTTCTCTCGTGAGCAAATAAAAAGGGCGCGCAGATTGCGCGCCCGCGGGCGGTCATTTCGAGGGGCTTCAGGCTGCTGCCCGGTGCGCCCAATGCTCAGACATGAACTGAAGCCACATACGGCGCACCGAACGCTGGGCGCTGGCAATCTTTCCGCGCTGAACTGGCCGCACCACGATGGCTGTAGACGGCAGCCGCGCTGTCATCGGCCGCGTCTCAGCGACATCCTCTGCCGCCATGGCATAACCCGCTGCGTGGGCTGCCGACATGAGAGTCTTGATACTCATCGCACGCCTTCTCTTTCTGGGCTGCCTGCCGCAGGCTGCCCTGGCTCTCCGCTGCACGAACCAGTGAATTCATAATGAGCCAATTAGGTTCCCGAGCAAGTAATTTCGATTGTGCTGCGCAGAACTGGAGAGACGAATTCTTCGCTGACGTTGTGCGATGCAATATTCAAGCTTTTATGACTTACCTCAACAACTCGACGATCTTTTGCAGTTCGGCTCTTGCAAGCAATCCCGCGCGGCGCGAACATTGATCTAGTCGCGCTCCTCCCAGAGGCGCGAGGCGCGCGACCGCGACGCGGGTGCGTGCGCCTCCAACCAAGGAGGAAAGCAGATGGCACAGTCCGAAGTCCCTAAAGCGGGAGCCAATGGGAGCCCCCGCTCCCGCTGCATCGCACTTGTCGGTCCCTACCTCAGCGGCAAGACCACTCTCCTCGAAAGCATCCTGGCCCGCACCGGAGCCATTATCCGCCAAGGCAGCGTTTCTGACCGGACTTCGGTCGGCGATGCCAGCCCCGAGGCCCGCGACCACGGGATGAGCGTGTCCCTCAACGTCGCCGACACCACCTTCCTCGGCGACAACTTCACCTTCATCGACTGCCCAGGCTCGATAGAGTTCCAGCACGAAGGCGCCATCGCGCTCACCGCCTGCGACGCCGCCGTCGTCGTCTGCGAAGCCGATGCAAGACGCGTCCCCGCCCTGCAGATGATTCTCAAGCAGCTCGAAGACCGCGGCATACCTCACTTCCTGTTCCTCAATAAGATCGACGAGTCCGGACTTCCCCTGCGCGAACTTATCCCTCTGTTGCAGCCCGCGAGCGCACGCCCGCTTGTCCTGCGGCAGATACCCATCCGCGAAAACGGCGCCATCACCGGCTTTGTCGATCTCGCATCCGAACGCGCCTTCGTCTACCGCACCAACGCGCCTTCCGAGATTGTCGAGCTGCCAAGCTCCATTTCCGCGCGCGAGAAAGAAGCCCGCTTCCATATGCTCGAGCAGCTCGCCGACTACGACGACGAGCTGATGGAGCAGTTGCTGTCTGACCTGCCGACACCGCGCGACAAGATCTTCGAAGATCTGACGCAAGAGTTCCGCGATGGGCTCATCTGCCCGGTCCTGATCGGCTCGGCACGCGACAATCACGGCGTCTTCCGGTTGCTGAAGGCCCTCCGCCACGAGGCGCCGACAGTCGAGACCACGGCACGCCGCTTGAAACTCGAAAATGCCAAATCCGCAGCCTACGTAATGAAGACGCTGCATACCGCGCACGGCGGAAAGCTCTCGCTGGTCCGCGTACTCACCGGAGAGTTCGGCGATGGCACCACCGTCACCGGACCTGAAGGTCGCGACGAGCGTGCGGCCGGGGTGTTCAGCCTGCGCGGCGAAGAGCCGGTAAAACGTGGCCCCGCGTCCGCTGGCGAAACGGTCGCGCTCGGCCGCCTCGAAGGCATCAAAACAGGCGATACCATCAGTGCCGAGAAAGGCGGTGCGATCCAGGCGAAGGGCCCTGCCGCGCTGCCTCCGGTGTTCGCCATCGGTCTCGGACTGAAAGACCGCAAGGACGAAGTGAAGCTGACGACGGCCCTCGCCAAGTTGCTCGAGGACGATCCCTCGCTATCCATCGAGACCAATAGCGACACGCATCAATTGCTGTTGTTGGGCCAGGGCGAAATGCACCTGCGCGTTTCGCTCGAGCGTCTGCAGCGCAAATACGGCGTCGCCGTTGAGCGCCAGCCGCGCCTCGTCCCCTACAAGGAGACGATCCGCGCAGCCACCCAGGTCCGCGGGCGCCATAAGAAGCAATCGGGGGGCCACGGCCAGTTCGGCGACGTCGTACTGGAAATCAAGCCGCAACCGCGCGGGGCTGGGTTCGCGTTCTCGGAAAAGATTACCGGAGGCGTCGTCCCGCGCCAGTTCATCCCGTCTGTCGAGACCGGCGTGAAGGACTTCCTCCAGCACGGACCTCTGGGCTTCCCGGTGGTCGATGTTTCGGTGACGTTGCTCGATGGCTCGTACCACACGGTCGATTCATCCGACATGGCGTTCCGCCAAGCGGCACGCATCGGCATGTCGGATGGCTTGCCCAAGTGTTCGCCGGTTTTATTGGAGCCCGTCATGGCGGTCGAGATCGCGGTGCCGAGCGAGGCGACGGCCCGCGTCAACGCCATCATCGCGCAACGCCGCGGGCAGATCCTCGGCTTCGACTCCCGTGAGGGGTGGAACGGCTGGGACGTCGTGCAGGCGCAGATGCCGGCCTCGGAGATGGAGAGCCTCATCGTTGACCTGCGCTCGGCCACCTCGGGCGTGGGCACCTATACCGCCCATTTCGACCATCTCGCCGAACTCAGCGGCAGGCTGGCCGATCAGGTGCTCTCGGCCCATCGCCCCGCAGCCGAGTAGCGAACTTTGTCATCCCGGAAGCCGCGAGCGCAGCGAGCGGCTATCAGGGACCTATCGTTAAGTGTGGCGAAGCCTCGCCATTGGGCTTCGCCGCCTTAGCCGGCTCTCGCTTTCACCCGCTGCGATCACTCGCCCGGGATCACAACGCCAAAAACGGGATAAACTCGGCCGCAGCGGTCGAAGATTCGCCTCGGGAGGATACGTGCACCCCTACATCTGGATCGCCGCCGGCAGCGCGCTGGGCGGCATGGCGCGCTACTGGTGCACGGGGGCTATGGCTCGCCTGTTCGGAGAGACGTTTCCCTGGGGCACGTTGGTGATCAACATCTTGGGCTCGTTCATCATCGGCTTCTTCGTCGCCCTCACCAGCCCGGAAGGCGGCCGCTACGTCGTCGATCCCAACATCCGCGCGTTTGTGACTGTCGGCTTCTGCGGCGGGTTCACCACCTTCTCGGCCTTCAGCCTGCAAACCATGGTGCTGATGCAGGAAGGGGAATGGCTGCAAGCTGGCGGCTATATCCTCGGCTCGGTGGCTCTGTGCCTGCTCTTCGTCTGGCTCGGCAACGCCATCGCGACGCAGCTCAATCCGCTGTAGGTTTAATCTGTGTCGGGAGCGTTGAGGCTTCCTTTGCTCTTGCGATCCTATCAATGAGCCATGGCAGGCTCTGATCGCGCGTCATATGCAACTGGCTTTTCCGACCTCGACGAAGAGGTCGGGCCGATCCCGTTGGTCGTACGCGGCGAGTTCCCCGCGTGGCTCCAGGGCACGCTCCTTCGCAACGGTCCGGCGAAGTTCGATATCGGCAGCACCACCGTCAATCACTGGTTCGACGGTCTGGCGATGCTGCATCGCTTCGAGTTCGGCGGCGGCAACGTCACTTATACCAACCGCTTCTTGCGGTCCGAGGCCTTCACTGAGTCAGTGGCCGAAGGTCAGCTGGCGCTCGGCGGCTTTGCAACGGATCCGTGCCGGACGCTGTTTCAGCGCGTCGCTTCCGTGTTCTCGCCGCACTACACCGACAATGGCAACGTCAACATCGACGTATTCGGCGGCGCGACCGTCGCTCTCACCGAAACCACGTTGCCCGTGCGCTTTGATCCGCAAACGCTGGCGACCATGGGGCAGGCGCCCATCAGTGCCGACGTCGGAGGCCAGCTCTCCATCGCCCATCCTCATCACGATAAGTCGCGTGGGTGCCGATTCAGCTACGTCGTCAAATTCGGCCCGCACTCGCATTACCGGCTGTTCGCCATCCCCGACGATGGCTCGCCCGAACGCGTCATAGCGGAGATGCCAGTCGACAAGCCCGCCTACATGCACTCGTTTGCGATGACCGAGCGCTATCTCATCCTCACCGAGTTTCCGATCGTCGTCGACCCGCTGAAGCTGCTGCTTGCGCTCTCACCCTTTATTCGCAATTACGAATGGCAGCCGGAGCGTGGCTTACGCTTCCACGTATTCGATAAGGACACTGGCGAGCTGATCGCGACACGCTCAGCGAAGGCGGCATTCGCATTCCATCACATCAACGCCTTCGAGGATGGCGACAACCTCCAGATCGATGCCAGCGTCTACGACGATCCGACCATCATCGATCAGCTCTATTTGGCGCCACTGCGCGCTGGCGAGACTATTGCCGCGATCGGTCGCCCGATACGCTTCACGCTCGCTCTCGATCATGATGCCCCCGTCACCAGCACCGTCATCGCCGATGAGATGCTGGAGTTGCCGCGCATGGACTACGACCGTTGCGCAGGTCGTCCCTATCGCTACATGTGGGGCGCTGGACAATCGCCCGGCGGCTCTTTCCTCGACAGCATCGTCCGCGTCGATGTCGCAAAGGGCGAGACCAGCCGCTGGTTCGCCGAGGGGTGCTTCCCGGGCGAGCCCGTATTCGTAAGCCGGCCTGGGGCGGATCAAGAAGGGGAGGGCGTGCTGCTGTCCGTTGTGCTCGATGCCATCAAAGGCACCTCTTCCCTGCTGCTGCTCGATGCCCGCACGCTTTCCGAGATCGCGCGCGCAGAATGCCCCCACAAGATCCCATTCGGTCTGCACGGCAACTTCTACCCCGACGCGTAATCAGGCTGCGACATTGCGGTCGGGCAGCCGTTGACACAAACGTGTCGGCGGCGACGAATAGCGTGCGTTACCGATTAGCTAGGCTACGTTCCGAGCCACATGGGAGACGGGAATAATGGGTAGGTCACGACGAGTTGGCATGGCTGCACTGTCATTGGTGCTGCTGGCGGCACCGGCTTCAGCCGAGGACTCCGAACCCGAAAAGCTCATCAACGCGCTCAACAACCTATTCGGCGCTCACGCGAAGATGCGCGCGGCCCACACCAAGGGCATCTGCATCAAAGGCAACTTCACTCCGACTCCCGAGGCAGCCAGCCTCAGCAAGGCGCCGCAGTTTGCCGCCCCGGTGCCGCTCATCGGCCGCTTCTCGCTCGGCGGCGGCAACCCGATGGCGTCCGACAGCCAGAAGGACAACGTGCGCGGCATCGCCATGCACTTCCAGTTGCCCGACGGCAGCAACTCCGATCTGCTCTTGATCTCGGCGCCCATCTTCGCGGCCAAGACGCCCGAGGATTTCCTGGCGCTGCTGACAGCCGTCGCCAGCAAGGACAAAGACAAGATCGGCGCCTACTTCAAGGAGCACCCTGAATCCACACGCCAGGGCGCTTGGTTGAAGGCCCGACCGACACCGGCGAGCTACGCCACGGCCGACTATTTCGGCGTGCACACGTTCTACCTCACCAACGCCAAGGGCGAGCGCCAGGCTGTGAAGTGGAAGGCCGAGCCGGTTGGCGGCTTCGTCGGCCTCAGCGACAAAGACGCGGAAGCGAAAGGCACCGACTTCTACGCCAAGGAGCTCAACGATCAGTTCGCCAAAGGCCCAGTCGCCTTCAATCTCTATGCTGTCCTCGGCCAGCCCGGTGATCAGGACGACGACCCGACCGCCGAATGGCCCGCGGACCGCAAGAGCGTGAAAGTCGGCACCATCTCGTTCAGCGGCCTTGAGCCGGCTGCAACGTGCGATGAGGGTATCTTCGATCCCAACGTCGTCGCCGATGGCATCGAGCCTTCACCCAACGACAAGATCCTGCCGATGCGTTCGCTCGACTACGCCGTCTCTTTCGGGCGCCGCACGCAGTAACAGCTAAGCGGCGGCGCGCTCTCTTTAGTGCGCCGCCGTATCGGCCTCCTCGCCCCAGATCTCCTTCAGCCGTGCATCACGCCGGCAGCCGACGCGATAGCGCTTGTAGTAAGCTTCGTTGTTGCTGTGGAAGTTCTGGTGATAGTCCTCCGCGGCGGTGAACGGCCCGGCATCGACAATCTCAACGGCAATCGGCGTCGAAAAGCGGTGGCTCTGGTCGAGCGCCGCTTTGCTCTGCTGAGCGATCTGCTTCTGCTGCGGCGTATGCGCGAAAATCACCGGACGATACTCATCGCCGCGGTCACAGAACTGCCCGCCGCTGTCGAGCAGATCGACATGATGCCAGTAGTAATCGACGAGCTGCCCATAGCTCACGACCTTCGGATCGTATGTAACCTGCACGCTTTCCGCATGCCCTGTCTTGCCGCTTGAAACCTGGGCATAGGTCGGGTTCGCGGTGTGCCCGCCCATGAAGCCCGACGTCGTCGATTTGACGCCCGGCACCTTGTCGAAATCATACTCCATCGACCAGAAGCATCCGCCCGCAAACGTAGCGACCGACAGCGTCTCCGCAGCCGCGGGTGGAGATGCCGCCGTTGAAGCACCGTACGATGGGGACACAGCGAAGCTTACCGCCGCGACGATAACCGCGGCGCTGAGGGGGATAAGGCGCATGGCAGTTTTCCTACGTGGTTTCGAGGTAGCGAAGCCCCGCGCCGATAGCGACCAGCGCAAGGCCAATCCAGATAGCGATGATGACGAAAGCCGCGCCCCGGCTCGGAGCAAGGCGCGCGTCGGTTGCGGTCGCGCGATGCTCGGCAAGCACGTCCGCGGGAATGAGCCGAACCGCCAGAAGAATTCCCAGCGGAACTAAAATGAGGTCGTCCAGGTATCCGATCACCGGAACAAAATCCGGGATCAGGTCGATCGGCGACAGCGCATAGGCTGCAACAGCCAGCGCCACCGCCTTGGCGTACCAGGGCACGCGCGGATCACGCGCCGAAAGATAGAGCGCATGCACGTCCCGCTTGATGCTGCGTGCCCAGCTGCGCAGGCGCCCCATGATCGAAGCATCGGCCGATGTCGTCATTATAGCGCCTCCGCTGGTCGGTTCATCCACTGGCCTTCGGCACGAACTTCAGCGCAACGCCATTCATGCAGTAGCGCAGTCCCGTCGGTGGCGGGCCGTCCTCGAACACGTGGCCCAGGTGTCCTCCGCAGCGCCGGCAATGAATCTCCGTGCGCGTCATGAAGAAGCTCTTATCGACAGTATCGCCCACTGCATTGTCGAGCGGCTTGTAGAAGCTCGGCCAACCGGTGCCGCTGTTGAATTTGGTCTCCGAGGAGAACAGCGGCAGGTCGCAGCCCGCGCAATCATAGGTGCCGTCGGCATAGTTCTTGTCCAGCGGGCTCGTTCCGGCGCGCTCGGTCCCGTGCTCGCGCAGCACCTGGTACTGCTCGGGCGTCAGAATGCGGCGCCATTCCTCGGGCGTCTTGGTAACCTCGAACTTGGTATCGGTGGCTGTGGTCATTTTCTCCTCGTCAGCGTAGGCAAGCGGCCCACGCAATCCGCTGGCGGCGGCAGCAGCCAGGCCCAGACTTCCAATAGTGCGGAGACTGGCAAGGCCGAATGTCCGACGGGTCAGCATTGGCACCTCCCTGGTGCATTTGACGCCGGCTGTTGCTGCGCCGGCTTCTTGTTGGTGTTGCTCCTGAATACGCAGCAGCACCACCTTCGTTACATTAGAAAAGCTTCATGACGGCTGGAAATGAATTCAGCGCGTGATCTGCACGGGGCATTCGACCACGATCTCTTCCTCGCTCAGCTGGCAGCGGTAGGCGACCGCCTCGACCCCGGCATCGGCCGCCGCCTTGAATGCCGCAAGATAGATGGGGTCGATGTCGCCTGAGATCGAGAAGGTCTGCGCGTCCGCGCGCTGCACCAGATAGACCATCACGGCGCGGTGCCCTTGCGCGACCATGCTTGCCAGTTCGGCCAAGTGCTTTGCGCCGCGCGAGGTCACGCTGTCAGGGAACTCGGCGCAGCCGGAGCGGCGCATCAGGTGCACGTTCTTCACTTCGACGTAGCATAGCCCGCGACGGTCATCCTCGAGCAGCAGATCGACGCGGCTCGCCGCGCCGTACTTCACCTCGCGCCGCGAGCCGGCATACCCGGTAAGCTCCGAAATCGTCCCGGCCAAGATGGCCTCGGCTACCAGCTTGTTGGGATGCATCGGATTGATGCCGACCAGCGTCGGCCCGCCGCCAAGGTCCGCCTCGACCATCTCCCAGGTGTGCGGATACTTCCGGCTCGCAGCATCACTGCGCGACAGCCAAACCCGCGCGCCCGGGCTCGCAAGCCCCAGCATCGACCCGGTATTAGGGCACGCGCACGTGATCCGCTCGCCGTTATCCAGCACCACGTCGGCAAGGAAACGCTTGTATCTTTTCTCGAGGCGGCCGCGCACGAGCGGGGAGGGGAATCGCATGCGAGGAGCCTAAGTGCTAAGAGAGCCAACCGCCAACTGGGAGAACCCACCTTGAGTAGCGAGGAGATCGTCACGGCAGCGGTTCTGGTGATCGGCGACGAGATTCTCTCGGGCCGCACGCCCGACCGCAACATCAATTATATCGCCGCCCATTTGACGCGCGTGGGCATCCGCCTGCGCGAGGTGCGCGTCGTCGCCGATGACGAGCCTGCGATCGTCGCGGCCGTAAACGCCCTGCGCAAAAGTCACGACTATCTCTTCACCACAGGCGGCATCGGACCGACCCACGACGACATCACCGCAGATGCCGTTGCGAAGGCCTTCGACGTCCCGATCGATCATGATCCCCGCGCTGTCGAATTGCTCATGGCCTACTTCGCGCGACGCGGCATCGAGGCCACTAGCGCGCGACTGCGAATGGCGCGCATTCCGCTCGGTGCCGAGCTCATCACCAACATCGTTTCCGTTGCGCCCGGCTTCATGATCGACAACGTGATCGTGCTCGCCGGCGTGCCCGATATCATGCAGGTGATGCTCGACGACGTGACGCCGAAATTGCGCACGGGAGCCAAAATGCTCACCGAAACGATCCAGCTTCAGCGCCCTGAAGGCGAAGTCGCGGACTTATTCGCTGCCCATCAAAAAACATTTCCAGATGTTGCAATGGGTAGCTATCCGTCATTTGCCGACGGACGTGTCTCTACGCAACTCGTTCTGCGCTCAACAGATTCAGCATTGCTCAAAGGCGCGCGGGAAGAATTGGAACGCGTTCTTGCATCGCGCGGATTAATCTAAAAATCGCGGCCATGCGTCGCAGCGGCGGCTTTACGCAGTGATTCGCCGCGTTATCTCCTCTTCCTGCTGTTTGATGCAAGCCGCTCCGGGGGGAGTTGGCGCGGAACATAAGCTTCCGCTCCTTCGTTCTCGCGGCGCAAAAAAGAAACAACGACGGAGTTCTGTAATGGCGTGGAAACCATCCACCTGGGCGAAGCGCGTTCGCCTGGCGTGCATCGCCTCGGTCGCCTCTGCGATCGCCGCGGTGGCCATTCCGGCAGTCATGACATCGCCGGTCGAGGCGAAGACGCCGGGTAAGACCTATTGCTTCGTTGGCAAATGCCATCGCGTTAAAACTATTGAAGAGACGCAGGCGCTGGTGGGCGTCGAGCAGTCTGTCACTGCCTCTCACTACGACGACTGCAGTAAAGATCGTTATAATCCGTGTGGCCTGACTTCCTCGGGAGAGCGTTTCCACCCTGATCGTCCGGACAACACGGCGAGCCCCATCTATCCCGATGGCACGCAGCTCCTCGTCTGGAGCCCATCCAACAAGCGCGCTCTCGTCGTACGCGTGAACAATGCTGGTCCCTATTGGGGTAACCGCACGCTCGACCTTTCGCGTGCAGCCGCCCGCAAGCTCGGCTTTGAAGGCGACGGCGTTGCCAAGCTGAAGGTGAAGGTGATCAAGGCACCGGAGCCTGAGGAAGCCCGCTACAAGAAGAACCGCGAATACGATCCGGTCCCTGGTGACATCGGCCAGTATGCAAGCCTCGATGATGCGCAGCGCGGCATGGCCGTCGTGCTCGCCTTCAAGGCTACGACCGGCTCGCCGTTCGCGCCTGTCACGACCGCTAATGCGTTCTCTGGTCAGAGCGTCGGCGCTGGCAACATGCTCGTTGCCGAGGCCCCGCAGGCGATGGGTCGCGTCATGACCATCGCTTACACGCCTGCCAGCACGTCGCTGGCTTTCGGCGGCTTCACCACGCAGAGCCACAACGACCACGGCATCTTGCAGTCGCGCACGCATCTGTCCGCCAATCAGTCCCGCTGGGACGAGGACCGCGTGATCGATGGCCCCGTGAAGCTCTCTGCGAATATTCCGCCGGTAACTGAGACGTCCTCCATCACTGCCGTCGCGCCGAAGAAGAAGCACGACGACGCGAAGGCGAGCGCCAAGGCAAAGCTCGCCGCGGCTGCCTATGACGAGGAAGCCAAGGCGAAGAAGAAGTCATCGAAGTCGGCATCGAAATCGAAGTCGAAGTCGAGCAAGTCGGCTAGCAAGTCGCGCCGCTCGCGGACTGACCAGGATGTTGCCAGCTACGAAGGTCGCTCCAGCCGCAGTGGCTATCGCGATGATCGCGGGTCATACCGTCCTCGCGTCGCCTATGAATCCGGCTATTCGCCCTATGGCCACAGCGACGGCGGCCGCAGCGCCGGCCAGACGATGCAGGACAACTTCCGTCCGCTCTAATCTGGTCAAGACATCACAAACGGAAGCGATCGCAAGGTCGCTTCCGTTTTGATTCCGCCGATAGCGGAAATGAGCGCTGAAGCGCTAAAATTAGAGAAGATGCGAGGCAGGAAGCCCGAACGAGCCGCTATCGTCATAGCGGAAGAACAGCTCGTATTCTGCTTCGAGCGTATCCAGAAACATCGCCGCAAGGTCCAGCAGCGGGCCCAGCGGAATGCGCCGCGCGACAAGGAAGTCCTCGCCAGCCACCAGCGGTGTCGTGTCGGAAAGTGCGGGCGCGTCCGCCGGTATCATGCCCCGGCTGCGCACGTAGGCTAGGAGATCGCTCCCCGCATCGAAATCTGCTGCGCTGACGTCCGCGCACTCCTCCACGGCATCGAGCAGCACCGCCGTTCCGCCAAGATAGAGCCGCGCCATCAATGCGAACCGCTCTTCGCTTTCCGCGACCTCCTCGGCCCATTCGCGCCCCTTGAGGACGCGTGAGATCAGAGCCAGCTCGAAGGTACGGATGCGCTCGATCGCCGAGCGCTGCCCTTCGCGCAACTCAGCGATCTTTTCGGGCTCGCGCGGAGCCGCCCCCGGCCAGATGAAGAGCACGCCGGTGAGGTCCTCGCCCGCGGCAAGCGCGGCATCCAAGTGCTCGGCCAGCAGATAAATGCTGGCCGGAGCCTCGAGGCGCTTCATCGAATCGTCATCGCTCATCGCGTCCCCCGCGCGGAACATCCCCTCGGGATGCTGACGCGATTCCCTTGTCCATGCACGGCCTGTCCCCAGACCGTCCCCAGGCTGGTTCACAACGCCCGGTACGCACTGAACTGGAAATTGGAAGGGCCCCGAAAGGGGCCCATCCGTTGTTATTCAGGCATCTGCTCGCGATGGACAAGCCTGCAGCATGCGGGTGATCCACAACTGGTGCCGTTTGGCCGCCCGGTCGTATTCGCGCGCCCGCTCGTCTGCCTTGGCGACCTCCGTCGCCTTCATCTCACGCACCGAAAACGGGTTGATGCGCGCTTCGAGCAGTTCATCGAAACGACGCTGCCGAAGCTCGGCAGCCGTCATCTCGAACAGTGGGACAAGATCAGCGAGTTTGGTCATCGCCGCCTCCCTTACGAGCAGCCGCTCGTACCACCGCAGGTATCGCACTTGAGGCAGGTGCCGTTGCGAACCAGCGTGAAGTTTCCGCACTCGCGGCAGGCTTCACCCTCGTAACCGCGAATGCGTGCCTCCGCTCTCAGATCGGATTCGCGCGTCTTCACCTGAACCTCGGCGCGCGTCACCGTCGTGCGCGAGTACATCACCGATGTATCGGCCTTCAGTGCCGTTGCACCATCGCTCATCGGGTAGAGCGCCGTATCGCCTTCCACCACCGGGAACGACGATGAAACGACATCTTCGCTGAAGCTGTCGCGCATCTCCGCTTGGCTACGGCCACCCGATGCCAGCCGGAGGTTGCCGCGCATGAAGCCCTTCGAGACGACCTTGGTGACCTGCTCTGGCAGATCGAGGCCAAGCGTCTCGTCGGTCTCCTCGTCAGACGAGCCGAGGCCCGTCTCGCCGACGATCTCGCGCGGGTCGACGTGCGCCAGGTCGTGACGGCCGAGGTACGACACCGCAAGCTCACGGAAGATGTAGTCCAGCACCGACGTAGCGTTCTTGATCGTCTCGTTGCCGGTGACGAGGCCAGCCGGCTCGAAGCGCGTGAAGGTGAAGGCCTCCACGAACTCTTCCAGCGGCACGCCGTATTGCAGGCCGAGCGAGATGGCGATGGCGAAGTTGTTCATCAGCGACCGGAAGGCGGCGCCTTCCTTGTGCATGTCGATGAAGATCTCGCCCAGCTTGCCGTCCTCGTACTCGCCGGTGTGGAGGTACACCTTGTGGCCGCCGACGGTGGCCTTCTGCGTGTAGCTCTTGCGGCGGTTCGGCATCCGGTCGCGCTCACGCATCTTCGAGCGCTCGTTCGCCGACTTCAGCGAGGTTTCCAGCTCGGCAACGCGCTTCGCCAGCTTCTCGGCGGCAGCAAGTGCACGCTGCAGCTGCGGCTTGTCGGCCATCATCTGCTCGGCGGCATCTTCCTGCTCGTCGATGTCGTCGCCCAGCACCTGCGCGTTGAGCGGCTGGGACAGCTTCGAGCCATCGCGATAAAGCGCGTTGGCCTTCAGTGCCAGCTTCCACGACAGCATGTAGGACGCCTTGCAGTCCTCGACCGTCGCCTCGTTCGGCATGTTGATGGTCTTGGAGATCGCACCCGAGATGAACGGCTGCGCAGCGGCCATCATGTAGATGTGGCTGTCGACCGAGAGATAGCGCTTGCCCTTGCGGCCGCACGGATTGGCGCAGTCGAACACCGGCAGGTGCTCGACCTTGAGGTACGGAGCGCCTTCGAGGGTCATCGCGCCGCACACGTGCTCGTTGGCAGCCTCGATGTCCTTCTTGGAGAAGCCGAGCGCGGTCAGCAGGTCGAACGCCGGATCCTTCACCTTGTCCGCAGCGATCTTCAGCTTGGAGACGATGAAGTCCTCGCCCACCGTCCACTTGTTGAAGACGAACTTGATGTCGAATGCGCTTTCGAGCCCAGCTTCGATCTTCGCCAGCGCTTCGTCGTCAAAACCCTTCGCACGCAGCGTGGAGGAGTTGATGGCCGGAGCCTGAGCCAGCGAGCCATGGCCCACCGCGTAGGCTTCGATCTCAGCGATCTCCGCCTCGCGATAGCCCAGCGTCCGCAACGCTTCAGGCACTGCGCGGTTGATGATCTTGAAGTAGCCGCCGCCAGCCAGCTTCTTGAACTTCACCAGCGCGAAGTCGGGTTCGATGCCGGTCGTGTCGCAATCCATGACGAGGCCGATCGTGCCGGTCGGCGCGATGACGGTCGCCTGAGCATTGCGGAAGCCGTGCGCCTGTCCGAGCGCGATGGCGCGGTCCCAAGCACGTTTTGCAGCGTCGATCAGCGCAACTTCCGGGCACGACTCGTGGTCGAGCGGCACCGGATTGGTTTCGAGCTTCTCATAGCCGTCCCTGAGCCCGTAGGCGGCGCGGCGATGGTTGCGAATGACGCGCAGCATGTCGGCAGCGTTGGCGTGATAGCCGGCGAACGGGCCAAGCTCGCGCGCCATCTCCGCCGAGGTCGCATAGGCGACACCGGTCATCACGGCCGAGATCGCACCGCAAATGGCGCGGCCGGGAGCCGAGTCGTAACCAATGCCGCTCGCCATCAGCAGGCCGCCGATGTTCGCAAACCCGAGACCCAGTGTCCGATAGCGGTAGGAAAGCTCAGCGATCTGGCGCGACGGGAATTGCGCCATCAGCACTGAGATTTCCAGCACGATCGTCCACAGCCGGCATGCGTGCTCGAAACCGGGAACATCGAACGTGCCGTCCTGCTGACGGAACGTCATCAGGTTGACGGAGGCGAGGTTGCACGCAGTGTCGTCGAGGAACATGTACTCCGAGCACGGGTTCGATGCGCGGATCGGACCCGACTTGGGGCACGTGTGCCAGTCGTTGATCGTGGTGTGGAACTGGATGCCAGGATCGGCCGAGGCCCACGCCGCAAAGCCGATCTGCTCCCAAAGATCGCGTGCCTTCAGCGTCTTGTGGGGCTTGCCCGAGAGGCGAGACTTCAACACCCAGTCGCCGTCTTCCTCGACGAGGTTCAAGAACTCGTCGGTGACGCGCACCGAGTTGTTGGAGTTCTGGCCGGACACGGTCAGATAGGCTTCAGAATCCCAATCAGTGTCGTAGGTCGAGAATTCGATGTCGCGGTAGCCCTGACGCGCGAACTGGATGACGCGCAGGATGTAATTGTTCGGCACCTCGTCGCGACGCGCTTCCTTGATGGCACGCTTCAGAGCCGGGTTCTTGGCGGGATCGAAGCAGGCATCGCCATCCGCATCGCAGTTGACGCACGCCTTCATCACCGCGGCCAGACGCTTCTGGCAGATCTTCGAGCCGGCGACGAGGGCAGCAACCTTCTGCTCCTCCTTCACCTTCCAGTTGATGTATTCCTCGATGTCCGGATGGTCGACGTCGACGACGACCATCTTGGCGGCACGGCGCGTCGTGCCGCCCGACTTGATCGCGCCGGCCGCGCGATCGCCAATCTTGAGAAAGCTCATCAGGCCCGACGACTTGCCGCCGCCTGACAGCTTCTCGTTGGCGCCGCGCAGGCTGGAGAAGTTGGAGCCGGTGCCGGAGCCATACTTGAACAGGCGCGCCTCGCGCACCCACAGGTCCATGATGCCGTTTTCGTTGACGAGATCGTCAGCGACCGACTGGATGAAGCAGGCGTGCGGCTGCGGATGCTCATAAGCCGAATCGGAAACCGTCAGCTTCCCCGTTTCGAAGTCGACGTAGAGATGTCCCTGGCCCGGGCCATCGATGCCATACGCCCAGTGCAGGCCGGTATTGAACCACTGCGGGCTGTTCGGCGCCGCCATCTGCATGGCGAGCATGTAGCGCATCTCGTCATAGAACGCGCGTGCATCTTCCTCGGTCGTGAAATAACCGCCCTTGATGCCCCAGTAGGTCCACGTGCCGGCGAGGCGGTCGAACACCTGCCGCGCGTCGCCCTCACCGCCGTAGCGCTCCTCCTTGGGCAGCTCGGCCAGTGCCTTCTCGTCGGGCACTGAGCGCCAAGCCCAGGACGGGATCTGGGTTTCCTCCACCTTCTTCAGGCGGCGAGCAACGCCGGCCTTGCGGAAGTACTTCTGCGCGAGAATGTCGGCGGCGACCTGGCTCCACTGCGCCGGCACCATGAAGCCGTCGAGGCGGAAGACGATCGAGCCGTCCGGGTTCTTGATCTCGCTGGTTGCGCGGCGGAATTCGATCAGGTCGTAAGGCGAGGCATCTGCAGTGGTGAAGCGCCGCGTGATCTTCATAAGTGTCCCCCGGTTGGCATGTCGGGGCGTCTACGAGAAACAAGAAAACGCCATGAGTTCTGTCAGTCGTCTGCGGTCGGCGGCAGGCACAACTTCCCCGTCAGCGAAAACGCCTGTTTCCAGCGTCATCGCCTGCCGCTTACGCGTTGTTTGGAGTGGGTCGTACGGACCCGATACTGGTGGGCAACAAGAGCATTGGGGCGGGCCGCCACCCCATGTCCGTCGCGTCGATGCCAAAGCTGGCTCGATTCGGCGGATGCGTCTACCAGTAGTAGGGTTGCTGCCACATCGGCAATAGCGACACACAAGATGTAGATAGACGCTCAAGTAAGCGCTGGGTAAGTCGGGGATTTCCTGTGGGGCGTTGCGCCCAGAACCCGGCCTAAGGCCTTGGAAATAAAGAGCCAGCGCGGGTGTTGAGAACGGGTGCCGCCAAATGGCCTCTAAACTCCAAGCTAGGGCGATTCCGGGGGCGGCAGACACCGGCGCGACCTTCGTTGCATATCAGGTGTGGCGCATCTGCCGCGCTAAGCTGGATCGGGTGGCCGCATTGCCGTTTGAGGCGAGATCGGTCATGTTGCGGCAGCGAAACAGCGGGCACGGGCAATGGGAATTTTCAGCGAGATCTTCTGCTGGTGGGGTGGCAACACCTGGGGCACGCGCCTGACGATCTGGCGCCAGGGGCGCCTCGTCGGCAAAGACGAGTTCGGCAACCGCTACTACGAGCAGCGGAAGGGCACAGGACCGCTCGATCGCCCGCGCCGCTGGGTCACCTACACGGATATCTCCGAGGCCTCGAAGGTGCCTCCAGGCTGGTACGGCTGGCTGCACTACATGGTCGACACGCCACCGACCGAAGAGAACTACGTACCCCGGCCCTGGCAGCGCCCGCACCTCCCGAACGAGACCGGCACGCCCAACGCCTATCGTCCACCAGGTTCTATTCTGGCCGCCGGCACCCGCCCCAAGGCGACCGGCGACTACAAGCCCTGGCGCCCAGAAGCGTGACGTTTAGCGTGACGTTCCGCGTGAAGCATGGCGTGCGGCCGATCGCCAAAGCGCCCCGGCTCCCCATTTCGGCCCCACTCGCGCGCGAGGGAAAGGCAGAGCAGGGAGCCGCACAGCAGCGCGGCACAGCAAGCATGGCGCCCACTACCGCAGCAAGGCATACGCGCACCGCCATGATCATGGCAGCCGCCGCTGTGACGGCCTCCGTTGCCATCCCCGCCCACGCTGACCGTATCGAGAACGGCGTCGCTGTCTTCTCGGCTCTCGACAAGGTGACGGCGCGCACCTCCAAGTTCGAGGTTCCGCTCAACACGACGGTGCAGTTCGGTGCGCTGAAGGTCACGCCGCGCGTGTGCTATTCCCGCCCGCCTGAAGAGCAACCAAAAACGACGTCTTTCGTCGAGGTGGACGAGATACAACTCGACGGTCAGGAAAAGCGCATCTTCACTGGATGGATGTTCGCCGAAAGCCCGGGGATCAACGCCGTCGAGCATCCCGTCTTCGACGTGTGGCTGACGGCATGCGAGAAGCCGAAAGGCACGATCGCGCAGCGCGCCAATCCCGATGATCCCAACGCGGCTGCCACAGATGCGCCGGCCATGCCCGAGGAAGATCCGTTCGCACCTCGCCGCCGCGTACGTCGCTGATCGCCCCTCGCGCGGGCGCACTTTCTATCAAATTTTCCCTGTTTCCATGCCGCGCACCTCATCGCGCGCTTACCGGCATCCGCAGTTCGTCTGGAAGACGAGCGCCAGCGCCTCCACTCTCGCTTCCTCACAAGGAAAAAAGAGAACGGAGTACTGCTCATGTTTCCAAGGCTAGTCCTTTCGCTCGGGCTACTGCTTGCCGCTGGAGCGTTCATCGCTCAGCCCGCGTCAGCGAAGATCAAGGTCGACGCCGCGCTGATGAAGACGCTCGATCCTGACAACGACGGCACTGTCGATATGAACGAAGCCAAGGCCGCCGCCGCCACCGAGTTCAAGCGGCTCGACAAGGACAACGACGGCACGCTCGACGCCAAGGAGCTGAAGGGCCGGCTCGACAAGTCAGCGATTAAGAAGGCCGACCCGGATAACGACGGTACGCTCGACCTCAACGAGTACACCGCCATTGTCGAGAAGGACTTCAAGGCCGCCGATCCCGACAACGACGGCACGCTCAGCGAGGCCGAGCTCAAGTCGAAGAAGGGTCAGAAGTTCTTGAAGCTCGTGTGACCGCGCTGGGTCACGGAGCAAGCGCGGGCCGGAACAGTTTCGGCCCGCATATCATTCAGACTTCGCCGATCATCGCTGCGGCGCGCGGCGCAAAGTATGTGAGGATGCCCGCAGCGCCTGCGCGCTTGAAAGCGAGCAGGCTCTCCATCATCACTGCATCGCCATCGAGCCAGCCTGCCTGCGCAGCCGCCTGCAGCATCGCGTACTCACCCGACACCTGATAGGCGAACGTCGGCACGCGAAACGTCTCTGACACCCGGCGCACGATATCGAGATACGCCATGCCGGGCTTCACCATGATGAGATCGGCGCCCTCGGCAAGATCGAGCGCCACTTCTCGCAACGCTTCATCGGTGTTGGCGGGATCCATCTGATACGAGCGCTTGTCGCGCTTCTTCTGCGATGACGCCAGCGTGACGGAAGATCCGACAGCATCCCGGAACGGACCATAGAAAGCCGACGCGTATTTCGCGGCATATGCCATGATCAGCGTGTTGGCATAGCCGTTCTCTTCCAGTGCAGCACGGATTGCGCCGACACGGCCGTCCATCATGTCGGACGGCGCCAGAATGTCTGCGCCTGCCTCAGCCTGTACCAGCGACTGGCGCACCAGCGCTTCGATTGTCTCGTCGTTGACGATCTCGTCGTCGCGCATCAGTCCGTCATGGCCGTGCGACGTGTAAGGATCGAGCGCAACGTCCAGCACGATGCCGATATCGAGGCCAGCCTCCTTCACCGCGCGCGTCGCCCGGCAGACGAGGTTCTCGGGATTGAATGCCTCACGTCCATCGTCGGAGCGCAGCTTCGGTTCGGTATTCGGAAATAGTGCGATCGCCGGAATGCCGAGCCCCATGGCCTGCTCTGCCGCCGCGACGATGTTGTCGACCGAAAGCCGGTCCACGCCAGGCATCGAAGCGATCGGCACGCGCTTGTTGCTTCCCTCAATGACGAACAGCGGCCAGATCAGATCATCGACGGTCAGCCGGTGTTCGGCGACCAGCCGGCGCGACCATCGCGTCGACCGCGCGCGGCGAAGCCGTATGCTGGGAAAGGCCCCGAGCGCGCCGCCGCCTTCGGCGGTATTCGAGCGGCGGGGGTTGGTGTCGAGCTGCTGAGCAGGGGGGCGCGGTTTCATGGGGTCTCATCCGAGGCGGCCAATCCGGCCCAACCTGCTGCAACTCAACGCAACAGGCCGGCTTTGGCAAGCGAAGCACCGCTTCTAGCGACGTCTACTTAGTCGCAGATCTTCTTAATCTTTCGCTCGGCCATGTCGACGTGGAAGTGATTGCGATGCATCTCGTTGGCTTCCGGGCCGAGCGTGGTGCCGAATATGCGGCAGGCAGCAGCGTGAGCCTCGCGCAGGAAGCCGGCCTGGGCCGGATCAGGAGTGGAGGACAACGCTGCAAGCGCTGCCTTGCTCAGCTTGATCGGTTTGGTGCCCGCCGTCGCAACGGACTGCTTCGGCGCCTTGTCCGCGCCGGGTGACTTATCCGCGGGCCCGCCCAGCCGAGCGGCCTTCTGATGCTGATTGACGCCGCCGGGCAGGATAGCGGCCACCACGTCGCTGCCGTCCAGGCGTGAAGGCTTGAGGATGCTGTGGCTGTCGGCTGACGGGGCGGTCTTGCTGGGGTCGGTCGCCTTCGCTTTCGCCGCTTCGGCGAGCGCGAGCTGTTGCTCTTTGATCAGCTTGGCTTTGGCCAGATCCCGCTCTGTAGCGCCCCAGCCGGTCAAAACAACAACTTGCCGCCCTTTGTCGGTCTCGAAGCCGCGGATATCGAGTGCATCGACATAGGCGTGCTGGCTGAGTTTTTTTCCGATGCGACCAAGCGCAGTGCGGCAAGAATAGTCGCTCATCACCCCGATTTTGGTGATGCGACCGCCGAGTTGGCGGCGCGCCAGGGTTTGCAGATCGCGCGTAATCCACTGATTGAGCGGGGCGACCATGCCGCAATTGATGAGTGCGGCAGGCTCGAACGTGACGTTTGACAGCTTGCTTAGCCGGATTGGAGCCGGATCGCCGCAGTCGCCGTCCTTGATGGGCGCCTCGTAGGTGTAAACGGCAGCCATATGTTTCAGCGCGGCGACGCAGCGCGACTTCGCCGCGGCAATTTCAGCCGGGCTCCAGACGTCGGCCGGCGGGGCGGTAGAGGCCTTAGCATCTTTGCGCTCAGGCAGCGGCGGGACTTGCGCCGGCTCGACCTTCGGTGCGGGCTGCTTTGCAATGGCAGGGTTCAAGGGCCCCGCGAGCACACCAAGCGCCACCGTCAGCCCTGCACCGAATCGCAACATATCTCGCGTCTCCACCGTTCGAGGGTGTGGCACGGCTTCTTCGGCCAAGGAAAAAGCGAATCGACCGCGCAAAGTTTCTTCGTAATCGCCTCCAGTGTATAGGGGATTCAGTCCGATTGATGATGAGGCGCGGCAAGTGACCTCCCGCAGAGAAGAAAGTTGTGAACACGTGACGTCCAACACGCACATGCAGGCCGAAGGATCGGTGGAAGCAGCTCCGGAGGAGTTGCTGGTCGAGGCCAAAGGGTCTTGTGCCCTGGTCACGCTGAACCGACCGCGCGCGCTTAACGCGCTCAACACCGCCATGCGCGCCAAGCTTTCCGAGGCGTTTCCGCGCTTTGCGCGTGAGGCCCAAACCTATTGCGTCGTCATCCAGTCGGCTGGTGATAGGGCGTTCTGTGCCGGCGGCGATGTGCGCGAGATCGTCGGCTGGGGACGAGACGACCGCGAGCGCGCTCGCCTCGCCTTCAAGGATGAATACGCGCTCAACTGGCTGCACGAGTGCTTCTCCAAGCCGACCATCTCGCTGATCGATGGCGCCGTGATGGGCTCGGGCGTCGGCATCACTTTGTTTGGCACCCATCGCGTTGCCGGCGAGCGTTACCGCTTCGCCATGCCCGAGACCGCCATCGGGCTCTTCCCTGATGTCGGCACCGCTTGGGCACTCTCGCGCATGCCCAATGCCATCGGCATGTACCTCGGGCTGACCGGCCGCACTATTGGGGCCGCCGATGCGTATGCGCTGGGATTGCTGACGCACTGCATCCCTGCCGCGCGCTTCGATGAGATCAAGACAGCACTTGCCGACACCTGGCCCGTCGACACCGTGCTCGATGATCGCCATGTCGATCCTGGACCTGGCGAACTGGCGCCATATGCTTCGCTTATTGAGAAGTGCTTCTCCGCGGACACCGTCGAAGAAATCATCGAACGGCTCTCTGCAGTGACGGGATCGCAAAATGAATGGGCGAATGCCGTCGTTACCGATCTTCTCTCGCGCTCGCCAACATCTCTGAAGATTACACACCGGCACATTCGCGATGCACGCACCCTCGATCTTCGCCAAACCTTATGCGTCGATTATCGCCTCGCCTGCCGCTTCCTCGATGCGCATGATTTTTACGAGGGTGTGCGCGCCGTTCTAATCGACAAGGACGGCCATCCGAAGTGGCATCCAGCGGCCATCTCTGATGTGACAGAGCAGATGGTGGACAATTATTTTGTGCCCATGGGCCCCGATGAGATGGTGCTGCCAACAAGGCCGGAAATGCAGGCTGCACGGGTATAATTTGGACGCGCGGTTCGCTGAATAAAGTGTTCCGCGCACCCCCGACTACTATTCTTTTACTATGACTATTTAGGTGACTTTTAGTTTTATGCCCTACCTGTTGGCATAACCCGGAAAAAACAAAATTCCCCGGGATCGGCGTCAAACAGTGTGAGGCTAGTTATGAGTGTTGCGCTCGATGTGGCGCGCCATCGTGCGCCAGTTCAGACAGACAGCTTCCGATCGGAATATTTGCAAGCACTGCGCCTCGTCGAAAGGCTGCACCGTTTGCTTCTCGACGTGATCAAGGACGAGTTCGATCGTCTTGGTGGCGCCGACCTCAACAGCGTACAGGCGCTGCTGCTTTACAACATCGGTGATAGCGAGCTGACCGCAGGTGAACTCAAGACGCGCGGTTACTACCTCGGCTCGAACGTCTCGTACAATCTGAAGAAGCTCGTCGACATGGGCTATCTTCACTACAAGCGTTCGGAAACCGATCGCCGCTCTGTCCGCGTCAGCTTGACCGAGAAGGGCAAGGAAGCATGCGAAGTCGTGCAGAAGCTCTACCAGCGCCAGCTCGGTTCTGTTGAGACCGTTGGCGAGGTCACGGAAGAGGACTTCCGCAACCTCAACAAGGCGCTCGTTCGACTTGAGCGCTTCTGGTCCGATCAGATTCGCTATCGCCTCTGATTGCTGCTTCGCAGCATAGCGACGAACTCAATGAGGAGCTGCGGTGTACCGCGGCTCCTCTTCGCATATTAAGCCCCTTTGGCTCTCCGCGCCGCGCATCGCTTGCCTTCCTCGCGGACCCCGGCTTACGTTCGCGCACGCGGGCCGCGAACGTCTCCAGATGCAGCGTGGTTGGACTTCGCAACGCCCACAAGACGATGACGCCGTTGTCATAAACGGGAGGGCTGTCGTGAGCTCGATGTGGGGGAAGCTGGCCGCTGCTGCGGCCGCAAGCGTGGGGCTGTTGGCGATTGCCGCCCCCGGAGTGGCGCAGGATTTTCTGCGCTTTGGCCCGGTAGGCGAGGGGCCCGGCGAATATAATAGAACCTACGACCGCAGCTTTGTTCGCGAGTGGCAATCGAACCCGCCCAAGGGCTATCCGACGCTGTCGAAAGCCAATCTCGCTCCAACGAAGGCTGCGATCGCCCATTACGAGGAAATCGTCGCCCGCGGCGGCTTCCCGTTGGTGCCCGACGTCGAACTCGAGCAGGGCTCGTCCGATCCGGCCGTCGCAATTTTGCGTCGCCGCCTGACGCGCTCTGGCGACCTCACCTCCGACACGAACTATCCCGAGCACTTTGGCACCGATCTCGACACGGCCGTGAAGCGCTTCCAGGCCTCGAACGGCCTCGCCCCGACGGGCGTCGTCGACAAGCGCACCATCGCCGCCCTCAATGTCCCCTCCGAGGTGCGCTTGGCTCAATTGAAGGCCAATCTCACTCGCCTCACTGACCTGACGAAGCTCGTCGGCAAGCGCTACGTGCTCGTCAATATCCCCGCCGCGCACATCGAGGCCGTGGAGAACAACGCCGTGGTGGCGCGGTACTCGGGCGTCGTCGGAAAACCCGACCGTCCCACTCCACTTTTGCGTTCGACGATCACCGACCTCGCCTTCAATCCGGTTTGGACGCTGCCGCCCACGGTCATCAAGGAGGACCTGATCCCCAAGGGCCGTGACATGCAGAAGTCGGGCGGCAACGTGCTCCTGAAGTTCGGTATTGACGCCTACCAGGGTGGCAAGAAGCTCAACCCGGAATCGATCGACTGGAGTTCCTCGCAGCCGTTTTCGCTTTCGTATCGGCAGGCCGCGGGAAAGGACAACCCGCTCGGCTTTCTGAAGATCAACTTTGCCAACTCGAGCTCTGTCTACATGCACGACAGCCCGAAGGAGTCCCTCTTCGGCCGTAATTTCCGAGCGGCCAGCTCAGGATGTGTGCGCGTGCAAAACATCGAGCAGCTCGCTGCATGGCTCCTCGCCGGACAAGGAACGCCTGAGCAGGTCGCGCAACTGAAAGAGAGCGGCGAGACTAAGTTTGTGCGCCTTCGCCGCCCCGTGCCGCTGTTTTTTGCTTACGTGACGGCCTGGGCGACACCTGACGGAGTTACGCAGTTTCGCCCGGATATTTACCTAAAGGACGGCGTAGGCGACGTCGCATCCGCGTATTAGATGTCGCGGTGCACCGTTGACCGGCATCAAGGCTTCGTGCTTGGAGATCGCTGAAATTCGCGTTGTCATCTTTAACGGTCGCGCGACAATAGACACGTTGCTCGCCGGGGATTGCCGGGCGATGATAACGAAAAATATGCCTAGGGGAGTGAAAGTCGCCTGATGGACTATGCAAAGCAGTTCAGGGATGCGCTCGACGCCATTCATCGTGAAGGCCGGTATCGCGTATTCGCCGATCTGAAGCGCCGCCGCGGCGACTACCCTGCAGCCGACCACTTCGTTGAGGCTGAAGCCGCGCGCCCCATCACAGTCTGGTGCTCTAACGACTATCTCGGCATGGGCCAGCATCCGGCTGTTCTCGCCGCCATGCACGAGGCCATCGATACGGTCGGCGCCGGCTCGGGCGGCACCCGCAACATTTCTGGCACCACGCACTATCACGTGCAGCTCGAAGCCGAGCTTGCTGACCTGCACGGCAAGGAAGCCGCGCTTCTGTTCACCTCGGCTTACGTCGCCAACGATTCTACGCTCGCCACCCTTGCCCAGCTCTTCCCTGGGGTCGTCATCTTCTCCGACGAGAAGAACCACGCCTCCATGATCGCCGGCATCCGCCACGGGCGCGGTCCCAAGCATATCTGGCGCCACAACGACATCGAGGACCTCGAAGCGCAGCTGAAGCAGTATGATCGCGCCACGCCGAAGATCATCGCCTTCGAGAGCGTCTACTCGATGGACGGCCACATCGCGCCCATCGGCGCGATCTGCGACCTCGCCGAGAAGTACGGCGCCATGACCTACCTCGACGAAGTCCACGCCGTCGGCCTTTATGGGCCCCGCGGCGGCGGCATCGCCGAACGCGATGGCGTCATGCACCGCGTTGACATCATCAATGGCACGCTCGCCAAGGGCTTCGGCGTCATGGGCGGCTACATCGCTGCCTCGCGCGATTGCTGCGATGCCATCCGCTCGTACGCCGCCGGCTTCATCTTCACCACCTCGCTGGCACCCGCCATCGCAGCAGGTGCCCTCGCCAGCATCCGCCACCTCAAGTCGAGCCAGATCGAGCGCGCACAGCTCCAGGAGCGTGCCGCCGAGGTCAAGGGCCGCCTCACCGACGCTGGCCTCCCGGTTATGCAGTCGCCGAGCCACATCGTGCCCGTCGCCATCGGCGATCCGGTGCACTGCAAGGCCGTAACGGACGCGCTCCTCGAGCACTACGCGATCTATGCCCAGCCCATTAATTATCCGACCGTGCCCCGAGGCACCGAGCGGATCCGGCTGACGCCTTCGCCGGTGCACAATGAAGCCCAGGTCGAGCAGCTCATCAGCGCGCTGACGGAGCTTTGGCAGGCTTGCCCGGTCGCCAAGGGCGAGTACGTGCGGTTGGCGGCCGAATAAGGCCGCCTGCGCGCTTCGGCGCACCCCGCAAAAACCGCTAGTTGGAAGCCGCAAGAAGCTGTACGGGTTGAGCCCGGCGCGGCGCCCTCCTACTATGGTAGGAGACTGCAGGCTGCCCGCCCGCCCGCATGCACCCATTCATCCGTCCGAGAAGCAAGGATAACACGAATGTTGAACGCCAAGGCCGAGCCCTCAAAGAGCGGATTTTTCTCCGCCACCCTGAGCGAGAGCGATCCTGAAATCGCCGATGCCATCAAGAACGAGCTTGGCCGGCAGCAGCATGAGATCGAGCTGATCGCCTCTGAGAACATCGTCTCCAAGGCCGTGCTCGAAGCCGCCGGCAGCGTCCTGACCAACAAGTACGCCGAAGGCTATCCCGGCAAGCGCTACTACGGTGGCTGCCAGTACGTCGACGTCGTCGAGCAGCTCGCTATCGACCGCGCCAAGAAGCTGTTTGGCTGCGGCTTCGCCAACGTGCAGCCGAACTCGGGCAGCCAGGCGAACCAGGGCGTGTTCAACGCGCTCGCACAGCCGGGCGACACCATCCTCGGCCTGAGCCTTGCGCACGGCGGCCATCTCACCCACGGCTCGCCTGTGAACCAGTCGGGCAAGTGGTTCAAGCCGGTGTCGTACATGGTGCGCCCCGACACGCACCGCATCGACATGGACGAGGTCTACAAGCTCGCCCTTGAGCACAAGCCGCGCATCATCATCGCCGGCGGCTCGGCCTATCCGCGCCACATCGAGTTCGCTGAGTTCCGCGCCATCGCCAACGAGATCGGCGCTTACCTCATGGTCGACATGGCCCACTTCGCCGGCCTGGTCGCCGGTGGCCAGCACCCGAGCCCGTTCCCGCATGCGCACGTTGTCACCACGACGACGCACAAAACCCTGCGCGGCCCGCGCGGCGGCATGATCCTCACCAACGACGAGGACATCGCCAAGAAGATCAACTCGGCGATCTTCCCTGGCATCCAGGGCGGCCCGCTGATGCATGCCATCGCTGGTAAGGCGGTTGCGTTCGGCGAGGCGCTGCGTCCCGACTTCAAGATCTACGCAAAGAACGTGATCGAGAACGCCAAGGCGATGGGCGAAGTGCTGGTGAACAACGGCTTTGCGCTCGTTTCCGGCGGCACCGACACGCACTTGATCCTGCTCGACCTGCGCCCCAAGAAGCTGACCGGAAACATCTCCGAGAAGGCTCTCGGCCGCGCCAACATCACCACGAACAAGAACGGCGTGCCGTTCGACCCGGAGAAGCCGATGGTGACCTCGGGCGTCCGCCTCGGCGCACCGGCCGGCACCACGCGCGGCTTCGGCGTCGCTGAGTTCCAGGAGATCGGCCGCATGATCTCCGAGGTTCTCGACGGCCTGGCAAAGAACGGCGAGGCCGGCAACGGCGCCGTCGAAGAGAAGGTGAAGGCTCAGGCCATCGCCCTCTGCGAGCGCTTCCCGATCTACTGAGATCGGCGCAATTAAAAAGGCCGGCTGCGGAAGAGATCCCGCAGCCGGCCTTTTTGCTTTTGGGATGACTTACGCAGCCTGGCGCTGCGCTGCCCCGCTCGCCCACCGGGCCGCCACTTCGGCGATGCGCTGACCGAACAATTCCGCTGTGTGCCGGTCGCTGCGCGGAGGCGTAACATCCGGACCCTGGTCGGCATTGGACTGCGTCATCAGGCCGAGGAACGCACCGAGTCGATTGTCGTCCTCGACCGAGCCACCGCTCGAATTGTTTCCGGGCAGCATCGTGTTGCCAGCCCAGATCATGCCGTGCTGCGCAGCAAAGACAGAGAACTGCTCCAGCGTCGACAGCTTGTCGCCCGACTGGCTGGCCGAGTTGGTAAAGCCGGCAGCGACTTTGTCCTTCCAGCCGCGCGCGTACCAGACCTTCGAGGACGCATCCATGAACTGCTTCATGACGGCGGACGCCGAGCCCATGTATGTCGGCGCGCCGAAGATGATCGCGTCGGCCTGGGCGAGTTCGGCCCACGGGCCGGCGTCGGGCGAGGACAGCTCGTCCGCCTTGATCAGCTTGACGGTTGCCCCGGGAACCGCCCCGGCTCCCTTGGCAACGTGCTCGGCGACGACGGCAGTGTGCCCGAAGCCTGAATGATAGACGATTGCAACTCTAGTCATGTCCCGTGCTCCAGTTGGTTGAAATCCCTGTGAGCGGGGATATATGCTAGGGGCACCACCAGTGAAGTACGCACCTTTTGGTAACTACCTGCGACGTGACGTATCCATGGTCAGCAAGCACGTGCTCACCCGCGGCCTTTTTGGGTCGCCAACCAATCCCGAACCGCCCCCGACGAACGTCTACGTCGAGGCGTGCCCTTCCCGTGCGATTCTGGAGCTCATCGCTGATAAGTGGACGCTGCTGATATTGCCCGCGCTGCGCGATGGCCGCATGCGCAACAGCGATCTCATGCGGCTGATTGGCGGAGTGTCACAGAAAATGCTCACGCAGACGCTGCGCGAGTTGGAGCGCAACGGCATCGTCAACCGCATCGATCATCACGAGGTGCCGCCTCGGGTCGAGTATGAATTGTCCCCGCTCGGCCGCTCATTGTCGGACCTCGTCCGCAGCCTTGGCTCGTGGGCAGAAGAGCATCTCGAGCAGGTAATCGCAGCGCGCGATGCGTTCGAGGCGCGTGAGAAGCAGAAGCCATGAGCGTGAAAGGCGAATCTGCCCCACAGCGATGTTTGGCAGGCCGTTTCAACTGCCTCGGAATTCGGCTACGAGTCGATACCGAAGCTGGCCGCAGCTACGAGCCTCAATAACAAAGACCAATAACCCTCAAGGAGTGTCGCGCCATGCGCTGCCCCTACTGCGCCGGCGAGAATACGCAGGTCAAAGACAGCCGCCCGACTGAGGAGAACGCCTCCATCCGCCGGCGCCGCGTCTGCCCCGATTGCGGTGGCCGATTCACCACCTTCGAGCGCGTGCAGCTGCGCGAACTCACCGTGGTCAAGCGCTCCGGCCGCAAGGTCGCGTTCGATCGCGACAAGCTGATGCGCTCCGTCGAGATCGCGCTGCGCAAGCGTCCTGTCGATAGCGACCGCGTCGAGCGCATGGTGTCAGGCCTCGTTCGCCAGCTCGAAAGTGCAGGCGAGAGCGAGGTCGCCTCGTCCACCATCGGCGGTCTTGTCATGGAGGCGTTGCGCGGCCTCGACCCCGTTGCATACGTGCGATTTGCCTCCGTCTATCGCGACTTCCGCGAGGCTGCCGACTTCCATGAGGTGCTCGGCGAAATCGCTGCCGAGCCGGTCGTCGGCGACCACGACACAACCCAGCACATCGCCTTCGAAACCTCCGTTGTGGAGACAGCTCGCCTCAAGAAGCATTGAGCAATGGGCGCGTCCGAGCCCAGCGGGTTTGACATCCAGATGATGCGCATCGCGCTCCGCCTTGCCGCGCGCGGCCTCGGTCGCACGGCTCCCAATCCCGCGGTCGGCGCCGTGATTGCCGATGAGCGCACCGGCGAGGTCATCGCCCGCGGCTGGACTGCGCCTGGCGGCCGCCCGCATGCAGAGCCTCAAGCCATAGCGCGCGCCGGGGAGCGCGCCCGTGGCGCCACGATCTACGTCACCTTGGAGCCCTGTTCGCACTATGGGGTCACGCCGCCGTGCGCCGACACGATCGTGTCGGCGGGCCTGGCGCGCGTCGTCTGCGGTATCGAGGATCCCGATCCGCGCGTCGCCGGCCGCGGCCTGGCGCGCCTGCGCCAGGCGGGTCTTGCCGTGCAGCGCAATGTGTTGGCAGACGCCGCGCACTGGGTGACGGCAGGACACATCCTCCGCGTCACGGAGCGCCGCCCGTTGGTAACGCTCAAGCTTGCCCTTGATGCCAAGGGCGCAGTCCCGCGCGGCGGTGAGGGCCAGCCGACATGGGTGACAGGGGAGGGCGCAAGATCGGCCGGACACCTGCTCCGCGCGCGTTCCGATGCCATCCTTGTCGGCCGCCGCACTGTGCTCGACGACGACCCGCTGCTCAACTGTCGACTGCCGGGGCTGGCTGCCAACTCGCCCATACGCATCGTCCTCGCGCGCTCGCTTGAAGGACTTGAGCGATCCAGGCTCGCAAGCACAGCGCGCGAAATGCCTCTGTGGGTCGTGTGCCCCGAAGGCTCGGACGCGTCAGCCTTGGCAGACAAGGGAGCAGCGATCATCCCCACCCGGCTGGTAGCAGGCGAGCTATGGCTCCCGGCCATCATGGAAGCTTTGGTCGCCAAGGGCGTGACGCGGCTTCTCGTTGAAGGTGGTCCAGCAACTTGGGCCGCCTTTTCCAACGCTGGCCTTGTCGACGAGGCCGTGATGTTCCACGCTCGCGGGCCTGACGGCGCCGAGCTGTCCCCCGCATGCGCTATAGCCGCCCTCGGCCGCTATATCTCCAGCGAAGGCTTCGACATTTACGATCGGCGAACGATCGGCGGTGACGATATGATCGCGTTCCGCCGGCCGTGGCATCGCGGCATCCGCCGCTAGACGGACAACGAAAGACGCTAAGGCAGGAAGGAAAGCCAGGGCATGTTCACCGGGATAGTCACCGACACTGGCGAGGTCATCGCGCGCGATGGAGGCCGCTTCACCATCCGCTCGCATTTTCCAGCCGACAGGCTCGAGGTTGGCGGCTCGATGGCGTGTAACGGATGCTGCTTGACCATGACGTCGATCGCCAGCGAGGGGACGGGAAGCGTCTTCACCGTCGACGTCTCCAACGAGACCTGCGGTAAGACGACGCTCGGCGGCTGGAAGCCCGGCGAGAAGATCAACCTCGAGCAGGCGTTGCGACTAGGTCAGGAGTTGGGCGGGCATCTTGTCACCGGCCACGTTGACGGCACCGCCCGCATCGTTGACATCGTGGCAGACGGGGAAAGCCAGCGCTTTTCCTTCGAGGTGCCCGAGCACCTTGCCCCTTACATCGCCCCGAAAGGCTCGGTCGCTCTTGACGGCGTTTCCTTGACTGTCAACGAGGTTTCCGATTGCCGCTTTGGCGTCAACCTCATTCCGCACACCTTGACGGTGACCACCTGGGGCGCGAAAACCCCCGGGCAGATGGTCAACCTGGAAGTTGACCTGTTCGCGCGCTATATCGCGCGGCTCCTGGAGTTTCGCCCGTGACGCACGAAGTTGGCAAATACGCCATCTCGGAAGGCCGTGGCTGCCTGTCGTCGATCCCTGAGATCCTCGAAGACATGCGCAATGGTCGGATGGTCATCCTCGTCGATGCCGAGGAGCGCGAGAACGAGGGCGACCTCGTCATCCCTGCGCAGATGGCAACGCCCGACGCTGTCAACTTCATGGCGCGGTATGGACGCGGTCTGATCTGCCTCACGCTGACGGGGGCACGCGCCAGCGAGCTTCAGCTCGCCGCCATGGTGGGCAACAACCGCTCGCGCAATCGCACCGCCTTCACGCAGTCGATCGAGGCGCGCGAGGGGATCTCTACCGGTATCTCCGCGGCCGATCGCGCACGCACGATCGCGACCGCCATCGACCCCACCAAGAGCGCCGACGACATCGTTTCGCCGGGCCACGTGTTTCCGCTCGTCGCCCGGGAAGGCGGCGTGCTGATCCGCGCTGGACACACTGAAGCGTCGGTCGATCTCGCACGCCTCGCCGGTCTTTATCCCGCTGCTGTCATCTGCGAGATCATGAACGACGACGGCACCATGGCGCGCCTGCCCGATCTCGTCACCTTCGCGCAACGGCACGGCCTGAAGATCGGTGCAATCGACGAGTTGATCGCCTACCGCCTGCGCAACGACCACATCGTGCGTCCTGTCGCCAAGACGAACATTGCGACGTCGGTCGGCCGCTTCGACATGCACGTCTACGAGACGACCGTCGAGCCCGCCGAGCATCTGGCGCTCGTCAAAGGTGATCTGACTGAGCCGGGTCCCGTTCTCGTGCGCGTCCACGCCGTCAATCTGCTCGGCGATGTCCTCGGCGTCGGCGAAGCCGGCGACACCTCGCAGATCACCAACTCTCTGCGCATGATCGAGCGCGAAGGGCGTGGCGTCGTCGTGCTCATCCGCGACCTGCGCCCCCGACTGATGTCGGAATGGATCGCCTCGCGCGTTCAGCCGAAGAAGCCGGCCGCGGGTGCGCAGGAACGCCGCCAGGTGGAGATCGGCATCGGCTCGCAGATCCTCACCGATCTTGGCGTTCGCGACATGATCCTCATGACCAATTCGCCAGCCCACGTCTACGTCGGCCTCGAAGGCTTCGGACTGCGCATCGTCGACACAAGAAAAATTGAGTAAGAGATGATCGTAAAGCCCGACAAGCCGCGCGCGCCGAAGTCCAGCAAAGGACCGATGAGTGCGCGCGTCCTCATCATCGAAGGCCGCTTCTACGAGGAGATCGGCAACGAGCTCATCGCCGGCGCTGAAGCCGCACTCGACGAGGCGGGCGTCGCCTACGATCGCATCACGGTGCCCGGCGCGCTGGAGATCCCCCAGGCGTTGCAGCAGGCGGTCGCGAGCGGGCTCATTCCTGGTCGCGCAGCGGGTGGCAAGTGGGATGGCGCTGTCGCGCTGGGGTGCGTGATCCGTGGCGAGACCTATCACTTCGAAATCGTCTGCAACAACGCCAACCACTGGCTCATGCAAATTGCGACCGAGCATTCCGTTCCCGTCGGCAACGGCATTCTAACAGTTGAGAACGAGGAGCAGGCCCTTGCCCGCGCCCGCGGCGGCATTAGCAGTAAGGGAGCCGACGCTGCGCGCGCTTGTCTGCGCCTAATCGAGCTACAGCGCGAGTTCGAGGGACAAAACGTATGACCACCGCGAGCAACGCGACGCCGATCCCGGGCAAGATTGCTCTCGCGCCGCGCACGGCGGCCCGCGTGGCGACCGTGCAAGGCCTCTATCAGATGGATCTCGCAGGCACGGATCTCAACGCGGTGATCGACGAGTTCGTGCGCCTGCGTTTCCCCAAGCTGCCTGGAGATGAGGCGGCGGCGGGTGCCGACCCGGCCTTCTTCGCCGAGCTGTTGCGCGGTGTCGTGCGCCGTCAGCGCGACATCGATCCGCTCGTCGACCAACAGCTCGCCGAGGGCTGGCGCCTCGTGCGCATCGACGCCATTGTGCGCGCCATCCTGCGTGCCGGTGTGTTCGAGCTGATGGAGCGCCCGGACGTTCCGCACCGCGTTGTCATCAACGAGTATATCAACGTCGCCCACTCGTTCTTCTCCGACGACGAGCCGAAAGTGGTCAACGGCGTGCTCGACAAACTGGCGCGCAAGCTGCGCCCGGCCGAGTTCAACCGCGATGCCGGAAAATGACCGGCAGCGCGCGGGGAGCTTGGGCGGCGAAGAGGCGTTGATCGCCGAGTTCTTCGCCCCGCTCAGCGACGGCTTTCCTGGTGCCTACGGTCTGAAAGACGATTGCGCAGCGATCGCTGTGCCGTCCGGGCATGAGTTGATCGTCACCACCGACGCCGTCATCGCCGGCGTGCACGTCTTGCCCGGCGATGAACCCGGCGGGATTGCGTGGAAGGCACTCGCCGTCAACGTTTCCGATCTCGTTGCCAAGGGCGCCGTGCCGCTCGGCTACGTGATGAACCTGGCGCTTCGCGACCTCGATCGGTCCTGGCTCGCCGCCTTCAGCGGCGGATTGCGAAACGCCCAGACCGCATTCGGCTGTCATCTCATCGGCGGAGATACTGACCGCACACCTGGGCCGCTCTCCGTGTCGATCACGGCATTTGGCACCGTACCATCCGGCGGCATGGTGCAGCGGACGACCGGGCGTGCTGGCGACATCGCCTTTGTCAGCGGCACCATCGGCGACGCCGCGCTCGGTCTCGCGCTCCGTCACGACCCGCAGCTAGCCAACCGCGCTGGGCTCGATGCCGAGGCGTGCGCTTATCTCGAAAACAGATTATCCCGCCCGCGGCCACCTCTGGCGCTTGGCCCCGCCCTGCGCGCCTGCGCATCCTCTGCCATGGATGTCTCCGACGGTCTGATGAAGGACTTTGACCGGCTTTGCCGGGCATCCGGCGTCGGCGGACGCCTGCAGGCAACGCTGATCCCCCTTTCGTCGCCAGCGCGAAAAGCCATCTCCACAGAGGAAACCGACCTTGCCGATCTAATGTCTGGTGGCGAGGACTATGAGGTACTCGCAACGGTAAGCCCGGCCAAGGTTGCCCAGTTCGAGGACCTGGCGCGCGCCGCCGGAATACCCGTGACCCGCATCGGGGTGGTAACAACAGGGCCAGCCGGTGCAGTCGCCATCGACCCAGCCGGCGAAATCATGTCGTTCGGTAAACTCGGCTGGGATCACTTTTTGGCACGCTGATGTGCCTTGAAACCGGCTCTGCGTGCGACCAAATCGCATCGCGACAAAGGCTATCGCGTGCACGAGACAAGCGGAGCACGCGCAACCGTCTTGGTTTGGCCATATCCTGGCGGCTATTGAGACGACAACGTTCAACGACGGAAGTGCGGTTGCCATAAGGGGTTGCGCCGCGGCGGCGGGACGACCGGTCTGTCGCAGACCGGGCAAAAGTGGGACGATTTCATGCTGGCATATCGCGCGCGGGCGCGACTCTACGGTTTGCATCTCTTCGCTCATTGCGCAGGGAAATGCGACGCAGTTGCTGCGGCCCTTTTGGTCGGTCTGCTGTTTGCTTTGCCCGCGCCAGCGCTTGCGCAACAAGCTCAGGCGAATTGGTGGGAGAGTCTCACGGGTTCCGGCACGCCTGACTACTCGGGCCGCCGTCAGGAGGACCGTGCGCGCGAACGCGCTGCGCGTCAGGCCGAACCACTCGACGATCTGCGTCCCGATGCGGTGCCGCTGCGCTCCGACGAGATGATCATCTCGATGGAGAAAGCCATCGCGCGTTATCAGGACATTGCCCAGCAAGGCGGTTGGCCCATCGTACCTGCCGGTCGCATGATGCGTGAGGGTGAGGACGATGACCGCGTTCCGATCCTGCGCAAAAGATTGATCGCCAGCGGCGACCTGCGTCCGCGCTCGCAGTACTACAATTCCTATACGTTCGACGAAGAGCTCGCCAATGCGGTGAGGAACTTCCAGCGTCGTCATGGCCTGCGCCCCACCGGACGCATTGAGCGTTCCACCTACCCTGCGCTCAACATGACTGTCGATGAGCGTATCAACCAGCTTCGCCTCAACATCGGCCGCATCCGCGAATTGATGTCGACGGCGATCGAGGAGAGGTATGTCCTCGTCAATGTGCCGGCATTCCAGCTCGAGGCGGTCGAGCGCTTCGAGGTGCAGCAACGTCATCGCGTAATTGTCGGCCGCACCGAGCGCCAATCGCCATCCGTGAAGGCCACCATCCGCGCCCTCAACTTTTTCCCGTATTGGCGCGTGCCCGATAGCGTGGCCCACCTTGATCTCATTCCGCGCCTGTTGAAGGAACCGGACTATCTGCAGAACGAGAAGATCCGCGTTCTCGATCCGGCCGGTTCGCGCGAGCTCGATCCGCAGACCGTCGATTGGCATTCGCCCGAAGCGCAACGCCTCAAGTTCCGCCAGGATCCTGGACCGCAGAACGCGCTCGGCCTCGTGCGCATCGATATGGCCAACGAGCACGGCGTCTACATGCACGACACGCCCATGAAGCAGCTCTTCGGCCAGCGCTCGCGCGCCTTCAGCGCCGGCTGCGTGCGTGTTGAGGGCGTATTCGATCTCGCCGACTGGATCGCTCACTACGAGCCTGGTTGGGAGCAGCCCGGCCGCGCCCAGCAAATTGTCGAGTCAGGCCAGGCCGTGGACGTAAATCTCACGCGCCCCATCCCGGTGTATTTCACCTACATCACGGCTTGGGCCGAGCGCGATGGCGAAGTCGAGTTCCGCCCAGACATTTACGGCCGCGACGGCGCCGTCGACCAGATCGCCGAAATGGACCGGGATCCGAGCGAGCCGGCCCCGGCTATCACCCTCGCGCCCTGACCGAAGCCGGCGCCAACGTTTCGCGATGCCCCCCGGCACCCTATATTGAGCGTGTCGGGGCATCACGGAGCTGAGGCGTGGGCTGGTCGATTAAGCTTTTCACATGGGGCGGCACCGCCGTCCGCATGCACCTGACGTTCCTGCTTCTCATCGCATGGATCGCCGCCGTGCAATGGCAACATGGCGGGGCGCACGGTGCCATTGCCGGTGTTCTTTTCATTCTCGTGCTGTTTGCCTGTGTGGTGCTGCACGAGTTCGGCCACATCTGGGCCGCCGCACGCTACGGCATCCGCACCCCTGACGTGACATTGCTGCCCATCGGCGGCGTCGCCTCGATGGAGCGCATGCCTGAAAAGCCGTCGCAGGAGATCGTCGTTGCGCTCGCCGGTCCTGCCGTCAACCTCGTTATCGCACTCGTGCTCATAGCAGCGCTCGGTTTGCGCCTCACGATCAATCAGATGTCCCTCGAGGCTCTGCAGTCGAGTTTCCTCGCGCAGGTCGCCATAGCGAACATCATATTGCTGGTCTTCAATCTCATTCCCGCCTTCCCGATGGATGGCGGCCGCGTGCTGCGCGCGCTTTTGGCGATGAAAATGGGCTTCCCGCGCGGGACCCGCGTGGCAGCCAGAATCGGTCAGGCCATGGCGATCGGCTTTGCCTTTCTCGGCTTCATGGGCAATCCGATGCTGATCCTCGTCGCGGCATTCATCTTCCTTGCGGCCTCCGGCGAGGCGGGCGACGTCGAGATGCGCGAGGTCATACGCGGGCGCCGCATCACTGACGCGATGATCACCCGCTTCGAGTCCATTGGTGTCGGTGGGACGGCGGACGACGCGGCAGCGAAACTGCTGCATACCACGCAGCACGAGTTTCCCGTTCTCGACGGCGGCGGCCACTTGCGCGGCTTCATCGACAGCAGGGCGATCATCGAGGCCTTGCGCGCAGGGGAGGGCGAGCGGCCAGTGCTGGAGATCATGGCCGCCGACGTGCCGACGCTGCACCTCGACGCCACGCTCGATCAGGCCGTCGACGCGATGCGCTCAACGGGTGCGCGCTTCATCGGTATCATCGATGCCGACGATCGCCTCGTCGGCTATCTGACGCCCGAGAACCTCAACGAGCTGATCATGATCGGCACCTCGCGAGAGCGGGCGCGCACCGACCGCCCGCTTCCCGATCCTTGATCGCGGGGGCACCGGCTCGATGACGCGCACCAATGCTCGTGACCATCGCTCTGTTATGCCGGATCGAGCGGTCGTGCCGAGGCGAGCCGATAAAACTCGGCTCGCGTTTCAGGTTCCGTCTTGAAGCAACCGAGCATGCGGCTGGTGATGGTAACGACACCCGGTTTCTTGATGCCGCGAGTCGTCATGCACTGGTGCGCCGCTTCGATGACGACCGCCACCCCGCGCGGCTTTAGAACGGTGTCGATCGCATCGGCAACCTGAGCCGTCAGCACTTCCTGAATCTGCAGCCGCTTGGCGTAGATCTCCACGAGCCGCGCGAGCTTGGAGATGCCGACCACGCGCCGCGAAGGGTAATAGGCAACGTGCGCACGCCCGATGATCGGCACGATGTGGTGCTCGCAATGGGATTCGAGGCGAATGTCGCGCAGCATCACGATCTCATCGTAGCCGGCGGCCTCCTCGAATGTCGTTCGCAGAATCTCGACGGGGTCTTCCCCGTAACCGGAGAAGAACTCTTCATACGCGCGCACCACGCGTCCCGGTGTTCCAAGCAGACCCTCGCGGTCAGGATCATCGCCCGCCCATTCGATCAGCGTGCGCACGGCGGCCTCGGCGCTCTCTCGCGTCGGCTTGGCCCGGTGGGGACGTGACGGGTTCGCTACGACGGCATCCATCGCCGATGACCTCCTGTTTTTGTTTTTCTTCAATGCAGCGTGGCGCGGGGGCGGATCGGGCGATCGACGCAAAAGAACAGTCTGAATGCGCCGGTGCCGGCAATGCGCGGCGACCGATGCACCAGTGCTTTCTCGGCCGTCTCGGATCCGCCCATGATCCCCACCGAAAATCGCGGCATCTGCTCCTGCGGGCCGGCATAGTCGTCCTGCAGGCTCAAGGCGTCCGCGGCATTTTCCGCGGGCACCCACACCGTTCCAGGCCCGACGTATGTCGAAACGAGGCGACCGAGCGTAACGTCGGCATGGAACTTCCGGCACGCATCATCGCGCACGGCCTCTATGCGCACTTCGACTTCGTTCGCTGACGTGGCGCTGGCGAACAGCGTGACGAGATGCGCCATGTCGTGGCTCAGTGCGGTAATGAGCTTTGCATCGCTCAACGGACTTGCAAGCAGGCATGCATTTAACTTTCGGCCAGCCTCTTCAGGCGTCGAAACGAAGCGGCCCGTGGGCAGCGCTTCGAATGCAAGAGCATCGAGCCGCCGCACCAAGTCCGGCGCGGGTTGGCGTTGCCAGAGGGCAAGCCGGCAGCCGGGCTCGCTCCAGCGGCGCAGCAGGCTCGGCAGATCGGACGCGTAGACGTGGGAGCTTATCGGCAGGCTGGCGCCGGCGAACTGGTAGCGTTTGAAGAGGGTGCTCATCAGGCCGCATCTCGTTGCCAGCGCGGGAATGGATCATCGAGGCGCAACCACGCTTTGGTGTCCACCTCGCCGGTCTCGGGCAACTTCATCAGGCACGCGTCGAGTTCTGTCCTGATGCGCGCCTCATCCATCTCGCCAGTGCCGATAAATACCAGCTCTTGTCGCCGGTCGCCCCACTGCGCGTGCCAGCCCTTCTTGATGCGCGCTACGAGCGCATCGTCATCAGGCCAGTTCTTCTTCGGCACGGCGGCCCACCAGTAACCCATGGCTTCTGTCCGCACGAGCGGGCCTGCCTGGGACATCTCGCCGACGAAGGCTGGGCGGGATGCGAGCCAGAAGAAACCTTTCGCGCGCACAACGCCCGGCCAGGATTTGCCGAAGAACGCGTGCAGCTTTGCCGGCTCGAACGGACCACGAGCTCGATAAACGAAGCTCGATATACCGTACTCCTCGGTCTCCGGCTGATGCTCCTTGAAGCCGTTCAGCTCCTTGAACCACGTCGGGTGCTGATGCGCAGCGTCGAACGAGAAGAGGCCCGTATCCAGGATATCGCCGAGCGCCACCTTCCCGTGGTTCGTTTCGATGATCCGTGCATCGGCGTTGAGCGCCCGCACGATCGATTTTGCTAGCTCGACTTCGCGAGGCGCGGCGACGTCTGTCTTGTTCAGCACAACCACATCGGCAAACTCGATCTGCTCGACGAGCAGCCCGACCAGCGAGCGCTCATCTTCTTCGCCGGCGACCTCGCCGCGGTCTTTCAAAAAGTCTTGCGAGGAATAATCGCGCAGAAGGTTCGCCGCATCGACGACCGTCACCATGGTGTCGAGCCGCGCAATATCTGAAAGGCTCTTACCCTCCTCATCGCGGAACTCGAATGTCGCCGCCACCGGCAGCGGCTCGGCGATACCCGTCGACTCGATCAGCAAATAGTCGTAGCGCCCATCCCTCGCCAGCCGATCAACTTCCTTCAGCAGGTCATCGCGCAGCGTGCAGCAAATGCATCCGTTCGACATCTCAACCAGCGTTTCCTCGGTGCGCGACAGGTTCGCGCCACCGCCCATGACGAGGTCGGCGTCGATGTTCACCTCGCTCATGTCGTTGACGATCACCGCCACTTTCCGTCCCTCGCGGTTGTTGAGGACGTGATTGAGCAGTGTCGTCTTGCCGGCGCCGAGAAAGCCGGAAAGCACTGTCACGGGCAGGCGCCCGTCGGGCTCCTGCGATGCGGTCTGAAGGTGGGCGCTGAGATCGCGATCCATGGCTGGGGTTCTCCTTGGCTGAGTCGATCCATATCGGATGTTATAACATCCGTAAAGTGCCAGAGAGACTGTCCCGGGAAGCTGTTGGTCTTAGATGGGAACACCTGTCGCACAGGCTGGCTTTATCGACCCGTCATAAGCAATGGCTGGGTCGCGCTGCAGGCGGCCCGCGGCGCAAGTAATTGGCTAAATAAACAGGCGTAACGTCCGATGCGCGGACGGGCAGCCGGAGCCGCCCGTAATCCGAAGCCTATTTGCTCGCCGCCGAGGGGATGCTGAGCTGCCGCGCTACCTCTTGCGTCAGATAGATGCCGTTGCCCCACGTGCGTGCGTAAAGCAGATAGCCGTGCGCGCTGAGCACGCTCGATATCGAATCGCCGGCTTCGCTGCCAGCACTGACGAACTCCGCGCAGATAACCATCGGGCGCGTCGCGAAGTCGTACGATCGCAGGATCTCGGTATCTAGCCCTTCGACATCGATGCTGAGAAAATCGGGAAAGCGCCCGTTGCAGTAGCGTTCGATGATCTCCCCCAGGCTGCAGACCTCGATATCGAGCACATCCTGGATGCGGAACTGGGGGTACGCCTCGACGAACGCACGCGCCGACTCCTCTGAGAACGAGTTCCGGCCGCTCGTTCTGTCGATGCGATAGTACTTCATATGGCCGCTACGGCTTGCCGCGCCGACGTTGACCACGAGGTCCTCGGGACGCGCGGCGCGGTAAGGAGCGATCAAGTCAGGGTTGGCCTCGATGACCACGCCGCGGCTGCCGGCCATATAGAAGAACGCCGTGTTGCTGCAGTGGAGCGGATGATGCCCGCCGATATCGAGGTAGCTGGGGCGCTCCACGCCCAGCAGCTTGAAGACGTTCGCGGCGATGAGATCCTCGCCACATTGCGCGTAGCTTGTGGCGCCGAAGACTTGATCCTGATGTCCTCGATAGACTGGGCTTACCGACTCCAGCACATTATCGATAAGCCGCTTTGCGCGTGCAGTGCCCCGGGCAACTAGGCGCGCGCGATCAATCGTTGCAACCAAGGTGGTCAACCTCCCTCAGTTTGTGACACCCCGGCCAGAAATGTCGCGCGACGCAAAAGTGTCGCCACCTGCCGGAGCCTTGCAGAATGCAGCCGCAAGCGTGACACCGCGGTCCCGGGGCAACAAGGCGGACGCGCAATTCAGCTTTGGATAAGTGACTGAATATTCCAGCGCGCAGCGCCACCGCCAGCCTCGTCAGACGGTCGTTGACACGCGAATTTAATCTGCCCATTATTTAGGCATGAGCATGCTCGCATACCATCTGAAGCTCCCCCAAGAGGGTCGAGAAGCCGCAGGCTCGTAGCCCGGCCTGAGCGCGCCTCCGCGCGCGAGAAGCCGGGACCTTCATCTCCTTTTTTCCGAACTTTCAAGAGCACGGATCGTGCGGGGTGACGCGTGCGCCACGCGTCATTCGTGCGCTGACTCATGCTCTGAGGACGTCATGAACTTTCATCCTCCAACCAACTCGCTACCTCGCATCACACTTGGCGTGTCAGAAGAGCGCCGGTTGAGCGCGCTCGCGACCGCAGCTGCGCTTGCTGGCCGTGCTGAATCGGTTGCCCGCATCCTGCTGGCCGAAATCGAACGCGCCGATATCGTGCGCGACGATGATCTCCCTTCCGACGTTGTGCGCATGCATTCGTGGGTCGAGTTTGAGATCGACGAACGCAACCGGCGCTGTGTGCAACTCGTCTATCCCGGCGAAGCAAACATCGAGCAGAACAGGGTTTCCATCCTGACGCCGATCGGCGCTGCACTCATCGGCCTGTCTACAGGGCAGACGATACCGTTGCTCGGTCACGATGACCGCCCGCACCGGCTCACCCCACTCAAGGTCATGCGCCATCCGCCGAACGTCGCCAGCGACGAGCGGTCGGCTGACGCTGAATAAAATCTCACATTGGACTTGCGACGACAGTGATGCACATCGACGAAAAACTTACCCCCATTCTGGCAGAGGTCCTCCATCGGAATGCCGGCGAAGACGAATTCCACCAGGCAGTAAAGGAGGTACTGGGCAGCCTCGGTCGCGTGGTGGCTAAGCACCCGCGTTATGCCAACGGAGCTCTGATCGAGCGGCTTTGCGAGCCAGAGCGGCAAGTCATCTTTCGCGTCCCATGGGTCGATGACCAAGGGCAGGTCCGGATTAACCGCGGCTTCCGCGTTCAATTCAACTCGGCGCTTGGCCCCTACAAGGGCGGTTTGCGTTTCCATCCCTCGGTCAACGTCGGCATCATCAAATTCCTCGGCTTTGAACAGACCTTCAAGAATGCGTTGACCGGTATGCCCATCGGCGGCGGCAAGGGCGGATCCGACTTCAATCCGCGCGGTCGCTCCGACGGCGAGATCATGCGCTTCTGCCAGTCTTTCATGACCGAGCTGCATCGCCACCTCGGTGAGAACGTCGACGTGCCTGCTGGCGATATCGGCGTCGGCGGCCGCGAGATCGGTTACATGTTCGGGCAATACAAGCGTCTGACCAACCGCTACGAGGCCGGCGTCCTGACCGGCAAGGGATTGACCTATGGCGGATCGCGAGCACGCACCGAGGCGACCGGATACGGCGCTACGTACTTCGTCGAGAGCATGCTTGGCACCAAGGGCCAATCGTTTGACGGGCGCAGAGTATCGGTCTCGGGATCGGGTAACGTCGCCATCTACGCCATCGAGAAGATCGCCGAGTTCGGCGGCAAGGTCGTCGCTTGCTCCGATTCCAACGGCTACATCGTCGACGACGCCGGTATCGATCTGGCGCTCGTCAAGGCGCGACGACCGTGCTTATCTTTGATGCGTCGGGACCAAGTCGAGCAAGCCTTTACCTGACAGTGGTAACGAGACCTCGATTGACTAATGAATCCTCCTCGAGCTTCGCCAAGACAGCTTGAATCGCCCTAGAAGTTGATCAGCGCGCCGGTCGAGACGTAACGGAAGTCGTCAATGTCCCCGATGGAGGCGCCGTCTATGTCGGCGTGATGCTCGCGATATTTGATCCAAAGAGACATCGACGCAGCGTCGACTTCCTGCACAAAACCAAACCCAAACCGCTCGAACTCACTCGATGTGGCGCCCGCTGCTAATGCCGTGGGCGATAGTTGATCGATGTAGGCGCCGTACTCGCCGTAAATGACGGTTGAGCCGAGGGGCGACCATTGACGACGGATGCCGCCCTTCAGGTACCATTGGTGGGAGTTGGGCTCGGTGAATCCTGCCAGTGTGCGCTCGCCGTGATTGTCTTCTGAGCCATAGGCGGCATGAAGAAACAGACCGGTGGCGAGGTGTTGTGCGTAGCCTCCCGCTTGAAAATATTCCGAATTCTTGCGCACCGAAACTGGCGGCGGCTGCGTATTCACGTCAGTGTTAACCGAGTAGCCGATCCCGAACGCAAGTTTGAAGCCGCTGACCTGACCGGCGTAGCGGGCTGCGATCTCCCAGTCGTCGTCTTCGCCCCAACTCGCCGATGTCGAGAAGCCTGCGAAAGTCGGGCTGTCATAACGTATCCCGTTCATAACGATGCCGTCGCAGTCTCCACCCCACGGCCTCTGTTGAGCGTAGCAGTAGCCGAAATCACCCCAACGCAGATTTGTCAGCGCACCGTTCGAGCGCAGAAAGAATGCCCCACCATCGAACAGTACGTAGTTGGCGATGACCTGCGTACCAGAAAGGTCGGTGAACATGGCGGCGCTCTTCGCGGCGAGCGCATTCTTCCCCAAGCTGAGCTTGCCCAGTTGCTTGCTGGCGACGTACCAGTTCGCCATCTGCACGTTGAGGCCCTGGTTCGTGCTCGGTACGTTTTGGCTGGACCCCATAGGGTTGTCGGTGAGATCCTGGATGCGGATCATGTAGCCCGCCGTCAGTCCTGGTGAGCTCGATGCCTCTCCGGTGACGCGGAAGTTGGTCGCCTGCGTTGGACCGATATCCGAGATATAGGCGTTGCTCTCGACGCCGTCGTTCCAGAACATGATCTGCTTTGTGACGTAGCCGGTAATGGTCATTGACACCTTGCGGTTGCCTTTGCGCGCCGTTGTCGCCTCCAGCTGGACGATGCGTTGTTCAAGGTCAGCGCAGCAATCGCCGCCAAGATCTGCCGCTCCGGCGCGCTCAGCAAGAAAGAGGCACGCACTGACGAAGGCGACGCGAAAAGCTACTTCTGCTCTGCTCATGACGCTGATTTACGCTCCACGCTTCTTTCACGCATTCAAGCAGGCGGTCACCGGCGACCCTGCGATAGCTTTCGCATGATGTTCCGCGCGCACGCCGATTAAAATGATGCACGGTGCCCCGCTTTCGACCGCCGCGATGTGCTGCGCCAGCGTGGCCAGCGTGCCGCCAACGATCTGCTGATCGGTACGCGTCGCGTTGAAAACGGCGACCGCCGGATGCGATGCGGCGAGACCACGCCGCTGTAACTCGCTACACAAAGTTCCGAGCGTAGCCTTAGGCATGTATACGGCCGTAGTGGCCTTTGGATCGGCGAGACCGGCCCAATCGAAATCGTGCGGCAATTGTCCTTCGGCGGCGTGGCCAGTGATGGCCTGGAAGCGGCGGGCGCCACGGCGGCGCGTCAGTCCGATGCCTAATGCGCTGGCTGCCCCTTGGGCTGCCGAGATGCCGGGAATGACCGTGTATCCGATGCCAGCGTGCTCTAGCGCCGCGATCTCCTCGTCGAGGCGCCCGAACATCAGCGGGTCGCCGGCCTTGAGGCGAACGACACGGCGGCCTGCAGATGCGAGGCCGACCATCAGGGCGTTGATGTCGGATTGGCGGCAGGCGCGGCCGTAGCCTTTCTTACCGACGTCAATACGCTCGACGTGCGTTGGAGCCATGGCAAGAACCTCGGCCGAAACGAGCTGATCGTGCAAGATGACGTCGGCGCTCTGCAGCGCGCGTAACGCCTTGAGCGTAACGAGCTGCGGATCGCCGGGCCCCGCGCCGACTAGCGATACGTGAGCGTGCTGGCTGCCTGCTCTCGCGGTCGGGGTTGATTCGCCGCTATGAGATGCAATCTTGTTGCGCATAATGGTGCCCACGCGCTGAAGAAGCGTGGCGAGCAGGTCCCCTAGTGTTGGCGACAGTATCAAAGCGTTGCGCATCTGGTCTCCTAGCTCGACGTCACGAGAGCTTTCGGCGCCTGTGTCATTAGCATTGCCGACTTCTGTTCGATGATGTTGCGGATCTCGGAGCGGCAGGAGCCGCAATTCGTTCCGGCTTGCGTTGCGGCGCCGACTGCGGCGACGCTCGTGCAGCCTCGCGCGAATGCTTCCCCGATTTCATTGATGCCGACACCAAAGCAGGCACAAACAGTGGGTCCACGATCGAGGGCGTCTGCTCCGGGACGGCCTGAGAGGATGGTGCTGCGCTTGCGCGCAGACGCTTGTGGCGCGGTGAGTTGGGATACAGCCCATTCTCGTGAGACGGCTACCGGCTCCGACGCGAGAAAGAGCAGACCCTCGAGCGTGCCATTCTCGTAGCAGGCGAAGCGCTGATGCCCGGCCTGTCCGTCACGATAGGCGACCGTTTCGACGTTCGCGCCGACGAGCGTTCGCATGAATTGTGTCCAGTCGTCTGGATCGATGCCAAATGCCAACTCGACCCGCCACCCGCCGTTACATTTGGCGAGGGACCAGTACGTCGCGTCGACCATTGCCGGCCGGCGCCGAAGCACGGCAAAGCCGTAGGATTGGGCAACGAAACGTTCCATGCGCGCGGCCATAGTTTTCAGGGCTGGCTGGCCGGAGGAGTGGTCCGTTCGTCCCTCTATCAGGACGTCAACGCGCGCACGCGAGGCGAACACGTCGTTCCAGTGCATGGGCACGAAAATCGAACCGATTTGCTGACGCGAGGTTAGCAGTGCACGCACGATGATGGCGCCGAGCCCGGTGGATACGCGCACGAGGTCGGCATCACCAATGTGCAGGCGAGCGGCGTCGTCTGGATGAATTTCGACAAACGGCTCGGCATAGTGCTGCGACAGGCGCGAACTTTTGCCCGTGCGCGTCATGGTGTGCCAATGGTCCCGCACGCGGCCCGTGTTGAGAGTGAATGGAAAACCGGGGTGTGGCGGTGTGTTTGATGCAACCTCGACCGTGACGAAGCGGGCCTTCCGGTCAGGAGTAAAGAATTGGCCGTCGCCGAGCATGCGCTGCGAGGAAGCGCGGTCCGCGGGGCGGGGCCACTGGAACGGGGCGAGATCGTCGTAGCTTTCGGAGTCGATATTCGCACAGCTGCCGATGTCGAAGTCGCGCGTGCCAGCATTCTCGAAGCGCGACAACGCCGCGTGCTCAGCAAAAATTTCGGCCGGCTCGGAGTAAGTGAAACCGCCTGCGTGACCCATCCGACATGCTACTTCGCTTATGATCCACCAATCGGGTCGCGCGTCGCCTGCGGGGGGCATGAAACTACGCTGACGTGATATGCGCCGTTCGGAGTTGGTGACGGTGCCGTTCTTTTCACCCCAGGCGGCGGCCGGCAAAAGGACATGCGCAAGCTTGGCCGTTTCCGTCGTTGCGGTGACGTCGGAGACGACAACAAAGGGACAAGCGCGGATAGCTTCTGCAACGCTCTCAGCGTCCGGCATCGAGACCACCGGGTTGGTGGCCATGATCCACAATGCCTTGATGCGCCCGTCGGCAACGGCGCGGAACATATCTACTGCCTTCAGGCCTGGTTTGACCGCTATGGTCGGTGATTGCCAGAACCGCTGGACGCGGTCGCGGTCGGCCGGGCTCTCGATCGTCATGTGTGCGGCGAGCATGTTGGCCAGGCCGCCGACCTCGCGCCCGCCCATGGCATTCGGCTGGCCGGTGACAGAGAACGGTCCCGTGCCGGGCCGTCCGACGCGGCCCGTAGCGAGGTGACAGTTGATGATTGCGTTGACTTTGTCGGTGCCTGCTACGGACTGATTGACGCCCTGGCTATAGACCGTGACCGTGCGCTCCGTCTTTGCAAATAACTCGAAGAATGCCTGCAACGATGGCGCGGAAAGTCCCGTGAGGCGCACGAGGGCATAGAGGTCGAGGGTGTTTGCAATCCGCAGCGCCTCGTCGAATCCATTGGTGTGGCGGCCGACGAATTTTCGGTCGATGGCGCGATTGCGGGCGAGGTGGCGCAACAGCCCGAGAAAGAGCGCCACGTCACCGTCGGGCTTGATAGGCAGGTGCAGATCGGCAATGTCCGCCGTCGCGGTGCGGCGTGGATCGATCAGGACGACCTTCATGTGAGGCCGCTTTTCTTTTGCGGCAACCAAGCGCTGGTAGAGCACAGGGTGACACCAGGCGAGGTTGGAGCCGACGAGCACAACGAGGTCGGCTATCTCCAGATCCTCATAGCAGCCCGGCACGGTGTCGGAACCGAATGCACGGCGGTGGCCTGCGACCGAGGACGCCATGCAGAGGCGGGAGTTGGTATCGATATTCGCCGAACCGATGAAGCCCTTCATCAGTTTGTTGGCGACGTAGTAGTCCTCGGTCAGGAGTTGACCGGAGACGTAGAACGCGACCGAACCGGGCCCATGCTCGCGGATCGTTTCGTTGAACCTCCCTGCAACGAGATTGAGAGCCGTCTCCCAGTCGGTGCGGGCGCCGTGCACCTGAGGCGTTAAGAGCCTATCGTCTAGGTCGATGGTCTCCGCCAGGGAAAATCCCTTAGAGCACAGACGGCCGAAGTTGGCCGGATGCGTAGCATCGCCGCGCACGCTGACGTCTCCATCGCTGCCAATCTGGGCGATGACGCCGCAGCCGACGCCACAGTAGGGGCACGTAGTTTTGATCGAGCGTGGGGCTGACATGTCCATGGTCAGGCCGCGCGCTCGGCATTCAGGTTGAGTGCGACGTAGAGCTTTCCATCCTCGACTTTGACTGGGATGGTTCTGACGCATCCTTCATCGGCACCGAGGGCTTTGCCGGTTTCGAGCGAGATCACCCAGCTGTGCAGTGGGCAGGTGACTGACGCGCCATGCACGATGCCCTGGCTGAGGGGACCGCCTTTGTGAGGGCAGTGGTCATCGATCGCGAACACCCTGTTATCGCCGGTGCGAAATATTGCGATCTTTCCCTCGGGTGTCTCGATGCAGCGGGCGCCGCGTTGGGGGATGTCGGAAAGCGTGCCGATAGCTGTCCAGTGCATGCCGTTACTCCGCTGCCTGGGTAAGCGGAACCGCCGCGAGCGGGCGGAACTCGTGCTTGTGCAGCCCGGATACGCGCTCCGACCACGGATCGACCTGGGCGAACTTCTGCGAGTGAACGAACCGGCCAAAGTAGGCGATGCGGCGTTCGGCATCTTCAAGTGTCTGGCGGCGCACTTCGTCGATGCCGATGCGCTTGGCCCATTTGTAGATGCGTTCCAGATATCGTGCCTGCTCGCGGTACATCTGCACCAGAGCGACAATCACTTCGAGCGCCTCATCCTCCGTCTTCACGAGCCCGAGAACTTCTGTACCCTTGATGTCGAGCCCGGCGGCTCCCGCGAAGTGGATCTCAAAGCCGCTGTCGACACAGATGACGCCGACGTCCTTGCAGGTCGCCTCAGCGCAATTGCGCGGACAGCCCGACACGGCCATCTTCACTTTGGCTGGTGTCCACGAGCCCCACATGAACTTCTCGATGCGGATGCCGAGGCCGGTGGAATCCTGTGTGCCGAAGCGGCACCAGTCGGAGCCGACGCAGGTCTTCACTGTGCGCAGTCCCTTTGCATATGCGTGGCCAGAGACGAATCCAGCTCTGCCGAGGTCCGCCCAGACCGCGGGCAGATCCTCCTTTTTGATGCCAAGCATGTCGATGCGTTGGCCGCCGGTCACCTTCACCGTCGGGATGTTGAACTTGTCGACGACGTCGGCAATGGCGCGCAGCTCAGTTGCGCTCGTGACGCCGCCCCACATGCGCGGCACGACCGAATAGGTGCCGTCCTTCTGAATATTGGCGTGCACCCGCTCGTTGATGAAGCGCGACTGGTAGTCGTCGGCGTATTCGCCTGGCCAATCGCACACGAGATAGTAGTTGAGCGCGGGGCGGCATTTCGCGCAGCCGCAGGAGGTCCTCCATTCGAGCTCCTGCATGACGGCGTAGATGGTTTTGAGGCCCTTTGCCTTGATGAGCCTGCGGACTTCATCGTGTCCTAGGTCGGTGCAACCGCACATCGGTTGGACGGCGGCCGGATTGTACGCATCGCCGAGCGTCAGCCTCAACACTTGCTCGACAAGCCCTGTACAAGAGCCACACGAGGCCGAGGCTTTTGTATGTGCCCGCACGTCGTCTAGAGACGAGAGGCGTTTTGCCTTGATGGTGTCGACGATCTTGCCCTTACATACGCCGTTGCAGCCGCAGATCTCTGCGTCATCGGGCAACGCTGCAACGGCCGCCATAGGGTCCAGCGGCGCGCCGCCCTGGTACGCTTGGCCGAAGATGAGCGTGTCGCGCATCTCGGTGATGTCGACTTCTCGCTTCTTGAGGTCGTTGAACCACGCTCCGTCGGATGTTTCACCGTAGAGCACGGTCCCTATGATGCGGTTTTCCTTCAGGATGAGCCGCTTGTAGACACCGGCCTCAGCATCGCGCAGCACGATCTCCTGGCGGTCGTCACCGTCGGCGAAGTCACCGAGCGAGAAGAGGTCGATCCCTGTGACCTTAAGTTTGGTCGGCGTGTCGTTATGAACAAAGCGTGGACTGGTGTCGCCGGTGATGTGTGCAGCTGCGATGCGCGCCATTTCGTAGAGCGGTGCGACGAGGCCGTACACATGTCCGCCCACCTCGGCGCACTCGCCGATGGCGAAGATGTCGGGATCGGAAGTGTGCATCCCGTCGTCGACGAGGATGCCGCGTTGGATTGCGAGACCGGCGTCTTGGGCGAGGCCCGTGCTTGGACGGATGCCCGCGGCCATAACGACGAGATTTGCTGGAATGATGCGGCCGTCGGCCAACTCGACTCCCTCGGCGCGGCGGTCGCCTAGTACCGCTTTAGTTTCTGCCTTGGTGATGATCTTGATGCCGCGGCTCTCCAGTTCGCGTTGCAGCATGTAGCCGGCAGCCGGATCAAGTTGGCGCTCCATCAGCGTCGGCATGAGGTGCACCACAGTGACGTCCATGTCGCGTGCGGAGAGACCTGCCGCTGCTTCGAGGCCGAGCAGTCCTCCGCCAATGACAACCGCCTTCGCACGGGACTGCGCCGCCAGCAGCATGGCGTTGACGTCATCGAGGTCGCGATACGACAGCACGCCCGGAAGATTGTTGCCCGGAACAGGAAGGATGAACGGTACTGACCCGGTGGCAATGACGAGCTTGTCGTAGGGAGCGGTGACACCCTGGTCGGACGTTACCGTTTTGGCCGAGCGATCGATGGCGACGATGCGGTGGCCTTTGTAAAGTGTGATGCCGTGCTTGATGTACCAGCCGTCGCCGTGAATGATGATTTGTTCGTATTCCTTCTCGCCTGACAGCACGGGCGACAGCATGATGCGGTCGTAGTTCACCCGGGGCTCGGCGTTGAAGATGGTGACTTCGTAGCGGTCCGGCGCGCGCTCGAACAGATGCTCGAGCATACGGCCGGGCGCCATGCCGTTGCCGATGATGACGAGTTTCTCAGTCATTTGGACTCCCCCGCTCATTCGGCTGCAACGACGACGTTTCGGGGCGAACTTTCAGTTTGCGGCTGCTTGGTGCGGCGTACTGAGACGTCCATCCACACGAGGGCCACGACGACGATGGCGAACAGCAGCATGAAGCAGCTGGACCACAGTCCCGTAAGGTCGTTGAGCGCACCGAAGGCGATCGGCAATATGAAGCCGCCCAGGCCGCCAATCATGCCGACCAATCCGCCGACTGCACCAACGTTATTCGGGTAGTAGGATGCTATGTGCTTGAACACGGCCGCCTTGCCGAGGCTCATGAAGAAGCCGAGGACGAACGCGGCGACGATGAAGGCCATTACCCCGATCTCGAAGTGCGAGGCGATATCACCCTTGATTCCGCGCATCACGTAGCTGGTGGGCGGCAAGGAAAGGATGAGCGTCGCTACAGCCGATACACCGAGGCTCCAGTACATCACCGAGCGCGCACCGATGCGGTCGGATAGCACGCCTCCGTAGGCGCGAAAGATGCTTGCTGGAATTGAGTAGAGCGCGCCGATCATACCCGCGGTGGCGATGTCGAAGCCATAGACGCCGATCAGGTAGCGCGGCAGCCACAGTGCCAGGGCAACGAAGGCGCCGAACACGAAGAAGTAGTAGTATGCAAAGCGCCATACGCGCAGATCTCGCAGTGCCGACAGCTCAAGCAGCATTGGCTTGGCCGGCGCGCCGGTTCGGCGACGCTCGATGAGCACTGGGTCGTCGATCGTCGAGACATAAAATGCGATTGCCATCAACGCGAGTGCGCCAGCCCAGACGAGCGCTACTGCTTGCCAGCCCCATGCGAGCAGCACGAAGGGGGCGGCGAACTTGGTGACGGCGGCGCCGACATTGCCGACTCCGAAGATTCCAAGGGCCGTGCCCTGTCGTTGTTGCGGATAGAAGCGCGATACGTAGGCCACGCCGACTGCAAACGACCCGCCTGCCAGGCCAACGCCAAGGGCTGCCGCAAGCACCTGCGCGTAGGTGTGAGCAAAGGCGAGGAGGACCGTTGCAATGCTGGTCGCCAGCATCACGAGCGTAAACACCAGACGTCCACCGTAGCGGTCGGTCCAGATGCCGAGAAAGATGCGGGACAGCGAGCCGGTGAGAATAGGCGTGCCGACGAGGAGGCCGAATTCGGTTTCGGTAAGGCCCAACTCGTCCTTGATGCGTACGCCGATGATTGAAAAAATTGTCCACACTGCGAAGCAGACGGTGAAAGCCAACGTAGACACCCAGAGGGCGCGCCCTTCCTCGGTGGTTGGGTTCAGGTCCGCAGTTCTGGTCTCGTGCATTCGGCGATCTCCAGCGTCGCAAAGCCCAAAAACAAAAAAGCTGCCGGCCAAACCGCTGCGCACGCGTGGCGCAATGGTTTGAACGGCAGCTTTGCCAGATGTGCGCCCGTCATTGGGCGCTGGTCGATCATCGGTGAGCAGATCGGATGCCAGCCTTCGTGACTGGCGGTAATCGGCTCAGATCAACCTGATGAGTAATTTGCTACGCGTTTGGGTGCGGCGCGGCAAGCCCAAAGAATAGTCAAAAACAACGCGTAGCGGCTCAAAGTTTGTGCAGCGCAAAGTCGCTGCTCGTCAGAGCTTTTGCGCGTCGATGTACTGATCGAGCTTGTCCGGATCGAACAGCGCGCCGTCGAAAAAGCCGTCAGGGCCCAGTGTCAGACTGGCCCCGGTGGATCCGACGGGTGTGGGGGTCCGAAGCGCGCCCTCGACCTTGGCATTTGCAGCGGGAAGGGCGATGCCGAGTGGCTTCAGGGCGCTGCGATAGATGTCCGGCCGATAGGTCTCGCGGGCGATGGCGGCATTCTCCGGTGTGTGCGCGGCCTGTCCCCACCGTACCATCTGCGAATAGAACCAGAGCGCGTGGCTCTTCCACGGAAACGTCGCGCCCTTGGCGAACGGCACGAAGAAGTCCTCGATGCTCTTGGTCCCTTCACCGCCGACGTCAAGCTTTCCGGACAGGCCGCGTAGCAGCCAATCAGCCGGACGCGCGACGTAGTTCGGCTCGGCAAGCATCTGTGCCAGCTCTTCGTGATTTTCAGCACTGCTGCACCACTGGGCCGCGAGACATAGCGCGCGCAGCAACGCGGCGAGCGCGTCAGGTTCACGCTCTGCCCAGTTTGCCGCTGCTCCGAGAACCTTTTCTGGGCTCGACCGCCATATCGCAGCTTTCACGGTGGCTATGTGTCCGACGCCCGCGGTCGTTGCAGCCGTGCTCCAGGGCTCGCCAACGCAATAACCGTCGATGGTCCCGGCGGCGAGTGCATCGGCCATGAGCGGCGGCGGCAGGATGACGATCTCGACTTCGCGATCTGGCGCTATACCGCTTGCGGCGAGCCAATAGCGTAGTTCGTAGTTGTGTCCAGAGAACGGATGCACGACGGCAAATTTCAGTGGGGGTACCCAGTCACCTTCGCGCTGTGAGATGGTCAAGCGCAGTGCGCGGCCGGCAAGTGCCGGGTCCAAGCTCGCCGTGGCGCCGTGCTCTGCCATCTGCGCCCAGAGCGCATTGGATACGGTTACCGCGTTGCCGCCGAGGCCAAGCGCGATCGGCGCGATGGTCTTGGCCGCAAGTGGCGTCAAGCCAAGATTCGCTGCGATCGGCATCGGCGCCAGGAGGTGCGCGACCTGGAAGTGCCCGACGGCCATACGATCGCGAATGCTGGCCCATGACGTTTCTCGGATGAGTCGGAGATCAATGCCTTCATCGGCCGCAAATCCCCGCTCCTTGGCAGCGACGAGAATGGCGCTGTCGAGCAGCGGCATGAAGCCGGCGACAATCTCGTGGTTGCTCTTTGCGCTCATCACTCCTCCGGTGGGGCGAGAAGCCCCGCGGCCGTAATCAGGCTTTCCGCAATGTCGGAGATTTTGCGGTTCTGGTTCATGGCAGTCTTGCGCAACAGCGCGTAGGCATCGGACTCGTTCAAGCCGCGTGTCGACATCAGGATGCCTTTGGCGCGATCGATCAGCTTGCGGCTTTCCAGCTGCGATCTTGCCTCATCCAACTCGCGCGCCATGCGTGCAAACGCGTTGAATCGACTGATGGCCATGTCGATGATTGGCTTGACGCGCTCTCTCTTCAGGCCATCGACAACGTAGGCCGAGACGCCAGCTTCGACGGCGGCCTCGATCGATGCCTGGTCCGCGCGGTCGACGAACATGGCGATAGGTCGCTTTACCGCGCGGGACAATTGAAACATGCTTTCCAGCATGTCGCGATTGGGGTTTCCGAGGTCGATAACGATAACGTCCGGCGCGGAGTCCGCGATTTTGCGTGCGATCCCCTGCACATCGTTGACGACAGTGAGATTGGAGTAACCCGCATCCCGCAATCCATCCTCGATGACCGCCGCTCGCAGGCGGTTCTCATCGATAATAAGGATCGACAGTGGGCTTGGGCGTTCCGGCATGGCGCGCTCTTGCGATGAAGGAAGCGCCCTTAGCACGTTACCACGATGAGCAACAACTATAGCGGCGGTCATTCAAGCGTAGGCAGTGTGACCAATGCCTTGCGCTCCGTCATCACCACGTCGCGGCGGCCCTGACGGACAATCAAATGCTCTCCTTGACGACCGACTCTAGTGTGAAAGCAGAACCCTCTTGGAGATCGATCTCGACATTGAGGCTTCCCGGCGTGGCCCCCCAAATCCGAGCGCGGCCCAGCTTTTCAACATCGACGAACCCGGCAGCTGCCGCACCTCGTCGTGCGCGAGGTAGGCGACTGCGTAACGCTTGGCGATGTCGACGTTTCGCGCAAACGCGATGGCAGGCGCCGGGGCGCGGCCTGCGAGGCGGTCTTCCCATTCGGGAATGAGCAAGGTCTCGAGCTGCGCCGCTCTGGCGCCGGCGCAGATGCCGCGCGGATCATCTGCGATCCTGATGCCCGGTCGTCTTGTTGATCCACTTGCGCGGATCGACGGGCCGGGCGCGGTCAGGGACGCGACGGATGTAGTACCAGTAGCCGCGGCGCTTGCGCAGGTGCTGCAACCTCATCCTCGTGGCCCATCCCGACGCGATGTTGGTCATCTGTTGGGTCAGTACTGGTGAGGAAGGTGCTGGCGTGAAAGGAAAGGCCCGTAAAACGGGGACTTTTGGCGGGGGAATTGGCTCCGCGGGTAGGAGTAAGGTCATTGGTGCGTGCCTCTGTAATCTATTGAACTGTCGCGGTATTTTATCGTGATGCAAATTCGTGTTGGGTCAAGCGCTGGGTAGAATGTTGGGTTAGTCCGGTCCGAAGATTACGCGAGTCGGAACGGCTTTAATGGCTGTCTCGCTGATCCACAAAGTCATACGGGATGATACAACGCGCAAGGTTTGGCGTGCTAGCCGAGATTGCCTCTCGCGACTCTGCGCTCGTCTGGTCGGTCCCAACAGCGGAAGTTGAGGGAATTAGTTGGTCCATGCGGACTCCGTCGACTTTCACGAACGCTTCTGGAGGGGATCGGACGTAGTTGCGATCAATTAGCCTGACTGCCTAATGAGTGCTCTCGAGGCGAGAGTGTGCTCTGGTACGACGCATTCCGGCGGCCGATGACGGCACGACATCGGCGCACAAGGGCGTTCGACAGAAGCCAGTCCGGGAGACGGGCAATGTTGTCCCCAACTCGCTCGGCCAGCGGGCTATCACCAATATCAAGGGGACATTCGGGTGCCGTAGCAGGTGCATGCCCAGCTAACACTGAGGTAAGCCGTTGACTGAGCCGAAAAATTGGCGCGCGGAGGTTTTGGAGGCTTTGCCGCCGGAGAGCCAAGCGTTGCTGGAAAAGCTCGAAGGTTACGCTGGCCGCGGAATCTCCTTCAGTTCTTATTCAACACCGGCCGATCCAGGAGAGGTTAACCCAGATGCGCCAGCCGCGGAAATGACCTCGGCAGGAGCTACGGTGCGCTTGCGCGACGGATTTCCGGTGATGGCTCAGGGTGTGACGCACGAACTGCTGCACATCGAGCGGTACTGGATGGAACATGTGCCACAACTCTATCCGGCAGATCGCCGAAACTGGAAGAACTGTGCGCAGATGGAGAACGCGCTCGAGCATCTCGTGATAGTGCCGAGAGAGGCCGACTACGGATTTGACCCGCATAGGCATTGGAACGAAACCTATCGAAAGCTGTGAGCGGAGACCCCGTCCCGTCGACGACGGAGCCGTCGTTGCGGCGGATGAAGTGTTTGATGGGCTGGCTAACGACTTCAATCATCAATGATGCAGACGTAATCGAGATGATGTCGAAAGCCATCAAAGCGGCGGGCCACTTTGAAGAGGCAGAGACCTTCAAACGGCGGATGAACAAATTCTTAGGAAGCAAGGAGGGGATGGTGAAGTGCCTCGCGCGGTTTATGAAGATCCCCGACGAGAGCGTGGTGATGAGATACTTCGACGTGCACAGCCAATCGTTCAAAGATGTGAAGGTGACGGCGAAGTACTAGGCCTCAGTGGCGCTCCTCGGGTTCAGCGTGATGAGGTGGAGTCGATGAACTGAAACTTCAGTTCGCGCTCCCGGGTGAACTCGCGCTCGGTCCCAATAGCTGCCATTAGCGGCATTTGGTCGACACGCCCTGACTACCCGTCGACGAGGTCCGCTCGTGATGCTGTGGACGGCATCCATCAGCCGGCCCGAGCGACCAGTATGGTTATCGGGCTAGAGATGGAGGAAGTCAGATGGTGCAGCCAGTCACGGTCGGCCTCGATATCGCTAAGAACGTGTTTCACG
>NZ_FPEJ01000007.1 GCF_900117445.1 Hyphomicrobium sp. NDB2Meth4 | reverse complement strand
TTGACACGTCCAATCCGACATAGCAGGTCATCGAGCAGCCTCCGATGTGCGAAGAGCCGAGCAATAGCGCTCTGACCGCGGCACTATGGAGGATCATGCTCCGCCGCGATTACCCGATGTCCACACATGGGACGAACCGCTCTTGCGTAGAGCGACAGCGACGCCACTGCGGCTACTGGCTGGCCCCAGGTTGGCGTGAACTGAAATGTGACGAAATCGAAAGTTGCGGATAAAACGCCAATAAGATGATTCTGGCTGTAGCTTGTTGCTTCGGGAGCAAGGGGTCGGGAGTTCGAATCTCCCCGCTCCGACCATCATTTTTCCTCGGCTTGTTCCGGCTTCCGGCGTGGCGTCGGCTCCACAGGTCCGGACCAATTCGACGCGCCCCCATGAAAATGCTGGGTAGAAGGTTACGGCGCGAGCGCTTCAACGCTAGCATCCAGGGGTTGCCGCTCCGGAGATTGCCTTGACCATCTTGGATTATGTTGTCGGAGGCGTCCGCCGCCTCCCCTATTATTCGACGCGTCCGCTAGAATTAGCGAATACCCTATCCCGGCATTGGTATCGCTGGCGGGAAGCGGAACGTGGGGCACCTGCTGATTGCGCATTTCTCGTCAGCGGGGGGCTCGGGGATAAGATTGTGGCCGCACGTTACGTGCGCGATCTCATCGAGCATTGTGGCCCGATGACTTTCGACACTTATGGGTCCAAGCCAGGCGCAATCGAATTCGCCTTCGATGGGATCGAGGGGTTGCGCGATTGTTTTTCGCATGAGGACTTCTTTCGGACCCGCCGCCAGTACCTGGCCGTGTTCGACGTCACCGATTTTGTCTGGATGCGGAGCCTGTCACCGCTCTTCGCCACGGATGCCCGACAGCGCGAACTTATCGAGAAGTTGCGCGGTATCGGCCGCTCAATCAAGGCTTTCACTCACCCCATCAACAACTTCGCGAACATGGTCAGAAATCGTCCGCACTTGGATAATTTGCTGGCCCAGACCTCGGTGGCGAAGGGGTACAATCGCCACAACTTCTGTCATGCCCTTTCAGGCATTCCGTATGGCGGTCATAGCCTCGATATTCCACTCAAGGACGATGCGTTGCGGTGCTTCGGCTTAGCTGATCGCCCGTACATCACGATCGCAGATGGCTATGATCGAGAGTTCGAGGGCATTGATGCGGAAGCTCCGCGCTCGACTAAGTCGTACCCGCACTACGGTGCCTTGGTGGCCAACCTGAAGCGGCTCTTTCCCGATCTGTACGTGGTGCAGGTGGGCAAGGGTCCCTCCCTACCGATCGCCGGCACAGACAAGCTGCTTGTCGACAAGACATCCCTGCCGGAATTGGCTTCGGTGCTGGCCGCATCACGCTTCCACATCGACAATGAGGGTGGCCTCGTCCATTTGGCCACAACTCTCGGTACGCCCTGCTGCGTTGTGTTCGGCCCGACCAACCTCGCGTACTTCAGCTACGACGAAAATATCAACGTTCGCCCGGTCACGTGCGGAAATTGCTATTGGATAACGGACGACTGGATGACGCGCTGCCCACGCGGAGATGATATTCCTGTCTGCACGCGCGAGATATCGCCGGACACCGTTTGCAAGCTAATCGCTCCGACGATCGAGCGGGCCATCAGGGCTCCGCAGACGTCAATGGCGTAGGCAACGGCCGGTACCGCCCAATGCGGCAGGCCCAGCCCGAACGATTTCGGTTGATCAGCGGCGATCTTGAAGAAGGATTGGACAGCGTGGCAACCGTAAACACTCTTCTGAAGCGCAGCGGGGTCGACGTCGACGGCCTTGTAAAGCGTCACGTCATTGAGAAATACCCTCGCTCCGAGATCCCGCAGCGATATGGCGTCAACCTTGCGCGGTATCGCGAACGTGGTGGCGCCATCGACCTGCCCGCTGAAGTTGAGTTGTTCATCAAGGGGTCGGAGAACAACAAGCAGGACCTGTCGCGCCTCTATGCGTTGTGCCTCGCGTTCGATCAGATCGAGCACGAGTCCATAGCTGGCGATATGGCTGAGCTTGGCGTCTACAAAGGGCACACGGCCGTCGTTCTTGCGCGCTTTGCCCGCCGCACGGAGCGCCATCTCTATCTGCTCGACACGTTTTCCGGGTTTGCCGAAGAGGATCTGGCCGGTCCGGACCAAACTCAGCAGATGCAATTTCAGGACACCGACTTCGACGCCGTGCGGAGCTTTGTTGGCGACGGCCCGGTTTCATATGTTCGCGGCAAGTTCCCCGATACGGCCGATCAGCTCCCCAACGAGGGCAGATATGCGCTGGTGCATATCGACTGCGATCTCTATGCGCCGATCAAAGCGGGCCTTGAATATTTCTATCCGCGGATGGCACCGGGCGGGTTCCTCATCATCCACGACTACTCGAGCCTCTACTGGCCGGGCGCTGAGCAGGCTATCGACGAGTTCTTCGCCGACAAGCCGGAGTCCGTCATCCCGATGCCGGACATCTCGGGGACTGTTGTGGTGAGGCGCTGCAAGTAGTCTCGGCGACCGGCCTAGTCTTTCTCGTTCTGCCGGTCCCCGTCGCTGCTCTGGCGGCGCGGACGCGGTGGCTTCAGATCATCGGGACCGGATTTTCCGGTCCCCTTGCCGGCGCTGCCGCCGTAGCCCTTGCTCATGCCTTCCCCGCCTTGGCCCTTCTGACCGGGCAGCCAGCTCTTGTGCGCGGGCTCGGACGGTGACCGGACCGGGGATTCACGCTTCGCCATTGCACTCTTCCTGGGGCGGGGTGAGCAGTTCGGCCCACATCGCAAAGCTCGACATCATCAGCTGCGCGTAAAGATGGGGCATAAGAAATATCGGCATGGCGAACTCTCCTTGTACCTGCGCAGGAGAAAACACCGACGCGTGCCCGGGTGTTCCATGCAGATGGTGCGGGTAACCATGTGATTGGGACAGGAGCGCCCGGCGATTGGCGCCATTGATATCGAAGTCACCAATGCCTAAGCATGTCGACACGCGACGGCACACAGGCCGATGCGTAACAGCCGCCGCACCGGCACACCTTCAACGTGAGCGACAGCCTGAAATTCAATACGACCATGCAGTTTGCGTATGGCACGCCCGACCGGATGGCCGACGGGGTGCTGCGGCTGGTTGCGCCCAATGCGGGGCCGCTGACGTTCAAGGGCACGAACACCTATCTCGTCGGCCAGCGCAGCGTCGCGGTGATCGATCCGGGACCAGACAACGCTGCGCATCGCGAAGCCATTCTCGCCGCGGCGGCCGGTCGCCCCATCACACACATCATCTCGACGCATGCCCATCGCGACCATACAGACGGCATCGCTGCGCTGAAAGCTGCGACCGGGGCTTGCACGTACGCGTATCGCCGATCGGAAGTGACGCAAGAAGGCGGCGGCGATCCAGAGGCAGAGTTCGTCGGGCACGAATTCATCGCCGACGTGCACGTGGCGCATGGCGACGTGATCGCGGGCGAGGACTGGAAGCTAGAGGCGCTGCATACGCCGGGGCATGCGCCCGACCATCTGTGCCTGGTGCTTGACCGGGACGGCGTCGTCTTTTCGGGCGATCATGTGATGGCGTGGAATACTTCGGTGGTGGCGCCGCCCGAGGGACGCATGTCGGACTACATGCGGTCGCTGGAACTGCTGCTCAAGCAGGACGCCACGCGGTTTCTGCCGGGGCACGGTGGTGCGGTAGATGAGCCGCGGCGCACCGTGAAGGCATATCTGCTGCATCGCAAATGGCGCGAGCAGGCGATCCTCGATGCGGTGCGCAGCGGCACCAACACGGTGCGCACTCTATTGCCGGTGATCTATCGCGATCTGGACAAGGCCGTGGCCGGGGCGGCGATGATGTCGCTGCGCGCACATATCGATCACCTCGCAGAGCGCGGGCTTATCTCCTGCGCCGATTCTTCGAACGCCGATTGCGAGGCCGTTCCTCTTTAGCTTCCTTGGCTTCGTCGTCGCGTTCTGCCCTGGCGGCGGGAACGGTCGATTCCATCACCGTGACGATCTCTTTGAGGATCTCGCGCACGCGCTCGGCATTGCGCCCGAGATCGTGTCCGCCGTAGCGCGAAGCGGATCGCACATCGAGGCGCGCATGCTGTTCGTTGCCCGACACGCGGATGGCGACGTCATCCTGCAGACCGAGAATGAGTGTGCGATCGGCAATCTCGATGATGCCAGCGCGTCCGGCGTCAAGATCGGGCACTTCCTGGTGGACGACGTCCATCTTGAGGCGCTTCACTGCCTCGCCGGCAAGCCCGAAGACTTCATCGGCCGGGCGGTCGATCTCGATTGGTTTGATGTCCGGGTAAGCGGCGAGCTGCTTGCGCGCGAACTTGGTGCCCGGATAGGCGACGGCGTTGGAGCCGGGCTGGCGGAGCTTGGCGATCTCTTCGAAGGGCGGCGGATTGACCGTGTCGGTGGTCACGTCGTTGATGTTCGGAAGGCCCTCATACTTGGGCAGGAACACGAGCGGCCAGAGCATCAGTGCCAGACTGACAAGCACCGCGAAAACGATGCGGGCAGTTCCGGGGCGGCCGGTCCGCCAGATGCCGACGGTTGCCGCAATGGACATGAGCAGCGATATGCCCGCGCCCAGGAACGCCACTGCGGCCAGGTTCTCGGCGATCGGCGTCGGGAGGCCGAAAATGCGGTGTAGAAACGCGGCGGTGCCCAGCAGCACTGCAGAAAACACGGCAATACGGCTCGTCCAGCGAGCAAAGAACGACGGTCCTAGCGGTGGCGGGGGCCTCATGCTCGGCGTGGCCTTGCGTTGCTGTGCCGGGGAAAATGGTTCTGGGTTACGGGTGCCCGACTCGGATGGTGCCCCCGAATAGCACCCCTCGCCGCGACGACCTAGGTCTCTGGAAAAGAGAATAGCCGAGAATCAGGCGAAAAACAGCGAGCCGTGGCGGGCGGCCGATTTCGGCCCTGGGGCCCCCGAACGGGCGCGTCAAACGTGCTGGCCGCCGTTGATCTGAAGCTCGGCGCCATGGATGTAGCTCGACTGCTCGCTGCAGAGAAAATAGATGGAGCGGGCGACCTCGTCGGGCGCTCCTAGCCGGTGCATCGGAATCTGCTCGTCGACGATCTTGCCCGTGCCGGGAGAAAGGATCGACGTCTCGATCTCGCCGGGAGAGATGGAATTGACGCGGATGCCGCGCGGGCCGAAGTCGGCCGCCATCTCGCGCGTCAGAGCAGTCAGCGCAGCCTTGGACGTGGCATAGGCCGAGCCGGCGAACGGATGCACGCGGCTGCCGGCGATCGACGTGACGTTGACGATAGCGCCCTGAGCACGTTCCAACTCGTCGAATAGTCCGCGTGCAAGCATGATGGGCGCGAAGAAGTTCACCTGGAATACGTTGCGCCAAGTCTCGGCATCGGTGTCGATGGCGTTCAGTCGCGCGCCACCCTTGGCCTTGGGGCTGATGCCGGCGTTGTTGACGAGCGCGTGCAGCATCGAGCCTTCCGGTTCGAGGCGGCGCTTCAGTTCGGCGATGGCGCGTTCGATGTCGGCCGGGTCAGCGAGATCGACCTGCATGTGATCATCGCGTCCCATTTCCCAGGGGCATTCCTCGGGGAAGGGATAACGTGAGCAACTGATGACGCGCCAGCCGGAAGCAGCAAAGCGCTTCACTGTCGCGTGGCCGATGCCGCGCGATGCGCCAGTGAGCACCAAAGTCTTTCGCTTCTGTTTGCCGCTCGTCGGCATGGCGAGCACCCTTTCGCAGAGCAACCCGGCCGGGATGACCGGGGCTTGGAGCGAGGTCAGGCGGCGGCGCCTCGCTGGCTTAAACCATCAAGGATATAGGCGCGTTCTGGTCCAATCCGAATGGGCGTTGTCGCGGCGAAACACAATGCGCTCGTGCAGGCGCGACAGGCGGCTGTGCCAGAACTCGATCTCGAGCGGCGTGACGCGGAAGCCTGACCAATAGGGCGGGCGCGGCACGGCGCCGACGAGATACTTCGCGGCATATCCAGCCACCGCCTTTTCCAGCGCGAAGCGGCTTTCCAGCGGGCGGGACTGCTGCGATGCCCAGGCGCCGATCTGCGATGAGCGCGCGCGGGTGGCGAAATAGGCGTCGGCCTCTTCTGCGCTGGTCGGCGTCACCGGCCCACGCACGCGGACCTGCCGGCGCAGACTTTTCCAGTGGAAGTCGAGCGCGGCATAGGGTTTGGCGAGCAGTTCGCGGCCTTTGGTGCCTTCGTAGTTGGTGAAGAACACGAAGCCACGATCTGGGAAGCCGGCGGGATCGACGCCCTTTAGCAGCACCATGCGCACGTTGGGATGGCCGCTCTGATCAACGGTCGCCAGCGCCATTGCGTTGGGATCGTTCGGCTCGTGACGCTCCGCTTCGGCGAGCCAGTTAGCGAAGAGTTCGAACGGCTCGGCAGCGCCGGCGAAATCGCCGGGCGCGATGGCGCCTTCGCTATCGGATTCGGGATGGTGCTGGCTCAAGTCGGACCTCGCTAGACGGAACTCGACGCGCGGGACAGCGGTTTAGCCTGCCTTAACCAAACCAGCTCATACTTGCCGAAGGTCGCCCCGCAAGTTGCGGAATGTAGCGTCGTCAGCATCGAGTGAAGCGTCATGAGTTCGCACCCCTCTCTAGTTACGCTTGCCACAGTTGTCACCACCGGTCTTGTCCTTGCCGGTCACGTACTTCTCGGCTCGACCGCAGCCTTCGGCGGCGAGCAATGGGAAACTTCGATTTCGACTGAGCCCGATCCGACGCCGTCGATGCCGGGCGTGACCGTTCTCCCTGGGTCCACCGTCAACATTCCCGTCGGTCCTTACCGCCTCGACGAGAAGGATGAGATCGCGGCGCTGGAGCGCATCCAGTACGCCCTCTCGGAAGTCGGCGACGGCAAAACTTACGTCTGGCGGCGCTGGCACGGAAAGCTTTCCGGCCTGATCCAGCCGACCGGATCGTTCAAGGACGGCGAGGGGAAGGTGTGCCGCCACCTCGTCGTGATGATGACCACAGGTAAAAATACCAAGCGCCAGGAAGGCATTGCCTGCCGCCTCCCCAGCGGTCGCTGGCAATTGGAAGGCTGATCGGGTTTCCCCCAGACCCCGTCAGCCGTTTGGAAAGGCCGGCCCCCTCAGGGCCGGCCTTTTCCCATTCCCCCCTGCGAAAAAGCGCCCATCTGGACCCAACAGGGCATTTGTGTAGTATCCGCGCCGAACGCACAGGGCCAACCAGGAAATAGAGAGAGAACCCATGACGGAGCCGATGCCGAGCGCAGGGGTTGCGAAGGGCAACCTGTTGGCTGGCAAGCGCGGCCTAATCATGGGCTTAGCGAACAACCGCTCGATCGCCTGGGGCATTGCCAAGGCTGCGGCGGCACAGGGCGCCGAGCTTGCCTTCACGTATCAGGGCGATGCCCTCAAAAAGCGCGTGGAGCCGTTGGCCGCGGAGCTGGGGTCGAAGGTCGTACTGCCGTGCGACGTCGTCGATGCCGGCTCTATGGACGCTGTTTTTTCCGAACTCGAGCGGGCCTGGGGCCAGCTGGACTTCCTCGTCCACTGCATCGCCTTCTCCGACAAAGCCGAGCTCGATGGCCGCTATGTCGACACCAGCGAGAAGAACTTCACCCAGACGATGCTGGTCTCGTGCTACTCGCTGACGGCGCTGGCCGCGCGGGCCGAGAAGCTGATGCCGCCGGGCGGGTCGATCCTGACGCTCAGCTATTACGGCGCCGAAAAGGTGATGCCGCACTATAATGTGATGGGCGTCGCCAAGGCCGCGCTTGAGGCGTCGGTGCGCTATCTGGCGGCCGACCTCGGCCAGAAGGGCATCCGCGTCAACGCGATCTCGGCAGGCCCGATCAAGACGCTCGCCGCCTCCGGCATTGCCGACTTCCGCTACATCCTTCGGTGGAACGAGTACAACTCGCCGCTGCGCCGGACGGTTACGATCGAAGAAGTGGGCGCGTCCGGCCTTTACCTGCTGTCGGATCTGTCGCGCGGCGTGACCGGCGAAGTGCACCACGTCGATTCCGGTTATCACGTCCAAGGCATGAAGAACGAGGACGCGCCGGACATCACCGTCGCCAAGAGCGAGGGCGCCTGATAGCGGCGCAGCGTAGCTGGCGTGCGGGACGACGTTACGATCTACCTCATCCGCCATGGCGAGACCGACTGGAATGCGCAGTCGCGCTACCAGGGGCAGGCCGATATCCCGATGAATGCGGTTGGGCGATCGCAAGCCCAGCGCAACGGCGAAGCGCTTCGCGCCCTGTTGCCAAAGGTTGTTGATGCGCACTTCGTCGCCAGTCCTCTCGGTCGCGCACGAGAGACAATGGAAATCGTGCGCGCCAGTCTCGGGCTCGACCCGAGCGGCTATGAACTCGATGACCGCCTGAAAGAGCTGCACTACGGGCACTGGCAGGGCGTGTTCGCCTCCGATCTTGCCGACTTCGACGCGCAGGGTGCCGAACAGCGTTCGCGCGACACGTTCCGCTGGCGCCCGCGCGGGGGAGAGAGCTACGCGGATCTCATGGAGCGGGCGGTCGATTGGCTCGGCGGAGTGACGCGCGACACGGTTGTGGCTGCGCACGGCGGCATCAGCCGCGTGCTGCGCGGACATCTTTATGGGATCGAGCCCTCGCTCGTCCCTGAGCTGGAGGTGCCGCAGGATCGCATCCTGGTGCTGCGCCGAACCGGGATGGAGTGGCTGTAAGCACCATCCCCAAAAGCGAAGAAGAGCCGAGGCAGCGGCTGCCCCAGCTCTTCCCGTCACGTCGATGTCCGCTCGATGACGGTTGCTCAGGCCATCAGGGAGCGGCGCTGATGTTCGGGCACGATGCACGGGGCCCGTATGCTGCGGCACGCGATCGGCGGTTCTTGCGCCTCAACGCTCAGAAACACTTCGACCAATTGGTCCCAAGGCATGGCCTGAAGGTGACCGGCGGTCTTCCACCAAGCGGCGGCAATGCAGAAAGGCTGGCACGGGTGGTGCCCCCTTTCCTGCTGTCTCTTTGCAGCTAGTCGCGTGTCGCGACGCGGTACTAAGGCCAGATAAACTGCGTCGCGCGCTCATGTCACGGTCTTTACAGGCTCTGCTCTTGCGGGCGTGCGCTTGCACTCCTAAGACTGGCACAACTGCCACGGCTCAAGGTTGCACGCGCATCCAGAGCTCATCCCCTTACTTCGGCTTTCGGCATGTCTCACAACACCTTCGGCCATCTCTTCCGTGTCACGACCTGGGGCGAAAGCCATGGGCCAGCGCTCGGCTGCGTCGTCGACGGGTGCCCGCCAGGGCTGCCGCTGGAGGCGGACGAAATCCAGGCTTTCCTGGAGAAGCGGCGCCCGGGCCAGTCGCGCTACACGACGCAGCGGCAGGAGCCCGATGCAGTGGAAATCCTGTCAGGGGTGTTTCCCGACGCCGACGGGCGGCAGGTGACCACGGGCGCACCGATCTCGCTGATGATCCGCAACGTCGATCAGCGCTCGAAGGACTATGGCGATATCGCCTCCAAGTTCCGGCCGGGCCATGCCGACTACACCTATTGGGCGAAGTACGGCATCCGCGACTATCGCGGCGGCGGGCGTTCCTCGGCGCGCGAGACTGCGGCACGCGTTGCTGCCGGCGCTGTAGCGCGCAAGGTGATCCCGGGCGTGACCATCCGCGGGGCATTGGTGCAGATCGGCGATATCAAGGTCGACCGGTCGTTGTGGGACTGGGACGCGGTCGATTCCAACCCGTTCTTCTGTCCGGACGCTGCGACTGCCGTCCACTGGGCCGATTATCTCGACTCCATTCGCAAATCGGGCTCGTCCATCGGCGCGGTGATCGAGGTTGTCGCCGAGGGCGTGCCTGCGGGCTGGGGCGCGCCGCTGTACGGCAAGCTCGATCAGGACATCGCTTCGGCGATGATGAGCATAAATGCCGTGAAGGGCGTCGAGATCGGCGCGGGCATGGGCGCTGCTGAATTGACCGGCGAAGAGAACGCCGACGAAATTCGCATCGGCCATGATGGCAAGCCGTGTTTCCTGACCAATCACGCGGGCGGAATCCTCGGCGGCATCTCGACCGGCCAGCCGATCGTGTGCCGCTTTGCGGTGAAGCCGACGTCGTCGATCCTCACGCCGCGCAAGACGATCGACGTCAACGGCGCGGAAGCCGATGTCATCACCAAGGGGCGCCATGATCCCTGCGTCGGCATCCGTGCGGTGCCGATCGGGGAAGCGATGATGGCGATCGTGCTGGCGGACCACTATCTGCGGCACCGCGGCCAAGTGGGCTGAGGCCTTTCAATCGGTCGCCGGCGAGCCTATGTCCGGGGCACTCCCCTGAAGACAGCGCAAATCCGCAGAGGCTCATCATGCAATATCGCGATCTCGGCCCGTTGAAGGTGTCCGCCCTCGGGCTCGGCTGCATGGGCATGTCCGATTTCTACATCGGCGGCGGGAGCGAAGCGGAATCGATCGATGTCATCCACCACGCGATCGAGCTGGGGGTGAACTTCTTCGACACCTCCGACATGTACGGCAGCGGTGCGAACGAGGAGCTGGTCGGGCGCGCACTCAAGGGGAAGCGCGACAAGGTGGTGCTGGCGACCAAGTTCGGCATTCGCCGCGATCGCGCGGCGAGCGGTACGCCGTATGGGGTGGACGGCAGCCCCGCCTATGTGCGGCAGGCGTGCGAAGCCAGCCTGAAGCGGCTCGGCGTCGACACCATCGACCTTTACTACCAGCACCGCGTCGATCCCAATACGCCGATCGAGGACACGGTCGGGGCGATGGCCGAATTGGTGCGCGAGGGCAAGGTGCGTTACCTCGGCCTTTCGGAAGCAGCACCCGAGACGATCCGGCGCGCGCACAAGGTGCACCCGATTGCGGCGCTGCAAACGGAATACTCGCTGTGGAGCCGGGAGCCGGAACAGCAGATCCTGCCGACCGTTCGCGAGCTGGGGATCGGATTTGTTGCCTATAGCCCGCTCAGCCGCGGCTTCCTCACGGGCCAGATCAAATCGCCGGATGATTTCGAGGAAGGCGACTATCGCCGCAACGCACCGCGCTTCCAGGGCGAGAACTTCGCTCGCAATCTGGAGCTCGTAGCGGCTGTCTCGGAACTCGCCGCGGAGAAGAACGCAACACCGGCACAGCTTGCACTCGCGTGGGTCCTTTCGCGCGGCAACGACATCGTGCCGATCCCGGGCACGAAGCGCCGGAAGTATCTGGCGGAGAATATCGGTGCGCTCGCGCTGACGCTGACGGCGGAAGATCTGCGGCGCATCGACGAAGTGTTTCCGCTGGGCGTTGCTGCCGGTGATCGTTACCCGCCCGCAGCGCTCACCGCCGTCAACCGCTAGGCGCCTTCGAGTTGTGCGCGCAGTAAAAATTTCTGCGCGCATACGGGCAAAATGTGACGCGCATGGCTAGTCAAAGTTTGCTGCGTGCGTTATCGTCGCACCACTAAAACACAAGCAAATCTGAACACTAACGTTGCGACCTAACGAGGCTCTGCAGCGCACGGCTTTCCTTGCTCGCAAGGGCGTGCGCGCATGCACCTTCGCGAGGACGCGCGATCGAAGAAACGTGCCTTCTGTGTGGCGCAGTTTGTGCCCAGTTGGCGCCGATGGGGAGGCGTCTTTCAGGTGTTGATGAGAGTGGAGGACGGCCACGCGCGGCCGAAGCTGCTGAGCAAGGCCGCGGTAGAAAAGACGGCACCGGACATCCGCCTCGACCTTGCCGCGTCCGTGCCGCTGATTGCGCGAGACAGTTTCGTCGCCGAGACGTCGAACAGGATCGAGCAGTTGAATGCGACCGTGCGGTTGATGTCTCGCGATCTGGGAAACATCGCCTGCAGGGTGGCTGACCTCGAAGCCATCGCCGATCAGGAGCGGCGTCTGCAGTCGTTCCAGAAGGGTGACCGGCGCTCGAAAGATGCCAAGCTCGATGAACTGCTGCGCGGCTGTCGCGATCTGAAGGCGCGGCTCGATCGGATCGAGGGACGAACGGCCGGCGACTTTCACGCCTACAACAGCTTCGAGGCTGTCAGTCGCAAACTGGGCGAGTTGGACGGATTCCGGGATGAGGCAAAGGGCCTGGAGCGCACGCTGAAGCTCAAGGCATGGCTGCTATGTGCGGCGGTGAGCGCGTCGGCAGTCATTCTCGTCATGGCGACTGCGCTCTCGACTTGAGCTGGATAGGAGGAGCCGGCGGGCGTGCCACTGCTCCTCCCGTCCGTGCCGCTCAGCTTGCGCGGCGACGCTGTGCGGCGGGACGCTTGCGCGGTTTGGCTGCGTACTTGGCGACCTTGCGACGCGTTGTGGATGAGCTTGTTGCACGCCGCTTCGGGGCGCTGCGCGTCTTTCGCGCCACCCCCCTGTTGACGTGGGTCTCGGCGACCGTTGTCAATTTTTTGTCGGCAGCTTTTTCTTCCTTGAGGTTGCGCTCGAGCAGCGGGATGACATCGTCCTTGCCGAGTTCCGCGGCCCAGGCAATGAGCGTTCCGTAGCGGGTGATCTCGTAGTGCTCTACCGCTTGCGCGGAAGCGACAATGGCGGCGTTGGTTGCGGTGCGACCATCGACCTGTCCAAGAAGGTCGTCGCCTTCGGCCAGGATGCCGTCGATGCCGGGGCAGCGCGTGGCGCGAGGCTTCTCGCCAATTTTATCGAAGACCTGCTCCAGTCGTCTGACCTGGTTCTCGGTCTCGAGGAGATGCTGCTTCAAGCCCTTCTTGAGCTCGGCATCCGAGGCCGCTTCGATCAGCTTCGGCAAACTCTTAACGATCTTGTTCTCGGCGTAGTAGATGTCCTTCAGTCCGTGCAGAAATAGATCGTCGAGCGACTTCAGATCACGCGAAAACAAGCCCATTGTGCGTCTCCCAAAACGACGGCGAAAATTGTTTGACGTCGGAAGAACGTACGTTGGTGGGGCAGGTTCCAGTCGCGAGCAAAACGCGGAACGCGGCTCTCTTCTGAATGGAGTCCAAATTCGCTAGGCGCGCTCGGCCCAGAGGTCGTAGTCGTCGGCGTTGGTTACCCGTGCCTTGACGATGTCGCCAGGCTTCAGGTCCGTGTCGCCATTGAGGAACACGCTGCCGTCGATCTCGGGCGCATCCCACTTCGAGCGGCCCAGTGCGCCTTCTTCGTCGATTTCATCGATGATCACATCGATCTCGCGTCCGACGATACCGGCGAGGCGCTTTTCGCTGACCTCTTTGGCGGTTTCCATGAAGCGGTGCCATCGCTCGTCCTTGACCTCATCAGGGACGGCGCCCGCGAGTTCGTTGGCGGGGGCTCCTGCGACGGGCTCATAGCGGAAGCAGCCAACGCGGGCCAGTTCGGCTTCGCGCAGCCACTGCAGCAGTATCTCGAAATCTTCTTCGGTTTCGCCGGGGAAGCCGACAATGAAGGTGGAGCGGATGGCGAGGTCGGGGCACATCTGGCGCCAGCGGCGGATGCGCTCCAGAGTTTTTTCCTGATGCGCGGGGCGGCGCATCGCCTTCAGCACGGCGGGCGATGCATGCTGCAAGGGCAGGTCGAGATAGGGGAGGATCTTGCCCTCCGCCATAAGCGGAATGACGCTATCGACGTGCGGATAGGGATAAACGTAGTGCAGGCGCACCCAGGCGCCGAGGTCGCCCAGCGCCTCACAGAGCTGCTGGAAGCGCGCCGGCAGGGCGCGGCCTTTCCACTGGCTCTCGGCGTATTTCAGGTCGAGACCGTAAGCACTCGTGTCCTGACTGATGACGAGCAGTTCCTTGACGCCGGCATTCACCAAGCGCTCGGCTTCGGTCATCACGTGGTTTGAGGGGCGGCTTTTCAAATCGCCGCGCAGGTGCGGGATGATGCAGAACGAGCAGCGGTTGTTGCAGCCCTCGGAGATTTTCAAATAGGCGTAGTGGCGCGGGGTAAGGCGCAGGCCTTCGGCAGGCACCAGATCGATGAAGGGATCGTGCAGCGGCGGGGCGGCGTTGTGCACGGCCTCGACGACTTGCTCGTACTGGTGCGGGCCGGTGACGGCCAGGACGCCCGGATGGCTTTCGCGGATACGCCCTTCCTCAACACCGAAACAGCCGGTGACGATGACACGGCCGTTCTCGGCCATGGCCTCGCCGATGGCTTCGAGGCTTTCCTGTTTGGCGCTATCGAGGAAGCCGCAGGTGTTCACCACCACGACGTCGGCGCCGGCATAGTCGGGCGACACGGCGTAGCCCTCCGCGCGCAGCTTGGTGAGGATGCGCTCGGAATCGACCAGTGCTTTCGGACAGCCGAGCGAGACGAAACCCACGGTCGGGGTTTTGCCAATCTGGCGCGGGGTGGCCTGCTTTGTTTCTATGGGTGAGGTCATGGATCCACGGATAAAGCCATGGCGGCGCCTCTAGCACGTGCTGAGGCTCCCGGCGAGCCCGGCGTTGCTCACCATTGAGGCGAGCAACGCAGAACGACGCTGTTTTGGGCGTTTGGCCGCACCGAACGGCTGCGGAGCGGTCGCGCTTACTGCGCCACCGCAGCCGCTTTTTGATCTTCCAGCGCCGCGCCGAGGGCATCTTCGACGCGCTCCAGCCAGATCAGTTCGAGCTGCCGGCGGGTCTCCTCGGACAGATCCTCGATGTCCTTCTTGTTGCGCGCAGGGAGCATAACGCGCGTGATGCCCGCTCGCGCCGCGGCCGCCAGCTTCTCCTTGATGCCGCCGACCGGGAGCACGAGGCCGCGCAGACTGATCTCGCCCGTCATCGCCGTGTCGGAGCGAACGGGGCGATCCGTCATGAGCGAAGAGAGCGCGGTGAACATCGCGACGCCAGCCGACGGTCCGTCCTTGGGGATGGCGCCCGCGGGGACGTGCACGTGGATGTCGCTGCGCTCGAACAGCTTCTCGTCGATGCCGAGCTGGGAGGCGCGGTTCTTGACGATCGACAGCGCGGCCTGGGCGCTCTCGCGCATGACCTCGCCGAGCTGGCCGGTGAGTATCAGCTTGCCGTTGCCAGGTGAACGTGTCGCCTCGATGAAGAGGATGTCGCCGCCGACGGGCGTCCAGGCGAGACCGGTTGCAACGCCCGGCACGCTGGTGCGCATCGCGACTTCGCTCTCGTACGTCGGCGCACCTAGGATGGCGTTGAGGTCGCTGGCGCTGATGCGGATCGGCCCCTCCTCGCCCTCGGCGATGCGCACGGCTGTGTGACGCAAGACCTTGCCGATCTCGCGTTCGAGATTGCGGACGCCGGCCTCGCGCGTATAGAGGCCGATGATCTCGCTCAGAGCATCGTCGTCGATCTCGACCTGCCCGGGCTTGACGCCGTTGGCTTCGAGCTGGCGGGCGATGAGATAACGATTGGCGATGTTGAACTTCTCTTCGGCGGAGTAACCGGAGAGTTGGATCACCTCCATGCGGTCACGCAGCGGGCCCGGGATCTGATCGAGCACGTTGGCGGTAGCGATGAACACGACGCGCGACAGGTCGAACGGCACCGCGAGGTAATTGTCGCGGAAAGTGTTGTTCTGCTCAGGGTCGAGCACCTCGAGCATCGCCGCGCGCGGGTCGCCCTGGATGCCAGAGCCGAGCTTGTCGATCTCGTCGAGCATCATCACGCAGTTGCGCGATCCGGCCTTGCGGATGGCCTGAATGATGTTGCCGGGCAGCGCGCCGATGTAGGTGCGGCGGTGACCGCGGATCTCCGCTTCATCATGCACGCCGCCGAGGCTGACGCGCACGAACTTGCGGTTCATGGCGCGGGCGATCGACTGGCCGAGCGAGGTCTTGCCGACGCCGGGCGGGCCGACGAAGCAGAGGATCGGGGCTTTGCCTTCCGGCGCGAGCTTGCGCACGGCGAGGAACTCGACGATGCGGCGCTTGATCTTGTCGAGGCCGTAGTGGTCCTCGTCGAGGATGCGGCGCGCTTCCTTGATGTCGATGGGCGTTTCTTCGGGCAGCTTCCAGGGCAGCTCGATCAGCCAATCGAGATAGGTGCGCGTCATGCCGTAGTCGGGCGAGGCTTCCTGCATGCGTTCGAGGCGGCGCAGCTCCTTGCGGGCCGCATCCTCGACTTCCTTGGGCATGCCAGCCTTGGCGATGGCCTCCGACAACTCGGCGATGTCCTGTGCCTTCGACTGCTCGCCCTCGCCGAGCTGGCGCTGAATGGCGGCCATCTGCTCGCGCAGAAGCACCTCGCGCTGACGCTCGTCGAGCGAAGCCTTGGTCTGGCGGCCGATCTCCTGAGACAGGCGCAGCACTTCGATGCGGTGCGCGAGCAGCGACGACACCTTGTCGATGCGCGCCGACACGTCGACGGTCTCGAGTATCTCCTGCTTCTCGGCCGGCTTTAGATCGAGGTAAGCGGCCGCGAGGTCGGCGAGGGCGCCGGGCGTGCTGACGCTCTGAACCGCGACGACCATCTCCTGCGGCACCTGCGGCAGCAGCTCGAGCGCCTCCAGCGTCTGACGCTGCAGGTTGAGGAAGCGAGCCTCGATCTCGGGCGTGCGCTCGTCGGATTCGGCAATGCGCTTCACGCGGGCGACCATGTAGGGCCAGCCGTCGAGGAACTCCACGACCTGGAAGCGCTCGTCGCCTTGCACGACAAGGTGATGCGAGCCGTCCGGCGCGGTGACGTAGCGCACGACGTTGGCAACGGTGCCGACGCGATGCAGGTCGATTGCCTGCGGATCGTTCTGGGTGCCGTCGCGCTGCATGATGATGCCGACCTGGCGCTGCTCGCGAACGGCGTTTTGCGCAGCCGCGATCGAGCGCTGCCGGCCGACCGTCACCGGAATGACGACGCCAGGGAACAGCGTGATCTCGCGTACCGGAATGATAGCCACAGCGTCGGCGGGGAGCGGCGGCGTCGCCGTTGAAGTGGCGCGGCCGGCGGTCTGGTTTTCGGGGGCGTCCATTTTCATTTCAGTCAAGATTATGCCTCCACCTTGGAGAGGAGCACGAGCAGACAGCCGTCAGCGAACTTGCGGCGCACGTCGGAGTAGCGGCCAGCGGGTAGACGCAGCCGGCGCTCGAAGCGCCCCTGCGGCAGCTCAAGGCGATGGATGATGGCCGAGCTCACCTCGGGAGGGAGCGTGCGGGCGCCAGCGACGACGAGATCCGGTCCGTCGATGCCGACCTCGACGCGTTCTGGCTTCACACCCGGCAGTGCGATGACGACCAGCACATCGCGCTCGCTTTCGAGCACGTCGGCGGGTGGCTCCCACGCCGGCTGGCGCGAAGCCGAGTGTACGGGCTGGAAGAATTGTCGATGCATGCGTTCGGCGCGCGCAAGCATCTCGCACGCTTCCGACCACATCCACCTGTTGGGAAAATTCTCGCTCATATGTCTTGCTCGTGTCCCACTTGCCGCCTCGGGACCCGCAACAAAACCGGATGCCCCAGGGGAGCATGAAACATAATGCTGAATTAACGGATTTCTACCAGGGCCACCGGCGCGGCAGTTTCAAATCGCGCCGATGGGTGCGCGCCTCTACTCAGAGAGCCGCTCGAGGCCGGCAACATCCTTGAGGCGCAGCGCCGAGTTTGGCGCTCCCTCGATCAGTCCGCGGCGATTGAGATCCACGAGCAGTGCGGCGAGGGTGCCGATGTCGACGCCGAGCAGGTCGGCCACGAAGCCCGAAGTGAGCGCGTCGGGGACGATCTCGGGGTCACGCCCCTCATAGCTGTTGTTCTGCGATATCGAGAGAAGCAGGCCCGCAACACGGGCCAAGGGCTGGTCCGCGCGAACAACGCTGGCACTCGTCCATGCGGCCGCCGCTGCGTCCGGCTCTACACCAGCTGTTCCACCGCGAGCTGAGCTATCGCGCACCCGCCGCGACCCAGCGGGCCAGGGAAGAGTCGGCTCATAAACCTCGATGGGAGCAGTATGGGCAGGCATCACGCAATCTCCAGTCCTCGAAACTGACGTAGATCGTAATGCGCATCAGGCCTTGGGAGTTCGCCGCGTAGGTATGAAAGTGTTAGATTTTGTGATAATCGCCCCCTACTTGGGTATAATGCATATGCCATCCGGGTGCGCTTTACGGCGCAGCCCCCAGATTTCCCTTGAAAAACGGCCTTTCGGGGCCGATATACCCGCCTAGCAAGTGCGCGTTCGCCGCGCACAAAGTGCCGCAGCGGCTCTCGCATCCAGGAAATCTCAACTTTTTTGCTGGAAACGCCAGGGTCCCGGCGTTTCAGCGGCGGATGTTTCAACTCGAAGTGGCAAGCATGGTTGAGGAAGATTTGACCAGTCTGAAGGAGCATGGCGCCTACGCCGACTGCCGCGACGCATGTGGTGACAACTGCTGCGACACGTACGAGGCCGAGCGCGAGGCGCGCCGCAGTTCTGAGCAGAAGACGCGAAAGTGCCTGCTGTGCCGTGAGCCGTTTCCCAGCGCGTGGGCTGGAGAGCGCGTGTGCCGCAAGTGCAAGTCGACGTCCACCTGGCGCAGCAGCGGCATGGAGTGATGCCGGCTCTCGATCGGTAGGGTGCTGTGGGGGCGGCTAGGTGCCGCCCTTTTGCTTTTTGGCATCCAGAGTGCCGGCTGGCGTGTTCGCACAGCCGGCCGGGGCCCCCCAGATCAGGGGCTTGGTGCTGTGGACTGCGTGGGCGCGGGGTCCGGCGTGCTCATCTGCGTAGAGCCGCCATAGAAAACCGCGTACAGCGCGACCGCGGCAACGACAGCGATCAGCAGTGATGTCACGAGGACGCGGAGATTGAGCCTCCTGGGAGAGGATTGGCGCGCCTCGGTCGGCGTCAGGACTTCTTGGGTCCGCTGCATGGTTTTCTCCAATTTTTGAGTTGGCGTGAGTAAGCCCGCGGGGGGATGAACCCCGCGGACTTGTCCGAGTGCCTTCAGTCCGCGTTAGGAGCGGTTTTCCGGCTTCACGTACTGGGGCGCGGATTCCAGAGCCGCCTTGGTCATGCCGGTGCTGACAGTGAGCTTGCCGTCAGAAGCCTTGGCGAACCGCAGCTGGTCGAACGGCAGGGCGACGTCCTTTTCGCCTAGACCAAGAAAGCCGCCGACCCCGACGATGACCGCGGCGACCTTGCCGTCGGTGCTGATCAGCACGTCGTTGATGTCGCCAATGGACTCGTTGGCGGCGTTCTTCACGCTTTCGTTAATGAGCTTATTTGCTGAAATGTCTCCGGCGGCCGGCGAGGCCATTTTTTCGGCAATTGTTTCCGCAGCCGCATTATTGGGCTCCTGCACTGCGGGCGACGTAGCGGTCTGGGCCAGCGCGGGCGCCGAAAGGGCGGCAATCAGGGCTGCGGTGGCAATAAACTTCTGCATTGGACTTCCTCCTCACTATTGGTCTGCGCGCAGCCACCGCGACAATGTGCACGCGGTGACTGCACCTGTAGGAAGAACGAAGTCGATGCTGCCAGGGTTCCTCGAATTGACGCGTCGGTAGTACGCAAAATTCACCATGTCATTATAAGAAACATTCTAATGCCACTTTGCGAAGAATATCGATGGCGCCGAATACGCCAGGGCAAGAATGAGCTTGTTCCTTATGGAACAGCGATCGGAGAGTTTCGTTCTAGGAATAGCTGAGACGCGTAGGCGATTGGGCGCGCTTGGATTTCGACTTGATTATGGCAACCGCGCTGCCCATGTCGTGAGCTTGATCGAGTGAGTTGTACAATGCTTGCTGTGACGCCTATTTCCGAGACTTGTGTTGGCGGTACCTGTGGGACCGGCCAACTTGCACATCCGCGGCTGCGCCCAACCCAGGTTCGGCGGCTCGCGCGTGGTGAGGCACTGTTTTCGCGTGGAGATCAGCGCACACAACTCTACCGAGTAGAGCGCGGCGCGCTGTGCCACTACCTGCGTTGGGACGATGGCCGGCGCGAGATCATTGAGTTCGCGTTTCCTGGTGACATCATTGGGTTCGGTCACCTCGGCGAGCACATCACCACCGCACAGGCTGTTGCCAAGACGATCGTGAGCCCGGTGAGCGAAGAGGCTTTCGAGCAGCTGCTCGAAACCGATGCGCAGCTGGCCGCACGCTATGCTGTCGCCGCTGATCGCGAGTTCGATTACGTGCGCGCTCGGGCTGTCGCGGCCGGTCGCGGAAAGCCGGTGAAGCGCGTCGCGTCGTATCTTGCAGCCCTCGCCCGCATCAGCGCCAACGAAGGCCGTACGCGCGAGCTCATCTCGGACGGCTACTCATCGGGTGCAGTGGCAGATCAGCTCGACATCAGCCTCGATGCGCTCGCCGATGCGCTGCGCGATCTGGAGCAACGCGGTATTGTCGCGCCAGACGATGACGGCTTGCGCATTGCCGATCTCGACGCGCTGGAGCAGTTCGCCGACGCGGCATAACGCGTCGCCGCCTACGTTCGCGGCGTTTTGATGCGCATCGTTGTTTCGAGAACCGCATCTTTCTTGGACCAGACGTGCTCTCCCCCGCATGCGGGACAGCGCACCGGTGCAGCCATGATGTTTGGAAGTGCCTGGAAGCTGTCTTGGTCAGTGTCGATACCGACGTGAATCAACTCGTCGGTAACAGGACAGCGAATCATGATCGCGCCCATGAAAGTCCCCCCACGACGCGTCACGCCCCCGTCTGCGCGATGCTTCGCCAACCGACGCAAATCGCGCCCCAATACGTAGTTAGATTGTCGTCAAACTCGGCCAAATGATGTTCGCAAACCGAACCGCGCCGAGTTCGTGATGGGAGGGTGATCGTTGGGCGACAAAAAGCCGGCGTGTCTTGGACGTCTTTAGGCGAAACGCGAATGCCAAGAGACGGGCGACTTCAGCCGGCATCAATCTTGGATGACGTGGCGACGTTGTTTGAAAACATCCCAGTGCCGGTGTCGTTATGAGCGGCCGCCGCCTCGGAAGGGGGAGCAGGCCCCTCCTCCATTCTTCTCAGCGCCTCCAAGCTCCTTCTGATCGCTGCTGAGGCGTCCACCGGACCTTCTTCATCGGCGCCCAGCATCTCCTTCAGTCGACGACCGATGAGTTTAGTCAGCTCTTCGTTCTTGCCCGTTCTCACCCGCGGTGCCTTTGGAGTTGATTTTCCTCTGGCCAGCTAACCCTATAAAGGCCGCTAAGTTCCCCTTCCTGGCCAGGATCAGCGGGTAGCAAACCACCAGAAACGCTGTGACGAAAAAACCTCGGAACCCTTACGCGCCCATACGCGTTGTTGAGGCTTCGGGGTTGGATGTTATGGTCCGCGACCAGATAAGGCGCGCAAGTAGCCAAAAACGGTCGAGGGGAGGCGGAGGCCGCTGATGTCAGAAAAGAAAGAGGCGTTCGCCAGAGCAGCCACCGAGAGCGGGCAAGATGTGGCGGGCGCTGGCGCACGAGGAACGGGGGGCAGCAATACTCCGCGCGACGAGAAGGTCACCGAAAGCCAGCCGGGGGGGCAAAAGGCACCCGACCAGGCAGTGATCCCAGGAATTCTCGGTAAACAACTGCGGGCGGCCTACGGCGAATTGCTGAGCTCGCCAGTGCCCGACCGCTTCAACGATCTCATCAAGAAGCTCCAACACAAAGAAAATGAAAGCGCGGCGACGGCGGTCGGCGACGAGGAGGAGAGCGCTTGAGCGGTAGCGGACACGACAGCACTCTGCACGATGACCTCGTGGCCGCGATCCCGAACATGCGTGCGTTCGCGATCTCGCTCTGCGGCAACCGCGACCACGCGGACGATCTGGTGCAGGAAGCGCTCGTCAAGGCATGGAACCATCTCGACTCGTTCGAGCAGGGGACCAACCTCAAGGCGTGGCTCTTCACCATCCTGCGCAACGCGTACTTCTCGGAACTGCGCAAGACGAAGCGTGAGGTGGCCGACAGCGACGGACAGCTGGCGAGCCGGCTCTCGGTGCCAGCCGAGCAGCAAGGCCATCTCGATCTGGTCGACCTGAACAATGCACTCGGCAAGTTGCCGGTGGACCAGCGGGAAGCGCTGATCCTGGTGGGCGCGGAAGGGTTCTCCTACGAGGACGCTGCTGCGATTTCAGGATGTGCCGTGGGCACCGTGAAGAGCCGGGTCAACCGTGCGCGCACGCGTCTCAACGAGCTGATGACGACACTGCCGACAGACGAACCAAAGTCGAGCGACGACAAGGCCGCTGACCGTGCGGCACAGCCGGGCCGCAGGCGGGCAGCGGGCGCCATTTGAAGCGCTGCTGCCCAGCGATGATCTCTTCGTTGATCCCATTGTGAAAGCGGACGTGTTGCCGGCGCCGGGAAGGGCGAGGTCAACCGTGCGCGCACGCGTCGCCAACGAGCTGATGACGACGCTGCCGGCGCGCGAGCCGAAGTTCAGGATCGCCGGCGGGAAGCAGCGCCATTTGAAGCGCTGCCGCCCATCGACGATCTTTCGTTGATCTGATTAGGAGGAAGAGGGTGTGCGGCGGCGCCGGGGGGCCGAGTTGCCCCCCATCCGGACGATCAGGCCGAGGCGGCCTTTGCGTCCGGCAGACGTGCCTTGTAGTCAAAGAACAGCGCTTGGCTAATCACAGCCTGCACCGTTTCTGTGCGGAAGGGCTTGTTGATCAGGAATGTAGGCTCTGGGCGACTTCCGGTGAGCAAGCGCTCCGGATAGGCGGTGATGAAGATCACCGGCACGTCGAAAGTTTCCAGGATCTCGTTGACGGCTTCCAATCCAGAACTGCCGTCGGCAAGCTGAATATCCGCCAGAACGAGTCCGGGCTGGTGCTTCTTGAAGGCGGCAACAGCCTCGGTGTGAGTGCGAGCCGTGTCGGAGACTGCGTGACCGAGGCCGGAAACGAGGTCTGCGAGGTCGAGGGCGATCATCGGTTCGTCCTCGATGATCAGCACGTTGGTTGCGACCTGCTCGGCGATCTCAGACGCTGCCTGATCGACGAGAGCCTTCACCTCGGCTTCGTCGGTTTTCAGGACTTTCGCCGCGTCGGAGGTTGAGAACTCCTCCACGGCCATCAGCAGAAACGCTTGGCGCGCACGCGGCGTTATCGCTTCGAGCTTGCGGTCGGCCGCGGCGAGCCGCTCCGATGTCGGCTGTTCGGCCCTCGCGTGATTGAGCCTCACCGAATTCCAAACGTCGAGGAAGCACTGGTATGTGGCCACGCGTGGCTCAAGGTCGACAGGAAACATCGACGGCTCGGCCGCGATGGCTTCGAGCATGGCAACGACGTAGGCGTCGCCGCTCTCCTGACTGCCGGATAGAACACGTGCAAACCGCCTCAGATAAGGCAGTTGCGGTGCGACGCTTTCCGAAATGGACATGATCCTCCCCTTTACAGGCCGCCCATAAAACTCATGAGCGCATAAACGCTCAAGTGTGTGAAAAGTTCCTAGCCGCGCCCAGCTTGTGCCAGGCGCGGCTCGCAAAATCTGACAAACTGCTGATTATGCTCGGAATTAACAAGAGCGGTTAGCCTCTGCGGAGCAGACCGCCGACGACCGATATGACCAAAAGAATTATCGCGACCCAGAAAAGGATGCGTGCACCCTCAGTCGCCACACCAGCGACGCCTCCGAAGCCGAGGAACGCGGCGACGAGCGCGATGACGAGAAAGACGATGGCCCAGTAGAGAAGATTGCCCATGGTAGCCTCTTAGCGGAAAGCCGGTTAGGAACGATGGTGCTAAAACTGCAACGGCGGCTGCATGGTTCCGTGCGTCGCCATGGAACTCTTTGCAGCACCGACCATTCTTCATGCGCACGAGCCCAATGCCTCCACGAGCAGCCAGTCATGAAATGAAGAAACGTATCCAGGAATTCGACTGGAGCCGGACCGCTATCGGCGCCGTCGAGGATTGGCCTACCTGCCTCAAATGCGCCGTCGATCTCATTGCGGCTTCGCCCGTCCCCATGGTCCTGCTGTGGGGCCCTACCGGGATCATGATTTACAACGACAGCTACGCGTCGTTCGCAGGGGTGCGCCATCCGGAGCTGCTCGGCATGCCGGTGGTCGAGGGGTGGCCAGAAGCGAGCGAGTTCAACACCCGCGTCATAGAAACCGCCTTCGCAGGCGAGTCGCTGTCGTTCCGCGACAAGCACTTCAATCTCAACCGGCGTGGCGTTCCCGAGGACGTGTGGGTCAACCTCGACTACAGCCCGATCCGCAACGACGACGGCAAGGTGCTCGGTGTGCTCGCCATCGTGGTCGATACGACGCCATGGGTGTTTGCGGAACGTGCGCAGCGCGAAAGTGAATCCCGCTTTCGCACGCTGGCCGACAATATCGCTGCGTTTGCCTGGATGGCCGACGATAACGGCAATATCTTTTGGTATAACAAGCGGTGGTTCGACTACACGGGGCTGCCATTCGAGGAGGCGCGCGAGTGGGGCTGGCCGCTGCGTCAGCACCCCGACCATGTCGAGCGCACGATGGAGAAGATCAACCGCTGCCTCGCCAGCGGCGAGGTGTGGGAGGACACGTTCCCGCTGAAGGGGCGCGACGGGGTATATCGCTGGTTTCTCTCCCGTGCGATGCCAATCCGCGACGACGCGGGTAACGTTATCCGCTGGTTCGGAACGAATACCGACATCACCGAGCACCTCGAGGAGGCCGAGAGAAACGCTCAACTGGCAACGATCGTCGCGACTTCAGCCGACGCGATCATCTCGATGTCGAGCGAAGGCCTCATTCAATCGTGGAACCCTGGCGCGGAAATCATGTTCGGCTACACGGCCGATGAGGTGATCGGCCAATCGGAACAGATACTTTTCCCGGAAGGCTCGGCGGCGGAATTCGAGGATAAGTATCGTCATCTGCGGCTGGGCGAGCATGTGCTGCGCGATACAGTGAGGCGCCGGAAGGACGGAAGCCTTCTCGACGTCGCCATAAACGTCGCGCCAATGCGCCGACCAGACGGGCGCATTTTCGGCTTCTCCGCAGTGTTTCGCGACATCACCGAACGCAAGCGGGTGGAGAAGCATCTGCGCACGGTGATGCGCGAGCTTTCGCACCGCACGAAGAACCTGCTTGCCGTCATCGTCGCCATGGTGCGGCAGACAGCCCGCACGAGCAGCGATGTCGCCGTGTTGCAGTCACAGCTCATTCAGCGACTGCAGAGCCTTTCTGCGTCGCACGACCTACTGGTCGCCGAAGATTGGACAGGCGCTTCGCTTGAAGAATTGATCCACGCGGTGCTGCAGCCGTTCACTGGATCGTCCGAAGTGTCGCTGGAGTGCAAGGGGCCGCACGTTTTCGTCAACGCGACGGCCGCGCAGAACCTCGGGCTGGCGTTGCATGAACTTGCCACCAATGCGGCAAAGTACGGGGCGCTGTCGACGTCGAACGGGCGCGTGCATGTCCGATGGGATATCGAGCCGCGCGAGGATGGTTCGCGCTGGTTGGTGCTGCACTGGAACGAACGTGGCGGGCCGCCGGTCTCGCCGCCGACGGTGAAGGGATTTGGCCACGTGGTCATCGAGCGGGTTGTCGGCCAGGCGCTGAGTGCGAAGGTGGACTACAAGTTCGCCCCCGGTGGCGTCGAATGGTCGATCACCATGCCGGTGGAGTTCATCGTGCGCTGGCGGACCGAGCAAGGCGCCGTGCCTAAGGTCAGCTAACTTGCTCGGCGATTCACACGTCAAGTTGCGTTGGTAGCCTCGCGGCGGCGGAGCGCTGCCAACATCCGCGGCCACATTAGATTGATGAAGAGCCCGAGAAGAACCAGCGCCATCGCTTCGAGCTTCCAGGCCTGCAGCGGCTCGCCGAGAAACGCGGCAGAGGCTGCGATCCCGAACAGCGGGACGAGAAGCGACATCGGTGCGACGCTCGCGACCGGATAGCGAGACAACAGCCATCCCCACACGGCATAGCCGAAGAGCGTGTTGCCCACGGCCTGCCATAGCACAGCGGCCCAGGTGGCGGGGGTGGCATTGGCGATACCTGCGGCCATGGCTGCCGGACCTTCAAGCATCAGAGCTGCCGCGATCAGTGGCGCCACGGAAAATGGGCTCGCCCAGACGACGTAGCTCAACATATCGGCCTTGGGCGATGAACGGACGACGATGTTGCCGCCGGCCCAGCAAAGGGCTGCGGCGAGCACGAGCGCCAGCCCGGCCGGTGTCGTCATCGTGTCCGTGTTGAGAATGATGAGCGCGATGCCCGACACTGCGATGGCAAGTGCCACGAACTGAAAGGGGCGCACACGCTCGCCGCTCAGCACGGCTGCAAGCCCGATGGTGAAGAACACCTGCATCTGCACGACCAGCGAGGCGAGCGCGGGCGTGATGTGGCCGTTCATTGCGATGAAAAGCAGACCGAATTGGCCGCCACCGATCAGCACCCCATAGCCGGCGAGGTTACGCCAGGACACATTTGGGCGCGAAACCAGAAGCATGGCCGGAAAGAATGCCAGCGCGAAGCGCAAAGCAGCAAACGTGAGCGGCGGCAGGTGGTCCAGTCCGACACGGATGACGACGAAGTTCGACCCCCACACCGCCATGACCACGACGGCCAGCAGCGCGTGGCGCAAGGGCAAGCTGACCGGAGCGGGTGTCATCGCGGCGATCGATCAGGCAACGCGTTGAAGGTTCGTCGTGCTGTCGCGTGACCGCCGCGCGCCGAACCCGTGCATGCGCAGCGCCCACTGCAACGCGACGATCGTGCCCTTCACAGGTTGGAGCAGACCGAGGCTCAGGCCGAGCGTGAGCGGTACCCACAGCGCGATGTGGATCCAGATCGAAGGGGCGAATGACGTCTCGACCCACAACAGGAGTCCGATGACGATGTGGCCGACGATGGACATGACAATGTAGGCCGGCATGTCGTCGGCGCGGTGATGGTGGAGATCCTCTCCGCAAGCGTCGCAGCGATCCTTGACCTTGAGGAACTTGCGAAACAACGGGCCCTCGCCACACGCCGGGCAGCGGCAGGTCGCACCTCTCAGCAGGGCCGTTGCAGTGGTTGGCTCGCAGGTATTCTCCATCCCTAGTCCCCTTTTCTGTGGCCGGGTTATCCGCGGGTTTGGCGGCAGCTTGAAGGTAAGCTACATTGTATGGATCGACAACGCGCTATGTGACCACGCTTGTATGGATTGGATGCCTACAATTTCGGACCGGGGTGGGCCGGTCTACTTGCGCATCGTGGCGGCACTCGCCGACGATATCGCCTCCGGCCGCCTGCATCAGGGGCAGGCGCTGCCGACGCACCGGATGCTCGCCGCGGCACTCGGCATCGACCTGACGACGGCAACGCGCGCCTACTCCGAAGCGCGGCGGCAAGGTTTGACAGAAGCGCGCGTCGGACGGGGGACGTTCGTCAAAGCCGGCGATCCGCCCGCGGCGCGCCAGGTGGTGGCTCCGGGCATCGACCTGTCGATGAACATCCCGCCGCAGCCTGCAGAGGCCGATTTGGCGGCGCAGCTGGCAAAAACGTTCGGCGAGCTGCGCTCGGGCGGGCGCATACAAACGTACCTCAACTACCAGCAGCCCGGTGGCACGCGAGGCGAGCGCGTGATTGCAACCGATTGGCTGCGCTCTCTCGTTCCGAATGTTTCGGCTGATCGGCTCGTGCTCGCGCCCGGCACGCAGTCGGCGCTGTTCTCGCTTCTGCTGATGCACGCGGCGCGTGGCGAAAGCATTTTCACCGAAGCGCTGACATATCCTGGCTTGAAGTCGGCAGCCGCTGCGTTGGGGATAAACCTCATCGGCGTCGACATGGATCGCGACGGTATCAAGCCTGACTCGCTCGAGCGCGCCTGCCGGAAGCACAGCAAAGTGCGGCTCATCTATCTGATGCCGACGATGCACAATCCAACGACGGCAACGATTCCCGTGAAACGCCGCGAGGAGCTGGCGCGCATCATCGCAGCGCGGGGGCTGACGCTGATCGAGGACGATCCTTATGCCTTCCTGACGTCCGGCATTACACCGTTTGCCACCCTGATCCCCGAGCGCACTTATCTTGCCGCCAGCTTGTCGAAGAGCGTGACGCCGGGTTTGCGCGTTTCGCTGGTGGTGTCGCCGAACCAGGAGGAAGCGGCGCGACTGACGAATTGCCTGCGTGCCAGCTTACAGATGTCGGTGCCGCTGACACTCGCGGTTGCCGCCAGATGGATGAGCGACGGCACAGCGGCCTCGATCATTGCAGCGGTGGCAAACGAGGCGGCTGCGCGCCAGCGGCTTGCAAGCAAGGCGCTGCTGGGGCATGCGTTTGCCGCACATCCATCCGGGCATCATCTGTGGCTGACGCTGCCTTCACCGTGGTCGAGCGCCGAGTTCGCAGCTCATCTGCAGAGGCGCGGCCTCGGCGTCGTGGCAGCGGCCTCGTTTTCCACCTCTGACAATCCGCCGGACTGCATTAGAGTTGCGCTCGGCGCGGCTCCCAGTCGCTCGACGTTAGTAAAGGCCCTGGAAATTCTGGCGCAGTCCCTGGGCACGGATCTCGACACCGAGCACTTAGTGTAACGGCTTCGGAGCACTATCGGCACACTACACTTGATCATCGCCGACCAATGACATTCAATCGGCGCAGCTTGGACCTTGCGGCACCCCTCATGCCTCTCACAGACCCGTCGGCCAGCGACACCCAGAAAGAGCTGCTACTCGCCGAGTCGCAGATTTCGACCATCCTTGCCATTGCGGCAGATGCGATCATCTCGCTCAACGAGAATATGCGCATCATGTTGTTCAACGATGGTGCGGCCTCGATGTTCGGCTACAGCAAGGAAGAGATCATCGGGCAGCGGCTGGACGTGCTGATTCCTGAGCGCTTTCGTGGGACGCATCACGCTCATGTTGCGGAATTTTCGCGATCGCCGGTCGCGGCGCGGCGCATGGGTGAGCGGCAGGAGATCTTCGCGCGACGCAAGGACGGGACGGAATTTCCCGCAGAAGCCTCCATCGCAAAGCAGGAAATAGACGGGCGCCCCATCTTCATGGTGGTGGTGCGCGATGTGACCGAAAGGAAGCGCGCGCAAGCAGAGCTGGCGAAAGCCAATTCGGAGCTAGAGCAACGCGTGGCGGAGCGCACGCGCGAACTCGAAGCGGAAATCGGCCGGCGCGAGGCGACGCAGGCAGCGCTGATCCAGGCACAGCGCATGGAGGCCTTCGGCCAGCTGACGGGCGGCGTCGCGCACGACTTCAACAACCTGCTGACCATCATAACCGGCAACCTGGAGCTGGTGGGTGATGCCACGGACCAGCCAGCATCGCGTACGCTGCTGAAGCGTGCGGCCGATGCTGCCGACATGGGCGCTGCGCTGACGAAGCGGCTGCTGACGTTCGCCCGGCGGAGGCGCCTCTCGCCGCAAGTGCTCGATCTTAACGAGCTGGTGCTGGGGCTGATGGAAATCCTGAAGCGCTCGATCGGCGAGCCGATCACGCTCACCACCATGCTCGCCGGCAACCTGTGGAAGACGAAGGCCGATCCAAGCGAGGTGGAGAACGCGATCCTCAACCTCGCCATCAATGCACGCGATGCGATGCCTCACGGCGGTGCGCTGATGGTCGAAACGCGCAACGTTGCAGCGAGCGCCCTGCCCTTCGACGGCGCGGGCGGGGAGTATGTGCTGCTATCGGTTTCGGATACCGGTGAAGGCATGCCGCCCGAAGTTATAGAGCGCGCTTTCGAGCCGTTCTTCTCAACCAAGGAGCCCGGCCGCGGTACCGGGCTCGGCCTCAGCACCGTCTATGGCTTTGCGGAACAGTCTGGTGGCCACGCGACAATCCAAAGCGCAGTTGGACGCGGCACGACCGTGACGCTCTATCTGCCACGCGCCGATGGCGAACTCGACAGGGTTGCATCGGCTTCCGAGGCGGTGCCGCTTTCTGAAGCGAACGAGGTCGTGCTGGTCGTCGAAGACAATGCCGAGGTACGCGAGCTGACACTGCAGCGCGTCGAAGGTCTGGGCTACGTGGTGCTCGAGGCAGAAAGCGGCCCGGCGGCGGTTCGCATCCTGCAGAGCGGCGAGCATGTCGATCTCGTGCTGAGTGACATTGTCATGGCTGGTGGCATGTCTGGCTATGAGTTGGCCCGCTGGATTGGCGAGCACGTGCCTGGGACGAGGGTCGTGCTGACGACCGGATATGCCGCGGAAGAGACGCGTCACGATCCGGCTGCTTACGGCGGCAACCCCATCCTGCGCAAACCTTATAAGCGCGCGGAGCTGGCGGTGTCGCTGCACGATGCTTTGCATCGCGACTAGGGCTCCTTCGACCCGTGTGTCGCGCTCATCGCCAGAGCGTCAGAGCTTCTTGGCGGATCCGGCAAACACGTAGCCGACGCCGCGCACGGTTTTCACCAGCGTGGGGCGTTCGCTGTCGGGCTCCAGCTTCTTGCGCAGGCGTGCAACGAGCGCGTCGATGGAGCGATCCATCGGCGTCCAGTCGTGACCTTTCAAGAGGTCCATGATCTCGTCGCGCGAGAGGACACGTCCGGCTCTCTGCACGAGCAGCGCCAGCAGATTGAACTCGGCGGTTGTGAGGTCGCGCAGCTCGCCGGAGGGATCGCGCACTTCGCGGCGCAGTAAATCCACCTTCCAGCCATCAAACCCGTAACATTCCTCATCCTCAGAGGTAGCGCCACTTGCCGGCGCGTTGCCGGCCTCGTAGCGCCGCAGCACCGCACGCACGCGAGCGATTACCTCGCGCATGAGAAATGGCTTGGGGATGTAGTCGTCGGCGCCGAGCTCGAGACCCACCACGCGGTCGATGGCGTCGCTCTTGCCGGTGATCATGATAATCGGGACGTTCTTGACCACGCGCAACTCACGCGCGACCTTCAGGCCGTCCTCACCGCCGAGCTTCAAATCCAGCGTCACGAGGCTGATCGGGACCCGCTCTATGAGGGTCAGGGCCTGGCTTCCATCGGAGGCCTCAAGCACGGAAAACCCCTCGCCTTCCAGACCAGTACGCAGAAGGGTGCGCACCTCGGGCTCGTCGTCGACGATGAGAATGGTCTGCCGTTCTGCTGCGGACATGGGGCGGGGGGCCGGCTGATTTGGTTCATTCCTGTTACATGCTGTCACACAAGCGCACAATCAGGTCAAACCCCGGCGACGCCTTGCCGCTAGGGTGTGGGTTAATTTCGTCCATCACGCGAGTGGTGCCCGGTGAGCGAAGATCACATCGATGGTAATCCCAGCGCCTGCTGTGGCGGCTGCCAGAATGGCGCCAATCCGCGGCCCCGGCTGGTTATCGGCATCTTCAACGATGCGGACAGCGCCAGCGGCGTAGCCAGGAAGCTACGCGGCACCGCGCATGCGGTCTGCGTGCTTTCCAACGATGAGCCGCTGCTGGCACAGGACTTCGATGGCCTGCCTCCCCTGTCCCTGATGGGCTGCGGTCGCCTCTATCAGCAGGTTGCAGCCCAGCTCGAGCTCGGAGCGTCGATCGTTGTTGTCGACGCGCTAAGCCCCGAGCAGCAACTGGGCTTTTCGCGGGTGTTTCTCGAGTCGAAGTGCGACTTGTTGCTGACGCATGACGGCAGTGGCGCCAAGCACGCCGACTGAACCCCTCTCGCGGCCTATGCGGCACACTTCACTGTGGGCGGGGCTTTTCTGCGTTTTCAGCCGGGCTCGATGCGTCGCCGGGCTCTTCGTCCTGAATCGCGCGCCATCCGGCCCCTTCCAGATCCTCGAACTGGCCTGAACGCAGGGCCCACAAGAATGCCAGGAGCCCGAGCAGGCCGAGGGCGAGTGCACAGGGGATCAACCAGACGAGCGATGTCATCGTGCTGATCCTTTGCCGAGAGTGAGCCTTCTGCCGCGCAGCCGTAGGGCGTTGCCCGTCACGGCGATCGACGATAGCGACATGGCGAGCGCTGCAATGAGCGGCGTGACGAAGCCAGCCATGGCCAGAGGTACCGAAACGCAATTGTAGGCGATGGCGATGGCGAAGTTCTCGATCGCCATGCGCTGAGACGCACGAGCTACGGTCAGCAGCTCAATGACCGGCGCGAGCGGTTCGCCCTGGAAGACGGCATCCGAAGCGGTTTGACTAACGTCGGCGGCAGTCGAGGGGGAAATGGACGCGTGAGCAGCGGCGAGCGCCGGCGCATCGTTGAGGCCATCGCCGATCATGAGCACGCGGCGGCCTTCCGACTTCAGTGCCTCAAGGCGCGCGATCTTCCCGTCGGGCCGCACTTCGGCGAACCAATCATCAATACCAGCCCCCTCCGCGGCGGCGCGCACCGGATCGATGCGGTCTCCGGAAAGCAGGACGATTCGGAATCCGGCTTGCTTCAACGCGGCGATGACGGCAGGAGCGTCGGAGCGGAGGCTATCTTCAAAGTGCAGCGCAATCGGTGCGTTGCCGCCATCTCGGAACCAAAGGGAAGCGACATGGGCGTCGGCACCTTCGGCTACGGGGATGCCGACCCAGCTTGCGGAACCGAGGCGACGCTCGCCACGAGGCGATGCGGCAATCAATCCGCTACCGGGATGCTCGATGACACCTTCGGCGATCGCGAATGTGAGGCCGCGCTCACGGGCCGTGCGCACGACGGCGCGCGAATAGGGGTGGCGGCTGGCAATGGCGAGGGAGGCCGCAGCAGCCAGCGTTGCATCGTCGATGGCATCCGCGTTGGCCAGCGAAGGCTCACCGCGCGTGAGCGTGCCGGTCTTGTCGAAGACGATGGTGTCGATGTCGGAGAGGCGTTCAAGGCCGTCGGTCGCCTTGACGATGATGCCCTTGGAGAACAGCCGGCCCGCTGCAGCCACCTGAACTGCTGGCACCGCCAGAGCGAGCGCGCACGGGCAGGTGATGATGAGCACAGCGATGGCGTAGGTGAGCGACTGCTCGAAGGCTGCGCCAGCGACCAGCCATCCGATCAGGGTGACGGCGCCGAGAATGTGCACGGCAGGCGCGTAGAAGCGCGCCGCGCGATCGGCGAGGCGGACATAGTGTCCGCGGCCCTGCTCTGCCGATTGCACCAGACGGGCGATATCGGCGAGGAGGGTATTGTCGTCGGTGGCCGTGGCTTCGACGACGATGGCGCTGTCGATGTTGACGGTGCCGGCGTGCACCATTTCACCAAAGGCGGCGCGACGGGGGACCGTCTCGCCGGTGATGAGGCTGGTGTCGACGTGCGTGGCGCCACTCAGGACGCGTCCGTCTACAGGGATGCGTTCGCCGGCTGCAACCTGGATGCGCATGCCCGGCTCGAGCGCGCGGGCGGCGAGACGACGGACGGCGCCGTCCTCGCCGATGACGTTGGCGGACAGGGCCTTCAGACCCAGCAGGTTTTCGGCAGCGCCGCGCGCGCGTACGCGCACCTTCTCATCGAGGTAGCGCCCAATGAGGAGGAAGAACGTCAGCATGATCGCGGCGTCGAAGTACACCTGCTCGGTGCCGCGCATCGTCTGATAGAGGCTCATTCCCGTCGCGAGCAGGATGCCGAGCGAGATCGGCACGTCCATGTTGAGATGGCGTGCGCGCAGGGCGGTGAGCGCGGAGCGGAAGAACGGCTGCCCGGAGTAGGCGATGGCCGGCATGGCGATCAGCGCCGACAGCCAGTGGAAGAGATCAGCAGCGGACTGGTCCATGTCGCTGGCATGACCGGCCCACACCGAGACCGAGAGCAGCATGACGTTAGCGGCGGCAAAGCCGGCAACGCCGAGGCGACGCAGCAAATCATCGGCGCGGGCGGTGGCGCTCTCGTCGGCACTGCCGACGGATTCGGCGGCGCGGTAGCCGGTGCGGTCGAGGGCATCGATGAGCCTTTGCGGCTCGGTGGTCCGGTTGTCGAAAGTGACGGCCACGCGCTTGGCGGTGAGGCTGGCGCGCGCGGAGGCGACACCGGGCGTTGCCTGCAGGGCGCGCTCAATGCGGCCCATGCAGCTTCCACACTGCATGTTCTCGACGATCAGCGAAACGGTCGTCGTCGGCGGCAACGAATCGTCGGCGCTCGGGGGCGCCGATGCTGCACGCGCCAGTGTTACGGCTTGATCCATGCACGTCTCCGCGCCTGATATACGGGCTCGTTCGAGCTGCCGCCATCGTAAGCGCTAAGATCGACAATCCAAGTGCCTTCCACGGCGCCCGGAAACACAGCTTCGTAAAGGCCGGGGGCCGTCTCGGCGAGCGTCACCGTGACGTCCTGCCGATTGGTAGCTGGCCGGCCGATGGTCGCCAGGACGCGCTTTCCGGCGACGGCGGCATCCTCCTTATCGCGGAGCATCACCTGCAGGCGCTCAGGCGTGCCGGTGAACTTGGTTTCGTCGCGCCAGCCGAGCGCGGTCTGGCGCTCGTCCTGCGCGATGCTGGTGTTGTATTCGAGACCCTTGCGGTAGGCGTCGGGCGTTTCGACGCCGCCGAAGGTGGAGACCGCCTGATAGATCATGAAGCCGTCGACGGCGAAGATGATGCCGAAAAAACCGAGGAAGCACATCAGGACGTGCCGGCCGCTCATGCGGGATTTGCGCGGCTTGGTAGCAGCAGGCTCACTCATTGGCTGGCCCCCGGAAGGTTGCATCGTGATACAGCGTCTCACCTTCCGCCGGGTCGACAACGGCAAAGCGGAACGGCGTGGCGCTGCCGGACAGTTTAGCGCGCAAAGCGGCCGGGACGGTTACGAAGACTTTCAGAGCACGCAGATTATCCGGCACGACCTCGATGGTTGGGCGCTCGCCCGAAAGGCCAACGATCTGCAGATGGGCGCCATCAAGACCTGACAGCTCGAGATGCAGACGGCGCGTGTCGTGCTCCTTGTTCATGATCTTGATGACGTAGCCATTGCGCAGACTGCCGTCGGAGAGCTGGACGAACATCGGGTTGCGATCGTGGAGGATGTTCACGTCCATGTCGCCGCGGTTGGACCACGCGAACACCATTACGCCACTGACCAGGGCGATAAGCGCCGTGTAGACCAAGGTGCGCGGACGAATGAGGCGGATCGGGACGCGCTTGTCGTGCGTGGGCGCTTCAAGGTTCTTGAAGGTGTCGTAGGCGATGAGGCCGCGCGGACGGCCGACGCGATCCATGATCTCGTCGCAGGCATCGATGCAGAGTGCGCACTGGATGCACTCGAGCTGAGCGCCGTCGCGAATGTCGATACCCATGGGACAGACGGTGACGCATGCGGTGCAGTCGACGCAGTCGCCGCGGCCTTCCCACGACTGGCCCTTCTTGTGCGGGCCGCGTGGCTCGCCGCGCCAATCGCGATAGGAGACAAGCAGCGAGTCGGCATCAAACATCGCGCCCTGAATGCGCGGCCAGGGGCACATATAAATGCACACCTGCTCACGGGCGATGCCGCCGAGAAGATAGGTCGACACGGTGAAGACGCCAAGAAAGACGTAAGCGACGGTGGGTGCGTCACCGGTGAGGAGTTCATGCGCAAGTGTCGGCGCATCGCGGAAATAAAAGACGAGCGCGCCACCTGTTGCCAGGCCGATCAGCAGCCACGTGGCGTGCGTGCCCGCCTTGCGCCAGATCTTGTTGAAGGACCAGCGCGCATTGTCGAGACGAATGCGGGCGTTGCGATCGCCCTGCCAGATGCGCTCGACTGCGATCATGAGATCGGTCCAGACGGTCTGCGGGCACGCATAGCCGCACCACACACGTCCAGCGAGCGCGGTGACGAGAAACAGCCCGAGCGCCGAAAGGATGAGGATGCCGGTGATGTAGTAGAGCTCCTGCGCCCAGATCTCGATAGGGCCGAAGAACAGGCGCTGATTGGCGAAATCGAGCAGAAACGCCTGATTGGGCAGGTTCGGCCCGCGGTCCCAGCGGAGCCAAGGCAGCAGGTAGTAGACGCCGAGTGTGGCGACCATCACCGCCCACTTCAGCTTGCGAAAATTGCCGTGCGCCAGCTTAGGGTAAATCTTCTGGCGCCCGGCATAACCCCCGACTGACTGTCCCGCGACTTCTGTCGTTCTGTTCATCATATTCATGGCGAGTCCTCGCCAGTGGGGGTTCAGGTTTCTATTGGCCGCCGCCGAGCGAGTGCACGTATGCGGCCAGCATCTTAATGGTTACGGGATCGAGGCGTCCGGTCCAGTAGGGCATGACGCCGCCCCGGCCGGTCTCGATGGTTTTCTCAATGTCGGCGAGCTTGCCGCCATAGAGCCAAATGCCATCGGTGAGGTTCGGAGCGCCCATATCCTGGTTGCCCTTGCCCTCCTCGCCATGGCAGGCGACGCAGTTGTCGGCGAAGGTCTTTTTGCCGCGCTCTGCAGCCGCTGCATCGGTCGAGTGTCCCGACAGAGATAGCACATACTGGGCAGTATCTGCTATTTCGGCAGGCTTAAGGATGCCGTCAAGACCGAAGCGGGGCATCGCCATGTCGCGGGCTTCCGGATCACCAGAACGGATGCCGTGCGTGATGGTCTGCTGGATCGCTTCGGGCGTGCCGCCCCACAGCCAATCGTCATCGTTGAGGTTCGGGTAACCAACGGCACCGCCGCCGCCCTTGCCGTGGCACGGGCCGCACCTGTCACCAAACACCGCAGCGCCGCCAGCCATCACGAACGGCAGCAGCTCTTCGTTCTTGGTGATCTCGCCGACGGGCGTTGCGGCGATCAGCTCGAAGTACTTGGACTGCGCCGCTTTGGCTGCGGCAACTTCCTTGCTGACTTCGCCGCGCTGGCTGTAGTCGAACATCCCCTTGGTGTAGTCACCGTTGACGACGGGCCAGGCCGGATAGACGACCCAGTAGCCGATCGACCAAATGATGGTCGCGTAGAGAACGTACAGCCACCACCGCGGCAGGGGCTTGTTCAGCTCTCTAAGGTCGCCATCCCAAACGTGACCGGTCGTTTCAACGCCGGTGACGCTGTCTACGTGCTTCTCCGTCATCGACCGTCTCCCTCCGGTTCGTCACTCTTGTCCTCAAGCGGCACCTGCGCCGCTTGATCAAACTTCTTCTTGTTTCCTGGCCAGAACGCGTAGGCGACGATGGCGAGGAACAGACTTACGAAGAGCACCAGGGCTATAGTCTGCGAGAGTACCGTCGCAGCGTGATATGTCATGGCACGGCCTCAGCGAAGGTTGGGTCCGGCTGCGTCGAACTTGGCGAAGTCGACGAGCGTTCCCAACATCTGCAGATAGGCGATCATCGCATCGAGCTCGGTCGGCTGATCTCCCTGGGCGCCATCGAACTTGCGAACCTGCGCTTTGGGGTACCGCTCGGCGAGCGCTTTGGATTCGGCGCTATCGGGCTTGATCTGTGCGACGACATCCGCCTGGGCGTTCGCGATCATCTCGTCGGTGTAAGGAACACCAGTGAGACGTAGCGTCTTCAGGCGCTCGGCCATATTCCCGTACTCGAGCTTGCGCTTGGCGAGGAAGGGATAGCCGGGCATGACCGACTCGGGAACGACCGAGCGCGGATTGTGCATGTGATCGACGTGCCAGTTGTCGGAGTACTTGCCACCGACACGGGCGAGATCTGGCCCGGTGCGCTTCGACCCCCACTGGAACGGGTGATCGTACATGCTCTCAGCGGCGAGGCTGTAGTGCCCGTAGCGCTCAACCTCGTCACGCAGCGAGCGGATCATCTGCGAGTGGCAGTTGTAGCAACCCTCGCGAATGTAGATGTCGCGCCCTGCCAGCTCGAGCGGAGAGTATGGCCGCATGCCCTGCACCTTCTCGATCGTCGAGTTGAGCAGGAACAGCGGGGCAATCTCCACCAGACCGCCGATCGACACCACAATCAGGATGCCGATCAGCAGCACCATCGAGTTCTTTTCGAAAAAATCGTGCTTCATGGTTCCCTCACTCGGCCGGCACGGCAGTGGCAGCGTGGCGCAGCTCAGGCGCGGCCGCGGTTTCCGGCTGGTCGGCAATGTCAGATGAAACCTCACCGCGGATCGTGCGCCACACGTTGATGGCCATGAACACAGCACCGAGGAGGAACAAGAGACCACCGGTGGCGCGGATAACGTACGGCCAATGCATGACCTCAACCGTCTCGACGAACGAGTACTTGAGGAAGCCAAGCTTGTCGTAAGCACGCCACATCAGACCCTGCGTGATGCCCGACACCCACATCGCGGAGATGTAGAGAACGATGCCCACGGTAGCGGTCCAGAAGTGCCACTCCACAAGGCGGAGCGAATAGAGACCACGACGCTTCCACAGCCAGGGAACCAGGCAGTAGATGGCGCCGAAGGACACCATGCCGACCCAGCCCAGCGCACCCGAGTGCACGTGGCCGATCGTCCAGTCGGTGTAGTGCGACAGCGAGTTGACCGACTTGATCGACATGAGCGGACCTTCGAAGGTCGACATGCCGTAGAAGGCGACCGACACGACAAGCAGACGCACGACTGGATCGGTACGCAGGCGATCCCATGCACCCGACAGCGTCATCAGGCCGTTGATCATGCCGCCCCACGAGGGCATCCACAGCATGATCGAGAAGGTCATGCCGAGTGTCTGCGTCCAATCGGGAAGCGCGGTGTAGTGCAGATGGTGCGGACCCGCCCAGATGTAGAGGAAGATCAGCGACCAGAAGTGCACGATCGACAGGCGGTAGGAGTAGACCGGCCGTTCAACGCGCTTAGGGATGAAGTAGTACATGATGCCGAGGAAGCCGGCGGTCAGGAAGAAGCCGACGGCGTTATGGCCGTACCACCACTGGGTCATGGCATCCTGGACGCCCGAGAACAGCGAGTAGCTCTTCGTTCCCAGGAACGAGACCGGGATGGCCAGGTTGTTGACGATGTGCAGCATCGCAATCGTCACGATGAACGCCAGGTAGAACCAGTTGGCCACGTAGATGTGTGGCTCCTTGCGCTTCCATAGCGTGCCGAGGAACACCAACAGGTAGACGACCCAAACGAGCGTCAGCCACAGATCGATGTACCATTCCGGCTCGGCGTATTCCTTGCCCTCGGTCGCACCGAGGACGTAGCTCGACGCTGCGAGGACGATGAACAGCTGATAGCCCCAGATGACGAACCAAGGCGACCAGTAGCCGGCGATGCGGGCACGGCTGGTGCGCTGGACGACATACAGCGACGTTGCAAGAAGAACGTTTCCGCCGAAGGCGAAGATCACTGCGGACGTGTGCACCGGGCGCACGCGCCCGAAGTTGGTCCATGGCAGATCGAAGTTGAGGGCGGGGAAGGCTAGCTGCCAGGCGATGATGTCGCCGACGAGAAACCCTACAATCCCCCAAAACACGGCGGCGATCGTTGCCACCTTGATCGGCCCATCCATGTAGTGGGCCTGCTCGTCGGCTCCGCCCTGGCGCGGATGCGTCAGAACGTAGTAGCCGCCAGCAGCCGCGGCCAGAAGGAAGAGTGCGCCGTGGAGGCGTATCACTTCGTCCTGACCGAATATTGCTAGCACGGCGCCGATGGCGCCTATGATTACTGCGGCGATTGTCGCAGTCGCACCTGATAGTGCGATGACCTCTTCGCTGGTTGTTGCCTTCATCGTCAAACCTCGTCTCTCCCCGGACGGTAAACGATACGAGCCACATTGCCCTCCGCCCATTGACGGCGATCAAGTGTGCGACGAAAGTGTAGCCGATTTCTCGGCCATTTCTCTCGCATTGCATCGCTATCGTTTGGTTGCATCGAGTTAGGTGCCTACTGCTTGAGGCTGATCAAATTGGCCTTGCGGCACGCTCGCACACAGGACGATTGCCACAGCTCAGTGTCGGGACCATCACAGCGTGGCTCGGTCGGTCGCGTCCTTCAAGCATGGCGCATTACAGTGCCCGCGAGAAAAGGTGCGCGTCTGGGAGGCGGCATTGCTCAGCATGAATGAATGCGGCGCCACCATCCTCGAAGCCACATCCGGTCGGCGAATGCAGCTCAAGGCGGTGGCGCCGGCATATCCGGCCCACGGGACGAAGGCCTGGATAACTAGGCGTTCGGAAACAACTACTCGTTCGCCAATTCGACGAGACGCGCCTGGTCGAGCAACTGGACGCGCGAGCCGCCTTGCTCGATGTCGATCACACCCATGCTGCGAAGCTTGGTCAGGGTGCGGCTGACGGTCTCGATCGTCAGGCCGAGCAGGTCGGCGATGTCGCTGCGGCGCATAGCGAGCTTGATGATCGAAGATCCGTTGGCGGCGGTGCGGCGGTGCAGCGCAACAAGAAACGCGGCAACGCGCTCGATGGCGCTGCGCTGACCAACGGTGACGAGCAGGCTGCGCGTGGCGGCAAGTTCCTGACAGACCGACTTATAAAGCTTCAGCGCAAGGCTGGCGTCGCTTTCAGCCATCCGCTCGAGCGAGGCGGCAGAGAGGCAGCGGACGCGGGAGGGTACGGTCGCCTGGGCGCTCAGAACGTGCTCGCTGAGGACACCCAGCCCGATGAGATCTCCGGGGTAGGCGAAATCAATGATCTGGCGACGGCCGTCGGGAAGGGTCTTGTAGACGGCAATGACGCCGTCCTCGACACGAAAGACGTGCTGGCGATCGTCGCCCTCGCAGAAGACGTGTTCCTTGGCTACCAAGCGCCGCACAACCGCGTGTGCCATGCGCTCATCCAGAGAACCCGCGAGACTACCTGCCGCAGCGTGAGAGACGTTCAGAACCTCGTCGGCCTGCATCGCTAGCATCGTCTTCTCCGTCCTTGGATCGTGGTGATCGTTAGAATGGATTAAAAGACAGGCTTGCCGCGCCGATATGCCGGGCTCGTGACGAATTGTAAGAGAGTGTAACAGTTGCCCCCGTCTGGCGCGGGATGACTTTTGTCAAAGCGCAGGTGCATCCGCTGGCTAGTCTCTCCTGATGCCTAGCTGTAGCGACATTAACGCACGTGTTCACGCGGATGCGGTGCTGCAAAGGGAGATCAGCCACGCCTTGGCGGCTTTGGCTGACACACTCCCGACTGGCGGCGATCTGCGGATCGCCCGCATTCTCAGCCGCACCCTAGAGGGGAGCTGGAGCGAGCACGTCAGCTTTCAGGAAGCGGTCATCTTCCCGATCCTCACCGCGCGCCACGGAGAAGCCGTCGCGCAGCTCGTCTCTCAGCGGTGCGCCGACCACGCCACCCTGTCGCAGCTGCACGCAATAATCGGACCTCAACTCGATAAGCTGGTGGGAGAACGCGATTCTATCGACGACAATCTCGACGCTCTCCTGAGGCAGGCGCATTCGGCCCGCCTGTCGCACCTGTGTCTGGATGGTGAACTCGCGGCGCGGTTGCCAAAGTCCTATTCGGACGCAGAAAAATCACTCTGCGACAAGTGGTCGAGCATGCGGCCGGTGCTCCGCTTCCCGCTCAACCTTCTCTGCAGCGGCGAGTTGTCGTTTCCTCACATCGGCAAGCAGGTTCACTGAGGTGCCTGCCGGTGTGCGGTCTGTCGGGTTTTGACCCGCATCAAACGGGGCAGCCGCGCGCGGCGGTAATTCTTAATCGAGCCGACTATGGCAAGCGGATTTGCACGGATCTTCCCATGAGCCTCGAACTCGCAAAGCGGTATTCCACACCGGTGCCGCGGTACACCAGCTACCCCACTGCCCCGCATTTTTCGGCGGACGTCGGGGCTGCCGCATATCGGGCGTGGCTCGCTGAGCTGAAGCCAGGCACGCGGCTGTCTCTCTATTCGCACATTCCATTCTGCGACGAGCTTTGCTGGTACTGCGGGTGTTGCACCAAGGCCGTGCGACGCTACGAGCCGGTAAGCGAATATCTCCCGTCGCTCTACGCGGAGATGGAACACGTCGCACAGCTCCTTCCGGCCGAGCATGTGGTGATGCACAACCACTGGGGCGGCGGGTCGCCGAACATTCTATCGGCCGAGGACATCCTCAAGCTGGCGGATCTGCAGAAGCGGCTGTTCCACTGGGCGGACGACGCGGAGTTTGCGGTCGAAGTCGACCCGCGCGGCCTCGATGAGGATCGTGTCGCTGCTTTTGCACGCGCCGGCGTCAATCGCGTGTCGATCGGCATCCAGGATTTCGATCCGATAGTGCAGGCGGCGATCAATCGGAAGCAGTCGTTCGAGCAGACGCAACACGCAGTCGAGGCGTTCCGTGCGCACGGCATTCATTCTCTCAACGTCGATCTCGTGTACGGCTTGCCGTATCAGGCGCGCTCCAGCCTGCAGAGCACATTGGACAGGGTGCTGGAGTTGCGGCCCACGCGCATCGCTGCGTTCGGATACGCGCACCTGCCGGAGCGGCTCAAGCATCAGCGGCTGATTGCAACGGCGTCGCTGCCCGACTCGGTTGAGCGGTTTGGGCAAGCAAGCCGGCTTGCCCGCGTTCTGACGCGCGCGGGCTATGTTCGCATCGGGCTCGACCATTTCGCTCTGCCGGACGATCCGCTCGCGCAGGGGCATCTGGCGCGCAACTTCCAGGGCTACACGACGGACGCCGCCGATGCTCTGATCGGCTTTGGCGCATCGGCGATCGGGCGCCTGCCGCAGGGGTACGCCCAAAACCATCCCGCTACGGCAGAATACGCGCGGCGCATCAGCGAGGACGGGCTGGCGACGGCGCGCGGAATTGCTTTGACCGATAACGATCGCATGCGTGCGTTCGTGATCGAGCGGCTGATGTGCGACCTGACATTCCCGGCTCGGGAGCTGCGTCAACGCTTCGGCGCTCAGTCGGAGGAGATCCTGCAGGAGGCGCAGGCACTGCTGGAGGCGGATCAGGATCAACTGGTCGAGAGCGATGGCGAGGCGTTCCGCGTCACCGACCGCGGCCGTCCATTCGTTCGCTCGATTGCCGCGTGCTTCGATTCCTACCTCGACAACTCAGCCGCTCGGCACGCTCCGGGCGTCTAACAGGGCGAGCATCCTGCTGATCAAGTCGCGGTTGCGGCGCCCTATTCTCGAAGCGCATTGGAGAGGCGTTTCCACGCGTCCTCGCTGCCCGGCAGACCGAAGCGCAGCCATGCCGGCTGGGCCGCGAAGCGACGAACGAGAATGCCGTTGCGGCCGAGCCGGTCAGCGATGACGGTGGCGGCCTCGTGCCGGACGAGGCGGAAGAGATGCGTTCCGCCGATGATCGTTGAGCCTATCGCCTTCAGCATCCCGTCCAGACGCTGGCAATTTTCTGTCAGCCGCGCCTTTTCCGCAGACAGCCAACCGGCATCGGCGAGTGCCGCGCGGCCGATGGTCAGTGCAGGGCCCGAGACGGCCCATGGGCCGATTTCGGCGCGAAGCTTTTCGGCCAGGCTCGGCTGGGCGATGGCGAATCCGACGCGCACGCCGCCGAGGCCATAGGCCTTGCCCAGCGACCGCAGCACGACGCAGCGCTCGGGCAGGCGGGAGACGATGCTCGCCTCTGGTGCGAAGTCTGCGAATGCTTCGTCGACGACGAGAAGACCGCGGCGCGCCTCGAGCGCTGACGCCAGTTCACAAAGAGCGTCGGGCGAGACAATAGCGCCGGTCGGATTGTTCGGGTTCACCACGACGACGACGCGGGCAGCGCCGACGTCATCGATCGCGGCGCGCTCGCCGACCCTGTGCCCGCACCGGGCCCAAGCGATGGCGTGCTCGGCGTAGGTCGGTGCGATGACGACCACGTCGGCCGGATCGATCAGGCGCGGGAGAACCTGGATCAGCGCCTGACTTCCTGGTGCTGTGACCACCGTTTCCGTGCTCGTGGCGCCGTATCGGTCCGCGGCGGCCTGCCTCAATGCCAACTCCGCCGAGCGCTGCGGAAGCTGCGTCCAAGCTTCCATTGGCGGCATAGTGAACGGATATGGGTGGGGATTGATGCCGGTCGACAGATCGATCCATGGCAGCTGCGCCCCCGGATAGCGGCGGCGGGCGGCGTCGAGGTCGCCCCCGTGATCGACAGGTTCTATGCGTCCTGCGGTCATGCTAGCACCATGCTCCTCTCGAGGGCCGGAACCCGCCGCGCATGTTCTTCTTCACGTCGCTTGTCGCCCTGCTGCTGGACGCTGCCTGTGGATATCCGCAGTGGCTTTTTGCGCGCATCGGCCATCCGGTCACCTGGATCGGGCGGCTGATAGCATGGTGCGAGACGCGCTGGAACCTGCCGCGGTTCTCGTTTGGCCGCCGGCGGGCCAACGGCACGGCCTGCCTCATCGTTGTTATGGCGGCTACGGCCGCGGCCTGTGTCGCCTTCGAGGCGGCCATCAGGCTGGTGCTGCCGTGGCCGTTCAGCGTGCTTGTGATCGGGGCGGCGGCCAGCATGCTGATCGCCCAGCGCAGCCTCTATGAGCACGTAACGGCGGTCGCCGAGGCGCTCGAGGACGGCGGCATCGACGCTGGGCGCAAGGCGGTCGGCATGATCGTCGGGCGCGATACGGCGAACCTCGATGAAGCGGCCGTGAGCCGGGCGGCGATCGAGAGCCTTGCGGAAAACTACTCCGACGGCGTGGTGGCGCCGCTGTTCTGGCTGATCGTCGGTGGCCTGCCAGGAGCTGCGCTCTACAAGGCGGTGAATACGGCCGACAGCATGATCGGGCACAAGAGCGAACGCTATCACGCGTTCGGCTGGGCGGCGGCGCGGCTCGACGACCTGATCAACCTGCCGGCCTCGCGACTTGCTGCGCTGTTGATCTTCGCCGCGGCGGGCATGCGAGCGGGCTTTGATGCGCGGGGGGGCATGAAGGCTGTGGTGCAAGGTGCTGGCCGGCATCGCTCCCCTAATGCTGGATGGCCGGAAGCGGCGATGGCGGGTGCGCTCGACATCCGCCTCGCCGGACCCCGAAGTTATGGCGGAGCAGTGGTGGAAGATGCGTGGATGGGATCTGGCCGCGGCGACCTTGGCGCGGCCGACATCCGGCGGGCGCTGAGCCTCTTCCGCACGGCCTGCGTGATCCAGGCAGCGACCGTGGCTTTGCTCGGCCTCGTCACGAGCATGCTTTTTTGATATGCGGCAAGCGTCCCGCAGGCGCGAGGAGCAATCATGCGGCGAATATGCGTCTTCTGCGGGTCGAGCCCCGGCCGGCATGCCGACTATAAAGAGGCCGCGGTCACATTCGGGCGCGCTCTGGCGCGCGCGGGCATCGGGCTCGTCTATGGCGGAGCGTCCATCGGATTGATGGGGGCCGTCGCGGATGCAGTGCGCGAGGGCGGCGGCGAGGTGATCGGCGTTATCCCGCGCAGTCTGGTCGATCTCGAAGTTGCGCATACCGGTCTCGACGACTTGCGGGTCGTCGGCTCGATGCATGAGCGCAAGGCTCTGATGGCCGAACTGTCTGACGCGTTCGTTGCTCTGCCAGGCGGCATCGGCACGCTGGAGGAAATATTCGAGGTATGGACCTGGGCACAGCTCGGCAGCCACGCGAAGCCGTGCGCCTTCCTCAATGTGCGTGGCTTCTATGACGGGCTGCTGCAGTTCCTCGATCACGTCGTCGCGGAGGAATTCCTGAAACCGGTGCACCGGCACATGGTTCTCGTCGAGCGGGAGCCAGAAGCGCTGATCGAAGCGGTGTGCCACTATCATGCGCCGGCCGTCGCCAAACTGATCGGGCGCGAGCAGCGGTAAAGATGCAGCAAGAGTTGTCGCGCCCCATGAATGCGCCATTGTCGATCCAGCTGAGCCCGCCGTTCATCGTCGTATCGTTTGCGGCCCCGCAACGGGTGTTGAGCTGGTCGATGCTGCGTCCCGGATTCCAGGTCGTGGACCGCGTCGCGTGGCTGGAAGTGCGCAACAAGGATCTGCCGCACGATGTCGATGCGGGGGAAGTGATCAGGGCGCGCATCGCCGATGCCGGGCTCGATGATGCGGTCCTGCTGGTGACTTCGCGCGACGTACGACGATATCGCTTTGCCGAAGCTTGCGTCGAAGATGTTGTCGCACGCTGTTTGACAACGGTCGGGCTATCGAACAGCGAGCGCGTGGGTATGCGGCTGCATCAGCCGCCACACTTTCCCGGCACCATCAACACAATGGTGCACGTGTCAAAGCCGCTTTCCGAAGCGGCGCTGATCGAAGCCATGTCGATTGCGACGGAAGCTCGCACACTGGCAGTGCTGGAAGCGGGCGTGCAGCGCGGCGGCGTGACGATCACAGGGACCGGAACCGACTGCATCGCGGTCGCGGCTCCGCTGCATGAGGATCAAGTCCTCTATGCGGGCAAGCACACCGCGGTTGGAGAAGCTATCGGTGCTGCCGTTTACGATGCCATGCGCGAGGGCATCCGCGATTGGGAGAGCGACTGCGCCGCGGTTCAGCAAAGCCAATCCGGCGCGACTGCCTGATCATCAGCATTCTAACTTGTGTCTCAACCATTCGGGCCGGCGCTTTCCGTTGGCGCCGCGCAACGTTTGGCGCTAGTGTGCTGATTGTATTCTGATAGTTCTGGCCATCAGCGAGCGTGCGAACCAATGCGTGAGCACGGACCCTTCGACGACGATGACGGACGCATTCCTCCGTTGTTGCGATTTCTTGGTCTGCACCTCATTCTTGGTGCGGCTGTCGGTATCGCAATCGCGTCGCTCATCATCCTCATCAACCTCGCTGGTCTGAAGGATCTGCTGGTCGAGACGCGCGAGCCTTTCATCGCGCTGCTGCTGCTCTACAGCTTCAACGTGATCACCTTCTCCAGCGTGTCGATGGGCATCGGCATCATGACGCTGCCGTTCGATCCGCCCGACTCCAGGATCGATGCCGAGAACCGCGAGCCCCCACATCCGCGCCCGAGCGATCGCCCAGTGCGAAGGGATCGGCGCAGAGACCAGCGCTACGATTAGTGGCGGGCGGTTCGCATTGCCGCACCCGATCTAAAGAAGTCTGAAAACCCCTCTGGGGCACACTTCGCTCAGCCTTAGCCACTGGTTGACGATATGTGTTCTGGAGTTCCAGCTTGAGCCGCAATGAGAAGAACGTCCTCGTGCTTCAGGGTGGCGGGGCCCTTGGCGCCTATCAGGCCGGCGCCTACGAGGCTCTGGCAGAGGGTTCGCTGGCGCCCGATTGGGTGGCTGGCATCTCGATCGGCGCGCTCAACGGATCGATTATCGCAGGAAATCCTCCCGAGCGCCGCGTCGAACGGCTGCGGCAATTCTGGGAGCTGGTGTCCAGCCGACTGCTGATGCCGCCGATTTTGGAAGACGACATTTCGCGACGCTTCTTCGTCGAGGCGAGCGCGGCTCTGGTTGCCTCTACCGGCGTGCCGGGCTTTTTCGAACCGCGCGTGCCCTCGCCGCTGATGCTGCCGCAGGCGGAACCTGATGCCGTGAGCATCTATGACACGCGTCCGCTGCGTGAGACGCTGCTTGATCTCGTCGACTTCGACTATCTGAACTCGGGTGCAACGCGCTTCAGCGTCGGCGCGGTGGAAGTTCATACCGGCAATATGCGCTACTTCGACACCGGCAAGGGTGACACCATCACACCGGAGCATGTGATGGCCAGCGGTGCGCTGCCTCCGGGGCTGCCTGCAATCACCATCGAGGGCGAGCTTTACTGGGATGGCGGCCTGGTATCGAACACGCCGCTGCAGTACGTGCTCGACTACGCTGGACCACGCGAAGACATGTGCATCTTCCAGGTCGATCTGTTCAGTGCCCGCGGGCCGCTGCCCAAGACATTGCTGGATGTTGCCCAGCGCGAGAAGGATATCCGCTATTCGAGCCGGACGCGCCTCAACACGGACATGTTCCGGCGCATGCAGAGCGTCAGGCGCGCAATTCGCCGGCTCGACCGCAGCCTTCCTGAAGACGTGAGGGCGACGCTCGACTGGAAGCTCCTGTCGGAGTTGGGATGCGACGCAGCGATCACGATCGTGCATCTCATTCATCGCCGCGCGGCTTATTCGAGCCACTCCAACGATTACGAGTTCTCGCGCTATTCGGTCGATTCGCACTGGCACAACGGGCGCCTCGACGTCGAGAACACGCTGCATCATCCAGAATGGATCAATCGCGAGCCGCCTAAACAGGGCGTCAAGGTTCTCGACTGTACACGTGACCTCGACTCCGGCGAAGTGAGGAAAAGCGCATGAAGATCGACGAAGTCCGCAGAAGCGCGTTCGCTATGCCGCTGACGAGCCCTGCGTATCCGCCGGGTCCATATCGCTTCGTCAATCGCGAGTTCCTCATCATCACGTATCGAACGGATCGGGAAGCGCTGGAGCGCGTGGTTCCCGAGCCGCTAACGTTCGATGAGCCGCTGGTGAAGTACGAGTTCATCCGCATGCCGGATTCGACCGGCTTCGGCGATTACTGCGAGACGGGACAGGTGATCCCGGTGAAGTTCAACGGTGTCGAGGGTAGCTATTCGCACGCGATGTTCCTCAACGACGGACCGCCGATCCTGGGCGGGCGCGAGTTGTGGGGTTTCCCGAAGAAGTATGCCAACCCGACGCTCGCTGTCGAAACCGACACGCTGGTTGGCACGCTGGATTATGGACCGATCCGCGTTGCGACCGGAACGATGGGCTACAAGCACAAGGCTCTCGATCTCGATGCGATTGGCGGCTCACTGTTGAAGCCGAACTATCTTCTGAAGATCATCCCGCACGTCGATGGCAGCCCGCGCATCCTGGAACTCGTCGACTATCGGCTGGAAGACGTGGCGGTGAAAGGTGCTTGGACGGGGCCTGCGGCGCTCGACCTTCGCCCGCACGCACTGGCACCCGTGGCGGACCTGCCCGTGCGCGAGATCGTTTCCGCGACCCACATCGTCGCCGACCTCACGCTGGGGCTCGGCAAGGTTGTCTACGACTATCTGAAACCCTGATTGGAGCCATCCCATGAAGCTTGACGGCAAGATTGCGCTGATCACCGGCGCAGCAAGCGGTATCGGCAATGGCATTGCCAAGCGCTACGTCGAGGCCGGGGGCCGCGTCGTCATCGCCGACCTCAACCTCGAAGCAGCAACGGCGGCTGCCCGCGAGCTTGGCAATGAGAAGACTGCCATCGCCGTAGCGATGGACGTCACCAAGGAGGACGAGGTCAACGCTGGCGTCGAAGCGACGGTGAAGGCATTCGGCGGCGTGGACATTCTCGTGTCGAACGCGGGCATCCAGATCGTGCATCCGATCGAGGACTTCCCGTTCTCCGACTGGAAGAAGCTGCTCGCCATCCATCTCGACGGCGCGTTCCTGACGACGAAGGCGTGCGTCAAGCACATGTACAAGCAGGGCTCGGGCGCGCTCATCTACATGGGTTCGGTGCACAGCCATGAGGCTTCGCCGCTCAAATCGGCTTACGTCGCTGCCAAACACGGCATCTTAGGCTTTGCGCGCGTTATGGCGAAGGAAGGTGCGCAGCACGGCGTTCGCTCCAACGTCATCTGTCCGGGATTCGTGCGCACGCCACTGGTCGACAAGCAGATCCCGGAACAGGCGCACGAACTCGGCATCACCGAGGAACGCGTGGTGAAAGAGGTGATGCTGGGCGAGACCGTCGACAAGCAGTTCACGATGGTCTCGGACATCGCCGAGGTGGCGCTGCTGCTGGCTGCGTTCAAAACGAATGCACTGACGGGCGAGTCGATCATCGTCAGCCATGGCTGGCATATGAACTGAGCGGGCACCGCGAGCAACCACGCGGCGTCCGCAATTGCCGTCGCTATGTTGAGATGGCAGCGCGCCGCTTGGCTGTTGTACGGGCAGCGCGCTTCTTGAACCAGATGACGACGCCCGTCGCCGACAGGATGGCGACGACGATGCCCATGATGGACAGCACGACGCGACCCGGCAGGCCCGCTATGCGGCCGGAGTGAAGCGGGAATTGCATCTGCATGAAGATGTCAGCTGCGGTTCCCTCCCACGGAATGCGGCCGCCGACGATGGCACCGTCGTTTCCGTCAACGAACAGCATCTTCTGCATGCCGCCGTTGCCGTGCTCCTCGCCGGGGGCAAAGAATAGAATGGCGTATAGGCCGTGCTGGGCACCATAAAACGCGCCGCCTGCGGGCTCCGTCCAATTGCGCTTCAAGGCTTCAGCGCGCGCCAAGTCGATGGCGGCCGCATACGATACCTTCGGGGTGATCGGCGCGTTCAGCGGCGCCGGCGTGCGGTCGTCGAAAGCGTCCGGCGTCAGTGAGGAGATGCTCCTCAAGATCGGGCGGACGACCTCGTTGCCCAGGTTCATCGACACCGACGTGAAGGCGACGATGAAAAGCATCAGCCACAGCCAAAGGCCGAAGGCACGGTGGACATCGAAATTGATGCGATAGGCGCTGGCGTTCAGTTTGATCTGCCAGGCCGGCTTCCAGCGGTCCCACCATGAGCGCCGGCGTGGCCCTGCCTCCAGATCGTCGAGCGTCGCATCGCTGACGGCCGCGCCAGCGACGGAAACATTGCGCCGACTGGCGCGCGGCAGCGTGAGGTAGAAGCCGACGAAGCAGTCGAACAGCCAGACGATGCCGACGATGCCCATGAACCAGACTCCCCAACGATCGATGTTGTTGAAGTCGGGAATGTGCATGGAGTAGTGCAGCTTGTAGAGGAACGGCAGCAGATTTTCGGAATCGAGCGAGATCTGGCCCCAAAAGCGCTTGCCGACGATCTCGCCGGTCGAGGGCTCGAGAAAGACCTGGTTGTAGTCGAGAGCGTGCAACTGCCCGGTAGCAGGATCGAGCCGCGGCTCGACGGAGAACTCGGCTGTGTGGCCTGGCTCAGTGGCCAGCGTGAAGTAAGTGACCTTGGCTTTCGGATCGGCCGCTTCGAGTTTTTCAGCCAGTTCCAGTGCCGGAAGCGGCTTGGCTTCCGGATCGGTGATACGGGCGTCGAAGAGATGCGGGTTCAGCCACTCGTCAAGCTCGTGATCCCACGAGATGACGGCGCCGGTCAGACCAGCGATGAACAGAAACACCGCCGTGAACAATCCCGCCCAACGATGAACAACGACGAATGCGTTGCGCATAGTCCCCCATATCAAGCTGGTGCCAGAGTCAAAACAAACTTGACTAGAGTTATCCGGTTTTCGCGACCGCGTGCAACTCAGAAAAGGCCTTCCGCCACAGTGCAGCAGCGGAAGGCCTTATCGTGCGGATCAGTATTTGTAGGTGATGCCGGTGGTGATGGTGCGAGCCTGGCCGAGGAAGCAGTCGCCTCGTGCAAGGCACGTCGTCAGGTATTCCTTGTCTTCGAGATTCTTGGCGTTGATCGACCAGCGCCAATTGTCCTCCTCATAGGCAACCATGGCATCGAACAGCGTGACAGCGGGCGTTTCGAGCGTGTTGGTGCTGTCCCAGGACGCCCCGATGTAGCGCACACCGGCGCCGACCGACCAACCCTTGAGATAAGCTTGGTCGAACGAGTAGATGCCCCAAAGCGATGCGAGGTGCTTGGGCATCGATTCGATCTGGTTACCCGCGTTAGCGGTTTCTCCCGCGTACTCGGCTTGCGTATATGAATAGGCGGCGATTGCCTTGAGGTTCTGGGTGAGCTTTCCGGCAGCTTCGATTTCGAACCCCTTGATTGCCGCTTCTGCGATCTGTGCGCTGTAAAGCGGATACTGCGGATCCGTGGTCGTCCGGTTGGTCTCGTTGATGTCGTAGACCGAAGCATTGATCATGAAGCTCGTGCCGTTGGGCTGGTACTTGATTCCGGCCTCGTACATTCGCCCTTCGCGCGGCTTGAATGGGGTGGCCCCGCGAGCGGGCGCCGTTGTGCCGGTGACGGGGGTGAACGATTCTGCGTAGCTGACATATGGTGTCAGACCAAATCCGAACTCGTACATCAGGCCTGCACGATATGTAGTGGCGTCGTCCTTCTGCAGGACGCTGCCTTCGGTGTCGTTCTCGAGCCAATCCTTGCGCATGCCTAGCACGGCAATCCAGTTACCGAGGCGAAGTTGGTCCTGCACGTAAAGGCCGGTTTGTGTGATTTGCTGCTCAGGTTGGTCACATACGGCGACTTCGGTGAGGCCAATGACAAGGTCAAGGTCGCACGTGTAGCCAATGAGAAATTCCCCGCTGCCATAGGTTGGGTTGTAGACATCGAAGGGCGTTGTGTTGAGTGCCTGGCCGAGGCGAGAATTCTCGTTGTAGTAGGTGTAGTCGACGCCGCCCAGTACGCGGTGTTCCAATACTCCCGTTTTGAATTTCGCCTGTAAGTTTGTGTCCTGATTGAAAATCTGAGTGTCCGCGCTCTGGATCGTTTTGATCCGGTACATTTGAGTTTCTGCGGGATCGATGTAGTCGGGAACAGGAAGACTTGCGCTATTGGCAAAGAAGCCCGGATAGGTGGTGTTATAGACGTTATGGATGTCGGCGTAGCGCGACGAGTGCTGCAGCTTGAAGACCTCGTTGAATTTGTGCTCCACGAGCAACGTGCCGGAGGCTACGTTGGTGTCGTACTTATCGTCGGGCTCTCCGACGAAGCGATTCTGAGCAATGTAGTTGCCGCTCGCGTTGGGGAAGATAGTTCCGACGTGTGGCCAGAACTGTTGCGTGGAGCCGGTATGATCCTTCTGGAAGTGGCCAAGCACTGTGATCGTGGTGTTGCCGTCGGGGCGATAGGTGATGGCCGGCTGGATGGCGTAGCGATCGTCCTCGACGTAGTCGACCTGCGTATCGGCGTCGCGCGCCATGCCAGTCAGGCGATATGACCATTTCTTGTCGGACGTGATCGGGCCGGTCATATCGAACTTGACCTGCTTGAAGTCGAAGGTGCCGTATTCGACGGAGATCTCGCCGCCTTCCTCCGTCTGCGGCCGCTTGGAGACGGAGTTGATGATGCCACCGACGCTCGCCTGTCCGTAGAGGACTGATGCAGGGCCGCGCAGGACTTCAATCCGCTCGAGGAAGAACGGATCTATCCGGTAATTATTGGTGTAAGAGCCAAGCGTTCTACGCATGCCGTCGAGATATTCGGCGGCGGTCGTGCCGCGAATGAAGCTGCCATCCACGCGGCTGTCGAGACCGTAGGCGTCAGCAGTGACACCGGCTGTATAGCGCAGCGCATCCTGGGCCGTCTGTGCTCCCTGGTCGCGGATTTGCTCGGCGCCGACGACGGAGATCGACTGCGGGACCTCACTCAAAGGCGTGTCGGTTTTGGTGCCCGTTGCCGTGTTCTTGGCAGAGTAGTCGCGCACGGGGCCGTAGGCCGACTTATCGCTCGCGTTCGAGTTCCCAGGGCCCGTCGGCTGCTGTTGCTGCTGCGGTGCCGATTGCTCCGGCTGGGCTGCCGCGGAGGCGGACTTGGATTTCTTCTTAGCCTTGATCTTCGGCTTAGCGGCCTGTTGCGTCTCGACGACCACGGCCGGCAGAGGTGTGGTCTCAGCGATCGGTTCCGAAGAAGCCGGCGCCGCCTCCTGGGCGACTGCTACCGAATCCAAACCCGTTATTGCCGCAACCGCACAAGCTGCGGCGCACGCATACGCACACAAACGCATTTACGCCCCCAAACGCACACCAAACCCACGCTCGCCCCGCTCACAGATCACAAGTGACAGGGCCTACGTGCTTAGTGCCACTAATGTGGATAGCGCTAGTATAGTTTTATTGCTTCTGAGGGCGTTTTGCGGCCAGTTACCCCGACACTGTAGCCTTCACGCTACAGCGCAGCGCGTGGCCTCTCCGAGCACGCAACTCTCGCGCGGCAAAATCTTGTGGCGCGACTTCCCGTACTGCGCGATTGCGCGCATGACATCAGACGACGCGACACCAAACTTAGAATGCATCTTAAGTTTGACGGCGCGTCAGGCGGCTTCGGCTTCGCGCTTTTCAGGAGCGGTTGCGCGAATGAGATAGTCGAAGGCGGCGAGCGAAGCCTTGGCACCGTCACCCATGGCGATCACGATCTGCTTGTAGGGAACTGTGGTGCAGTCACCGGCAGCGAACACGCCTTCCAGCGACGTCGCCCCGTGGTCATCGACGATCACCTCGCCGCGCGAGGTCAGATCGACGGTGCCCTTGAGCCAGTCGGTGTTCGGCAGTAGGCCGATCTGCACGAAGACGCCGTCGAGGGCGAGCTGACGCTCTTTGCCAGTGGTCCGCTGCTTGTAGTTGAGACCCGTCACGCGGCTGCCGTCGCCAGTCACCTCGGTGGTCTGGGCTGATACAGCGATATCCACGTTGCCGAGGCTCTTGAGCTTGCGCTGCAGCACGTCGTCAGCGCGCAGGTTCGTCTCGAACTCGATCAGCGTGACGTGACTGGCGATGCCGGCAAGATCAATGGCCGCTTCGACGCCGGAGTTGCCGCCGCCGATGACCGCGACGCGCTTGCCCTTGAACAGCGGGCCATCGCAGTGCGGACAATAGGTGACGCCCTTGTTGCGATGCTCCACCTCGCCGCGCACGTCCATCTGGCGCCAGCGCGCACCGGTGGAGAGGATCACGGAGCGCGCCTTCAGAGTGGCTCCGCTTTCCAGCGCGACCTCTACGTAGTCGCCTTTGCGCGTGAGTGCCTTCGCCTTCTGAAGGTTCATGATGTCGACGTCGTATTCGCGCACGTGCGCTTCGAGCGCCTGCACGAGCTTAGGGCCGTCGGTATGAGGGACGGAGATCAGGTTTTCGATCGACATGGTGTCGAGCACCTGGCCGCCGAAGCGCTCGGCGACGATGCCGGTGCGAATGCCTTTGCGCGCGGCGTAGATCGCCGCGGCGGCCCCGGCGGGTCCGCCGCCAACGACGAGAATGTCGAATATCCCTTTGGCGTCGAGACGGGCTGCTTCCTTCTCGGCTGCCGAGGTGTCGAGCTTTGCCAGAATCTCCTCAAGGCCCATGCGCCCCTGTCCGAACAACTGGCCGTTGAGGTAGATGGCCGGCACGCTCATGATCTGCCGCGCTTCGACCTCGTCCTGAAAGTCGGTGCCGTCGATGGCGACGTGGCGCACGGCCGGGTTCAGCACGGCCATGAGGTTGAGTGCCTGAACGACGTCGGGGCAGTTCTGGCAGGACTGCGAGAAATAGGTCTCGAAGGAGAGCTCGCCCTTAAGGCTGCGGATCTGGTCGAGAACCGCCGGCTCCGCCTTCGGAGGATGACCGCCGACTTGCAGCAGTGCGAGGACGAGCGAGGTGAACTCGTGGCCCATGGGAAGGCCCGCGAAAGTGAGCGCGATCGTCTCGCCCGGGGCCGTCAACGAGAACGAGGGACGACGCGCGTCGCTGCCATCCTCTTTCAACGTGATTTTGTCGGACAGTTCGGCGATCTCGTGCAGAAGCTCGATCATCTCGGCCGACTTGGGCGTGTCGGACGGCGAGGCGGTGATGATGACAGGTCGGGTAAGACGCTCGAGGTAAGCCTTGAGCTGGGTCTTCAGAGATGCATCAAGCACGGGGAGCTTCCATCGCTAGTGGCTGGCGGATTCAGGGTCGGTGATCCCCGCGCCGCGATGAGCGCGGGGATCGGAAGCATGGCGTCAGATCTTGCCGACGAGCTCGAGAGAAGGAGCCAGGGTCTTCTCGCCTTCCTTCCACTTCGCGGGGCAGACTTCGCCAGGATGGCTGCGCACGTACTGTGCCGCCTTGATCTTGCGCACGAGCTCCAGCGCGTCACGGCCGACGCCTTCGGCAGTGACCTCCATGATCTGAATGACGCCATCGGGGTCGACGACGAAGGTGCCGCGATCAGCAAGACCCTCGCCTTCGCGCATGACATCGAAGTTGCGCGTGATGGCGCCGGTGGGGTCGCCGATCATGGCGTACTTGATCTTGCCGATGGTCTCGGAGCTGTCGTGCCAAGCTTTGTGGGTGAAGTGCGTATCCGTCGAAACAGAGAACACCTCGACGCCCAGCTTTTTCAGCTCGGCGTCATGATCGGCGAGGTCGCCAAGCTCGGTAGGGCAGACGAACGTGAAGTCGGCGGGATAGAAGAAGAAGACCGCCCATTTGCCCGCGATGTCGGCGTCGGAGACGTCGATGAATTTGCCCTGCTTGTAGGCCTTCGCTTTGAACGGTTTGATCTTGGTATTGATGAGAGCCATGAATTTAGTCCCGATTGTGGAGTTCGTGCCTCGCGCCCGCCCGCCGAGACGGGGCAACCACTGCGGTGCAACATAAATGCCGGAGGCCGGTAAAGCCCGGGCGTCATCTCGCCGCGCGACCACGGCTGCCTCTCGTGTTGCGGCCCTGCGCTCAGCGCGGAGAAGTCATGCAGAATTGCCGACGCAGAATAGATTCACCGCTGTGCTCGCAAACCATGACGATGGCGCGCTCGGCGCCGGAAGGGCGTTGCCTTCCGAACGTCGAAGTCACGCGCGCATGTCGGATTGCTGACAATTGCAACAATCGCCGGGAGCGATGCAATTTGCGTGCAAGCGATCGATGCTTAGTTGCATCTCCATACGAGCAGCGACAGTTGCCAGCGAGTCCGCCGAGCCTCAGCCTTCTGTCGCCGCGGGCACAAGCATGCTCGCTCGGGCTTCGGCGCGCTTCAGCGCCGGGATCGCCATCAGCATGGCGATGAACGCCAGCACCGCCGTCAAAGCCCACGCTAGAGGATCGACGATGCGCGCTGCCCAGACTGTGAGATAGACGACAATCAAGAACACTAGCGCGACGGCGCATGCCAGCCGGAGGACGCGGCCAGCCGCGTGCATGTCGGCGGCGATCATCGCAACCAGCAGCGCGAGCGTGGCCGTCGCCAGATAGGCATAAAGAATGATGGCGGGACTGCCATAGAGCGCTGCTATCGCCGATGCAGCCAGCGCGAAGGGCTGCCCCCACCCGATGCCCATCCAGAATTTCTCCCAGCGCGGCACGGGCGTGCCCTTGTCGCGCTTGCGGGCCAGCCAGATGGTGACTCCAGTAAAGGTGATGACACTGAGGGCGAGGCCCAAGAGACCATAGGCGAGCTTGATCGGCAGCCCGCCGAACCAGCCGAAGTGCAGGGGTTGCAGCAGGCCGAGGATGCGCTGGCCGATGCCACCGCTCTCAAGACCGCCATCGCCGAGCGGCGTGCCATCACCCTTGAAGTAATAGGTGTTGGCCAATGCCAAGTGGCCAGGTGACCGCATTCCTAGGTGCACCACCTGCCCCGCTTCACCGATATGGTCGATGCGGGCGCTGGTGAATTGTGCGCCGGGCAGGCGCATCTCCACGCTGCGCATCATGGCGGGGACGTCGGGTGCTGGAGCGGGTGTCTCGTCTGCACTTGCACGGGGGCCCAGGATAGCCGCGAAGGCCTTTTCAGAGTCGCCGTCATAGGCTGCCAGCGCCAGAACGCCGACGATCAGCACCGAAAGCCCCAGCAGCGCGCCGCTAAGCGAGACGACGAAATGAAACGGCAGTCCCCACACACCGAGGCGATTATGCAGATCGGCTTCCTGCAACCGCCATGAACCGCCACGGCGCAGATAGAAGGCGTCCTTGAGGATGCGGGGATGCGAGAGGATTCCCGAAATGAGTGAGGACAGCAGCGCAACCCCGGTCAGTCCGACGAGAAAGAAGCCCCACGTGCGCGGCAGATGGAGACTGGTATGGAGTTCTGTGACGAACTCGGTCCACGGTGCGTGCGCGCGGGCGATGAGTTCTCCAGATGGGCTTGCAAGCCAGCTGCCCTCCGCTCCTGTTTCATGGTCGTGATAGTTGATCATGAGGCGATTATGACCCGCGCGCGGGCTTGGCCCCATGACGAACATGTCGTGTGCGGCCTTGTCGGCAACCGCCTGGGCGTAGCCCGCATTGATGGCAGCCCCAACTTCATCAGCCGTCAGCGGCCGATCGATGGGCGCGATGTCCGGCTGCTCCCAACGCTGCAGCTCGAACATGAAGACGCTGACGGTGCCCGTGATGCATACGATGTAGATGAGCGCTGCGAATGCGAGGCCGAGGGCCGAATGTCCAGCGAGCATCGCGCGCACGAACTGCGGGGGCAGAAACTGGCGCTTGCGTGAGCGCGCCTTTTCGAGCGGGGCATGCATCAGGCGAGCACCTTCGGCAGGAAGGCAACAGCGTAGCCGACGGCAGAGATACCGACGAGCAGCAGCGTGGCGCGCAGCAGCTTCGAATCGCTGAGCGTCCAGGCCATCCCCGCTCCCCAGAGCACGGGAACCAGTAGTCCACCGACAACGATGCGATCATGCGTTGCCAATGGCATGGCGACGGCGAAGGCGACGCCGACACCGATGGCGGCGATCCCGGCCAGCACGATGGACAGCAGGGCCTTGGCTATCGCGCGGGGCCAATTGGTGGGGCGCTCTTCCGGCTCCAGTGCTGCTTCGCGCGCGCGCTGAACTTTGGGGACGCGGATTTCCCGCCGCAGAATGATGATGCCATAGGCCGCCAGGGCGAGAACGATCAACCCATAGGCGACGCCGACTTCAACATCCCAGGCTCGGAAGAAAGCCCAGAAAGCGCCAGCGATCAGCATCCAACCGGAGATCAGGTACGGCACGTTGCCGGGTCGCTTGCCGAGCCACGACAAGCGCAGCAGCGCGACGCCGCAGACAAAAAGCAAAACGCCCGCTGCGGTGGCAAGCGGGACCAAGTAGGTTTCGAGCAGCTCCAAGGCGCGTGCTTCCCCCGTGAAGATAAGCCCAAGCGGCGCGCGGTTTGGAGCAGCCGCCACTATACGGGCAGAGGTTGCATTGTCTACTGTCCTGGTATGGTATTTCTGCGGTGGAGAGCGGGCGACTCCAGTGCCGCGCACGACCACCCAATGCTCGGAGCGGTGGTCGATTGCATCGACAGGCGGCGCCCGAGCTTACTGCGCATAAGCTTCACCTGAGGAAGCGGTCACCGTCGCTGCAAATGACGAGCGACGCGGTGGAGCGTCGACGCCAGGAGAGATCCCCGCCTCGCGAAGAAGCGGATGAACTGCCGTGGATGCATGGTGCGAGCTAGAGGCAGAGCCCACGTTCCCGATCGGCCGGAAACGGGCGCTGCAATAGTGCCATCATTGGAATTTGGAGGCACACACCCTGGTGTGGGTTGGCGGGAGGGAGCCCAAGAGACCCACGCGCTCACTGATACGCCTGCGCCACACCCAGCCGCAAAACCAACCTCCTATTGTCTCTTAGCTGCAAATGCCCACCGTCCGCCGTTCCGTAATAATTGACCGGCGCTCTGCGCCCCATCTAACCTTACTTCGTATTTTGCATAACGGTGTTTTTTGCGGCGCGGGGGTCAGTTTAGGTGGGTCGGGGTTTGGGCGGTGCGCCGGGAGTTGCTCGCGGCGGCTATCATAGTTTCATCGATGGCCTGCGGGCTCTCTCGATCATAATAGTTGTCGCCTATCACGCCGGAGTTCCGGGCTTTGGCGGCGGCTTCATCGGGGTCGATGTCTTCTTCGTCATCTCCGGGTACCTGATCATTACGCTGATCCAGCGCGACGTCGCGAGCGGGCAATTCTCGTTCGCCGACTTCTGGGCACGACGCATCCGACGGATCGTTCCGGCATATCTCGCGATGCTCGCGGGCACCTCGATTCTGGCCTGGAACGCGCTGCTATTTTCGGACGAGCTCGTGAACTTCGCTAAATCGGCTCAGGCGTCTGCGCTGATGGTGTCGAACCACTTCTTCTATAATCGGCAGGGCTACTTCGATGTCGCCTCAGACGCGCAGCCGATGCTGCACACGTGGTCATTGTCGGTGGAGGAGCAGTTCTACGTCATTGCTCCCGTGGTGATGTTTTTCGGCTGGCGATATCTGCCGCGCAAATTTGCCATCGCGCTGGCTGGGCTGGCGGCGGCCGCTTCGCTGGCCGGGTGCATCGCTTTCGTGGCACGCGATCAAAGCATGACGTTCTTCATCATGCCGTTTCGGGCTTGGGAGTTCGTGGCTGGAGGCGCCGTTGGGTTCATTGCCGCACGAATTGCGTCACAACCGAAACCTATTACGGCGGGTCTCGGATTTTTCGGCGTGGCACTGATTGCCCTCTCGGCCGTCTTTATAAGCGAGCAGCCGTATCCATCGTACTTCGCTCTGTTGCCCGTCACCGGAGCCGTACTTGCGCTGGCGTCGGGACTTGCTCACCCGCAGGGCCTATACGCGCGCGCAATGTCATTGCGTCCTCTCGCCGCGATCGGCGTGCTTTCTTACGGCTGGTACCTTTGGCACTGGCCACTGATCTCGCTCGGTCGGATCACTCGCTCGGGCGAGTCCGACCTTGTGCTCGATAGCCTGATGGCGATGCTCGGCCTGGCGCTTGCCGTGGCGAGTTACTTCCTCATCGAGAAGCCCATTCGGAAAAGACAATGGCGTTTTCCGCTGGCATTGGCACCCGTGGGCGTCGTGCTGGTTTGCGGTTTGGCAGCGAACCACACATTCAAAGCCCGTTCCAAATCCCCTGATCTCCAGGCTCTGCAGGTCCGGCTGGTGCAGCGTCCGGCCGAATGCGCGCGCTACGGTGCGAAAGGCATCGCTGACGCGCCGGAGGATTGTAGGACGTCAGGTCGCCGATCGGTGACTTTCATCGGCGATTCCTACGCGATGGTTGCTTATCCCCCCGCTGCCGAGTTTGCGCGCTCGCGGGGCTTCTCGCCGCAGTTGCTGTGGCACTCGGGCTGTCCACCTGTCTCCAATTCCGACATCCTCTATCACGAGCAGCAGAGTTGCGCGGCGTTCAGAAATGCTCTGTTCGCGTGGCTGGGCCAAACGGAGACACGGGTGGATCGCGCCGTGGTGGTCGCGAACTGGCCGCAGTATCTCAATATGATCGCGCCCCCAGGCGAGAGGTCACCAATTCCCGAGAGGGATGCGATTGCTCGAATAGCCCGCGAAGCGGACTTTGCCCTCGCGCAGATGCGCAGCCGAGGCGCGTCGAAGATCCTGCTGGTCGGCCCTCACCCGTCGTTCCGGCATCTCGTGGCTGAATGCGTCTATCGCGCGCGGGCTTACAGCACGTCTGACGCCTCGTGCGCTGAACTCAACGAGCGGTCGCTAATGGTGACGAGCGCGGTCAGCGATGCGCTGCAGAATGTTGCCGCCAAGCATCCCTATGTGCGCTTCGTCAATTCAGCCGAGTTCGTGTGCCCTGGTGGCAAGTGTCAGATCACGCGCCACGATGACCCTATCATCGTGGACAACGGGCATTTTTCCTGGAGCGGGGCGGAGGCGTTTTTAGAGTTTCAGGCCGCAAGTTTCCTCTGGTTGCTCGAGGACGAGTCGGTCGACGGGGTTAGCATTGAGATGTCGAGCACCAGTGCGCCGGCCCCGTAAAGTTTGACGCCAGGTGCTCCGCATGGCCGGGCACGATGCTTTCCCCAAGTCAGGACTAACCGGCAACAACCTTTCAGGTGCGGGCGAGCGCGATGACCGGGTCGAGGCGAGAAGCGTTGCGCGCGGGCAAATAGCCGAACACCACACCGATCAAACTGGAGCACAGCACCGCGACGATGATCGACGCGGGCGAGTACACCAGTGCAAAGTTGGTGGTGAGCGAGCTGAAGATGACGCCGAAGCCCAACGCTAGCGCAATGCCCAGAAGCCCGCCCATGACGCACACGAGCACTGCCTCGATCAGGAATTGCTGCAGAATGTCTCCCTGACGCGCTCCGACAGCCATCCGCACCCCGATTTCGGGCACGCGCTCGGAAACCGAAACAAGCATGATGTTCATCACACCGATGCCGCCGACGATCAGAGAGATCACGGCGATGGCGGCCACCAGGAGGGTCATGGTCTGAGTGGTGCTGGTGATGGTCTGGCGGATATCGTCGGTATTGATGATGAAGAAGTCTTTGGTGCCGTGCCGCTGCGTCAGGAATGCGGTGACTGCCTGTTCGGCCACATTAGGTGAGACGTCATCCTCAACGCGCAAGGTGATGCTGCGCAGCGACGTGGTGCCGAGAATGCGGGTCTGAACCGTCGTATAGGGAAGATAGAGGGAGAGATTCTGGCTCGAACCAAAGCCACCCTGCTGAGGCCGGATCACGCCGATGACGCGGCAGGGAACCTGACCGATCAGGATTACCTCCCCTACCCCGCCGTTGGGGAAATCGGCGAACAGCGCCTTGCGCGTGTTGTCGTCGATGACAACCTCTTGGGCGCGGGTGCGTACGCTGTCTGTATCGAAAAGCCGTCCCATGGCGAGCTGAGCACCACGGGCAGCGAAGTACGCCGCGCCGACGCCGTTCACCTGAGCCGACGATTCGTTCTCGGCGAAGCGTACCGTGCTTGAAGTCGAGACTGTCGGTGTCACGGCGGCCGCGTAAGGTTGCTTGGCAAGCTCGTCGGCGTCTTTCACTACGAGGGTCGTGATCTTTCCCGAGCGCGTGTCGCCGAAATTCCGGCCGGCGAATATCTCCAAGGTGTTGGTACCGAGGCTGCTGATGTTTTCCAGCACGCGCTGTTGCGATCCCGTACCCAACGCCACCACGCACACGACGGATGCGATGCCGATGATGATGCCGAGCATCGTCAGCAGCGTACGCAGCCGGTGCGCCTGCAGGGCACGCATCGCCATGATAAACGACTGCCGCAGCCGATTGGCAATTGCGCTTACGCCCGCCCCACCACGTGTTTTGCGGTTTTGCGGCTCAGGCTTGACGGTCGTCCGCACCTCGCCTGTCGGGCCATCCGATATGACCTTGCCATCGCTCAGCTCGATAATGCGCTCCGCAGTGCGCGCAACTGACGGATCGTGCGTTACGATGATGACGGTGCGGCCCTCGTTGTGCAGCTCGCGCAGAATTTGCAGAACTTCCTTGCCGCTCTGACTGTCGAGTGCACCGGTGGGCTCGTCGGCGAGGATGACGTCGGCATCGTTGATGAGCGCGCGGGCAATAGAGACGCGCTGCTGTTGTCCACCGGACAACTGGCCGGGACGGTGATCCTCCCGCGCTGACATACCAAGCCGACCGAGCAACCCCTTGGCGCGTGAGCGGCGGTCGCTTTGTGTGACGCCAGTGTACACCGCCGGGACCTCGACGTTGCCAAGGGCGGTCAGCTCAGGCAGCAGGTGATAGCGTTGGAAGATGAAGCCGAAGTGCTCGCGGCGCAATGCTGCCAGCTCGTCTGCCTCAAGTGATGAGGTCTCGCGACCGGCGATGCGATAACTGCCGGATGTCGGCCGGTCCAGGCAGCCGAGGACGTTCATCAACGTCGACTTTCCGGACCCTGACGCGCCAATGATGGCCACCAGCTCGCCGGGGGCGATGGTGATGGAGACGTCTTTCAGCGCGGCTATGACGGTGTCGCCCGAGATATATTCCCGGCTGACACCATGCAGCGCGATAATGGGCTCGGCGCTCATTCAGAAGCCCATTGGCGGTGGCCCGGGCGGGCGAGATGATGTGGAGGTAGACGTCTGCGCGCTGGCTTGGGCGATGACGACGCGCTCGCCTTCTTCGAGACCTGACTTCACCTCGGCGGTGACCTTATTGTTGAGGCCGATCTCGACGAAGCGCTCGAAAATGGTACCCGCGCGATCGACGACGCGCACCGCGTAGCGCCCGTCACCGTTCTTGCGCCCGAGAGCGGCAGACGAGACTGTGAGCACGTTGGTGGCCTCGCCGAGGATAATATGCACCTCCGCCGTCATGTAGGTCCGCAGACGATGACCGGGGTTGGGAACATTGAACACGCCGATATAGTAGATTGCTGAACTGCTGGACGACGTGGTCGACGAGCTGCTGCTCGACGAACTGAAACTGCTATCGCTCTTGATCGTTTCTGGCGCGGGCTCGATCTGCTCCAAAGTCGCCTCGTAGCGCGAATCCGGGTCGCCAATGATGGTGAAGAAGATGCGCTGTCCCGGTTTCACCTTGACGATGTCGGCTTCCGAGATCTCTGCGCGGACGGTCATTGTTTCCAGCTCACCGAGGATGATGATCGTCGGTGCCGATTGTACTGCGTTGACGGTCTGGCCCTCTTGCGTGACGACCGACAGAACCGTGCCATCGATGGGAGCAGTGATCTTGGTGTAACCGAGGTTGGCTTGCGCCGTCGCAACCGCCACCTCTGCGGCGATGATCTGCGCGGCGAGCGCATCGATCTGCGCTCTGGTGGTGGCCACCGTCGCCTCGGCGCTTTCGTAGTCGGCCTGCGAGACGGCCCGCTGGGCGATCATGTTCTTCTGTCTCGTATAGGTGCGGATGGCCAAGTCGAGGCTGGCTTCCTTCTCTTCCTTCTGCGCCTTGACGTTGGCGAGGGTCGCTTTAGCGGTGCGCAGAGCGTTCTCCTGAGTGATGGAATCGATCTCGGCGACGAGCTCTCCGCGGGTGACCTGCTGACCGGGCTTCACCTTGACGGAGGTGACGCGGCCGGACACCTGCGCGCCGACGGCGACCAGCTTGACCGGCTTCAGGGTGCCGGAGGCGAGAACGGTCATCTCGACGTCTCCACGCGTGACCGCCGCTGTCGAGAGCGAGCGGGAAGCGGACGACGAACTGGCGCCGAAGTAAAAATAGCCCGCAGCGCCTAGCACGACCACGAAGAGGCTTAGGCGCACGAGCCAGCGCCAGATGGGCGCACGGAAGGACTTGGACATTTACGCGCCCCCTGCCGGACGCCAAAAGTGTGGACCGGTGTTGGCGTCGACGACCGCGGGATGCCCACCATCGACCTCGCCGTCCCATCCGCCGCCAAGTGCCTTCATCAGTGCGATGTAGTTAGTGGCGATTGCGACGCGACTGACGAGGAGAGCATCCTCAGCCGAATAAGCAGAGCGTTCGGCATCGAGCACGTCGAGAAAATCAGACGAGCCACCCTGGTAGAGTTGCCGCGACAGGTTGGACGCTTCGCGATATGAGGCCGCGGCCGATGCGAGCTTGCGGTTCCTCTGACGCTCACGCCCCAGCGCAACGGCCGAATTCTCGACATCCTCCAAAGCCTCGAGCACCACGGAATGGTAGGCGAGGAAGTACTGGTCGCGTTGCGCCTTGGCGATGTCGACCGCGGCCCGAAGCTGGCCGCCCTGGAAGATCGGAACGGACAGAGATGGACCAAATGACCACCCAATGGTCGAGGCTTTGCCAAGATCACCGAGGCTAAGCGCCGTCGTCGCGATGTTGCCGGTGAGACTGACGCTTGGGTAGCGGGCGGCTTCGGCCTGGCCGATCTTGGCCGTCGCTTGTGCGTACTGGCGCTCGGCGAGGCGAACATCGGGACGCGTGATGAGTACATCGGCGGGGACGCCAGCGGATGGTAGCGCTTTGGGTTGCGGAATTGCGCGGACCGGTTTGAGCCGGCCGGCAAGAGCGCCGGGCGCGCGGCCCGTCAGCACGCTGAGGCGATGGACAGTCTCGGCGTAGGATGTCTCGAGGGCGGGAACGTTGGCCTCAGTAGAGGCCGCAAGGCCGACGGCGCGGGCGACGTCGACCGACGATGCGCTTCCAGCTTCGAGCTGGCGCCGCGTCAGAGCTGCCGTCTCCTTCTGCGAGTCGGCCGTGCGGCGCGCCAGGGCTATGCGGGTCTGATAGCCGCGCAAGGCGACGTAGTTGGAGGCGATGTCGCCGATGAGGGTGAGCTGGGTGGCGCGCAGATCTTCCTCTGAAGCATCGAGGCCGTAAGCGGCGGCTTCGATGGCGCGCTTGTTGGCGCCGAAGATGTCGGCTTCCCAGCTGGCGTCGAAGCCCGCTTGGTACTGCGTATAATATTGCGCCCCGCTCGAGCTCGGTCCGGATACCGACTTGGAGCGCGTTATTGCGCCGCCGGCGTCGGCAAATGGAAGCAGGCCGCCCACCGACTGACGATACGTCGCCCGGGCCTCGCGGATGCGCGCCCTCGCGGCCGCCACGTCCAGGTTGTGGTTGATACCTTCTTCAATCAACGCATTCAGGAGAGGGTCGCCGAAGCGCTGCCACCAGTGCGATAACTCGGGTGGGCGCGCCGGACCCTTAGCGGTCGCCCATTGATTCGGCAGCGACATTGCCGGCTGCATGTAGTCAGGGCCGACGACACAGCCGCCCAGCCCTATACAGCCCGCCACCACGGCGAGGCCGACGCCAAACACACGTACGCAGTACACTAGACGAACTCCCACCTACCGAACTCTTGCAACGCCCGGCTCCCCCTTCTCCCGTCGCTCGTTCCTGGTCCGCGCAGGGATACCAGCGACGGAGTTGCTTCTGGGCCACGCACAGTGCGGCGAAGAGCAGCGGCACAGTTGATCCACAGCTTGGGGTGTAGCGGCGCGCTCAGGTGTATTTGTCGGGCCCGCGGGGTGTGCCCGCCAGCCAACTCGCCCAACATAAGCGGCTCGACGTGACGGTTCCCAGCCAGGCGCGGGCTCGATTACCTCCCTAGACGTCAAGCATATCAATGCACCCGCCCGCAGCAATGCCGCGCCGACGGCAACAGCAAGATCGGCGTTGGTGTCGAGTGGGACTACTGAGCGTGGAGGTTGCGTGCTTGGCCACTAGCCCGAGCGGGTGGCGCGGCCGTGCATCGTATCGTTATCGGCGAGCAGCTTGACCAGTTCCACGGCGCTGCGCACGCCGAGCTTCTCGAAGATGCGCGCGCGGTGCACCTCGACGGTGCGGATGGCGATGGACAGCTCGTCGGCGATGACTTTGTTCGGCCTGCCGGCCACAAGGAGTTGCATCACCTCCGCCTCGCGGTCCGACAGCGTTGCGAGGCGCTCGGTGTGCGAGCGGCGCGCGGCGTCTTGCTCGGCACGCGCTTCGTCATCGGCCATGGCGGCGATGAGCTTGTCGACGAGATCGTTGGCGTCGAAGGGCTTTTCGATGAAGTCGCGGACGCCCTTCTTCAAGGCTTCGACAGCCATCGGCACGTCGCCGTGCCCGGTGAGAACGATGCACGGCAAGCGCGATCCGGCGTTCTGCAGGCGCGAGAACAGCTCCAATCCCGAGATGCCGCCCATGCGGATATCGGTCAGCACGCAGCCGCGCAGGCCGGGATTGAAAAATTCGAGGAATTCCTCGCCGGAGGAGAAGGTCGACGTGCTGACGCGGCGCGACGACAACAGAAAGGTCAGCGCATCACGCAGCGTGGCATCATCGTCGACGACGTAGACGCGTGACTGGCTCATGTCGTCCTCAGTGCGAGAGTGGCAGCGTGAAAGAGAAGCAGGCGCCGCCGCCGGGCTGGTGCTCATACTTGATGCCTCCTCCGTGCAATTCGATGATCGACCGGCATATGGTCAGTCCCATGCCCATGCCGCCCTCCTTGGTGGAGACGAACGGCGAGAAAAGCTGACTAGTTAGATGCTCGGGCACGCCGCCTCCCCGGTCGAGCACGCGCACCTCTATGGCGCCGCCGTTGAGACTGCCCGCAAGGGTTATGCCGCGTGAAGAGCGCGGCAGATCCCTGCAGGCGTCCATGCTGTTGCGGATGAGGTTGACCAGTACCTGCTCGATGAGAACGCGGTCGGCACGCACGCGCGGCAGGCCGGCGTCGAGGAGTACGTCGATCAAGCAGTGTCCCCTGGTCAGCTCCGGCTCCAGCAGTGCAACCGTTTCCTTGGTCACCTCGGCGAGATCGATCGGCTCGAGGCGCGGCTCACTCTTCTTCACGAAGTTATGGACGCGGCGGATCATGAGGCCGGCGCGCTCCACGGATTTGCCGATTGCGTCGAGGGCGGGCGTGACGTCCGAGGGATTGGCGCCGCCGCTCGACAGCATGTTCTTGAGGCCGGTCTGGTAGCTGCGGATCGCCGCGAGCGGCTGGTTGAGGTCGTGGGCGAGGAACGATGCCATCTCGCCCATGGTGACGAGGCGCGAGGTGTGCTGCATCTTCTCGGCCTGCGTGCGCGCCATTTCCTCAGATGCCTTGCGGTCGGAGATGTCGAGCACGGACCCGATCCAGCCTTGCTGCTGGCCTTGTGCGTCGATGAGCGGTGCTTCGTAGATCAGCACGTCGAAGCGCGTGCCGTCGCGGCGCTGGAACAGCACCTCGATGCCTTGCCCGGTAGCGGCGCCGGCGAGGATGGCGTCATGCAGGCGCTGCGTGCGGTCCTGCTCCTCGGGTGCCCAGTAGGGCATGGGCGGGACGCGTCCGAGGAGTTCTGCCTCCGAATAGCCAACCATCTTGCAGAATGCCTGGTTCACGTAGAGCAGGCGGCCTTCCATGTCGCGGGCGCGGATGCCGACGCGGAGCGATTCCTCCATGCTGCGGCGGAAGGCGTATTCCTCATCGCGCGCGGCTTCGGCCAGCTTGCGGCCACGCAACTGGCGCTCGCGGGCGATGAGGGCGGCTGCGGTGAGGAAGCTCAGGACGATCATCGCAACGACGAGGCTGTTCTGCACGAGGCTCGAGCGGTTGCGGTAGCTCGTAAGCGTGAGCCAGAGGTTCGACAGCGGCGGGCCGATCTCGACGGTGTAGCTGAGCGCGCCCTTATCGGGGTCGACCTTGGAACGACTCGCGGCGATCTGCTCATCGCTGCGCTTGATTTGAACGGCGCGCTTTTCGGCGATCCACCAGGGCACGTGCTGGGCGAGGAAGCGGCCGAGGGAAATCTCGGCGTGCAGCAGCGCGACGACGTTGCCATCCCTGACGATGGGGGCGACGTAGGAAACGTGATCGGAGGTGTCGCCGCGTGAATAGGGCGGCGTGAATAGCCCGCGCCCCGTTCGGCGCGCGATCTCGACGGCGGACAGCACGACTGGATTGAGCGGCGTCTGCGCGTCGGCGGAATTGGGGACCGAGGCTTGCACCTTTAGATTGGCGTCGAGCCAGCTCAGGCCCCAGAGCTCGCGCTCGATATGGACCAACGGCCCGGCCTGCACGGCGAAGGCTTCTTTCAGGGAGTCCGCCTTGCCAAGCTCATAGGCCATGCGAGACAGGCGCGTCTCGATGGTGCTGAAGCGGAACTGGAGGGTGTGCTCGACCCAAAGGGCGTCGCGGATGATCTCCTCGCGGCGCGCCTCGCGCTCATCGCCGTCGAGCAGCCAGAGCAGCAGGCCCAGCACCAGGAATATGCCGGCAAGCGACAGCAGCGAGCTGAGCATGAGCGCGGGGGCCGACCAGGCCGGACGGAACCGGTCGCCAGCATCGCCGGCAGTCCGCCAGCCCATGCGCGCCTGTATGTCCGCCACCATCGGGGAGCCGTTCCGCTTACTCAACTTCGATCCCGACCTTACCTATCCGTCCCCGTGCCCGTCGCGTTGCGGATAACCACAATAGAGGCTGCTCACCCTTTCCCCCATACTCGGGGATCGGGGAAAGGCCCGTTGCGCCTTCAGGCTGCGCCGCAAGTACGGCGGCAGCGGGAAGATACGCGATGAGTTGGGCCGGGGGCGGGCTTAGTGTGAGTAAGATGAAGAGCCTTGCAGCGCTGATTATCGCCACGCTGGGGTTGTTGCTCGCCGGCCAGAGCCAGGCCGGGGAAGCCATCGTTCTGCGCTTCAGCCATGTGGTGGCTCCGGATACCCCAAAGGGTCTGGGCGCCGAGAAATTCAAGGAGCTTGCGGAGCGTTACACCCAGGGCCGGGTGAAAGTGGAGGTCTATCCGCTGGCGCAACTTTACCGCGACCAGGAGGAGCTGGAGGCGGTGCAGCTCGGTGCCGTCGAGATGGTGGCGCCATCGCTCGCCAAATTCGGGCCGCTCGGCATCAAGGAGTTCGAGGTTTTCGACCTTCCCTACCTGTTCCCCGGGTGGGCAGCGCTGCATGCGGTGACCCAGGGGACAATCGGGAAAGAGCTGCTCGCCGGCCTCGACAGCAAGGGCATTCGTGGCCTCGCCTTCTGGGACAACGGCTTCAAGATCATGAGCGCGAACCGGCCGATCCACATGCCGCAGGATCTGGCCGGCCTGCGCATGCGCATCCAGCCGTCGCGCGTTCTGCAGGCGCAGATGAAGACTCTCGGCGTCGTGCCGCAGATCATTCCGCTGCCGGCGGTGCATCAGGCGCTGGAAATGGGCGTGACTGACGGCACGGAAAATCCGCCCTCCAACATGCTGGTGCAGCGTTTGAGCGAGGTGCAGCCGCATGCGACGCTCTCGAACCACGGCTATCTGGGCTACGCAGTGATCGTGAACAAGGCGTTCTGGGACGGGCTGCCGCGCGATATCCGCAGCGCTCTGGAGCGGGCGATGAGCGAGGCGACCCAGTACACGAACAGGATCGCGGAAACCGCCAATGCCGAGGCGCTCGCGAAAATGAAGGCGGCGGGAACGACGCTTTTCCACGAGCAGACCTCGGCCGAGCGCGAAGCGTGGATCAAGGCGCTCGAACCCGTCTATGCCGACGTCGCAGCGCGGATCGGCAAAGACCGCATCGATGCAATCCGCGCAGTTACGGGGCTGACGCAATGAACCTTGCGATCCCAGCTTCGGGAGGCGCGGGCCCAAGCCAGACGCCACTTGCGAGGGATGAACCGCATGCGCTCTCGAGCGATGAGACGACGGCGGCGGGCGGGCGGCCTGCCCTCCGTCAAAGAGACACTTCAGCGCGCCGAGCCTGCAACATGAACTTCAAGTCACTGCGCGCCTTTCAGCTTGCGGCAGAGCGCGGATCGCTTTCGGCGGCAGCGAGCGAACTGTGCCTGAGCCAACCTGCCGTGAGCCGGCTGATTGCGCTTCTGGAAGCCGATCTCGATCTGAAGCTATTCGACCGCACCGGGCGTGGTCTTAGCCTGACGCGAGATGGAAAGCTGTTCTACGACACGACCAAGCATATTCTGGCCGGGGTCGAGGAAATTCCGCGCATCGCGCGCAACATTCGTACCGGGGATCAGCGATTTCATATCCTCACGACCCCGCGGGTAGCGCAGGCTGTCGTCTCACCTGCCCTGTCTCTGCTGCGCAAATCGAACGACCGGCTCTCCTGCAGCATCGATTTGCGCGCGCGTTTCGAGCTCGACAGTGCGATCGCATCAACGCGCTTCGATCTCGTGCTTGCTTCTTTACCGCTAAGCCCGTCGCACGTTCCGATCGAAACCAAGCCGCTGTTCAAGGTGCGTATCGAGGCGGTCGTACCAAACGACCACAATTTTGCGAAGCGCGGCAGCCTCACCGCTGATGATCTCGCGGGTGAGACGCTCATCGGGCCGTGGCGCAACCCGGCCTGGCGTCAGCAGATGGGCGATGCCTTGCCGGCAATCGATTTCTCGCCCAGCTACGCACTCGAAACCCACTCATCGCTGATGGCGTACCAGATGGCGAGCGATGGTGCGGGTATTGCGTTCTTTGATCGACTGAGTGCGCGCGGGCTGAATACAGAAGCGGTGAAATTCCTCCCGCTGTCACCCGCGAAATGGATCACGTTCGGCTACATTCACCCGGCGGAAAAGCCGCTCTCGGCGAATGCGCTGAATTTCATTGATGCCATTCGTCAGACCATTCTCGATTTCCGCCTCCTAAGCGACGACAATGCAAACGCCGTGCATCTCGCATAACTCGCTTATTTTCTCCCCATAAACCTCGGTCCATTTCCCGCATTAACAATAGTCAATACGTATCGCGTCACAAACGGTGAAGCTGTGCCGTTTGCTGTCGCGAGACACATTGCGCGATTAACCACACGCGAACACCCATCGATTGCTCAATTTAGATGCACCGGCGCCACATGTGCGCGAAAACGAGCCGAACTGGCGTAGCATCGAGCAGTGCTAGCTTGTTGATTTTATGGGTGTTCCGCTAGGCTACTTGCATATTGCTGATGAGGCCATCCAATCATTCGAATGGTCGCTCCAGCGGGCTTTTCGCATAATTTTTTCAACTAATAAAAGTGGGTTGGAAAGCTTGTTGGAGTGTGCGTTGTGTGTGGTGGTGTGCGTATTCCCCTATGGGGAAATAACCGGCGCTGGTTCTGTGCCCGCAATTTTGCGGGTGGCGTTACTGCAGCTTTCTCCGCATTTCTCCTGCTGACCGCCGCGCCCCAAGGCGCGCGCGCCGCGGGCGACGACGATGCGGAGTCCGCAGCGGACTACGGCGAAGATGGCGGCTCCGATCAGCCCAGCAGTGCGAGCTTGGCGCAAGCCGCCGGCGGAGCGCCCGGAGGCTTCACGGTCGAAGGGCTCGTGCTGTGGCGCAAGGGGCTTGCGAGCGTTCCTTTCACCGAGGTAGGCGACTCTCCGAGTGCGCCGCCCACGCCCGACTCCTACACCAAGTTCAATTCGTCGGAGCTGGAAGGCGACGATTATGCCCCAGGCCTGCGGATGACCTTGCAGGCTGGCGTGTTCGATCAGCCAATCGAGCTTTCCGCGTTCTTCTTGAACCCGATCAGCTTCGAAGCGCAGAAGCTCGGCATGAGCAAGACCGGCGTGACCAATACCGACACGGTGTACGCTAACCTGGCTTCGCAAGACGTCGGCAACCTGCTCAATTCCGACAACATCTATGGTCTCAGCATTCACCACGAGACCAAGCTCTATGGCGCCGAAGCGAACCTCGTCCGGCCGTTCGGGATTCCCGGTCTGAGCGTTGGTGCACGCGGTATCTCGTTCGGTGAAGCTCTCAGCTCGTCGACCATGGACACGATGGCGTCGGTGCCGGGCCTCGGCACCGACAGCGTTCGCGATCACGTCTCGATCCGTACCGACAACCGGCTCGTCGGCGTACAGCTCGGCCTGGAGCACATGTTCGACATCGGCGACTCTCTGCGCATCGGCGGCAGCATCAAGGGCGGGCTCTATAACAACTTCGTCGATCGCAACCGCACGTTCGTCTCCGAGAATGCAACGCATCAGCGCAGCTACGAGACGACGGACCATGAGAACGTCTTCTCGCAGGCAGTCGAGTTCAACCCGCGCGTCGAGTTCAAGCTGGCGGAGGGAACCTATCTTACCGCGTCGGGCCAGTTCCTCTGGATGAACAATGTCAGCACCGCGCTGTCGCACTATGCGACGGTGTCAGATCTCAATGGCGACAAGGACGTGCGCGCCAACGATGACGTTTACTTCTATGGCGGCTCGCTCGGGCTGACGATGCTGCTGGATGAGTCCTCGCCGATCAGCAACTCTCTTCCCGGGTTCGCGTTCGATCCTTCAATCGCCCATGTCACTGACAGCGAAGACATCGACGAACGCGTCGCCATCCTGGAAGAGGAGACGGCGCGCAAAGGTAATAGCAAGGTCTCGCTCACCGTCTCGGGCTGGATCAACCGCATGGTGATGTTCTGGGACGACGGCGCCAAGAAAGACGCCTACATCGTCGACAATGTCGCCTCGCGCAGCCGTATCAATTTCGAAGGATCGGCAAAGATCGCTCGGGGCTGGAGCGCCGGCTATCTGTTGTCCATCGGCCTCGACGACGTAGCATCGAACGACGTCGACCAGCTGACGGCGGATGGAGAAAACCAGATAGAGCTGCGCCACTCAGCGTGGTGGATCCGCAGCAACTCGCTCGGCACGGTCACGGTCGGCCACACCTCGACGGCCACCGACAATATCATTCTGAAGGATGTCGGCGGCATCATGCCAGGCGCGGCGAATATCGCCACGGTGGGTGGCAGCATCATGCTGCGACACGCCGACTGGTACGAACAGGGCAACGGTGGCCTGATCAGATCGTCATCGGGCAGTGTCAATACGACGCTCAACGACATTTCCGGCGGCGGCAGCGTCGACACGTTGCGCCGTGACGCCATTCGCTACGATGCGCCGCGCTGGTCTAGCCGGTTTGGCAACGTCGATGCTTCCGTGGCCTGGGGCGAGGACGACTTTTACGACGCGGCCGTCGAGTATGGCGTCAACTATAACGACTTCAAGTTCCGGTTCGGCGCGGGTTACCTGCGCGATACCACCGAGGGGCGCATCGTCGACGGGCATCCCGAGTATTTCCGCGATCGGCGGGAATACAAAGGATCAGCAAGCATCCTGCACATACCGACTGGCTTGTTCGCGACCGCCGCTTACGTGCACCGCACGTACCACGGGCTCGAAGCTTACGGGACAACCGGCACGCCCGGTGCCGTCTACGGCGAGAACACCACTGGCCTCGTAACGACGCCCGGCACCAATCGTCCTCCGCTCGATTACCTCTACACCGCATTCGGACTCCGGCGTCAGTATTGGGAGATCGGCGATACGTCGGTCTATGGCGAATATGCGCAGGTCGACGATGCGATCACAGGCTTGCGCGAAGCGGATCTGGCAGAAGTCACCGACAGCAGCCTGATGATGCTGGGCGCGGCTGTGAACCAGAAGATCGACAACGCCGGAATGGACGTCTATGCCGGCTTCCGCATCTTCAAGTTCGACACCGAAGGCGTGCAGTACCGTTCGTCGACGGGCGTTACCGGCCCCAGCCCCGTTCCGCTGACCGATCTCTTCATCGGTTACGCCGGCACGCGGATCAAGTTCTGAGCTCGAGGATCAGTGAAATGAAGAGCTTCATCGAAAGCCAAATCCTCCGCCGCCGCAACGCACGACGCGAAGGCGCTGCCGTGATTTCGCACGTAGTTTCCGCTTTGGCGTTTCTCGTGTTGACGGTATCTGCCGCGGCTGCGACCGAGACCCGGTTCGATCCGGCCACGCAAAGGATGCCTGTCGGCGATGGCGCGTTCGACGTCGACAACGTCTCGCGCGGGCCGGTTACAATCTATACCTACCGACCAGCCGGCGTTTCGAGCGACAGTCCGATCTGGGTGATCATGCCGGGTACACGGCGCGATGCGGCGCGCCATCTCGCCTTCGACTACTACGACACGTGGCGCCCGCTGGCCGACAGATATGGCGCCATTCTCCTGGTGCCTGAGTTCACCGCGGAGAAGTGGCCGGGGGCTGCCGCCTATAACCTTGGCAACGTGCGCAGCCGGCGGCTGGAAGCAAAGCCATGGCAGCAGACCAGCTTCTATGTCGTCGAGGAAGCATTCCGCATGGCCGCGCATAGCCTCGGAACGCACCGGCGCAAGTTCAGCATGTTCGGGCATGGCGCCGGTGCGCAGTTCATTCAGCGCTACGTGCTGCACTCGGGTTGCCGCATGATCGACCGGGCGGCAGCCGCAAATCCGGGCTGGTATCTCGTGCCAGACTACGAGTTCCAGTTTCCTTACGGGCTGCGCGGCTCGCCAATTCCGGAGGCTCGGCTACGCAGCGCGTTCGGTTGCAACTTCACCCTGCTGCTCGGCACAGCCGATGTGAACTATGCCGGCATGCGCAATGACACGGGCGCGGTCGCTCAGGGCCGGACGCGCTATGAACGCGGGCTGTTCTACTTCCCGCGCGCGCGCGCCATCGCGGCACGCATGGGTGCGCCGTTCGCCTGGCGGATGAGAAAAGTGGAAGGCGTCGGACACGAGGCTTCGCGCATGGCACCCGCCGGCGCTGCCGTGCTCGCTGGCACCGGGGTCGCAACGTCGGAGTGAATGTGCTCGTGAAAGCTGATCACCGCGGCGTGCGGCGGATACGATGGCGATGATCGGCAAAGCGAGTAGCGTCACGGGGGAATGATGCACTTTGTTCGATATTGCGGCGGTCTCGCGATCGCTATTGCTGTCGCGTTTGCCGGGGGTGCGCTTCCGGCGCACGCAGACAGCGAACCTACCAGCGTCGCCGACGTGTTCGACGATGAGCAGACCAACCAGTATGTGCTCGAGATCGAAGCGGCGATGGCCCGCGCGCAAGCGGCGCATGGCGCCATTCCGCAGGAGGCTGCGGACGCCATCACACGCAAGGCGCACATTCGCTTTGCGACCGCCGCGGACATCGACAAGGAACGCCATCTGGTTCAGCATCGCATGGTGGCGCTGATTAACGTCTGGCGGCGTTCGATAGACCCGGATGCACGCCAGTACGTGCACTACGGTGCGACCACGGTCGATATCTACGACACGGCGATCGTGCTGCAGCTGCGCCGGTCGACGCTTCTGCTGATCGAGCAGTTGCGCGACATCGAGGCGATCCTGATCGACCTGGCGCAGACGCACCAGGGCACCGTGATGGCTGGACGGACGCTGGGCCAGCATGCGCTGCCGATCACCTTCGGCAAGAAGGTGAGTGGCTGGATTGGGGAGAACCGGCGCGACATCGAGCGTATGAAGGCGATCCTCGGCGAGCTGAACCGATCCGCCATCTTGAAAGGCGCGGTCGGCACCTACGCGGGACTCGGTGACAAGGCCATCGCTGTCGAGCGGTCGTTCGCTCAGGAACTCGGCCTTGCGACGCCCTACCCGGACGACTGGCACGGCACGCGCGACGTGTTCGCGTCATATGCCTTGACGCTGGCGCTGGTGAGCAAACTCTATGGCGCGATCGGGCAGGAGCTGTTCCTGTTGCAGATGACCGACATTGGCGAGACGAGCGAGACGCGATCTTCGACGTCGGTCAGCAGCAGCTCGATGGCGCAAAAGGTGAACCCCAGCAAGTCCGAGGTGCTCATTCACGCCTCGCGCACGATTCCGCGGCTCGCGGAGGTGATCCTCGACGATGTTGTCAATTTCTTCGAGCGTGACAGCACGGTTGGTCCCGACTTGGCGCTGAAGGACATCTCGGTGCAAACGGAGAAGACGCTGAAGACCGCGCGCAGCCTTCTCAACAAGTTGCAGGTCAACTCCGACGTGATGGCGGACAACCTCGGCAGGACGAAGGGATTCATCATGGCGCAGCGTGTGGCCTTTGCGCTCGCGCCGCAGATGGGTAAGGACGAAGCCGACGCGCATCTGCACGACGTGATCCATCAGGCGCTGGAAGAGAAGATCGACTTCAGAACGGCACTTCTGAAGGATGCGAAGGTGGCGAAAATGCTGACGCCGAAACAGGTGGACGAACTGCTGGATCCGCGCGGCTACCTCGGCATGGCCCGTGAGGAGGTCGCCGCGGTGATCGCGCAGGCGAAGGAACTTCGCAAGGGCGATCCACAGGTCGAGGGACGTCATGTGCAAACGACGGGCGGCATCCGCTAGTGTGATGATCGAGAAATTCGCCACGCCAAGCGGCTAGGTGATACGCGAATTTCTCAATATGAATCACACTGGAGACTGGCCGCAGGATCGGGCGAGCTTCGTAATCGGGACACTAGCGGTTTCCCACAATTGCCGCGCGTCGGCCGGGCGACTTAGATCGAGAAAAAGTCGCGTTAGGGGGTAACGCCATGCAGTCCGTGGGTACAGCAGGCAAGGAACGCAAGCCTTTCTATCGGCTTCTCTACGTGCAGGTTCTGGTTGCCATCTTGCTCGGCTTCCTGCTCGGTTGGCTGGCCCCAGGGATTGCCGAAAGCGAATGGGTGAAGGCCCTCGGCGACGGCTTCATCAAGCTCATCAAGATGGCGATCGCGCCCATCATTTTCTGCACCGTGGTGTCGGGCATCTCGCACATAGAGGATGCGAGTAAGGTCGGGCGCGTCGGGGTCAAGGCGCTCATCTATTTCGAGATCATATCGACGCTGGCGCTGAGCATCGGCCTCGTCGTCGGACATCTGGTGCGCCCAGGGGAAGGCTTTACCGGATCGGTCGATGCCGCGGCGGTCGCCCAGTACGCCGAGCGCGCGACGCATCAGTCGACCGTGGAATTCATCCTACACATCATACCGAACAGCCTCGTGGGTGCATTTGCCGACGGCAACATCCTGCAGGTGCTGCTGATCTCCATCCTATTCGGCTTTGCGCTGATGGTTCTGGGTGAGCGCGGCCGCACGGTGCGTGCTCTGGTCGACGACATGGGACACGCCTTCTTCGGCGTGATCGCCGTCATCATGAAGGCCGCGCCGCTCGGCGCTTTCGGGGCAATGGCCTATACGATCGGCAAGTACGGTCCTTCGACGCTCGGCAACCTCGCCGGGCTCATTGCCACCTTCTACATCACGTCCGCGCTGTTCATCGTCGTGGTGCTCGGCATCGTCGCACGGCTCGCGGGTTTTTCGCTGTTTCGGTTCCTCGCCTACATCAAGGACGAGCTGCTGCTCGTGCTGGGCACATCATCGTCAGAGAGCGCGCTGCCACAGCTGATGGAGAAGCTGGAGCGGCTCGGCTGCTCGAAGCCGGTTGTGGGACTCGTCGTGCCGACGGGCTATTCGTTCAATCTCGATGGCACCAACATTTATCTGACTCTGGCGACACTTTTCATTGCGCAGGCGCTCGACGTGCATCTATCGCTGCACGACCAGCTGGTGATCATCGGCGTCGCCATGCTGACGTCTAAGGGCGCGAGCGGCGTAACAGGGGCCGGGTTCGTAACTCTAGCGGCGACGCTTGCCGTGGTCAGCCCGGCGCTGGTGCCGGGCATGGCCATCGTGCTGGGTATCGACAAGTTCATGAGCGAGTGCCGGGCGCTGACGAACTTCATCGGCAACGGCGTGGCGACGATCGTCGTGTCGGCGTGGGAGGGTGAGCTCGACCGCTCCGCCCTCACCCAGGGCCTCAACAGCTCGGTGGACACCTCGGATATCGAAGAGGCCGTCACGACAGGCTAAACCGCTGTTCGGCCGAGACTAAGTCGACCCGGCGCCGCCGTCGACGGCTAGCAACACGCAAATTCTGAATAAGCTGCGCAGTTCTTCTTGGTTCGGCGGATAATCCCGCCTCGCTAGTTCTCTTGGCTGGGACCTCGACAGAGGTTGCGGACAGAGAGGATACTGCGATGAAGCTCACTTTCACCAAGCGCCAGGCGCTCGTGCTCGCCCTGGCAGCTGCGGTTTCAGCCGGCGCGCACTCTGCGCAGGCCGGCTCGACGCTGCTGAACGTCTCCTACGATCCCACGCGCGAATTCTATCAGGCCTACAATGCCGCGTTCGCCAAGCATTGGAAGGAGACGACGGGCGAGGACGTGACGCTCAACCAGTCACACGGTGGCTCGGGCAAACAGGCACGCGCCGTGATCGACGGGCTCGAGGCGGACGTGGTGACGCTAGCGCTGGCCGGAGACGTGGACCAGCTGGCGAAGAAGGGCGGGCTCATTCCGGCAGACTGGCAGAAGCGCCTGCCGCAGAACTCGTCGCCCTACACCTCGACCATCGTGTTCCTGGTGCGCAAGGGCAACCCCAAGGCCATCAAGGACTGGTCCGACCTTGCCAAGGACGGCGTCGCCGTAATCACGCCCAACCCGAAGACGTCGGGCGGCGCGCGGTGGAATTATCTTGCCGCCTGGGGCTACGCGCTGAAGCAGCCCGGTGGCAGCGACGACACGGCGAAGGAGCTGGTGGGCAAGATCTATAAGAACACGAAGGTGCTCGACACTGGCGCACGCGGTTCGACGACGACGTTCGTCGAGCGCGGGATCGGCGATGTGTTGATCGCCTGGGAAAACGAGGCGCATCTGGCAATCAAGGAACTTGGCCCCGACAAGTTCGAGATCGTCGTGCCCTCGATTTCGATCCTTGCTGAGCCGCCGGTGACTGTCGTTGACAAGGTCGTCGACAAGCATGGCACGCGCAAGCTGGCCGAGGCTTATCTCAACTACCTCTATTCGCCGGAAGCGCAGGACATCGCAGGCAAGAATTACTATCGTCCGCGCGATCCGAAGGTCGCCGAGAAATACAAGGCCGAGTTTGCGCCGGTGAAGCTCTTCACCATCGACGAGGTGTTCGGCGGCTGGGCCAAGGCTCAGAAGACCCACTTCGATGACGGTGGAATCTTCGACCAGATCTACGCCAGCAAGAGCTGATCCACAGAAGAGGCTTGCGTCGCCGCTTTGCAAGCGACGCGTGCCGTCCCCACCGAAGCTGCTCGCGCGGTGAGGGACGGCACGCTCGACCTCGAGAAGCGATTGCGCGGCAAGTCGATCCGAGGAGGCATACCCTGGACACGGTCCTTATTGTGCCCGGCCTGAATGGCAGTGGTCCCGATCATTGGCAGTCGTGGTTCGAACGTGAAATCCCCGGTGCGGTGCGCGTCATCCAGCGCGATTGGAAAGATGCAAACGTGGTGCACTGGTCGGCGCGCGTCGTTCGCGATTTGAACCGGGTGCCTGGGCAGGTTTTTGTCGTCGCGCACAGTTTCGGCTGCCTGGCCGCAGTGCGCGCATTGGATAACTGGGGTAGCCGAGTGAGCGGTTTGATGCTCGTCGCTCCCGCCGACCCGCAAAAGTTTGGCCCATCCTGCATCGTGCCCGAATCCCCGCTGGGCGTGCCGGCCGTGCTCGTTGCCAGCACCAACGATCCGTGGATGCGTTTTGCCCGCGCCGTAGAACTTGCGAAAGCGTGGGGCGCGCAGCTCGTGAACTTGGGTGCCGTCGGGCACATCAATCCAGCATCCGGCTTCGGGGCATGGCCGCAGGGACTCGCCATGCTGGAGGGGTTGCGCCGCGAGGCCAACACCTGGTCGGAGCGCCGCCCTGCGGAAGATAACTCAATCGAGCTAGGGAGGATCTGAACTCAGTCGAAGTCTGCGTTGTAGTTGCGTCGCGTTTTTTTAGTAGCGTAGGAGTGAGTTATGTACGGGGGAGTACGGTCGAGGACCAACTTGGCGTTGGTCCTCGCAGGGTTGGGCTTGGCGTCGATAGGTGCGCCTGCCGCGTGGGGCGCCGATCTGGGCGGCAATTGCTGCTCTGACCTGGAGGAGCGCATCGCCGAGCTGGAGGCGACGACCGCCCGAAAGGGGAACCGCAAGGTCTCGCTGGAGGTCTCAGGTCAGGTCAACGAGGCGGTGCTGTTCTGGGACGACGGCGCGGAGCGCAATGCGTATGTCGTCACGAACGACAACAGCCGCACACGGTTTCGCTTCAAAGGCAAAGCCAAGATCGACGCCCAGTGGGAGGCCGGTTACCAGATCGAGATCGGCGTGCGCGCCGCAAACTCGAAGCGCTTCACGCAGCTTGATCCCAACGGCGCCGATACCGACGTCGGATTCGATCTGCGCGACAGCTACTGGTACCTGAAGAGCAATCGCCTAGGGCGCTTCTCGCTGGGTTTGCAGGCAACCGCCACGGACACGATCACAGAGATCAACCTGACGCAGACCTCCGTGTTCGCGAAGTATTCGGACGTGGAAGATTCCGGGCTCGGCCTCATCTTGCGGTCCGCCGACAACGGCGATCTTACGGGCAGCGGCATTACGTGGCGGCGTCTCATCGGTGATGGCGGCGATCAGCCAGGCGAAGGCGAGCGGCGCTTCAACGTGGCCAAGTATGTCTCCCCGGATATTTCCGGGTTCAGCGTGTCCGCCGCGTGGGGCGAAGACGATTACTGGGACGTTGCGCTGAACTACGAAGGCGAGATCGGAGCGTTCAAGGTTGCCGCTGGTATCGGTTATGGCGAGATCACCGATGGCGGGCAAACTTCGACGGTTTGCGCGGCCGCCCAGACAACCGGAGATGACACCTCGTGCCATCAGCTCGGCGGTTCGGTGAGCGTCCTGCATCAGCCGACAGGACTGTTCGTCAACGTTGGTGCCGGCCAGAAGGTCGACGACCTGATCGAAGGCACGACGCATTTTGCCGGCACCGGTGTCGATGACGAGCAGAAGTTCTGGGCCGTGCAAGCGGGCATCGAGAAGAAGTTCGTCGATCTCGGCAAGACCACGGTCTACGGCGAGTACTACGACTACGACGGCGGTGGCGCGACGCGGCGCACCGTCGGCGCGGGCGACGCACTCAATCCGACCGGGGCGGGAAGCTGGGCGGTGTGGGGATCGGGCGTCAACGTGATCGGTGCGGGCATCGCGCAGGGCATCGATAAGGCGGGAATGATCCTCTATCTGTCGTATCGCCACGTCGAGGGCGATCTTGCGTTGCGTCAGCTGAGCGGCAGCGTTGCCAGTGGCGCCATTGCAGATGCGTCGCTGGAAGATCTGGACGTTGTCCTGTCGGGTGCGTTGATCAAGTTCTGACGCGAGCGCGTTGGCTGGGGGGATGGGGAGCGGTTCCAGGAGCCTTTTTCTCTTATGTACTCCCCGCCCCGGCCTTAGCAGCAATTGGAATATAGAAAGCAGAACTTCGTGGTTCGCGCATAACCCCAGCGCCGATAGCGTTCGCTCGCCAAGCAAAGGGATTGTTAAACATGCAGACCGATCGAATGCTGTCGTTGACCGGGCTGCTGGTGTCCCTGGCCTTCATCACCTTCATCGTCTTCTCCTAATTCGCAAGTGTCTGCGGGGGACGATTCATGGCCACGCCACGGCGACATCGCGTGCTGCCCGGATTCGGGTTATCGCTCGGGCTCACGATCAGCTATCTATCGTTGATCGTGCTCATTCCACTCGCGGCGGTGTTCGCGAAAAGCGCCGAACTCGACCCCGCGCAATTCTGGCATGTCGTCACGACGCCGCGGGTTGTCGCTTCCTACCGGTTGAGCTTCGGCGCTGCATTGCTGGCGGCGTTCATCAACGTCGTTTTTGGTCTGCCGCTGGCGTGGGCCCTGGTGCGCTATGACTTCCCCGGCAAGCGTATCGTCGATGCGCTCGTCGATTTGCCATTCGCGCTGCCCACGGCGGTCGCGGGCATCGCGCTGACGGCGGTATACGCCGGCAATGGCTGGCTGGGGCAATATCTGGAGCCGCTCGGCATCACGGTGGCCTATACGCCGCTCGGTGTACTGGTGGCGCTCATCTTCATCGGGGTGCCGTTCGTGGTGCGCACGGTGCAGCCTGTGCTCGAGGATCTCGACATCGAATTCGAGGAGGCAGCGGCCTCTTTAGGCGCAACGCGGACCCAAACGATCCGCCGCGTGGTACTGCCGATGCTGACTCCGGCTCTTTTAACCGGTTTTGCGCTCGCCTTCGCACGGGCGGTTGGAGAATACGGATCGGTGATCTTCATCGCCGGCAATCTGCCGATGGTGTCGGAGATTACGCCCCTCATCATCATCACAAAGCTCGAGCAATACGACTATGCCGGAGCAACCGCGGTCGCGGCTGTCATGCTCGTCGTTTCGTTCGTGCTGTTGCTCGTCATCAACGTGCTGCAGGCGTGGATGATGCGTTCAAACGATAAGGCGCACGCATGAGCACTGCATCGTCAACCGCGCCGTGGAACCGTTCGGCGCGCTTTACATCGAATCCGGCTGCGCGTGAGCCCGGCGCCATCAGGTGGCTGGTGATTGGCGTGGCGCTCACCTTCTTCGCCGTCTTCTTGCTGCTGCCGCTGTTGGCCGTGTTCGCCGAAGCGCTGCGCAAAGGGTGGGCGGCATATCTGGCTGCGATATCGGCGCCCGATGCGCTGAGTGCCATGCGGTTGACCCTGCTGGCGGCCGCGGTTGCCGTGCCACTCAATCTGGTGTTCGGCATCGCCGCGGCGTGGGCCATCGCCAAGCACGACTTTCGCGGCAAGAACGTGCTGATCACGCTGATCGATCTGCCGTTCTCGGTATCTCCGGTAATTGCTGGCCTGTGCTACGTGCTGGTGTTCGGCGCGCAAGGGTGGTTCGGCCCATGGCTTGCCGCACACGGCATCAAGATCGTCTTTGCCGTCCCCGGCATCATCCTCGCCACCATCTTCGTGACGGTCCCATTCATTGCGCGCGAGCTCATTCCGCTGATGCAGGCGCAGGGGCGCGACGAGGAAGAGGCTGCCCTGGTTCTGGGGGCGTCCGGCTGGCAGACATTCGCCCGCGTCACCCTGCCTAACGTCAAATGGGGACTGCTTTACGGGGTGATCCTGTGTAACGCCCGCGCCATGGGCGAGTTTGGGGCGGTCTCGGTCGTCTCTGGACACATCCGCGGCCAGACCAACACCATGCCGTTGCAGGTTGAGATCCTTTACAACGAGTACAGCTTTGCGGCGGCCTTTGCCGTAGCGTCGCTGCTCGCCCTTCTGGCCCTGGTGACGTTGGTGGTCAAGACGATCATCGAGTGGCGCGCTGGAGCTGAACTTAGGCCCGACGAGGCACCATGAGCATCGCAGTTCGCAATATCGGCAAGTCCTTTGGCAGCTTCGTTGCCCTCGACAATGTCAGTCTCGAGTTCCCCACCGGAAAGCTGGTGGCGCTGCTCGGGCCATCGGGTTGCGGCAAGACCACGCTGCTTCGCATCATTGCCGGGCTTGAGTATGCTGATCGCGGTGAGGTCATCCTTGACGGAGAGGATGCGTCCGACCGGCATGTGCGCGAGCGGCAGGTTGGGTTCGTGTTCCAGCACTACGCGCTATTCCGGCACATGAGCATCTTTGAGAACGTCGCGTTCGGGTTGCGCGTAAAACCGCGGTCGCAACGTCCTCCAGAAAGGGAAATCCGGCGCAGGGTGATGGAGCTGCTGGAACTCGTGCAGCTCGGCTGGGTCGCTGATCGCTACCCCGCGCAGCTTTCCGGCGGCCAGCGGCAACGCATTGCGCTAGCGCGGGCGCTCGCCGTCGGTCCGCGGGTGTTGCTGCTGGACGAACCATTCGGCGCCCTCGACGCGAAGGTACGCAAAGAGTTGCGCCGCTGGCTGCGCAATCTGCACGATGAACTCCACATTACATCGATCTTCGTGACGCATGATCAAGACGAGGCAATCGAGCTGGCGGACCAGCTGGTGGTGATGCACAAGGGCAAGGTCGAGCAGACCGGCACGCCGCGCGAGGTTTACGCGGCGCCGGCAACGCCGTTCGTCTACGGGTTCCTGGGGGCCGTGAACGAGTTTCGTGGCTCGATCGATGGGGACTACCTGCGCGTTGGCACGAGCGCTCTGCCGATCGTTGGCGGCGACGTCGCTAGGGGTCAGTCCGCCGTCGCCTTCGCCCGGCCACATGAGCTCGAAATCATTACCGACGGCGGTAGTGGACAGGCAGGCATTGGCGCTACCATAAAGCGCATTGTCGATATCGGCTCTATCGCCCGGGTCGAGCTTTCTGGGGCTGCCTGTGAGGAACCACACCTTTACGAGGTGGAGCTACCATCGCAACGGCTTGCCGAGCTTAACCTCGCAGCAGGGCAACCGGTGCGGCTCGTCAGCTCGCGGTTACGCGCATTTGCGCAAGGAGAACGTTCGTGAACTTCCAGCAGCTTCGCATCATCGCCGAGACGGTGAAGCGCAACTTCAACCTGACCGAAGTAGCGAACGCGCTGTTCACCTCCCAGTCCGGCGTCTCCAAGCATATAAAAGACCTTGAGGACGAACTAGGCGTCGAACTGTTCGTGCGTCGCGGCAAGCGTTTGACGGGCTTGACCGACCCCGGCAAGGAGCTGGTAGGCATCGTCCAGCGCATGCTGCTGGATGCCAAGAACATAAAGCGACTGGCGGAGCAGTTTTCGCAGAGCGATTGCGGCGACCTGACTGTCGCTGCCACGCATACCCAGGCGCGCTATGCACTGCCGCCCGCCGTGGTGAAGTTCAGGAAGGAATTTCCGAAGGTGCGTCTGATACTGCATCAGGCGAGCCCGAAAGAAATATTGTCGATGCTGCTGGAGGGCAGCGCGGACATTGGCGTCGCCACCGAGGCGCTCGAAGCAAATCCCGACGTGGTGGCGTTCCCGTTCTACTCCTGGGAGCACGCCGTCATTGTTCCGACGGGGCATGAGCTCGAGCAGGTGAAACCGCTTACGCTTTCCGCGCTCGCCGAGTGGCCGATCATTACGTACGATCAGGGCTTCACCGGACGGCCGCGCATCGACCAGGCCTTCGCGGCGGCCAAGCTGGAGCCCGACATCATCATGACCGCGCTCGATGCGGACGTGATCAAGGCTTACGTCGAGTTGGGGCTAGGCGTCGGCATCGTCGCGTCTATGGCTTATGATGCCAAGCGCGATCCGGGTCTGACGCTGCTCGATGCCAGCGGACTGTTTGCGCGCAACACTTCACGCATCGCGGTGCGTCAGGGCCGGTATCTGCGCGGCTACGCCTATCGCTTCATGGAGCTGTGCGCGCCTGATCTTACCGAGGCGGTCGTACGGTCAAGCATTGCCCCTAAGGGCGACGACGCGGCCTGAGTGTGCCGATGCGTCACTGGCGGCTGCAGTTCACTGGCATAGCCGGACACGCTTAAGTCACCGCGGTATTTCGCGTGCGATCCCGATATAAGCGGGCTGCTGTTGCCTTGATCTGTCCTGGCCCCAGCTGGGCCAGTTCAGTGAGCTGCAATACGATATCAGCGAGCTCCAGCCGCGGCTCCTCGTGTTCAGGCTTCGTGAGTTCGAGCGCCTTGCAGGCGTCGGTAAACGATTTCGTAAGGGTGTCCAGCTCTTCGGGTTCGTAGAACTCTTTGCGCGCGCGCATTTTGCATACTCCAATAGATAAGCATACGCGCCTGGTCATCGGCCTCAATCCGCGAAAGTCCCTGTGTTGGTATAATGTGACATGTCCGGAGAGCCGGTAAGGAACTAACTTGCAGCCAAAGTAGTTCGTTACTCACTCGAGCCGAAAGGAGGTTCCGATGAACGGCTTGACGCGAGAAACGAGGCTACAGATCATGCTGAGTGGCGAGGAACTCGCCGCCCTTGACGACTGGCGGTTTACTCAGCGTATGCCGAGCCGCGCAGCGGCAATCCGTCACCTCCTCCGACTTGGGCTCGAGGCCGCCGTTCGCAGCGATTCCAACCGACCGACGCGCTCGCAAGATTTTGGCGTCGTGCGCGACGCCGACGACGAGCGAAGCTAGCCGCAAGCAACGCCAGGATCCGTAGAACGTGCACGGCATACGGCCCTCCTCGCAGACGTCTAACCGGTGAAGGCGGTCAACCCTGCAATGCCTTGGCGAGCTTGCGCATGGCCTTTTCGGCTTCTCCGGGCGGCAGTGCCGCGAACCCCATCAGCCACCCTTGACGCCCTTTGGATTCGGCATAGAGCCGCCGCAGGGTCGGCAGCTCGATCGCGTGGCGCGCCGCTGCCGAAACCGATGACGCTTCGTTGATCTCGTCGCTGAGCAGTGCCGTCAGGTGGAGTCCGCCGGATGGAAAAATCATCGACGCGAACGGCGACAGGTGTTTTTCGAATGCCTCGGCGAAGGCATCGCGGCGTGCATGGTAGATCTGGCGCATGCGCCGGATGTGCGTTGCGAAATGACCTTCGCGCATGAACTCGGTCAACACGGCTTGGCTGATGATGGCAGTGTGCCCGTCAATAAGCGTGCGCGCCGACACGAACGCCGGCACGAGCGCGGGCGGCAAGACGAGATAGGCGAGGCGCAATCCGGGGAAGAGGACCTTGCTGAAGGTTCCGACATAGAGCACGCGCCCGCTAGGTGCGAGGCTCTGGATGGCAGCGATCGGCCTTCCGTCGTAACGGAACTCACTGTCGTAGTCGTCCTCGATGATCCAGCCCCGGGTGCGCTCGGCCCATCGCACCAAGGCCAGCCGACGCTGCAGCGACAGCGTCGCGCCGAGCGGGTACTGGTGCGACGGTGTGACGTATACGGCGCGAATATCGCTGCCGAGCTTTTCCAGGCGATCGCTCGATATGCCCTCCTCGTCGACCGGGATGCTTTCCAGCCTAAGTGCAGCAGCGCAAAATACCTGCCTTGCACCGTGAAAGCCGGGCTCCTCGAGGCCGACGCGTTCGCCGGGCTCCATCAGCAAGCTCGCTATCAGCCCCAGCGCCTGTTGGGAGCTGTTGAGCACGAGGATCTGATCGGCCGAGCACTCCACGCCACGGTGTGCGCTGAGATATCTGGCGATCTCCTCGCGCAATGGCGGATAGCCCATGGGATCGGCATAGAGCAGCGTTTCGCGTTTGACGCTACGTATGACCTTGGCGTTGAGCTTCAGCCACGCTTCTAATGGGAACGACTGCACGTCCGGCAGCACAACGAAAGGCTTTGGCGATGCATGGTCCGGAACGCCTCCAGAGCGCGCTATCGCCTGCCCGCGCCGCGAAAGTTCGTTGAGCCGCGGTGCAGAACCGGCAACGCTCCGCTGCCCTGTGCCCTTGCGGTTGCCGATGAACCGGTGCTCCGAAGCGGTCACGAAAGTGCCGCTTCCCATGTGCCGCTCGAGAAAGCCCTCCATCTCGAGATGCTGATAGGCGGCCTCGATCGTATCGCGCGCCAAACCGAGATCGGTTGCCATAGTGCGCGTCGAGGGTAAGCGCTCACCTTCCGCCAAATGACCATCGACGATCAGCCGCCGGACCGCGTTCTGCAGCCGGAGTGACAGGGGGACTCTTTGAGTCTGATCCTGCTCGAGCAGGGAGAGCAGGACATTTGCAGCTTTCTTGCGCATCCGAAGTGGTCTGTTCCATCGCCGTATAGTGGCATGTCTCACCCACCACTTTAGCGTTACACAAGACACTTGCCCACCCGCCCTTTGGAGCGCGTTGCGAATGACCAAGGCCCAGATAAGAACGACGTGTCCTCGCGACTGCTATGACGCGTGCGGCATAACCGTTCTCGTCAACGACGGTGTCGTGCGGAAGGTGATCGGCGATCGCATCCACCACGTCAGCCGTGGGGCACTGTGTGGGAAGTGCGCGCTTGCCTACAACGGAGCGTACATCGATCCTGAGCAGCGCCTGACGACGCCGCTGCGTAGAAGCGGTGCGAAGGGGTCGGGTGCGTTCGAGGCGGTTTCCTGGGAGGAGGCTATCGCGGATATCGCTGCGCGGTTCAAAGCCATCCTTACAGCGCGCGGTCCGCACACCATTCTTCATACCCATTACACCGGCACGGTATCGATGCTGGCGGGATGGTTTCCCGTGCGCTTCTTCAATCGCCTCGGCGCCACCGAGGTTGACCCGGACACGGTATGCAATAAGGCCGGGCACGTGGTTCTTGCCGACATGTTCGGAACTTCGCTTACAGGGTTCGATCCCGATCAGCTCCCCAATGCGAAGACGCTGCTGATCTGGGGGGCCAATCCATCGCATAGCGCTCCGCACATGCATGAGCAGTGGGTGCGCTCGTCCAATGCGCGCGTGATCGTCATCGACCCGATTGCGAACGATACGGCGCGCGCCGCGGATATGCATCTACAGTTGCATCCCGGCTCGGACGCAGCGCTGGCCTTCGGGCTGCTGCACGTCATCAAGCATTCCGGCTTGATCGATCGGAGTTTCGTCGGTCGGCATGTCGAGGGGTTTGATGCGGTCGAGGCGGCGGTCGATGCGGCCTCGCCGCAGGTGACAGAAGCCCTCACCGGCGTGCCCGCCGATCTAATAACTGCCGCGGGACGTCAGTTCGCTTGTGGCCCGGCGCTCCTGTGGCTCGGCCAGGGTATGCAGCGGCAGCCATGTGGCGGCAATGCGTTTCGTTCGGCCACGCTGCTGAGCATCGCGACGGGCTATCTCGGCCAGCCGGGCCACGGGTTCTGTTACATGAACGGGCCCGAGACGCGCGGCGTCGACATCACGTTCCTGATGGCGCCCGAGCTGCGCCGTGATAGCGGCTCGTCCATCAGCCACATTGATCTGGCCGATGCGCTGCATGACCGGGAGCGCTCGACCGCGCTGTTTACGTGGAACAACAACATCCTCGCTTCCAGTCCGTCGCAGTCAAAACTGCGGGCGGCGCTCGCGCGCGAAGACCTCTTCACAGTCGTGAGCGACTTGTTCATGACCGATACGGCGGCGTTTGCGGATTACGTGCTGCCCGCATCGAGTTTTCTCGAATTCGACGATCTCGTGCTGCCCTACTTCCACGACACGATCTCCGCCCAGGCGCAGGCCTGCGCACCGTTCGGCCAATCCCTGCCGAACCAGGAAATCTTCAGGAAGCTGGCGACGGCCATGGGGTTCGAGGAACCTGCGCTCTACGAGAGCGATGAGAGCATGCTCCAGAAGCTGCTTGCGCAGACGGATTTCAAAGGCAGCTTCGAGGATCTCAAGGTGCTCGGCACCGTCAGTCTCAATGCGACGCCTCGTGTTCAGTTCGAAGGGCTGAAATTTGCGACGCCGTCGGGCAAGATCGAGGTGCGGAGCAGCCGGCTCGCGGCAGAAGGCCACCCCGAAGCCCCGGTTCCGCATATCGATGCGGCTCCCGCCGCGGGACACTTGCGGGTGCTTTCGCCGGCCTCTGCATGGCTGATGAATTCGAGCTACGGTAACGAGCAGCGGATCCTTCAACGGCTGGGCGAGCCGCAGGTGTTGGTCAACGCGCGCGAACTGGCCTCCCGCGGGATCAAGGACGGAGATGCCGTTCTGCTCAAGAACGAGACGGGCGCGCTACGGCTGAAGGCTGCCGTGTCGGCGAACGTGCCGGACGGAGTGGCTCTTGTTTACAAAGGAAGATGGCCACGCACGTCCGGCGATGCGGCAAACGTCAACGTTCTCAATCCCGGCCTGAGGACGGATATCGCCGATAGCTCGGCGGTGCACGGCGTGACGGCGGAGCTCGTCGCGCTATGAGCCGCCATGCGCAAACCGATGTCGTCATCATCGGCGCGGGCCCGATCGGACTGTCCGCCATCTTCGCCTGCGGGCATCTGGGTATGCGCTGCCATGTGATCGAGGCGTTGAGCGATGTGGGTGGACAATGCACCGCGCTCTATCCCGAGAAGCCGATCTACGACATCCCCGGCTTTCCTGCGATTGCTGCTGGTGAACTCATCGCACGCCTGATGGCGCAGGCCGCACCGTTTGCGCCAACGTTTCATCTTGGCCAGCAAGCCGTGAAGCTGACGCGCGCGGGCGACATCCTGTCGGTTGAAATGTCGAGCGGCTCTACAATCGCTGCGCGGGCGGTGATCATAGCTGCCGGTGGCGGAGCATTCGGACCGAACCGGCCGCCGCTGGCCGGCATCGAGCGGCTCGAAGGGACGAGCGTCCATTATTGGGTGAAGGATACGGCGGCGTTCACGGGAAAGCGGATCGTAATCGCCGGGGGCGGCGACAGCGCCGTCGATTGGGCGATTGCGCTGTCGGAGCATGCACAGAGCATCACTCTCGTTCATAGGCGCGAGAGGTTTCGCTGTGCGCCAGCGTCTTTGCAGAAGCTCGACGAACTGACCCGGCGCGGTCTCATTGCGCTCAAGGTTCCCTACCAGCTTGCCGCGCTCCAAGCCGAGGCGGGAAAGCTAGAGGCGATCGAGATTGGTCACATCGACGGCCAGCGTGAGTGGCTGGAAGCGGAGCATCTCCTCGCCTTCTACGGCATTGCCTCGGACCTTGGGCCGCTGCGCGATTTCGGCGTCGGTTTATCGGAAGAGCAGATCCTGGTCGATCCGGCAACGATGGAGACCAGCGAGAGATCGGTATTTGCAGTCGGCGACATCTCCCTCTACCCCAGCAAGCAAAAGTTGATCGTGACTGGATTTGCAGAAGCCGTTACAGCGGCACGCACCGTTTACGAGCGCATCTTTCCGGACCGCCCATTCCACTTCCAACATTCGACAGATCGCGGCCCGCCGCAGCTTCAACCTGCCCAGTAGAGAGACCGATGAACATCCTCGTACTTCAGCACCTGGCCGTAGAGCATCCCGGGATATTTCGCGATTTTCTCCGTGCCGACGGCATCGCCTGGACGACGGTCGAACTGGACGCCGGCGAAGCCATCCCGGACGTTGGCGCGTTCGATCTCATGCTCGTCATGGGGGGACCGCAGGACGTCTGGCAGGAGAGCGAGCATCCTTGGCTGCGTGAAGAGAAGGCTGCGATACGCCGGTTCGTCGTCGAACTGAAGCGGCCTTACCTCGGCATCTGCCTGGGCCATCAACTGCTGGCGGAGAGCATCGGGGGGCGCGTGGCGCCTGCGGCGTCCGCCGAGGTCGGTTTGATGAGCGTATCGCGCACGGACGAAGGTCTTCGTGACCCGCTGCTGGCTGGATTCGAGGAACCCACGACAGTCCTGCAATGGCACGGTGCCGAGGTGGCCAGCCTGCCTGAAGGCGCCACTGTTCTGGCAAGCTCAGAGGCCTGCCGCGTACAGGCGTTTCGCTGGGGCGCGCACGCGTACGGATTGCAGTTTCATATCGAGGCGACGGCCGACACGGTGGCAGAGTGGGCGGCCATCCCGACCTACGCGGCGTCATTGGAGGCGACACTTGGGGTAGGTGCCGCCGGGCGCCTGAAGAATGACGTGGACGTGCACTTGCCGCAGCTCAATCGGGAGGCGTGCAAGGTCTACACCGGGCTGATGAAGCTGGTGCGAACGCCGTCGTCCGTCGAGACCTGATCTGAGCCAAATGGAGAGCCAAACGTGATTTCGCTGACCGTCCTCGATGCAGATGGCATCTCGCATACGGTAGAGGCGAAGCCGGGACTGACGGTGATGGAGGCTCTGCGCGCTGCGGGACTGCCGCTGAAGGCGGCTTGCGGCGGCTCTCTCGCCTGCGCAACGTGTCATGTCATCATTGCTGAGAAGGACTTTGTGCGCGTCGGGCCGCCGTCCGAAGACGAGGAGGACATGCTCGACCAGGGTTTCGACGTGAACCGCACGTCGCGCCTCGCCTGCCAGATCAAAGTGTCATCGGATATTGATGGACTCTCGATCCGCTTTCCCAGGCAGAGCTAGTCGCCCCAGTTCCGTTCTAAGCGGACGCGATCGGAAACGATCTCGATCTTGGCATGTCCAAAAAAATGAATCGCGCAACAGAGCGGCCGGACTTATGACGGTGCTCCGTTCGGCGAAGACGCCGGGGTTTCTTGTGGTTACCGACGACATGGCCCTTCCCCGCGCAGGAAGCCCGGATTGATGAGCCGAAGCTCTCCCTTCCGGGAGCGAACGAAATTCACACCGAAAGCGTCATCCAGCACTGTGCGCTCGTATACGTCCCGGGCATGCCCGCTCGCCACCACTCTCCCCGCGTCCAGCATGACAATCTGGTCGAAGAAGCGAAACGCCAAATCTATGTCATGCATTACGGTGACGCAGATCCCAGCTTTGCCGCGCTCCGCGATCTTCTGCAGCAGTTCCAGCCGGTAGCCGGGATCAAGGCTAGCCGCAGGTTCGTCGGCAAGGAGTATCGGTGGATCGACGGCGAGCACCATCGACAGCAGCGCACGTGCGCGCTCGCCGCCCGAAAGCGTTGACCAGCGCTGCTCTGCCAGCGCTTCAATGCGATGCGCGGCAAGGATGTCATCTGGGGTGCGTCGACCTTGCGATCCGACGGCACGTTCGCATGAAATCCGAACGAGGTCGCGCAGCTGGATGTCCCAGTGCGGCTCAAACTGCTGGGGCATGTATCCGATCATCGCGGCGCGATGGGCCGCCTGGATGGTGTCGAGCGTGCGTCCGTCGACAATGACGGAGCCGGAAGTGGGCGCGAGTAGCCCGGCGAGCGTCTTAAGGAGCGTCGATTTGCCGGCGCCATTGGGGCCGATGATGGCCGTAGCTCCCGGCGAGGCGAATGCGACGCAGACATCGTCGAGCAGCTTGCGTCCAGCGCGCACGACGGAAATGTGCTCGGCAGCCAAGGTCACCATCTGCGGCTCCGCGCCAGGACGAGCAAGAAAAAGGGTCCACCTGCCAAAGCCGTTATGAGCCCCAAAGGAATTTCCGCAGGCGGCAGGGCGGAGCGTGCGATTGCATCGGCGAGAGTAACGACGCCTGAGCCGATGGCCGCCGAGGCCGGTACTACCAAGCGATGCATCGGTCCGACGCTCCACCGCGCAATGTGCGGCGCGGCAAGGCCGACGAAGCCGATCAATCCGCCAACGGTGACGGATGCCGCCACGGCTGCCGATCCGACAAGAACAGCGAGAACCACGAAGCGGGTGACGCGGAGGCCGTATGCTGCCGCCATCTGCTCGCCAAGACCCAGTTTGTCCAATCCCGGCGCAAGTCTGAAGCACGCGAATATAGCCAGCACAGCGACGACTAGCAGCAGGCCGACGCCATTCCAGCTCGGCGTTTGCATCCCCCCGAGTACCCAGCTCAACACGACCTGAAGGCTGACGGTCTCATCTGAGAGCGCCAGCATGAGGAAGGAACGAAGCGCCGCGAGAACTGCGGCCACCGCGACGCCGGACAGGAGCAGAGTAGGGATATCGAGGCCGCCTGCTGCGCGTGATACGCCCACGACGAGCAGCGTGGCGCCCCAGGCTCCGAGGAATGCGAGCGCGGGAAGCAGCCAAGCTTGCGGCACGCCGATCGGCACCAACAATGCGATGGTGGCACCAAGGGCGGCACCGCCAGCCGAACCTAACAGATAGGGTTCCGCCAACGGATTGCGGAACACGCCTTGGAACACCGTGCCGGCAACGCCGAGCAGTGCGCCCACGAGTGCGGCGGCAACGACGCGCGGGAAGCGCCACTGCAATAGCAACATACTGTGGAGCGAGGAGTCGCCTGACAGCGCGCGTGCAACCGATGCGGGCGACGCCCAAGTATGACCGGCGCAGACGCCGACTAACACGCTGCACAGAACGAACGCCAGCAAGCTGAGCCAAATCCGCATAATTAGAAGCCGTCCCTGATGTGTAACTTGTTCGCTAGGTGCTCGATGCCATTGACCGTGCGCGGTCCAGGGATGAGCCACTCGGCGCGAGAGACGGTCCAAGCGTGACCGCGCTTCACTGCAGTGAGGTCGCGCCAACCTGCACGAGCCTTGAGGTCGTCCAGCTCCGATTGCGCTCCAGCGTACAGAAGGACATCGGGTGCCGAAGCAAGAATGGCCTCGGGTGAAACCTGAGATAGAACGGTGAGCGTCGGCAAGGCGAACTCGGCGCCTGCAATCCGCATAGCATCGCCAGTATATGTATTGGGGCGCGCAACAAGGAACAGGCCGTTGCCGATGCGCCCCGTGATCATCACCACGCGCGGCCGGATACGTCCGACACTCAGCCGCGCAGCTTCGGTCATCCGACGTTCCAAAGCCCTCGCGACGATCTCAGCGCGCATTTGCTGGCCCGTCGCGCGCCCGACGAGGCGCAGGTTTCCCATGACCTCGCTCATGTTGCGGGCGGTGAGCACGATGACGGGAATACCGAGACGACGCATCGGCTCGATAAGCTGATTTGCTGCCTGTCGCGCAGGCGTAACGATTACAAGATCGGGCTGCTGATCAACGATGGAATCGACAGAGAACCCGAGGCGCCCGCCGACGTGCGGCTTGCTTACTATCTCAGGTGGATAGCGCGTCATGGAGTCGATGCCGACGATCCTGTCGGCGAGGCCGAGCGCGGCGATGAGCTCGGTATTCGACGAGAAAACGGTCACGATCCGTTGCGGCTCGGCGGGGATATCGACGCGCCGGCCAAGCGCGTCGATCACGATGGTGTCCGCGCGCGGTGTCGCCGAGAACAGCGTGGTGGCCGCCACCAAAGCAGCGGCCACCCGTGACATTACCAGCGCCATTGCAGACCGGCTACGAATTCCCGTCCCGCCATCGACGTGCCGCAACCGCCGTTCTGCGAGGAGAGCTTCGCGATGCATGGCTGTTCATCGAGTGCGATGAAGATCGGGTGCTCGTTGACGTTGAGGATGTTATTGACGGCTGCGAACAGCTTGACGCCCTCCGTCAGCTCGATGTCACCACGAGTATTCCAGACCCAGAACGGATCTTTGCGGTGGATGTAGCTGGATGACGGCTCTGCGCTAGTAATGAGAGCTTCTTCCGTGTCATACCACATGGGCCCGCGCAGCAGGCCGACAACTTGGAACGACCAATCCCGGATTGTCGGCCCCGACTGGGCAAACCGAGTGCCGATCGAAAGCTCGTATTCGTAAATGCGCTGAGGATTATCCGTATTGGCCGATGCCGATGCGCCTTTATCGACCATGTCGAAATTATAGTAGCCATTAGAGAACAGGTTCCAACGCCAAGTCTTCGCATGCAGCGGTGTCTTGATAAGCCGCAGCATGTTCATGTCGAAACCGACTTCGACGCCCTTCACCTCTATATCGCCCGGGTTGTTGATGTAGTCGGAAGTTTGTGGAGAAACGCCTGCGCGCGTCTTGGTCGTGATGCGATCGTGGATGACGTTCTGGAAGACAGCTACGTCCATAGTGCCGAGCCAGCCGGAGACGTTGGCGCCAACTTCAACCTGTTCGTTGGTTTCCGGAGACAAGTCAGGGTTTCCGAACGTGCGCGTGCCGTTGAGATTTGTCGTCTCGGCGGCAAGCTCTGTTGCCGTCGGCGCGCGAAAGCCTGTGGACGTTCCCGCGCGCAGCACAATGCCTTTCGTGATCAGAAGCGTGCCACCGAGAGAGTAGGTTACAGCCTCATAGTCCTGTGACGTGTTGTTCTGGTTGGCGTAATTTGGTGTCCAATCGAATGTGGTCGTGCCTTTCGTGTAGCGCAAGCCGCCGCGCAGGCCGAGCATGTCGTCGAAGAAGGTCTGCGAGTCCTCGAAGTACAACCCGCTCACGCGGTCGGTCTGGTTGTTATCCTGCGGAGGCACCTGGGATATGCTCGCCCCGTTGAGGCCGATGCGATAGCGATCGGAACGCAGCGTGCTTTCCTCCCAATCCCAGCCGAGGAGCAGCTCATGTCCCTCCCAGGGCCGAACGCGAGGCTGTACGCGTATGCCTGCAATATCGAGCTCGCGGCGGTTGTGGTCTAGGGATGTGCCGGCGCTGTTGGGGGATGCCCATTTGAAGTTGTCGACATCCTCGACGACATAGCCCTGGGCAAACCACTGGAACAAGCCGTTCGACGTGCGGCCGTAATAGCTGGCATCGACGGATTTGTTGGTGCGATCGTCCTTGGCGTAGTAGTTCGCGGCCGAGCCGCGGAAGCCAGCATCATAGATGCCGTCAGTACGCACGTTGAATTCGAGGCGATGATTGTCGTTGATCTGAAAGCCGAGCGATCCGGTAGCACCGCGGCGCTCCCAGCTCGTGTTTTTCATCGTCGTTCCGCCTTCTCCGCTATGATAATCGTCGCGGGCACCTGCCGACGCGCCGACGTAGTAGTCGACGCCGTTTTCGACACCGCCCTGCTGCACCTTCCCTTGGCGAAGGCCCCACGAGCCGGCGCTGCCCTCAACCAGCGTCCCGGGAGCCGAGCGCCCGGTCTTCATGATGATGTTGATGACACCGCCGAGGTTCTGGCTTCCGTAGACGACCGAAGCTGGACCACGCACGATTTCGATGCGGTCGACATCGCCGAGCGACAGTTTGGAGAGATTGGCCGTGCCCGCACGATGGCCGTTGATGAGCACGAGGACCTGGCTGCGGAAGTCCTTGCCCTGTCCATCCGTCGCTGCGCCGCGAATGTTGATGGATGTCTGCCCCGGGGTCCACTCACTGAAGAACCCGACGGCGTTTTCGCGCAGCACCTCGGTGATCGATTGCGAATTCGATCGCTCGATAATCGCGCGATCGATGACCTGCACGGTGCCTGCCACTTTGCCCCTCGCTTCCGGGCGCCCGCCGGGGGTAACGACGTAAGTGTCCGATGAGACGGCGGAAGCAGAGGGGCCGCTCTGTTGCTGCGGGTTTGCGCGTGCAGCTGGTTGCTTTTTCTTTGTCGGAGCCTGCTTCTGCTTCGCGATCTCGTCTGCTTCGACATTTATGCCGGGCAGGACGATCGTTTCCTCGGTGCTCGAGACAGCGAGCACCTGAGCGCAAGCGGGGGTGGAGAGAAGGCTGGCCGCCGAGATTACGACGGGCAGATTGGGAACTCTAAATAGACGCATACAAGATACTCCAAACGCACACAGCACGACGTTTTTCGGGCCCTTGCCGAATGCGCTACGCGCATCCGATCAAGTGCTCGGTCAGTGGTGGCGCTGATGGCGCATGGGCCAGCGAGCACCACTTCGCAGGCTGGAAGAGGGGAATTCGGGTTGCGTCCGCGAAAAGGCGAGACGTGCGCGCGCCGTACCAAAACGGCGCACGCAACACTGCTCCGAACACGCGCTCGGAACACCCAATGGCGCTCAAGCCGCGCAAGAGGCGGCGATCACAAACCTACTGAAGTCAGAAGTAACCTTGCGTGAGCGTACCGAGTGTTCTCCAAACCTACATTCGGTCGCTGCTACGCTGCCGCATCGACTGCGCCACCCGCACAGTTGAAGAGCGACCATGCTCAGACAGGTTTCCTGGCTTGCGGCTTAAACGCTTCTCTGCACCTTCCCGGCAAAACTTGGCTCGCCAGTGGTATTTCGCAGAGAAGCTCGCCGCTTACAGTTGCGGGGGCAGCTGTGGCTTCGCGTTCGCTCACCACATTCCCTACCTGCAGCCGCGTTGGCTGCAGTATCTGAGCAGCGTGATTGGATAGTTGACGTGGGCTCATAGTCAACGCGGTCGAGCGCAGGAGATCGTGAATGATTAGAAGTGACGCAGTGAAGCAACACTTGCAGCGACGGCCGCAATAGGAGACGTCGGAGCGCGCGTAACGAATATCCACCCAATAGCAGCACGAGCGAAGATCGATCGATGAAGCCGTACCTGCATCTTGGCATCAGCCCAGCGGAATTCTGGCGCGCGGCCTTCGAACAGTCGACGCTTAGCAATCCCAGGCAGCATAGCGACGTCGAGGAGGAAGCGTTCTGGCAGAGCTACGCGCCTGAATACGACGTGCGCAGTCCGCTTGCCCGACTCGCGAATGAGGTGGTCGTCGACGTCATTGCCATGCTGCAGGCGAACGATCGTTTGCTTGAGATCGGCCCGGGAACCGGCGCATTTACGCGCCGGCTAGCACCGCATGTCGGGTCCATTACCGGCATCGAGCCGTCAGCTGCCATGCGGCAGACGCTTCTGCGTCATTGGCCGACAGCGAATGTTCCGAGGCTCGTTGCGCAAAAGTGGGAAGACAGTGCACCATCTCGTGCTGATGTAGTGTTCGTCGCCAACGCACTCTATCGGGTGCGCGAGATCACTGCTGCTCTTGAGAAGATGAGCCGATACGCTGATCGCCATGTCATTATCGTGCAGACGGTTGGGCGGCCGCACGCCAATCCGTTGATGCTTACAGCCAATGGTGTTGCCTACGAGCGCGAGCGCGCCGACGCGTTGTGTGATGTGCTGGATGCAATAGGTAAAGTCTATCGCGACAGAAGATATCTCGTGGATCGCGGCGATGAAGCGCCCTGCGAGGTTGCTCTGATCGACTGGCCATCGGGTCGGATGGATTCCTGATGGTGCTCGGCAACAACCGTGCACATCGACCGTTCTAGGTGGATACATCGGCCCCAAATCGCATTGCCGCGAACTGGCTCGCGCCGCTGAGGATGCCATCAGGGACGTCATCATCGGGCCCCGCGCCGTAACCAAAGACCGTGATCGGCCGCACCGACGGCGCCAGTCGGCGTCGCCTTGGGCGGCAGATCGCAGTTGGGGGCACCTCACGTCGGTGAGCTTGTTGCGTCGGCACTACCGGGCGCTCCCCATCACTTCTTGATTTGGAAGCGGATGGGGAGGGAGAAGGCGAACTCGAGATTGGCGAGGTCGGAGGGTGGGCGCGGGAAGGGGCTCGCGCGCGAAAGGACTTCCACCGCTTCCTTGTCGAGCATGGTGTGCCCGCAGCTCTTCTGCAGCCGGCCGGTGATCACCTTGCCGGAGCGGTCGATCGAGAACCACACCACGGCGACGCCTTCTTCCTTATTGTCGCGCGCCTCTGACGGATAGCGCTTATGCTTGTTGAGGTGCAGTGCGACCGCCTTCTCCCAGGTGATCTGCGATTGAGACGGCTTCGATGAGACGCCCTGCTTGGGTGCGACAGCCTTCTCCGCTGGCGGGGCCTCGACAGGCGGCGGCGCCTTTGCCTCCTGTGGGGCTGACGTTGCCTGCAGCACCGCCTCCTGCTTGGGACGCGGGTCTTCCTGCTCGACTTTCTCCTCGGGCTTGTCGACGTGCTCCTGTTTCTTCTCCACCACCACCTCGGGCGTCGGAGCGAGCGGTGACTCCGCCACGTTCGGCGTCTCGACGTCGGACTTTTCCTTCGCCTCCTGCATCGGCGCGACCGAGGTCGATGCCGGCGTCTCCTCCTGCGCCGGCCCGATGGCGAGGTTCACCTTCTCGGTCGGCGGCGCCATGGCGACCGGCGCCAGCTCGAGCATGAAGGAGCCCGCCGTCTCCTCAACTGTATCGTCCTCCTCCGTCCAGTCGGCGAGCGCCAACGCGCCCGCCGCCGCGTGCATCGACACCATCACGACACCGGCGAGGACCCAGCGGCGCATCCGCGCCGCCGACACTTCAAGCAACTCCAGATGCGCAATCATGGGATGACGCTCCAGGCTAGGGTGAAGGGAGAGAGGGTGAAGGGATCACAGGTTGTGGAGCTGCTGTAGCAGGAGATGGTGCAGCCCCCCCTGACGCAGGCGGACCTTCGAGGCCGACGAGCGCCACTTTGAGATATCCGGCAGCTCTGAGCGTATCCATCAGCCGGATCAGCTCGCCGTACGGCACCGTCTTGTCGGCACGCAGGAACAATCGCTTGTTGCGGTCGCTTTGCGTCTGCGCATCGAGCGCGGAGCCGAGAGAAGTCCACAGCACCATGTCGTTGCCGACCGCGAGCGACAGATCGGCCTTCAAGGTGACGAACAGCGGCTTGTCCGGCTTCTTCGCCGGTGCGGCCTGCGACACGGGCAGCTCGACCGGCACGTCCACCGTCGACAGCGGCGCCACCACCATGAAGATGATGAGCAGCACCAGCATCACGTCGATGAACGGCGTGACGTTGATCTCGTGGTTCTCGGTTGCCTCTTCGCTGTCTGAGAGCTTGCCGGCCATGACGCTTACTCCGCAGCTCTCAGCTCAGGGCGCACGCCGCGATCGAAGTCGCGCGAGGCTAGCCCCAGCACCAGCACCGAGGCATCGCCGACAAGGGCCTTGTAGCCGCCGATCGAGCGCGAGAAGTGATTGTAGATGATCACCGCGGGGATCGCCGCGACGAGGCCGAACGCCGTCGCCAGCAGCGCCTCGGCGATGCCGGGAGCGACGATGGCGAGGTTGGTCGTCTGCGCCTCCGAGATGCCGATGAACGAGTTCATGATGCCCCACACGGTGCCGAACAGGCCGATGAACGGCGACGTCGAGCCGATGGTGGCGAGAATGCCGGTGCCGCGGTTGATGTCGCGGCCGGCGGCGAGATCGACGCGGTCGAGGCGCGCAGAAATGCGCTCCTTGATGGCGTGCCGATCGGCGATGTCCCAGGAGGCACGCGTCTCGGCGAGCGCGGCCTGCAGCATCGCCGGCACGGCGCCGCGGGTGGAGGAGATGAGGTTCACCGCCTCGAGCAGCGAGTTGGCGGCGGCGAGCTTCTTCAGCTGATGGCGCAGCCGCCGCTTGGCGACGGAGAGTTCGATGGTCTTGGCCAGCCACACCGTCCAGCAGACGAGTGAGGCCGACAGCAGGCCGAGCATCACCCCTTTGACGACGATGTCCGCCTGCAGGAACATTCCCCACGGGGACAGGTCGTGCGGCTTGTTCGGGTTGTGCGCGGGCGCCGCCGACGCAACCGGCGTCGCCGACGCGACTGGCGGAACGACAGGTGCCAGTACAGGGTCCGTCGCCGGCGCTGCGTTACCCGCTGCGGGAGACGCCGCGAAGCTCGGCATATGCGCTTCACCCGCGGGTGGCGCAGTCGACGGGATGTTGGGAGAAGTAACTTGCGCCGCGGGGCTAGATGACGTTGGCGTCGTTGGCGCTGCCGCCTGAGCCGGGCTCGTCGCCGCAGGGGCCGTGGGTGCTGCCGGCGTAACGCTCGGGGCCATCGCCGCAGGAGCGGCGGCACTGGGAACCGTGACCGTCGGAGCCGGGCCAGCTTGCTGCACCGGAGCGGCCGGCGCCGCCGCTTCCTGCGCGTGCGCAACGCTACAGCCGGCAAGCAATAGCGCTGCAACCAACAGCAATCGAGGATGGCAGATATGGGTCGTCTGGCTCATGGCATCCTTCTTGTCTTCACGCTTGCGCACCTACGAATAATCATCACGCCGCCGACGCCGATGCTTGCGGAGCGACGTGCTCCGCACCCAGCGACGGCTTACCGACGACTGTGACGATAAGGTTCTCCGGCCGCAGCAACTCGGCTGCGACACGCTTAACGTCGGCGAGCGTGACTGCCGCGACCATCGCGTTGCGGTTCGCCACGTACTCAGGCCCGAAGCCATCGAGACGCAGTCCCAGCAACTGGTTCGCGATCTTGGCGCTGGCGTCGAAGGCGAGAGGATAGGAGCCGATGATCGCGCTCTTCGCCTTGGCGACCTCATCCTCTCCGATGTCGCCCGCGGCCATCTTCGCGAACTCGGCGCCGATCACCTCCAGCGAAGTGCCGATCAGGTGATTGCGCGTCGCTACCGAGCCTTTGAGGATCGAGGCGCAGCGCATCGGCACGATTGACGTCGACACCCCGTAGGTGAGGCCGCGCTTGACGCGCACTTCCTCCATGAGGCGGCTTGAAAAAGAGCCCCCGCCGCCGATGAAGTTGAGCACCACCGACGCCATGTAGTCGGGGTCCTTGCGCGCAAGCGCGGTCATTCCGAACACGGCCACCGACTGCGGCACATCCATCTCGATGATCGAGCGGCGTCCTGCCGGCAGCACGCCCACTGCGCCAGGAACCGGCAGCTGGGTGTCGTCAGGTAAGTCACCGAACACCTCGTCGAGCAGCTGCCCCAACTCCTCCGCAGTGACGTCGCCGACGGCCGTAACCTTGAGCGTGCGCTTGCAGAAGGCGCGGCGGCGATAGAACTCCATGTCGTCGGCCATGACGGCATCGACGCTTGCGAGCGTCCCCACGATCGGCCGCGCATAAGGGTGACCGGCGAAGGCTACAGCGTCCCATTCGGCCGCTGCCACCTTATCGGGCTCTCGTGCCGCCCGCGCGATGCCGACCTTGAGGCGCTGCCGCGTACGTGCGACGGCGTCTGCATCAAAGCGCGGCTCCATGAGCGCGAGGCGCAACAGCGACGCTGCCTCCGCGCGGCTCTCGGTCAGCACTTCGATATTGCCGAAGAGCGCATCCCTTCCGGAGCGGAACCCGATGCGCAGGGCTAGATCTTTGACCCGGTCCTGGAACGCGGTGGCGGTCAGCTCGCCGGCGCCTTCAAGCAGCATCTGCGCCAGGAAGTTGGCCGTGCCTTCCTTGCCGACCGGGTCCTGCATGCTGCCGCCGTCGAAGGCGAAGCGCAGCGCCAGCATCGGCACGGCATGTTCCTCGACCAGCCAGGCGTCGATCCCCCCGGGGCTCTTTATCGTTTCTATCTTCATGGTGCCGAAACCTGCCTGGGCTGAGCGCTGCGCGCGTTTGTGATCTCCGGCAGCAGATGGCCGGTCACCGAGCGTCGGATGTCGAGATGCGTCAGGGCGGCCGCCTTGACGTCGTCCGTCGTCACCTGGCTGATTGCCGCTGGCCATCCTTCGATCTCGGAGATGGTGCGGCCTACCGACAGTGCCCGGCCGTAACGCTCGGCGAGCTTTTCCTGCTCATCGCTTTCGAAGGTGTATGCCGCCCTGAGCGAGCGCTTGGCGCGATTGAGCTCAAGCTCGGTCACGCCATTCTCGCGCACCTCGTCGAGTACCGCATCGACGGCTGCCTCGACGTCGCCGAGATCCCTATTCGGCAGTGCCACTGCCTGCATTTGGATGATGCCGGAATCGAAGCCACCGCCGAAATAGCCGCCACTCGCGCCGGCCGCGACCTTGTCCTCCACTACCAGGCGACGGAACAGGCGTCCGGTCGCGCCATCACCGACGATCACCATCAACAGACTGAGTGCCAATGCGGCGCCAGATTCGGCGGTGGCATAGCTCGGCGTCAGGTAACTGCGCTGGAAGGTGGCGTTGGCGACGCGCTTGTCCTGCAGCGTGATGCGGCGCGCCACCTCGTGCGGCGGCTCCTTCGCGCGATCCCGGCTCGCAACTGCCGGATTGGCCGGTATCTTGCCGTAGCTCGCCACCGCAAGATCGCGAACCTCATCCGGCGTCACGTCGCCGGCAACGACGAGGATGGCGTTGTTCGGCGCGTAGTAGCGCTTGTAGAAGGAAAGCGCGTCCTCGCGCGACAGCTGTGCGATGTCGTGCGCCCAGCCGATCACCGGAAGACGGTAGGGATGCGCCAGATAAAGCGCGGCGTTCATCTGCTCGCTGAGCCGCGCGTTGGGGCTGTTGTCGTAGCGCGAGGCGCGTTCCTCGATGATCACGTTGCGCTCGGTTGCGACTTCCTCTTCGGTGAGCCGGAGATTGACCATGCGGTCCGCCTCCATCGCCATCATCTGGCCGAGATGCTCCTTCGCGATCCGCTCGTGATAGACGGTCACGTCCTGACTGGTGAAGGCATTGAGCTGTCCGCCCAATTCCATGACGATCTTCGGGAAGGCTCCGTCGGCGATCTTCTCCGTCGACTTGAACATCAGGTGCTCGAGAAAGTGCGCCAGACCCGAGCGGTGGCTCGGTCCGTCCGCCGCGCCGACGCGGTACCAGACCATGTGCGTCACCACCGGTGCACGGTGATCGGGAATGACGACGGCGTCCATCCCGTTCGCCAGCTTGAACTGCACCGCGCGGCGTTCGGGAGTAACTCCCTGGGGTGTAGGAGCGAGCATCTCAGCCTGCCTTTTCAAGCTGCGCGTCCCGCGCAACGTCGTTGACCTCGGGGAGCAGCCAACCGGTCACCGAGCGGCGCCTATCGAGATAGACGTTGGCGACGCGCTTAATATCCTCGGTCGTCACCTTGGCGAGCGCGGCCGGCCAGTCCTCGAGTTCCTCGAGCGAGCGGCCGATAGCCAGCGCCGTGCCGTAACGCTCCGCCAGCACCTCATTATTGTCGACACGATAGATGTCTTTGGGGGGCGTCAGCGCCTGCTTGGCGCGCTGCAGCTCGGGCTCGCTGACGCCGTTGGCGCGGATATCGTCCAACACCGCATCGACACCATCCTCTACCGCTTGAAGGTCGCCGGTGGTTTCCCCCAGGACTGCGATGTACATCGCGCCGGAATCGGTCGCCGAGCCGGAGTAATCACAGCGGATCCTAGGCACCAACTTGCCTTCGGCAAGCTGCCTATGGGGCCGGCCGGTCTTGGAATCCCTGAGTATCTGTGCCAGCAGCTCCAATGCCTGCGCCTCGCCGGGCTTTGCCGTGACGTAGCTAGCCACACAGTAGGTGCGCCAGAACTCAGGATTGCGGACCCGCTCATCCTTCACCGTGATACGGGGCACAGCAACGTCGAGCGGCAGCGGCGGTCGCGAACGCTCACCGACTTCGAGGCCCGCCGGAATCTGGCCGTACGTCTCTTCGGCCAGTCGCGCCACCCCCTCCGGCGTGACATCGCCGGCGACGACCAGAACCGCGTTGTTGGGCGCGTAGTAGCGCTGGTAGAACCGCATCACGTCCGCGCCCGACAGATTGGCGAGGTCGTTTGCCCGGCCGTACAGCGGGTTGCCGTACGGGTGCGCGCCATAGAGCGCGACTTTCATCTCATTACTGAGGAGCACCGACGGACCGCCGTGGGCGTGGCCCTCGATAACGACTTGTCGCTCTGCTGCAACCTCGTCGTCGGTGGGCCGCAGCTGGGTCATGCGGCGTGCTTCCATCTGCATCAGCGACTTGAGCTGATCCTTGGCGATACGACGATGGTAGGCGGTGACGTCGTGGGTGGGGTAGACCTTCGCGAATTCGCCAACGGCGCTTTCCTCGCAAAACTTGAGCATCAAGTGCTCGAGTAGGGTCGCGACGCCGGAGAAACTCGCCGGCGCGTCGGCGTTGCCAACCCTGTAGAAGATCATATGCGTGACGGCAGGCGCGCGGTGATCGGGGATGACGACGACGTCCATGCCGTTCGCGAGCTTGAACTTGGTGGCGCGGGGCTCCACAGCCCCGGTCGCCGACGCGACGGCGAGCAAGGCGTCAATCTGCGCTTCGAGCTTCGCCTTCACCGGCAAGCTACCCATGTGCTTCCCCACCGGCTTGCCGTCCCTGAACAATATGAGCGTCGGCATCCCGCGGATGGCGTACTTTTCCTTGACGGCGGGGTTCTGGTCGACGTCGAGCTTCACCACCTTGAGCTGGGCCCTCCTCTCCGCGGCCACCTGGTCAAGCGCCGGCGCCATGGCTTTGCAGGGGCCGCACCACTCGGCAAAGAAATCGACCAGCACCGGTTCGGTAGATTGCAGAACTTCGCTCTCGAACGTTGCGTCAGAAACTGCACTTGCGGTCATCTGCTTTGCTTTCGATGGTGATGAGCTGAAACTGAAGTCTAGACGGCGGACCGCTGCGATGGCGGCGAGTCCGACGTGTGTGCAAGGTAACGTTCGATTGACATGACCTCGCCGGTGCCGTCGGTCCGCAAGTCGAGGACAAAGTCGTGATAGCCGTACAACGAAGCGCGGTGGCCGACGCTGATTAGGGTTATGCGACGCGACAGGAGCTGCGCGTAGAGCCGGCGTTCCGTCTTGACGTCGACGGCGCTTGTCGCCTCGTCGAGAAAGATGAATTCGGCACCGCTCAAGTAAGCGCGCGCAAAGCCGATGCGCTGTTGCTCGCCAAGGGAAAGGATGCGCCCCCAGTCGGCTTCCGCGGAGAGGTCCGGATGGCGTTGCACCAATTCTTCCAGGCATGCCTCGCGAAGAGCGTGGACGATCTCTTCATCGCTTGGCGCAACCTGCGCATTACCCGGATAGAGCAGCTGCTGCCGTAAAGACCCAAGCACCATGTAAGGGCGTTGCGGGAGGTATACTGTCCTGTCCTCGGGGGGCGAATGAACCGTCCCGTGCCCAACGTTCCATAGGCCCGCTATAGCGCGCAGCACCGAACTCTTGCCTGTGCCGGTCGGGCCGCTGATCAACAGGCTGGTCCCCTTGCGCACTTCCACGCTCAAGTTGGAGAAGAGGATTCTCTCGCCGCCCGGCGTGCTCAACGTGAAGCTGTCAAAGCCGATCACGTCGTCCCGCACCTTGCGGCTGAGATGACCGATATGCTGGGCCTGGCTGTGGGTGCCGATGGTGGCGTGCTTCTCGCGGATCTCCGCCACGCGCACCACATGCGGAACGGCCTTGATCATCATGGGGATGAATTCAATGAAGCTGCTGACCGATACATTGATCATCGTCGCCGCACTGGTTGCGGCAGCGATGACACCAAATTCGATCTGCCCGGAGAAATACAGCGGCACGACCAGAAGTGCCGGCAACAGGCGCCACACCAGACCGACCGAGCTTGTCGCCACGGATACGACCGCCTGATAGCGCAGCAATGCCCATTGCGTAGCGATGGCGCGCGCAAGCCTTTGGGTCAGATGCACACGCTCGCCGTTCTCACCGCGATAGAAGGCGATGGTCTCGGCATTGGTGCGCACGCTGAGCAGACCGAAGCGCAGGTCGGCCTCCGCGACGGTCGAGTCCCAGTTCTGCTTGATGGTCGGCTTGTTGATGAAATACGTGAGGAAGGCATTGACGGTGCAGTAAGCGAGAGTGGCAACAAGCAGCGGCATCGCAATGGTCGCCAAAATCGCCACCTGCACAGTGACGTTCATCGAGGTATTCAAGATGTTGCTTGGAATACCCGTGAACGCGTCGATGACGGGCTTTACCTCCTCCTGGATGCGCTGATCCGGATTGTCGATGTCGCCGTCGAGCGTAATCGCATAGTAGGTGCGATGCCCCAGATATTCGTCCATGAGGCGCGCCGTCATCCAGCGCCGCCAGTCAGTCTTGAGATAGCCTTCTACGTAAGTGGCGAGAATCGTTGCGGCGAGAACAGCACCACCCAGCCCAATATATTTTAGCGTCAGGCCCCAATAGCCCGCCGCATCCTTTGCGACGACCGCATTGTTGATCTCTTTATAGAGCAGCGTCGTCATCCCGCCGGCTGCCGTAGCGGCGAGGCCGAGGCCAATCAACAGGGCCAGGAGGACGTAGGATCTGCTGCCGCCTTTGCGCGTCCAATAAGGACGGCAGAAATCCCAGATCCGACGGAAAAACAGGCGGTCGAGTTTGCGCGATCTGGGATCGTTTTTCACGCCCGACGCCAGGGAAGCATGACCTGCCGGATGCTGCGGATCATCGGGTGTCATACGATCTCCCACATTAGTAGTCCTTGCACCGGAATATCCTGACCTGTTCCGTCTCTCGTATGACTTTGGCGAGCCCGACCAGGAAGCGCCTGGGACGGGCTCGCCATTTGGCACGGGGAGCCAAAGCAATCAGGACGCCTGGAACAATTGTCGCGTCCCGGATTCAGACATCAGAACCTCAGCGCCGAGCCGAGCCAATAACTCCGGCCAAGCACCCATGGAGCGTCTTGCGCCGTTACCGTCTGCTGGGTGCTGTTGGTGATATTGTTGATGCTGAACTGAATCGCGGCCTGCTCGGTGACATTGATCTGTCCGTTCACATCGAGTTTGAGCGACGCCGAATACTTTCTATCCTTGTAATAACTGCAACCATTGTCACATATCGCGGAGACCTCGTGCCCATCGACGATGTCGCCGGTGTAGACTAACTCGTTTGTGTCGTAGACACCTTGGAAGCCGAGATTGACACCGGCACTGAAGTTCAACTCCAGGAGATCGTTGAACCAGACAGTGGAGAGCGTGGCGCCAAACCGGACGGGAATGTCCAAATTGCCGGTGACCGTAGTAAACTGCTCGGAGCGATATTCGTTTCCGTTATAAAACATCCCGTATTCCTGGTAACCATCTCCATTTGCATCCGACGAAAGGAGATAATTGTCCTGGGATGTGCGCTGCTTGGACCAGGTTACATTGCCCGTAATCGCAGCAGCATTGAGATTGTAGGAATTGCGCAGCCCGCTCCACTCTTTCGTGTACTCCGCCGACGCCGATTGATAGAAACTTTCGCCGTCGTTGGTCGCTATATAACCAGTGCAGCTAGAATCGCATTCGGTAGTTCCAAACTGGTCGCGGCCATAGCGCTCAAGATACCTGAAGCGCCACTTTCCGTGAAATAGAGGATCGGCTACGCCTACAGAACCGGTGAACTCGTCCGTATAAGGCGTATTCAAGCCGGTTACCCTGTAGGTTTCGCCACCATAAGTCAGGCTCGGAGTATCTTGGAATGCACCCGGCGTTGTTCCGGAAATCGGATCGCGTACGTAATACTGAGCACTCGGCATCTGATCCCGGACGGCATAGTACAAGGTCTCGCCGATATAATAGCGGTTATAGCCGGCCGTGAAGCTAAGCCCGTCGAGCGGGGTGAGGGTGCCCACCAGTCGGGGCGCGAAATTATTATTCTTCAGATAGTCATCGTAGTCGTGGCGAACGCCCGCGCGGACATTGAACCAATTCCAGGTCTGGTCGAGCTCCGCGAATGTATGCGTTGCGTTGACAGTGGCGGAGATGTCTCGCGCCGTGTAAACGGTATAGCTATTAATGTACTGGCTCGGATCGCACAGGTACTCCGGCTCTCCTTCAGCGCAAGTGAACGAGCCAGTCCTGACCGACGTGGCGCGCGTGAAATCGCCAAGTTGTGCGTTGCGCCCATCGTATTGCTTAACCTCAGTTCCCACCTTGAAGCTTCCAAGCAGAATGTCGCCTGATAGAGCTAATTGGGCACCAAAATCAGTTTGGCTCTGAAGCGAGTTGCCGAAGCCTCCATAATAGCAGCCGAATATCGTTTGCGTGCCTGTATACGTCGCGGGGCCAACGCCGGGGCACCCATCAATAGGATCGCTGCTATGAAACGTCTCCTGCCATGTACCTGTAACAGGATCAAATGCCCCTTGTTGTACGCGCTTCAACCGCAACGCGTTGCCCGATGAATTATTCTCGGTAACGCTGGTGTTGTAAAATGCGCGGCTTTTCAGATTGAGGTTCCCAAGGCCGATAGTTTCGATTTTCACCCCGGCAATGCTTGTTTCGTGCTCAAGCTTGGTAGACTGCGACTTCGTATTTATGTCGATGTAGATGTCACTGGCCTGTGGCCATTCCCAATGCTGAAAGTACTCGGTGCGCGAGGTGTCCAATGTGAACTTGCCGATATCCGTTCGCGCCGTAGCCGCGAAACGAAAGAATATATTGTCGGAATAGTCTTCCGCGTCGACATTACCGTACTGAACGTATTTTGGCATGCTGGACTCGGCTTGCTTGCGGCTCGCCTGCGCAATGAATGCAAAGTCGCTGGTAATTGGAGCTCCCACCGAAACCGCAAGGGTAGACTTCTCATAGGAAGGAGCGGCCCGGTTGCTAGGATTGGTGCCATCCGGAGTCGCCAGGATATAGTTTGCGAAATCGCTGGTATCACGGCTGGCGGAGACCGAAGCGTGATAGCGGTCGGTCGGCGGGGCCAAAAGATCATAAACGACCACGCCGCCTTGGAACTGGCCGTATTCCGCGGAGGCATTGCTGTCGACGACAGTAGCCGTACCGATGAACTCCGCTGGCACATAGATGTTCTGCGGGCTCATGCCAAAGACGGATGTGTTTCCGCCGGCCGGGCCATACTCATCCAGATTACCACCATCGCTATTTTGGGGGCCGGTAATGTTGGTGATTGATACCCCGTTGAGGATGAAGTTGTTCTCATACGTGCGGCCGCCGCTGATCGACAGCAGTGCCGGTTTCGTATCGACGGTTTTGGTTGAAGTCGCGCCAGGGTTATAGTCGTTACTGTTCTGGTACTGAACGTTCGGCAGGTTGCGCATGAACGTGTTGGCGTCACCGCCGCCGTCGGTCCGCATCTGCACGTTGTTGGCGTCGAAGGTCGTGGTGCCTGTGTCGCTCTTCGCCGCCGTCCCCAACGTGACGCCGGGAGGCGGCGCTTCCGACTGTACCGGCGCGCTGTCCGACGCGGTCGTTACGGCGGCTTTGTCCTTGGCCTTTGCCTTCGCCGGTTTCTTCGTCTCTCCGTCAACGACCAGCTCCGGCAAGGTCGACGTCCCCGGCTCGGCAGGCGCACTTGGTGACGAGGACGGGTCTGCAGGCGTCACGGCTTCCGTTCCCATTGCCGGAGTGGGCGACTGACTTGAATTCTCAGGAGATTGTTCCGTCGGCGCCTGCTGCGCGGCAGCTTCCGCCACCCCCAGCGCCAGAACGCACGCCACCACACGCGCCCCCCGGCGCGCGTACGCATACCCACTCATTACTGTCCCCCAACTCAAACGCTACGCAGACGCCGCAACGACGCGGCTTCTGACTGGGACTTTAAGGAGCGGACAGCTTCGCGCTAAACGACGGAAACGTCATAAGGCGTTCATGAACAAGGTGAGTAAGCTTAGTGAACGGCGCCGGCGGAGTCGTTTCTGATCGATCCAAGGTCACACCTGCCTAAATTCTGGGCAGTCTCTGTGCCCCGGCGCCGGAAAGATCGATGGTGCGGTGAGTCGTCGCACCTATCGATTAGGCGTTTCGCGGCGGCTGCAAAGTTGGGGTGCCAGCGATGGATATGATGAGGTTACCGGGATCGAGCAGATGTTTTGCCACGCGCTTCAGATCGCCGAGGCTGACCGCTGCGATCGTGGCCTTACGGGTTTCGAAAAAGCCGGGGCCGAACCCATCCATCGAATGATCAAGCAGCTGCGCGGCAATCTTACTATGAGAGCCGAACGTCAGAGGATAAGACCTAGTGAGATAGCTCTTGGCATCGTCCAGCTCCTCCTGGCTGAGGTGACCATCCGACAGCTTCTGCATTTCATCGCGAACGATTTGCAGCGATTGACTAACCGTATCGTTGCGCGTCGCCATCCTGCCTCGGAAGACCGCCGCATGCTGGCGACGCTCCAGCCAAGTACTGGCAAAATGCACGAGGCCCCGCTTGACGCGTAGCTCCCTGATGAGCCTGGATGAGAAGCCGTCACCACCAAAAATGTGGCTCAGCACGTGAGCCGGAATGTAGTCCGGGCTATCGTACGACACCGCTCCCATGCCGAACGTCACGACCGATTGCGGCACATCCATTTCCGCGACGCGTAGCCGGCCGCCCGTCACCGGACTGACTTTCGAGACCTCCACGAGATCCGCATTGGCAGGCAGGTCGCCGAACAAACGATCCAGGAACACTCCAAGCTCATCGACAGTGATGTCGCCCACGGCGACGACCTTTAGTCTATCCTTGGCAAAGACGCGCTTGCAGTAGCTCCGCAGGTCCTCGGGAGTGATCCGGTTGACCGACGCCTCGGTGCCATAGATCTCCCGTCCGTAGGGATGGCCTGCGAAGGCCACGGCGTTCCATTGTGCGTTCGCGACAAGATGCGGTGCGCGAGCCTCTCCCCCATGGAAGCCGAGCAGCCGCCTGCGCGCGCGCTCAACGGTTTCCGCATCGAAACGCGGCCTCGTCAGAGCAAGGTTGACAAGCTCTGCGGCCTCGCTGCGCGTCTCACTAAGCGCTTCGATGCTTCCGGAGACGGCATCAACACCCGGCACGAACTCGACACGTATGGCGAGGTCCTCGACCCGCTGCTGAAACTCAACCGCCGTCAAGTCCCCGGCCCCCTGCTGAAGCATGAGCGCGACAAAATTCGTAAGCCCTTCCTTGCCAATGGGGTCCTGGGAAGCTCCGCCCTTGAACGCATAGTGCAGCACGAACATCGGCGCGGCGTAGTCTTCGACGAGCCACGCCTCGATGCCGCCGGGGCTCGTTATGGTTTGAACGTCCATTGTCTTAGCCCAACACCAGATCGCGACTCAAAGCAGCCGAGCTCGACATCAAATATGCCTTCGCGCGGCTGCTGATGCCTGGATTGGACGAGCGTTCCTGCCTTCTCGCCTGCAGCACAACCAGCCCGTCACTGAGCGACGCGCGATGAGGTATTTCGTGGCAACCTTCGCGATGTCGGCAGCGGAAACCCTCGAAATGGCAGCTGGTCGGTCTTCGGCGTCCTTAATGGTGAGACCGAGCGCTGCCGCCCACCCGTAGCGTTGCGATAGAGTGAATTGGTCAGCGCTGCCGTAGATGTAGCCGGCAACCAAACTTCTTTTGGCGCACGCGAGTTCTTCCTGTGTAACTCCGTTCTTGCGGATGTCCTCGATTACTTCGTCGACGCCAGCCTCGATCGCGCTCAAGTCACCGTCAGTTGCCAACGCCATTAGCTCCAGCTCGGCGGCCTCGAGCGTGTTGCCGAGGTAGTTACCCGTAACTGAGGTTGAAATCTTGTCCTCGATGACAAGCTTGCGATAGAGTCGGGATGTGATGCCGCGTGCAAGAATTTTGGCAAGCACCTCCAGTGCCTCCGTTTCGCCGCGCGCTGCCGTTGCTGAGCCTGGAAGAGAATAGGTTCGGTAAAATCGCGCTGTTTTTGAATGCGTCGCCTCGAGCGTCACGCGGCGGGCGGCAATCTGCGGGGGTTCTTTTAGCCGAGGACGTTGCGCAACGTTGGGATTTGCTGGGATCCTGCCAAAAGTCTCGTGCGCAAGCTGTTTCACTTCTTCGGATGTCACGTCGCCCGAAACCACAAGAATGGCCTTGTTAGGCGCGTAGTGAAGCTTATGAAAGCGCTGCACGTCCTCGCGCGAAAGCCGAGCGAGCTCGCTAGGCAAACCGAAGACCGGCCGACCGTAAGGATGGGCTCGGTAGAGCGCCGCATTCATCTCGTGGACAAGGCGAGCACCGGGATCATTCGCCATCTCAGAGCGACGCTGCTCCAATATCACTCCACGCTCGCTGGCCACCTCGTCATCGGTAACGTGTAGGTTGATCATGCGATCAACTTCCGACTCCATAGCCATCTTCAGCTGATCTCCGGGAACAGACTGCCAAAACACAGTCGCATCCCGGTAGATGAACGCGTCCGCCTGTCCACCGAGCCGCAAGATGGTCTTTGAGAAGTCACCATCGGTGATCCTGTCCAGCGACTTGAACGTCAGGTGCTCGACTAAGCGGGAGATTCCCGAGAAATCCTTCGGATCGTCGGCAGCGCCTACTCTGAACCAGACCATGTGTGTGACGACCGGAGCGCGATGGTCAGGAATAACCACAACCTCCATGCCGTTCGCCATCTTGAAATGGGTGGCGGATCGGGCGATGGAGATTCTCCGCGTTGCCAACGCGAGAATGAGCGCGCCGGCGATCCATTCCCTGAGTTCTGCCTTCGACGACAAGCCTCCGAGCCTGCGCGATACGGGCTTGCCGAACTTGAATAGAATATGCGTCGGCAGCCCGCGCACCCCATACTCATCTTTCAACGTAGGGTGCTGGCCCACGTCGACTCGCACGACTTTGATCGTTCCCGCCATTTCGTTGGAGAGGTCGTCCAAAGCCGCGTGGGACGGGGCATGCTCAGCAGAGAATTCTACCAGGACGGGTATCGCGGCTCCCAGCACCTCCCGTCCGAACGTCTTTTCGGATACGGCAGCTAGCGGCATTAACTCTCCTCTTAGGCCGACCCCGACCCGTCTCTCCATGCAGAGTACGCACATTGTAAGCACAAATACGGCGGCGCTTCTCCGTCGTCAGGCTTTCTAGGACAGCTGCGGGTCGTGCACGAGCGGGTGCATTTCCTCGGCTTGCGAAGCGATGTTGAAGGAATCCTGGCCGACCTTGACGTGGCGGTGCAGGCTTCGCTGAGCGAGAATCTTGGCGGCACGATCGAATCCCTGCTCATGCAGTGCCCGACGGTCGCGACACGCACTGGCGGCATGGTGGATGCAGTGCGTGACGGAGAGACAGGCGTGCTCGTGCGCCCACTCGATCCAGGCGATCTTGCCGACGGTATTTTGCGCATGCTCGCCGATTACGTGCAAGCACGGACGATGGCGCAGCGCGGACGTCAGCTCATGCTCGACAAATTCACGCTTGAGCGAACCGTCGAGAGCCTCGATGCTACCTACGCGCGGCAGCTTTCCCGGGGCAAAGGTTATCGTTCTGCTATCTCGCTCATGCGGTTACTGATTGCGGTTCCGGTTTTCGGCTGGCTGGCTGCGCGTCTCGCTTGGGACACGATTTTTTTGCCCGGCCGGGACGCTCGGCAACTGAGGAAGATCCACGATGCGCAGGTCAAGCTTGGAAAGAAGCTGGCCAGCCAGGATGCGCAGGTTGGGCTCGCTCGGGGGCTGGCCTATGTGCTTTACGGCGGCGCTCGCCGACTGATGGCTGGCAGCAAGTTGCTACAGCGTTGGGATATATGGTTTGCGCGCGTTAGGGGCCGGCGCAGCGCCTAGCGTTCCCCAGGTAGCAGGGTGGCGAGACCCTTCTCACACTCCAGTTCGACGCAATTTGGCGGCATGATAGAAGAGATAGTGACGATGTTCTGCTGCTCGATGTCCGCCTCCGGCAGCGCCAGCTCAAATGCCGTCAGCCGCGCGCGAGGACGCCGACACCGCGCGTCAGAAAGAAGGCTTTCGGACAAGCTGCATTGAATGATTCTCCCAATAAGACGACCGGCGTGCGTTGTGACCTTTTTCACTTTGAAAGAGCGGGGTTGCATGCCGCGCGAGTTCGCATTTTCGCGGCATCCCGCGGTCCAATATGGACGATCCTGAAGCCTCGATGAGCGCGCCGCAATCGGGGCATTCAAGTTTAAAGGCCTCGGGCCACTCGTCATCCCACCCCATGCCGCAACAGCGGTAGGACATTCGCAGCCAGATACGCATATGCTTCGCCACGCGGACACCTCTCGACAGGCACTGACACCTGAGCGCTAGAGTGATTCGCAATTTGCAAGCAAACCGAGCTAAGTCCTTGCCACCGCGACAGCCGCCGTCGAAGCCCCGCCGTTCCACGCACCGTTCGCCCGCGCGCTTTCTCGGCCGCATGGCGGAAGGCGTGAGGGCGGCGATCTTCCCGGGTTTCGTCGATCCATGCGTGCCGATCGAGCGCAAGGCGCCACCCAGCGGGGAAGACTGGCTGCACGAGATCAAACACGACGGCTATCGCGCACAGGCTCATTTCCACGACGGGGAGGCGGCCGTGTTCACACGCCGCGGCAACGACTGGGCCGCACGCATGCCGACAGTCGCCGCATCCGTTCGAGCGCTGCCCGTCAACAACGTCATCCTCGACGGTGAACTCGTTGCCGTCGATGCTAAGGGGCAAGCGGTGTTCTACGAGCTGCCCTCGGCCATGACCACCAAGCCGACGCGGGTCAAGGCGGGTCTCATCTATTACGCGTTCGACTTGCTGTATCTCGATGGCTTCGATTTGCGCGATGCTCCGCTGACCGACCGCAAACGTGTGCTGCAGACACTGCTCGCGAGCGCCAGCGGCGTGCAGTTGATCAAGTATGTCGACCACATCCGCGGAGATGGCGATCTCGTCTTCGAGCATTCGTGCAAGCTGGGGCTCGAAGGCATCGTCTCGAAACGGACTGACAGCACCTATCGGTCGGGTCGGTGCAGTAACTGGGTGAAGGTGAAGTCGCCGCAGTGGCGCGAGCGCAACCGCGATCGCTTCGAGAGGATGACCGGGCGGCGGGACGGCTAAAGCCACACTTCCGCTTGGCGTGAACAGAACAGGAACTATTGTCGTGCCATTAGGTCAAAGCGGGGCGGCATGCAGGTGTACGTGTTCAGACGGGAACGCGAAGTTGCACTGACGCTGCATCGGGACGGCGGCAATCTGCCCGGAGGCGTGGTGTGGGAGCGGAACTGCGTTATCGCGGCGGCGGGCCTGCGAGATGACATCGTAGAGGTGATCGAGAGCGTCGGCTTTTTCGTGTGGGCATGAGGTATGAAATGGATCGCGACCAAGACGAGCGGATCCGCTATGACATCGCCTATGCCATCAGCACGACGGCGCTTCGCCCCCCGGACGCGCAATCCGATAGATAATGACCGTGACGGCGCCTTTGCGGCACAAAAGATCCTCGAACACCTGAAGCTGTGCGGCTGGCGCTTCTGGAAACGGCCGCCGGCGCCGCCGCACTCCATTGGGTAAGGCTGAGCGGCCCCGAACCGCCTGGAGACGGCCGGCGTTGAGATGGAGCATCACCACATCCAGGCACCGGCCGCTATCCAATCCAGCGCCAGGTCGACGCACCGGTCGCGCGGCCGTTTAGTACTCGTGACAGATGACGCTGCCGTTGATCACGTGGCAGTGGTAGGGCCCGGGCGTCAGGACTGCTGTGTGTTCTCCCAGTTCGGCCGCCTTGCACTCGCCGCCATTCAGGCAGACACCAGCATGAACCGTGTCGCCCTTGTGGTGCCCCAAATCCTTGTGCTTGAGACACTGGAGATCCCATTTCTTGATGTCGGCACTGGAATTGCGCGGTATTGCTTGCCCGGTGTCGTTCCGTACCGCGTGAACCTCAATTTTCACACTCCAAGTCACGCCCTCGGGTATGTTCTCGTCTTCACAGACGACCGCCGTAGAGGACGTGTCATGCGCGTCTGTGGACGTGTGCGCGGACAGCGGTGGCATAAAGACAAATCCGATTGCGACGAGAGCGGCGAGCGCCCCCAACAAAACAAGACGACTGATGTTCATTTCGCAATTCCTTCCTATGGGCTGAGTCAAACCGATGAGCCCTCAATGCGGGCCCCAAAGACTAACCACCGTTTCCTAGCCGCTTAAAAACTTCTTTTGAAACCGGACTTACTTCTCTTGCATACGAATAATTGCGCCGCCGACGGAGGTCGCAGGACGCGCCGCGGACATGCGGCTCTGCGCTGCGTAGAAGCGGCTTGGCCCATCACCCGGAAAGCTCCTGGTGAGCGCCTCGAAGAGCACTGCAGCGCTTGGCCAATCTTCATTCTGAAATGCAATGAGCGCCTGCGAAAACGCCTTGCAGAGGTCGTTGTGTTCGCGTCGAAGGATCTCTGAAACTGTGATGGGTTGGCTCATTCCCGCTAGTAGAAACCGGCCGAGCGGACGCAGCAAAGCGCCGCCCGCGCCTGGCTCAAGCGAACCGCTGATCAGGATCTGCGTGCCCAGTGTCTTGTTCAGGCTCTCGAGCCGCGCCGCGATGTTCGCTGTGTTACCCACGATGCTATAGGCGTAGCGCCCTCCGCCGCCGCTGTGCCCAATGTAGAGTGAACCCCGATCGAGGCCGACGCGCGGTGTCAAGCTCGCCAGCTTGCGCTCGGTTGCGAACCGGTTGATGACGTCTGTTGTCCTGATCGCGGCCTCGATCGCGCGTTGGCCGTCTTCGATCGAGCCGGAAGACAGCCACGAACACATCACCATATCAGCGCGGAACTCCATGACGTCGACGCCATTCTGCCTGAAGGTTGACGCCAACGCCTCGAAGTAGTCATTCATGAAGCTGGCGAGTTCTTTCGGCGACCTCGCTTCCGCCAGCTTCGCAAAGCCCGACATGTCAGTCGCGAGGCAGGTTCCCTGCACCTCTCTGTGGAGCGCGAGCGGGGGCAATTGCTTGTCGACAATATCTCTCACAAGAAAGTCGGGAACATAGTGGCGGATCGTCTGCGCAAAGTGCTGCTGGCTGCGCCGCTGCGCGACGTATTGGCCAAATTGGCCGACCACCAGCGCGACGGGCAACTGTGCAAGTAGGGGCGTCGCAAGCGGGAGCCAAAGATCCATCCGCTCGAACATCAGTTCCGCAGCCGCGGTATAGGCGCCCGCCAGCAAGAGAACTGCCGGCACCGCAAGTGTCGCGGGAAGCAGCCACGCCAAAGCACCAACGAGCGCGCCAAACGCAATTATGGCAGCGGCACTCAGGGTCTCGTTACTGGCTGTCAGAGCTCTTTGGGTCAGCAGATTGGCAAACGCGGTCGCCATGATCTCAACGCCGCTCAGATCAACGCCGTCTTGCCCGGTAAAGCTGCTGAAATAACGATCCGGCTGGTCGGCGTCAGAAAGATCGGAATAGCCAACGAAGACGACAGCATCTTTGATATCGAAGCCATGCGGGGAAGGCTCTGACAGCACCCGCTCGAACGGCACAGTCTTGATGGTACCCGCAGGACCGTAGAAGTTGATGCTGTAACAATCAGGACCGGCGTAAAGAGCTGCGAGCGCGTCTAAGATTTGAAAAGTGTTTCCTCTGTAGTCCTGGGCGATCAGGCTGCGCACTCGCTGCGCCAGGGTAGTGTCTCGAGCAAACATCTGGCGGACGGTCCGCATCATTGCGGCCAGCTGCTGCGCTCCCTTGAAGTCCCTCGCACTGTGCGGGAGGTCTTCGACGCCCCGCGCGTGCGCATTCCTGAGCGTGGCCAGCCACTGCGGATAATGCGGGAGGGCCTTCAGCTGCAGCGCAACAGCCGGGATCGTCGGTGCATCGCCGAGGCTCGGCTTGAAGGCGAAGAATTCGATTGCCGCATGACCCACCTTCGGCAGCGCAAAGGGGGCGATCGCGCTGGCCGCCTCGGCAAGCACCTCGACGGGCGGCTCGCTGTGCTCGATCCAAACGGTTTGAAGATGATCATGATCGCCGCCGCTCAGATGCTGCGTTCTCGCTCCCAAGCGCTCAAACAGCACGACCCGATCGGCATTTGCGATGGAGCGGGCCAGGACAGCGTCCTCATCCCCGGGCTTCGTCCTGCTGAAGTCGACATCGAACACGATGGTGGCCGCGTTCGTAGCTACGAGTCGGTCAACGAGCTGCGCGTGCACCGTCCGTGGCCAATGGTGGGGCGCACGCGGTAGGTTCAACGCTGGTCCTGTGCGACCGTTTATGCCTACGATGGTGATCCCCTGAGGCGGCTTGATTGCGCCGCGCATCTTAAACAGCCAATCAAGACCAATGCTGCGCTCGATGGACAGTCCAGGGGGTGACGCCGCCCAAGTGCAGCCGATCAGCGCCGTGAAGAGCGCAGCGGTGGCCGCCTTCAGCCATTGTGTTCGTTTCATGCGTGGGCCACACCTTAGAGCAGCGACCGCTACGGATGCAGCGCAGTCAGGTCGAGTGTGACGCGACCGGTTACGCTGATGCCCGGCGTATACGGCCCCGTTACAGGCTCATCGCGGAATTCACGGAAGCTGTCGTCTTGATACTGGAAAGTCTCGTCGAACAGGTTGTTGATCGACACGCTCGCTATTCCGGTCCGGCGCGGCAAGCGCCATCCAAGCACAAGGTCGACAACCGAAAATGAATCCGATCCGTCTGACAGCCCAAGTCCACCCATCTGCTGCGGCAGCCTTGCGAAATCCGATCGCTCCAGCTCTTGTTGCACATAGGTGAAGGAAAGGCCGGCAAAGAAACCGCTGGGGTCGAAATAGCGAACTTGCAGCGGAACGCTGAATGTCTGCAAATTCAGCGGCGTTCCCAGGTAGGTGGCCAGGATCGAGCCCTGCTTCGCCTCAAAGGTGTCGTAGGTGGCCTGGGCACTTAGCGAAATTCTGGATGTTATGGCCCAGTCCACATATGCGCGATGCAATTCTTCCTTCCACGGTTCAAACACCGCAGTCGCGCCCGACTGTAACGGAACGTCGATGTGGCGCCAGGTGAGTTCCGTGCCGGCGAACAGAGACGGCGTTATCCGCCAATCGGCGGCTACACCGTAGCGCCAAGAGTCATCGCCCGTGAGATCGTCAAACAGCTGATTGAATCCGGCCACCTGGGTCGGCTCTAGGGAGCGGTCACTGGCAAGCAATGGCTTGACCCAGCGGAAGGCCGCCGCGCGCAGGGTCAGATCGTCGGATACGTTCCAGCGCACGCCCAGTTTGGGGCTTAGCCCCTGAACTTCAACCGGCGCACGCTCAAATTCATCGTAGGCGGCACCGAGCGTCCAAACGACCCGCTCGGGAAATTGCAGATTGGCATAGGTGTAGGCGTGGAAGTGCGTAGAGTCCCGGTCCATCAGCAAAGGAAAAAATGGATCTTCGAAGCGAACGGTTTCTTCTTCAGTGGTGTAGGCCAACCCGGCGACGAAATTTGCTCCCTCGCCACGCACAATGTATTGCGCCTCCGTTTGATTGGTTGAGCTATCACTCAGCGTTTCAAAGCCGGGGAGGACGGAGTCCGGGTATTGATCGACCTGCTCCTTGCGCACGCCGCGCGAAACGGAAGCCAGCAGGTCGGAGTGCGGTGTCAGCGAATAGCGGCCCCCAATGCGGTAGGTGTCTTGATCGAGCGTGCGCTTGTAATCGGGGTTGAAAGAGTCGGGATCGAAATTGAATGCGAGATCACCATTTTCGGTCGCGCGATGCCGAAGCTCTAACTGCATGTTGAAGTCGGGCGTCACTGCCGTCTGTAGAAAGAAGTTATCGATATCGTGGCTGATGCCGTTGTTTGGTCGCCAACCGTCCGTGGTGAAGCGGAAGCTTCCGGCGCTGACCGAGGTCTGGTTGTAGATCGCCGAGGCAACGCCTTCGTAGCCAGCAGTATCGTTGGTGCCGACGATACCGGCACCGATGACTTGCACGTCGTTGCGCTCGAACAAGGGTGTGAACTCATTGAAGCCAGGCTTTGACGGGCCGCCGCGCACGGCGATGCCGAGATTGGTGTCGCTGAGGCTCGGCTGAACGGGGTTGATGTTGATGTCCTGCAGCATCTGGGCTTGATACAGCTCGCTGACGCGAGCGATCTCGTGCCGACGTACCCCGGCATAGACGTCCGACAGAAAGCGATGGGCAGACGCGCTGGCTGGGTCCACCGATAGCGAGGCAGAAGCGCCATTGATACCAAGTTGCTCAAATCCAAGGTCGTCAAAAATGCGCGCCAGGCTGGCCCCGCGCGTGCCGCGATCCTGATCGAGCGCTTCTCGGCTGCGGTATACCGCCCGGTCGTCGTTGCGATCGATTGACGATTGCATATCAGCGAGCGCTCCAACCGGATCGTTCTCACTCTGCTTGCGCAGAGCGTCGTACAAGTACGGGGTCGGATCGAGAGGGTCGTATCGCTTGGCCGTCTCGAGCAGCTTGGCATCGAGTGGCGCTCGCCGTTCCTCAAAGTAGGCCTTTCCGAGGTAGGATCGCAGCAATGAGTTGCTGGAATCGAGGCCGAGAGCCATCTCCAAGTTGCGGCGTCCGCCCTGCAAATTGCCATCGCGAATGATCGCCAGTCCAAGTCCGAACAACGGCTGCGGATCCGCCGGATCCAATTCGATGGCGCGGGTGAAAGCCCGACGCGCATCCGCCGTGCGAAATTCTGTCAGGGCGATGAAACCCATGACCACGTGGGCGCGCGCAAGCTGCGGCGCAGCCGCAGCGGCTCTTTCGGCGGCCGTTCGCGCAGCGTCTCGATACCCCAGCATAAGCCACAGCTCAGCAAGACGTGCCCACACAAGCGGATCGTGCGGCTTAACCTTGCTGGCATGCAACAGGACATCTCGCGCCGCCTGCAATTCGAAACGGGCTTGCAGCGCGTAAGACAGAGCGATTCGCGGAGCCGCGGAAGTCGGTTCGAGCGCAACTGCGCGCCGCGCATCGGCAAGGGCCTGATCCTTGTCATCTTGAACGAGCGCAACAATGGCGCGTAAGGCATAGGCGAGACCGACCTGCCGACTTTGATCAATTCCCTGCTGGATCAACGATCGCGCGGCCTGTACGCGACCGACAGAAAGAAGAGCAGCGGCGCGGCCAAGCATTGAGCTTTCGGCGCTGCCCGAAGTCGCCCCCGAGCCAGTGCTCGCCAGCACAGGTGGATAATAGAGCGCCCATTGAACCGCATCGCGAGGTCGCACCAGCACCGAGTAGTGCGGCGGCTCCCCCGCTGAGGCAACGGCGGATTGTCCGCCGGTCACGCGCAACTTTCCATACGGGTTCGAGGCAGACACGGTGCCTTCGAAAACAGTGAGGCGCGAATGCCCTGGTGCGGCCAGAAGGGCAAACTCGGTGCCTTCAATCGAGGCGTTTAGATAGGGCGTGTTGACGTCGATGAGGTTGGGCCAGCGGCTGAGCGACTGGATCGCACCGCGGATGAGGTCGAGCAGGGTGCGCTTTTTCTTCTGGGCGGTTACATCGACCAGAACCAAGGTCGTGTTCTGGTCCAGACGCAGCACGGCGTCGTTTGCAAGCCGAATAGCCGCCCGACTGCGGCTGCCGGTGCGGATCACGTCCTTCTCGCAAAGCGACTTATTTAAGGAGACCGGCTGCCATAATATTGGATCGCGGCGAACCTCTACGTGCCCTTCAATAGAAAAGAGCCGACCGGCGGGACGGCAATCCTCGGCAACGGCAACGGCAACGCTAATTGCAAGGTCACAAACGAATATGCAGGCAAACGCCAGCCCCACCCAAAACGCGGTGGAAGCCATTTGATCCCCCGAACGCCACACACGCTACTATCTACTCGATAATACACTTCAGACGCATGCGGGCAATAAGAGACGCGTCGCCGCGGAAAGGGCGCTGGCTAGGCGGGGGAAGGGATCCAAGCGCCCTCCGATTAGGAGTCTACGATCGGGCCGGAGATGCCCGAGCCGGTGCATCTTTTCGGCCGATCGACGGTCGTAGGTCGTAAAGGTCAATGAACTGGTCTGCTTGCCGGCGAAGCTCGTCGGCAACCATCGGCGGTTGGGTGTGCAGGCTGGAAACGACCGATACCCGCTTTCCCATCTGCTGCAGCGCCTCCACCAGGTAGCGGAAGTCGCCATCGCCGGAAATCAGCACAATGTGGTCCAGAGAGGCCGCCAGCCGCATAGCATCAACGCTCAGCTCAACGTCCATATCGCCCCTGAGCTTGCGGCGACCGCTTGCTTCGGAGACCTCCTTGGCTGGCTTCGTGACTATCGTGAATCCGTTATAGTCGAGCCAGTCGACCAGCGGCCGGATGGATGAATATTCCTGATCTTCGGGAACTGCCGTGTAGTACAAAGCGCGGACAAGGTGGCCCCTTCCTCGGAAAGCCTCGAGAAGCCGTTTGTAGTCGATGTCGAACCCGAGAGCCTTAGTAGCCGCATAGAGGTTGGCGCCATCGACAAAGACGGCAACTCGCTCGTGTTCCGAAAAGTGCATTGCCATATGTTGGTCGCCGCCCCCCGTCACGTCGCGTGACGATAGACCATAAGGTCCGCCGCTCAGGCAACGCAAGCCGGTCAAATCCATCGACTGCGACAAAACCGCGGCTAGGTTTGGAGCAGCTTGTGGTGTCTCAGCCAGGCGCCAGAACGCTGCGAGCTTGGGAGCATCGTGATAATCTTCGACGTCGCAGATGCGCTCGCCGCGAAAGCGGACTATCTGCCGGGACGAGCTGGATAGCACGAGATTGCTGTCCCGATGCTGGATATACCAGTCGATCCGGGCCCACCCGACGCCATTTGCCGATTGGACAAACTCGGCAACAGAAACGCTTTCTACGCTTGCAGCAAGCGCGGTGAGAAAGGCGCGGAAGGCGCGCTTGCCTCTGATCTCAAGAGGCGCCCCTCGTGCAGTGCGGAGGTTGCACCGATAGACGACGTCGTCAGTATACCTCTGCAGGACGCCTTCGATATCGCCATTGCTCCAGGAGACATGTGCGGCCTGCAGAACTGCGCCGCCCTGATCAAACTCGAGCGCCATGACTAGAAAGGCTGACGACGCTTTCGCTGCCCGGCCTCCTGGCCCTGCTCGCCGGTCGTCTCGGGATCGATTAATGTGCTGAGCAATCGCAGTACCTGGAGGATAGAGCTCAGCTCCTCCGTGCTGACTTCAAGTGTATCAGGGATGCTGGCGACGACATCATGCGCCACCAGGAGTTCTTGGCGATCGCGCATTGTTCGCACCAGTGAGGACTTCCAGCTCTTGCACAAAAGCTAGCGAACTCGCTGAGTCTCGGCTGTGATAAAAATCACAGTCGCCCTCCCCTACGGAGCAACCCATTCGGGCTAACGCAACTGCTTATGGGGTTGCGCCTAATCCTTAAATTCCGATGCGTCGTGAACCATGGCGGCCAACCGGTCGAGGTCGAGAACCAGAAGTTCAGTCGAAGTACGCTGCAAAACCCCCAAGCGTGTCAGATGACTGAACTCTCGCGCGACGGCCTCTCGCGTGGTGGCGACACGGCCGGCAATGTCGCCGTGACGGGGAATAGGTCGGATACGCGCGATGCCAGCTGCGTCAATATGCTCCTGAGCGAGACGATATAATTCGGCGTGGATCCTGTTGCTGACAGCGTGCGTGCTGAATTCGTAGATGCGTATGGTGAGATCCCTAATTTGCTTTGCCAGATGATCCACTAGGCGGACCATGAAGGCGTTTTCAGTCCGCAGCGTATCCCAAAACACGACCTTCCTCATGCAGGCGACCAAACATGGCTCGACAGCCTCAATGGAGGCGGAACGTGATTTATCATCTATGGCTGCAAGCTCGCCGAATATGTCTCCGGCTTCGATGGCTCTAAAGCCAACGGCCTTGCCGGAATCTGAATAGATTATCGCTCGCGCTTTGCCCGCGACCAAGAAGAACACTTCATCGCTGCTATCAAGATGGTAAATGATGGTCTCTCCGGGTTCGCACGCCCGCCATCTGCAGCTTGCCTCAAGTGAAGCCCGACTCTCTTGGGAGAGACCGTCAAAAAATAGCACGCCAGCTAGCGAATGCGCTTTCGCACCCATTACACGCCCTCTGCTCCGACCTAGGGACAATTCATCTATTGCTCGGGATCCAGGCTCGGAGTCTAGCATCTTGTGTCGGCACCAATGTGCCCGCGTTCACTCTGAGGCAACCAGAAATATCGTGACCGCGAGCGCTCCCCACGTTGCCTAATTCAGCTCGTCTGTCAGTATGCGATCTAATCTGGAGCCGTCTAGCCGTAAGGCTCAGCGCGTCCGACCGCAGCGAAGGTGCGCTACGCAGCGAAGCCCTGCCGCTGCAGGACGAAGCTTCGATTAGCCGGCAGCAATCGAGATCGTGGTGCGAAACGAGGACGATGGTGGTGACTACCGATAGCGCGGCCAAGCAAGGATCGCCACACATTCACGAATAGCCGTCGCGACTTAGAAGCTCTCTAACAGTTAGCGAGCGGGCAAAATCGGCAACGCCAGCGCAGACGAAAAGGGATGCTCCGATCGCCTCAAGCATCTCCTCGACATGAAACACAAGGACGTACGCCGCGCCGACACCGACACCGTCGAGAACCAAGCCACTTACCGCTTCCAGACCAATCGCGCCGCTAAAAAAAATGATTACGCCAGTCAGCAAATACCGGCGAGGCGTTGCATCCATCGAAGCTGCCATGAACACAAAAGTAGCGACAACGCCGGCAGCTATTACTATACCGGGTACGACCCAAGCGAAATGCGTCAGGCCTGACCCTCCGCCCATCGACCTGCCGATCGCCTCCAGTTTTTCGTGCAAGGCCGTCAAATCATCAATGGAAAGGCCCAACAGAACCATCGCGATTACGAGACAGCTTACAACGCCGAGCTTTCGCCGCCTCCAGCGAAAATAGCCTGCGCAAGCATGGGTCTGCGCCGACACGAACAAAACTACTACATTTGCCCAAGTCCAGATATTGCCCTCAGTGGCGACATCGAAGAACTTTAGCTCCCTGCGCATTGGTGGCACTATCCCTGAAAAAGCGAGAAGACTTGCGCAAGCCAGGGAAGAAAAAGCGACTACGAGGATGCCAAGTAATAGCACGTGCGCGGGAATACGCCGATAGAACGGGCCCGGCCAAGTTTCCTGTGTCGCTGACGTCAGTATTCCAACGGACATGCCAAATACCGCGAGCACGATTAAGTGCGTGTATTCGGCTACGGTTATGATTTCAGCAAGGGACGCTTTCCCGATGCCAGATCTATCACTTGTGGTGTCATAAATTTGCAATACGGCCGGAAAGATTCTGGACCAAAGAGCTGGCTGAAGGAGTGTCACCCGATCACTATCTGGCGGTCTCCTGTTGGGGCGGGAGTTCGTTCGACATTACGACCGACAAGCCATTCAGCGCGCGAGCTTCTGGATTCTCGCGTTAGCGAAGCATAGTTTGCATACGGTTCAGCCGTTGTGTAAGTACTTGTCGCGCATCGGGCGCGACGCTGGGGGCTGAATGACTGCGACTATCGTTCCGGTGATTCTTTCAGGTGGATCTGGCACACGCCTGTGGCCACTGTCTCGAACAATGTTTCCAAAACAGTTCATTGCGTTCGATGGAGACCACGGCAGCCTTCTTGGCCAGACCCTTAGGCGCCTCAAGGGAGACTTTGCACCGCCAATTGTGGTTTGCAACGTGGATCATCGCTTTCTTGTCCGGGAGGAGCTAGCGCGGGCAGGTCTTGAGCCGGAGGCGATTCTCCTCGAGCCGGCCCCCCGTAACACCGCTGCTGCCGTGGCCGTGGCAGCACTTACCGCCGTAAAGAAGAACACCGACGCCATTATTGCAGTCATGCCATCTGACCACACCGTGAAAGATGGCGAGGCTTTCGGAGAGAGCATCGAGCGCGCGGCGGCCGTCGCACTCACTGGTAGACTCGTACTCTTTGGCATCGCGCCGACCGGTCCCAACACCGGGTACGGCTACATCCGACGCGGCGAGGCGTTAGATCGGGATGCAGGCGCATTTGCTGTGTCTGAATTCGCCGAAAAGCCTAATCTTGACACGGCCAAAAAGTATCTCGCCGACGGGTCCTACCTATGGAACAGTGGCGTGTTTGTCCTCAGCGCACGAGCGTTTTTATCCGAGCTGGAGCGCTACGCTCCACAAGTTCTCAATGCTGCGCGTGGTGCCATCGCAAATGCCGTTGATGATCTTGGCTTCACGCGCCTCGATTTGGATAGCTTTTCGAGAGCGCCGAACATCTCCATCGATTGCGCTGTCATGGAGCGGACCAAGTTGGCAGCAGTATTCCCGATAGATGTCGGATGGAGCGACGTCGGTACGTGGTCTTCTCTGTGGGATAGTGCGTTAAAAGACGCCAAGGGCAATGTGGTTTATGGGGACGCGATTCTAGCTGACACGACGAATTGTATTGTTCACAGTGACCGCTCTTTTGTGGCGACCATCGGTCTCGATAGGCTGATCATCGTCAACACACCTGATGCTCTGCTCGTCGCCGATCAAGGGCGCTCTCAGGAAGTTTCTGAAATCGCAAAGCGACTCAAAGAACTTGGTCGTAAAGAGCACGATCAGCACACCCGGAGCTATAGGCCTTGGGGATTTTTTGAGCACCTAGGCGCGGGATCGCGTTTTCAAGTGAAGCTTCTAAACGTTAAACCGGGCGGTCGCCTGTCGATGCAAATGCATCACCATCGCTCCGAGCATTGGGTGGTCGTCCGCGGTACAGCCAAAGTCACGGTAGGCGAGACCGAGAAACTCGTACAAGAAAATGAGAGCGTGTACATCACAGCTACTCATTGGCACCGACTTATCGCCCTGGTGGCGGATACCTCGTACCGCCACTGCGTTGGACGTTCGATGAGCCGTGAAAAGAATATGTCCGGAGCTTTGTGCACGCCGCGACGCGTTTTCAGAATGGCGGGATAAGGCGGCCTAGGTGCGTCGATGTCATTTCTGGCAACGCTAGGGCAAGCGCCATGCCCCGCGGGGTTGCAGCTTTTGCTGGACAGCGCCCGGCACATCAAAAGGATCTCTTGAGCTGGTATAGCGGCTAACCGTTGGAACTAGCTTCGGTCCAATCAGCTACTGCGGTATCGCGTGCAAGGCTGGCGAGGTCTGATCGAAGCTCGCCTGATTCATCGCGTCGCGCAGCGATCACGTAATAGGTGATACTGTTCGACGTAGCTCTGTACCATCTGATCTGCCTGAAACATGGCGACATACCTAGCTCGCGCCTGCTCTCCCAATTGGCGCGCGTATTCCCTATTTGATGTCAATTCTCGCATCGCCTGAGCTAGGGCGTAGGGATCGCCCGGAGGAATTACGATCCCCGTGTTGCCATGGAGGTTTACGAAGGTCGTGCCAGTTTCTATATCGCAAGTGATCATTGGACGAGCGGCTCTCGCAGCTTCAACAAGAGAAACCCCAAACGCTTCTGAGCGCAAGTGCGACGGTAGAATTTTTGCAACACAGGACTCTAGCAACGCCTCTTTGTCAGGATCAGATACCTGTCCGAGACAAATGACGTTCGGGGGCAGAGCGCCCGTGTCCACCACTTTTGCATCATTATTGCCGACGAGAACGACCGGCAAATTCGAAAGTCGGGCGGCCGCAATCAGGTCATGCAGCCCCTTGTAGTAACGAAATGCGCCAATAAACAGAAAGAAGTCTTCGCCCACCTTGCCGCGCCACTTAGACACTAAATTTGGATCGGGCGGCGACCGATCAGGCAGGCCAATCGGTATGACCGTCGTTTTTGCGCGCAACTTGGGCAGCACAGGGCTACTGTCAACGTAGTTCGGCGAAGTCGCAACGATCACATCGACGTCAGAGAGGAAGCGCTGCATTAACGGGCGGTATAATGCGAGCAACCGGCGCTGCTTCACGATATCGGAATGATAGGTGACGATGGAAGGCTTAATGCGACCGTGAAAGAGATGAAGCAGGTCTGCCATCGGCCAAGGAAAATGGTAGTGGATAACATCGAAGTTTGGCACGAGGGAAGCGAATCTTCGGATGGCCGATATCGAAAGACTTGTTGACGCAAAGTGCAGCTCTTGTCGGACCGCGTGCACGCGATGATGTCCGACAAATTCCGGAACTTTACTAGGCTGTCGATAGAGCGCCAGGACCTCGCTGGTTACTCCGTGCGAGTGAGTACCTTCTGCAAGCGTTTTTATTACCTGAGGAACGCCCGTCCCGTCTTCGGGAAAGTATGTCTTGTAGACGTGCAATACCCGCAAACGGTTCAATCCTCCGGGAAGACGTTGTCGTGGCTGGGCGCCTATTGTAGCTCACCCCCGGCGTCGTTCTTCCCCCCTGGCTCCGTCAGGTTCACTCGTCTTCGTTCTGATTTCGCATAAGTACGCTCAGCACCCATAATCCGATCCAAAGCGGTAGGCACCGAAGTATGCTGAAAAGCAACACCCCCGCCCCCGTTGCCAAGGGCTCGACGAGCTTGTGATGAAAGGAGGTTGATGGCGCCAAAGGAATTTGATCCCCCAAATGCTGCCTCCGCAAACGGCTGCGGCGTCGGCATCCCGAGCGGGATGCTAGCCGAAGGCCTCGAGCATCGCAACGCTCCGCACTGCTTTCAACAGCAGTAACTCAGGGCATCCGCCGCGGGTGGTGCTTCATTGCATCCTCAAAGACGTTGAGCATCCCCCTAGCCGTCTCATCCCAGGTGAATTTCTCGGCATTCTTGCGCGTTTCCGCCGCAAGTGCTGCGTGGAGTTGGTCGTCAGCAAAAAGTCGCGTGATCCCCTGTGCAATCTCTCCGACATCCCGGGGATCCACTAAAATTCCTGCTGCGCCTGTCACCTCGGGCAGAGAGCCTGCACGTCCGGCCAAAACAGGCACGCCGTACAGCTGAGCTTCAACTATGGGGAGGCCAAATCCTTCGTATAGTGATGGCATGGCCACGAATCGGGCGCCTGAGTATAGAGTGGCTAACTCATCGTCGCGCAGCCGCCCCGTCAAGACTACCGATCCGTCTGCAACCAACGGTGCGAGCGCATCGTGGATGTCGTTGTCGAGCCAGCCTTTCCCACCGGCGACGACAAGCCGCCAATTGGCTTTGGCCTCCGCCCTCGCGCGAGCGAACGCCTCGAGTAAGCGGGGCAGATTCTTACGCGGCTCAAGTGTGCCGACAAACAGTGCATAGGGTGAGTGTTCGATCTCGAATTGCCGCTCGGTCGAGCCGGTCGAGCTGGTGAGGCGGCGAGCGCCCGGGTACACAACGATCGCATTTGGTCGGCCGAACAGATCCTCGATGTCTCGTGCCGTAGCGTGCGAAACAGCGACGACGCGATCAGCTCTACGGATCGCCAGTGACATGAGAGCACGATCTGCCAGGCGCCGCTTTATCGGCATCGTCTCTGGAAACCGCCGCCAGACCAGATCATGAATGGTGACAACTGTCGGAATGGACGGGGACACTGATGGCGGCAAGCGATGAGCCGGTCCCCAAAACACGTCTGGGGCCGCCCGCCGAACGGCATAGCTGAGCGTAGCCTCGCCCCAGATCAGTCGCCCCGCCTCGCTGGAGAACATACTTTCCACATGCCGCGCATCGAGCTCATCAACCAATGAAGAGTGTCGTTTCCCTGGCCAGAAAAAAGTGAACCGCACGCCCCGCGCGCCCAGAGCGCGAACAGTTTCCAGAAGGACACGAGCGATGCCGGTGACCGACGGGGACGTCAAGTTTCGAACGTCGACGCCAATATGCATGAGGTATCAATCTCTTTCGCGCACGTCCTCGTCTTCGACGCTGTCGTATCTCTAGTTGCTGCTGTTTCGAAGATTTGCTTGAGCTTGTCGTCCCGTGCAAGGGTGCATGTCGCAAATGAACACCCTTCTGCAGCTGCTGAATACCCTTCTGCCGCTGCGAAACGGCTAGGCTAACTTGAGCCAACAACGAAACGATGGCGGATCCCCGTATCAGTTCTTCGCAACACTGCCTGCGCACATGTCAGGCTAGGTGTTTTGTATAGGCCTTCTAACCAATCTTAGACATCAAGCTAGGACGCCAGGAGCAGACTTCTTCTACGCAATTCTTCCTGGACCACTCTCTCAATTCGCGGGCGATGATATCTTGGGCTTGGTCTTCTTCGTTCGCCGGGTGCAACCGGTCTAACGCGATCGCGATCGGGTTGCCGTTACAGACATCTCGGACCAAAAGGGATGCAGCGGAGGTGCGGTCTGCAGTCGCAATCCAGCTCTTCAGGTTGGAGAACTTAATGCAGATACCAGCATATTCTCGTAGGATCGCAGTGTCACAGGCGACTATTTTTGGGTCGCTGGCCTCGACCATCATAAGCGACCGAGAGCCGAGGCGCTTGGCGACCTCCGGAACGACGTCCCATACGAGACTAGATTCGTAGCTCGCGTTGCGGTCGACCTCCTTTAACCTCCTTGGGTACTCTTCGCGACACCGCCGAGCGAGTCGAAGGAGTTCCTCGGCGAGCCAGCGATCTGAAAGGTGGTAGATCCGAACGATTTCAAGCTGCATGGCAAGGACGTCTGTCCCGTTAATCGTTGCGTCAGTATTGATCGTGAGCTACCGATTGCGTTCCTACGACGCTGCAAAACTCAGATCGCCCCGACATACAGGTTCGCCGTAATTCATAACAGGGAACTCGCAAGGGCAAGTACGGCCTCTTGGGAACGCCTGTCGAGGCTTCTAAACGTACGAACAAGCGCCAATTCATTATCTGAAGCTATTCCTATCGTCCCTTTTGCAGTCGCTACAGTTTCCGGTTTCGCAAAGAAGTCGTTCGGTGAACAAGACAAGAGTTGGGCCAACTCGAATAGATGGCCCGCTGATAGGCGATTGGTTCCCTTCTCATATTTCTGGATCTGCTGAAAGCTTACGCCGAGGACCGCTGCCAACGCGCTCTGACTTAGACCGCAGTCGATCCGGCGGAGCCTGAGCTGTCGCCCCACGTGCCGGTCAATGGGTCCAGGGGACCGGGGAGGGGACGATCGCTTTTGGCGCTTTCTTAAACCCCTGTCAGCGGTCTCGGTCATGCGCCGCATTCTTCAACGAAATCGCCCCACACCGACATGACCCACAAAGTACCAAGTCTCCGCAAGGCTGTCTTGTGCGTTCAATTGCACTCACGTCCATAGCCCATCGCCTCGGTCAGTGTGGTTGAAGCATCTCGCGTGCCTTTCGCCAGGCCAATAGCCACGATTCTATCGTTGCCACCACGGTTCGTCATTACGGAGACTTCTTCCGCCCATTTCAACCACCAAACTAAGTCGTTGGGGCCGTTGACAATCGCGTCGGGTAGCGCACGAACCGATGCACTCGGCTGCTAACGAACATGACTGGTCAACCACGAGCTTTCATACGTGGCCTTCAGCGCCGCAAAGCACACCCCATCAGGGGTTGCAATGTCCGTGCACGCCTCTATTATCAGTAGGCATTTTATTTTTTGAGTAGCTGAAATGGCTAGCGCAAGGTCTTTCATGTGGAATCTTAGGCGCTTAGGTCCTCTATCGTGGACCAGATGTGCCGTCATCAACGTGTTTCTAGCAATAAGAGAGAAGGTGAGCCGCCGCTCGCACTGGGCGAAGCAGCTTTGATGGACAGGCCCATTCGCCGTGCAAGAAGCTGGCACTCCCATCCCGCGGTCATTGGCGCATTTGTGGCCGGGGTGATTGTCATAGTTGCTTTTTTTGTCCCGCTCTCTCCGTAGCCCCTAGTCGACTAGTCCTTCGCGCTTAGCTGAAGCTTAGTTCGTACGATCTGCGCGGTGCGCCCTGTGAAAATTAGGCTGAGCTTGGGTGCCGGGGTCGGGCCCATCACGCTGGGCGTGCCACGTGGGGAAGCAGCGAGTCAGCGTCCTTCACAGATTCCCCGGAGGTGGTATTGATTCCGTCCGACGTTGGCCTCCCAGTTCTGCAGTTGCTTTCGAACATCCGGTGTCCCTGCCTTTAAGGGTCAGGCTTTGATCCCCTGGAGAAACTCGCTAAGTCGCTCGGCTTTGCGGAGCCGACGTGGTTAGAGTTTAGCGTCATCCATGTGCAAGCGTTGAGCACGAACAGGAGGCGCGGACACTGGCGAAATGCAATAGATCCAGACGTGGACAGCCGGCACTTCTAGTGGACTAGGCTCTGACGCTCACTCTTCTCAGGGTGCAGCGGCGGAACATTGGGGAAGATGTCAATCGGCGTCGAACTTTGACCCCTTATCGGCGTGCAATGTTGACCCCGTCTGAGTGTGGTGATGGCGCCGGCCAGGACCGGAGCTGCGGAGCGTAGCGAAGCAAGCGGAGGGCGTGGCCGGCG
>NZ_FPEJ01000005.1 GCF_900117445.1 Hyphomicrobium sp. NDB2Meth4 | reverse complement strand
CGCCGGCCACGCCCTCCGCTTGCTTCGCTACGCTCCGCAGCTCCGGTCCTGGCCGGCGCCATCACCACACTCAGACGGGGTCAACATTGCACGCCGATAAGGGGTCAAAGTTCGACGCCGATTGACAGATTATGCGCGGCTGCGCCTGCCTATGGGGCGGAAAGCGACAGGTAATTCATGACCGTCCATAGCGATGCACGATTGTGGGACGATCTGTGGGAAGTGGTGAAGGCGGGGCCCTCTGGTGGTCAGGCGACCTCCAAAGTAGCGAGGCGTCGCGACGGCGGCGTGGAGCTTGGATTCGTCAAGATCCTCACGAGGCAGGACGACACGGAGCGACGTGCCCGCTTCTATCGCGAGGCGGCCATTTTGGAGAGTCTCGACATCGATGGCGTTCCCAAGCTGATAGAAACCAATGCGCGCCATTATGAGAACCACGCGTTCAACCTGTACGCCGTGTCAACCCTCGTACCCGGCACGACGCTTCGCGAGCTTCGTGAAAGCTCTTACACCGCTGAGCAAGCGATCGGGTGGACCGCCGACCTTTGCGAAATTCTGCGAGCCTGCAGGGAAGCCGGTATCCGTCACCGCGATATCAAGCCGGAGAACTGCATCCTCAGCGAGGACGGCAAGCTGTATCTGGTTGATTTCGGCCTGGCTTCGGACGTCAACGAACAGGAAGGATTCGAAACTTCGGTTGGTCAAGAGATCGGCAACCGGTTTCTTCGAGTGCCGGAGTTCCGCCCTGAGAGCGCGAACAGAGACGATCCGCGCACAGATTTGACGTTGGCAGTGGGCATTCTCTTCTTCCTGCTCACTCGCACAAATCCCCGCGTGCTCGTGGATGAGCAGGGACGCTTTCCGCACCAAAGAGGCGATGTTGCCGCTCACCTCCGACCACTCGATGTGCCGCGCTCAGATCGCCTAATGCGGATTTTTGATCAGGGCTTCCAGCACGATCTCGACCGCCGCTTCCAGTCTGCTGAATCGTTGAAGGATGCGCTTCTCGCCTGCCTCGAGCGCGAAGGTCCGGGCCAAAAGGCAGATGTCCTCCAGAACAGGATTTTGGAGCACGCGAGCAGCGCTGATGTTCTTCATAGCAAGGCCATGATGGAGAGGTTGCACGCGATAAATGGCCAAATTCACAGACTGCGCGATCGTATGCTCGGGGAGCTGGGAGGAGTAGTTAGCAGCCTCGGCGGACCCATCGCCCATGTGGACATGAGTCAGGGCTATCTCAGCTTTGATACCGGCTTCCTCTATTCGCGCAACACGCGCGCTCAAATTATGCTGGGTTTCGAGATGCGTCACCTAGGATCTGAGATCGTCGTCACGGTGTGGTCCAACCGGGTGATGCAAGCAGAATTTCGTGTTCCAGCTGCCTCTGCCGAACTGCCACCCGATGATCTGGATCGCATTCGGGAAATATATCTTGAAAAACTTTCAGGAGCACCTGGTGCAATCTGATGTCCTAAGCCGAGCATCTGGAATGTCTGCCCGGGTCAAAATCACGCAAATCCACCCCTCCGGCCAAGCCTCATCTGGTCGATCCGAACGAAATGCCGATGGCAGATCGCAAGCGGGATCTGGCTCTGTTCAACCTTGCCCTAGACAGCAAGCTACGCGGCTGTGACGGTGTCGCCATGCGTGTCGGCGACGTCGCGCCGCGCGGATACGCCATGGATCGGGCGACCATCCGGCTAACGAAGACCGGCCGACCCTGGGGGCTGCTTTTCCTTCACCAGCGGGCCTGGTCTGCGATGGCCGAGGCGGTGCCGACCAAGTATTCCTTGATGTCGGTTATTGGGACGAAGCGACCGTGCGAAAGCAGAACCTCGGCAAAACCATCACGAGCCGGGCCGAGCATACTGCTCTAGCCAAGTGCCAAGGGCGTGCAGCTCATAAATTGCCTTCTCGCGCGGACCGTTGCCGAGACGACGGTACGGTGGACCAAATCCCACGTCTCGCCACTTCTCTAATGTGCGCTCCTTGATTTGGAGTATGAGGCCAACTTGGCCGGGCGTGAGGAACACTGGGAGGGGTTGTTGTGAACTCATTGCCGTGCTTCTCGCTGACGGAGGCGGTCTTTCGGCAAACGCCGGATGGCAAAACGTAGCTCAAAAGCTCTTTCTAGTCGCCAGTTGCCGGTGGCTTATCCAAGCCGACGTGCCTTGGGTGGGCGTCCGATGGCTGCGCCTCGTGCTCGAGCGGCTGCCATTCCGGCACGGGTGCGCTCGCTGATCAGAGCGCGCTCGAACTCCGCCAGAGCCCCCATCACGTGAAACAGCAGACGGCCGCTCGCGGTGCTGGTGTCGATCGCTTCGGAGAGGCTACGGAACATGACGCCTTTGCGCTCCAACTCCGCCACGAGGTCCATTAGATGCGAGAGGCTCCGGCCCAGCCGATCAAGCTTCCAGACTACGAGCGTATCGCCGAACTTTAACGAGGACAGCGCGTGCTCAAGTGCCGGTCGAGATGCTGTTGCCCCGGATGCGCTATCGCTAAAGATCCTTTGGCAGCCGGCCTTATTCAGTGCATCGAATTGGAGAGCGGGGTTCTGCTCGTCAGTCGATACTCGAGCGTAACCGATCGACTTCATTTGGCCTCATCCGCGTACCCCGCTGCCCGATGGGGTTTTCCACAGTTCTGGTGCGTCGGAGATACCAAAAGGGGTCCTTTTCTAAAGCTGCATTATCGAGCCAAACTGCTCACCCACGTAGCCTCAAACACAAGAGTACTTGGCGATAACCATCATGCAATAGAGCTGCCCAAAAATGGACCCATTATGAAGTCTGCTGGGGCCTCGGATGTATCAAGCCCGCATAGTTTATTTGGCGGTCCCACGCTTCTGACGACGCGGGAGGCGGCTGATATACTGCAATTGACTGAACGTACGCTGGCGAGTATGCGCGCACAGCGGCGCGGTCCACCTTATTATCGGTGGGGACACGCCGGTAAATCTCCGGTCCGCTACAGTCTCGTAGAGATCCAACATTGGCTGGAAAGAAATCGCCGGTGCGGGTCACAGATCCACGCTGATCGCGAGCAAAGCGGCGTTAGGCAAAGCCCATAGGTGTTGCAGGGCGCGTGTACTGTGTGAGATAAACGAACATCGCTTGCTTCTAAGTGACGGACACCGCGATGTTCTTTGGCGTCTGGGAGGTGTGGCGGATTTGCCAGCCGAATATTGGACATATTCTTGGACATGAAATTTCGGTCGGCGTAAAAACATCATTTAGCTGCAATGCGTTAGAGGCTGTAGTTCGACGTCCTCCGGCTCCGCCATTCAATTCAGCTCACGCGCCCGCGGGGCGCTCCGCATGGGCGGCGCTTAGCGCCGGGCCGCTTGCGGCCTGAGCCCTGACGGGCTGAAGTGGATCAATCAGCTCACGCGCCGATGGGCGCTCCGCGTCGATGCAGGGCACGGCTTCGCCATGACGGCGGCGCTCAGCGCCGGGTCGCCTTCCCCCCCGAGCCCTTCGGGCTGGAGGCGGGGCGCGGTTCTTGGTCATGCGCAGCTTGGCAGGAGCGTTTGCTAGGGCGCCATTTTTGCCGCTTCTGCTAGGGTCTGGATGAGTTCGGAGGCGGGTGTCTGAGCAAGACACATCAGCGTCCAGCCAAACCAGAGCCGCTCCTGGCCGCGCGTTATCGCGCGACTAACGGCGCCCAGTCCCAACTTGTTCAGAGTGGTGTGCACTTTGCCGGCGTTGAGCGCGCGCAGGACGCCGCGATTGCATTTGGGCGTCAGTGAAAACATCGAGCGAATGCGAAAGTCGGGGCTCAGAAGGTCGGAGAGCTGGTAGCGGTCGACCCAATGGCGGATCTGACCGGGCTTTGGCGCAGCGATGGCGTTGCGTTCGAGTTGCGGACGGTTCTGGGTGGCGAGCATGAGATAGCCGCCCGGTTTCAATAGAGACGCCATTTTGGCGATGAAGGCTTTCTGGTCTGCGACGTGAGAAAGAACTTCGAGGGAGACGATCACGTCGTATCGGGCCTCGTTGAACTTTAGAGCCATGAAGTCGCCGGCGACGAAGCGCACGCTTGGCAATCGCTGCGATGCACGCTCGAGGCATTGGTGCGAAAGATCCGTTCCGGTTACGGAGCCATAAGCGGTGAGGCTCTGACAAAGCCAACCTGCGCCGCAGCCGACCTCAAGGATTTCGAGATCGTGTCGACCGATCTCATCGAGCCAGGCGCATACCGCATCGCGCTGATCGAGAGACACGCGCTCAATGTTCTGCTCGCGCGTTTCGGTGTTCCATTGGTTCCAGAACGCGACCTGGTCGTTCATCGGCGCATCGTGGCGTTGCACATTGCTCGACATGGCGGATGCCTGCCTCCTTTCGGCTTTTTTGCCGATGGTAGGGCCGCCGCTAGGGCTGGTGCAGACAGCAAAACGGCGTATGCACGCGCAACGTGTACGGGGGCTGGCGTTAACGCGGACGTTGGCGTGATTGCCAGCCGTCAGTAGACAGCCGGCACGTACATTTCGCGCGGGATGGGGTGACGCTCATAATCGGGGTGATAGGTCCGCTCAGGCAGGACGATCGGCGGGCGCTTTACCTCCTCGTACGGAATCTGGCTGAGCAGGTGATGGATGCAGTTGAGGCGGGCGCGCTTCTTGTCGACTGCCTCGATAACCCACCACGGCGCTTCGGGGATGTGCGTGCGCTCGAGCATGATCTCCTTGGCGCGCGTATAGGCCTCCCAGCGGACGCGCGATTGCAGGTCCATGGGGGAGAGCTTCCACTGTTTCAGCGGATCGTGGATGCGCATGGAGAAGCGGAAGTGCTGCTCCTCGTCGGTGATTGAGAACCAATACTTGATGAGAATTGTGCCGGAGCGAACCAGCATGCGTTCGAACTCGGGCACGGTGCGCAGGAACTCATCGCACTCCTCGTGCGTGCAGAAGCCCATGACGCGCTCGACACCAGCACGATTGTACCAGGAGCGGTCAAACAGGACGATTTCGCCGGCGGCGGGCAGGTGACTCACGTAGCGCTGGAAATACCATTGCGTGCGCTCGCGCTCGCTCGGTGCGGGGAGCGCCGCTACGCGGCAGACGCGCGGGTTGAGGCGCTGGGTGATCCGCTTGATGACGCCGCCTTTGCCAGCAGCGTCGCGACCTTCAAAGATCACCACGACCTTGAGCTTCTGGTCGACGACCCAGTCCTGCAGCTTGACCAGTTCGCCCTGGAGGCGGAACAGCTCCTTGAAATAGAGCTGGCGGTCCATGCCTTCCGGTTCGGGGTGCTCGGCCATGTCGTCGAGCAGCGTGCTCAGACGCTGATCGTCGAGCTCCATCTCCAGCTCCTCGTCGAAGCTGTCTTGAAGGTCGGCGCGTGCACGCGTGTCAAAGTTCTTGTTGCGCGTGTCTTTGGTCACGACGGTGTCTCCTGCACTCAGAGCGGTTGGATGTTCATGAACGCTCGCCCGACATGCGATCGAGCAAGGCTGTCAGTGGGCGCGAGAAGGCAACGACGCCGACGGTCAATGCAGTGACGATGCCGGCAACAGCGCCGAAAAGTACGAGCTTCAGTTGCAGTGGTGCGCCCGTTTCATCGATGAGGTTCATGCCGAGGAACCCGGTGGCGATGGTGCCGATAAGGCCAACGATGGTAACGGCGGTGAGGCGGTGAATGGTTCCACTCTGGCGGCGCAGAACGTCGCTATCGAGGTATTGGACCATGTCGAAGATCTCGCCGCGCAGCTCCTTATAGAGTTCGTCGTTGCCCAGATGGGTGCGCTGCATGCGGTAAAGGTCGCGCGTCTGCGCCTGGTCGGAAATCTCGGTGAACCAGTAGCGCTGGGTGAAGCGCATGAAGGCTTCTTGCAGCCGAAAAGTCTCACGCCGAAAGGCGGTGGATGAGCGTGCGCTACGCACTTCCAAATGCTTGATCGCTGCGACGAGGCGGTCGGACAGCATCAACAGCGCGGCCTTGTGGAAGTGGCTGATGAGGAAGAGCAGGAAGTACTGATGACGGAACTGGCCGAGCAGGCCGCGTTCGTTGTCATCGAGGCGCGGCGAGTCTCCGTCGGCTACAATCGTGAACGCGTGGCCGGAGAGGAGGAAGCGGGCGCTGAGGCCGGTCGCCTCGGTGCCTTCGTGATAGTAGCGATCGTAGCAGTGGCGCGGTTCGAAATCGTGCAGGAAGCGATCGGAGAAGGGACCATCGCCATTGGCGTTGGGGCCGGTGGCGAACGCCAATCGCATGTATTCGGCGCGCTGGACCTCGCGCATGCGCTCGAGCGTCAGGTAGGTCATGACGGGCATGCGGTAGTATTCGATCTGCCGGAACGACAGCGGGCTGTTGCTGTCGGCTTTCTCCGCGGTGAGCGGCTTCAGCAGGAATTCCCAGTGGGCGGCGAAGCAAGGCGTGCGCTGGTGTCCCACGAACGAGAGATAACGTTCGCGCTTCTGATAATCCGAGGCCGCAAGAACGGTTCCATCCTTGGCCAGCCACTCAACCCGATGCGGGCAGTGCAGCGGCTCGCCAGTCTCAGTCCAGCCCGGTGGATAAGCACGGCCGAAGCGATACATGATCTCGTTGACGACATTGAGCGGCACGTTTGACGCGTAGAATTCGAAGGCGAGGATCACAGCATCGACGTCGTGGAAGAAGTGCAGGTCAATGTGGGCGATCTGGCAGGTGATGGGTTCGGCGCCTTCGGACAGAACCATTCGGACGGCGGCAACATCGGTGCGGCGGTAAACGCGCAGCGGTGCATCGCCCTTGCCGAGGGTGCGAAGCGAGCCTGGCGCATCGCCGTAGAGGAAGCGCTGGACGTGGGGGAGGAAGGCGACAAACTCGCGATAGTGGCGCTCTTGGAAGGCATCGCCTTCGACGCCGAACTCGTCGTCGACGAGTTCCCAGTGGCCTGCGCCGAGGCGCTCGAACAGGACGTCGGGCGCTTCGCGGCTTTCGGCCGTCTTGCCGCTCGCAATCAGTTCAATGGGCCAGAGGACAATCTGGCGGAAGTGCCGGGCAACCCTACCTGCATCTTCGGTCTGGCGCCGCGCAAGCGTCATCGTGGCCGGCGCGCTTTCGTCGTTGGCCATGCTTTCCCCGTCTGCAGATGCTGGGCCGAGGTTCACACCTCAGGGCCAAGTCTATTGATCGCCGATGACAGTTTTCTGACGGGATAAGCGCGGGCGGCGCCTCGATTTCGGTCTATTATCTGCGGATGTGAATTGCATAGCGTTTCAAAATAGTTCGGCCGGAACACCTGGCGTGCTGCAGTACTTTCGCGGCGGTTGTCTCCGCCGCCCCCCCAAATCCAGAAAGGACGCTGCCTTGTCTCAAGCGCAAAGCTCGAAAATTGTCGAAGAGGTGTTGGCCGCTAACGGGGCGTATGTGAAGACGTTCGGCGACAAGCGCGATCTTGCCCTTCCGCCAGCGCGACGCTTTGCGATTCTCACCTGCATGGATGCGCGGCTCGATCCGGCGAAATATGCCGGTCTCTCCGAAGGCGATGCGCACGTGATCCGGAATGCGGGGGGACGGGCGAGCGATGATGCGATCCGCTCGCTCGTGATCTCACACAAGCTGCTCGGCACCAATGAGTGGTTTGTCATTCATCATACCGACTGCGGCATGGAGCTGTTCACCGATGTCATTATCGGCGATCTGCTGGAGGACAACCTCGAGACCGCGAGCTTCGATGGGAAAGCGTGGTCGAACCCAAAGCACGGCGGTGGCAATCCGGCCGGTCAGTTCATCAAATGGCACACGATAAAGGATCAGGCGCAGAGCGTGCTGCAGGACGTGAGGCGCATCCGGCAGCATCCACTGGTCCCAAGGCATATCCCGATCTACGGCTATATCTACGACGTGAAGAGCGGGGCGCTTATCCCGGTCGAGGATGCAATCGAGGCAGGGCGCGCTTCGTAGCGCGGCCACCTGGTTCCTTCGCGTTGATCGGGCGCAGGGCGCCCGTTTGTGCAATCATGCTAGGAGGCATTGAGTGCCGTCCCCGATCGCGGGGGCGGCTGGCCATTTGTCGCCGGCGGGCGAACATCCTTGACACGATGGGTCCGGGTCGATCCGCTTCAGGGGCGACATCAACCGGGCGGACGCATGGCTGCACGCACGAAAAGCTCGCTCGCATCGGCGCTCTCGATCGCCATGGCCGACCATGGTCTCGGGTCGCGGACGGTGCTGAAGGTGGGCTTTCTTGCCCCGCTGACGGGCAAGCTGAAATCCTGGGCCGAGCCGGGCCTCAACGGCTGCCTGATCTGGCGGGACCGCATCAATGCGGCGGGCGGGATCAAGGTCGGCATGCGCCGGTTCATGGTCGACCTCGTGCCATTCGACAGCAACTTCGAGCCGGACCTGGCTCTGGCGGGTGTCAAAAAGCTGATCAACGAGGATGGCGTGAAGTTCATCCTGATGGTCGGCGGTAACGACTTCACCGACGATGTTCGCCGCTTGATCAACCAGCACCGCATGCTGGTGGCGACGCTGCTGCCAAGCGACCTTACGCCGGATGCGCCCACGCTGGTGGCACCGAGCGAGGTGCATCCGATCTACAACGTGACCGGGGTCGACTGGCTGGCGCGGCAGGAGCCCGGCCGCAAGACCGTTGCCATGTGTGCTCAGGACGATCTGCACGGCCTGCCTTCGATCGCGACCTACCGCGCCGCATTCGAGGTGGCGGGCTGGGATCTGGTGGAGGAGCACCTGTTCCCCATCGAGACGACGGACTTCGGTGCGATCGTCGAAAAGCTGATGGCGAAGAACCCGGACGTCTTGTGCTGGGATACGGTGTACGAGCCGTTCCTGCATGCGCTGACCAAGGAGGCCTACAAGCGCGGCTTCAAGGGGCGGATGATCTCATGCACGTGCGACAACTATCAGGAGCTGATCGCCGCCACGAGCCAGGAGTTCATGGAAGGGTTCGTCTTCCAGTTTCCCGACTTCGACGACCCGCGCCTCAATGACTCGCAGGTGAACTTCGAGAACCCGAACGAATTCTATGCCGAGTTCTGCGCGCGCTATCCGGGCACCTGGAGCGCGGTGTCGTGGGAATACGTTTCGACGCTGGAGCTATGGAAGAACGCCGTGCAGCGGGCGCGCACGTTCGAACCGTTCTCGGTATTGTCGATGATGAAGTTCGGCGGGGTCGGCCATCACGCGTTCGGCGAAGCGCACTGGTGGGGCCGGGAGCTGTTTGGCATCGACAACGCGCTGGTCGGGGACTGGCCGGTGGTCGTCATCGAAAACGGTCGCGCACGCATCCAGGAGTTCTCGTCGATCGTGCGGTGGTGGTCGGAAAACCGGCCGGTTCTGCTGCGGCACATGCGCGAAATGAAGCTGATGTGGGATCAGCGCGAGGAGGCGGACGCCGCCGCTGCTGCCGCGCTGGCACAGCAGCGGGTTTAGGCGCGCTGCGCGCTTCTCAGGACGAGGCGTAGATCATGTCCTCATGCGTGCTCGCTATATAGAGGCGCATGCATTCGACGGCCGTGTCGACGTCACGCCGTTCGAGCGCGTTATAGAGCGAGCGCAGGGCGCGCTGCGCCTCGCGGATGCGAACCGGGGTGAGCGTGCGGTTCTTGTTGGCGCACCACTGGGGCTGGCGGCGCACCTCGTGCATGATGCGGTACATGGCGACGATGAGAGAATTGTGAGTTCCTTCGCAGATCGTCATCATGAACTGCTTCTCGACCTCGGCGAACTCGGCGGCGTCGGTGACGATGGCTTCCAATCGCGCGAGCTGCTGGCCGAGTTTGGTGAGGTCGCGGACCGACATGTAGATCGATGCGAGGCGTACGATTTCGGGTTCGAGGATCGACTCGGCGACGTTCATCTCGAAGGGCGAGATGGTCTCGGCAATCGAGGATACGTTGAGGTATCCCGCCGCCTCGGCGCTGGAGCGCCGGACGTTGTCGGAGCGATAGGAAACGAAAGTTCCGCTGCCGGCGCGGCGCGCCACGGCTCCATAGGTTTCGAGGAACTCGAGCGCTTGGCGGATCGTGGCGCGCGATTCTCGGAAGGTCTCCGCAAGATCGCGTTCCGCGGGAAGGCGCGTTCCGAAAGGATATTCGCCAGTGGAGATGCGATTGAAGATGTCGGTGGCGATGGCCTTGACGCTTTGCTTGACCATCGGCAGGGGCGAGAGATCGCGGTCCCACGGTGCGGGTTCGATAGGGATGCCAAATCCGTGATCGGTCATGTCGGTCGGGTCCACCTCATTTGAGTGCCGTTGGGGCGGGCAGCAGACTTGGATGCAGTAGCACCGTCATCTGCACAGCGCATTTGAGCTCGCTGCGTGCGTCGCAGCTATCAACATTGAAACTGGCGGCGCTTTGCGCCAGCGCCTCGGCCTTGGCGCGGTATGCGGCACGAACGGCTTCGCAATCGGGCGCGGTCCATAGTTCCAGGAGCCGTATGTCGGCGCAGCCGGGACCGATCGTTGCGGTGAGCAGTGCGATAAGATCTTGATGGGTCGCGGCCTGTTGTGGTCGCGCGCGAGCCAGGTCCGAATTGCACCTCGAAATCGCGCTGCCCGCGGCGCACAGATCCAGCAGCGGCTGTCGCTTCAACTGCGTGAAGGCGTCTTGGTGCTGCATCGCCAGGCGGAGGTGGAAGACGGAGCCGCGACCGGCGAGCGGTACGTCTGTGCGTTCGATGTGCGCACGCGAGTCGGCCCACAATTGCGTTGCTGTCTCCAATCGCGAAGCGGCCAACTGTGGCGTGCCTGCAATAAGTGCGGCGATACCCACATTGTTGTTCGCGGCAGCGTCAATCGGGCCCTTTGCGCCCGTCGCGGGCGTCGATCGAAGCCATGTGTGCGCAGCAGCATCCCGGTGCCCATCGGCCAGGGCAATGAGACCATCGACCGTCGCTTTCATTCGGCAACCATTAGCAAAATTCTCAGCGTCGGCTGTGTTCGCATTTGCGATATGCGGGCCATTGTTGAGGCGTCTTGCCGCCCTTGACACAACGAAATCTGACGCTCGTTTGCTAGGCACTGTGCCATATCAAACCAAAATCAACCAAACAGTATTTTTGTCCTTTTCAATCGAATACTTGTGATCACTCCGTCGAAAAAACGCTGCCCAAACGCTGCGCAGCGCGTGCCCGAATTACTTTCCCTGCAGGCAACTTTTTCTCTTGCTCGCAATTTTCGATGATCTAAGCTCACCCCGTCAAGCGCTTTATGGTGCTAATTGGTTCAAAATGGTTGGTTTTGGTTTAGGCTCGGGACTTCGCCGTCGCCCCTCCGGTTGCGGGCGGGCGCGGGTGCGTGGCTGCCAGATCACCAAGCGCTCGGATGCTCATAGAAGTATCAGCAACAAGGAGTGACGCAGATGACTACGGGGGTCCTTCAGACACCCGTCGCGGGCTCATCGACCTCTTCCAGAGAGTTGATCAGGGCCATCGACTGGAGAGGTGCGTTTTGGGTGGCAAGCGGCGTTCCTGCGCTGGTGCTGTTCTCAATCGGCGGCATCGCAGGCACGGCCGGCAAGGTCGCGTTCCTGGTCTGGATCTGCTCCATGCTCATGGGGTTCATTCAGTCCTTCACTTACGCAGAGATCGCGGGTCTCTTCCCCAACAAGTCGGGCGGCGCGTCGGTTTACGGTGCTGCGGCCTGGGTTCGATATTCGAAGCTCATCGCGCCGCTGTCGGTGTGGTGTAACTGGCTCGCCTGGACGCCGGTGCTGTCGCTGGGCTGTTCAATCGCCGCCGCCTACATCCTGAACGCCTTGGCACCGATTCCTGCTGCGGATTCCGCGCCGGCTCTTGCGTGGATCAAGGCGCACGCCGGTTCGATCACCGCGGATTCACCGCGTGTCGTCGAATGGCTCGGCGCAAACGCCGGCAAAACGGCGCAGGACGCCATCAGTGCGCTGCTGAGCCAGGATGCGGTTGCCGCGCTGACGCCGGCGATCCGTGAATGGACGCTGTTCTCGCATGCGCTGGGCCCCGTCTCGTTCTCGCTCAACGCAGCGTTCTTCATCGGCGCGATCCTGATGCTGCTGGTGTTCTCGATCCAGCATCGCGGCATCATGGGCACCGCGAACGTGCAGAAATATATCGCTCTCGTGGTGATCATTCCGATGCTGATCGTCGGCATCGTTCCGATCATCACCGGGCAGATCAACTGGTCGAACTACTCTCCGATCACTCCGCTCGCTGCGGCCTATGCGCCGGAGCCGGGTTCTTGGAACATCGGTGGATGGACGCTGGTGCTGGGCGGCATGTTCATCGCGGCGTGGTCGACGTACGCGTTCGAGACGGCGATCTGCTACACGAGCGAGTTCCGCAACCCGAAGACCGACACGTTCAAGGCCATCTTCTACTCGGGTCTTCTGTGCCTGCTGTTGTACACGCTGGTGCCATTCACGTTCCAGGGTGTGCTCGGTCTCGAAGGCATGCTGGCGACGCCCATCGTCGATGGCTCGGGCGTTGCCGAAGCCATGGCGTCGATGGTCGGGGGATCGGGCTTCGTCACCAATATCCTGGTGATGCTGATGATCATGGCGCTGCTGCTGTCGATCATGACGGCTATGGCAGGCTCGTCGCGCACTCTATACCAGGGGTCCGTCGATGGCTGGCTGCCGCGCTACCTCAGCCACGTCAACGAGCATGGTGCGCCGACGCGCGCTATGTGGACTGACCTCGGCTTCAACCTGGTCGTACTTGCGATCGCTTGTGCCGATGCCACCAGCTTCTTCTTCATCTTGGCGGTGTCGAACGTCGGCTACATCATCTTCAACTTCCTCAATCTCAATGCCGGCTGGATCCATCGCGTTGACAACGGCGATGTGGTGCGGCCGTGGAAGGCACCGACGTTCCTGCTCGGCATCGGCGTGGTGTTTGCCTACGTCAACGCCGTGTTCCTCGGCGCAGGCGCCAAGGTGTGGAACCCGTGGGCGCTGTGGGCGGGCTTCATCGCCGCCGCTCTCATCGTGCCGGTGTTCTGGTTCCGTCACTACGTGCAGGACAAGGGCAAGTTCCCTGATCACATGCTCGCCGACCTTGGGCTCACGCAGGGAGATCTGGCTAAGAAGCGCGCCGGCATCCTTCCCTACGTCGCGCTGATCGTCGGTATTGCGATCGTGCTCGCGGCCAACTGGTTCTTCCAGCTGCCGGGTTGATCCTCCGGCCGGAGCGGCGGTCGGCGCCACTCCGGCCATTTCAATTGGCGCGGTATGCGCTGCTAGAGATAACAGGAGACAGAGCTTTGCTAGCAAGCGAAGTCAAAAGCCGACCCGTATATGCGGTTTTGGAGCCAGACCTCCACGCCGCAAGCAATATCGTCGTTTGTGACCGCGCTGGAGCGGTTGCCGTCATCGATATGCTCGGCAAGGGCGGTGCCGAGTTCGCGAACAAGACAACCGTGTTGCTGTGCGCGGACGACTATCCGGATGCAGGCAGCATCGATCTCGACGTCGCGCGGCTGCAACCGGCTCGCACAACAGTGCTGCCGAACATCAACGCGGCCGCGGCGGCGCTCGGAGAGCGTCTTTTCCGCGCGAAGATGGGTACGCGCATATACGCTGCGGGTTCGGAGCCGCTGATCGGTTCAGCCGTGCAGCGGGCCATGCGGTTTGGTGTCGATCATCTTTCGGTTCGCGCCGAGCATCGCGGTTCGCTTAAGCGCCGCGTGCAATGCGTGCATTGCAAGGGACTGATCGAGAACGTGATGGCTAGCCCCGTTACATGCACCAATTGCGGTCTGACGCTGGTCGTGCGCGATCACTATTCGCGCAGGCACGCCGCGTTCATCGGCGTGTGCGTCGATGCGGAAGTCGCGGGCGAGGTTCCTGAGCAGGTGCCATTCCAATGACAAAAACTGCATCGCATCGCGTGCGCGTCTCGCAGGTCGAGCGCGTCGCCGAAGGAATCAAGCGGTTCCGGTTCGAAGAAATCAGCGGACGTCCCCTGCCGGCGTTCTCAGCGGGCTCGCACGTCATCGTGTCAATGCACGGCAACGGACACACGTGGCGCAATCCCTATTCGCTGATCAGTGCGCCTGGCGACACGAGCGGATATGAGATTAGCGTGCTGCGAGCGCCTGAATCTCGTGGTGGCTCACAGTTTATGCATGAGCAAGTCGAGCGCGGAAGCGAACTCGACATTAGCGATCCGGTAAATCTCTTCCCGGTCGCACGCATGGCGCGCCGGCACATTCTCGTAGCCGGAGGCATCGGCATCACGCCGTTCATCGCCATGATGCGGGAGCTCAGCGCAGCTGGAGCCGATTTCGAGCTGCACTATGCAATGCGATCAGCTTCGAGCGGCGCATTCTGCGACTACTTGCAGACGACATATGGGAAGCGGGCACATCTTTACCGGGATGACCTGGGGGAGAGAATGCCTCTGGCTCACGTGCTGTCGGGGCAACCGCTCGGGACGCACATGTACGTTTGCGGACCTGCGGCGATGATCGAGTGGGCATTGGAGACCGGACGCACCGCGGGCTGGCCTCGCGAAAACCTGCACTCGGAGAAGTTTGCTGCACCGCCGGTCGGTTCGTCGTTCACCGTGAAACTGGCGCGGTCGGGCCGTGACATCATCGTGGGGCCGCAGCAGAGCATCCTCGAAGCGTTGGAGGCGAATGGCGTCGACGCTCCGTCGCTGTGTCGCGGTGGCGCTTGCGGGCAGTGTGAAACGCGCGTTGAAGCGTGCAGCGGTTCCCTGCAGCACCAGGACCACTACCTCACCGCGGAAGAAAAGGCTTCCGGCGGCAAAATCATGATCTGCGTCTCGCGCGCCTCGGGCACGCTGACGCTGGATCTTTAATCAAAGCTCGGAGGAAGAGCATGGGCCTAGTCTTCAAGGACGAGACGTTCCGCGACGATTTCACGTTTTCCAACAGTCCCACGGCGATCAAGCGGTTCCCGTTTCCGTTCGTCGAGGATCAGTACATGTACTCGGTCAACATCGAGCCGCATGTGCCCGGTCCCAAGGGATCTGTCTTCGAGTTCCCGATCGACATCGACGAGCATTATGTCTCGGAGATGCGCGACCGGGCGCTGGTGCTCGACAAGGATCCCAAGCGCTGCCAGGCGCTGCCGCACATGATGCCGGCGCAGTGGGACATGCTCGAGCTGTTGATGACGTCAATGGCGGACAAGTATCCGGAGCACTTCACGCTCAACAAGGACGGAGACAAGTGGCACTGGATCAATCGTCCGCTCGGCATTGAGCAGCGGTTCACGTTCGGCGATGAAACGACGCTGCCGTACGGGCCGATGGAATACATCGGCCGCCAGTGCCAGGGCGACTTCTCGCTGCAGGATCAGCGTGACGGCCAGTTGTGGATGGATGCCGGGATCATCACCACGCAGGCGGATTGGTCGCTCGATTTCGACGTCGGCATGAACTTCACCGAATGGCACGGGCCGGTACCGCTGGCGCACAAGGCGCGTGTGTTCGACCGGGCGCTGAAGTTCCTGCTGAACCTTCAGAACGGGCATCCGGTGCGGCGGCTCAACTGGACGATGACGATCAACCCGCGGCTCGATACGAGCCCGGAGAACTACCACAAATGGGGCGTCGATCGCACGACGGTGACGCCTGAGAACGTCGGCGACAAGGTGCACTTGCGCGTCGAGCTGCAGGGTCTATGGCGGCTGCCGCGTTCGAACGCGATCATGTTCTCGATCCGCTGCTACCTGATCAAGATGAAGGAGCTGGTGACCGTGCCGAAGTGGGCGCGGCGGTTCCATCGCGTGCTGAAGTCGCTGCCGCCGGAGCTGGTCGATTACAAGGGCATCACCCGGTATCAGGCAACGACTGTCGAGTGGCTGTCGCAGTTCGACGACGGTGCAGCGACGAGCCCGGGCGGTTGGCCCGATGATTTTCCTGGCGCCCCGCAAATCAAACCTCAAGAAAACAACCGGAGTGAGATGCCAATGACGGTAGCAAAATTTCCCCGACAGTCGGTCTTGAATGACCGGCACAGAGCGCTGGGCGCGGATCTGTCGACGGCCTGGAACGACATGCCGATCCCGCAGAACTACAACACGGACCCGTACGAAGAGACAGCGGCGGTGCGCTATCGCGCGGGCCTGTTCGACGTTTCCATGCTGAAGATGTTGAATGTCACGGGCAGCGGTTCGCTGGCGTTCCTCAATCATCTGCTGACGTCCGATGTGTCGAAGGCGAAGCCGGGCGATTCCCACATCAGCAACATCGTCAACGAGATGGGCGCGCTGGTCGACGACGTGATCGTCTATGTCGATGGTCCCGAAGAGTTCCGCATCTCGCACGGCGGCGGCGCGTTCGAAGACGCAATGATCGCGGTTGCCTCGAAGTACGACGTCAAGATCGAGCGCGACAACGACGTGCATATTCTGTCGCTGCAGGGTCCGCTGGCGCTCGAGACGCTGGCACCGCACACGCCGATGAACCTTGCGGGCCTCGGCTATTTCCGCCACGAGCCGACCACGCTGTTCGGCAAGAAGGTGCGCCTGGCGCGCGGCGGCTATTCCGGCGAGCGCGGATATGAAGTGTTCTGCTCGGCGGCGAATGCGCCCTATCTGTGGGACACGATCCTCGAGATCGGCAAGTCGAAGGGCATCATCCCTGTCTCGTGGGCGTGCCTCGATACCGTTCGCGTGGAAAGCAGCCTGTTGTTCTTCCCATTCGACATGCCGCATGGCGATACGACGCCGTGGGAAGTCCGCGCCGATTGGACGGTTGATCTGTCCAAGCCGGACTTCGTCGGCAAGCAGGCGCTGATCGAGCGCAAGGGCAAGGAGCGCTCGTTCATCTCCGGACTCGAGGTGGCGAGCGACCGCGTCGTCGAGCCGGGTGCGAAGATTACCGTCGGCGGCAAGGAAGTCGGCGTCGTCACCAGCACCGTCTACAGCCAGCATCTGATGAAGTCTCTGGCGATGGCGCAGATCGAACCGGCGTTTACGGCGCTCGGCACGGAAGTGGTGGTGCACGACAAGGGCGAGTTGCGCGCTGTCGTCGTGCAGATGCCGTTCTACGACCCGTTGCGTCTGCGTACACATCCGAAGGACTGAAGCCTTCGGACCGCTGCGATCGGCCTCTCACCCGCGACCCTCCCCCGCGCGTGAGAGCGACCCAGCGGGATTTGGCGAAGAACTGAGCGCACACTCCCTTGGCTGTTCCCTGTGCGCTGGGCCGGAGGTGAAGACCTCTGGCCCCTTTTTTTATTTGCCGCGCTCTCGGCGGCGTTCACTTTTGTGCGTGGTTTGACGACCTCGCCGTCCTCCGCCGATGTCGGCGATGGAGGCGTCCGCACGATAGGGCTGATCAATCAGTCGATTGATCGTTTGAACTTCACGTCGGTTTGAATGGCCTGCCAGCGGTGCGGCGGCATCGGGGCATGCTATGGCATCGGTCTCGATGGAGACGAGTCATGCACGATCGACACACCAAGGCACCCGGAGTTGCGGTTGGCATTACCGAGCCGATGATCGAAGCGCTCGTCCACGCCTTCTACGCCAGCGTGCGGCGCGATGAGATGCTCGGGCCGATCTTCGATGCACAGATAGATGACTGGGACGCGCATCTGGCGAAGCTGTGCCGCTTCTGGTCTTCGGTGACACTGATGACGGGCACGTACGAGGGGCGGCCGATGGCGGTGCATGCGGCGCTGCCGGCAATCGAAGGCGAGCACTTTGCACGCTGGCTGGCGCTGTTCGCGGAGACGGCCCACGCTGTTTGTCCGCCCGATGCGGCGGCGCTGTTCGTCGATCGCGCGCAGCGGATTGCCGAGTCGCTGAAGCACGGAATCGATCTGCACCTCGGTCGCGGACGGCTGGCAGCGGTGAACGCGCCGTAGCCAGCTCCACGCGTCGTTGGAAGAGCAACAATAACAAAAAGGAGCTTCGACGTGACTCTCACCACCCGCCTGACTGAAGCGCTCGGTATTCGCCATCCGATCATCTCTGCACCCATGGCTTTCGCAGCCGGCGGCAAGCTCGCTGCGGCGGTGTCGGAGGCCGGCGGGCTCGGTCTCATCGGCGGCGGGTATGGCGATGCCGACTGGTTGGAGGCGGAGTGGCGCAACGCCGGCAATGCTGCCGTCGGCTGCGGGTTCATCACCTGGTCATTGAAGAAGCAGCCGCATCTGCTCGCGCTTGTTCTGGCGCACAGGCCGAAAGCCATCTGCCTCTCGTTCGGCAATCCGGAGCCGTTTGCGGCACGTATAAAGGAGAGCGGGGCCAAACTGATCTGCCAAGTGCAGACGCGCCGGGACGCTGAGCATGCGATCGCGTGCGGCGCAGACATTATTGCGGCACAGGGGACGGAGGCCGGCGGACACGGTGAGAAGCGCGCGACGATGACGCTGGTGCCTGAGGTGGCGGATCTCATCGCTGCGCGATCGCCCGAAACGCTGCTTTGCGCCGCGGGCGGCATAGCCGATGGGCGCGCGCTTGCCGCCGCATTGATGCTCGGCGCCGACGGCGTTCTCGTCGGATCGCGGCTGTGGGCGTCGCGGGAAGCCAATGTGGCGCCGGCCATGCACGCTGCGGCGCTGGCGGCAACGGGCGATGATACGATCAGGTCGCAGGTGATGGATCTGGCGCGCAAGCTGGACTGGCCGTCGCGCTATACGGCGCGGGTGCTGCGCAATTCGTTCATTTCGCGCTGGCATGGGCGAGAAGAAGCGCTGGCCACCGTCGCTGACGAGGAGGCCGCGAAATATCGCGCCGCATGGAGCGCGGGCGATGCAGAGAACTCCAATACGTTCGTCGGCGAAGGTGCCGGGCTCATTTACTCGGTGGAGCCCGCCGGCGAGATCATCGGGCGCATGGTGGCCGAAGCAGAGGCCAGGATCAGGGCCGGCCGCGCGATGATCGCGTGAGAAGTGTCAGCGCGACGATGCGCTTGGACCTGGACGAATTGCGCGCGCACCGAGAGAGCCGCGCATTTCTTTTGCCTATAGTTTGATCACGGCATTATTGCCGCAGCATTTAGCTCCTCATAAGATTATGCGAGTAGCCTTGAGCTGTTGCTTCAACTTGCGTCGGGCCTCGGCTCGGCGTTAGGCTGGTCGCTCAATTGCCCGGTTGTCGCGTCATGGAAAAAATTCTGACGACAATCCTCTCGCAGTATGTGAAGCGCGGCTCCCTGACGCTGGTGACTGCGAGTGGCCGAGAGTTCACCTTCGGCGATGGCACCGGCGAGGAAGTGAAAATACGCTTCCTCGACAAGGGCGCAGAGCGCGGCGTGGTCCTCAATCCGGAATTGCGGCTGGGCGAGATGTTCATGGACGGCCGAGTGGTCGTCGAACGCGGCACGATCTACGATTTTCTTGCGCTGGTGCTGCGCGATGCGACGGTCGAAGACCGTTCGCTGCCGGCGCGCCTGCTCGGCCGGATGCGCTTCCTGACGCGCAATTTCGTCAGCCGCAACAATCGTTGGCGCTCCCGTCGCAACGTTGCGCATCACTACGATCTCGACCATCGGCTGTATGAGCTGTTCCTCGATCCGGACCGGCAATACAGCTGCGCATATTTCGAGCGCCCCGATTGCACACTGGAAGAGGCGCAGCTGGCGAAAAAGCGGCTCGTGACCGCGAAGCTGCTGGTCGAGCCTGACAGCCGCGTTCTCGATATCGGCAGCGGCTGGGGCGGGCTCGGGCTGTATATCAAGCAGATGGGTGGCGCGCGGCAGGTGCAGGGCATCACCTTGTCGACCGAGCAGCTGGAGATTGCGCGCGGGCGTGCCGAGAAGGCCGGCGTTGCCGATAGCGTGCGCTTCGTGCTGCAGGATTATCGCGAGGTTGAGGGCAGCTTCGATCGCATCGTATCGGTCGGGATGTTCGAGCACGTGGGGCCGCGCTTTTACGGCACCTATTTCAACAAGTGCCGCGAATTGCTCAAGCCCGATGGCGTGATGGTGATGCACACGATCGGGCTGATGGATGGCCCGTGGTATCCCAATCCGTGGATCGACAAGTATATTTTTCCCGGCGGGCAGCTTCCGGCGCTGTCGGAGATCATTCCGGCAATCGAGCGCGCGGGCATGATCGTTACCGATGTCGAGTGCCTTCGGATGCACTACGCCGAAACGCTTCTGGCCTGGCGCCGCCGCTTCATGGCGCGCAGGGACGAGGCGATGGCTCTCTACGACGAACGCTTCTGCCGCATGTGGGAATATTATCTCGCCTGCTGCGAGGCGGCGTTCCGGTTCCAGAACGTGGCGGTGTTCCAGGTCCAGTGTGCGCGCAGCGCCTATGCCGTGCCGCTGACCCGTTCGTATATCGCGGAGCGCTACGAGGACCTGAGGATGCGGGAGGCGATGCGCGAGGCCGACGCAATCCGAGAAATGGCTCCAGAGAGGCCCGCTCAGACTCCTGCGTCCGAGCCGGTGCCCTTGCGCAAGCAACGCCATTAATTGACTTTTTTCTAAGGGACCGGGTGCGGGGTGCGTCGGCTCGGCTTGGAAAGCCGATTGGGCTTGTCTATAGTCCTCCTTGCCGGATGGCATGCGCCATGAGGCAATAAGCCGGCTGGTCCGGCGCCGGGGTATTATTGCATCGAAGGCGGGACGCGGGGTCTCGGTAGCATTGTGTCAGTTGCACCGAATGCGGAGACTCCGGCGCGCATGAGATGCCATCCAATGCGCTGGCTGTGGGGACTTATCCCCATCGCTATGCTGGCTTGGCTGGCGGTGCAGGCCCAACATTCTCACATAGAACAGGATCTGGAGCGGCGCAGCACCGACGCCCTGCGCGCGGCGGGGCACGACTGGGCCGTGGTGGCATTCGATGGCCGCGACGGCCTTCTTGCCGGGCAGCCAGCCGACCGCATGCAGCTGGCGGAGGCCGCGAATGTCGTGCGCAACGTCTGGGGTGTGCGGATCGTGCGTACGCGCTCGATTGCTCCGGCGATCAGGGACGTGCCGATCACGCCGGCGACCGACGGAGGGGCGCCGGGGCGAGTGCTGCGTGACAGCGAGCCCTTACCGCTAGGTGACGCCGTGCCCGTTGCCAGCGCCGATGCCGTCGGCGAGCACGACAAGATGGTCGCGGATGCGTCCCCTGAGGGTGGCGTGTGGTCAGAGGCGCATCAGTCCGAGGCGGTGTTGGGGCATATTCGGGAAGCCGATGGCACGCCCGAGGTAACCGTCGCAACGCATGAGGTGTCGCCCGCTTCGCTCGGGCCGGATGCAACCCCGGCTGCTGCTGACAACGCACCGGCTGCCTCTACTGTGAGTGAGGCGGCAGAAGCCAAGGCCGATGCGGTCACGGCGGCCGACGTGCTTCCTGATCAGAAGGTCGCGGCGCTACCAACCGGAGAGAACGTTGCAGCTGGTGCCGCTGCTCACGCCGAACCTGTGCCTGCTGTAGATCAGGCGCACGGCGAGGCAACGGCCACTGACGCGGCCCCAACGGAGCTGCCATTGCGCAAACCGGGCGATGTGGCCGCGCTTGAGCAGAAGGCGGAGCAGGCGCCGCAGGAGAGTGTCACTCCGCCCGAGCGAAAGCCTGCCGAGGTGGCGGCCGCCGCGCCGGAGCCCGTTTCAACCTCGCCAGCGAACGGGGCGGGCGATGCGCACCCTGGGGGTGATCCTGCGCCCATCGCTCCAGAGCGAAAGCCTGTTGTGGCGTCGGCAAAGGCCGATGGCGCTTCGACGCGCGATCAGGGGGCTTCCGCGGTATCCAGCTGGCTGTCGGGGGTGATAGCGCCCGCGCCGGCGAAGCCTCCGCGCTTTGATACTGCTGCGTTGCCGCCGGGCAACATTGCAGAACCGGGCTCATGCATCGAGCGTGTGAAGGAGGCGGCTCGGCTTGCAGAAGTGCATTTCGCCCGGGGCGATGCCCGGATCGACACGTCAGGAAAAGCCGTTCTGGACGGGCTTGTCGGCGCTCTGAACGTTTGTCCGGAGGCGACGCTGCACATCGCCGGCCACGCCGATTCTTCGGGGAAGTCCCGACATAATAAGGTGCTATCGCGACACCGGGCACGGGGGGTTGCGAGCTATATGATCCATAAGGGCATTGACGATGGGCGTCTGGTTGCCGTCGGATACGGGGACCAGAAGCCGGTGGCGCCGAATGACAGCAAGGCGAACCGGGCGAGGAACCGGCGCATCGAGTTGACGGTCGCGGCGCGCGCTGCGCCACTGCCGCCGATGCCCGTACGAAAGCAGGGGACGCGCAATGGACTATCTGCTCGCTAATCTTGTTTGGTACGCCGCGGCGGCGTTCGCTGCCGGATTCATTGTGGCGTGGATTGCGTGTGCCAGGGTGGAAGACTGACGCGCGGGGAAACGCGCGCTAATGAAATTTGGGGAGTGAAGTTATGTCGGAGCTGCTTTGGCAGGCGTGGCTGCTGCTCGCGGCCGCGTTCTTTTTCGGTGGCCTGCTGGCGTGCAGCCTGAAGCGGCGCTTCTATTACAGCCGGGCGGCCAAGAGCCCGGACGTGGCGGTCAGCAGCATTCCGCACCAACCGGCTCCCGGGGAGCCGAAGATTGAGGTGACCCCGCGCGCTAGCGCTGAGGAAGGCCGCTTCGATCGCGCCATCAGCGGGCAGGCCGCGACGGGTGCGGCGGCAGTTGCGACAGCCGCTGCTGCAGCCACGGTCGCCGCAAAGCCGGCGCCGCCTCCTGAGCCGGCCGCCGCGCCGACCCCGGCCCCCGCTCCTGCTGCAGCAGCACCTGCTCCTGCCGCTGCGGCGCCGGCACCGGTAACGACCGCTCCGGCGGTGGCGCCTCAAGCGCCCGAACCCGCTGCGTCAGCCCCGCCCCCGGAGGCAAAGCCTATTTCGTCGATTTCGGTGACGTCGGGTTCTGGCGCGCCGGTGCAGCCGCAGGACGGCGGCGCTGCGCCAAGCGATGACCTCACTCGCATCCGCGGCATCGATAGCGTGGTGCAGAAGCAGCTCAAGGACGCCGGCATTCGCCGCTTTGCCGATATTGCCGGACTGACGTCGGCCGACGTCAAAGGTCTCGGCGAGCGCATTGGAGCCTCGGGTCGCATCGAGCAGGAGAATTGGGTCGGGCAGGCTCACATTCTGGCGACGGGTGGCGAGACGTATTACTCGCGGCGCGTCGACCGCGGTATGCCGGTGCCTCAGTTTACAGAGCCCGCGGCCGCAGTGGTGGCTGCAGCTCCCGCCGTGGCTGCGGCCGCCGTGGTACCGCAGCTGCCACTGGCTGCGTCCGGCCCGGGCGATGACCTTAAGCGCATTCGCGGTGTCGGCATCCTGAATGAGCGCAAGCTCAAGGAACTCGGCGTGCAGCGCTATGCCGATTTTGCGTTGCTCAACGCTGCGGATATCAAACTCATCGACGACGCCCTGGGCTCGCCGGGCCGTGTCGACAAAGAGAACTGGGTTGGACAGGCGCGGGTTCTGGCCGAGGGTGGCAAGACTTACTACGCGCTGCGGCTCGATGAGGCGCAACCGGCCGCTGCCGCGCCAGCTCCAGCTCCAGAACCGGCACCCGAAGCGGGGCCCGTGGTTGCCCCGGCTGTCGCTGCGGTGGCACCTGTCGCGGTGTCCGAGATTGCTGCCGCCGTAGAGCCGCCTGCGATTGCTTCGGAGCCAGTCGCCGCTTCCAGTGCTGCCGAGACGCCGGCGGCGGAACCGACCGGCGGAAGCGTTGCGCCGCTGCGCTCGGTACGTTCTGAAGCGCTCGTCGGATCTGATGGCGCCTGGGGTGTCCACCCATCGCGTGACGGTGACGACCTGAAGCGCATTCGCGGCATCGGCGTGCTGATTGAGAAGAAGCTCAACTCGCTGGGCATCGTGCACTTCGAGCAGGTAGCGAACTGGACTGGTGCGGACATCGAGCGCATTAGCCAGATCCTCGACTTCAAGGGGCGGATCGAGCGCGAGAACTGGGTTGAGCAGGCGCGCATCCTCGCGACCGGCGGCCAGACCGAATTCTCACGTCGGAGCGACGTCTAGCGGCTTCTGGGCGTGCCTGAATGACCGATGCTTCGGACCTTTTGGGTCCGAAGCTATCGTGGTCTTGCAAGGTAGCGTTCGCATCGGCAAAACGCTTGCGTAAGATCACGGGCGGCAACACCGTTGCGTGGTCTGCTATCGACGCGTGCGCGCTCCAGCCGATGAGGACAATCGATGTTTACGTTCGCCGATGACGAGGAGCGCCAGATCGATGCGTTCCTGCGCGATGCGGCAAGCTACGGCGATAGCGGTCCGGTCGAGGTGGTGGAGACGCACATCGCGCGCGTCTATCTGGTCGGCGAGCACGCCTACAAGCTGCGCAAGCGCGTGCACTTGCGCTTTGTCGATTTCTCCACGCTACATGCGCGGCATGCCGCTGCCGTGCGCGAGATGGAGATCAACCGCCCGCATGCGCCGAACATCTATCTCGGGCTGGTGCCGATCGTACGCAGGGACGACGGCAGCTTGGGGCTCGACGAACGCGGCGACATCATCGAATGGGCGGTGCGCATGCGCCGCTTTTCGCAGGATGCGGTGCTGAGCCATCGGGAGGAGCAGGGCCCGATCGCGGAAGACCTGGCGAAGTCTCTTGCCGACATGGTTGCGCGCTACCATCAGGACAGCCCGATTGCGAGCGCTTGCAACGGCGAGCGCATTCTGGCGCCCGTGGTCGATCAGCTCTCCAGTGCCCTCGAGTTTGGCTATCCAGACGTGGCGCAGCGGCTGATCGAGATGTTCGACAGCGTGAAGCCGCTGCTGACGGAGCGCGGCAACGCGGGTTGCGTACGCCGCTGCCATGGCGATCTGCACCTTGGCAACATCGTGCTGATCGACAACAAGCCGGTGCCATTCGACGCGCTTGAATTCAGTGAGGCGCTGGCAACGATCGATGTGCTGTACGATCTCGCCTTTCTGCTGATGGATCTCGATGCGCGCGGAGACCGCCACGCGGCGAACGCGGTGCTGAACGCTTACGTTGCGTTCGAGCCCATTGGTGGCGAGATCGAGGGATTGGCTTGCCTGCCGCTGTTCCTCGCGTGCCGTGCGGGTGTGCGTGCGGTGGTGGCGATGGCGCGCACGGAGCAGCTCGAACCCGAAGCGCAGACGGCGTTGCGGGCGGAGATCCATCGCAACGCGCTGCTGGCGCGCAGCTATCTGGCTCCGCCTCCGCCGGTGTTGATTGCGGTAGGGGGATTGTCGGGAACGGGGAAGTCGACGCTAGCGGCTCAGCTCGCCCCCTTTGTCGGATGTGCGCCGGGTGCGCTGCATCTGCGCAGCGATGTCGAGCGCAAGCGTCTGTTCGGCATTCCGGAGACGCAGCGGCTCGACCGGCAGCACTATCGCGTCGGTACGGCGCAGCGCGTCTACAGCATCGTCGAGGACAAGGCGCGGCGGGCGCTGTCTGCTGGCCATGCAGTGATCGTCGATGCGGTATTCGCCAACGAAGAGGAGCGGGCGAATATCGAGACGATTGCGCGCGATGCGGGTTGTCCGTTCATCGGGCTGTGGCTGCAGGCGCCGGCCGAGACTCTGATCGCGAGAGTCGAGCGGCGGCAAGGGGACGCCTCGGACGCCGACAAGCGCGTCGTGCGCGAGCAGCTCGGTTATGATCTCGGTGAGATCACCTGGTACGAGGTCGATGCTTCGGGCACGCCGGAGCAGGGGCTTGAAGAAGCGCGGCGGGTTGTCGAGGTGGCGAGCGGCGCTTCGTCCGCCTAGCGCACCTCGACCTAGTTCATCAATGAGAGAGGGCTACCAGCGGCCGCTGATCGCATTGCTGAGGCTCAACGGATCTGCGTCCGGCTTGTGCCGCTTGCGTGCGTGCTTCTTGCTACGCGTTTGCGTTACGGGCTGCGTGACGTCTCCGGTGCTGGCTTCGGCGGAGGCGACAGGGGCGCTGGCAGTGGCGTGGGTGCCGCCGGCGTGGACGCGCTCCTTCGCTTCAGGCTCCAGCACGGTGACTTCCGGCTCGTTCTTCTCTTCAAGTGTCGAGACCATGATCGGTGCATAGAAGGGCACGAGCTTCTTTTCGGTGGCGGCGGCTTCCGCCGTCTCGCCGCCCGACTTCTTGGCCTCGGCCGCGGCGCGCTTGGTCTCAAGCTCGGCGGTGAGCGCGGGGAGCGGCTCGAAGTTGGCCTTTGCGCGCATATGCACGACCTTGTAGCCGCGCTTCTTCAGCTCGGCGAGGATGGTCGGCAATGCGGCGGCGGTCGATGCCTTGATGTCGTGGAACAGGATGATGCCGCCGTTCTGACGCTCGACCTGCTGGATGGTGCGCGCGGCCAGGCGGGAAGGGCTGCCGATGTAGCTATCGTTGGAGACTACATCGACGGTGAAAGCGGCGATGCCGCGCTCCTGCAGGTGTGCGAGGAGCGGGCCGGAGTCACTCAGGCCCGGGAACCGGAAAAACGGCGCGATGGGCTGATCGGCAGCGAGCGCCACGGCGGCGAAGCCGCGCTCGATCTGGTCGGTTGCGCGCTCGAGGGAAAGGGAGCGGAGGTTGAGAGGATGCGACCAGGTGTGCGTGCCCATCGTGTGGCCGCGGCCCATCACCTCTCTGACCATGTCAGGATAAGCCTGGGCCATCTGGCCGACGTAGAAGAACGTCGCCTTGGTGCAGAACTTGTCGAGGGCTGCGAGGATCGGTTTGGTGTACTTGGGCATCGGGCCATCGTCGAAGGTCAGCACGACCTCCTTGGGTCCGAGAAAGCGCGGCTCCTTCTCGTATTTGGTGAAGGCGCCGTAGAGGGGGCCCGACTTTGCGTCGATCTCGACGATGCTCGAGACGCCAAGAGCGTTCTTGGGGTCCTTGCAGGCTTCATCGGCCAGTGCAGGTAGTGCGAGTGCCGATGCAAAAGTGGCCATGGCGCACGCAAGGGAGAAACGACGGTTCAAAGTACACCTCAATCGGTTAGGCGCCCGCGTGGGCAGAGGGATACGCAACTCGTACTCGTTTCGACACGCGCTCATGGCGTGAACCACTTTTTATACCATGGCACGGTTGCCGGTTCGTTGGTAGGCGAGGCGGTCGAGCCGGTGGACAGTTGGGACGATGTGTTGCGCTGATGCGCCCAAGGGAGCACCTCGGTGCCATCATCGCCCGCGCTCTGCTGCGATTGCTGCCAAGTGAGCGAGCGGGGCGCCAGAGGCTCCTTGCTGGCCGCCTGCATCTTGTGGGCGATCAGCTTGGCGGCGCGCGCATCATATTCGGGCAGCGTCTCGGCAGTCTGCTTCGGCACCATGTGAACGACCTTGAAGCCGCGCTTTTTGAGCTCAGTGAGCAGCGCCGGCAGGGCGTTCGCGGTCGATGGCTGGATATCGTGGAAGAGGAGGATTCCTCTGTGACGTCCGGCAAGCTGCGTGAGGACGTTCTTCTGCACCTCTGCTGGATCGCGGGTGCGGAAATCGCGCGAATCCACGTCGATCATGAAACTGGCGATGTGGCGCGCCTTCAGATACTCGACCGCCGCTGCATTGGGCCGCAGATACGGGAAGCGGAAAAATGGGGCGACCGGCGCTCCAAGCGCTGTGGCGACGGCGCTGAGGCCGAGTTCGACCTCTTCCTCGGCCTTGTCGGCGGTGAGGCTGGAGAGCTTGGCGTGCGACCAGGTGTGGCTGCCGATCGTGTGCCCGGCGGTTGCGACCTCGCGCACCATGGCCGGATCGGATGCTGCCATGCGTCCGACCATGAAGAACGTCGCTTTGGTGCAGTGCTGGGCCAGCGCCTTCAAGATGTTGCGCGTGTGTGAGCGAGAGGGGCCGTCGTCGAAGGTGAGGACGATTTCGCCGTCCTTGAGGAAATCAAATCCGCCTTTCTGGCCGCGCCCGAACAGCGGACCTTCAGACGTGTCGACTTCGACGATGCGGGAGAGGCCGAGCACGTCGGCGCGGGTGGCGCAGTTGGCGACCTGGGCAGCTGGATGAGGCGGAGCTTCCTGGGCGCTGGGCTTCGAGATATCGCCGCACGACAGAAGGCAAACGCTCCCCAAGCACAATGTACTCAACCACCGCATCGGTACATTTCGCCCGTTGTCGATCATGCGGTGAGGATGGTCACCGCGCGCTGCTCAAGGGGCTTAACTAGTCCGCAACCACTAAGATTTTCTGTAAAAGTTTTGCAATTGCGTTCATCTTTGAGTGTGTTGTTGCATCTGCGCACCAGACTGCGCAGCGCGCAGCAACGTGCTAAGCCGGGCATCATTCGGTCGATTGAGAGTCACTTGCTGGGCGCCGCGGCGCGACCCGACGCAGACGGAGTGTGCGCTTGGAAAATACGCAGAACGGCACCAGCGCCGGCCGTGAGCAGGAAGTGAAGCCGAGTGCCGATCTGTTCCATGCGGTCGACGAGGCGCTGGAAGCCCAGGACACTGCGGCGCTGCGGTCACTGGTTGCAGACGTCAAGGGGCCCGACCTTACTGACCTTATCCAATGGCTCGGGCCCGAACAGCGCGTCGCACTGATCGAGGCGCTGGGACCGGACTTCGACTTCGAAGCGCTTGTCGGCGTCGACGAGAAGGTGCGCGATCAGCTGTCCGAGGCGCTGCCGAACGACGTGCTGGCCAAGGCCGTCAGCGACCTCGATACCGACGATGCCGCCTATCTCCTCGAAGGCCTCGAAGAGGACGACCAGAAGGAGATCCTGGATCAGCTGCCGCAGGGCGACCGCGCTGCCTTGCAGCGTAACCTGCTCTATCCGGAGGAAACCGCCGGCCGCCTCATGCAGGCAGACTTCGTCGCGGTGCCGCCGTTCTGGACCGTGGGGCAGGTCATAGATTTCGCGCGGGAGACCGAGGATCTGCCGGATACCTTTTCGGAGATCTTCGTCGTCGATCCCGGATACCACCTTCTCGGCAGCGTCGACATCTCGCGCCTGCTGCGCTCGAAGCGCGACCTGCCGATCGCGAAGATCATGGACACCGATCGCCACATCGTGTTCGCGACCGCCGACCAGGAAGAGGTGGCGCGGCAGTTCGAGCGCTATGGCCTGATGGCGGCGCCCGTCGTCGACAGTAACGACCGACTCGTCGGTGTCGTCACCGTAGACGACGTCGTCGAGGTCATCGAGCAGGAGGCGGACGAGGACGCAAAGCTGCTGGCCGGCGTCGGCGACGAACGGCTGACGGACAGCGTGCGCCAGATCGCGCCGCCGCGTCTCGCGTGGCTGTTCGTCAATCTGGGCACCGCGGTCGTCTCGGCGTCGGTGATCAAGATGTTCGGCGCCAGCATCCAGCAGATGGTGGCGCTCGCGGTGCTGATGCCGATGGTTGCTTCGATGGGTGGCAACGCGGGAACTCAGACCATGACTGTCAGTGTGCGTGCACTGGCGACGCGTCAGCTCAACCCGGCGAATATCCCACGCGTTGTGGCACGCGAGGCCGCTGTTGGACTAATCAACGGCTTGACGTTCGCGGTGTTCCTGTCACTTCTTGCTGTGTATTGGTTCGGTGCCGATCAGCTCGGCGTTGTGATTGCCGTCGCCATCATCATCAACATGATCGCGGCAGCGCTGGCAGGCATCTTCATTCCGCTAGCACTCGACAGGCTAGGGTTTGACCCCGCCGTGGCGTCCACGGTGTTCGTCACAACAGTGACAGACGTCATAGGGTTTTTCTCGTTCCTGGGGCTAGCGACGCTTTGGCTTGGATGAGGCAAAGATGAGCGTTGAGAGTGACGTCAGCATTCGGCCGCTGCGCGCTTCAGATCGCGAGGCGTGGGATCGGCTGTTCCACGGCTACATCAATTTCTACGAGGCGAAGGTTCCGGCCGACGTGATCGACCTGACCTGGGAGCGCCTCATCGGCGAGAAGGATGGCTTCTGGGGTGCCGTCGCGGTGGACGAGCATGACCGTCCCATCGGGCTCGCGCACGTCGTGTTTCACCCCTCGACGTGGTCGTCGACGAGCTACTGCTATCTGGAAGATCTCTACGTAGACCGCGACGCGCGCCGGCACGGCGTGGGGCGCGCGCTCATCAAAGCGGTGTACGAGGAAGCCGATAGGCGCGGGGCGAGCCGCACCTATTGGGCAACGAAGCTGGACAACAGCCAGGCGCGGCGGCTGTACGATCGCGTGGCGACGCTCAGTCCGTTCGTGCAGTACCGCCGCTGATCGAGATCACCGCGGCGGTACTGGCGCCACCGCTATTTCGCGGCTTTGACGAGGATGGCGGAGAAGCGTTCCGAAGGGATGCGGAAGAAGCCGCGGCCGCCGGCGAGCGCGCGATAGCAATCGGATGCCTCGGTGAGCAGCAGCTTCAGCCAAGCATCGGAGCTGAGGCAAGAGGGGCAAGAGTCGATAAAGAAGATCGAAGAGTCGGGCGAATAGCGCACGTGCAGGAGGACGTCCTGCGACTTCGCTTCGGGCTCTGCCTTGATCTGTGGCGTCACCTTGGTTTCGGTCTTCTCGGCTACGGCAAGCTCGGCAACGGCGGACATCGTGGCTCTCCTGTCTGCAAGGCTCATGTGTGCAAGGCTCATGGCCGCGATGCTCGTTGCGAACGCGCGGTCATGACAGTTTTGTTGCAGCGCAGGATGCGTTCAATGATCTAAGCCAAATTTCGCGTTGCATTCGAGCGACGCGGCGGTGTGTCATCCCTTCCCGATGCGTGTCAGGCCTTTTTGACGAATTCCGATTTGAGGCTCATGGCGCCGATACCGTCGATCTTGCAATCGATGTCGTGGTCGCTGTCGACAAGGCGGATGTTCTTCACCTTGGTGCCCATCTTGAGAACCTTCGAGGAGCCTTTGAGCTTCAGGTCCTTGATGAGGACCACGCTGTCGCCATCCTGGAGCGTGTTGCCGGCGGCGTCGCGGTAGACCTTGCCTTCTGCCTCAGCGGGGGCAGTAGCGGCTTGCGGGTCCCACTCGTGAGCGCACTCGGGGCAGATGTAGAGACCGCGATCCTCGTAGGTGTATTCGCAGTTGCATTTCGGGCACGGCGGTAGCGTGGTCATTGGCATTCCCTGAAGATTGGCTGCGGGGGTGCTAGCGCATGGGACGCCAAACCGGAAGCGAAAAGCCAATCATCTCGGGTCGAGGGGGCCGCACCAGCCGGGCAGGAAATCGGCGTCGGAGCTCTTGGCCAGCCGCAGTGCTTTTTCCAACGCATCGGCGAAGTTTTCTTCGACCAGCTTGCGCTTGATGCGCCGGCGCAGGAAATCAGCCCACAAAAACTCGCTGAACGGGGTTGTATCCTTCGCGAAGCCGCCGATACGCCGCAACTCCCCGGCAAGGCTGCGGTAGGGGTCGTCTTCGAGGCCGGTGACGGACTTTGGGATTGAGTGGTACTCGCGGCGACGGCCCTGGGCATCGAACGGGTGAAGCCAGTTGCGGTTGTCGAGAAAGACCCAGAACGCGTCCATCTCGATCCTGCTCAGGTCGGCGACGACGGTGACGAGAACGTCCTTGCGCCCTTCGTCGTGCAGCGCGCGGGCCAGATGATGATGGTCGATGATGTAGTGGCGTCGCTTCGGACCGAGGATCGTCGGCATCATGTGCTCGGCCAGAAACTTGAGCTCTTCCTTTTCGCCCTTCTCGCGCCATCGCTTGCGCTTGGCTTCGACCTCGCGCATGCCGACAGTTATTTGAGTGGGGCGCAGGTCTTCGATCTTCACCGGCTTTAGCGTCGGCTCGCGGACGACGGCCATCGTGACCTCCTGGGGGTAAGCCTCAACGACGATTGACATCGAAATGGCAAAACGCCGCCCTGTCGGGCGGCGTTGTCTGTTCCGGAAGTTGGCGCCGCGTCAGCTCGAAGGCGCGTCGAGGCGGCGGGTCAGGTTCTCGAACTCCTGGCGCAGTTCCTCGTTCTTGAAGATCTGGTCGAACGTTGGGGCCTCGAGCTTCTGGATCGCCTCGAACGAAGCGGCGCTATCGCGCATCAGGTTCTTGAGCTGGAAGCTTGCTTCGACTGTCTCATAGGTGTTGTCGGCGATGCGCAGGTCGTGGACCGCACGGGTGCGCGCGCTGGCGATCTGCTCGCGCTGCTGCTGCAGATAGCGGCGATAGCCCTTGGCGGCTTCGGCGGCGACCTTCTGGGCGTCGCGGTTGGCTTCGAGCGCGCGCTTCTGGTCGGGCCGGTTCTCGGCCTGCAACAGCTTCGTCGTCTTTGCCTGTGCCGACTGGATGTCCTTCAGGATGGCGTTCAGCTTCGGCATGTAGTTGGTGTCGATCTTCTCGATCGCGGTACCCTGCGCGTGCACCAGCATGGCGAACAACGCAGCGTGCATGGCGAAATACTTGCGCGCCGAGTTCATGTTGTCGCCGGCAGCGTTGAGCAGCTTGCCGAGCTGGCTGTCGATGATCTTTGCGGCGTTGAATACGGCGACGAGGCGTACGAGGTCGCCGGAGAGAACGCTGTCGAGCAGCAGATCGACCTGATCGGGCGTCAGCTCCACGCCGGTCTTCGAAAGTGCTCCGGCGATCTCCGCCTTTGTCTTGGCGATCTCGTCCTTGTTCTTGTCGATGCGCGCGTAGGCATCCTTGATGTTTGAATCGAGGCTGGAGACGGTGTCGGTGAGCACGCCGGGAAGGAGCGCGTCCTTGGGCGCGGTGATCTGCTTTTCCTTCAGCGTCGATATCTGGGCTTCGATATCGCGGATGTTCTGGCGAAGCCCTTCCACCTTCTTCTGCATGTCGACGATGGGCACGTCGGTGACGATGCCGAGCGCGGAATCGAGCATGCCGCGAATGCGGGCTTCGCGGTCCTCGCGTGTCTCGGTCCACAAGGGCGTCAGGATGAACTCGTCACGACCGGGAAGCTTCTGGGCTTCGGAGCGCTGGTCGGCTGCATCGCGCAAGATAGCATCGACGGCACGCATCAACTGGCGTGCCTGCTCGAAGGCTTCATCCCCTTCGCGCGGGTCCTTCGGGACGGCGGGTGCGGCCGGAGCAGTGGCAATTGCGGGTGGCGCGACTGTCGTTTCGGCGACGCGCTCGGGTTTCGCTTGGGGCGTTGAGCGGGAGAGCAAGTCGGCGATGCCGTCGCGCTGTGCTGACTGCGCATGCAGTCCGGCAGTCGAAGCGCTGAGCGTCGCAATGATAAGTGCGGTACGGGCCCAACGGGCGTCGGCGGACATTACAAAGCCTCCAAACATGTGCCGCACTTCAATATACGCAAACTTTCACGGCGGACTGGGGCGCAAAATTCGGGCTATTCGATGGTTCGGCTTCAGTTGCCTGTGCGCGACGCCGCCTGTGCGATGAGTTCCGTCAGGCGTGCATCGACCTGGCGCGCATCGTTCAGCACCAGCATGTGGGACAGCACCTCGCCTTTGCCAAGTCCGCCGCCTGCTTGTCCTTTCTTCAAGGTTTCATCAAAGGGATGATCTCCGAGCGCCAGGTGGAGGCGAACCTCCTTGGGTGAGACGCCGAGGAGGGCGAAAGGCGAGGGTTGCCCGATCGCTACTGCGCTTTCACGCAGGGAAAGTGCCGCGGCGGGGGCTGCCTGCCGAACTTTGGCGAGGATGAGCTGCGCTAGCGGCCGGTAGGCCTTTGCCTTGCCGAGCAGGGCTTCGATGTCGGCGGGAACCGAGCTTGGGGCGGGCATCGGCGCAGGTTTCGCCGGCGCGGCGGGTGGCGGCGCCGGTGATGCGGCGATTGCTGCAGGTTGGATCGCCTGCACTGGTCGTAATAGCGTCGTTGGCGCCAAGCGCGGCTCGTTGCGACGGCGCGCTGGACGCCGTGGCGCTGCGCCGCTCGGTACACCGGCATAAATCGGGCGGCCGCCGTTGTGGTGGATGCGTTCCAGCCACGAGGCCTTGGAGAACATCAGTCCTTTATGGCGCAGCCAGTCGATGATGTCGTTGCGATGGGGGAGCTGCGCATCGGTGATGGCCTGCATCCACTCGGCGAGGTCGCGGCCGGTGTTCTCCTTGAGGCCTTCGATGAACTCGCGCTCCTTTTCGCCGAAGTCGATGGCCATGCCCGTTCCCTAGCTCAGATCCAGCGGCGCGACTTCGACTTGTAAGCGCGATAGGCGTCACCGAAGCGGTGCTCGAGGTGGCGCTCCTCGGGGAGGATCGCAAGCCAGGTGACGAGAGCTGCGAAGCCGGCGGCGGCGATGACCAGCCAGATGTTTTTCGTGACCTCGGCGGCACCGAGGAGGATCATCGTGTCCGCGAGATAGATGGGATTACGGAAGCGGCGATAGGGGCCGGTGGTCACCAGCGTCGTGGCGCCTGCGTCCGGCAGGAACGTCGTCCCATGGCCGCGCAGGGTGAGCAGCGCCCAGATCAGGAGCACGATGCCGGCGGCGCCGATGCCGAGACCGACGAGATGTGCTGGCTGATCGTCGATGCCAGGCCAGGGCAGCGGAGCGATGTAGCGCAACGCGATAGCGGCGATGACCACGCCGGCCAGGATGATCGGCGGCCATGGAACGGTGCTCGGCCGCTCGGCGATATCGCTATTCCTGTCGTCGGAGGCCATTTCCGCTTCCTGATGCTCGTCCGGAAATTGACGTTTACACCAGAAACGCGCCCCTCCGTTAACCCACCCTAGCGCGGGGTGGGTGTGGTGTCCTTCGAGGCCGCCAGTTCCGCATTCAGGTCGAATGTCTTGCAGTTCTTCCCGGCGAGGCGGCGGTTGTAGGCCTCGAGCATCGCAAGGTCCTTGCGATGCTGGGCCTCGGGGTCGAGCCCTTCCTTGGTGCCGCCCCAGATCGGGGTGGCGAAGGATTGGAGACCACGGGCGGCAGCAGAAGCCTGTTTGTTCGAGTCGTAGCCGCGCACCTGAAGAATGCGGATCTGCATCATGCCGGTGAGCTTGCGGCAGTCGTATTTCAGCTCGTTATCGCTGAGCTGGTAGCCGGATGCGGGGAGTGAACCGGTGGTGACTTCACTGCTCGGGGCCTTCATGTCGCCGACGAGGTTCGGGCGCATATCGGCGGGCGCGGTAGAGCAGCCACCTGCGAGGGCGCACGCCAGCGCAACGACCATGTGGGTTCGCAGTGCGTACATCGAATCTCCCCGCCTTTACAGCTATCGAGCTTCGAAACGGGGCGGATTGAAGGCATGAGGAGTGCCGGTGGGGGGCGACAAGAAGCCTTTTCGCAGCTGTTGCTTGCGGGTCTCGCTTCAGGTCCGGTAGGTATAGGCCTGCTGCTCAGTGTCCTGGTAGAGAGTATATGCAAATCAAGGCGAATGTTGTTTTGAGTGCGGTTCTGGCTGTCGCGTGCGTTTCACCCGCGCGAGCACAGGAAGAACCGAAAGGTTTTCAGTGCAACTTCACCAGTGGCACGACTTGGACCTTCGATAACGGTGCGTTCAAGAGCGAGCAGCCAAAGCCGATTGCGTTCACGATCGCGGACATCGATCTGGAAGGGCAGAAGGCGAACCTCATCCTCGACAAGACTGCGCCGCCGACGCCGCTGAAGGTGGTGCGCGCGATCAACGCGAACCATTTCCTCGAGGTGGTCAACGAGGGCTTCCTCAACCTTACGACCGTCTACGACAAGGATGCTTCGAGCGGCACGTATCCGGCCGTGCACTCGCGCCACTTCGGAGTGTTGGGGCAGCCGGTGGTGGCGCAGTATGTGGGGTCATGCACGGAGAAATAATCCGGCGCTGTGGATGCCGTCCGCAAGCGCTGGCGGCGGGCCCGCGGAAGGTCCATCTTCGCGCGTGAGTGAGGGAGGATAATGCCGCTTCATCTCATCAAGCTGTGCGTGGGGGTCGAGAGCATCGAGGATCTCGCCAGCTGGCAGAGTGCGCGCATTGCCGAGCAGCGCAAGGCGAAGAAAGAGCCACGCCTTTGGCACATGACATTCCAGACGCCGAAGCGTGAAGCTGAGTTGCTCGACGGCGGCTCGATCTACTGGGTGATCAAAGGCGCGGTGCAGGCCCGCCAGCGCCTCATCGGCTTTGAACAGGGTGAAAGATCCGACGGCAGCAAGGGCTGCCGCATCCTGCTCGATCCGGTGCTGGTGCCGGTGCGGCCGGTGCCGCGGCGGGCGTTTCAGGGGTGGCGCTATCTCAGCGCCGATGATGCGCCGGCTGATATCGGCGGAGGCGATCCCGCCCTGTCCGAGCTTCCGGCCAAGTTGCGGCGCGAGCTGGCAGAGCTTTGTCTCATTTAGCGATCGCTGGTCTTGTGGGCGCGACGCTGCCAGTTGACGGGCGAGCCCTCGGGGTGCCATGCCGTCTCAATGTCTCGTCCTCGTCTCACCAACCTCGTCGAAGGCCTGCCCGCGTTCGTTCCGTTCGTCGGTCCGGAGGCGCAGGAGCGTGCACGTGGCCATGCCTTCCGTGCGCGGCTCGGCGCAAACGAAAGCGTGTTCGGACCCTCGCCCAAGGCGGTTGCCGCCATGCGCGAAGCGGCGGCCGGCAACTGGATGTATTCGGACCCCGAGAGCTACGAGCTGCGCACCGCGATCGCGCGCTTGCACGGCGTCGGGATCGATAATGTCGTGATCGGCGAAGGTATCGATGGGCTGTTGGGCCTGTCGGTGAAACTGGTGGTGGAGCCGGGTTCAGCGGTCGTCACGTCGAATGGAACGTATCCGACTTTCAACTTTCACGTTGCAGGTGGCGGCGGCCGGTTAGTCAACGTTGCTTACCGCAATGACCGGCAGGATCTGGGTGCCCTTGTGGATGCGGCCAATCGCGAGGACGCGCGCATTCTCTACGTGTGCAATCCGGATAACCCGATGGGGGCGTTCTGGGGCGCTGATGGCCTGCGCGAATTGATCGGCGCGCTGCCGGATGGCGTGCTGCTCTGTCTCGATGAAGCCTATTGCGATACTGCCGATCAGAGCCAGATGCTGGCGATCGACGTCTCCAATCCGCAGGTGCTGCGCTTCCGTACCTTCTCGAAGGCCTATGGGCTCGCAGGCGCGCGCATTGGCTATTGCCTGGGTGAGAGCGGCCTCATTCGCCAGTTCGAGAAGATCCGCAATCACTACGGCATCAATCGCGTCGGCCAGATCGGTGCCTTAGCCGCTGTGGAGGATCAGCCCTATCTCAATGAGGTCGTGGCGAAGATTTCGCGTGCACGCGAGATGATTGGTGCGATTGGTCGAAGCAATGGCTTGGTGCCGCTGCCCTCGGGGGCGAATTTCGTCACTATGGATTGCGGGCGGGATGGTGCCTATGCGCGGCGCGTGCTCGATGGTCTACTCGAGCGTGGCGTCTTTGCGCGTATGCCGGGCGTCGCGCCGCTAGATCGCTGCATCCGCGTCAGCTGTGGCAGCGATGAAGACCTCGCGATTTTTGCCGAGACGCTGCCGCAGGCGCTCGTGTCCGCAGGCTGACTGCTGGTGCAACTTACTCCGTGGTCGCATTCCATTAAGCTCCTCAGTGCAAAGATCGCGCGCGATGCTTTTGAACTGAGGCGAAGATGACGAGCACCACTCTCGATTATTCCTCCTGGCTGTTCCAGGCCGTGTGCGTGCTTGCCATCATCTATCTGGCGCTGGGCCTGACTAAGCCGTCGCTGGTGAAGGCGACCCGGCGCAGCACAGTGGCAATCGTCGCAGCCATCGTCCTGATTGCGGCCTCGACGGCTTTCTATTTCGTCGCCAGCAAGCTGCCGGGCGGGACGGACACGCCGGCGCAAATCGATGCCGATATTCAGCAGACGGCTCCAACACAACCTTGACGTTCCAAGCACTTGCTCGATAGCCGTTGACCGGGCCGGATCCGGCGTCATCATGCGCGCACGGGCAGGTGTCATCAGTGCACGCTGCAGATAAAGCCTCGGGCAACGGGGACGGGCGCGATGTACGACAGTCTCATTCAGAACACGCACCTCATCGCGACCATCATTTTCGGCCTGGCGATCATCTATCTGCTGGTGGGGCTGATCAGTCCTGCGTGGGCGGCAGCCAGCGGGCGCGGCACTGTGGTGCTGCGTTCGATTCTCGGTGTGCTGCTGGCGATCGGACTTGCGGTCGGCGTGATCGTCTATACGCACATGCAACCGGATGGTCCGCACGCGGTCGAGGGCTACATCAAGAACCACGACTGGGAGCAGTACCGGACTTCGAAGCCCGAGGAGGCGCCGCCGCCGGCTCCCGCGCAGTAGAGCGGGACGACATCTGAGCCGACCAACAAGAGCAATAGGGAGATCACGTCATGCGCGGGACTGTCGGAATGCTTGTCGGACTTTTGGTGATGACCGTGGGACTTGCGGGGCTCGGGTATGCGTTGTCTCTGATGATGACGCACGCAGATCCTGACGCCGCTCTCAAGGCGGTAGCGGGCCTCGCAACATTCGTCGTGGCTACATTCGTATCGCTGGCCGTAATTCGCTGAGGCAGCTCTCAGTCGGGCCAACGCCGCAGGGCGCGCGACGGGAAAGTCCATTCTGGGGTGACGAGATCGCCGTCGAAGCTCGCCGCGTACCAGGGGGAGCGTTCGGCCGAGGTAGGATTGCGCAAAACGTGCATGTCCTGCGCGGGCATGTAGCTTTGCAGGAGCAGAAAGCGCTTCTCGCCGGTTGCCGCGTTCTCGACTATGTCGGCAACGAGCACTGCGTGGCCGGGAAAGCCGCCTTTGATGAACACGTCGCCAATCGAGATGTCGGCGAGCGCGACTGGCTTCAGCTCGCGTTCGAGCGAATAAGTGCCGGCATAGGCAAACACGTAGTCCATGTACTTGCGAAACGACGCATAGCTCTGGTCACGCCGTGCCGAGAAGCGCAGCCGCTTGCCGTCAGTGTCGTTGAAGGCGATGTCGCGTAGTAGGCCGGCCGCAAACAGCCATTCGCCGCGCAGGCGCATGATCGCGTCGGCGCACTGCTGCAGATCGCGCTTGCCGACATCGATGTCGACCACAGCGACGTGCACGTCCTGGCGCCATTTCGGCGTGCCGGTGAAAGTGAGCACGGGCGCACCTTGCGGCTTCATTGGCAGACCGCGCAGCCAGGCGCCCCAGCTTCCGGGGGCTACGGGGACGCGTGTGAAACCTTGTGGCGGCGGGATACGCTGTTCGAGAGTCTGCGCTTGCACCGCGGCCGTTGCGGAGGGCCAGCTGTAACTGCGGTCGGGGGCTACCTGCGCGGACGAAGCGCTGGCCAGGACGCAGGCTGACGCAAGAACGATGATAAACGCATATCGCATGCTGCGATCGTGCGCGCTGCGTGTGACGCGGCGATGGCCACCCCGTGACCGAGGCATGCCGAGCATTGCTCAGCGCGTGTAAGAGAACGCCTGCATTTGCCAGGGCGTGACGTACATCTGCTGAGCCCACTTCGGCGCACGCTTCACGGTCATGGCGTCGCCCGATGACTTCGAACGCGTGGCCGGGCGCGCAGCTACGGGCGTTCGGTAGGCGCGGATGGCGCGCTTATGGTGCTTGCGCGGTCGGTCTTCATCGGAGGCGTCTGCGTCTTGCTCGCGCGCGGCAACGCTGGTCTTGGGAGCGTTGGGTGAGATCTCGGGTAGGTCGCTCTCAGAGAGGGCGGCCAGCTTGACGGTGGGGCCGGCGTCGGCGAGAGATTCAATATGTGCAGGTAGCGCGGCGTTGCTAGACGGCGGCGTCTGGCTGTCGCTGCGGGTGCTGGTCACCTCCGCGGCGGGCAGCAGCGCCGAAGTGGTGATCGGGGAAACACCCTTTGTTGTCTCGGGGCTGTCGATAGCTTTGGCGAGCGACAGGGTGGGGACTGCCGTCTCCGGCGCGAGTTGCTCGCGCGCGGCAATGAAGTGTGCGTTCTCGATGTAGCCGAGCCGGGTGAGTGAGGTGGCTTGTGCTGTCATCGCGCCGATCGTGCATGAGCACGTAGCGGGACCAGCGAGAACGGCGAGGCCAAGTCCGCCGACGAAAAGGACGGACAAAAAGCCCGTGAGGCGCATGCGGGCGCGTGCGAGGGCGGCAATGGCCGCGGGGGTCGGTGCCAGCGCGCGCTTTGCTCTGTGAGCGATTGTCGATTTGGGAGAGAGCAGTCGAAATCCGCCGACCGCTGGCGCGCTCGAATAGCTGCGCACGGCGGCGAACTGATCGAGCACCCCGAGGAAGCTTTCCGTCGGGTCGAAGCTCTCGAAATGTGAAGACGCAGCGCGCATGGCGCTTACTCCAAATTCAGGGCGCAAATGCTGCGGCAGGCTTGCCGCTTGCCGCACACGGACCAAGCTTTGAACGCTGCTTGAGCCAGGGTGTGCAGCTCATTGAAAGACTGATCAAAAACTGACACGCACATAGTGAATTTTCTACAAATATTCTCAGGTTCTGAACGGCTGTTCTTGGCGGGCTGTATATGCGCCACATAAGCATAAAGCCCGAACGGGCGACCGCTCGGGCTTCTTTGGGATCGCGTTGTTCGAGGCGAAGCTCTGGCGCTATGCGTCCTCGGAAGCGATCTGATGCCAATCGATTTGGTTCTGCGGGTAGCCGATCTGACGTTGCCCGAAGCGCTTCGGGGCGCGGAACCAGCACCCGCTGATATACGGATTGTCGGCTAGCCGTTGCGGAGGCGATCTCGCGAAATCGTCAACCCAGCGGCCCTGCGTAGTCCGGCGGAAACATTTTCATAGACCTCCCTGGTTGCGGAAGAGGTCATACAACCGTGCGCCCGGAAGATGTTTCTGTCAACGGAGGGCGCGGTGTGCGCGACATCTATGCCCGCGCGGCGCGATCGATGTGACCAGGGTTAACACAATATTGAAAGCAGACCCCTTAGCTTCCGTTCGTCGTCGTCCATTCTCGATGCGGCCATGCGCACCGTCCTCAATTTCTTCTCGATGCTCGCTCTCGGCTTGATGATCGCCGCCGTCGTTCTGGTGGCGCCGTCGGGTAATGGTGCGGGCTCGGCAGTTCTAGAGGGCTTCGATATAGCGGCCCCGGCGCTCGACTATCGCTCCGTGATCGCGGGGCTCGGCATCGGGCTGTGCATCGCGCTGTTCGCGCGGATCTCGTGGGTCGAAACGGCGCGCAAAGCTGGGACCTGGACAGCGAGCCAAGCCAAGCGCCTTTGGCTGATCAGCTGGGCCGGCGTGTTCCTCGCCATTCTGTTCTATTTCTGACGTCCCGCGCTGCGGGGCATCTAGCGCGCCGCATCATGCCGTATCGCAGAATCAAAAAGGCCCGAGCGATGCCCGGGCCTTTTCTCGTCAACCGTCGTGCGCCGGTTAGACAGAGTAGTACATGTCGTACTCGACCGGATGCGGGGTCATCTCGTAGCGCATGTTCTCGGCCATCTTCAGCTCGATGTAGGCATCGATCATGTCGTCGGTCATGACGCCGCCGGCCTTGAGGAACGCGCGGTCCTTGTCGAGGCTGTCGAGAGCCTCGCGCAGCGAGCCCGAAACGGTGGGGATGCTGGCGAGTTCGGCAGGCGGCAGGTCATAGAGGTTCTTATCCATCGGGTCGCCCGGATGGAGCTTGTTCACGATGCCGTCGATGCCGGCCATGAGCATGGCGGTGAAGGCGAGATAAGGATTTGCCGCCGGATCGGGGAAGCGAACCTCGAAGCGCTTGGCCTTGGGGCTCGACACGTGCGGGATGCGGCACGAGGCAGAGCGGTTGCGCGCTGAGTAGGCGAGCAGCACCGGAGCTTCATAGCCCGGGACGAGACGCTTATAGGAGTTCGTCGTCGGGTTGGTGAAGGCGTTGAGCGCCTTGGCATGCTTCAGGATGCCGGCGATGTAGCTCAGCGCGGTCTCCGACAGGTCGGCGTACTTGTTGCCGGCGAAGGTCGGGTTGCCGTCCTTCCAGATCGACTGATGCACGTGCATGCCAGAGCCGTTGTCGCCGAAGACTGGCTTGGGCATGAACGTAGCCGTCTTGCCATAGGCCTGAGAGACCATGTGCGTGACGTACTTGTAGATCTGCATGTGGTCGGCCATCGAAACCATCGGGCCGAACTTGATGCCGAGCTCATGCTGAGCGGCGGCCACCTCGTGGTGGTGCTTTTCGACGACGACGCCCATCTCGGCCATCACGGAGATCATCTCCGAGCGAATGTCCTGGCAGCTGTCGATCGGAGGAACGGGGAAGTAGCCGCCCTTGACGCGCGGACGGTGGGCGAGGTTGCCCATCTCGTATTCGGTGTTCGAGTTCGTCGGCAGCTCGGTGGAGTCGACGCGGAAGCCGGTGTTGTAAGGCTCGGTCGAGAAGCGGACGTCGTCGAAGATGAAGAACTCGGCTTCGGGGCCGACGAAGATGGTGTCGCCGATGCCGGTGGACTTCAGGTAGGCCTCGGCCTTCTTGGCGATGCCGCGCGGGTCGCGCTCGTAGAACTGGCCGGTGGAAGGCTCGAGGACGTCGCAGAAAATGGCGACGGTCGACTGAGCGAAGAAGGGATCAAAGTGGACCGAGGAAGGGTCCGGCATCAGCAGCATGTCGGAGGCTTCGATGCCCTTCCAACCGGCGATGGATGAGCCGTCGAAGGCGTAGCCATCGGTGAACACGTCTTCGGTGACCGTGCTCGAATGCGCGGTCACGTGCTGCATCTTGCCCTTGGTATCGGTGAAGCGGAAATCGACGAACTTGACGTCCTTGTCCTTCAAAAGCTTGAGGACATCGCTGGCGCTCTTCATGAGACTCCCCATTGTGTAAGCCTGAGCGGCATTCTTCTTGCGGGAAAAAGGGGCCGGATCGCGGCCCCCTCAGATGCTTCAGATCGCGTCGGAACCGGTTTCGCCGGTGCGGATCCGGATGGCGTTATCGATCGCGGATATGAATATCTTGCCATCGCCGATGCGACCAGTCTTGGCCGCCTTCTGGATGGCTTCGACTGCCTTGTCCAGCATCTCATCAGGGAGAACGACTTCGATCTTAACTTTGGGGAGGAAATCGACGACGTACTCGGCGCCGCGATAGAGTTCGGTGTGTCCTTTCTGGCGACCGAAGCCTTTTGCCTCGAGCACGGTGATGCCTTGCAAGCCTATTTCCTGAAGGGCTTCTTTCACTTCGTCCAGTTTGAATGGCTTGATGATGGCTTCGATCTTCTTCATGACCCCTTGGCCTTCCGAATTTATGTGGTTCCTGCAAGGGCGGCTTGCGCGAACGGCGAGTAGCTAGCATGGCGCATGCCAGTTCTTGGGCGCAAATAAGGTCCTGCAAATACAGCATCTTATTTGTCGCTGAGAGCGGCATGGCTGTTTAAGCCGCAAAGTGTCTGCCTAGAAGTTGGGCAGATTGCATATAAAGATAGCACACGCAATCGGCAGGCGTCTGATGGACAAGCAATTCGCTAAATTAATTGGCACTTCCGACGACCTGGTCCTGCTTACAAACGCGCAAATGGGGCGAGCGGATCAGCTTGCGGTTGCAGCCGGCGTGCCCAGCCTCACGCTGATGGACAACGCCGGGCGCTTCGTGGCGCGGGAAGCCCGGGCGGCACTCGGCTCAGGGCGCCGGGTGGTTGTTCTGTGCGGGCCGGGTAACAACGGCGGAGACGGGTTCGTCGCTGCGCGCTACCTGCAGGAGGGGGGTGCCGATGTGCGGCTTGGTCTGCTGTGCGAGGTTGGCGCTCTGAAGGGCGATGCGGCCACCATGGCGCAGCGCTGGAGCGGTGAGATTGAGCGGCTCTCGCCGGACCTCATCAAGGGCGCCGACCTGGTGATCGATGCACTGTTCGGTGCCGGGCTTGCACGGCCGATCACTGGCATCGCGGCGGAGATCATCGTGGCGCTGAACGATAGCGCCGTCCCAGTTGTTGCGGTCGATGTCCCGAGCGGTCTCAACGGCAGCACGGGCGAGGCGCTTGGGCCGGTGGTTGAGGCAACCCGAACGGTTACGTTCTTCAGGCGTAAGCCCGGCCACCTTTTGATGCCGGGGCGCGCGCTGTGTGGCCCTGTCGCCGTCGGCGACATCGGGACGCCTGACGCAGTGCTTGCCGAGATCGATGCCAAGACGTGGGCAAATGCACCAGGGCTGTGGTGCGCGAGCTATCCGTGGCCGAAGCTCGAGGGCCATAAGTACAGCCGAGGCCATGCGTTGGTGGTGTCAGGCCCTGCCGCGCATACGGGTGCGGCGCGTATGGGCGCTCGTGGGGCGCTGCGCGCTGGCGCCGGACTGGTGACGGTGGCGAGCCCGCCGGATGCCGTAGCCATCAATGCTGCGCACCTCACGGCGATCATGCTGCTGGAGTTCGAGGGTGCTGCTGGCCTTTCCGCCATCCTCGCCGACAAGCGCAAGAACGCAGTCCTGCTGGGGCCGGCGCTGGGCGTCTGCGCGGGAACGCGTCAGTTGGTCGATGCTGTACTGGCGTCAGGCGCTGCGACGGTGCTCGATGCCGATGCGCTGACCTCGTTTGCCGAGGATGCATCGGCGCTGTTCGAGGTGATCGGTGCGTCTGCCGATCGCTCGGTGGTGCTGACCCCGCACGAGGGCGAGTTTCATCGGCTTTTCGGCGATATAAGCGGCGAGGGAAAGCTAGACCGGGCGCGCGCCGCGGCGCTTCGCTCGGGGGCTATCTTGGTGCTGAAGGGGGCTGATACGGTCATCGCGAGCCCCGACGGCCGCGCGGCGATCAACGAGAATGCGCCGCCATGGCTGGCGACGGCGGGGGCGGGGGACGTGCTCGGCGGCGTCATCACCGGGTTGCTGGCCCAGGGCATGCCGGGGTTCGAGGCGGCGTGTGCCGGGGTGTGGCTGCACGGGGCAGCGGCCGGGGCGTTCGGGCCTGGGCTCATTGCCGAGGACATCCCGGAGATGATCCCATTGGTTCTGCGGGCGCTTGTGGGACCGGCAGTCGTATAACTATTGGGTGCCACAATCGGCATCTAATGGCCTATGCTGGATTCGCGGCGGAAAGGGACGCCGCTTCGATCGAAGCCGACGGGTTGCGAATGCTTAGACGGGCAGTCCTCGCCATTGCCGTGATGCCGCTTTTCAGTGGCGGCCTGCTGGCGGCCGCGGGGGACGCGGCTGTCAAAGCCCAGGATGCCGCGACCGCTCTGGTGCGGGGCGACGCTGGACAGGCAGTCGCCGGCTACACCGAGGCACTAAAAGACACCTCTCTGCCGAATGACCGGCGCGCCACGATTCTCACCGACCGTGCTGTCGCCTATGCCCGGCTCGGACAGACGAAACTGGCGATCGACGATTTCAACCGCGCGGCCCAACTGTTCCCGGAATACGCGGCGATCTACAACAATCGCGGCAACCTGCTGCTGGCGCTTGGCTATCCGGAAGAAGCCATCAAGGATTTCAATCGCGCAATCGTGCTGGCACCGGGGTATGCGGCGGCGCTGTCGAACCGTGCTGGCGCCTACGCGAAGCTGGGGCAGAGCGATCTGGCGATCCGCGACTACACTGCGGCCGTGCGGCTGATGCCGCAATCGGCTGCGCCGCTGGCGGGGCGGGGGAGAGTGCATCTCGCCGTTGGCCGGCCGCATGCAGCCATCCGAGATTTTTCGCGTGCGGTGACGGCGGATCCGCGCTTTGCGGCGGCCTATCGCAGTCGCGGTGAAGCCAAGTTCGACACCATGCGGTTGCAGGATGCGGTCGAGGACCTGTCGCGGGCGATTGCCTTCGATGCCAATAATGCTGAGCTCTACGTGATCAGGGGGCAGGCTTACCTCGCATCGGACAATGCGGGCGCCGCACTGAAAGACTTCACGCAAGCGACGACGCTCGATCCGCGCTCGGCGCGCGCATTGGCGGCGCGCGGACTGGCGAACGCCATCGCACAGAACTACGAGGAAGCCTTCACGGACCTCAACCGCGCAATCGAGCTCGACCCGCGGTCGGGCATTGCGTTCGCCTACCGCGCTGTAGCCTACAAGAAGAGCGGGCAGACGGACGTCGGTATCAAAGATGCCGAGACGGCGGAGAAGCTCGATCCGGATGGGCCGGAGGTTCTATGGGCACGCGCCGAAATCGAGGAAGCGCAGGGGCGGACCGATCAGGCCGTCGCGGACTACAAGCGGGCGGTGGCGCTAAAGCCTCGCCTGAAGATGGCCGCCGATGGTCTGCAGCGGCTCGGCGCGGATACGGGTAGCACCGAGGATCGCGAGGTCGCCGGTGCGGGCGTCGACAGCTGGAAGGTGGTGCAGCAGGGGACGCGCTATTACGCGGTCAGCGATAAGTTTCGCCGGTTGCGCATTCCATTGGAAATGGCCGGTGACGGGCAACCGCAGCTTCTGGAGTGGGAGCTGAAGCAACCGCCGCTGCGCGGGATAGCGACGCTGCGTTTCGCGGCTGGAGCGGTACCTGGGCCGACGGGACCTCAAGAGGTCGAGCAAGTCGCCATCCTCGATCTTTCCAACAACACGGTGGTCGGCATCGAGCCGCATCGTGAAGGTAAAAAGGTGGCGAGCTGGACCTGGCAGGACGACCGGGTCGTCGTTGCGAGCGTCGATGGCGCAACCGATGAATTCATCCTCAGGGCCAACGTCGCGCGCGGGACGGACAACCGTCGTTATTCCAGCTCGGAATCGGGCTTCTGGGCGCCGTGGGGCCAGCTCGATTCCTCGGCGCAGGGGGAGCGTCGCGAGCGGCGCCGTTCGAAGCCCAAGACGCTTTTCCAGTTCCTTTTCAATTGAACCGACAGTGCTGCCGTTCGGCTACACGCGCGGCGAGAAATGCCGGCGCTGTACGAGGCATGGCTTTGGCGGGTTGCTCCTTACCCGCCTCAATGGGAAGCTCGGGCGTTGCCAAGCTGTTGCGGCTTACATAGCTAAACTGGCGTCGATATTAAGCTTTCTGCATCGTTCACCAATTACCTTGGTGCGGTGTTCGGGCAGCGTTTGAGGAGAGAGTAAAGAGCGATGCGTTGGTTTGTTGCGTTGTTTATGGCGATTTCCGCTTTTGGCTTTGCGTCTGCGAAGGCTGAAACGCCGATGGTCGTGGCAGCAGCAAACCCCGGGGTAGCAGCCCCGGCGCACTCGAGCTCTCAGGTGATCGATGTGGCTCTACCTGCTGCTGAAGAAGCGGCGGTCAGCGAGCCTGAAGAAGGAGCGGCGCTCGAGCCACCTGAGCCGACGCTGTTCGCCCGTATCGACCTTACAACCCAGACGATGACGGTCTCGGACAAAAACGGCGAGATCGCACGCTGGAAGATTTCATCGGCGCGTGGCGGCTACAAAACGCCGACGGGAACCTATACGCCGCACTACACGGCGCGCATGCACTACTCCAAACAGTATCACAATTCGCCGATGCCCTATTCGGTGTTCTTCAACCGGGGCGTCGCTGTGCACGGCACCAACGACCTGCGCAATCTCGGCCGGCCGGCTTCGCATGGCTGCGTGCGCTCACACCCGAAGAACGCCAAGGTCTTCTATGATCTGGTGCAGAAGCACGGGGCTCAGATGACGCGCGTGACTGTCGTCGGGACGCCGCCGTATTCGCCGGCCGTGGCCGAGCGTCCGCGTCGCCGGGTTGCCAAGCCGCAGCCGACGTTCCAGCCATTCGGTGGGTTGTTCGGCTACAGCCAGCCACCGAAGAAGGCGAAGAAGAAGCAGTACGGCGGAAGCTACAACACCTGGTGATCGCCGATCCCAGCGAAGCACTTGCCGGGCGCCCGAGTGGCGCCCGGTTGCTTTAGAAGGGGTTCCAGGTCTGCTTGGGCGTGAAGCGGATGTAGCCGATGTTGGCGCCGATGCGGAAGCCGAGGCCGGTGCGTATCGGCGCCATGATCACTGGGCCGCCCTTCAAGAAGGTGATGCCGACGCCGCCGATGAAATAGGCCGAGCCGTCGATGCCGGTGAACTGGCGGTAGATGCCTTCGGGTTCGCGCAGCCGATAGATGAGAAACATGGTGCGTGAGCCAGAGGCGCCAAGGTCGGTGCCGATGGATGGGCCGTGCCAGTAGACCTTACCGCTGCCGCCCGAGCGCAAATACAACGTGCCACTGCCGTAACGGACGCCGGCGAGGAAGGCGCCTCCGCCTTCGGTGCCGAGCACGTAGCCATCAGGACGGCCGGCACTGGAGAAGGCATACTCAATAACGCTGCCGAGCTCAGTCGAAATAGTGCCGAAGAAGCCGCGCGAAATCTCGCGGATCTCGTCGATGGTGTAGCCCGGCTCATCGGGCGGCAGGGGCTCGAGAATGGCGACGGAAGGTCCCGGCTCCAGCGTCGTGACGCCTGGTTCGACTGGCGCCGCGCGTTGGGGCGTGGTCTCGGTGGCCCATTTCTGGGTGGCGGACTTGGAAACTGGCTTGGGCGGAACCGCATCTGGCTTTGACGCCGGCGTTGGTGCCGGAGCGACGGGGGCCGGCTCCTTCGCAGAGCGTGCGGCGACCTGCTTGCCTCCGATGGCGGCGTCGAGCTTGGAAAGTGTGTAGGTCGACTTCGCCTTCATAACGGCCAGCAGCTCGAGGCCGGCCGCCTCCAGTTCAGTGAGCTTGGCACAGTCGATCGGGCCATTCTCGGGAGGACGTCCGAGTTGATCGATCTTGATGATCAGGTCTTCGGCATCGGCGTCGAGCTTGGTCGTGCGATCGTCGCGCACGGTGGCCATGGCCTTGTCTTCGTAGTCGGAGTCGCTCCAGCCCTTCTTGTCCTTCAGCTGCTTCAGCTTGTCCTGCAGCTTCGGCAGGGCTTCGGCATTGAAGGCGCGCAGCTGGGCACCGGACTTGTCGACCGCAGCGGCAAAATCCTCGGGCTTGCAGTCCGCGTGGGCGGACTGCTGAACGAGGGCGAATATCGCCACGGCAAGGAGAACGGACGAGATCGATCGACGCATTGAGGCACTTCTATCCGGTTGCAAAATGCGCCCGATTGAAGGTTGACCCGCGCAGGTCGATCAGACGTATGTGGCCGATTATTGGCCGCCAATCGTCTTTACGACCGAGGTCATCGGGCGATCGCTGAGTGCCGTGGGCATGCCCTTCATGTCCTTGGCAATCATCTCATCGTACTCGGGCAAGGTCTGGATAGGAGCCTTCGGGACCATTTGCACGACCTTGTATCCGCCAGCCTTAAGCTGCTTCAGAAGCTCGGGCATGGCCGCCGCCGTGTGCGGCTGGATGTCGTGCATCAGGATGATGCCTTTGCCGCGCTTGTCGAGGTTGGTCATGATCCGCTTAACCAGTGCGGCTGGCTTGGTGCCTTTGAAGTCGAAGCTGTCGATGTCGGTCGAGAACACGGCCACGTTGCGGTCGGCGAGGTATTTCAGCGTCTCGGGAGAATGGCGCAGGAACGGGAAGCGGAAGAACGGAGCCGTGGGTCCGCCGACAGCGCGATGGAGAACGCTGAAGGTTTTCTCGATCTCGTCCTTGGCCTGATCGATCGTCATCTTCGACAGATCCTTGTGATCCATCGTGTGGGCGCCGATCGTGTTGCCGGATTTGGCAACGTCGTGAAGGATGTCGGGGTAGCCGGCAGCGACCTTACCGACCGAGAAGAAGATGGCGCGCGTGCACTCGGCGTTGAGCGCTTTCAAAATGGCGGTGGTGCGGTTGGGCAGCGGGCCGTCATCGAACGTCAGCACGACCTCTTTCGGGTTGAGGAAGTCGTACATCTTGTAGTGCTGGAAGCCGAAACCAGGGCCGCCGGTGGTGTCGATCTCAACTACGCGAGAGACGCCGAGCGGATTGGGGTTGCCGGGGCATTCGCTGGCTTGCGCTGCGGACTGAGCGGGCGCTGGTGCCGGTGCCGGCTCTTGGGCCGCCTGCTGGGAGGGCGGGGGTGGAATCGTCGGGCCCATCTGCTGCGCTTGCGCGCTGGCGATGTGGAATGCAAACGGGCTTACGAGGGCAGCAGCGATCAACGACTTCGTGAGAATAGCGCGCATCCGAACCTCCCGGAGGTTGCCTCACAGGCTTATTGCTTGATTCCCCTACATTGTGCGGAGATTTGCGCGACAGGCGCAAGGAATTTGCCGCACGCGCAGGGCGTGTGACATGCGAATTTTTGTCGGGTGTTGTGGCGCCTGTACTCAGGCCGGGCGCTTGGAGGCGACCTTGCTGCGAAAGCGGGAGCTGTCGACGATGATGCGGGTGTGGCGTCCGCGGCCGACCAGTTCGCGTTCGTCACGAGCTTCGACGTTGAACACGAGTTTGCGACCGTCGCGTTCGATCAGCTCTGCGGTGGCGGTGACCTTCAGGCCTTCCGGTGTGGCGGCGATGTGCTGGACGTCGAGATGGATGCCCAGCGTTTCCTGACCGGGTGCGAGGGCATCTTCAACGCAGTCGACGGCGGCGGCTTCCATGAGGGCGATCATGGCCGGGCTGGCAAATACCGGTGCACGGCCACTCCCGAGGTGGGGCGCCATCTGTGCGGGCGTCACGAGGACGGATGCTGTGCCGGTCCGTCCGGGCTGAAGCGGATCGGCGGGAGCGCTTTCGGTTGGCATGGATTGGGGTGACCTCGGCGGCGTGGGGCGCCGACTATAACGCGCGCTGCCGGATTAGTCCGCGGCTTCGGCGAGGCTCTCCAACTCGTGCAGATTCTTGAGACGGAGACCGCGGTCGCAGGGCTCGACGAGGCCGCGACTGGCGAGTTCGGACAGCCAATGGCTTAAGTCGTCGACGCTCATGTTGAGGTAGCCGGCGACGAGGCCGCAACTCACGGAATCGGTAAGAACCGATGGGTCACGCCCCTCATAGGCGTTGCAACGCGACAGCGTCACGAACAGCGCTGCGATGCGTCCCAAGGGTTTGGCGATGGTGGCGCGGCGCTGCGCTTCGTTGAGGAAAGCGACCTCGCGCTCGATGGCGGCCGAAAGGCCGTTCACGGCGACAGGCGCAGTGATGGGCTCCGGCTCGGCGATGGCGCGCGGCGTACAGGTCAGCATCGTGTCCATGGTCGCCTGCGCACCGGACAGATGATGATCGACATAGCCCAGGCCGACGAGGTCACCGGGAAAAGCAAATTCGATGACGTCACGCGTGCCGTCGGGACGGTGTTTGAAGAGGCAGACTGCACCCTTCTCGACGCGATAGATGTGGGTGCGCGGCTCGCCTTCGCGGAAAAGGATCTCGCCGCTGGTCAGCGCGCGGTGGTCGCTATCGGCTGACCTGGCGCGGCTCGAAGAAATCGAATGATCTGCAATAGTGAGCATGGCGGTAGCAGCTGCTCGGTACGCTTTTACAATGATGCGACTATATGTTGCATTATGGCAACGATCAAGTGAATTGTTATCTAGTAAAAGCAATCCGCTCTGGACAGCGTCAGATCGCTGTCCAGCACGGTGGGCTAGCGCTGTAATGGGCGCGGTGCTCGCCTTTGGGGCGGCGAATTAATGCGGCATCTTGCAGGCGTAAGAGGTCGCGGCGCACTCGACACCGAACACACCGCCCGATGAGCAAGACTGCAGCTTGGCATCGCCGATAACCGTGAAGCCGCGGTTCTCAGCCAGATTGATAGCGCCCTGCGTCGCCATCAGCGTGGCGATGCTCTGGGTCAGCCCGCTGCCAACAGCACGGAAGCCACGGCAGTCGGTCGCGCCACGCGGAACCGCGGGTGCGGCAGAGGCAATCGTCGGTGCGAGGGCGCAGAGGCTGGCGGTCGCCACGAAAATAAAGGATCTCAACTTGGACATTTACCCCTCCAAATGCGGGCGCTGAGCAATTAAGCCACGAAGTGAGCCGTAAGCTGCTCCCGCGGCCTTGCGATCTCAAGACGAGGAACCTCCGAGGTCTGTGGATTGTGTGCCGAGTGTGTCCGGGCAGTTGCGGATGGGAGACGCCCGGCACGGCGTTTACCTCGTGGGGCATTCGCGCTCCTGGTTGTCACCAAGCTGGCTTAATCCTGATCAGAATGCTGCCGCTTGGCGTTGGGGAATGAGGGCCTGCCCGTGGAAGATCCGTCTCGCGTACTCATCATCCGGGAAGACACCTTCCTCAAAGGAGGGGTCCGCAATGCGCGGCGCATCGAAGTCTTCGGCTACATCGAGGGCGAGATCGAGGGCGATATGCTGGTCGTGCAGCCCGGCGGCCGCTGCTTCGGAAGAGTGAACGTTGCTCAGGCTGATGTGCGCGGCACGCTCCAGGGCGACGTCGTGGTGCGCCAGCTGATCAGCATCCGGGAGAGCGGAGAAGTCGTCGGCAACGTCAAGTACGGCAAGCTGGCGATGGAGATGGGCGGCCAGCTTTCGGCTGAGATGCGCAACATCCCGCCGTCGATCTCGGGCGATCTCGATCTGTCGGTCGACAAAGGAAAAGTCGTGCGCATTACGCTGCAGGATCTATCGGCGCTCGATCCCGACGACAGCGCCGAGAATCTCACCTTCACCGTGTCCCAGGTGCGAAACGGCTTCGTGGTGCTCGCCAACGATCCGGTGAGCCCCGTCGGCACTTTCACCCAGGCCGATCTCGAGGGAGGGACGGTGCTGTTCAGGCACGATGGCACAGATGATCCGCGCGCCAGCTTTGCAGTCGTCGTCGCGGATATGTCGGGTGCAACTTCGGGTGCTGCGCAGACGGTGAACGTCGCCGTCCGCTAATCGGCCGCCGTCAGTCAGTCGCGCGGCCGAAGCGCTTGCGGAGCGCGACCTTCGCCTGCTCAAGTGCAGTAAGATCGCTTCCCGACAGGTTCTTGCCGGCGCGGTTGATATAGAAGTCCAGCATCGACATGGCTGTGCGATAGGGATCATCCGATCCGCGCTTTGGATCCTCGGCTGAGTGCTGCAGTGCAGCCGCGATCACGTCGGGGTCGGCCGATTTGAAAACCCCCGAAGGAAGATCGAACGGGTGGTCGTGCTCGGTGACTTCCTTCGACCATTTTTGGGCCTTGTCGGTCATGGGTAGATCCTCAGCTTCCTGGAGTTCCAGAAGACCAGGAGAGTGCAAAGGCGCCGTAAGGCTTATTGCGAGCATTTTGCGCAAATGCGCCAAGGCGGAAGAGTCTATTTCTTTGCCTGCTTGACCTAGATTGGCCGTGCTCGGAGCCTGAAGAGGCATGGGAGGCGGCGTTGAGTATCTTCCGGAAGATGGTTGGTGTCGTAGTGCTGCTGTGCCTGCTGCCAATTGCGGCGGCGCTGGCGGCGAGCGTCGTGGCATACGCTGCGGGTTGCCAATACGACATCGGCATGCCCCTTACCTGCGTCGTAGCCGGAAGCGATATCGGGCCGCTGGTGCAAGTGCTGGGCACCTTCAGCTATGGCACCTTCTTCAGCGTGCCGTTGCTGATCTTGACGGTGACGGTCTGGCTCGTTGCAGAGCTGGTGCATCTGCTGCGGCGGGCAAGTGCGCCGCCGCCCGCGCGCAAACCGCGCTCTCTCGCCTAGCAGCTCACCAGTTGGACTGAGGCGCCTAGGCGGCTGTCCTAGCTGCGCGCCTGCGCCACCAGGCGGCGACTTCAATGATGATCCAGACGGAGAGAACCCCGATAGCGACGGGAAACGTCGCCATCAGGAAATAGCCCATGAAGGCGAGCGTGAGCAGGGTGTGGCCAATGTCCTCTCCGCCGACAATGCAGGGGTGGACCGTGACGAGGTCGAGCTTGCAGCCGTGCCATTGTGCGATCGCATCGGCAATGGCCATGGCGATCAGCGGAGACAGGCACGCCAGTAGAGCCACTGCCATCAATGCGCGGAATATTCGCATCTCGAAGTGCCAGTATGGGTGATCGGCGTCGTCTTATTTGCAGCGCAGGAAGTCGCGCGGCCCGCCGCTGTCGGTAACGGTCAGTGTGTCGCCTGAAAGGGTGAGGCTGAAGTCGTACGGCATGGCACTGCCTTCAACCGTGCATTCGGAGCCAATCTTCCACTCGCCGTTGCCGCCCTCGATGGATTTGAAGGTGCAGTGGCTTTCGTGCTGGTCGTAACGATCATTGGCGATGACGAGGGGGGCGTTCTCGCTCTCTTGCGGGGCGCCGCAATTGGCGGGGTCGAGGGCCCACTTGCCAACGAAATCCTGGGCGGCAGCTGGGGCCAGGGCAAAGGCGAGCGTCAGGGCGAGGCCTGCGAGGCCTCGGTAGATGATGCGCATGGTTGCACGTTCCATAGTGCGTTCCGGGGTTCCGCTAGGTGCGGAGGTGAAGTCCGAGCTTGCCGGCGAGATGCTGTGTGAACTGCCATGCGACGCGGCCGGATCGGCCGCCCCTGGTGACACTCCATTCCAATGCCTCGCGTACCAGCTCGTCATCCGCCATGTTGAAGTTGTGATGCTTGGCGTAGCTGCGGACCATGTCGATATATTGGTCCTGGGTGCCATTGTGGAAGCCAAGCCAGAGGCCGAAGCGGTCAGACAGGGAGACCTTCTCTTCGACGGCTTCGGAAGGGCTGATGGCCGTTGAGCGCTCGTTCTCCACCATCTCGCGCGGCATCAGGTGACGCCGGTTCGACGTGGCATAGAAGATGACGTTTTCCGGACGCCCCTCGACGCCGCCCTCCAGCACCGCCTTCAGCGACTTATAGGTCGTGTCGTCCTTGTCGAAAGACAGGTCATCGCAAAAGACGATGAAACGGTGGGGGCTCTGGCGCATCAGCGCCAGGCACTGGGGCAGAGATGCGATCTCCTCGCGATGGAGCTCGACCAGCTTGAGGTCGCTGCCTGATGCGGAAAGCTTGCCGGCCAGGCGCTGGCGCACGTCGGAGTGGGCCGCCTTTACCAAAGACGACTTGCCCATGCCGCGCGCTCCCCATAGGAGGGCGTTGTTGGCCGGAAGCCCAAGTGCGAAACGTTCAGTATTCTCGACGAGCTGCGGCGCGACGTTCTCAACGCCCTTTAGAAGCTGCAAGGGGATGCGGTTGACCATCGGGACCGGCACAAAGCGCTGGTCTTCGGCGCTCCAGACGAAGGCTTCGGCGGCGTTGAAATCGGGCTTTTCCGGGGCACGGGGAGCCAAGCGCTCCAATGCGGCGGCTAGGCGGTCTAGACGGTCTAGAATCGCGGCTTCATCGTTCATCGTTGATCCCGCATTTTCGGGGTGCATGGCGCTTTTTGCTTGCCGTGAGAGGGTGGGTGCTTCTATAGCGCCGACTGGTGGCAAGTCACTCTAATACTGTGGCGGCGCACCATTGGCCTTTCGGTTGCAAAGGAAGCGTCGGCCACTATAGTCCACGGCACTTTTCTGGCAGAGCAGACGCTCCTGGCTGCGCGCGCGCAGAAATCGACCGCTGTTGCCCAACACCCCTAAGAGGACGGAAGCATGTTCATCACACCAGCATTTGCTCAGGCAGCAGGCGGCGATCCGCTCGGCGGAGCCGGCGGACTGTTGTTCCCAATGCTGATCATGATCGTGATCTTCTATTTCCTGGTCATCCGTCCGCAGCAGCAGCGCGCCAAGCAGCATCGCGAGATGATCGGTCAGGTGCGCCGGGGCGACACGGTGGTCACGTCGAGCGGGTTCGTCGGCAAGGTTATCAAGGCGTCGGATACTTCGGATGAAGTCGAGGTCGAGCTGTCGGACAACCTGCGCGTTCGCGTCGTCAAGTCGACGCTGATGGACGTGCGTGGCAAGGGTGAGGTCGCGAAAGAGACGGCGTGAGATCGCTCCGCCGCAATCGCGCAAACGGGATCGGTTGACAGATGCTGCACTTCGAACGTTGGAAGATCATCGCGGTCACGCTCGTCTGTTTGGCGGGTGTGCTGTTCACGCTGCCGAACTTCTTCGCCAAGGAGACGGTCGAGAAGTGGCCGTGGTGGATGCCGCACAAGCAGCTTCCGCTGGGTCTCGATCTGCAGGGCGGTGCCCACTTGCTTCTGGCGATGGACACCAAAGAGCTGGAGAAGGACTGGCTCAACGCGATCCGCGACGACACCCGCAAGCAGCTGCGCGAGGAGAAGATCGGCTTCACCGGCCTTGGCATCGTTGGCCGTGCTGTTCAGGTGAAGGTGACGAAGCCGGAAGATCTCGACAAGGCGCTGACCGCGCTCAAGAAGCTCATTCAGCCGATCGGAACCGCAATGCTCGGGGGCGGCGGCAACGATCTCGCGGTCGAGACGATCGGCAACGACACGATCACCATCACGCCGACGCCGGCGGGCATGCAGCATCGCATTTCGAGTGCGGCGAGCGCGGCCATCGAAACGGTCGATCGGCGCGTCAACGCGCTGGGTACGTCTGAATCAACGGTCGTGCGTCAGGGCACGGACCGCATCCTGGTGCAGTTCCCCGGCTTGCAGGACACCAAGCAGCTCAAAGAGCTGATTGGGCAGACCGCCAAGCTCACCTTCCATGCCGTACATCCTTCCATGACAGCCGAAGAAGCGACACAGACGCGCGCGCCGCTCGGCTACAAGGTCTACCCCGGCGGGGAGGGCGAGGGCCGCAACTATCTGCTGCAGGAATCGCCGATCGTGTCGGGTGAAGATCTCACCGATGCGCAGCCGGGCTTCGACCAGCGCACCAACGAGCCGATCATCTCGTTCCGCTTCAATCAGTCGGGCGCGCGCAAGTTCGGCAACTACACGAAAGACAACGTGGGCCAGCCGTTCGCCATCGTGCTCGACAACAAGGTGCTGTCGGCGCCGGTGATCCGCGAGCCGATCCTTGGCGGCTCGGGTCAGATTTCGGGTCAGTTCACCGTCGATAGCGCGAACACGCTCGCGGTGCAGCTTCGCTCCGGCGCGCTGCCTACGAAGTTGACCATCGTCGAAGAGCGTACGGTCGGCCCATCGCTCGGTGCGGATTCGATCGAGGCGGGCAAACTTGCTGGTCTCGTCGGCTGTCTGGCAACCGCGATCCTGACGATCGTGGCCTACGGCACGTTCGGCATCTTCGCCGTGCTCGGCCTTATCGTGCACGGGTTCCTGATCATCGCGCTGATGACGGTGATTGGAACGACGCTGACGCTGCCGGGCATCGCCGGCTTTGTTCTGACCATCGGCATGGCGGTCGACGCCAACGTGCTCATCTATGAGCGCATCCGCGAAGAGCTGCGAGCCGGGAAGTCGCCGATTGCGGCAATCGACCAGGGCTTCCAGCGCGCGTGGATCACCATCCTCGACAGCCAGCTGACGACGCTGGCTGCTGCAGTCATTATGTTCTGGCTGGGCTCGGGACCGATCCGCGGCTTCGCCGTTACCCTGACGATCGGTATTCTGACGTCGGTCTTCGCTGCCGTGACCGTCACTCGCCTGCTCGTCTCGCTCTGGATCAAGAGCAAGGGTAAGTCCCGTATCGTCGAAGTGCCGGTCTAAAGAGGAAAACGATGTTCTTCCCCGTTCCCGACTTCAAGGGCTTCGACTTTTTCCCGCACAACCTGCGCATCCCGTTCATGCGCTACAAGGGGCTGTGTTTCGTTCTCTCTGTGATGTTCATGGCGGGCTCGCTCGGCCTGTATTTCACGAAGGGGCTGAACTACGGCGTCGACTTCGTGGGTGGCTCACTCATTGAGGTGCAGCACAAGAACGGCCCGGCTCCGCTCAGCGAGATGCGCGAGAAGCTGAACGCGCTGGGCATCGGCTCGGTGCAGATCCAGAGCTTCGGCTCGGACACCGACGTGCTGATCCGTGTGGAGCAGCAAAAGGGTGGTGAATCCGAGCAGCAAGTGGCGATGAAGAAAGTCATCGACACGCTCGGGCCGGAATATACGCAGCGGCGCATCGAGGTGGTGGGACCTGCCGTATCGAGCGAGTTGCGGCGCACCGGCCTGATCGCGGTGTTCGCCTCGATCATCGCCATCATCATCTACGTGTGGTTCCGGTTCGAATGGCAGTTCGCGGCCGGTACGGTGGTGGCGCTGTTGCACGACGTGCTGGTCACGGTCGGCGTGTTCTCGCTGCTGGGGCTCGAATTCGACCTGTCGATCGTTGCGGCGCTGCTGACCATTCTGGGCTACTCGGTGAACGACTCGGTCGTCGTGTCGGACCGCATTCGTGAGAACCTGCGCAAGTTCAAGCGCATGGACCTCAACGAGCTGTTGAACATCTCGATCAACGAGACGCTTTCGCGCACGATCCTTACGGGCATGACCGCCATCGCCGGCATCATGGCCCTGCTCGTCTTCGGTGGCGAGGTGATCCGCAACTTCTCGTTTGCGATGCTGTTCGGCATCATCATCGGTACCTATTCGTCGATGTTCATCGCAGCGCCGCTGCTGGGTTACCTTGGCGTGAAGCGTGACACGGTTGGGTCGGCTCCAAAGCCGGCCGATGCCGGGCCGGTAATTGCGCCTGCTACTCCGGCGGGAGCTGACCGGGCGAAGAAAGCAGCTCGCGGTGGTGGCCGTCAGGTGCCGAACAAGGCTGCCCGCTGAAACGAGGTTGAGCCCGGAGGGTCGCATGTCGACGACGGGCAAAGCGCATTTTCCTGGTCGCGCGCCCATCGATGCCTACGGCAACGGTGGGTTCCGATTTGCCGACATGAGCCATTGGGGTTCGGTCATCGTCGTGCCGAGCGGGATGTACGGCTGGGACGTGACGGCGGTGCAGGACTTGAAGCCGGACGATTGCGCCAAGCTCATCGAAGAGCTGCCGCGCGCGTCGTTCATATTGCTGGGGACGGGTCTGGAGCATCAATTGCCGCCCGAGCCCGTGCGAAAACTCTTTGCAGACGCTGGAATTGGGCTCGAGCCGATGAGCACGGGCGCTGCTGCGCGCACCTATAACGTGCTGCTGGCCGAAGGACGCGATTTTGGTGCGGCTTTCATTGCTGTCTGAGCGCAGGGTCGCGTAAGGCTGTTGGCCGGCGGCGAGCATCGTTAGGCATCGAGGATGGGTGAGACGACGCAGGTAGTGGCGGAAGACGGGGTGCGCGAGGCAGCTCGTGATCTCGACTACGACCGCTATCTCGCCGCTTTGCTGTCGCCGAAAGTCGCCCGTCTAGACCTGATGACGATCGCCGCCTTTCATGGCGAGATCGCGCGCGTGCCCGTCGTTGTGCATGAGCCAACGATCGGGGCGATCCGTCTGCAATGGTGGCGGGACGTCATCGAGAACCGCGGTTCGGGCGAAGCGCCGGGATCGCCCGTGGCGGAGGGTGTGCAGCGACTGCTGTGTGCGGACGACGCCGCGGTCGAGGACGCAATATCGATCGTCGACGCTTACGAGGAGCTGCTGCACCCGGGCGCTTTGAGCCGACCGGGCGCGGTCGAGGCCTTCGCGACGATGGGGCAGGGGGCTGCATTTGGCTGGGCGGCCCGTCGGCTGGGTATTGGCGCGGCTTCGGGTTCGGAGCTGATCAGGGCAGCATCGCAGGCCTACGGGCGGGTACAACTCATGCGCGCGCTGCCGGGTTTGCTGCGCAAAGGGCACAATCCTTTTGTGGCGCCGAACACCGGGGATTGGGAGATGATCACCGGGGTGCTGATCGCCCGAACGCGCAACGCCATGGCCGAGGTGCGGCGACTTGCGCCGCTTGCCCCGGCCGCCATTCGCGATGTCATACTGCCGGTTGCCCTTGTTGAGCCCTATTTGGCGGCTTTGGAGGGGCTTGGTTCCAAGCTCATCGATGAGCAGGCAACGATTTCGCCATTGACGCGTGTGTGGCGCATCTACGTTGCGAAGAGGCTTGGGCGCTTCTAGTCCGGAAGGGGCGAGGGCAGCACATGTCGCTGAGGGCAGCAATAATCGCACTGCTGCTGACGCTGGTTGGGGTGGCGGTCGCGCCTGCAGCCGCGCAAGTGACGCAACTGCCCGTGCCCAAGATCACGTGGCGCGTCGAGAACCAATTCCGCTTCTTCACCGATGCAGCCGATACGGAAGTGCATCGCGCAACGTTCCTGGCGTTGCCGCCAGCGGATCAGCTGCAACGGCCGATCCTGGCCGCAGAGCAGGCGCTTAGCATTCGGCACGAGAATGGTTGGGCGGAGACGATGTTCCGCGATACGTGCTGGAACACGCGCACTAACCGGTTCGAGTGCAAAGAGGTGCGCGATTACATCAACCCGCAGTCGCATCGCGTCACGCTGCAAATCGATAACATCGACGAAGCGGCGGGGCTCACGTGCACTTGGCTGACGGCACCGCGTGGCGGTCCAGTGCGTGGCGATGCCGTGGTGCAAGCTTGCAGCGAGCAGGCGCATTTCGACATCCCTTATCCCGACGGTGCCGCCGTATCGGTCGAGATCGGCGGGCGCGAGGTCGCGAACGTCGACGTGAAGGTGCATGACCTTCTCATCGTCGGCATGGGTGACAGCTTTGCTTCGGGCGAAGGTAACCCCGATATTCCGGTGCGCTTCTCGCGCGACCGCTCGGCTGATTACGGGACTCGCTCGGACAGTGGCGACCTGACCGGCTATCCAGCGCGCGTCGGCGCGTGGAAGCAGATCGGCGACAAGCCCTTCATCGACGAGAACGCGCGCTGGCTCGACCAAGGCTGCCACCGTTCGCTCTATTCGCATCAGTTGCGCGCCGCGCTGCAGTTGTCGATCGAGGACGATCATCGCGCGGTGACGTACGTGGGCGTTGCGTGCTCGGGGTCGGAAGTAACGTACGGGCTGTTTCTCAATTACGCCGGCAACGAGTGGGTGCCGCATCCGGCTGACATGTCTCAGATCTCGGCGGTGGCGTCGGCGCAGTGCGATCAGCACGACGCGCCGATGCAGGACTTGCCCGAGGCGTATCACATGGACGGTACGATTCCGGAGCTGAAGGGCGGGTTGGTGCTGCGCAAATGCGATCCGCTGAATGCGCGCCGGATCGACCTGATGATGGTTTCTATCGGCGGCAACGACGTCGGGTTCTCTCGTCTGCTCGCCAACTCGGTGCTGTCGGACGAATCGACGCTGCGAATGCTTGGCGGCTGGTTCGGCCAGGTGCACAGTCTCGACGATGCGAGCCTGGGCCTCGAGGCGCTGATTTTGCGCTACAAATCGCTCAATCGCGCCATCCACTATCTGCTGCACATTCCGTGGGAGCAGTCCGACCGCGTGCTGCTGACAGCGTATCCGGGCATGGCGTTGCAGGGTGATGGCGTCAGCACGTGCCCCGATGGCGTCGAGGGCATGGACGTATTGCCCGATTTCCAGTTGAGCGAGACGAAGCTGCGCGTGGGCACGTGGATCGCCGACAAGCTCAACACGGCGATGAAGGAAGCGGCGGACCATTATGAATGGACGTTCGTCGATGGCCATCGGCGGGAGTTCGTCGGCCGCGGCCTGTGTGCCGGCACGACATACGACGGGGCGAACATCGCCGATGATTTGCGCCTGCCGCGCAAGACGGCCGACGGCTGGCGGCCCTACAACCCGGCAGACTATCGCGCGTACATTCCGCGGCAGCGGTGGTTCCGCACGCCGAACGATGCATTCATGACGGGCAATTTCCACGTCGCTGCATCACTGATGCAGAAGGCGCTCAAGCTCAACGCGCTGGCGTGGTTCCAGCTGGTGCTGGCCTCGACCTATTCGGGCGCGTTCCACCCGACAGCAGAAGGTCAGGCGGCGATTGCAGACGCCGTCGTGCACAAGGCGCGCGGCGTACTGGCAAAGTACGGGCAAGGCGCGGAACGCCCGCTACTGGCGCCCGACTTGCCGGAGGCGTCAATCGGACTTCACTGACGGCTAGCGACTTTACTCGGCGGCCTTCATGGTGAGCGCGGTATCGGTGAGCCAGCGGTCGATGTCGGCGAGTGCGCGGACGCTCATGGAACGCTTCTTGGCGCGGCCGCGCTCCTTGCCCTTGAGGCGTTTGCCGTCAGCATCCGTTTGCGGGCCTTCGATCTCCGGGAACAGCCCGTAGTTGACGTTCATCGGCTGAAACGACGAGTCGCCATCGGAGAGATGGCCGCCGGTGATATGCGCGATCAGCGCGCCGAGAGCCGTTGTGTTCGGCGGCGCGGCCATCTGGTGGCCGAGGCGTTCAGCAGCGGCGAAGCGGCCGGCGAGCAATCCGATCGCCGCGCTTTCGACGTAGCCTTCGACGCCGGTGATTTGGCCGGCGAAGCGCAGGCGCGGCATTGCCTTCAGGCGCAGCGCGCCGTCGAGCAATCTCGGGCTGTTGATGAAGGTGTTCCGATGCAGCCCGCCGAGGCGCGCAAACTCGGCCTCCTGCAGACCCGGTATCATGCGGAAGATACGAACCTGCTCGGCGTGCTTCAGCTTGGTTTGGAAGCCGACCATGTTCCACAGCGTGCCGAGCGCGTTGTCCTGGCGAAGCTGCACCACTGCATGCGGCCAGCGGCCGGTGCGCGGGTCATCGAGGCCAACGGGTTTCATCGGCCCATAGCGCAGCGTATCGCGTCCGCGCTCAGCCATCACTTCGATTGGCAGGCAGCCGTCGAAGTATGGCGTCGAAGCTTCCCACTCCTTGAAGCTGGTTTTCTCGCCGGCGAGCAGGGCATCGATGAAGGCTTCGTACTCGTCGCGGTTCATCGGGCAGTTGAGATAGTCGGCACCCGTTCCTGCGGGACCGGTCTTGCCGTACCGCGACTGGAACCAGGCGATCGAGGTATCGATCGAATCGCGATGAATGACCGGTGCGATGGCGTCGAAGAAGGCGAGATCCTTTTCGCCCGTAATCTCGCGGACGGCCGCGCTCAGCTCTGGCGAGGTGAGCGGGCCAGTGGCGATGATGACGCTGTCCCAATCGGCGGGCGGCAGGCCGGCGATTTCCTCGCGTGCGATGGTTACCAGCGGGTGTTCGGTCAGGCGACGGGTGACCTCGGCGGAGAATGCGTCGCGATCAACCGCCAGCGCGCCGCCGGCCGGCAGCTTGGTTGCATCGCCCGCGGAAAGGATAAGCGAGCCGGCTCGACGCATCTCCTCGTGTAGAAGGCCAACCGCGTTCGCCTCCCAGTCGTCCGCGCGGAACGAGTTCGAGCAGACCAGCTCGGCAAGGCCCTCGCTCTTGTGGGCGTCCGTCATGCGGTGAGGCCGCATCTCGTGGAGAACGACCGGGACACCCGACGAGATTATCTGCCAGGCGGCTTCAGAGCCGGCGAGGCCGCCGCCGACGACGTGTATGGGCTTCATCTGTTGCATGGCGGCGCAACCTAATGGAAAGCCCGCTCTGTCTCAATGTGGCTAGCGTTAACGGCCCGGGCAAATCCGGGCCGCATTCGCGACATTGTTTTGCACCGGGCGCCCCGATATCGTCCGGCGAGAGAATAAGCCCCGGGATCAGCCCAGGAACCTATATGTCACGCTATGCAAAGCGCCTTGACCGAGACCTCGTGCGCTGGCGTGAGGCGGGCTGGATAAGCCAGGACGGAGAAGCCAACATTCGCCGCGACTTGGCCAGCACAGATTCGAGCAAACTCGATCTGGCGTCGGCGCTGGGCATCCTGGGCGCTGTGCTGATCGGCTTCGGCGCAATGAGCTTCATCGCAGCCCACTGGAACGAGATGCCGAGGCTGTTCCGACTGGCGCTGATCTTCGGCGGGCTGTTCGCCTCTTACGGTGTTGCCGGCGTACTGTTCGAACGCTGCCACCCGACGTTCGCGCATGCGGCTGTGCTGGTCGGCGTCTCGATTTTCGGCGCCGGTATCATGCTGATCGCGCAGATGTTCCACATCGAAGGGAATCCGCCAGATGCCGTGCTGACATGGGCGCTGGGTGCGCTTGCTGCGGGCGTGATCCTGAAATCCAATCCGGCGCTTGCGGTGGCGATGCTGCTGGTGTGTTTGTGGGCCGGCTGGGAAACGGGTGACACGGGAGAAGTGTTCTGGCCGTTCCTCATTGGCTGGGGCGCGGTGACGGCAGCGATCGCGTGGCGCGGCTGGAGCGGCGGCCTGCACTTGGCAGCTGTGGCCATGGCGATCTGGATCATCAGCCTTGGCTACTGGTTGTTCGATGGAAACGGGCATGGCGTTGTCGTAGGGCTCGGCCTGCTCATTGCTGCAGCAGGCATCGCCGCGCCGCTAGTGGATGAGCGGCTGTCGCCATGGTCGATGCAGGGCGCGGCTTACGGCCTGTGCATCGCCTACGCAGGTCTATTCGCGCTGCAGTTCATGAAGGAGCTGCCGCTCGATTACTTCATCCTGCTGGCGATCCTCAGCCTCGCACTAGTCTTGGGCAGCATCGCGCTGGGCTTGCGGCTCGGCAGCCCCGCTCTGCTATGGCTCGGTTATGCCGGCTTCTCGATCGAGGTGCTGGGTATCTATTTCAAGACGGTAGGCTCGCTGCTCGGCTCGTCGTTCTTCTTCCTGTCAGCGGGCATTCTCGTCATTCTCCTGGCAGTCGTAGCCTATCGACTGCACGCGCGCGTTCAGCCTGGATTGGAGGCCTCGTCATGACCACGGAGCGTCGCAATCTCTGGGTGGCGATCGCCGCCGTGGCGCTGGGGCAGGCGGCTGTTCTGGGCTGGATGATCTGGGACCGAGTTTCGCTGCTCGCAAACGGGCGCGAAGTGGTGCTCGAGGTGATCCCCGTCGATCCGCGCAGTCTGTTCCGCGGCGACTACGTCGTCCTGGGCTATGACATCTCGCGCTATACCCTGCCGCCAGGGACGAAGCCGCCGAAGCGCAACGCCCCCTTCTACGTCACGCTGAAGAAGGGCGCAGGCGAGACGTGGCAGACGGTTGCCGGCGGAACGGAGCCGCCGCGGACGGTTCAACCGGACGAGGTCGTGATCCAGGGCCGCGTCGACTACACGACGCAACCAACCCTCGATAACAAGCAAGAGTCGGTAGTGGTGGCGCTGCAATACGGGATCGAGAGCTTCTTTGTGCCGGAAGGGGCAGGACGCGAGCTCGAGAAGATGGTCGGCGACAAGAAAATTTCCGCGGTGATCGCGATCGATGCCGATGGGCGGGCCGCGATCAAGGGGCTCATGTCGGACGGCAAGCAAGTCTACGACGAGCCCTTGCTTTAGCGCTTTTATGGCGGTTCGGAATAAGGCGGCGCCTGTGGCCGGTTTGCCGCTAAAAGCGCCGATTGTTTCTTTTCGGGGTCACGGCCCTATCGAGGTGCCAAGCGGAATCTGGCAGTGTCCACACAAATCATTGTCAAAAGCCACGGGGGTGGGGGATGTTGCCTAAGTCAATGTATGTGCTGCTGTTCGGTGCGCTCGTGGCCGCGGCACCTTCTGTGCCAGCGTTTGCTGCTTCGGATACGGGTCTTGCCACGGCGATCCATTCGGTACGGCGCGAACGTGGCCGTCTGTGCATGACGGATCACTGGCACTACGGAAGCAGTGGAACGAAGAGCTCGAAGGCTGCCGCGCAAAGAGCTGCAATCGCTTCGTGGCAGGATTTCACCGACCTTGAATACGGCAGCGCCTGGGCTCGCTTCAGCCGGGCCGGTAGCCGCAAGATTGGTTGCTCACCTACGGGCGGCGGCTGGACGTGCGACGTCGAAGCCCGTCCCTGCAAGTAAGGCAGAGGACATCGCTGCATCGAGATCAACGGCTGCGCAGGTTGCGCAGCCGTGATTGTATGTGGCTACCCGCGTTCTGCAGCGATGCGCAGGTCCATTGCTGCACTTGTGCCAACCACGGGGCATGGTGCACGGGCTGATTGCCGAGGCCTGCTTTGATGATTGCGCGGGCGCGGGCCAGCGTGGCGTTGTCGTCGGACGTGCGCAGGCGCTCGGCAAGTTCGCGGAAGAGGACTTCGCGGTCGGGCCCGGCGTTCGGCGTCAAGACGGTGGTGCCGCTGAACAGTCCGCTGCTCCCGCGGCCGACCGGGAGTTGGCCTGCTGGCGCTTCAGAGGGATCCACGTAGGTGGGTTCTTCCTCATTGCGCGCGAGAGCGAGCAGAGCTGCGCGGGTTCTGGTCGTTATGGCCCCGAGAAAGATCGCGCTGACGACAGGCAGCAGATACTCGGCAATCATCGGACTGATCTCGGCGGCTTCTGCGGCGCGCCCGGCCATACGTGAGCTTTGGCTGTGCCCGGTGAGTGCGGTCAGGGCTTCCGTGCCGATCACCTGCGTGGAGGTGGCGCCCATGAGGGTCGCGTCGTTGAGGACCTGCTCGTAGTTGTTCTTGCCGATGATCTCGATCAGCCGGGACAGAGTGGGGCGGCCAAGCGCTTGGTCGCCCAGAAGACCCTGGAGATCATCAAGCATCTCCAGGATGGCTGCCTTCGCCTTGGGGCGCGGCAAGTGGAAAGCGCGAGCGAGGTTATCGACTACCTGGCCATTCTGGACGCGGATGAACTCTTGCCAGATCGCCCCTCGGTTGCCTCGTTCTGTGATCCGCATCACAGGCGCACTTCACATGTTGTCAGCTGAAAGCGCACGGCGTCACCCCCCGTGTTTCAAGTTGCGATCGCGTACCGATAAGCAACGTCCCCAACGCGTAATACACTGATCCGCAGAAATAATCACCCCCGCGGCGGTAATTTGCTGCGCTGCAGCGATATCTTTTCCGACATCGTAAAGCTCGGCATTGGGGCGGAGAGGCCAGCGTGTCGTCATTTAGTCTGACGAGGGTCTGGCGCGATCCCGCACACAGCCGCTTTCGGTAATCCTCAGAAACACTTGAGTTCGCAAGGCACGACTGCGGCAGTGTGTTGCATCTGGCCCCCTGTTTTGGCATGTTCCGCGCGCAAATCGCCAACCAAAGCGAGCCGCTGATGCTGCGTGCGCAGTGTCGGAGAGGCTCTGATTTTCTAGGGCGCCAAAGGGGTTCACATAATGACGGAGTTTCTGTGGGGGATCGTCGCCTGCGGCGTGCTTGCGCTCGCCTACGCAGCGTACACGATCCGATCGGTGATGAGTGCCGACGCCGGCAATGCACGCATGCAGGAGATCGCGGCCGCGATCCGCGAAGGCGCGCAGGCTTATCTCAATCGCCAGTACACGACGATCGGCATCGTCGGTGCGGTTATCTTCGTCGCCGCGTGGTTCCTGCTTGGACCGCTCGTTGCCTTCGGCTTCCTGATCGGCGCCGTTCTCTCGGGTGCTGCTGGCTACGTCGGCATGAACGTCTCGGTGCGCGCCAACGTGCGCACGGCGCAGGCAGCGACGCATTCGCTGGCCCGCGGTCTCGACATCGCCTTCAAGTCGGGCGCGGTGACGGGCATGCTCGTCGCCGGTATGGCGCTGCTGGGGGTCGCTGGCTACTACCTGTTCCTCACGGGCGGGCTCGAGCTTGCTCCCAATGACCGCACGGTCACGGATGCGCTGGTCGCGCTGGGCTTTGGCGCCTCGCTCATTTCGATCTTCGCCCGTCTCGGCGGTGGCATCTTCACCAAGGGTGCGGACGTCGGTGGTGACCTCGTCGGCAAGGTCGAAGCGGGCATCCCTGAGGATGATCCGCGCAACCCGGCAACGATCGCCGATAACGTCGGTGACAACGTCGGCGACTGCGCCGGCATGGCAGCCGACCTGTTCGAGACCTATGCCGTGACGGTGGTCGCGACGATGGTGCTGGGCTCGATCTTCTTCGCAGGCCAGCCGAACCTCGGCATCCTGATGATCTATCCGCTGGCCATCTGCGCGGCGTGCATCGTCACGTCGATCATCGGCACGTTCTTCGTGAAGCTTGGCTCCAACAACTCGATCATGGGCGCGCTCTATCGCGGGTTCCTTGCCAGCGCGGTGCTCTCGGTTGCGGGTCTGTGGGCGGCGACGCACTACGTGCTCGGCGGCTTCGGCGAGGTCGGCACGGCGGCCGGCATGACGATCACCGGCTACAACCTGTTCATTTGCGGCCTGATCGGTCTTGCGGTGACGGGGCTCATCATCTGGATCACCGAGTACTACACCGGCATCGGCTACAAGCCCGTTCGCTCGATTGCGCAGGCTTCTGTCACCGGCCACGGCACCAACGTGATTCAGGGCCTTGCAGTTTCGCTCGAGTCGACCGCGCTGCCTGCGATCGTCATCGTTGGCGGCATTCTGTCGACCTACTCGATCGCTGGTCTCTTCGGCACGGCAATCGCCACCACGACGATGCTCGGCCTTGCCGGCATGGTGGTCGCTCTCGACGCCTTCGGCCCGGTGACGGACAACGCCGGCGGCATCGCCGAAATGGCTGGGCTGCCGAAAGAAGTGCGCCGTTCGACCGACGCGCTCGACGCGGTTGGCAACACCACGAAGGCTGTGACGAAGGGCTATGCCATCGGCTCGGCCGGTCTTGGCGCGCTGGTGCTGTTCGCGGCCTACAGCTACGACCTGCAGCACTTCATCACCGAGGCCAACCAGGCAGGGGCGACGAGCTACTCCTACTTCAAAGGCGTCAGCCCGGACTTCTCGCTGTCTAACCCGTACGTGGTGGTCGGCCTGCTGCTCGGTGGTCTGATCCCCTACCTGTTCGGCGGCATCGCCATGACGGCCGTTGGCCGCGCGGCGGGCTCCATCGTCGAAGAGGTGCGGCGTCAGTTCAAGTCCAACCCCGGCATCATGAAGGGGACCTCCAAGCCTGACTACGCGCGCGCCGTCGATCTGCTGACCAAGGCGGCGATCAAGGAAATGATCATTCCGTCGCTGCTGCCGGTGCTGTCGCCGATCGCTCTCTTCTTCGCGATCTACTTCATCGCGGGTGGTGGCGTGGCCGGCAAGAGCGCGGCCTTCTCGGCCGTTGGCGCAATGCTGCTGGGCGTGATCGTCAACGGTCTCTTCGTTGCCATCTCGATGACGTCGGGTGGCGGCGCATGGGACAACGCTAAGAAGGCGATCGAGGATGGCTTCATCGACGCCAATGGCGTGAAGCACGTCAAGGGCGGCGACGCCCACAAGGCAGCGGTCACGGGCGACACCGTCGGCGATCCTTACAAGGATACCGCGGGCCCTGCAGTGAACCCCGCCATCAAGATCACCAACATCGTAGCGCTGCTGCTGCTGGCGGTGCTGGCCCAGATGGGCTGATGCACGATCACAAGTGCTGACGAGAAGGCCCGGCCATTGTGCCGGGCCTTTTTGTTTGCAGGCCTATTGGGTGAGGCCCGCGAGAAGCCGCTTGGCGTCGGCAGCGACCTTGGCGCCTTCGCCCGTCATCTCGGCGCGCACGATGGCGCCTTCGACAATGATGAGCGCGAGGCGCCCGACTTCTGTTGGCCGTGCAGCGCCATCTGCGCGTGCCAACTCGGTCAGCACGGCGAGCAGATCGGACTTGTGATTGCCCGCGATGGTGCGCTCGCGCTCACTGGTGCGCTCGGTTTCAGCCAGAATGTTGATGAAGGCGCAGCCGTGAAAATCCGGTGCGGTGAACCATTCGCGCAGCACGTCGGCGGCGGATGCCAGCCGGTGGCCGGGCTTGGCATCGCGTGCGTCGAGAGCTGAGCGAAACCAGGCCATCCAGCGCACGTGCCGTTCATCGAGGAAGGCGGCGATGAGATCGGCCTTGGATGGGAAGTTGTTATAGAAGCTCATCTTGGCAACGCCGGACTCGGCGATGATGCGGTCGATGCCGACAGCGCGTGTCCCATGCGCATAAAAGAGCCTCAGCGCCGTCTCCAGAATTTTGGCGCGTGCCGACGTCGGTTTTTCAGTCGCTTTGAACATGGCCTTCATCCGGGTTGGTGGATTTACCTCTTGCCATGAGTAGACAAGTCTGTCTACCAATATAGACAGATCTGTATATCAGTGGAGTTGCGCTATGGCTGTGAAGGCTGGATTTCGTCTCGGGGTCTACATTTGCAAAGATCTGGAGATCATCGACTTTGCAGCGCCGTACGGAGTTTTTTCGGTGGCGCGGCGCTTCGATCCGGAGCTCGATGCGTTCTTCGTTGCCGAGAGCTTGCGGCCGATCCAGACGCAGGCGGGCTTCACCGTGCTGCCGAACTATGCCTTCGCGGATCAGCCCGATATGGATGCGTTCCTGATCCCTGGTGGCTTCGGGACGCGGCAGGAGCTAAACAACGGGCGCCTGCACGATTTCATTCGAGGGTTGCCGCAGAAGACGCTCCTCGTTTCGGTGTGCACCGGCTCGTGGATCTATGGGCGGATGGGGTTACTCGACGGACGGGCGGCAACCAACCGCAAGGAGCCGGATCGTCTCGAAGCGTCGAACATGGGCAAGGTGCCGATCGACAGGCTGGCGGAGATTGCTCCGGCGTGCCGCATCTCGCGGGCGCGTGTGGTCGATAGCGGACGCATCATTACGGGCGGTGGCATCGCTTCAGGGATGGAGGTCGGATTCCATCTGCTGCGCCGCGCCGGTTACGACGAAGCGTTCATAAGCGAGGTGGCACGGGTGATGGAGTACGCAAGGGCGTATGACGGCTATCGCGGCGACATCGAATACGACCGCGCACAAGGGAATGCGGCCTAGCCCTCGGTCCGGAAAACAGGTTCCGACTTCTCTGCAATCACTCTAGTCGCCAAAGATCTGCTTGGTACCGAGGTTGCGGAAGAGCTGCTGCACGATGCCGACGTCTTTGCCACCGGGCGCTGGTGTCGTGCGGGACACGTAGTCGAACACGCGCCCGTCTTTCATTCCATAGTTGGCAACGCGCTCGACCGTGCCGGCCTGCGAGAAGTAGACGGCCACGACCTGGCGATCCTTTTCGGTCGGCAGCATGAAAGCGGTCTGCGTAGCGGTGCTGGAGATGTAGTAGTAGGCCTGACTGGTGCCCACCACGGCGGTGGTTGAAGGAGTGCCGAGGTTCATACGTACCTGCTCTTGCGTCATGCCGGGCTGGATCTGCTGCAGGTCGCCTTCGTGGAACTGCACGCCGTGCTTGATGACGTTGGAGTCACATCCTGCAAGCGCCAGCGTGGCTGCGATCATCGCGGCGGGAAGCCTGAAGGATCGACGGGCGTTTACCAGCTTTAGGATGCTCATCCGGGGCAAGGTGTTTTTCGAGTCTCGGCGCATTTTGCTATGTCTTCTCGAGATGCTATCTCTCCCGCGACTTCGGCCATGGGAAGCACATGGAGCGCGCTTACCCCGTGCCACTTCCTATTGCAACGGGCGCTGACGCAACTTGAGTGGCATCTCCCCGGTTTTCGCATCGTACAGACGTAAGGCCCCGGCGCAGATGCTAGATTCTCTCAGAACCCGAACCGAGACACGCCGTAAAGCAAGGGACATTTATGGCGCGGTCGTGACGCAAGCCCGCAAGGAGGGCTTTTACGCCGACCTGGGCGTTCCTGACACACCGGTGGGGCGGTTCGAGATGGTGGCCCTGCACCTGTTCCTCGCCCTGGAGGGACTGCGTGGGGCGGCTGTTCCAGAGGCGTTGTCGAGGATGCTCGTGGAAGCGTTTGTGATCGACATGGACGACAGCCTGCGCGAACTGGGGACGGGCGACCTTTCGGTCCCCAAGAAGGTGAAGCGCGCGGCGGCTGCTTTCTATGAGCGCAATCTGGCCTATCGCGCGGCTATTGAGGCGGCCGACAAGGACCTGCTAACGGGGGCCCTCACCGAATACGTCTACGCCGGCGTAGCCGCAGCGGAGGCGGGTGATCTCGCGCAATATGTGCGCAATGCCGCGGCAGTGCTGTCGCGGCCCGATGCAGTGGACGCACTCGCTGCCGGGCAGGCGTTTGAGGCGGTCAACGGCGCGGGGGGAGAGGGCGCATGAGCGAAGATCTCAATTGGTCGTACCGCGTTACGGAGATTCCCGAAGGAGGCTTGAAGGAGACGCGGGAGGCTACTGAAAGCGAACGCGTGCGATTGGCCGCGGCGCTGGAGATTCTCGCGTGCCGACGAATGGTGGCTGAGTTTACCATTCGGGCCATCGGTAAAGGCCATTACCGCCTGGCTGGAAAGGTAAGCGCCGACGTAACGCAGGCGTGCGTCGTGACGCTGGAGCCGATCGACGGGCGTGCGACGGGTGACTTCGACGTGGAGTTCTGGCCCGCCGATGCACTTCCGAAGGCGACCGAGGACGAGATCGAGGCGCTCAGCGCCGCGGAGATCGAGCCCATCGAGCACGGCCGCATCAACGTTGGCCAGATCGTGTTCGAGACTTTATCGGCATCGATCGATCCTTACCCGCGCAAAGAGGGAGTGGAATTCAACCCGCCCCCGGATGAGGGCGACGGTCTGGCGGGCGGTCCGTTTGCGGCGCTACGGAAATTAAGGGAAAATCGGTAGGGGCCATGCCCGTCCGGCGCAGTTAGCCGCGGCGGACAGCAGCCAGAATCCGGTTGTTTCGCACATGCAAAAGAGTATGGTCCGCTCGATTAGGGGTGGGTGGGCGCGTCCGCGCACTGCCTGCATTCTGGGGAAAATTACGAGGCACACCGCGACATGTCTCAGCCGCGGACCATAGCGCTCGACGCCATGGGCGGCGATCACGGACCTTCCGTGGTGGTTCCCGGCGCGGCGCTCTCTCTGGAGCGGTATCCAGAGCTCAGTTTTATCATGTACGGCAACGAGGCGCTGATCCGGGCTGAGCTCGAAAAGCTGCCGCGGCTGGCCGCGAAGACGCGCGTCGTGCACACCGACCTCGTCGTCTCCATGAGCGAGAAGCCGAGCCAGGCCTTGCGCCGCGGCAAGGGCACCAGTTTGTGGCTGGCAATCGAAGCGGTGAAAAACGGTGAGGCAGATGTGGCCGTCTCGGGCGGCAACACAGGCGCCTTCATGGCGATGTCGAAGTTGATTCTGAGGCCGATGAAGGGCATCGAGCGCCCGGCGATCGCGGCGCTTTGGCCGACGGTGAGAGCCGAGTGCATCGTGCTCGATGTCGGCGCCAATATCGGTGCTTCGGCGAAGGAGCTGTGCGATTTCGCGTTGATGGGCGCGGCCATGGCGCGGGCGCTGTTTCACATCGAGCGACCGACGGTGGGGCTGCTGAATGTCGGCGTCGAGGAGATCAAGGGCGTCGAGGAGGTTCGTCAGGCGCACGCTTGGTTAAAGGGCACCGAATTGCCGCTCGACTATCGCGGGTTCATCGAGGGTGACCAGATCGGCCAGGGGGTGGTCGACGTCGTGGTGGTCGAAGGCTTTGCCGGGAACATCGCCCTCAAGACTGCGGAGGGAACGGCAAGGCAGATTGGTGAATATCTGCGCGCGGCGATGAAGCGCTCGTGGATATCGCAGGCCGGCGCCTTGCTCGCAGCGGGGGCGTTTCGCATCCTCAAGCGGAAGATGGATCCGCGCCGCGCCAACGGCGGCACTTTTCTCGGGCTCAACGGTATCGCGGTCAAGAGTCACGGGGGCACCGATGCCCTGGGCTTTGCCAGCGCCGTCGATCTCGCGTACGAGATGGCTCAGAGCCGGCTTGTGCCGCGGCTTGCCGCCGATTTGGCTGCGTTCCATCACAAGCTCGAGGCGCCCGCCACGGGTTGATGCGAGCTAGGGCATCGAAGCTGGGTCAACGATAAGAAGCAAGGCAGCTCAGTGGCAGTCATCCGTTCAGTCATCCGCGGCGTCGGCGCGCATCTTCCAAAGCGTGTGATGACCAATGCCGACATGGAGAAGATCGTCGATACCAGCGACGACTGGATCGTCGAGCGAACGGGCATACGCCAGCGGCACATCGCCAGCGACGATGAACTGACGTCCGATCTGGGCATCGCTGCGGCGCGCCAGGCGCTGGTGCGCGCGGGCGTCGATCCGGTCGATGTGGACCTCGTCATTTGCGCTACAGCCACGCCCGATCGCACTTTTCCCGCAACGGCGGTGCGAATCCAGCACGGACTGGGTATCACGAAGGGCGCGGCGTTCGACGTGCAGGCGGTATGCTCGGGCTTTGTCTACGCATTGACGATCGCGGACAACTTCATCAAGAGCGGACAATTCAAGCGCGCGGTTGTCGTCGGTGCGGAAACATTCTCGCGCATCCTCGACTGGGAAGACCGGACAACGTGCGTGCTGTTTGGCGATGGCGCTGGAGCGGTGGTGCTTGAGGCACAGCCCCAGCACGGCACGCGCGAAGATCGCGGCATCCTCTCGACAATCATTCGCTCGGATGGTCGCTTCGAGGATCTGCTGTATGTCGATGGCGGTCCCGGCTCGACGAAGACCGTCGGACATCTGCGCATGAACGGGCGCGAGGTATTCCGGCACGCGGTTCAGAAGATCTCCGGCGTCATCGAAGAGACGCTGGTGCAGACAGGCTACGCGCCAGACGAGATCGATCTGTTCGTGCCGCATCAGGCGAACCAGCGCATTCTCGATGGCATCGTGAAGCGGCTCGGCGTGCCGGCCGAAAAGATCGTGGTGACGCTCGACAAGCACGGCAATACGTCGGCCGCCTCCATTCCGCTCGCGCTCAATCAGGCGTTCGAGGACCACCGCGTTAAGGAAGGTTCTCTGGTGCTGATGGAGGCCATGGGGGGTGGTTTCACCTGGGGCGCGGTCCTCGCCAGATGGTGAGCGAAACCTATCGCTTTCTGCACTGCAGGATGTTTCCTTCTTTTATTTCAGCTAGTTGATGCACGCTCTCGATTGACGATCGGCCTATCCGCCAGTACGATCCAAAAAAAGGTGAGAAGAGCGGGAGGCGAAATGCCATGGGAGGCAAGACGTTAACGCGTGCGGACCTTGCCGAGGCCGTCGTGCGGAAGGTCGGATTGCCGCGTAACGAGAGCCAGGAATTGGTCGAGCTGGTGCTAGGAGAGATCTCGGCGAGCCTTGCTCGTGGCGAAGCTGTGAAGCTCTCATCGTTCGGTTCGTTCGGTATCCGGCAAAAGGGTGAGCGCATGGGGCGCAATCCTAAAACCGGGGACGAAGTGCCGATCACGCCCCGCAGGGTCTTGGTGTTCCGGCCGAGCAACATTATGAAGGAGCGCATCAACCAAGGTCTGAGCCGTCGTAAGGCAGCCGAATAGCGCTCCTCGCCGGCGGTCAGACCAGCCGGTGGAGGCGTAATTGACGAAGACGGCAGAGGCCTTTCGCACGATCAGCGAGGTTGCCGACGAGCTCAAGGTTCCCAAGCACGTCCTGCGCTTCTGGGAGGGCCGCTTCCCGCAGATCAAGCCGATGAAGCGCGGTGGCGGTCGTCGCTACTATCGCCCTGAGGACATGACGCTGCTGCGCGGCATTTGCCATCTGCTGCACGCGGAAGGCTACACGATCAAGGGCGTCCAGAAGATCCTGCGCGAGCAGGGCGTCGATACCGTCAAGCAGTTCGGCGTCGAGCCGGAAGCTGTGGTCGACGAGGTGCCGGCTGCCGCACCAGGTAAGCGTGCTGGCCGCAAAGCGGCGGCTGTCGCGCGTCCGGCCCTCACCAAAGCCGAAGTGCGTGAACGACTGCTTGCGGCGATTGCCGAGCTTGAATCGTGCCGCGGCGTGTTGCTGGGCAAGCCGATCGAGACAGCGGCACGTCGGCCTGTGCAGAAGGCGCGACGCTCAGCGCGCGTTTGAAGGTGCTTTCCGAGGTCGAACTCTGGGCTGTCGACCTCGCGGCCTGCCGCGATGCGTTGCTCGATGTGGAGCGACGCGTGCCTCGCCTCAGCGCGGCGGACCGGGAACGGGCAGCGTCCATCACTGATGCCGAAGTTCGCAATGAATGGCAGGCGGCGCACGTGGCTTTGCGCGTCATCATCGAGCACGCGTGCGGTGATGCATTGCGCGGCGTCGCATTGGCGCGCGAGGAGCGCGGCAAGCCGTTCATAGAAGGCGCGCCAATCTCTTTCAGTCTTTCGCATGCGCCGGGTTTGGCCCTGATCGGTATTTCACCCGACGGGGATATCGGCGTCGATGTCGAATGCGAGCGCGTGGTGCGCATTGGAGCGGAGCGTCGGGCGCGGATCTGTGCGGCAGGCGCTGGGCTGACGACAGCGCCGCTTGCGCGCGATAGCGGCGATGGTTTCCTGCAGGCATGGGTGCGGCTCGAGGCTTTCGCGAAGGCCGACGGCTGCGGAATCGGACGTGTCCTTTCTCGGCTTGGCATTGTGGGCGCTGGGGGGCGGGAGCCCGTGGAGGCGGAGATCATGCTGGCCCGAGCTGCGTCTATTGTCGCAGAGGCTCCAAGGACTGACGTGCGCGATCTGCAACTTGGAAGAGGCCGTTTTGCTGCCGTTGCGTGCCGCGGGGTGGCGGCTATGGCGGCTTGCGCGGTGCCCGTGCGCTGGCTTGCGAGCGACGTTAAGCAGCTCGAGCAGGCAATGTTTTGAGGCTTGAGCGGCTTTGCCGTTGACCGGCATGGCCGGGCTTGGCAAAAGGAGCGCTTCGGAGCGTAGCGCAGCCTGGTTAGCGCACCAGTCTGGGGGACTGGGGGTCGGAGGTTCAAATCCTCTCGCTCCGACCAATCTTTTCAATGACTTAGCCGATTGTGGAGACTAACATTCTTGTTAGTCCAACTGACAATCACTCCAGAATCGGCCTAACTTTCATGACCAGGGTATAGACGATTGGTATAGATGCCTCGCTCGATTGTTAGCGAGGTTGACAAGTGATCATTGTGGCTATGTTGCAACACTAAAGCCTAGCTATATAGTTATCGCATAGCTCTGTTGCCAGCCGCTATTTGAGCTCCTCTAGTTTCGACAGGACAGCCAGATGCTCGTTGGTGGGCAGTGGGGCAGACGAGACATAGAGGTTCGTTGCGAACTCAAGTCCAACTTTCCGTTCGACTCTAAAAGGAATTGGTTTGAGACCTGTCAGCGTTGATTGGTCGGCTGCCAAAGCTAAACTGAAAGGTTGAAACTTGGCGTCCTGGCGCGAAACCTTATTCAAACGGATTGCGAGCAACTCCGCTATTTCGTTGAGAGGTTCGAGTACTTTTAAGAGTGTTGGGTCGGATCGGACTAGGATGTGGCTCTCATAGATTTTTGATATAGTATGGGTTTCCAGGCGCTCCATTCCAAATTCCACCTTCATCCATTCGGTGACATCTGCGACGAATTCATCCAGCACGTCGGTTCGTGATCTGGAGGTCACGATGATTCCGTCCGAATAGATATCAAAAGTGTCGATTGCTACGTCGCCGAAGGCGCCATGCGCGAAGCTGATCGGCTCTTCGGTCATTTCTTTGTATGAAGATGGATGGCGCGAAAAATGATACCGCTCCACCAACGCGTGTAGCGCCGCGGGCCAATAAATTTGACCGGCGATCCGACGAGTTAGGGACAAGCTCACTAGCCGACTTAATTCAAATCCGACTAATTCCACGGACGGCTCCCCTTGAGCACTGATTGTCTCGCTCCCGCTTGCTTTTGCTCCGATGTGGTTCTTTCAAACCACTGAGTTACGAGCGCCGTCTGACGACGCAGGGATGATCCTTCTGGCCTAGGTAGTTGATCGAGCGCATCGAGGATTGAGGAGCCCTGCTTATCAATAAGCGTTTCGTTGATGTATTGGGCAACCACGCTTTCTGCGGGCACCAGTGTAAGAGACAGCTTTGCATCAAGCGCATCCGCAAGCCGAAGCAGAGTTTCAAGCTTCCAGGTCGCCTCGGCAGACGCTTCAAATCGCGAGATAGCGGACTGCTTCATGTCAGCTTTCACTGCTAGTTCGGCTTGCGTGAGATTGCGGCGCTCTCTTAGGTCCCGGAATAGCTCCGGTACTCGAGTCTCAAGTTCGGCGCGAAACCACTCGCGTCGAAATTCTGGATTCTTGAGGCGCTCTTGCAGCGAAAGGTCAATTGAATTCAATATTGCCAAGTGCCACCTCCATACTCAGAATTTCAGCGTAGCGATGTTTTGCAAGGCTGATCATGCCCGGTGGCGTCTTTTGCGTCTTCTTTGCGAAACACACGAGGAAGACAGCTGTGCGCTGGTGATGCACATAGAGGAGCCGGTAGGCCAACTTCGAGTGGCGTACGCGGAGTTCGAAGAGCCCATCTCCGAGTGGCTTTGTGTCTCCACGAAAGTTGTGCCCGAGCGCGGCCATCCCGCGCAGGTCGCGCAAAATGCGGGTGGAGGCCGGTAGGCCAACCTCCCTCAAGAAGGAAGAGACTACACTCCTCCATTCCTTCAAGTCCCAGACCATATATCACTTGCATGTTATTTTTTCAACAAACGCCGCTGTGCATGATTATAACGTGCATGTTATATTTTTCTGGACGCGTGACAAGACCTCGGAGGACCGCTGATTGTGGGTAATGTCAGATATGTGAGCATTCACTAGCGAAGCCATGCAAAAGGCGGACGGTATAGATTGTGTTATAGATGCTTCTATGGTGTGTCCTAAGCTATTGATATTGCTACGTTTAGCTTGAATGGTCACCAGTCTGGGGGACTGGGGGTCGGAGGTTCAAATCCTCTCGCTCCGACCATTACTCCAAACAAAGCCAAGGGTTATGTCGGCCTGAGCCACTTGGCCGAATGGTCGAAGGAACCCTTGCGCGCATCTCGTCAGCGGAAGTTTCTCGGGTGCGAAAACTGCCGCAGCAGTAGCCGACGTTATGGACTGCTCGTCGAAAGTCAGGGCAAGGATGCCGTCATTGTCCTCGATGATTGAACTGAGCGACATCAATGGCTGAGAATGATGTGCGGGGCCGACGCCAATCCGCATTTCTAACCACAGTCGCTCAAGGTGTACTCGGGGCCTGCTGAGCGTTTTGCGCAATCGCCAACGCATCTCGCGCCAAGGCAGTTTCGAGAGCGGCCGGATCGATCTCGACCAACTGCCGCGAGAAGTTAGACGAGCCCGACCACGGCAGCTCGATAGTGGTCTTTGTCCGGCGATACCCGACAAACGTCAGCCCTTCGACTGGCTCAGTCGTTTCTTCGACGACGTAAGTGCCCGAGGGGAACGTGCCCTCTACGCCTTCCAAAGAAAATGCATGAGCGAAACGTACAGCTCGACTGTGTGACTGTGCCATGTGCGTCCTCTATTCGGCAGCGTCACGGGCGCTGCCTACATCAAAGGCTCCCCAAAAGTGGAGCCGGGGTGAATGCGTAATTGATCGCGATACCAACGATCACCAGTACGATGAACGTTGGAATGACGATGGGCGGTGTGAACCACGATCTCACGGTATCAATCCTTCCTTTGCAGCAAGCGTTCTGCTTCGCGATGCTCGATGCGGCAGAGCTAAGTGCCGAAAGTGGCGACTAGGATGAATGCGGCTATGATGACGATGAGGCCCGCGCCCAGAGCGTAGGGCACGTCCTGGTCAGGGCTGGGCGCCCATACGGCGACTGTTGCTGATGGTGTCGCGAACCTATCAAATCTAAAAGTCATCTTATTCTCCATGAGGGTTGCTTTAAGTGCGATTTCTCGGCGACAGATCACATGTCGGTAGCGATGTGCCGCCCGCGATAAGCCCTTCCATTGCGGCCACGAGTGCGCCCTCCGGGGCGGGCTTTCCGATATGCATGGCATCCTTACAAGCGCCGCCGACAGTGGCGTATCCGCTATAGATCATGAAGGGGATGCCCCGTTCCCCGAGACGAGAGCAAAGCACCGAGGAATCGCCATCACCGAGTGCATGATCGAGGATCGCACCGGACAGGCCGTCGTGCTCCACGAGGAGCAGGGCATGCTTCAGCGTGTTCGTCATGGTCATAGCCGCACCGGTTGCTTCGAACGCCAGCGCGATATCCATGAGGATTAGCGGATCGTCCTCGACGACGAGGATTGAGCGTCCTTCCAAAGTTGGGCGTCGCATGTAATGTCCAGAGGCGCTGGCTAAGCGCAAGCTGCCGGAGGCAGGGCGGCCGTGTCGCCGCTTTATGTCCCGAGCCGTCGATCAATCCTCACGCGCGCAACAAGACGTGATGATCGACTTGGGAGGCAAAGCCCGCGGAGCTGGGGCGGGCTCGGTGTTGCGAGAATGGGCAGCATAGCACGCCTAGGCTCTGCAACCTAATCGGGCCACTGCACCTGACCAGACAGGATACTTAGACAGAGAAGAGTGTAAATTGAGAGCGTGATTCGTAAGTCGTTGCATTGAGTCGGTTGCCATAGTCGCAAAACTTTGCCGGTCTCGATGCTGACAGACAAGAAGATGCTCCGCCGGAGCACGTTGGCACTCGCAACCGCGCTGTCGCTCATTGTTCCGTTGTCGGCATTCTGGGCAAACCCGGCAAGAGCCGGATGTTCCGCCGCGCCGATCAGTGGTGGCCTCGACGTTACCTGCGACGCGGCCATCCCGCCCGATCCCGTCAATGTGCCGATCATCATTCCTGCGGGGAACAACCTGCTGGCCGTCGCGGGCGGCGACTACGTCTCCTTCGAGATCCTCGGCAACGGCACCAGCATCACCACCTTTTCGGGTGGCACGACAAGCGCTGGGATAACGACCTACGATGGCGTCGACCTCTTCACCATGACGGGCGGCGCCATCGCAGGCACGGTCAGTCAGGGCGCTGGCGTCGACACCTTCATGATGAGCGCTGGGTCAGTGGGTGCCGTCGATCAGGGCGGCGGGCTCGACATCTTCGTCCTGTCGGGCGGTACGATCGTGGGCGCGTTCACGGACGGCGATTTCGCGACGATAACCGGTGGCTCGATCGGTTCGGTCGACATGAACGTCGGCAATAACGTGTTCTTCGTGTCAGGCGGGACGATCGTTGGTGACGTCGTCACGCGGCAGAACAACGATACGTTCACTCTCGTTGGGGGCAGCATCGGTGGCGAGGTCGACCTCGGCAACGGCACCAACAGCTTCACGATGTCGGGCGGAACGATCGGCAACGGCGTCGTTACGGGGACGGGCACCGACACGTTCGCCTGGGGCGGCGGTGCGATCACCGGATCCATTGCCTTGGGTGCCGGAGCCGATCGGGCAACATTATCGAATCTCGGAGCTGCCAACCTCGCCGGCACGACGCTGATTGACGGCGGAGCGGACACCGATCTCATCACCTTCGCGCATTCAGTCATTTCCGGCATTGCTCGATTTCAGAACTGGGAGACAGTCGCGCTCGCCAGCGCCTCATACGTCGCGCTCGACAGCAACTTCGTGCTTGGGGGCGCCGACACTGGCACAGGATCGCTGTCGATCGACTCTTCGAGCACGCTGTACGCTGGCGGCGCCAGCAACGCGATTACACCGTTCACTAGCGGGCAACTCGTGCTCGTCACCAATGCCGGCACAATCGACCTCGCCAATGGCAGTCCCGGCGATACGCTTACAGTCGTCGGTAATTACGTTGGCCAGGGGGGGCAACTGCATCTCGACACGCGGCTTGGCTCGGACGCTTCGCCATCCGACAAGCTCGTCATAGATACCGGAACCGCGACCGGCGGAACCGGCATTGCGATCACCAATGTCGGCGGGCGCGGAGCCAAGACGGTTGCAAACGGCATACTCGTCATCGATACGGCGAATGGCGCCACCACCGCACCCGGAGCGTTCACGCTCGCGGGGCCCGTTGTCGCTGGCCCCTACGAGTATTCGCTCTACCGTGGCGCGGCCGATGGCTCAGCCCCTGACAACTGGTATCTGCGCTCCACGCTCGATGACAATTCGCCTGCCTATCGTTCTGAAACCTCGCTCTACACCGCGCTGCCGGCGATGATGCTGCTCTATGGGCGGTTGATGCTCGACGCTTTGCACGAGCGGATGGGTGATGAGGTCGCCGGGTTAGGAGGCAGCGCTGAGCGCGGCTGGGGCCGCATCATCGGCCAGCACGGGGATCATGACGGGCACGCACTCGGTATTTATGGCGATGGTCCCGCTTACGACTACGACTTGTGGGCACTTCAGGCGGGCAGTGACCTCTACCGCAGCAATGACGCGCGTGGGGCTCGCGACCGGGCTGGCGCCTTCCTTGTGATCGGCAATGCTACCGGAGATGTCGACCATTTCGACGGCAGCAACGCTGGCCGCGACACGTTCATGGCTTACAGCTTCGGCGGCTACTGGACCCACTACACCGCGGAGGGCGCCTACCTCGACGCGCTGCTCATCGGTACCTGGTACGATACCGATGCGAAATCGACGCGCCTGCCCAAGCTCACCACCAACGGAGCGGGTGTCGGCGCTTCGCTAGAGGCTGGCTATCCGCTGCTGCTTTCAGCCGGGTTCTCGGTGGAGCCGCAGGCGCAGGTTGCATTCCAGACGGTAGATGTCAGTGACGCGTCCGACATCGGCGCGGCAATACGGTTCGCCGATGCAAACTCGCTATTGGGTCGGATCGGTGCGCGCTTTGTGAAGACGTCGAGTATGGCGGAATTTGGCGGCCTGGCGTCGGGTGTGTTCACGAGCTGGGTGCGGCCGAGTTTCTGGTACGAGTTCCTCGGCGATCCGACGACGTCGTTCTCGTCGGAGCAAGGTTTCGTTCCGTTCACCGCAGACCTGTTCGGGCCAACGCTAGCGCTCGATGCTGGGTTCACCGCGCAGGTCTCCGCCGATACGGCGGTGTACGCATCGGCGAGCTACCAGATCGGGCTTGGTGCTGGCGCCGAGAGTGATGCCTATAACGGCAAGCTCGGCGTCAAGCTCGGGTGGTGACGCACCGCGATCCATTACGACGGTCTGGCCATTACGACGGTCTGGCAACTTCGCTCGGCGGCGTGGGAGCGATTTCGCCACCGCCCACGGTGTGTTTGGAAGGCGCATCCGCAGTCCGGGCCCAGCGGCGGGGCAGCCAAAACAGGGCGACGATCGCTGCGATGCAGACGACGACAAGGGCACCAATGCTGGCATAAGTGGCGCCCGATCCGAGCAAGCGGGTGAAAATCGCCACAACGACGCCGTACTTCAGGACAGCCAGCGCGGCAGCGACGGCGCTCCCCAATTTGCCGATGGCCTCGAGGTCCTTGTCTCTGCGACGGTAGAAGAAAAAGACCATCAGCAAGGTCCAGACGCCGAATGCCAAGCTGAGGATCGGCGTAATCAGACTGAAGGTGCCGCGTCCGGTGAGGCCATAGAGCGCTTCAACGGATTCGACGAATGCCTGCGACATGAGGGGGAAAAACAGCACCGCGGCCGTTCCGACAATGACGGAAAATTCAATGCGCTGGTTGCTCGCCTGGTAGTTCGCCTCGATTGCGCGATGACGCAGCACGAGAAGGATGCTGATGGTGAGCAAGACAAGCAGAAAGAACACCTTCATGGGCAAGGTTGCCGCGTGCGCTTGCGCTGTCAAAGAGCGGCGATCGACGTGAGAGTAGTTGTCGCTGACAGCGGTGCTGAGAAGGTGCTGAGCACGACAGCACTCGGTGTCGCCCTGAAGCTGTGGCGATGAGGTCAGGCGTGTCGAGGCGAAGCAGAAGCGTTTGCGCTCGGGGGCCGCGGCGGGCTCGAGGAAGACGTCGCGATCGCACGAGCGGATGAAGTCGGTGAGGCCCCAACGGGATTGGCTGACCTCGCGGAGACCTTGCAACGCTGTGAGCACGGGCAGGCGTTCGCAGACTTCGCTCCCGGGACAGGTCGGGCCGACGCCTTGGTCCGATGTGAGGACGGAGGGTGCGATTTCCCAGATCGAGCGCTTGGGGCTGGCCAGCAGGCTGGTGGCAATCGCGAACGAAAGTCCGCAGAGCAGCAGAAACCCGACGGTGAAGCGCAACCGGCCGAGGGGGATATGCCGCCAGTAGAGGTCGGCGAGGGCGGCGGACGGAATATAGAACGCGACAAGCGCCACGACGCCGAGGGTTGGGAAGAAGACGAACAGGTGACTGTCCATGGCCGCGAGGCTGAACCAGCCGCTGTCCCAGAACTCGTGGGCCAGCACGACTGTCGGTGCAGCGAAGGCGACGCCAAGCGTCAGGAAAACGACGATTACGAATACACGCGGCCAGACGCCGATATCGCGAGAACTCACCACTCTCCCCCAAGCACGTTCCACCGGTCCTAAGTGCCTATAGAGCATTTTTGACACGAGGTGGGTCGTTTGCGGCAAAAGTCGGGTTAAGTGAGTTTCGGCTGTTTTCGAGGAAGTCTTTGGAACGACTAAATATTTTTGTGCGTCGGGGCGATTTTGGGCGGTTCGGCTCGATGGTTGCGGCCAGAGGAGGCTGATCGTCTGCTCGGTGGCATTGGCTCGACAGCATGTCGAGGCCCGGGGGCGAGCAACGCTTGGTCAGCGCAGTGTCTGTTCCAGGGCTGGCGCTTCGGCTGTGGGGACGACGCGTCCGATAGCGAGGATCTTGGTCTTGCTAGAGTTCCAGGCTTGCGGGGGCTTGCGGTGCAGCCTCTCGCACATGATCGCGGACTTCTCCACTGCGTCGTCGGGGACGAAGTAGTAGTGGCCAGCCTTTCCGAGGAGGCGGCCAAGCGCGGTGAAATACTCCTGCGCCACCTCAAGAGCAGCCTGGTCGATGCAGTGGTCGGTCTCGTTGAACGCCGAGAGCGGAATGCGTGCGCGGGTGAAGAGGGCATGTGCCGAAGGTGCGTCCGCGCCGTCAGGGGCGGGAACGAAGCGCGTGCCGACTACCAGCGTCAGCATATCGTCGGGCACGACGCCGGGATCGGCGGCCGGCTGTGTGGAGGCAGGTTGGGCGAAAGCCACTGCGCCTAGCGCCAAGACCAAGCCCAGGCTCAGCGGTAGCCGGAAATAGCGTTGTCTCACCATGCTTTCGTGCTCTCCAACAGGCGCGAGTCCCGGCATGCGCAATTGGTACTTGATGATAACATTATCAGAAACTGCGCAAAAAGCAGGCCTACATGGCGCTTGCGGAAGGATCGAATTGCGCTAGCCTATTGCGTAGATAAGAAACGATCACGGAGGTCACGCTAGTGGCGGGTTCGACAGAGAGAACTCGCACGCGGCGGTGCCAGATGATCGCAAGCTTCACTTTGTGCTTCGAAACTCTCCGCAAAACTCTCGCCGCATGGCGCTGGGTGGTCTGCGCGATGCTCGCATCCTTTGCGGTGCAGCCTGCGATAGCAGGCGACGGCATGAGTGCGCTGGAGCGCGTTCTCCGGGATGGGAAACTCGTCATCCTCGCAGACGTGAAGCACGGGGTGGAAGATAGGATCAGCTTCTATTCGTCTCCGGACTTGTTTGACACCATGGCGCGCGCGGGTGTGCGTCACGTTGCGATCGAGATGCCGCGCGTGCTCGGGCGCCAGGCCATGAGCGTTGAGACCGAGTCCGACGTCGATCTATTCGTGCAGGACGTGATCCGGTCGGGACGTTGGCATTTTACCGATCCGGATGGAGACGGCGGGGACGATACGCTGGCGCAGTACCGCGTTCTGACGGCGCTTGCCCGCCAGGTGCTGCTGGCGAGAAGATATGGCCTCAGCCTCATCTTTTATGATTTCAATAATCCGCTGGGAGGGTTCACGACGCAGAATGATCCCGTGTATCGGTGCCTCGCGCAGCTCAGTCAGCCTGTATGGCGGCGCTACGGGCTCAACGGAGCCGTAACGAAGGAGCAGCGCGATGCGGCCATCATGCGTGAGCGGTTCAGCCATGATGACGAGTTGGCCGCTTACGTCGAGAGGGCGGTGGCGGCGACGGGCGGCGGAAAAGTTGTCGTGATCCCGGGGTACGCGCATGCCGTCCTGCCGGGTGGCCTGGTGGAACGCATGGAGAGCCGCCTGCAGGCGAAGGCAACAGTCGTCGCTGTTCTGAAGGACGAAGCGGAAGACAAGGCATTCCACTCGTTTTTGTGGCAGCAGGCGCGAATGCTCTCGATCGATCTGTCGCGACCGCCGCAGTATTACTATACGATTGCGACGAACGCCTTGCGCCGCGATGAGGCGCCGGGGCGCTACGTCGCCCTCGACGGAACCAACGAACGCAGCATCCCTTCGGTTTGCTATCAGCTCGCACTCGATCCGCGGTAAGCCATGCGAACTCAAGTCATGGGTGGATGAGCCCGAGTTCCACGGCGCGCGCAACGGCCTGCTCACGCGTGGTTGCGTTCAGCTTACGCCGTGCATTGATGAGATGCAGCGCCACTGTCGGCAAGGAAATACTCAGCTCACGCGAAATGCCCGCGTTGTCGAGGCCGCGTGCGAGACCCTCCAGGCATTGCGTTTCGCGGCGCGTCAGCGAGCGCTGCAAAATAACGGTCATTTCGAATACCAGTTTATCTATTTCGTACTGAGTGATCAAAAAAGTTTATCGAGCGAAAAAATTGAAAAGCTCTATCATTATCGATATAACTGATATTGTAATCAGGGTACAACCTATTTTTTTCGATAGGAATATTGGATTTCGTTGAATTTTGTTCGCCGTAGTATCTTCAACATTGGATGCGGATCATTTCGGCACCAATGGCACAGATCATCGCGTGTTCTTGTAAATGAGCTTTCGGGCCCTGCTCGGGCCGCAAAAAAGGGGGCGCGCAGCGGCGCGCTCCCCTTGCATTGCTACGCTCAGACGGGTGCGGGGTTGCGTTCGAGGAACGTGCCGCGCTGATGCCAATAGGGATAGGTGAGCGGCACTTCGCTTGCCTTGTCGAGTTTGGCGACCTGCTCCTTAGTGAGGTTCCAGCCGACGGCGCCGAGGTTCTGCTTCAGCTGCTCCTCGTTGCGGGCCCCGATCACCACCGTTGAAACCGTGGGGCGCTGCAGCAGCCAGTTGAGGGCGATCTGCGGTACGGTCTTGCCTGTTTCCTGGGCGACCTCGTCGAGCGCGTCGACCACGCGGAAGAGAAGTTCATCGGCGACTTGCGGTCCGAATTCAGCAGAATCGTGCAGCCGGCTGTCCTTAGGGATGCCCGTGCCGCGGCGGATCTTGCCGGTGAGACGGCCCCAGCCGAGCGGGCTCCAGACGACGGCACCGATGCCTTCCTCGACGCCGAGCGGCATCAACTCCCATTCGTATTCGCGGCCGATCAGGGAGTAATAGGTCTGGTTGGCAACGTAGCGCGGGTAGCCGTAGCGGTCGGCGGTAGCGAGCGCTTTCATGATGTGCCAGGCGGAGAAGTTCGAGACGCCGGTGTAAAGCACCTTGCCGGCGCGAACGAGCGTGTCGAGCGTCGATAGCACTTCCTCCGGCGGCGTCATGGCATCGTAGGCATGCAGCTGCAGCAGATCGATGTGGTCGGTCTGGAGGCGCTTCAGTTGTTCGTCGACGCTCTTCAAAAGATGGAAGCGGGATGAGCCGACATTATTGGGCTCGTCATTGAAGCGGAATGTCGCCTTGGTGGAGATGATGGCGCGGTCGCGCTTTCCTTTGAGCGCTGCGCCGAGGATGCTCTCGGACGCGCCGGCGGAATAAATGTCGGCGGTATCGAACATGGAAACGCCGGCGTCGAGGCAGATGTCGATCAAGCGTGTCGCTTCGGCGACGTCGGTGGAGCCCCAGGCCGCAAACAGTTTACCTTTGCCACCAAAGGTGCCGGTGCCGAAGCTGAGGACGGGCACAGTGAAGCCGGAGCGGCCAAGTCGCCGATGTTCCATCGCAGTGATCCTGTTTCGATTTTGAAGGGGTGGGCGTCAGGCAGATAAGGCTGCGGTTGGGGCTGTGCAAGGCGGCCGCCGCACAGACGGTACTTAGGTGGATGGAGCAGCTTCAACCATGAGGATGGGCAGAAAGCCGGTGATTCACCCAAAGAAGGGCTAGGTGGCGCCACTTTTGACTGGTCTTGACCTCCGCGCGCAGTTTCGGCCCTCCGGGTAAGGGTACGCAAGTCGCGTCGATTGGGCTAAGAGAGTGCGCGGGGCGGGAACATCCGGCTTCCATGCACATTAGGTTTTACAGTTTCGATTGGAGAACATGTCGTGAGAGCGACCGAGCAGCTGCACGATGCCGGCCAGAGCCTGTGGATAGACGACATCACGCGTGACATGCTCGATAGCGGACGCTTGGCGAAAATGATTGCCGAGCTGTCGGTTACGGGTCTCACCTCCAATCCGACGATCTTCGAAAAGGCGATCGGCAAGGGCTCCGATTATGACGCGGCTGTCGAGCCGCTGGTGCGCAAAGGCCTGAGCGACGAAGAGATGTTCTTCGCGTTGGCACTGGATGATCTTTCGCGCGCGGCTGACCTGTTTCTTCCGATCTACAAGCGGACAGCCGGCGTTGATGGCTTCGTGTCGCTCGAGGTCTCGCCGCTGCTCGCCTACGACAGCGCGGCGACGATCGCCGAGGCCAAGCGGCTGTACGGGCAGGCGGGAAAGCCGAACCTCTTCATCAAAATTCCGGGGACGAAGGAAGGCCTGCCGGCCATCGAGGAGGCCACATTCGCGGGCGTCCCTGTCAACGTCACGCTGCTGTTCTCTACGGACGACTATCTGGCGGCTGCGGAAGCCTACATGCGCGGGCTGGAGAAGCGCGTTGCGGCGGGGCTGGACCCCGATGTGCGCTCGGTGGCCTCGGTGTTCATCAGCCGCTGGGATCGCGCCATCGTCGAGGATGTGCCGGACGAGTTGAAGAACAAGCTCGGGATCGCCATCGGCCAGCAGGCTTATCGCGCCTACCGGCAACTCATCGCTTCGGATCGCTGGCAGCGACTGGAGAATTCGGGTGCGCGTCCCCAGCGGTTGCTGTTCGCCAGCACGTCGAGCAAGGACAAGCGCGCACACGATACGCTCTACATCGAAGAGTTGGCTGCCCCGAATACTGTCAACACGATGCCGGAAGAGACGCTGCGTGCGTTCGCCGACCACGGCAAGTTCACTGGTGTCCTCTCCGCCGATGGAGGCGACTGCGATGCAGTGCTAGCGGCGCACGCCAAGGCCGGCGTGGATGTCGCGGCACTCGCCAGCAAGCTGCAGGCGGATGGCGCCAAGGCGTTCGTTGCATCCTGGCAGGATCTGTTGAAGTCGATCGGCGCCAAGAGCAAGGCGTTGGCTTAGAGGGTGATCATGGACAGCCGCGAAACGACGGCAGCGCCGCTGGGCGCGTGTGCTGCGTGGCGGGTGCTCGCGGCGCATCACGCCGAGATCAAGGATGTGCGCCTGCGCGAGCTGTTTGCGCAGGACAAAAATCGGGCAGAGCGGTTCACCGTCGAGGGCGGCGGGCTGGTGCTCGACTATTCAAAGAACCGCATCACCGCGGAGACAGTCGATCTGCTGGTGCGGCTCGCCGAAGAGCGGGGCCTTGGTGACAAGCGCGCGGCGATGCTGCGCGGTGACAAGATCAACATCACGGAAGGTCGCGCTGTGCTGCATACGGCGCTGCGCGCGCCGCGCGGCGCTGTGATCGAGGTCGACGGCCGTAATGTTGTGCCGGACGTTCATGCGGTGCTCGATCGCATGGCGGACTTTGCCGAGCGCGTACGCAGCGGCGCTTGGAAGGGATTCACCGGCAAGCCGATCCGCAACATCGTCAATCTCGGAATCGGCGGCTCGTATCTCGGCCCGGAGATGGCGTATCTGGCGCTGCGCCCGTTCAGTCAGCGGGACTTGCGCTTCCGTTTCGTTTCGAATGTTGATGGCGCCGCGTTTGCAGAAGCAACCCGCGATCTCGATGCGGAAGAGACGCTGTTCATCGTGTCGTCGAAAACGTTCACGACACAAGAGACGATGAGCAATGCCGAGGTCGCGCGGACCTGGCTGATCGGCAAGCTGGGAAGCTCGGCTGCAGTGGCGCACCACTTCGTTGCCGTCTCGACCAACACCGAGGCAGTGCGCGCGTTCGGCATCGATGCTGCCAACATGTTCGAGTTCTGGGACTGGGTCGGCGGGCGCTATTCGATGGATTCTGCCATCGGCTTGTCGACCATGCTGGCGGTGGGGCCGGAGCACTTCAACGACATGCTGGCGGGTTTCCGCAGCATGGACGAACACTTCCGCGATGCGCCGCTGGATAAGAATCTGCCGGTGCTGCTTGGGCTGCTCACGATCTGGTATGCCGACTTCTTCGGCGCCGCCTCGCAGGCCGTGCTCCCGTACGCGCAGAACATGGCGCGCTTTCCGGCTTACTTGCAGCAGTTGCTGATGGAGAGCCTGGGCAAGAGCGTCGATCTTGAAGGCCGCCGCGTCGACTGTGCCACGGGTCCGGTGATCTGGGGTGAGCCCGGGACGGACGGGCAGCATTCATTCTATCAGCTCCTGCATCAGGGCACGCTATTGGTGCCCGTGGACTTCATCGGCTTCCTCGCGCAGCTGAGCCCCCTCGCGGAGACGCACGACCTGTTGATGGGCAACATGTTCGCGCAGGCGGAAGGCTTGGCGTTCGGGCGCACCGCCGAGGAAGTGGCGGCGAGCGACGTTGCGGAACGCGACGTTCCGTTTCGCGTGATGGGCGGCAACCGGCCGAGCAACATGATCCTCGCCGATCGGCTGGATCCCAAGACGCTAGGCGCGCTCGTCGCTCTCTACGAGCACAGCGTGTTCGTGCAGGGCGCGATCTGGGATATTGGCCCCTTCGACCAATGGGGCGTGGAACTCGGCAAGGTGCTGGCGAAGAAAATTATTAGCGAGCTGCGCAATCCGGCTCGTCCGCAATTGGCGCACGACAGCTCCACCGATGCGCTCATCCGGCGCTACAGGGCCTTCCACAAGAAGCCGTGATGCTGCGCCAACCCTACCGAGTTCGATTCAATTTGACCGAAGTGGCGCAGCGGATCGCAAGCAAGAAGGGCTAGAGGTCTCCCAAACGGCATTTGATCCGTCCCAGGGAGAGCCTCCATGAAGAGCAAGTCGAAATTCTTCCGCGGCGTAGCAGCCGCGATGGTCTTTGCCTTCGCCAGCGCCGAAACTGCCAGCGCGTGCACCGGTATCATGCTTCGCAACGCCGACGGCAGCATCGTGCATGGCCGAACCGTCGAGTTTGGTATTCCGCTGGAGATCACTTACGCGGTAGTGCCGCGCAACTACAACTTTACCGGGCTCACGCCGCTGGGCGATGGGAAGAAGTGGACGAGCAAGTACGGCGTCCTCGGTGCCATCGTTTTCGGCAACCTCGGCGTGATGGACGGGATGAACGAGAAGGGGCTCGCTATCGGGGCCTTCTATTTCCCGACCGAGGCCGAGTACACGCCGACTACGGCGGAGAACCAGTCGAAGTCGATGTCGTCGATCGACTTCTCCACGTGGATCCTGACGCAATTTGCAAACGTCGATGAGGTGAAGGCGGCGGTTGATGGCGGCGAAGCCATCGTGGCGCCGACGCTGCTGCCTGGCTGGCCGCAGACAGTGCAGCCGTTCCATTGGGTCGTGTACGATAAGAGCGGCAAGAGCATCGTGATCGAACCGGTGAAGGGTAAGCTCGTCGTTACCGACAATCCGCTGGGTGTACTGACCAACTCGCCGACGTTCGATTGGCACATGACCAACCTGCGCAACTACATCTCGCTCGATCCGCTCGGTGTCCCGCAGGTTGACGTTGACGGTAAGGCATTGCAGGCGTTCGGCATGGGGAATGGCTTGATGGGGTTGCCTGGCGACTTCACGCCTCCCTCGCGCTTCGTTCGCGCCGCGGTGTTCAGCGCAACGAACTTCAAGGCGCCGAATGCGAAGTCGGGCATCTTCGACGGCTTCCACGTGCTCAACAACTTCGACATTCCGTACGGCTCGGTGCGCGAAAAGGTCGACGGCAAGACGCATGGCGATCAGACGATCTTCACCACCATGCGCGATCCGCAGAACCTGCGCATCTACTATAAGACCTACGACGATCAGACCATTCGCATGGTCGATTTGAAGCGCTTCGACCTCGATGCGAAGGATGTCATGAAGCTCCCCGACCCGACGACAGCGCAGAGCGTGGTCGATATGACGGGGCAGTTCATTGCCAAGAAGACTGCGAACGCCGAGTAGCAGGGTGTGCTGGCGGCCCTTCCACCAAGGGTCGCCTGCCCGCAGCTCAGTCACCGTCGAGTGAGTTGAAACCGAGCGTCTGGCCGGTAAGCTGGCCGAGCGCGGCGCGGCCGATATCCTCGGCATTCTTCAATGACAACAGCAGCGGCGTCAGGCGCTCTCGCGCAGCGGGATCGTTGAGCGGGTCGGGTGACATCGCCACCGCTGCCTCTCCGGCCCGCAGCGCAAATCCGAGATCGGTGACGACGCTGCCGAGCAGCGCCACGGCATCGACTTCCTTTTCCGTGCTGGAAAGGTCGGGCGCGGAAAATCCATCCTCGCCGATGATGTCTCGCTCGCCTTCGATGCCGGCGAGGACGAACGGCAGGGCGAGATTGCTGTTGGGAAGCAGCGCGGTAGCGGTCTTCTTGGCATTGCTGTCGAGGGCGGCGAGCCGCTGAAGCCGCAGGACTTCGAGCTGGGTGATGTAAGCGCGATAGAGCGCCTGCGTGGTTTCCTTGTCCGCAAGGTAGGTCTTGTTTTCATCGCCTGGGTGGAGCCAGAGCCGGCCGTAGTCGCCCTGCCATTGAGCAAGCGTTGCACGCGCGATCTCGGCGATGTCGAGCGCAAGGGCGTTGACGTAGCGGCAGCGGAAAGCAGACTTTGAGCCCGGTGTCGCCAGCTCATCCGAGCCATGGCCGAAGAGCGCAACGTCGAGGGCGCCAAACCCCTGCACGGCGACACTCGCACCGGCGAGCTTGGCTGGATCGATATCGGCTTCGTCCTGCTTGGCGAGCAGACGGGCGGTCTGCTTGGCGGTGAAGCCGTGGGCATCGGGGAAGAAGAGAAGGCGGTCGAGGCGCTGCTTCTGTGTGATCGGTCCGAAGCGGATCGGCTCGATCCGTCCCCACACGATGATGGCGGTGCGCGCTGCGCCGCGTGCGGCGGCTAGAGCGTCTACCGACGGCGAGGCGCAGAGCGCTGACGTCTTCTCCGCCAGGGCGTGCGCGGCTTCATCGAAACGGGCGTAACCCGGCAGGATTATTTTCTCATAGCTCTGACGCGCGAGTGTGGCGTCGTCGAAAGCCGCGGCGGGAGTGGCTGCGGCCACAAAAGCTGAGAGGATAATGGCGAGGCTGGCGGCTTGGCGCACTCCGGCGTGCATGCTCACAGCGACTCCACGAATTTGATCAGCGCATCGCGTTCCGCCTTCGGCAATTTCGCGTAAGCGTCGCGTGCCGATTGCGCCTCTCCGCCGTGCCATAAGATTGCTTCCTCGATGTTGCGCGCGCGACCGTCGTGCAGGAACAGCGTGTGACCGTTGACCAGTTGCGTCAGCCCTATGCCCCAAAGCGGCGCAGTCCGCCACTCCTGCCCATCGGCTACTCCCTCCGGGCGATTGTCGGCCAGACCCTCGCCCATGTCATGCAGCAGCAGGTCGGTGTAGGGCCAAATCTTCTGGCCGCTGAGGTGGGGTTGGCCGTCGACGGTGCCCGTTGTGAACGATGGCTTATGGCAGCCCTGGCAGCCGAGACTGTAAAAGACGGCCTTTCCATTGCGGACGATGGGATCGTTCGGGGCGCGGCGCGGGGGCACGGCGAGGTTCTCTGCGTAGAAGACGAGATGCTCGAATATCTGCGGGCCTACCTCGAGGTTGTCTTCCCGCTGGGTGTTGCCGTTGGGCGCTTCCAGGCATGCCGACTGTGCCTTGGTGCAATCTCCGGAGGCGCGCTGATCGATCGGGTTCGAAAGGCCCATGTCGGTTGCCAAGGCGCTGGCTGACTGCTCGCGGACGGAGGACTTGCCGGCTTTCCAGCCGAAGCGCCCGAGCGTGACCTTGTCCTGCTTGTGCGACCAGACCTCGTTGGGGCGGCCGGAGATGCCGTCGCCATTGCTGTCTGCGGGGTCGGCGTTGGCGCGGATGGCGCTCTCCGGGACCGCTTCGAGGAGGCCAAGCCCTATCATCTGCGGCGCGACGCGGGGCGACAGCATAGTTCCGGGATGCAGCGGTCCGTACTTCAGGCCTTCGACACTGTACGTCGGCTTGCGCAGCTTGACGATTGTGCCGTCGCCGAGTTTGACCGGAAGGTCGGAGTATTCGACGCGCACGTGGCCTTCGTTGTCGAGGCCGCGCACGGCGAGGTTCTGCAACTGCTCGCCATAGGTCGGCTCGTCGATGGTGTTGATGCGATGCTCGGCGAGAAGGTGGCGCTGGGCGTCGTTTTGCGGGGGGATGGAAAGGCGCAGGAACATGGATTCCGCGCGATCATCGGGGAAATTGGCTGATGGCGGATGACCGCGGCCGTCCTTTAGGTGACAGCTCTGGCAGGAGCGCGAGTTATAGAGCGGTCCCAGCCCGTCGGAGCCCCTGGTTGAAGAGGGCGCTGAGACCCACAACTTCCGGAAGATGGCGTTGCCGACTTTGAACTTCGCTTCGCCTTCGAGGCCGACGCCGTTCGAGGCGTGTGAGAAGGCATCGGGCGTATCGATGCTTTGGCGCGTCGTGGCGCTGCCGCCGGGGTTTTCCTCGCCGGGCTCGTTAGGATGATCGGGGAATGTCGCGCCAGCAACGGCGGCGCCGATGATGAGGACGGCAGCGGCGCCGGGGATGAGAAACGGTAGGGTCGCTTTCCACGGAGACGTTTGGCGGCGCAAGGGCATGGCCGCTTATAATCGGGCGTGCAGCGATTGGAGAGGCCGCTGCTCGAATTTGCCGCACGCGGCGAGCGGGTGCCTCCCCATGGCTGCTTTCACCTGACGCCCCCGGGGCTGTCGAGGCTGTCGGAGCCTTCGAACTCGATGGCGGTGAGTTCGAGGGCGGCGATGTCGCGTTCGAATTCCTTGGCCTGGGCGATCAGCGCCTGGATCGTCTGGTCAACGACGGCGTTGCCGGCCGCGTTGCCTTCGCCGATCATCTGATCATAGGCTTCGACGCTGTTGGCCCGATCGACGATTGCTTGCATGTGCTGCAGAGTCTTGTCGATTGCTGCGCGGGTGCGCGTGTCGGCTTCGGGTGACTTCGCCTTGACGAGGTCGGACGCGCTGCGGCCGGAGACGATAGTGCCGTCGGTGCGCTTGTAGGAACCTAGGTAGACATTCTTGATGCCGAGCGCGTCGTAATAGTGGGCGTTGTGGGTATTGTCGGAGAAGCAGTCCTGCTCCTCCTCCGGATCATGAATGAGAAGCCCGAGCTTCATGCGCTCGCCGGCGAGCTCGCCATAGGAGAGGCTACCGAGGCCCTTCATCAAGGCGACGAGTCCGGCTCGGCCGTCGTCGGCCATGACCGCCTTGCGGGCGGCGCCTTCGGGGCCCCACTGCGCGGCCATGAAGGCCAGGTCGTCGACGAGCAGGTTGGTGACGGTCTCAAGATACTGGGCGCGGCGGTCGCAATTTCCGCCGGTGCAGTTCTTGGTGTCGTAGTCGGTTGCCGGGCGCTTGCCGGCGCCGGGGCCGGTGCCATTCAGATCCTGGCCCCACAGCAGGAATTCGACGGCATGATAGCCGGTCGATACGTTGCTTTCGACGCCGTCGGCCTCGCGCAGCTTGTCTGACAGAAGCTCTTTGGTGATTTTGGTGGCGTCGACTTCCTCGCCGCCGATCTTCAGCTTCGGATTGGCGATAACGTTGGCGGCGTAGAGATCGTTGTTGGAGCCGCCCTGATCGGCGTACTCCTGAGAGACGTAATCGATGAGGCCCTCGTCCAGCGGCCACGCATTGACGCGACCCTCCCAATCATCAACGATCTTGTTGCCGAAGCGGAAGGCTTCCGTCTGCATGTAGGGGACGCGGGCTGCGATCCAGGCCTTGCGCGCGGCGACGAGGTTATCTTCCGTCGGCGACTTGATCAGGGTATCGACGGCCGCCTTGAGTTTGCGTGCCTCGATGAGGGTATCTGTGAAGCTCGCCTCGGCGATGTCGGCATAATTTTTTGCGACCGCGGCGGTGCTCGGCGCATCGGCGGCAATTGCTGCCGTGGTGGCGGCAAGAAGAATCGCGACGGACGCGGCGGCGAGCGCTTTCAACATTGCATGCTTGTCCCTGCTTCACCCGCGTCGCGGGTGGTATTGCGTATCGCGCTCCTGATTTTGATCAGCTCGCGCGCCCCATAATTCTGCGCGTGATGAGAATGATTTCCTACCGATGAAGTCAAGATTATTTTTCCTGTGTAGCGGCTTATGAAGTCAGTCGCACGAATGCCACGGCGATGGCCAAGCTTAGCGAAGCTTGTGTCTGTCGTTTGACGCGCACCGGGATCACCGCTGGGCAAAGTAAACATGAAGCACGCGATCGCGCGCTATTTCGTCATGGCAATGGTTTGCGCTGGTTTTGGCCTGTTCTGTGCCGCCGGCGCGGCTCCGGTTGCCCCTGATTTCCCTGAAATCAACGCGCGCGTCATCGACAAGTATGTCCTGCCGCGCTTTACGGCGCTTGCGGCCACGAGCGGGCGGCTCGCAGCCAGCCTGACGCGCGCGTGTGCTGGCGAGAAGGGGGCGATCAAAGCAGTCGATAAGGACTATGCCGACACCGTGCTGGCCTGGGCGGGTGTGGAATTTCTGCGCTTCGGACCGATGTCGCAGGTGGGTGTTCCCGAGCGCTTCGATTTCTGGCCCGATCCGCGCGGAGTGACGCAAAGGCAAGTGGCGCAGCTGGTCGCGAAGCGCGATGCCAGCGCGCTCGATCCGGCCATGCTCGCAAAGAAGAGTGCGGCAGTGCAAGGTCTGTCGGCGCTCGAGGTTCTGTTGTTCGATGCCGCGCATCCGATTACCGGTGATGATGACGCCGCAAAGTACCGCTGCGGGCTAGCGCGTGCCATGGCGCAATCTACGCATGCGCTTGCGCAGGAGGTACTTACCGATTGGCAAGGTGACAGCGGTTGGCGCCAGCGTATGGTGTCGCCGCAGGCGGGGGACCCGCGCTATAAAAGCGCCGAGGAACCTGCTGCCGATTTTGCGCGCGCCCTCATCACGGGTCTGCAGATGATCCAGGACCGTGAGATTGCGCCGATGGTCGCTGCTGTTCCAAGCCAGGGTAAGACGCCGCGCCTGCCATTCTCGCGCTCTGGGCTTTCCGCTCGCTACGTTGGGGCGGGTGTTACCTCGGCGCAGGATCTCTACGAGACGATGGGGTTGGGACGTAATGTGCCCGCCGACAAAGAGTGGATGCCGCGATGGATCAGCGCGGCATTCGAGCGGCTGGCCCGTGATGGGCCTGCTGCGGTAGAAGGCTTGGGACGGGCGAAGGACACGGCGGAGCGCACGCGTGAATTGCGCATGGTGCGATTCCACATCGAGGGCATCCGCAAGCTGGTCGGACGCGAGATCGCGCCGCTGGCTGGATTGAGAATAGGGTTCAACGAGCTCGATGGCGATTGACCGGCGGCATTTCCTGATCGGCACCGCGATGACCCTCGCGTCGGCGCAGGCCTCACATGCGTTTGCGGGCGTGTTGGACGATGAGCAATTTGGCATTACCTCCGGTGACCTCATCGCCGCTTGCCGCCGGCCCGACGGCACCTATTCGGTCGTTATTCTTTCGGTCGACGGGAGCATTCTTCGCGAGTTGCCGCTGGAGGGACGCGGGCATGACATCGCGCTCAACCAGGCGGGCGGCGAGGCGGTGGTGTTTGCGCGCAGGCCAGGTTCGTTCGCGCTGGCCTTCGACATTCATGGACGGCGCGAGCCTGTGCTGTTCACGACGCCGGCCAATCGCCATTTCTATGGCCACGGCACATTCTCGCGCGATGGGCGGCTGCTGTACGCGACCGAGCATGACAACGGCACGCGCGCAGGCGTGATCGGTGTGTACGATGCCAGCGGGGGATATCGGCGCATCGGCGAATTTCCCACTTATGGCGTCGGTCCGCACGAGGCGATCCTGTTGGCGGACGGCAAGACGCTCGCTGTCGCAAACGGCGGGATCGAGACGCACGTCGAGCCGGGGATGACCGGGCGTGAGAAGCTGAACGTCGAGACGATGCAGCCTTCGCTCGCATTCGTTGACAGCAGCTCCGGGCGGCTCATCAGCCAGCACATGCAGAGCGACGGTTTGCATAAGCTGTCGATCCGGCATCTGGCGCAGGATGCCAGCGGCGCCATCTGGTTCGGCTGTCAGTGGGAAGGTGCGGCGGGCGGTACGCCTGAGCTGATCGGCTGTGCGGGGATAGATACGCCGCTGCGTATCATCGAGCCGGCCGATCCGATGGGTGCGAGACTCGCCGGCTATATCGGCTCCGTGGCGATCAGCGGAGATGGCCGACTGATCGCGGCGTCAGCACCGCGGGCGGGCCGCATCGTCTATGTCGATACGCAGCGTCGGGCGATCGTCGGCGAGACGTTGCTGATGGACAGCTGTGCGATCATCGCGGCGTCGGAGAAGAGCTTCGCGATGACGTCAGGGATGGGCATCGTGCAGGTGGACGCGCCCGATCACACCCACCTCTCGACCATGACGTTCCCGGGGCGCTCGTTCGATAATCACGTGCGGATGATCATCTGAGCGGCGCGCTGGCGTAGGCGTCGTCTCGAAGGCGTGCGGGGCGCGGTTGCGTCGCTGTCATCATTCCCCAGATCAATGCCAGCAGCACGTAGAAGTGGCGCCAGTGGTCAGTGTCGATGATCAGCCCTTCGAGTGCTGTTGCGACAAAGGTCGCGTAGACGATGAGGAAGAGCGGCCGGGTCGGCGTTGCGCGCAACAGATGGCGGAAGCCGAGCACGATCGTCAGCACGACGACGATCAAGTAGATGCTGCCGCCGAGCCAGCCGGCACTTAGGAACAGCGTCAGATAGACGTTGTGGACTTCCTCATGGTGATAGCGAGACGTGAACTCCTGTGCGCCGATACCGAGCGGGTTCTCGGCGATGAGGCCGATAGCCTTCTGCTGGCCGCCGAAGCGGCCTTCAGAGCCGGTGTCGTATGACTGCTCCAGGCTGGCGCGCTGGCTGACGAGCTCGGCGACCTTGTCGTTGCTGAGGGCGGCGGCGACAACGCCGAGGGCAAGAATGCTTCCGAGCGCCAGCAATCCAATGATCTTCAGGCGCACCAGGGCGCGCGATGCCGTGGCAAGGGCGAGATAGCCATAGATGGCGAGCGAGAGCGCGAGGACGAACCAGGCGCCGCGAGAGAACGACAGAAATACCGCCAGCATGAGAAAGCCGGCAATGGCGAGCGGCAGGATCATGCGATGCAGGGGGCGTTCAAGGGCGGTGCCGAGCTGGTAGATGATGGGCACGATGAGGAACGGGCCGAGCACGTTCGGATCCTTGAAGGTGCCGGCGGCGCGCCCGTAGCGGGTGAAGAGTTCCGCAGCTCCTGGTAGCAGACCGAAGTAGCCAGCCAGGGCGGCGGCCGCCGCGACGATGGCGGCGAGAGTCCAGGCGCCGAGGATCAGCTTCGTGTGCTGGCGCGGCGCATAGGCGACGAAGCCGGCGATGACGAAGCAGGCGGCGTAGAGATAGATCGTCACGGCGACGTGGATTGCTGTCGTTGCCTGATCGAGCGAGAGCGTGGCCGCAAGCAGCGCGCATGCGCCGGCGATGAGCCACAGTGTGCCAAAAGCGAGCAGGCCGCGGTTGAACGATACGAGACCGATGGTCGGAAGCAGAACGATCAGGCCGATGCTAAGCGCATCGACGGGCGCGGGCTCGGAGAAGACGATGCCGCTGGTCGCGAAGGTGAGAGCGACGGCGGCGAGCGCAAGCCAGGTAACGGCGCTGCGCCGTTTGCGCGGCACTGCATCTTCGATGGCAGACGACCGACCTGCCCAATCGCGCGATGTATGACCGGCTAGCGCCGCCATGCTGGGAACCTCTGCGCCCGATCAGTAGGCGTTATCGGATTTGAGCAGGGCGAAGGGCGTCTTGAGCAAGATGTAGATGTCGAGAAGCAGCGACCAATTCTCGATATAGTAAATGTCGCATTCAACGCGCTTCAGAATCTTCTCAGGCGTGTCAGTCTCACCGCGCCAACCGTTGACCTGTGCCCAGCCGGTGATGCCGGGCTTCACCTTGTGACGGGCGAAGTAGCCGTCGACCACTTTGTCGTAAAGGTCGCCGGCGGCCTTGGCTTCGAGCGCATGCGGACGCGGCCCGACGAGCGATAGATTTCCGAGGATGACGTTGAACAGTTGCGGCAGCTCGTCGATCGACGTCTTGCGGATGAAGCGGCCGACGCGGGTGACGCGCGGGTCGCCCTTGGTGACGAGCTTGGACGCGGTCGCATCGCAGCGGTCGACGTACATCGAGCGGAACTTGAACACCTCGATGAGTTCGTTGTTGAAGCCGTAGCGCTTCTGACGGAACAGCACCGGGCCACGGCTGTCGAGGCGTATGGCGAGCGCCACGGCAAGCATCAGCGGCGAGAGTGCGATGAGTGCCAGTGAGCCGACGATCTTGTCGAACAGCCATTTGGCGACCGAGCCCCAGTCGGCAATCGGCTTTTCCAGCAGGTCGATCATGGCGACGTTTCCGACGCGCGAATAGGTGCCAGGCGTGAAGCGCAACTCGGTGGAACGTGCGGGCAGCTTTACCTCGGCGGGCAGCACCGCAAGGGCACGCGTGACTTCGAGCACGCGCTTTTCGGCGGTGATCGGCAGGGCGACGATGACGAGATCGAGGCGCGAGGAACGGGCGATGGAGACGAGCTTGTCGAGGCCGCCGAGGTGCGGATAGCCAGCGACGTTTTTAGTCAAGCGCTCATCGCTGCGATCATCGAAGATCCCGGTGATGCGAATGTCAGCATCTACGTCGAGCTCGAGCTCGCTCAGCAGTTTTTCGGAGATTTCGCCGCTGCCGTAGATTGCGGCTTTGCGATAGAGGCGTCCTTCGCGCGTCCAACGGCGGACGAAGCTGGCGACGAGCAACCGCTCGGTCAGCAGCACCGTCGCGCCGACGACGTACCAGGATGCAAACCAGACGCGCGAGAAGTCATAGCCGACCTTCAAGAAGAAGACGCCGGCAAGAAGCAGCGCAAAGCCCGCGGTCCAGGCGAGCAACAGGCGCGGCGCCTGGCCGATGAACGAGCTGAAGGACGCGCGCGAGTAAAGGCCAAGGATATCGAAACCGGCAACTGTGAGGACAGCGGTCGTGCCGATGGCCACGAGGTAGTAGCTGTTGGAGAAGATTTGCGGTTCCTCGACGTAGTACATCGCAACGGCGAAGCCGAGGAAGCAGATGAGCGCGATGTCGCAAATTCGCACGGCGCCGCGGATCACCACCATCGAGATGAGGCGCGTCTTGTCGTTGAAGCGGAAGTCGGCAAGACGTGGCGTCTTTGCGCGCGTGCTGGCCTCGCCGATGGATGAAATTGTATGGCGGCCGATGTCGAGCATTCCCGGTTACCTGTGGCGGCGTTTACGAAACCTGGCTTGTCAAAAGCAGGCTTCGTGCCACGGGGCGGGACCGGGAGTGCCCCGGCGTTAAACGATGCTGTTAAGGTTAGCGGCGCAGTTGCTCGGCGTAGAAGGCAATGACGGCTTCAGCGGCGCGATCCACTGTGAAGCGGTCAGCAACGGCGGCCCGCAGGCGCTCAGCGCGGGCTTTCGCCACTTCCGGTGCGTCGAGAAAGCGGTTCATCGCGTCGGTCAGGGCATCGACATTTGCGGGCGGCAGCAGAGACGTGTCGGTGCCGCTGACGATCTCCGGGATGCCCCCTACGCTCGTGGCCAGAAGTGGGACACCTGCAGCGGCCGCTTCCAGGACGATATACGGCATGCTTTCGGCCCTGGATGGGACGACGAGGCAGCGGCCGAGCCGGAAGGCCTCCTGCGCCGGCATAGCCCCGGGGAAAGAGACTCTGTCCTCGACTTTCAGGGTGCGGGCCAGGTCATTGAACATTACGGCGTCGGGGCCGGCGCCGACGATTACAGCGCGCACGGACCTGCGCGCCGCGATGCGCGCGAGCGCCTGCAGAAGAACGTCGACGCCCTTCAGAATGCGCAACTCGCCGATGAAGAGGAAGTCGGCCGCGTCGGCATTGGGCTCATGCGGAGTGAAGTCGCGCGGTTGCAGCGCATTGGGGACAGCGCGACGCGGCACGTGCGGGGCGCCGATGCGCTCGTCATAGACGCGGCCGATAAAGTCGCACTCGAAGATCAGCCCATCCGTGTGCCGGGCGAGGATCTTTTCGATACCCGTGTAGATGCGTCCCTGGATTGAGTGTGGCGGATAATGCAGGCTGCCGCCGTGCGGTGTGTAGAAGGCGGCCACCGGGGTATCGGAGCGACGCAGGCTGCGAGCGACGAGGCGGGCATAAGCGCCCCCCTTGGCTCCATGTCCGTGCAACACATCGATGCGCTTGCTGCGCGCAACCTCGCAGACTGCTCGTGTCGAACGGAAGTCGTGCAGGCTCGGGAGGCGTTGCATCGGAACGCGCGTGATGCCGAGAGAGAGATGCTCGGCGGCCTGGGCGAGCCGACGCTCTGTCAAAGGATCGGCAGTGCTTGAATCGATGACGTAGCCAACATCGTGCCCGCGCTCAGCCTGCGCGCCGCTCAAATCCAGCACGTGGCGAAAAAGGCCGCCAACCGGTGCGCGGAGGCAATGAATGATACGTAGGCGCCTCGTCACGCGCGCTCTCGACTGTCACAAGCAACTAGAACCACCGTTCGTAGACGTAGACGGTGTCGCCTGGACACAATGGGTAATCGCCAGGTGCTTCGATTTGGTCAATGAGGGCGCCGAGCTTGCGGGTGATGCGGTAGGTGCGCTTGCTGGCGCGCTCGGTGTATCCGCCACCAATGGCGACGGCCTGCTCGATGGTCATGCCCGAGACGAAGGGATATTGGCCGGGCAGGCGCACCTCGCCGAGGATGAAGAAGGGTCGGTTCTGGGCGACGTCGACGGTTACCTGGGGGTCCCTGACGAACTCGCGCCCGAGCCGCGCGGCGATGACGCGTTCCAGCTCGACCGTCGTGCGGCCGCGCGCTCTGACCGAGCCGATCAGCGGCACGGCGATGTTGCCGACCTGATCGACGGTGTAGAGGCGGGACAGATTCGGCTGGCCATAGATGAAGACGCGTAGCCGGTCGCCAGTGTCGAGGAAGTAGGGTTCATTGCCAGTCGGGCCGCCGGTGAGGCCGGCTTGAACGACGACGCCGGGGCCCCAGACGAGCGGCGCGCCTCTCGGGGCGCCTCGGGGGGCAGCGGCTGGGGGCGGGCCCATGGGTTCAGGCGAGACGACGCGCTGCGTGCTGGGCAGCCAGCCGTCGGCGACTTTTACCGGGGCATCGGCCTTCTTTTCCGGGGGACTGTCGCTGTCGGCGAGCTTCGGTAGCGGTGCGGTTTTGACCGTGACGTCGCCCCAGCCGGACGGGGTTTCCGCGGCCGGGCGCACGTCAGTTTCGCCCCAGGCGGCAGCTTTGACGGGTTTGTCGGCGGCGGGGGCCGATTCGGGCTTGTCATAGATGACATCGACAAGCTCTTGGGGTCCTTCCTTCTGCGCGGAGGCCGCTGACGGCGCTAGGGTGCTAATGGTCGAGAGGTCAGACGCCATCTCGCCCAGATGCGACTGGGCGCATCCAGCGAGAAGCATGGCCGCAGCGGTCAGCAACGTTGCAAGGCGCAGAGACATAGGAAGCCAAAGCGAGAGGGATCGGCGCATCCTCACTCTGCCGCGGCACCAGTTAACAAAAGCTAAGCGAGTGTCTTCATCTCGGACGCTTAAGGAAATCGCAACCGAGGAGCGATCTAATTTGGCGCAACCATTAGTTCTTCATTGGAAGCGTCCGCTTACCCATGTCCAACGCCTCACCCGACGACATCGATATCGGAGCCGTATGGCGCTCTGTGCGCCGCGCGCTGCCCAAGCTGGTGCTGCTCAGCCTGCTTACGGGAGGTGCGGCATATGCCGTGCTGTCTACCCTGCCGCCGCGGTACACCTCCGAAGCGCAGATTCAGATTGTGGCGCCGAAAGGCAGCAGCGATCAGTCGTTCGAGGCAGTGGCTTCGCGCCTGGATAAGGAAGCAGTCAATACGCATCTGCGCGGGCTGATGGCGCCGGATCTGGCTTTGCAGATCATCGCCGCAGAGAAGCTCGACAAGAATCCTGAATTCAACGACACGCTGCGCAAACCGAGCGAACTCGACCGGTGGATGAGCAAGATCGAGGATAGCCTCGACTTCGGACACGGTGTGGTCGAGAGCGAGCAGGATCGCGTGCTCAAGGCATTCTACAAGAGGCTCGATGTCTATTCGCCGGCGGAGAGCCGGGTCATCGGCATCCGCTTCACGTCGAGCGATCCGAAGCTGGCGGCGGACGTTGCGAACAAGATCGCCGAGACCTATCGCAACCAGCTGGCAACGCGCGCACTGTCGGAAACCGATGCGGTGCAGCAGGCGCTGCAGCCGAAGATCGACAAGCTGACGCAAGAAGTCGCCGCTGCCGATGTGGCTGTCGAGCATTTCAAAGGACAAGCGAATATCTTCAAGGGCGGCCCCAATAATACGGGACTGAACCAGCAGCAGCTTGGCGATCTCAACTCAGAGCTCACGCGGGCCCAGGCCGCGCGCGGTGAAGCAGATGCGCGTGCACAATCGGTGCGCGAAATGGTGCGGGCGGGCAACGAGGAAGCGCTGCCGGACGTGCAGCGTTCGCCGCTTATCCAGAACCTCGTGCAGCAGCGTGTACGTGTTGAACGCCAGCTTTCAGAGCTGTCGGCGACGTTGCTGCCGGCGCATCCGCGCATGCGCCAGCTGCGGGCCGATCTCAACGGGCTGCAACGGCAGATCAAGAGTGAAGTGGGCAAGATCGTCGAGGGTATCGAGAAGGATGCCTCGATCGCAGCGACGCGCGAGGCGTCGGTGCGCCAGCGCCTGGATCTGGCGAAGAAGCAGGCCGTCGGTACGGGTGACGATGAGGCGCAACTGCGTCAGCTCGAAGCTGTGGCAAGGACAAAACGCGCCGAATTGGAGCGCCTGCAAGCGCGCTTCGAGGCGAACCGCATTGCCGCCGATCGACGCGCGGTGCCAATCGAAGCCCAGATTATTTCTCTGGCGCGGCCGACAAGCGTGCCTAGCTTCCCGAAGCCGCTGCCGTATTCAGTCTTGATCGGTCTGGCGACGTTGCTGTTCGGGCTCGCCATCGTCATCACGCGTGCCTTGTTCAGGGAAGCGCGGGGGATGGAGCCGGTTCGTCCGGCGAAGACGACCGCGGCCAGAGCACCGGTCGCCCCGCCCCGCCTCACTCCAGTTCCGGCTGCTGCGAAAAAGGTGGACGTGCCGCCGCTGCCGCGTGACGAGGTTGGCGTGCAGATGGTCGATTCAATCTCGGATCTGGCGCATCATCTCGTGCTGCATCCGCAGGATATCGGGGGCTTCCGCGCGATGTTGACGGGCGCGAATGAGCAGCTCGACGTCGGCGCGGAGGCTGTCGAGTTGGCCAAGGCGATGGCCGATCTCGGATGCGATGTGATCCTCATCGACTGGAGTCCAGAGGGCAGCGGCATCGCAGCAGGCATGGGATACGAAGAGCGTCCCGGCTTCAATGAGCTGCTGCAAGGCAAAGCCGGTTTCGAGGATGTGGTGACGCGGATTCCGGCGAGCGGCGCTCACTTCATCGGCGCAGGCGAGCCGGTTCGTGATCGCGATACGCTCCTCGATCCCGATCGCGTCAATCTCGCCCTCGATGCGCTCGACACTGCGTACGATCAGATCCTCATTGCGGCGCGTAAGGACGTCGCGCGCGCGCTGTTTGGAGCAATCCTCGGCCGCTTCGACGCGGGCATCGTGGTGAGTGAGCCCGGCCGCCGCGGGGCGCTGCCAGAAACGCCAGGGAAGTTCCTCGGGTTTGAGGTCGCCGATATTGCGCTTTATCGGGTCGAACGCACCAAAGCGAACCAACTGGCGCGCGATCGTCTCGCTCGCGTTTCCGGCAAGGCATCGGGCGCGGAACAGTGGGGCTGATCCGTCGATAGAGCGGGCCTCGATTTAAGCGGTTGTTAGCCAACTCGCCGTGTTGGTGTGCCATCAGTGAATTCTGCGGGTGCGTCTCAGCGCTAATTGCTGGATTGTTCGTAAGGAGCCGTTGCGGTTCCGGCGGGTGAGGGGCGCATGAGTCGGCGATCCACTGCATTTTTGAAAACGGCGCTGGCGGCCGTGCATTATAGCGGCGCCGGCAATCTGCTTGCCCCGTATACGCGCGGGCGCGGCGTGATTTTCATGCTGCACCACGTCGACCCTTCTGCGCCGCAGGAGTTCGAGCCGAACCGCATCTTGAAGGTCACCCCGAACTTTCTCGAGGCGGTGGTGCGCGAAGTGCTCGATGCGGGTTTCGATATCGTTCCGCTCGACCAGGTGCGCGAGCGGCTGGAGCAAGGCGAAGGCGCTCGTCCGTTTGCCTGCTTTACTCTCGATGACGGCTATCGCGATAACCGCGAGTTCGCCTATCCGATCTTTCGCCGCTATTGCGCGCCCTTCACGATTTATGTGCCGACGGATTTTGCCGATGGCCGCGGTGATCTGTGGTGGCTGACGCTCGAGAAGGTTCTTCGCGCTGCGCCGGCGATTACGCTCGCCATGCACGGAGAGACGCGGCATTTCGGGTTGGCAACCGCCGCTGACAAGGATGCAGCGCATCACGACATCTATTGGTGGCTGCGGAGTTTGCCAGAGGATCGGGCGCGCGCGGTGGTGGCCGAGCTTGCCAGTGCGCATGGTATCAATCCGCGCACCGCGCACGGTGACATCCTCATGTCGTGGGACGAGTTGCGGGAACTGGCGGACGATCCGCTGGTGACCATCGGTGCGCACACGCGCGGGCACTATGCGCTGGCGAAGCTGGATGAGGGCACGGCGCGGGCGGAGATGGCCGAGAGCATCGCGCGCATCGAGCGCGAACTGCAGCGTCCCTGCCGGCATTTCAGCTATCCGTACGGTTGTGAGAACAGTGCGGGGGAGCGCGAGTTCCGGATAGCCGAGGAGCTTGGCATCGAAACCGCGGTAACGACGCAGAAGGGCCTGCTCTACAGCGACCATGCGCACGAGCTGACGAGCCTTCCGCGGCTATCGCTCAACGGCGATTTCCAGGATTTGCGCTATGTGAAGGCCCTGCTGACGGGGCTTCCGTTTGCCGTGATGAACACGCTCAAGCGCTATACCGGGGTAGGCGTGTCCGCTTAACCGTCCCGCATTGCAGCATACGGCGCGGCGAACGGTAACTTGAATGGCCGCTCCGCCCCCTTTATCACGCCTGCAGTGAGCGAGCAGGGGGCTGTATTGGCCGTATCCGTTTCAGACCGCGCAAATGCGGTGACGAGTGCACCGGAAAGCGAAGCGGTGCGTCTGTGGCTGGCGTTCGTGGCGCTGCTCGTGTTTGCAATGGTGGTCGTCGGGGGGGCGACGCGTCTCACCGATAGTGGGCTGTCGATTACCGAATGGCAGCCGTTGCTGGGCGCCATTCCGCCGCTGAACGAAGCCGACTGGCATACGGCGTTCGAGAAGTACAAGGCGATCCCCGAGTATTCGATCGTCAACGCCGGGATGGACCTGGCGGCCTTCAAGTCGATCTACTGGTGGGAGTGGTCGCACCGGTTCCTGGGGCGCTTCATCGGCGTCGCCTTCGCGCTTCCTTTCTTGTTCTTCTGGTTGACCGGGCGGTTGCGCGGCACGTTTGCGCTGAAGTGCCTTGGCGTGCTCGCGCTGGGCGGACTGCAGGGTGCCATCGGCTGGTACATGGTGATGTCGGGGCTCGTCGATCGCGTCGATGTCAGCCAATACCGGCTTGCGCTGCATCTGCTGACGGCGTTCTCGATTCTGGCGCTGCTGGTGTGGCTGGCGCTGGAAGCGGGGCCGAGCACCGATCGCATCCGCCTGCAGACGCTGACCGATTGGCAGCGGCGGACAGCGTGGGCGCTGTTTGTGCTGGTGTTCGTGCAATCTGGCCTCGGCGCGCTGGTGGCGGGGACGAAAGCTGGGCTGACGTACAACACCTGGCCGTTGATGGATGGGAAGCTGGTGCCGAGCGGGCTGCTGGCCGAGACGCCCTGGTATCTCAACTTCTTCGAGAATGTCGCCACTGTGCAGTTCGATCACCGCATGGTGGCGTATGTGGTGGTCTTGCTGGCGGTCGCGCACCTTATCTCACTGGTGCGCTCGGCGGATGACGAGCGCATCGTCGGGAGTGGCGCGCTGCTCGCCGGCTGCGTGGTGGCGCAGATGCTGGTGGGCATCTGGACGCTATTGTCGGGCGTGCCGCTGGCGCTGGGGCTGGCGCATCAGGCCGGCGCGGCCATCGTTATTGCCGCGACCACATTCCATCTGAACCGGATTACGCGGGCTGGCGGGCGCTAGCGCTTCTGGCAGCCGCTGCGGGTGCGAGCCCGAGCATCAAGCGCAGGTTTTGCACGGCTGCGCCGGCGGCGCCCTTGCCGAGGTTGTCGAGCCGCGCAACGAGCACGGCCTGATTGTGGGCCGCTTTGCCGAAGACGAACAGCTCCAGCCGGTCGGTTCCGTTCAGCTCCTCGGCGGCGAGGCGCGCGGCTTTCGCCGTCGGTTCCTGCGCCACTGAAATCAGCTCTTGTCCGCGATAGTGGGCGTCGAGCGCCAGCTCGAGGTCGCGCAAGCAGGGCTTGCCGGGCAGAGAGTCGAGGTGCAGCGGCACGGACACGAGCATGCCCTGACGGAAGTTGCCAACGGACGGCACGAAAATCGGCCGCCGGGTCAGGCCCGCGTAGCGCATCAGCTCGGGCACGTGCTTGTGCTCGAGCGACAGGGCGTAAAGCTCGAAGGATGGTGCGGTGCCGGTTTCGTATGCCTCGATCATGCTGCGACCGCCGCCCGAGTAGCCCGACACCGCGTTTACGGTGATGGGGTAGTCGGCAGGAATGATGCCGGCGTCGACGAGCGGGCGGATGAGCGCGATGGCGCCGGTCGGATAGCAGCCGGGGTTGGCGACGCGCTGGGCAGCACGCACCTTTTCCGCCTGGGCGGCGTCGAGTTCGGGGAAGCCATAAACCCAGCCGGGAGCGACGCGGTGCGCGGTCGAAGCGTCAAGGATGCGCGGGGCATCGGCGCCCAGTTCGTCGGCGAGCGCGACAGTTTCCTTGGCGGCGTCGTCGGGCAGGCAGAGCACCACGAGATCGACTTCGCGCAGCATGGCCTTGCGCGCGGCTGCGTCCTTGCGCAGGGCCGGGTCGATGCTCCTCACCTCGACTTCAGGAACGCGGGCGAGCCGCTCGCGGATCTCGAGGCCGGTGGTGCCGGCCTCGCCGTCGATGAAAACCGTCGGGTGTTGCGACTTGCCCATGGCAATCGGTCCTTGCAGCATCGCGCCAGGGGAGCAGAGCTCCGCTTCGGCCGCCCTCCGTACCGACTTTTGCAGCGTCCGTACAGGGCGCGGATGTGACGGAGCGCGAGCTTAGCCGAAGCCTAATCGGTGCTTGATGCCCTGCCACAGGGTTTCGGAGCAGCCGAAGTTGAAGGCATTGCAGGTTACCTCATGCGATCCCTGATAAATCATGCCAAGGGCGACCCAGAGAATGATGAGCAGGCCGATCCAGGTGATCCAGGGATACTTCACGAGCAATGCCGCGATGTAGTGCGAGGCTACCGCCATCAGGATGATTGCAACCGCAAGACCGATGACGAGGACGAGCGTCGACCCCTTTGCCGCGCCGGCGACCGCCAGTACGTTGTCAAGCGACATCGATACGTCGGCAACGGTGATAAGTCCGACGGCTTGCCAGAAGCCCAATTCCTGGCCGTCAGCATGATTGTTCGCGCCGGGCTCGACGTCGGAATGGTGGCTGCCGGTGGTGATCTGCAGGTACATTTTCCAGCACACCCACAGCAACAGAATGCCGCCCGCGAGGGTGAGGCCGATGATGGCGAGAAGCTGAACAGTGATCGCCGCGAAGAAAATGCGCAGGACGACGGCGGCCGCGATGCCCCAAAAGATGACCCTGCTGCGAATTTCCCTGGGAACGCGCGACGCCGCCAGACCGACGATGATGGCGTTGTCACCCGCCAGCACGAGGTCGATCATTATAATGTTGAGCAGCGGTACGAAGTTCTGCCGGTACCAGTCGATTGAGACGAGATGTTGCGCCTCTTCAGCAATCACCCCGAGCAAATAGCTCAGGTCTTGCAGTAACCAGTCCATCCAACCCTGCCTATCGAGGTACCGCGGAGCTGCCTCCGCCGGTGCCAGTTCTCCCACCCGGGGGCGTATGTGGCATTCCCGCCTTGTTCCGGCAAGCCTCCCGATGCCGAAAAGCGAAGGGCCGCCCCGAAGGACGGCCCAAAGTCTTGTGCAGCCTCGGCGGAGACCTGCCGATTAGCGCTTCGAGAACTGGAAGCTGCGGCGAGCTTTCATGCGGCCGTACTTCTTACGCTCGACGACGCGGCTGTCGCGGGTGAGGAAGCCGCCCTTCTTGAGGACCGCACGCAGGTCGGGCTCGTAATAGGTGAGCGCCTTGGAGATGCCGTGACGAACGGCACCGGCCTGACCGGAGAGACCGCCGCCGGCGACCGTCACCATGATGTCGTACTGCGTCGCGCGGTTGGTGGCCGACAGGGGCTGCTGGAGCAGCATCTGCAGAACCGGGCGCGCGAAGTACTTGGTGTAGTCCTTGGCGTTGACGGTGATCATGCCCTTGCCCGGCTTGATCCAGACGCGGGCGATGGCGTTCTTGCGCTTGCCAGTGGCATAGGCGCGGCCAAGGTTGTCCAGCTTCTGCACGTGCACGGGAGCTTCTGCAGGAGCGGCCCCCTTGAGATTGCCGAGGTCTTCCAAAGACTTGGTTTCCTGAGCCATTGTCCTTAGACCCTCGCGTTCTTGCGGTTGAGCTTGGCTACGTCGAGCTTCTCAGGGTTCTGGGCCTGATGGGGGTGCTCGCCGCCCTTGTAGATCTTCAGGTTGCGCATCAGCTTGCGCTGCAGGGGGCCGCGCTTCAGCATGCGCTCGACCGCCAGCTCGACGACGCGCTCGGGGAACTTGCCCTCGAGGATCTTGCGCGGGGTCGTCTCCTTGACGCCGCCGGGATAGCCGGTGTGGCGGTAGTAGACTTTGTCTTCGTGCTTATCGCCGGAGAAGATCACCTTCTCGGCGTTGATGACGACGATGTTGTCGCCGCAGTCGACATGCGGAGTGTAGATCGGCTTATGCTTTCCCTTGAGGCGCGTGGCGATCAGAGCGGCAAGCCGACCGACGACGAGACCTTCCGCGTCGATCAGGATCCACTTCTTCTCTACCTCGCCGGGCTTGGCGACGAAGGTCGTCATAATGAGCTCCAATGCTGGGATCACCGGCGTAGTCAGGGTGCGCGCAATACTGCGGGCCGGCGAAGGAGGCGCCTTCTAATCCGAACGCGGGCGCGGTGTCAACAGAAGCTTTGTCTGTTTCATTTTTCTCGTGCAATATCAATATGTTGCTGTGTGTGGTAGCGTGATACCGCATGAATGTCGTTGGTTTCAGTTCGGTGGCTGAGGCCGCGGTCGTGCTTGCGGCTTATGACAACTTACGGCAATTGGCATGGGCGCGTGAATTTGAGGCAGAGGCTGTGTGGCCGCCGCGAATTAGCGCAACATGGCGTCTAGGAGTGACGTTCAAATCGCCTGACGTGGGCGGGATCGAACCAAAAAGCAAAATGAAGGTTCAAGGAGAGGTATCCATGCGGCAGGCCCTACGACATTTTCTTGCTTTCCTGGCAGCAGCGATGGTGGTTGTAACCTGCACAGGCGCGTGGGCCCAGGACCAGGATGCGGAGCCGCAGAAGGATGTTCCGATCAAACAGATGAAGCTCACCGAGGAACAGGTGAAAAGCTTCGTCGCTGCCCAACCGGATCTCGCCAGCGTGGCCCCCAAGCTTCAGGAGGCCGGCGACAACATCGATGCAGCGCTACAGGCAGAGCTCGATGAACTGGCGAAGAAGCATGGGTTTGCGAATTTCAACGAACTGGACGACGTCGCCGCCAATATCTCGATCGTGATGGCGGGGCTCGATTCAAAATCGGGGGAGTTCACGGAGCCAGTGGAGGCGCTGAAGAAGGAGCTGGAAGACGTGACCGCCGATGCGTCGATCCCCGAGGATGACAAGAAACAACTCGTTTCGGAGCTTAACGAAGCGATCAAGACGACGCCGCATATCGAATATCCGGAGAACGTGGAGCTGGTGAAAGCTCACCGCGCTGAGATCGAGAAGGCGCTGCAGTAGTCTCAACGAAGCGAGGCCCGTTCCATGACGCAAGCTGCTGTATCGATGGCGCCCGCCGACGCGGCGCCTCTGCTGGTCATCGATCGACCGGAACAAGGCGTTGCACGCATTTGCTTGAACCGGCCGGATGCGCGCAACGCGCTGTCGCTGGCGATGATCGAAGCGCTGCACGCGGCCATCACCGAGCTGGGCGCGGAAGATGATGTTGCCGCTATCGTGCTCACTGCGGCGGGCAAGGTGTTCTCGTCGGGCCATGATTTGAAGGAGCTGACGGCGCACCGGGCTGATGCCGACAAGGGGCTCGCCTTCTTCACGCGCACCATGACTGCGTGCGCCGACATGATGCAGGCGATTGTTGCGTGCCCGAAGCCTGTCATTGCGGCCGTCGAGGGCACGGCCACGGCGGCGGGTTGTCAGCTCGTCGCGACGTGTGATCTCGCCATTGCCGCAGAGAGCGCACACTTCTGCACGCCGGGTGTCAACATCGGTTTGTTCTGCTCGACGCCGATGGTGGCGCTGACTCGCAACGTCGCGCGCAAGCGGGCGATGCAGATGCTGCTGACCGGCGAGTTGATTCCGGCAGCGCAGGCTGCCGATTGGGGTCTCGTCAACAAAGCTGTGGCGGCGGAGGATGTCGTCCCTGAAGCATTGGCGCTGGCAACGCAGATTGCGCAGAAATCGCCATTGACGGTGACGATTGGAAAGTCGGCGTTCTATGCGCAGGCGGAAATGAGCCTCAAGGATGCCTATGAGTACGCCGCACGGGTGATGGTCGACAACATGATGGCGCGCGATGCCGAGGAAGGCATCGGAGCGTTCCTCGGCAAGCGAAAGCCGGAGTGGAAGGGTTGCTGAGCAACAGCCTGCGGCGTTGGGATCGCTAACGCCGCGGCTTTGCCCGCGCCTATAGTGCGGTGCATGGATCACGATCGCTACAGCGACGACTACATCGCGGACATTCTGCGCGAGGTGCGCGTGTTCGCGTTCGTCGGTGCGTCGGCGAAGTCGATCCGTCCGAGCTACTTCGCAATGAAGTACATGCTCGCGAAGGGCTACGCTGTGCATCCGATCAACCCGGGGCATGAAGGCGAGCAGATCCTCGGTCAAAGCGTGTTTGCGACGCTTGCCGACGTGCCGGCGCCCGTCGATGTGGTCGACATCTTCCGCAATTCGGATGCGGCGCTGGGCGTGACGCGTGACGCCATAGCCTTGAAAGAAAAGCTCGGGATCAAGGTTGTGTGGATGCAGCTTGGCGTTCGCAGCGACGAGGCGGCCGCGGAAGCGGAAGCCGCCGGGCTGAAGGTCGTCATGAACCGCTGCCCGAAGATCGAGTACGGGCGGCTTTCTGGCGAAATCGGTTGGGCCGGCGTCAACTCGGGGAAGATCAGCAGCGCGCGGCCCAAGCTGTCGCCCATGGGGGTGCAAGGATTGCGCCTGGACGATAAGAAATAGTCGCGCGGTTGCACCACTTCCAATGTTTGCCGCCACACTTGTCGTAGCGGGAAAGCGTCCTACGTAGCCGACGTAGTAAAACGCTCGGGAGCTCACGATGATCGATGCGACGCGGATCCTGGATATGCTGGTCGGCAGCGGAGCCAATGGAGGCCCCGGACAACCATCCGCGCCAGCACAAAATGGTGCAGGGGATCTGCTGGCGCGCGCGCGTGACATGCTCGGCAACGCCGGCCAAAACGTGCCCGGCGGCCTGGCCGGCGGCGTCGCCGGAGGCGTGGCGGCTGGTGCAATCACATCGCTTCTGCTCGGCTCGAAGGCCGGCCGCGAGTTTGCCGGTGAAGCGCTGAAACTAGGTGCGGCTGCGGCTCTGGGCGGCCTCGCCTATCGTGCGTATTCGAACTACCGCGCTGGACAGCCGGTTGGCGCAGATACGTCGTCGCAAAGCGTGCCGTCGGTAACGCCTAGCCCGCTTCCTGCTGCGACGGCGGCGAACGACCATGCCCTGTTGCTGGTGCGCGCGATGATCGCCGCGGCGCTGTCGGATGGCGTTGTCGATGAGGCGGAGCGTTCGGCCATCGTCGGGCGGTTGGCGGCAGCGGGCATCGGCTCGGAGGAGCAGCGCTTCCTCGACACCGAGATGGCCAAGCCGATGTCGCCGGCGCAGTTCGCGGCGGTTGCCCGGGCGCCGGAGCAGCGCGCAGAGGTCTACCTCGCGTCCGCGCTGGCAATCGATGCCGATACCGAGGCCGAGCGGGCCTATCTGCGGTACCTTGCAGCCACTCTCGGACTCGATGACCGGCTGATCGCGCACCTGGAAGATGCAGTGAGGGGAGCGCGCGGCGAGGTTGCACCGGCTGTGGCCGCGCCGCCGCGGCAAGCACTCGGGTGAGGCGCTGATCGGCTGGGGCTATGGCGATCAGCCGAGGCTGCCCGGGCAATATGCCCGCTGACGACGCCGGCATCTTCAATAGGGGCTATGGCGTGTGGCACAATCCCGGTCCACCGGGAGGAAACCATGCGCCTGCTCACTTTGCTCGTCATTCGCCTGATGGCAGTGGTGCTGCTCTGTCTCACGCTGGCCGTGGGGTGGCTGATCGTCGATGCGCACCGCGCAATTGAAAGTGACGTTGCGGGAACGGCCACGCGCGTAGAGGCGCACTTGAAGAGCCTCTACTGGCAGCATCTGATGTGGCGCGACGGGATGAAGCGCGGATCGCTGCTGCCGCTGCCTGAGTGGGAGACGCTGGCGACGCAGAGCATCATCTCGCCGGGCATCTGTGTGACGTACGCTCCACCGGGGGCAGATCCGCAAAAGCTCTGCAGCCAGGTGGAAGCGCTGGGGCCGCAGCCGCCATCCTGGTTCGCGAGCACATATCTCGGCCTGCTCGGTGCGCACAATCCGGTGGAGAGACTGCTTTCGATCCGGGATGCGAGCGCTGGGGTCATCGTGACGGGCGCCGATCCCGACGCGGCGCTGCGGCGTGCGTGGCGTGAAAGCTCCACCGTGGTCGAGATTGCAGCTCTCATGGCGGCGGGCATCGCGTTTCTTGCTGCGCTCATGATCGGACATGCGCTGCTGCCTGCGCGCGCGATTATTGATGCCTTGCATCGCTTAGAAGCCGGGCAGCTATCGGCACAGCTCGGCCGCTTCCGAAGCACCGACTTCAATCACATAGCCTCGGCCGTCAACAAGCTCGCTGCAACACTTCGGCAGACCAACGCGGAGCGATTGGCGCTGACGGCGCGGCTGTTCCAGGTGCAGGAGGATGAGCGACGGGCGATAGCGCGCGACCTGCATGACGATTTCGGGCAGGCGCTGGCGGCGACCTCGGCGCTGGCGGCCATCATCGAGACCAATGCTCCAGCTGACAGACTCGATATTGCGAAGGATGCGCGCGAGATCGCGAAGGCGCAGAAGCACATGATGGAGACGCTTCGCTCGACACTTATTCGGCTGCGCTCGCAGAGCATCGAGGAGGTTGGTCTGGAAGCAAGCCTGCGTCAGCTCATCAACGACTTCAATGCGCAGTCGAAGTCCGGGACGATCTTCCGATTGCAGATGGTGGGGCGTCTGGCGGAATTGCAGAAGCGCGTTGCTGTCGACGTGTATCGGATCGTGCAGGAGTGTCTAACGAATGCGTCAAAGCACGGCCGACCGACCGAGGTGAATGTGCGGCTGGAGCATTGGCAAGATCATGACCCGCACATCGCGCTGACGATCGAGGATGATGGCGGCGGCGATATCGGCGGCATCAAGACTGCGGCCGGCTACGGTATCCTCGGCATCCGCGAACGGCTGGCCCAGCTCGGCGGTGGGCTGTCGATCGGCAACGGTGCGCGTGGCATTCGCATTTTTGCGACAGTACCGCTCACCGGGTGCGAGGCGTACGCATGAGCGCCATCTCGATATTGCTGGTCGACGACCATCCCGTGGTGCGGGAAGGGTATCGTCGGCTATTGGAGATGCGCGGACGCTTTCGGGTGAGCGCGGAAGCCGAGGACGTGCCGCAAGCCTACCTCGCGTACAAGAACCACCGGCCCGACGTCGTCGTGATGGATCTGACGCTGCAGGGTGCGAGTGGGCTTGAAGCCGTGCGGCGGATTCGCGAATGGGACAAGGACGCCAAAGTGCTGGTGTTCACGATGCATGCGGGTTCGGCGTTTGCGTTGAAAGCGTTCGCAGCGGGCGCTTCGGGTTACATCACGAAGAGCAGCCCGCCGGACGATCTGATCCGCGCGGTGGAGATCGTAGCGCGCGGGGGCCGTGCGCTCAGCGACGACATTTCGAAGGCGTTGGCCGCCGATCGTCTCGCGGGAAGCAATCCGGCAATCGAGGAGCTATCGCCTAGAGAGACGGAAATCTTGCGGCTGCTTGCGACCGGGCTCAGCAGTGAAGCGATTTCCGAGCTCTTGAACCTCAGCCACAAGACGGTGCGCAATCACCACTACGCCATCAAGGCGAAGATCGGGGCTGAGAATGATGCTCATCTCGTCTGGCTGGCGCTGAGCGCCGGGCTGGTGCCTTGGGACCGGCTGACTGAGATCGCTGAACGAAGTTGATCAGGGCATCGTGCCTCTAATGCAGCGGGCATGCTGCTCTGCTGAATCGCGCCACCCGAACATAGCCTCTGACGATTGAAAAACTGCACCGGCGCGCGACGCCGGCGGCACAACAATCGTGGGGAAGCGTTCTATGAAGATACTGCTGTTAGGAGCGGCCGCGTGCATCACGGCGCTCATTCTCTCTGCCTGGCTGATGACTTTCGCCAAGTGGTTTCCGATAAAGTCGGTGGACCGGTTCGTGGTCGACTACAAGACAATGATCCGGGCGCATGTCGACTATGCGCTGATGGCCGTGTTCGGGCTCGGGTTCTATGGGATCGGTGTCGAACTGCCGGTCATCGCGTGCTGGTGTCTGGCGATCGGCGGGTTCTCGAACCCGACCGTGTTCACCATTGCCGCGTTTGATCCGAACTTCTGGAACAAGAAGATCTGGAAGGCCTACACGGCTTTGAGCTTCGTCGTGACCACGGTCGGCTTCATGTGGATCACGTGGGCGATCGTGCAGTTTGCACTCAGCTGAACGCAGCGGCAGACACTCGAAACCCGGAGGTCACCCACCGGGTTTCGAGACAGGTAGCGGGGGCGATCGATCAGTAGCCCTTCGGGCACCAGGACTCGGTGGAAGACTTGCACGAGACCGGGAAGGCCTTCACCATCTTCTCAGCTTCCGCCCACTCTTTCTTGGACACGCTGCTGTTGTTGTTCTTGTCCATGGCGGTGAACTGCGGCACCGGATCGATGCCCAGCTTGGACGCGTTGGCGTCATACTCGGTCTGGGAAACCGTGCCGCTGCCGTCGGTGTCCATTGCCTTGAAGCTATCGGCCCAGTCAGCGGCGACGGCGGCGGTCCCCGAAAGCATCAGCGCCGATACAATAGCGACCCATTTCTTGGTCATAAGCGTCGTCTCCTAAAAACGTTTCCCAATTGCGTAGGTTATTGTCATGACGTCGTCGCCCATGCCGGCAACGCCCATGCCGCCGCCCTTCCTGGCGACCTCTCAAAAGGGCGCCCTCTCTCGACGCTAATCAATGGCACTACTTCCAATCCGCCAGGGACATGCTGGCAGGCGGATTGGCGAGACGGGAAGACGCTTCAGAATTTTTGATGTCGTGTCGGGCAACTTTTGCAATGCGCTGCTGCGGTGCAGCGCGGCGAGTGCCACAAGGGGTGCGATTTGCGCCCGGCGAAAATGCTTGAGGAATATTGCTTTAGGTGACCGCGCTGAGCACGGCGCTGAAATGGCAGACTGAGGCGGCAAGCACGAAAACATGCCAGATGGCGTTGTTGTACGGTAGCCGCTCCCACAGATGAAAGATAACGCCGATGGTGTAGAGCACGCCGCCAACGAGAAGAAGTGTGAACGCTGTCGCAGGGAGCGCGGCGAAAAGCGGTGGCAGCGTGAACACGGCAGCCCAGCCCTGAGCGAGGTAGAGCACATAAGCTGTGCGCACGAACTGTGCCGGCGCGATGAGCTTGGCGCTCGCGCCTATCAAGGCGATTGCCCATACGGCGACGAGGAGCGCGATGCCAACGCCTCCGCCCAGCTTGATGGCGGCGAATGGTGTGTACGTGGCAGCAATCTTGATGAAGATCGCTGCATGATCCAGGCGACGCAAAAGCCAGCGCCATCGGCTGCGCGAGAGATTGTAGGCGGCGGAGCAAACGAAGACCGCAAGCATCCCGGCGCCGTAGATCAACACGGCCGTGGATGATGCTGGGTCGAGACGCGTGAGCGAAAGGATGATGAGCGCGATGACGGCGGTCACGGCAAACGCCAAACCGGTCGCATGAACGATGCCGTCGGCGATTACCTCCGACTTCGTGTAGCTCGGGAAGGTCGAAGCCTCGCTCATCTCGTTTACGCAATCCTGTTTCGAGGCCATGTGCGTCCGCACGCACGCGCTTGGCGGACATAAGGCGCATTGTCGGCAGAACAAGGCGTGCGCAGCATTTCCCGAGGTAACAACACAGTGGTTTAACCCTTGGGTGGCGGGAAAAGATCCCTAAATACTTGGGATGCTTAATCTTCGAAGCCTGATCAGCAGCATTGCAGTCGCGCTCTTGGCGGTGACAGCGGCGTATGGAGTGTCAACGGCGAAGGCCGATGCGCTGCCTACGCTGACTTATCTCGGTGCTTTCCTTCAAAACGACAATGCGGGTTTGGAGCCGACGACGGACGCCGAGCGCGCGAGACTTAGGAAGGTCGGTGAAATCTTCACGCAAGACCTCGGCGACAGTGGTCAGTTTCGCATCGTGCGGTTGGGGGCCGAACAGCTTCAGCACATCGCGGCGGGCCAAACGCCCGGCGAATGCGGTCAGTGCGAGATCGAGTACGGCAAAGCCGCCGGAGCGGACATCGTCGCCTGGATGACCATGCAGAAGGTTTCAAACCTGATCCTGAACATGAATGTCTACATGGTCGATGTCGCCAGCAGGCGTCAGGTTCTGGTCAAAAGTGTCGATCTGCGCGGAAACACGGACGAGAGCTGGACGCGGGCGGTGAAATATCTGGTGAAAAATCGGGTTCTGCCGGCGCATCTCGGGCTGCCGCCGGCGTGAATGTGCGGCAAGGTTGTGCATAGCCAACCTTGCGCTTGCCGGAACGCTCGGCCCGCGCTAGCCACGGGGCCATGACCGAAAAACCGATTCTGCCCGGGCCTGACGGGATCGAGCCCATCAACCTCAAGGAAGCGCTCGAGGAGCGCTACCTTGCCTATGCGCTGTCGACCATCATGCACCGGGCTCTGCCCGACGTGCGCGACGGTCTCAAGCCGGTGCACAGGCGCATCCTTTACGCGATGCACCAGCTGCGGCTGTCGCCGGACGGCGGCTTCCTGAAGTGCGCCAAGATCGTCGGCGAGACGATGGGTGACTTCCACCCGCACGGCAACCAAGCGATCTATGACGCGCTGGCGCGTCTCGCACAGGATTTTGCCGTCCGCTATCCGCTGATCGACGGGCAGGGCAACTTCGGCAACATCGACGGCGATAACCCGGCCGCCGAGCGCTACACCGAAGCGCGCATTACCAACACCGCTGCCGACCTCATGGAGGGGTTGGAAGAGGAGACGGTCGACTTCCGCCCGAACTATGACGGGCGGAAGATGGAGCCGGTGGTGCTGCCGGCGGCTTTCCCGAACCTGCTGGCCAACGGCTCTTCCGGCATTGCCGTGGGCATGGCGACGAACATCCCACCGCATAACGCAGACGAGCTGTGCCAGGCGCTGCTGCATCTCATCAAGCATCCGAATGCGACGATCGAGAAGCTGGTGGAGATGATCCCGGGGCCGGATTTCCCCACCGGGGGCGTGATCGTCGAGCCGCGCGAGAACATCATCGAGGCGTACAAGACGGGACGCGGCGGTTTCCGCATCCGCGCAAAGTGGGACAAGGAAGAAACGAGCCGCGGCGGCTATCAGATCGTCGTCACCGAGATTCCCTATCAGGTGCAGAAGGCGAAGCTGGTCGAGCGCATCGCCGAGCTCATGACCGAGAAGAAGCTGCCGCTGCTCGGAGACGTGCGCGATGAATCGGCAGAAGAGATCAGGCTGGTCCTTGAGCCGAAGAGCCGCACTATCGATCCGCTGCTGCTGATGGAAAGCCTGTTCCGCTACACAGAGCTGGAAGTGCGCTTCGGCCTCAACATGAACGTGCTGTCGGCCGGGCAGATTCCCAACGTGCTGTCGTTGCGCGATGTGCTGCGGCAGTGGCTCGAACACCGCATCGATGTGCTTGTCAAGCGGTCGAAGTACCGGTTGAGCAAAATCGAGCATCGCCTGGAGGTGCTCGACGGCTATCTGATCGCGTATCTCAACATCGACGAAGTCATCAAGATCGTTCGTTTCGAGGACGATCCCAAGGCCAAGCTGATGTCGCGCTTCAAGCTGTCGGAAGTGCAGGCGGAAGCGATCCTAAACTTGCGCTTGAAGTCTCTGTCGCGGCTCGAGGAAATGGAAATCCGCACCGAGCACGACAAGCTCTCGGAAGAGAAGCGCCAGCTGCAGAAGCTTCTCGCCTCGGACGATCTGCAGTGGGAGCGGATCTCGGCCGAAGTGAAGGAGGTGCGCGAGCGCTATTCCAAGTCGACGGCGTTGGGCCGCCGGCGTACTTCGTTCGCGGATGCGCCGGTGATTGACGTCGACCTCGATGCGGCATTGATCGAGAAGGAGCCGATCACGATCATCCTGTCCGACAAGGGCTGGGTGCGCGCGTTGAAGGGGCATGTCGACGATCTGTCGAAGCTCGACTTCAAACAGGGCGACAAGCTGAAGCGCGCGGTGAAGGCGTTCACTACCGACAAGCTGCTGATCATGGCGACGAACGGCAAGGTGTTCACGCTGGAAGGATCGGCTTTGCCGGGCGGGCGCGGCCACGGCGAGCCGGTGCGGCTGATGATCGACCTGGAAGAGAACCACGACATTGCAGAAGTGTTCACCTATCAGCCCGGACGCAAGCTTTTGATCGCTTCGACCGGCGGATACGGCTTCATCGTGCCCGAGGACGAGATCGTCGCGTCCACGCGCAAGGGCAAGCAGGTGCTGAACGTCACCGAGCCGGACGAGGCCAAGCTGATTGTGCCGGTGGCGGACAATGCCGACTACCTCGCCATCGTCGGCGACAATCGCAAGATGCTGATCTTCAAGCTGGATGAAGTGAACGAGATGACGCGCGGCAAGGGTGTCATCCTGCAGAAGTCGAAGGAGGGCAACCTCGCCGACGCGCGCACGTTCAAGAAGTCGGAAGGTCTGTCGTGGGTCGATAGCGCCGGACGCACCTTCACGATGCCGTGGAGCGAGCTGAAGGAGTGGGTGGGGCAGCGCGCGCAGGCGGGCAAGAGCGTACCGAAGGGCTTCCCACGTTCGAACAGCTTCGGACCGGTGTTCTAGAGCCGGCGGCCGCTCATCCAGAACGAGACTAGAGGCGCTGCCGCGGAGGACGTGGCAGCGCCTTTTCTTTGGCGTGATGCGGATGGCCGCGGTGACGAAGCCCGCTTCGGCTGCCGTGCGTCAGCAATTTGTTAGGCTTCCCTTTAGGAGGTCGCGGGCAATGATAGGCAATAACCGTTTGCCGGGGCCCGTCTTGACCACACCAAGTTCGCAAACCGGTCTGCCGCCGGAGCCGCAGGCCGTCGTTCAGGCGTTGACGAAATCAGCGATTTTTATTGTCGCGACGATCAATCCGGGGCGTGAAGCCTGTCAGGCCATGCGGGGGCTTTGCGGCGACCTTCCCGCGTTGCTGCGCGCGGTTGGATTTCGCGACATAGGTGGCGACCTTTCCTGCGTGCTGGGCATCGGCTCCGATGCGTGGGACCGGCTGTTCGGCCTGCCGCGGCCGGCGGAACTGCACCCGTTCCGCGAGATCAGATCGGGAGGGCGGCACGCTGTTTCGACGCCCGGCGATGTGCTGCTGCACATCCGCGCTAAGCGGATGGATCTTTGCTTCGAGCTGGCGACGCAGATCCTCGACAGCGTCGGCGATGCGCTGACGGTCGTCGATGAGGTGCACGGGTTTCGCTATTTCGACGAACGCGATCTGCTCGGCTTTGTCGATGGCACTGAGAATCCAACGGCCAGGGTCGCGATGGAATCTGCCTACATCGGTGCCGAGGACCCTGCGTTTGCCGGCGGCAGCTATGTCATCGTGCAGAAGTACGAGCACGATATGTCCGCTTGGAACGCGCTTTCCACAGAGACGCAAGAGCGCATCATCGGACGCAAGAAGCTGTCCGACATCGAGCTTGACGATGCGGTGAAGCCGACGTGTGCGCACAACGCACTGACGACCATCGTCGAAGACGGCAAGGAAGTTAAAATTCTTCGCGATAACATGCCGTTCGGCCGCGTCGGGTCGAAAGAGTTCGGGACCTATTTCATCGGTTATGCGCGCTCGCCGCGAACTACGGAGCAGATGCTCCAGAACATGTTCGTCGGGCGCCCGCCGGGGAACTACGACCGCATCCTCGATTTCAGCGTCGCGAAGACGGGGTGCTTGTTCTTTGTGCCCTCGGCAACCTTTTTGGAGAACGTCGGAGACGATACTTCGCTTCCCGATGAGACCGCGTCTGAACCCGCCGTCGAGGCGCAGCCTGCGCCCGCAACGACCGATGGTTCGCTTGGCATTGGTTCGTTGAAAGGACACCCCGCCAATGAATAACCTCCACCGCGAGCTTGCCCCGATCTCCGCTGAGGCGTGGGGGCAGATCGAAGAAGAAGCGAAGCGTACGCTGAAGCGCTATCTGGCTGCGCGCCGGGTGGTGGACGTCGAGGGGCCGAGCGGTGTTGCCACCTCGGCGATCGGCACGGGCCACTTGCATCCGATCGCGGCGCCCGGTGCCGGCATCATCGCGCGGCAACGTGTGGTCAAGCCGATGGTCGAGCTGCGGGTGCCGTTTGTACTCGAGCGGCAACAGATCGATGATGTGGAGCGCGGCTCGAACGATTCAGACTGGCAGCCGGTGAAGGATGCGGCACGAGATCTGGCGTACGCCGAAAACCGGGCTGTGTTCGAAGGTTATAGCGCGGGCGGCATCGGCGGCATTCGCGAAGGCACCAGCAATCCGGTCATGACGCTTCCGGCGGAGATCACTGCGTATCCCGATGCCATCGCCGGCGCGCTCAATCAGCTGCGGCTGGCCGGTGTGAATGGACCTTATTCGGTCGTGCTCAGCGCCGAGGCGTACCAGAAGCTGAGCGAGGCGAGCGACCACGGCTATCCGGTGCTCGAGCACATCAAGCGGATCGTCGACGGAGAGATCGTGTGGGCTCCAGGGATTTCAGGCGCCTACGTTCTCACCATGCGCGGGGGAGATTTTGCGCTTCACATCGGTGAGGATGTGTCGATTGGCTATCTCAGCCACGACGACAAGATGGTGCGGCTCTACCTGGAGGAGACGTTCACTTTCCTTCTCCTGACGACGGAGGCATCAGTCGCGCTTGCGGCAAGCTGAGCGCGCTGTCGCCGCGGTCAGTGGCAGCAGTCGAACTTGTAGACGATGCCGCTGGTGGCCGTGCCGACGACGGGATCGAAGTTGAGCTGGAACACCGGCGAGATGCCACTTTCGGTGCGCGCTTCATCGCGATAGTCGGCGTAGCGCGCTTCGCTGCGCCAGAACCAGCCGTTGTGCATAGCAACTTCCAGGCCGCCACCGATGAACCAGCCGCCGGCGCTGTAGCTTTCCAGTCGCGCGTTGTGCGGGAGGACGGCGCCGGTGTAGCTGTTGTGAAGCGCGCCGCCGGAGAAGTGCGTCTGCGTGTAGCCGACGCTCCAATAGTTGAGGATGTCCGGCGTCATCAGCCAGCCTGCGCGAATGCCGATGAACCAGGTGTTGTCGCTGCTGGTCTCGGCGGTGGTGAAGACCGCGTCGCTGGTATGCCCTTTCATGCTCGAAAAGTCGTAATTGAAGAGTACGCCAGCGACGAACCGCGACGTGAACTGATAGTCGTAGCCGACGCCGACTTCACCGAGCCAACCTTTGCCGCCATTGTCGGTTTGGGCGCACGAGACGCAGCGGCCCGGCGCATAGGTCGTCGTCTCGGCATCCCAAATGCCGTAGCCCAGGCCAGCATTGCCATAGAAGCCCGTCCATGTGGGACCGCGCTCGACGATGGTGGCAGACGTTGCGGGCTCATAACCGTCAGCAGCGGCGGGTCCGGAAGCAAGAGCCGCAAGTGACGCGACGACGACTGAAGCGAGGTGCCGACGCATAGAATGTCTCCGGTGAGCCAAGCGGCTGATCAACGTCTTCCACCGGGTGGACGGATTCTATGTTGCTTGTCGCGAGGCGAACGCCCGCGAGGGTGCGACGACCCACAGGGAAATTCGGGGCGACAATCCGCGGGTATCTGCAAGTCGTTGGGGTTACGGCCAGCGCGAGAAGCACTGCACGAAGTAGGTGCAGGCAGAGAAGAAGCAGCTGCCGTTGGCGACGCCCACACCGATGTGATTCATCTCCGTGCCGACGAGATGCTTTCGATGACCCGAAGAGTTGAGCCACATCTGCAGCGCGCTTTCGGGCGTCGTGCCGTTGCCGCGGGCGATGTTCTCGGTGACGCGGATGACGCGCTGTCCGGCGGTATTGCGGCGGCGGTAGCGGATAGTCGGCGAACTTCCGTCCGGCGCAAAGTGATCGAAATAGCTTCGCCGCGCCATGTCGCGCGCGTGGTCGAAAGCGGCCTGCGTGCAGACAGGGTCCTCCTTGAACTCTGGAAGACCGTTGCGGCGACGGAAGGCGTTCGTGAGCTTGATCGTCTCGGCGGCCTGGCGCGCGAGGTTGTTCAAAGGCGGGGGGGCCGTAGCGGGCTTGGGTGCAGGCGCTTCGGTGCGTGGGATGGTCTGCGTCTGCCAGCCCTGGCCGCTGTCGGCCGCAACTGTCGGCGATGCCGATAAGGCGGTCAGGAGCAGTATTGGCCACGTCCGCACGATGCAGCGCGGTTTCATCTAAGGGGATTCCTAAGCAGCACGGCTCTGCGCTCTGGCGGGGCGAGGCCCTGCTGTCGAACGGGGCCAGCGAGAATCAATCAAGCTTCGAACGATGCGTTGGCATTGGCGCCTTTTGGAGGCAGCGGCGGGTGCCGTGACGCGCGGATCGGTGCGCATTCAGCCGATGCAACCGATATGCTGCAGGCTTCGTTAAACCGGTGCTGCATAGGCTGAGAAAGAGAAAATGCCAACTCCAGGAGACGCACGCATATGAAGCTCTACTACTCGCCGGGTGCCTGCAGTCTTGCCGATCACATAGCGATGCACGAGGCCGGCTTGCCGCTGGAACTCGTGAAGGTCGATCTCAAGACGCACAAGCTCGAAGACGGCCGCTCGTTCCTGGACATCAATCCGAAGGGATACGTGCCGGCGCTTCAGTTCGACGATGGCGAGCTGCTGACTGAGAACGTCGCAATCCTGAGCTGGGTCGCCGATCAGAAACCTGAACTGGTGCCGGCCGGACATCTCGGACGCTACCGGATGCTGGAAATGCTCGCCTACTTCTCCAGCGAGCTTCACAAGGCATTCCATCCGCTGTTCGTGCCGCAAGCGAGTGAGGCGGACAAGCGGCAGGCGCGCGCGGCGGTGGAGAAGAAACTTCGGTTCGTAGCGACGCAATTCAAAGGCCCGTACCTGTTCGGCGCGCACATGAGTGCGGCCGACGCCTACCTCTTCGTAATGCTGACGTGGGGGATGGACATGGGCCTCGATGTGCCGGACGCCCTGGCGGCGTTCGCCGAGCGCATGCGCGAGCGGGCGGCAGTGAAGCAGGCGCTGGCGCATGAGGGGCTCGAGTGACCTTGCAGGCTGCTTACAGTTTTCAGACTTGAGCGTCTGGGGGCCGTTTTAAATGTCAATGGAAATTGATATTGGAAATGTTCTCATTTGACTTCGCGGAAAGGGAAATTGCTGACGTGAATAGTTGCGGCTTTTAGGCGCCGGATGGCGTTGAAATGTCGCCGCAATTCGGTCAAGTCAACTTTCGCGTGCAGGCGCCCTGACTCGCTCAAATGTGCGAATTCGGTAAAGCGCCGGCACCAGCGTCACCCACTGAGTTCATCGATATTATCGTGCTGTATCAGTGTATTACTTTTCTAGCACGGCGGCTGGTGATGGGTTATTGCTGGCCTTTGAAATAATTCATTCGATTACAACCGGCGCGATCACAAAGTTTTTCTATCCTGAAATCAGTGCAATCTTCCTGCGAAAATAATTTCAGAAACGGGGCTGGAAATTGGGATTGGCCTCTGCCAGATATTTGCCGCCGGTTGACTGACCAATTCGATCGGAAACCGGGCAACGGGCTCGGGCCTCTACCGGGCCGGACTGCCCGCACCCACCATGGGGCGGGCGCAACTGAAGAGACGCGACACAATCCCCCACAGGAGAGTTAGGATGACCTACAGCGAGTACATCCCGTTTCAGCAGAATGCCCAGCAGGGCTGGGGTCACGGTGGTTCGTTTGGACAGGGCGGACAGGGTTGGGGCCACCAGGGTGGTCTCGGGCAGGCAGCTTTCGGGCAGCAGGGCTTTGGCCAGCAGGGTTTCGGCGGCGCTGGTGGCTGGCAGCAGAACTACGGCGGTGCGCCGTGGCAGCAGCGTGGGCTGTCGCCGCATGAGGTGGGTGAGATCGTCCGGCATCTGGCGCCGCTGCTGCCGATGATCGTGAACCAAGCGCAGCAGCCGCATGCTGCTTTCGGGCAGCAGAACTACGGCGGTGGCTTCGGCAGCTGGCAGCAGGGCTACGGTGGTGGCGGCTTCGGTGGCTTTGGCCAGGGCCAGCGCTATCTGTCTCAGCATGACGTCGGCGAAATGGTGCGCCAGATCCTGCCTGCGCTGCCTCAGATCGTCAGCATGCTGCAGGGGCAGTATGTCGGCGCCCAGCAGTATGGCGGCCTCGGCCAGGCTGCCTACGGGAACATGGGCAACGCGTGGGCATGCGCGCAGCGCCAGTCTGGCCAAGGCGACATCGGCGAGGTCGTGCGCCAGCTTTCCGCTGTGCTGCCGCAGGTGATCAGCAATTTGCAGGCGTTCAATCAGCAGCAGCAGCGCGCGGCATAGTTCGCCGCGCGTTCGCTTTTCAACTGAAGGGGAGGCTCGCCACTGGGGGGCCTCCCGCAGCTATTGAATGGAGCTTTGCAATGTCGAACTCACAAGGAGCCAACGCCGGATATTCCGGTGGCGGGCGCGACGCCGATCTTGATCCGCAGCGCCTCGTCGGCCTTCTGGAGAATCTCGTTCCGCTGCTACTGCATCTGCAGACGCAAACCTTCGGACAGGCCGGGCCGCTCGGCTACCAGGATGGGCGGGGTGCACGGTTGGAGCAGCAGGCCGCGGTGGCGTTCACCGAGGATGTGATCCTCGATGCGCTACGCAATCTTTCGACCTACGTGCAGCGCAATAGTGGGCGCTATCAGGGGCTCGATGCCTATGGGTCGGTCATTGCCGATGCGCGGCGTTCTCTGGCGGCGCAGGACTATCAGCGCGCGCTGACGATGATATTCGAGATGTACCGGGCGATCGCGGTGATGCGGGCTATTCGTCCGGAACTGCCGCCGGTGCGGCAACGCGCGCAGGACGAGATGCAGGGAGCTGGCGACGTCGTGCACTGAGTAGCTGCAGGACTGCAGCATTCCAGCCGTCCCAGACGCGGCAGGTGAGGGTGCTTCACCTGTTGGAGCCCCACCTGTTGCCGATGGGCCGCGGCACCTGCGCCATATTCGCCTCCTAGGCTGCGCACAGCGCGGACGTCCTGATACGCTCTTGCCAGAGCAAACAGGAGTCGGCGAACGGGCGTGGCCTTTTTCGGGGGTTTTGACGCAATCGCGGTCGGCGTTCAGGAGCCGACGTTCTGTGCGGGGGGGCGCGCTGCCTCCGCCGACGCGGCCCTAGGCGCGCTGGCGCGCCGCGCCATTCAGCTCGGCGATCGAGCATTTACTGCGGAGGATCTCAGGCGCTCGTGTGCGGCTTTCGCCGATGCACAGCTGCCCGCTGAGGTGCGCCGCCGACTGCATCGGGCCATCAACGACCGGCGCAGCGGACGCGCGATCGCGGGGCTTACCGTGCTTCTGGCCGTATGCGGATGGATCAGCGGCGGCGATGAAGGCGCGCGGCTTTCGGTCGCCGGGGCGCTGACGCCTAGTGGCGCTGGCAGCGGGCCGGAAACGCGCGCGGCGCTTCGGCAGCGGCGCGACGCGCGCCGACTGCATGCTGGCGAGGCGCTGGAGCTATTCGCGGTCGTCCACGAGATCTGCCGGCGCGCTGGCATGCGGCGCGTACCTGAACTCTACGTGCTCACTGGCGAGAGGTCCATGAACGCCTATGCGCTCGGCACGGCTGACGATGCCGTCATCACGCTGACGCGAGGGCTGTTGCAGGGCATGACGAAAGACGAGGTGGCGGCGATCGTCGCGCACGAGATTGCGCACATCTGCAATGGCGATGCTTCGACCATGACTGTCGCCGGCAATCTGCAGCGAGCGATCGGAATTGTCACCGCTGCCAGCATCGCCTCTGGCGGACGGCGCGGGGTTCCCTCTTCGCTGCTTTCGCTGTTGCATGCAGCGCCCGCAATTGCCGAGCTGTTGTGCCTCGGTCTGTCGCGCATGCGGGAGCTTGCAGCCGATGCGTTCGCGCTCGATCTCATCCCGAACCCCGGCGCACTGGCCTCGGCGCTAGAGAAGCTCGAGCATCATCACATGGGTCGGGCAACTGCCCCGCGCTTTGAAGTCGAAGGAGATGCGTCGGCCTATTTGCGCACACATCCATCGACCGGACAGCGCTTGAGCTTCGTGCACATTCTGGCCTGACGCAGAGGCGCTGCCAGGTCCTGTCGGCGCCGCCCCGTTGCGCTTTGTCTTCGGTCAGGGCTTCGGTTTTGGAAAGAAGCGAACCGACAGCTCCTGATAGACGCCATCGCGGTTGATGAGGCTTGCGGATGCGTCGGCAATCAGTGCGGTCGCCATCAGTGCCACCAGCATACTGTGGTTGTCGGACATCTCCGACACGATGACGAAGCCAGTGATAGGCGCGCGTACGACACCGGTGAAATAAGCCACCATGCCGAGCAGGACGATCGGGGCTGCCGTTACCTGATCGAACAGGCGCGCGATCTCGGCACCGAGGGCCGCGCCGACGGACAGCGATGGCGAAAAGATGCCGCCCGGCACACCGCTGACAGCCGACAGCGCCGTGGCAATGAGCTTGAGCGGGGCATAGATGATCGGAAGATCGGCATTCTCGTGCAACACGTGACGTGCCTGCTCATAGCCGGTGCCGAACGTGTCTCCGCCGGTTGCGAGGCCGCATAGCGCAACGCCCAGGCCGCATAGGGTAGCGAACCAAACCGGATGGGCGGTGATCCACGATGCGGCGCGCTGTGGGAGTTGATTGGGGACCGTGACAAGCATACGGCTGAAGACGGCACCGAATAGACCGCCGGCGACGCCGCATAGAGGGACAGCCAGCCAGGCAGTGTTGAGAGGAAGCGCCGAGCCGGTGAAGCCAAAATACGTGTAGTCGCCGAGCAATATCTGCGCGGTGAGGCCCGCAACCACGATGCCGCCGACGATGAGGCCGCTGGTGCGGAGCTCGAAGCTGCGGCTCATCTCTTCGATGGCGAACACGACGCCGGCGAGAGGCGCATTGAATGCAGCGGCGATGCCTGCGGCGGCACCGGCGAGGATGAGATCGGGCTGGCGGCGCGGGCTGCGCTGACCGATGAAGGACATCACCGATGCACCGACCTGAACGGTCGGACCTTCGCGTCCTGTCGAAGCGCCGACCAGCAACCCGAGCAAGGTGAGAACGACCTTGCCGATGGCAACGCGCGCGCCGACGAGCATGTTGCGCGCGCGGCGGTCGGCGATTTTGCGCGCTGCGATCGCTTGCGGGATGCCCGACCCCTGCGTGTTGGGGAAAAAGCTCACGGCCAGCCACACGGCCAGTCCGAAGCCGAGAGGCGTTACCACCATGGGCGCGTAAGGCCAGCGCTCGACGAGCATCTGAAATGCCTTCTGCGCGTAGTCGGCTGAGATGGTGAGGCCCACGGCGGCGAGGCCCACGGCTATGCCGCCGATCACGAAGACGAGGCGTCGCCGCCATCGTCCGAGATTGACTGACAATGACCGGCTCTCGCGAAGGGAGAAGTGGGGAAGGACCATGGAGCGGATGCCTGGGTGGTTTCCCGCACCAAGCACGGGCTGAGGCATGATCTGATCCGTTCAAGGCTTGGCGTCAAGCATTGGGAGGGCCAGCGGGCCGCGAATGGTCGCGGCGGATGGCGCGTGCTCGCGCCGTCGTCTTCGCTAGGCCGCGGGGCAGAACGACTCAGTCAGACTGCTCGCCGGTTTGCTGTGAGGTATGCGGGGTATGCCTCCATCGGTGCGTACTCGCTGTGACTTGATCTGCAGCCGGGAATTCTGCCTTGTTACATTTCATTTCAGGACTATCGGTCTCCCGCGGGCCACGCCGCCTGAGCGCAAAAAACGCCAGTGCGATGGCTACGCTTGCCGATGGCCCGACTGGCGGCTAGGACTCCTCACATGATCGGGGCGGGACCAAAACACATTGTGTCGGTGGCGATGCTGGTGGCCGGATTTGCCATCGGCAGCGTCGCGCTAGCGCAGGACAATGCGCCGGCCAATTCCTGGAAGCCGGTTACGTCACCAGATGCGGGTGCGGCGCCTGCGAAGCCTGCAGCGCAGCTCCCCAGAGAACCATCGGATGCCGACGAGGTGCCGAAGTCGTGGGCTCCTCCCGGGCTTGGTTCTCCGCCCGCTGGCGCTCCGCAGGAGAAGGTTTGCCAGAAAGCTGAGTTCGAGGCCGTCGTTGACGATGCGGCTGGTGCGCTGCGCGATCTCAATCTGGAGAACAAGCCGGCTTTCCAGGAGAAGTTGCGGGAACTCAAGGAGAAGCGCGGCTGGAGCCACGATGCCTTCTTGAAGGAGGCGGCTCCGTTCGTGCGCGACGACAAGATCGCGGTTTACGACCAGGAGTCGGAGCGGTTGTTGTCCGACATCTCTTCGCTGGGGCAGGAGGGTGCGGAAGCGCCGTCGCCCGACTGCGCACTGCTTGCCGATCTCAAGGCGCGCATGAAAACGCTGGTCGATACGCAGACCGCGAAGTGGAGCTACATGTTCCAGAAGCTGGATGCGGCGTTGAAGCAGTAGCGGACTACTTACGCACCCAGCCGTTGGGGCCGAGGTGCTCTTGCGGCTGATAGCGCATCTTGTAATTCATCTTGCGCGAGCCGTTGATCCAATAGCCAAGGTAGAGATACGGCAGGCCGAGCGTCTTGGTGTACTCGACGTGCTCGAGGATCATCGATGTGCCGAGGCTCAATTGCTCGGCGGTTGGATCGTAGAAGCTGTACACCATCGAGATGCCGTCGGAGAGCAAGTCGCACAGAGCAACGGCTTTGAGCGGCCAGCTATCAGGATCGCTGTCGAGCGGGTTCTCGGGCTTCTCGCGATACTCAGTGACGAACGTGTTGATCACGCTGTCCTCGACCATCATGGCGTAGTCGAGAACGGTCATGTCAGCCATGCCGCCGTCGGAGTGGCGCGCATCGATGTAGCGGCGGAAGAGCGCGAACTGCTCCGAAGTCGGTTCGGGCGGTACGCGACGGGCATCGAGATGTAACGTCTTTTCGCGCGCACGGCGCATCGAGCGGGAGACGACGAACTCGTCGACGACGATGCGCACAGACACGCAAGCCTGGCAGCCCTCGCAGTACGGCATGTAGGCGATGTTCTGGCTGCGGCGGAAACCACCGCGCAGAAGATTGTCGATGAGGCCGACCGGCTTTTCCTGGGTGAGGTGCGTGAAGAGCTTGCGCTCCTGCCGGCCAGGCAGATACGGGCAGGGCTGAGGGGCAGTGACGTAGAATTCCGGAAAGTGCTTCTGCTGCTCCGTCATCCGCCGAAATCCCTCAAGGTGGACTAAGGCGCCGACGGCGCCATCAACCGTAAGCTGATGATAAGTTGGGGCTTAGGGCTTGATCAAGGCACCTGTCGAGGTTTGGCTCAGCAATTGACAAAAGCCGGGGCGATGGTGCCCGGAATGGCCCAGCAACTCTACCCGAGCCCCTTGGTCTGGGTGTGCCCATAGCAGGCATTGGCTTCGAGGAAATCGATGATCCTGCTGGCGATATCGATGCCGGTAGCGCCCTCGATGCCTTCCAGGCCGGGAGAAGAGTTAACCTCCATGACGAGGGGGCCCCGGCTGGAGCGGACCATATCGACCCCGGAAACGTTAAGGCCTAGCGCGGTGGCGGCGCGTACCGCGATACGGCGCTCCTCGGCGGTAAGCTCAACCTGGGTGGCTGAGCCGCCGCGATGGACGTTGGCGCGGAACTCTCCTGCGCGGCCCGTTCGCTTGATGGCTGCAATCACATCGCCGCCAATGACGAGCGCCCGGATGTCTGTGCCGTTCGCCTCGCGGATGAATTCCTGCACCATGATGTTGACGTTGGCGGCGCTGAAAGCCTCGATGATCGATTTCGCCGATCCTTGGGTTTCGGCGAGAATGACGCCCATGCCTTGTGTGCCCTCGAGAAGCTTGATGACGACAGGGACGCCGCCGACCTCTTTGATCACCTCCTCAGCGCGGCGGGGACCATGGGCAAAAGCGGTGACGGGCAGACCGATGCCTTCGCGGGCGAGGAGCTGGAGCGCACGAAGCTTGTCGCGCGAGCGGCCGATGGCGACGCTTTCATTGAGGGGGTAGACGCCCTGCATCTCGAACTGCCGCAGGACGGCAAGGCCATAATGGGTGATCGATGCGCCGATGCGCGGGATGACGGCATCATAAATCGGGAGGCGCTCGCCGTTGTAGCGCAGGACCGGCTGGTTGGACGTGATGTTCATGTGGACGTGCAGGGTATTGATCACGTCGATCGAATGGCCGCGCGCGCGGGCTGCTTCGCACATGCGCACGTGCGAATAGAGCTGCGGATTGCGAGCGAGCATCACGAAGCGCATCGAGCACTCCCAGTGTCTCGATTTCGGAAATCGCCAGCGCTTGCTGCTGGACCGGAGGACGAGTGCCGGATCACGGCGGACACTAGGAAGATCGTTGACAAGCTAGTGCAGCATCCAGATCGCGGAATTGCCCGGGCACCCGGCAGCGGATGATAGCGAACTTCGCGCCCATCACACCAGGATCACGGCTAACGGCCGATGAACTCAACCGAATATCGGCTGTTGCGTGCATCAGGTGCAATTGCGGGAAAAGTTAGGCCCGCAGCGTGCGGCGCTGCGGCCCTCCCGTCTATGATGGATCAGACGCGGCGCTGTGAGGGCTTAACGCCCAGCAACGCAGGGGGCTTTGAAGATGCCGTGTCCTCAATGGCTCCGGCGGGGCCTGTGGGCTGCTCTTCCTCGATCGAGGCGTAGAGAAGCGTTGCGGCTGACGCAATCGTCACAAAAAGAATGATCAGTCCGAGCAATGTCCGCTTCAGCGCCCATTGCAGGGTTGGACCCTGCAGCATCGCGACATTCGTGGCCTCAACGCTCTGCGGCGCCGTGGTCGTCGACATGGCTTTCGCACTCTATTTCAAGGTGGAAGTTGGCTTGGCGTTCCCCGTGGGCTGTGGTTCCGCCCACTTTTTCCACAACATCCATGGAAGACCTGATGCGTACGGTCAAGACTCGTTAATGCGGCTGCCGACAACTCCTTTCTTGACGTGGTGGAGCAGCCACTCTCCCCCGTTGGACGGGCATTTGCGGCCAGTGATAAGGGCTGCAGCTAGAGCCTTGGCGGGAAAACCGGTTTGCAACCGGGAGTGAGCTAGAGGCTCGGACGGGACTGACGCGCGAGCTCTACCGTCGCCTGAAGATCGATCTTTCCCGTGGCGAGCAGCGGTACGGCTGGGACGATGAGAATCGACTTGGGGACCCAAAGTTCGGGGAAGCCTTCGCGCCGGGCGTGAGCGAGGAGTTCGTCTTTGCTCGCCGCAGCCTTGTCGGTAACCAGCAGCAACTGCTCGCCCTTGCGCGGATCGGGGAAGCTGACGACGACGTGCTGGGCGTCGTTCCACAAGCCGCACGCGAGCGTCTCGATGGCGCCGAGCGACACCATCTCGCCGCCGAGCTTGGCGAAGCGCTTGGCACGTCCGCAAATGCGTACAAAACCGTCCTCTATGGCGACGATGTCTCCGGTGTCGTGCCAGCCACCGTCGGGCGGGATGATTGAGCCGGGCTTCTCCGGGTACATGTAGCCGGCCATCACGTTCGGTCCGCGGACGAAGAGGCGTTTGCCTTCGCTCAGTCCCGGCACGTCCTCGAGCCGGGCTTCAATGCCCGGGAGGAGGCGGCCGACCGTGCCATCGCGGTTGTCGTCGGGCGTGTTGACGGCAAGCACCGGGGAGGTCTCGGTGACGCCATAGCCTTCGAGCAGCACGGCGCCCGAATTGGCCCACAGATCGCGCGTCGGCTGCTTCACCTTCTCAGCGCCGGCAACGGCGAAGCGGAGCGTGTCGAGCTGGCCGGGGTCGGCGACGCGCGCGTAGCCGGCAAGGAAAGTGTCGGTGGAGACGATCCACGTCGCTTTCACCTTCTCGATGAACTTGGGGATCTGCTTGTAGTGCAGGGGGCTCGGATACAGGGCGCACTTCACGCCCGCGAGCAGGGGCACGAAGGTGCCCGCAGTGAGCCCGAACGAGTGGAACATCGGCAGCGGATTGACGAGCACTTCGCCCGGCACCAGCACGGCCGAAAGCTGCGCGATGGACTGCTCGACGTTGGAGACGATGTTGGCGTTGGTGAGCACGACGCCTTTGGGGGCGCCTTCGGTACCCGAGGTGAAGAGAATGACTGCCGGGTCGTCGGCCTTCGCTGGCGACTTGCGGAAGACGACTTTACTGGCAAGCGCGCGCGCTACGCCTGCGATCTTGTCGGCGATGCCGATGCGTTTGCGTACGTCCTCAAGATAGACGATGCGTGTCTTCTGACCCGGCGCGTATTCGGCGTTCGCGAGGGCGTCGATCAACTCTTCGAAGTTGCCGGCCTCGACGAAGCGCCGCGAGGTGAGAATGGCGCGAAGACGGGCGGTGCCGATGGCTGATGTGAGAGCCTTCTTGCCGGCGGAAAAGTTGAGCAGGACGGCCACGCGGTCATAGGCATTTATGCCAAGAATGGTGACGACGAGACCGATGGCATTGGGCAGCAGAACTCCGACGTTTTCGCGGGGGCGCGCCAGGCTGCGCAGCTTGCCGCCGAGGACGAGGCTTGCAAGCGTCAGGGCGCGGTAGGTCAGGGCTGTGCCGTCAGCGTCTTCGACAATAACGCGATCTCGACCGTGCCGATCCGCTGCCTCGAGGAAGGCGGAAAACAGCGTGGTGCGGGCGTGGTTGGGATCGAATGTCTGCGTCATCGAAAAGCTTTGGAGGCTCTAGTCTGGGCCGGCGCGCGCCGAAATCTGCGGCTAGATGCCGTTGTAGTCGGATGTGTCGCAGGCGCAATCGAGATCGACTTCGCAACTGCAGCATACGACGCGTGCGGCAGATTGTGCGTTGCAGCAAAAATTGCCGGAAAAGGGGGCAGCAGAATGGGCATGAATTGAAGCAAAACGCCGCAGCGAAAGCGTCCGTTGCGGCGAAAAATCTAATATTTGCAGCATTTTAGTGTGCTCCCGAACCTGTTTGCCATTACTTCCCGGTATGTTCGGGAATTGGGCATTTTCTGCACAGGAATGAAACTTGAGCAGGGGTCGATTCGGGCCTACGCTTGAGTCAAGATCAACAAGAAACGACGAGGACGCGACCAAGGTGGATCCGGCCCTTCTTGAGAGGGCGCTTTCGGCAGGAACCTTGGGGTGTCCCATGATAGAAGTCGTCGCGATCGTCTGCTCCATCCAGGTACCGAACCGGTGCAAGGACGTGCATCTGTCATTCGCCGCGGAGTCGGTGACGCCGCAGCAATGCATGATGTACGGCCAGGCCGAGCTGGCGAAGTGGACCGTCGGCAATCCCGACTGGCAGATTCGTAAATTCACGTGCGGCCGCTCCGGTCGTTACGCGAAGGCTTGAGCGGGGCCGGCTTACGTGTCGGCCTCGGCTATACGAGTTGCCCTATGCCCTTGTCGGATTAGTCTTTTGGACAGCCGCAGACAGGAAGCAGACAGGCAGGCGAAGATTACGATCCAATCTATTGGCTGCAGCCACAACATTTAGCGTTTGCCGTTGACTTGAAGACCATCATCGCCTCCCTAGTCGCGATCGCTCGAGCGCGGTTAGAAGGAGAAAGCGATGTCAGAATCAGAGCCAAAGTTTGCCACCCTCGCTGTGCATGCGGGGGCCGCTCCCGATGCCTCGACCGGCGCGCGCGCTACGCCGATCTATCAAACGACGTCCTATGTCTTCAATGACACGGACCATGCCGCCTCGCTGTTCGGGCTTGAGGCGTTCGGCAACATCTATACCCGCATCACCAATCCAACGCAGGCCGTGTTGGAAGGGCGCGTCGCCGCGCTGGAAGGCGGCACCGCTGCGCTGGCCGTTGCCTCGGGACATGCGGCGCAGTTTCTAGTGTTCCATACTCTGCTGGAACCGGGCGACGAATTCATCGCCGGACGTCAGCTGTATGGTGGGTCGATCAACCAGTTCAATCACTCGTTCAAGAAGTTCGACTGGAACGTCGTGTGGGCCGACTCCACCGATCCGCAAAGCTTCGAGAAAGCCATTACGCCGAAGACGCGGGCGATCTTCGTGGAGTCGATCGCCAATCCCGGCGGCGTCGTCGTCGATCTTCCAGCGATTGCTGCGATCGCCAAGAAGGCGGGCGTTCCGTTCATTGTCGATAACACCCTGGCGACACCGTACCTGTGCCAGCCGAAGCAATTCGGGGCCGACATCATCGTGCACTCGATGACGAAGTTCATCGGCGGCCACGGCAATTCTATCGGTGGTGTACTGGTCGATGCAGGAACGTTCGACTGGCTCAGCGCAAAGCATCGCTACAAGACTCTGGTGGAGCCGAATGCGTCCTACAACGGCATGGTGATCGGTGAGACGTTCGGCAACTTCGCGTTCGCCATCGCCGCGCGCGTGATGGGCCTGCGTGACCTCGGGCCGGCGATCTCGCCGTTCAACGCCTTTATGATTCTCACCGGCGCGGAGACGCTTCCGCTGCGCATGGCACGCCACAGCGAGAATGCTCTCGCGGTTGCCTCGTGGCTGGAGAAGCACCCGAAGGTTGCGTGGGTGAGCTACGCTGGCCTGCCTTCGAGCAAGTATCATGAACTTGCCAAGAAGATCTGCCCCAAGGGCGCGGGCGCCGTGTTCACGTTTGGCCTCAAGGGGGGCTACGAGGCGGGCGTCAAGCTCGCATCCGGACTGAAGCTGTTCAGCCTGCTCGCCAACATCGGTGACACGCGCAGCCTCGTCATTCATCCTGCTTCCACGACGCATCGCCAGCTCACGGACGAGCAACGTATCGCCGCCGGTGCTGGGCCGGATGTCGTCCGTCTGTCGATTGGCATCGAAGACAAGGACGACATCATCGCCGACTTGGAACAGGGCTTGGCGCGATTGTAATTGCCGGGCCGACCTACTGAGCCGCAGGACGGATCAAGGCGTAAGCGCCTTGATCAACCACGGCTGATAAACGGGTACGCTCGCGTTCCAGTTCTTCCAAGTCGCACTGCGCGATCGATCCGCGGTGTGCATCGGCAATCACCAAATCAGCATGCCGCTGCAGGGTGGCGGTGCGGTGGGCATCGCGCTCACAGCTCGCAACCGTTGCCAGCACCTGCAGGATTTTGCGTTGGACCGATGGCTGGCTCGACGCGTTCTGGCGAATTGTCTGCAGCATTGCCTCGACGAGTTCGTCGTAGTTCATTTTGGGCACCACGAGCACGGCCTTGTCTTCGCGCGTGCTCACTCCGTTGGGCAGCTCTTTGCCAACCAGTTCGCATAGCGCACTGCCGAGCCGATCGAGGACGCCGATGGCGGTGTGCGGGTCGTTGATGCCCGCCGATAGCGCACGCACCGCAACCTCGACAAGTTGCGCGATGCTCAAGCGGAGGTCATCGCCGCGGCGCTTGGTGCCGAGCGCAGTAGCGTCTTCGATTGCGTCCTCCGCGCCATCCACCATCGGCTTGATCAAGGCGATCGGCGCATTGGGCGAGACGAAACTTCCTGGCCCGTTAAGCAGGCGGATGCTCGTTCCGTGCTCGGACGCCCAGTCAGCGAGGCCGCCTTCATCAATGTGCTGCAGGTAGCCGCTACGTTTGCGGACGATAGGCGCCGCGTCGCTCCAGAAGGCATCGGAGGGGGCCGCAGTCGGCTCGGCGTCGATGCGTTTGATTGCGGCGTCTACATCGTCGCTGACGAGGTCAATGACCGTGTCGACGTTGATGCGCTCAGCCATGTGGGCGACGAACCAGACGAGCGTCGCTACGCAGATGAACGCCAAGAGGATGGCGAGGGACAGCGCAACGTGGGGAATGAACTGGCCCTCGCTCGGGCTGCGAACCGTGCGCAGCACCAACAGCGCATAGACGAAGGTGCCGATGAAGACGCCGAACGTGAGCTGATTGCCGCGGTCGCGGGTGAAGTTCTGCAGAAGCCGCGGGCCCATCTGGCCGGAAGCCAGCGAAAGTGCGGCGATGGTTATAGAGAATACCGTTCCGACCACGGCGATGGTCGACGAGGCTATGGCGCCCAGAACGGCACGGGCGCCAGTAGGACCGCCGCGAAAGATCCAGGCGCTCTCTTGGAGCCGTTCGGGAATCTCGAATGCATGGTCGAACTGCACCATCGCGAAAGACAGTGCCACGCCACCCAGGAGCATCAAGGCGGGTATGAACCAGAACGCCTCAAGCAGGTCGTCGATGAGCTTGTGATATCGGGCGACCATCGGGGCTCCCATCTGCCAGGATATGGCGATGCTATTGTTTAGCCCTTAAACTCGTGGACGGACAATTTCGTTCGGCTGTGAGGAAATCAGCTCCGGCGCGGTTAACTGTCGTGCAGTTCAATCGAGTCTACGCGGTCGGCATAGAACGCAACATGCTCCTTGATCTGGCTCACAGCGTCGTGCGGGTCCTCGTAGGACCAGACCGCGTTGAGCGAGCGGTCGCCGCCAGATGGCACGCTGTAATAGTTGCTCTTGCCTTTGTAGGGACAGTAGGTGACGTGCTTGGTGCGCGTGAGCATGCTCATGTCGACGTCTGTGCGCGGGATGTAATAGACGGGGGGATAGTCGGCCTCGCGTAGCGTGAGAGCGGCGCGCGTATCGGCCAGAGTGCGTCCGGCGACCTTGACGACGATGCGACCCGGCTGGGCGGTGATGGTGATCGGATGGTCGGGGCCGGGAATTTTGATGGGTCGGGTGGCCATGGCGATGCCTCGGAGAATGCTGAGGCAGCTTATGTGGGGAGCGGTGTGCCGCGCGGAAAGTCTTTGGGTGGCATGGGACGCGCGCGACTCTACTCGACCTTCTTGGACAGGCGCGCGATGCCGATGGTCTGGCGGTGCCAGTCTTTGATGGGCATGGCAGGGAAACCCCCGACAACGGTCTTTGCTGCGACGTCGCGCATGACGCCGCTCTTGGCGGCGATCTGTGCGCCGCTGCCGATGGTCAGGTGATCGGCAACTCCGGTCTGCCCGCCCATCATCACGCCGTCGCCGACGGTGGTGCTGCCGGCGATACCGACCTGGGCGCAGATCACGCAGTGACGTCCGAGACGGACGTTGTGTCCGATGTGGACGAGGTTATCGAGAACGGAGCCGGCGCCGATGATGGTGTCGTCGGTCGCGCCGCGGTCGATGGCGCAGTTGGCACCGATCTTCACGCCTTCCTCGATGATGACGCGGCCGAGCTGCAGCATGCGCTCTAGTCCGGCGGGTCCCGGGACGAAGCCGAAGCCTTGCGATCCGATGGTAACGCACGTCTCGATCTCGACGCGGTGCCCGAGCAGAGTATGGCTGATGGTGCAGTTGGCGCCGATGCGGCAGTCGTTGCCGATGAGCACGCCGTCGCCGATTACGACATTGGGGCCGATGTAGCAGCGCTCACCGATATCGACATCGCGGCCGATGACGGCGCCGGGGTCGATCTGCGTCCCGGGGCCAATGCAGGCGCTGGCATGCACGTGGGCGCTGGGGTGTATGCCGGGGGTCGGCACGGCGGCGGGATAGAAGAGCCGTCCGACTTGCGCGTAGGCGCGGCGCGGGTCGGCGACGTAGACCAATCGGGAGCCTTCAGGGACGTGGTGCGCAAGCTTGCGGCTGACGATGATGGCGCCGGCGCGGGTGGTTGCGAGCGCGCCCATGTAGCGGGCGTCGGAGAACACGCTGATGTCGTCGGGACCCGCCGTTTCGAGCGTGGCTATGTCCGCGAAGGCAATCGCTTCTGTTTCGGGGGGCAAGGGCTCGGCGCCGATGAGCGCCGCGATGTCAGACAGCAGAAAAGGGCCGGCGCGATGGAAAAAGCGAGCGTCAGCCATTGGGACACACCCTTACGCGTTGAGCGGTACTGCACAAAGATATTTGGATAGAAGCCGATCGCTTTCGCGGCCGGCTTCGCGCTCAGCATACGCTATCGCCTGTGAAAGCGCATCAGCCTGTTTATGGACGCACGTCGCTGGGGCAGCTGCGGCCAGTTGCAACCGCTGCGGCTAGGAAGGATCTTTCAATCCCGGCCGGGTTTAACCATTGTGCGGCTGCCGTGCCCGCATGAGGTGCGGCGGTTCACCGCGGGAAGCTGCAATCGTGTCCGATCTTCAAGTCGTCGTCCAGGAAATCACCGATGAGATGCGGGCGATGCCCGATCGCGGCGAGGTGGCCACCTATATCCCCGAGCTTGCGAACGTCGATCCCAATCAGTTTGCGTTGGTTGTCGTCGATGCGCAGGGGAATGTCGCGGCGGGTGGCGATGCAGACGTGCCGTTCTCCATTCAGAGCATCTCGAAGGTGTTCACGCTGACGCTGGCGCTGGGCAAGTTCGGGGACCGGCTGTGGGAGCGTGTTGGTCGTGAGCCGTCAGGGAGCCGCTTCAATTCGATCGTCCAGCTTGAATCCGAGCACGGTATTCCGCGCAACCCGTTCATCAATGCCGGCGCCATAGCCGTCACGGACGCGATCGTGGCAGGCCATCAGCCGCGTGAGGCGTTGGGCGAGATTTTGCGCTTCATGCAGTTTCTCGCGGCGGATGACAGCATCTACATCGATCACAAGGTCGCGGCTTCAGAGGCGCGGACGGGTTTCCGTAACGCGGCGCTTGCCAACTACATGAAGTCGTACGGCGTCATCGATGGCCCCGTCGACTACGCATTGGGCGTCTATTTCCATCACTGCGCGATTGCCATGTCGTGCCTGCAGCTTGCCATGGCAGGCCGGTTCCTCGCGCACTTCGGCGCCAACCCGTCGACGATCCTGCCGGTGGTCACGCCGGAACGCGCGCGTCGCATCAATGCGCTGATGCTCACGTGCGGGCACTACGACGGGTCGGGTGAATTTGCTTACCGCGTCGGGCTGCCGGGCAAGAGCGGCGTCGGCGGCGGTATCCTCGCAATCGCGCCGGGCAAGGCGTCGATCGCCGTGTGGTCGCCGGGGCTCGATGTGTCGGGGAATTCGAAGCGGGGCCGGCTTGCGCTGGAGAGGCTGAGCAAGCGGATGGAATGGTCGATCTTCGGTGCGTGACGCCCGGATTGGCGCCACGCTCGGGATTGGAGCGTACCTTTTTATCGCTCGCAGAAGGCCTGTGCCTCTTCGACTGCGGCTTGATGATACCAGCTGCCGGTATCGATTCTCGGTGTCCGATCGGCGGTGGCCGAGCGGAGGGGGGTGGAGCTGGCTGACGTTATGCTGTCGTGCTGGCGGCCAAGGTTGCGGCGTCCGCCAGGGGGGAAGGCGTATATCGTCGCAGTAGACTGGTGCGAAGTCATTGTTTCTCTCTTCCTTTTGCTCTCGTCTCGTTGCTCCTCTACAGCGCTGTTACGCTGGAACGGGATCATCTCACGATGTGTGAGTCCTGCCGATGCCAAATAAGGGCCCTGCTGAATTAACGTGCAGCAAATGCTCACATTATAGGCACGCCATAAATTGCATCTTTCGCTAGCATTCCGGTCAGGGTGAACCCACTCAGCCGCTATCGGTTCCGCGCCTAGCGCAGCCAGGCACCGGACGAGGTTCGCCCGCTAAGCGGGAGGTCGGAACAGTTGCTGACGTGCTTCGAGGTCTGGTTTGCGCGAGCTCGGCGTCGTCACGGAGCCGGCGATCGCACCGCACAATGCACGATAAGCATCGCTCGATGCCGAGGCTGATGTCCTTGCACGAGCACCAGGATGACCCAGCGACCGCGTCGTCAATTAGGAGAGATTGAGCATGACGAAGTACAAGCTCGAGTACATTTGGCTCGACGGCTACACACCGGTTCCCAATCTGCGCGGCAAAACCCAGATCAAGGAATACAGTGCGTTTCCGAGCCTGGAAGAACTGCCGCTGTGGGGCTTCGATGGCAGCTCGACGATGCAGGCCGAGGGCCATAGCTCCGATTGCGTGCTGAAGCCTGTCGCCGTGTACCCCGATCCCGCGCGCACCAACGGCGCGCTCGTCATGTGCGAAGTGATGATGCCGGATGGCGTCACGCCACATTCCTCGAACAAGCGCGCCACCATCCTCGATGACGCGGGCGCGTGGTTCGGCTTCGAGCAGGAGTACTTCTTCTACAAGGACGGTCGTCCGCTCGGCTTCCCCGCCGCCGGCTACCCGGCCCCGCAGGGTCCGTATTACACCGGCGTTGGCTACAAGAACGTCGGCGATGTCGCTCGACAGATCGTCGAGGAGCATCTCGATCTGTGTCTTGCTGCCGGCATCAACCACGAAGGCATCAACGCCGAGGTGGCCAAGGGCCAGTGGGAATTCCAGATCTTCGGCAAGGGCTCCAAGAAGGCTGCCGACGAGATGTGGATGGCGCGCTACCTGCTTCTCCGCCTCACGGAGAAGTACGGCATCGACATCGAATTCCACTGCAAGCCGCTGGGCGACACCGACTGGAACGGCTCGGGCATGCACGCCAACTTCTCGACCGAGTACATGCGTACTGTCGGCGGCAAGGACTACTTCGAGGCCATGATGAAGGCCTTCGACAAGAACCTGATGGATCACATCAACGTCTATGGTCCGGACAACGACAAGCGTCTGACCGGCAAGCACGAGACGGCGCCGTGGAACAAGTTCAGCTACGGCGTTGCCGATCGTGGCGCTTCGATCCGCGTGCCGCACTCGTTCGTGAAGAACGGCTACAAGGGCTATCTTGAGGATCGCCGTCCGAACTCGCAGGGCGACCCCTACCAGATCGCTTCGCAGATCCTGAAGACGATCTCGGAAGTTCCCGCTGCCGCCGCCAAGGCCGCATAAACTTTATCGAGACGCGTAGAGAGTTGAGCGGCGCCGTGGCTCCCGTCCGGCGCCGCTTTCTTTTTTACGGCCGAGTAAGGGCCGCGGCTGAAATTGATCCAGATCAATTTCAAGCGCCTTCTGGTAAACAATGATCGTGGAATCCAATCTGCCGGAAAATTACATGCGCTCATGATTGCCGTCATTCAGAGCATGATGCTCGAGGATGAGAGATTTGCAGCCGCAACCTATGCGGCGGCTCTCGATAAGGTCGCGATTGTGGCCATTACGAACCTTGCTGGCACAATCGTCTATGCCAACGAGCAGTTCGAAAAGTTGAGTAAGTACTCAAGGGGAGAACTCATTGGGCAAAATCATCGCATCCTGAATTCAGGCCACCACCCGCGATCGTTCTTCTTGGAGATGTATCGAACGATCCGTGGGAGGAAGATCTGGCGGGGCGAGATAAAGAACCGGGCAAAGGATGGCAGCTTCTATTGGGTCGATACCTGGATCGTCCCGCTGATCGATTCGGGTGGAACAATCACCGGTTACATCTCGATCAGAACCGAGATCACGTCACGCAAAGCGCTGGAAGGTCAGCTGAGCAGTCTCAATGTAGCGTTGAGTCATCAGCATGAGTTGATCTCTCATCTGACACACCACGACGCCCTGACAGGCCTGCGGAACTTCGTCAATGCAGACGATGAAGCGTGGGAGTGGGAATCCGACCAGAGGGCCAGCGTTCTCTTCATCGATGTCGACAAGCTGAAGGCCGTCAACGATACGCTGGGACATGCAACCGGTGATGCACTGCTGAAGAAAGTCGCCGAGAGGTTGCTGACATGTGCCCCGCCGAACGCATCGGTATTTCGGTTCGGAGGGGATGAGTTTGTCATCATTCTGAGAGGCGATGCTGCCAGCCACGATGCCAAGAGTGCGGCGGAAGCGATCCTGCAGGCGATGGCTGAGCCGATCTCCCTCGAGTCAAGTGAATTGCCAGTCAGCGTCAGCATTGGCATCGCAGAGCGGTCGAGTGGGCGCGTTGATGCGAACAGACTTCTAACTGAGGCCGACCTCGCTCTGCAGGCGGCGAAGAGTGGTGGCAGAAACTGCTACCGCATCTTTGACCCGGTAATGGAAGTCGAACTGCGAGAGCGTCGGCAGTTGGAGAGCGATCTCGCAAGGGCGTGTGCCAATGGCGAGATAGTGGTCGAATACCAACCGATTATCGATGCGCAGGGAGGGCACGTCGTCGTCTGCGAGGCGTTGGCTCGCTGGAACCATCCTACGCGTGGCCGCATGCAGCCCGCTGAGTTCATTCCGTTGGCCGAGGAGACGGGATTGATACGCCAGCTGAGCGCCTGTGTTCTGCGTCAGGCATGCGCTGACGCAATGGCTTGGCCGTCGCAGATCAAAGTAGCCGTGAACCTTTCTACGCAGCAATGTCAGGCGGGCTATCTGATCGATAGCGTGGTGAAGGCACTTCGCGAATCCGGACTTCCTGCATCACGGCTGGAGCTTGAAGTCACAGAAACTCTTTTCATCGGCAATGGCGACGAATGTGCCGCAATGCTGCGCAGGGTGCATGAGATGGGCGTTACCATTGCTTTGGATGACTTCGGCACCGGTTATTCTTCGCTGTCCTATCTGCGTCGCCTCCCGGTCGATGTGCTCAAAATCGATCGCACGTTTGTTGCCGAGTTAGCGACGTCGGAGAAGGCGCGAGCGGTGGTCGAAGCAATCTGCCGTCTGGCGGACCGGCTCGGTATGTCCACCGTCATTGAGGGCATTGAGACCGTGGAGCAGGCGAATATCGCGCGGCAAGTGGGGGTCGAACGGATGCAGGGCTTTTTGTTCGGGCGACCGGTCGCGGCAGCTGCATTGAGACTGTGACTTAAGATGTCGGGTTGTCCGCGGAATGCGTGGGAATTAATTCCCCGGATTCATAGCGTCTGGCCGACGAGCTTGCCGATTCCGGCGGTGAGCGCCATGGCAAAGGCGCCCCAGAAAACGACACGTCCGGCGGCGCGCCAAATGTTTGAGCCTCCTGCCTTGGCTCCGATGGCGCCGAGGGCCGCGAGGTAGATCAGCGAGGCGGCGGTGACAACAGGGATGATCGCCCCCTCCGGTGCCAGCACTGCCGCTAGCAACGGCATGGCCGCGCCGGATGCAAACGTTGCCGCGGACGTCAGAGCCGCTTGGACCGGGCGAGCGGTGGTGATCTCGGAAATGCCGAGTTCGTCGCGCGCGTGGGCACCGAGCGCATCCTTGGTCATGAGCTGCTCAGCCACTTTGCGGGCGAGATGCAGTTCGACGCCGCGCTTGGCGTAGATTTGCGCCAGCTCCTCCAGCTCGGCCTTAGGATAGGCGCGCAGCTCGTCTCGTTCGCGCGACAGCTCGGCATCCTCGGTGTCGGCCTGCGAGCTGACCGAGACATACTCACCGGCGGCCATGGACATTGCACCGGACACGAGGCCGGCGATGCCCGCAATCAGTACACTGGTGTGCGAGCCATCGGCTGCGGCGACACCGGAGATGAGGCTGGCCGTAGAGAGAATGCCGTCATTGGCGCCGAGGACCGCGGCGCGCAGCCAGCCGATGCGACCGACGAGGTGGTGCTCGGCATGTTTGGGCAGGCGGCTCATCGGACCTCAATGGCGGCGGCTACAGCCGGGCAGTTGGATCAGCTTTTCACTTTCACGTACGAACCGGGTGCATCTTCGATCGCACCGTGATGCTCGCCGGGCTCGCGCGGGACGGTCCAGGCGCCGGAATGCTCGTTCAGCCACTCGGCCCACAGCGGCCACCAGGAGCCGGGATGCTCCTTGGCGGTCGTCAGCCATTGGTCGAGCGACTTTGCACCCCGCTTCCCTTCCGTCCAGTATTGATACTTGACCTTTGCTGGGGGGTTTACGACGCCGGCGATGTGACCGGAGCCCGAGAGGACAAACGTTACGTCGCCGCCGAGCTTCTGCGCGCCCTCGTAAACCGACTTTGCCGGGGCGATGTGGTCTTCCTTGGTTGCGAGCTCGAAGACGGGCACCTTCACTTTACTCATGTTGAGGCGCGTGCCGGCGACGACAAGCTCGCCTTTTGCGAGGCGGTTGGCGTTGTAGAACTCGCGCAGATAGTAGGTGTGGTTGGCGGCCGCCATGCGCGTCGAATCCTGGTTCCAGTAGAGCAGGTCGAACGGAAACGGCTTCTTGCCGAGCAGGTAGTTATTGACGATGTACGGCCAGATCAGGTCGCGGGGGCGCAGCATGTTGAACACGTTGGCCATGCGCGAGCCGTCGAGATAGCCGCGCTCGTTCATCAGCTCGTTCAGCGCTTCGAGCTGTTCCTCATCGGTGAAGAGCAAAAGATCGCCGGCGTAGGTGAAATCAATCTGCGTGGCGAGGAAGCTGGCGGCGTTGACCAGCTCCTCGCCGCGGGCGGCCAGATAGGCGAGCGTGGTAGCGAGCAGGGTGCCCCCGACGCAGTAGCCGACGACGTTGATCTTTTCGACACCGGCTTCGCGCTTCACCGCGTCCGCGGCGGTGAGGATGCCTTCCTGCATGTAGTCCTCGAAGGACTTATGCGCGAGCGAGGCGTCTGGGTTGACCCAGGAAATGATGAAGACCGTGAAGCCTTGATCGACGAGGAACTTGATGAGGCTCTTGGGTGGCGTCAGATCGAGGATGTAGAACTTGTTGATCCAGGGCGGCACGATGAGCAGCGGAATTTCGCGGACTTTGTCGGTCGTCGGTGCGTACTGGATGAGCTGGAAGATGTCGTTCTGGTAGACGACCTTGCCGGGTGTGGTGGCGAGGTTGCGGCCGACCTCGAACGCCGTAGCGTCGGTCTGGCTGATTTTGAGAAGGTCGCCGGACTTCTTCATGTCCTCTGCGAGCAGCGACATGCCCTGCACGAGGTTCTCGGCGTTGGTCGCCAGCGTTTCGCGCAGCACTTCAGGATTGGTGAGTGGGAAGTTCGACGGAGACAAGGCGCTCGCGACCTGGCGCAGGTAGAACTCGGCGCGCTGGCGGGTCTTGCCTTCGAGACCTTCGGTATTGTCCAGCATATCCTCCGCCCACCGCGAGGTGAGCAGATAGGCCTGCTTCCAAAAATCGAAGTAGGGATTGGCGGACCATTCGGGGTCCTTGAAGCGGTTGTCACCCGGGTCCGGCTCGGCGACGGGCGAGACGTCCTCGCCGAACATGCGCCGCACGGTGTTGTTCCATAGCTCGGCATAGGAGCGCAGCAGGGTTCCCTGGGCCTCGGCAAAGCGGGCTGGATCGGAGAGCCATTGAGACGTGAGGTCCGTTAGTGTCGTCGTCGCCTCATTGATCTCGGTGGCGGCCGAGTACGGGCCCATCTTGGCGTCGTTGCGCTCGATGAACTCCGAAAGTACGTTGCCGCCTTGCTCGAAGAGGCGCAGCAGATTGCGCGACAGCTCCTCCGCGTTCACAGTCTGGAACGGCTGATGGTCGGCAGGGGCGTCTTCATTGAGCTTGGACATCGTAACCTTAAGCGCTTTGCGGCCTTAGCTGGCCGAGTATCCATTGTATGCCAATGTTTTGCGACATTGCGCGGGCAGTGTCATCCGGCGGTGTGGACAACCCTGCACCCACAGGCATCTTGGCGCCGCGCTGAAGTCGCGCAAGCAGGCCTTTCCGGCAAGGTGGAATTCGTATGCGAGTCATACCGATGCGTGAGGCCTGTATCGTGGTGCGGAAGGCTGGACGGGCAGTTGCGAGGCTTGCCGGTCTGGCAGCAGGGCTCGCCCTGGCCGGGTGCGCTTCCACGATCTCGACGCCGTTGCGCGAATTATCGGGCTCGCACGCCTCGACATCGCTGACGCAGCAGCAGCAACGGCAAGCAGTGGATGAACTGACGCGGGCAGGTGCGACGCATGAGCACCAGGCAGAACAAGAGATCGAAAATTCCCGCTGATTGCTCCGCCTCGGCCAAGGGGCGGGCTGGACGGGGGGTAGAGCGAGGCGTAAACACGGGGGTTCCGGCCGCGGTGAAGCGCGTTCCCGTGTCGTTCTGCAGCCGGGTCCATTCATAGGCCGAGAAAGAGGCGTCCCGTGCACGAGGACTTCCACCGCATCAAGCGCTTGCCCCCTTACGTCTTCGCCGAGGTCAACCGGCTGAAGGCAGCGGCACGTGCACGCGGTGCCGACATAATCGACCTGGGGATGGGTAACCCCGATCTGCCGACCCCGCAGCACATCGTCGACAAGCTGGTCGAGACGGTGTCCAAGCCGCGCACACACCGCTATTCGGCGTCGAAGGGCATTCCCGGACTGCGGCGGGCTCAGGCGGCCTACTACGAGCGCCGCTTCGGCGTGAAACTCGATCCCGAGACCCAGATCGTGGCTACCCTGGGCTCCAAGGAGGGTTTTGCCAACATGGCGCAGGCGATCACGGCGCCGGGCGACGTGATCTTGGTGCCGAACCCGACCTACCCCATCCACGAGTTCGGCTTCCTGCTCTCGGGCGCTGCGATCCGGCATTTGCCGGCGTCGACCGGTGCGGAGTTCCTGCGGCTCGTCGAGCACGCGTGCCGGCATTCGATCCCCAAGCCGCTGGCACTGGTGCTGTCATATCCGTCGAACCCGACAGCCATGGTGGCGGATCTCGAGTTCTATAAGGATGCCGTCGCGCTGGCGAAGAAGCTGGATCTCATCCTGCTGTCCGATATCGCCTACGCGGAAATCTACTTCGACGACAATCCGCCGCCGTCGATCCTGCAGGTGCCGGGTGCGATGGACGTCGCGGTGGAATTCACCTCGCTGTCGAAGACCTACAACATGCCTGGCTGGCGCATGGGCTTCGCGGTCGGCAATGAACGGCTGATCGCGGCGCTGGCGCGGGTGAAGTCGTATCTCGACTACGGCGCGTTCACGCCGATCCAGGTGGCGGCTGCGGCGGCGCTCAACGGACCACAGGACTGTGTCGATGAAATCCGCGCGACGTACAAGGCGCGGCGTGACTGCCTGGTGGAGTCGTTTGGCCGTTCGGGATTCCCGGTGCCGCCCCCGCCCGCAACCATGTTCGCCTGGGCGCCTGTCCCCGAACCGTTCAAGGAGATCGGGTCGGTGGAATTCGCCAAATTGCTGATCGAGAAGGCAAGCGTTGCGGTGTCCCCGGGGGTCGGCTTCGGCGAATACGGCGAGGGCTTCATCCGTATCGCCCTGGTGGAGAACGAGCACCGTATCCGACAGGCCGCCAGGAACATCAAAAAGTTCCTCGCCCAGGCTCCGGAAACGATGCATAACGTGATCCCGATTCAGCAGAAAGCCAGCGGCTAACTCCTCGCGTACCAATGCAAAAACCTCTGACCCTGGGCATTGCCGGCCTTGGCACCGTCGGCGCGGGCCTCCTTGATTTGCTTAACCAGCATGGGGGACGTTTCGCGGAGCGCGTAGGCCGCCCTGTCGAGGTGGTCGGTGTCTCGGCGCGTTCGCGCGACAAGAGCCGCGGCATCGATACGAGCGGCTTGAAATGGTTCGACGATCCGGTGGCGCTTGCGAAAGCCGACGGCGTCGATGTCTTCGTCGAGCTGATCGGGGGTTCTGACGGCATCGCCAAGGAGGCCGTGGAGGCTGCCCTCGGCGCTGGCAAGCACGTCGTCACGGCCAACAAGGCCTTGCTGGCGAAGCACGGTGTCAAGCTCGCCAAGCTCGCCGAGCAGAAGGGCGTTGCGCTCAACTTCGAGGCCGCTGTCGCGGGCGGCATCCCGGTCATCAAGGCTTTGCGGGAGTCGCTCGTCGCCAACGAGGTGCAGCGGGTCTACGGCATCCTCAATGGCACCTGCAACTACATCCTCTCGTCGATGACGGATGAGGATCGTTCGTTCGCCGATGCGCTGAAAGAGGCGCAGGAACTAGGTTATGCGGAAGCCGATCCGACGTTCGATATCGGCGGGTTCGATACGGCGCACAAGCTCGCCATCCTCGCTAGCCTTGCGTTCGGGACCGAGATCAATTTCGAGCAGATCGACGTGGAAGGCATCCAGTCGATCACCGAGGCCGATATCGATGCGGCCAACGACATGGGCTTCTGCATCAAGCTGCTTGGCGTTGCTTCGCGCACCGAATCCGGAATCGAGGCGCGCGTGCATCCCGCCATGGTCCCCGAGGAGTCGGCGATCGCCGAGGTTTGGGGCGCGACGAATGCAGTGGCGATCGATGCGGATTTCTGCGGCAACCTCTTGTTGATCGGTCCTGGAGCGGGTGGCCGCCCAACCGCGTCGTCAGTTGCTGCGGATATTCTGGACATCGCCAGAGGCGTGGTGATGCCGCCGCTGGTTACGCCAACGGATGGGCTGAAGCCTTACGTCAAATCCAAGCTCGGTGCACACCACGGTGCGTATTATGTCCGCATGTCGGTGTTCGACCGGCCGGGCGCGATGGCGGCGATCGCCAAACGTATGGGCGATCGCGAAATATCGATCGAGAGTATCGTGCAGCGGCGCCCGCGCTCGGCGGTGCCGGGCGTGGCGGCGCGGCAGAAGCCGGGCGCACCGGCTCTCGTAGTCATCATCACGCATGAGACGACCGAGGAGGCGATCCGCCAGGCGGTGGACGCCATCACGCAGGACGGTCAGGTGTCTGAACGGCCGCAGGTGATCCGCATCGAGAAACTCGGCGAAGGCGAAGTGAGCTAGTTGGAGAGGGATGGGGCCATGGCAAGCGACAGTGATTCAGGTCTCAGCCGCACGCTCGTACTCGAGGTGACGCGCGTCACCGAGGCAGCCGCTATTGCGGCTGCGCGGCTGCGCGGGCGCGGTGCTGAAAAGGCGGCTGACAAAGCTGCGGTCGACGCCATGCGGCGCGAGCTGGCCAATCTGGCGATCCGCGGCACCGTGGTGATCGGCGAAGGCGAGATGGACGAAGCGCCGATGCTTTACATCGGCGAGAAGGTCGGTTCCGGCGAGGGGCCTGAGGTCGATATCGCCGTCGATCCGCTGGAAGGCACGACGATCTGCGCCAAAGCGATGCCGAATGCGTTGGCGGTTCTGGCGATGTCGGAGCGGGGTGGACTGCTGCACGCGCCCGACATGTATATGAACAAGATTGCCATTGGCCCGGGCTACGCGCCGGACCTCGTCGATCTGGATGCGGCTCCCGGTGACAACATCATTGCGTTGGCAAAGGCCAAGGGCGTGCCGGTGTCGGAGATCACCGCATGCATCCTCGATCGTCCGCGCCATGCCGAACTGATCGCTGCGGTGCGTGCCGTTGGCGCTGGGGTGCAACTGATCCCCGATGGTGACATTGCCGGCGTCATCTGGACGACCGATCCCGAGGAGACAGGCGTCGACATCTATCTCGGCTCGGGTGGCGCGCCGGAAGGCGTTCTTGCGGCAGCGGCCCTGCGCTGCATCGGCGGGCAGATCCAGGGGCGCCTGATGCCGGCAAACGAAGAAGAGCGTGCGCGCGCCGCGACGATGGGCATCGCCGATATCAATCGCAAGTTCAGGCTCGAGGACATGGCGTCGGGTGACGTGATCTTCTCGGCTGCCGGGGTGACTGATGGATCGCTGCTCGACGGCGTGCGCTTCCGCGGCGACTTCGCCGAGGTCGATTCTGTCGTGATGCGCTCCAAAACGGGCACGGTTCGGCGCATTCAAACGAAGTGCCGCATCGGCGAGTAGCCGATCGTATCGTCCGGCCTTGAACCGGCAGCGGTGTTCCCCGACAATGGTCCCCATTCGTGGGCGCACTTCCAAGGGGAACGAGCGTGGACGAACGTAACGTCGGCGGTTTCTCCGTCACCTATGGCCGCGAGGAAATCCAGGCGCCCGTCTATGCGGTGGCGTTCCTGTCAGCGGCCTTCCTGGCCGCCGCCCTGGCGACCGGAAGCACGTTATGGCTGGTGCTGGGCGTCGCCGCGGCGGGCGTGACCTATTACAACGTGCCGCTGCTCGAAAAGCGCCCCGTCATCGGCGCCAACCAGTATGGAATCTTCATTCAGGGCCTCGGGCTTGTTCGCTGGAGCGCGATCGGCAGCATCGAGCTGACCGAGATGGCGGTGCGCGCCAGCACCATCCATGAGCTGCAGATCGGCCTCAAGACGCGGCTGTCGAGTGCGCTCGTCGCCGACTGGCGGAAGCAACCGTTCTGGCGCTCGCTGATGCGATTGCCGTGGGTTATGGCGCGCTCGAACGTGATCGGGATCAACCTTGAGCCGTTCACCGGGGAGCCCGAGGAGATGCATCGGACGCTGCTGCGGATGTGGAAGCACTATCGAAGTTAGAAACTGACACAAGCTGAGAGACGCTTCGCGACATCTCGCGTTGCGCTCTGTTGATAGCCGGCGCTCGCGCCGGGCGCCCTTGGCGCCTTGTCCGCTACGCGGACGGTTAGGCAAGGCATCAGGCCTGTTGCGCTTGCGGCGGAAAGGCAGGGCCAGTGCCTGTGGATAAGCTGGTGTGTGCGTATCGCCAACTCATCGCGGGGGTGGTGAAGTCGGCTGAAGGCGAATCAATCCGGGGGAGCGCATGGTTGCGGCGCGGAAGCGGCGGGACGAGACCACAGATGCCGTTCCGTTCCTGGGTGTCGTAGCATCGGCGCGCGGGCTGCAATGGCGAGAGCGGCTTTCCGGTGATGGGCACCTTCGCGCCGCTGCCATTAGCCAACGGCACGGACTTCCCGACCTTCTCGGCCGGGTGCTGGCGGCGCGCGGGATCGCCGTCGACGATGTACCCATCGTGCTCAATCCGACGCTAAAAGCGCTGATGCCGGATCCCAGCAGCGTGCGTGACATGGATGTCGCCGCTGCCCGGCTCGCCGATGCGATCGAAAAGCGCCAGCACGTTGCGGTGTTCGGCGATTATGACGTCGATGGTGCTTCATCGGCGGCGCTGATGTCGCGCTTCCTGGTTCACCACGGCATCAATGCGCGCATCTATATTCCCGACCGCCTGTTCGAAGGTTATGGACCGAACGTAGCTGCCATCGAAGGGCTGGTGAAGGAAGGCGCGCAGCTGATCGTTACGGTCGACTGCGGCACGACGAGCAGTGCGCCGTTGCAGCGGGCGAAGGAACTCGGATGCGACGTGGTGGTGATCGATCACCATCAGGCCGACGAAGTGCTGCCGCCCGCGCGCGCGGTGGTCAATCCAAACCGGCAGGACGATGTCTCGGGGCTCGGGCATCTTTGCGCAGCCGGCGTTTGCTTCCTGGTGCTGGTGGCAACGACCCGTGAGCTGCGCCGGCGCGGGTTCTATGCGGGGGGTGTGGCGGAGCCCGACCTCATGGCGGAACTCGATCTCGTGGCGCTGGCGACCGTTGCCGACGTCGTGCCGCTGGTGGGGCTCAATCGCGCCTACGTGACGCAAGGCCTGCAGGTGATGCGCTGGCGACGCAACAAAGGCCTCAAGGCGCTGGGCGATGCGGCGGGGCTCAACGAACCGCCGACGCCCTATCATCTCGGTTTCATCCTTGGTCCGCGCATCAATGCCGGCGGTCGGATCGGCGACGCGGCGCTGGGCTCGCGTCTACTCGCCGGCGAGGACGAGGTGGAGGCGGCGCGTATCGCGGCGCTGCTCGACCGGCTCAACAAAGAGCGGCGCGCGCTTGAAAAGCAGATGCTCGACGAGGCGCTGGCTGAAGCTGAGATCAGGTTGGGCGAGCGTCCTGACATGGCGCTGCTGCTGCTCGGCTCGCACACTTGGCACAAGGGTGTCGTTGGTCTCGTCGCCAGCAGATTGACGGAGCGGTTCCGGTTGCCCTCGTGCGTGATCGCGTGGAACGAAGAGGCCGGCGGGGAAGGCACGGGATCGCTGCGATCCGTTGCCGGGGCCGACATCGGTGGAGCCGTTCGTGCGGCTGTCGCTGCGGGGCATCTGGTGAAGGGCGGCGGGCATGCGATGGCTGCCGGCCTGACGGTCGAGCGCGCGAAGTTGGCGGAGCTGGAAGCGTTCCTGCATGACGAGCTGAAGGACAGTCTCGGGCAGGCGCGGGAACGACACGCGCTCGAGATCGACGGATCGCTGACGGCGTCCGGCGTGAGCGAAGAGCTGTTGGATCTCATCGGACGTGTGGGACCTTATGGCCAGGGCAATCCTACGCCGCGGTTCGCATTTCCAGCGACGCACGTGAAGTTTGCCAAGGTGGTAGGCGAGGCGCATGTGCGCTGCGTACTGCAATCGGCCGACGGCGCGCGGCTGGAGGCCATCGCGTTCCGTGCGGCGGGCAGTCCGCTGGGCGACTTGCTGCTGGGAAGCGGATTGCCTCTGCACGTTGCTGGCACGGTGAAACGGTCATCGTTCAATGGCCGGGAGCGCATCGAGGTGCATATTGACGACGCCGCCGATCCGCGGCGCCAGGGCTGAAACGCGCGGCTCCTGCGCTCGCGCAATCGTGGTCGTTCCGCCTAGAGAATTTCCCAGTCGATCGGCTTGAATGAGCCGTTGTTGCTCTGAGGCGCCGAGCACGCGGTCAATGCGACGACGAGATCCATCAGGGCAACAAATGCTATGTGATCGCCAGCCTTGCTGCGCGGCGGCTTCACGGCGATTGCCCCGGTTTCCCCATCTATGGCGACGTTCATGAAGATATTGAAAGCGACCGGAATGTCGTCGGCGGTGATGCCGTACGGCGCGAGTGCGCGTTCGAAGTTGCCCTGACAGCCGTGGTGCGGGCTGTGGTCCCCATAGATGATGCGAAATGTATCGGCGGAACACGGCGTCAGCAGAAAGTCGTGCCGGCCAACTGTGTCTTCCACGATCTCGAGCATGGGACGGCTGCGATTGGAATAGAGTACATTTCCCGAGGAGAGAAAGAGCTTCGACGCATAGTCGAGGCTGCGGCCCGACGAGAGGTGCTCGCGCACATCTTCCAGTGAGAACGCGAGCATGTCGCTCACCTGTTCTCCCTGCGGATCGGTGACGGACAGGCGTTGCCCTTTGCGCAGCTCGAATGCGGTGCCGCTGCGCGGCGCAATCCGGTTACGCATGGCGGAACGGGCACTTCCAGGCCTTGCCCACACGGCGACCGCTGAATTGGGCCGCTACCGGTCCGGAGCCGTGGCGCGCAAGCATTGGGTTCGGGGTGCCCTGCAGGGCGACGTCGCGCGCAATGGTTGTTTCCCGGATCTTATCGTACCGGCCTTCCTCGCGCAGTCGCTCAAACTGGGCGTGAAGATTGAAGATCAGAGTCGGATACCTGAAGCGCCGGGCGAGCCGCGCAGCGTTCGGGTGGAGTCCGACCACGAAGAACCCCTTGCCGCCAATGCTTAGACTGAAGTGCGGAGAATCCGGGTCGGAGTCGACGCTCGGGTCCCAGCGGTATGTTTCGGCATCAATGGCATGGAAGGCGCTGAGGCGTTGCCACAGGAACGTTTCGAACTGGCATTCGGTCAGATCGGCATCGTTGCGGTAGACGATCGCCTGGCTGACAAACATGGTCTGATCGATATCGTGGCCGATAGCGAATTCCTGGAGGCGATGGGTCACCAGGCGATCGTAGGCGTTGCGGCGAATGTCAGAGGCGACGAGAATTTCGAGTTGATGTCGCCGCAGCGCAGCCTTGGCGCCGACGCAGGGGAAATCTGGGGCCGCCACAAACGTGCGCAGCTCATCTGCAATCTGGTCTCTGTCGGCACTGGTCGTGGCGATAATGTCGGAGTGTGGCTGCATTTCCTGCTTTTGCTCTGTTCGTCGGTGGTCGAAGAACGGAGCAGCCCAAAAGCTGGTTCCAGGATCGGGCGTTAACGAACCGAGGCGCAGCCTTTGGACTGGATGGCGTTCAGCCTCTCTGGTGCGGGCGACCGGAGGGCGCTCTCGCGGGCAAGTTTGCTGCAGTGCAATGTCGCGCGCATCTGCACGGCTCACGGCGAGCAGTGGAGTTGGGAAGCAGCGATAAGTGATTGAAATTGCTGGCGGTCCCTACGGGAGTCGAACCCGTCTTTCAAGATTGAAAATCTCGCGTCCTAACCGATAGACGAAGGGACCAGCAGGGGGTTCGTATAGTGGCGTTTCTTCGTCGACGCAAGCGAGGCCGCCTGTCTCAGCGGGGGGTGCAAACAGCTTCTTTCGAAGCGGCTATTTGTCCGAGAAATCAGCGCTCTGGTGCAGGAGGCGTGAGTGGTTCAGTGCCGACCGGCCCGATGAGCATCGAGGTTCCCGTTCTCGCTGAGTCGCGGACGTACTGCTCAACCATAGTCAATGTGCATAGATGCGCGAACGCCCTTTGGCGGGGGGGCGTTTGCTGTTATACAACCTTAGGTTTTAATGATGGGGCAGCTAGCCATGGCGGACTGCGCGCTAGGAATCGATCCATCTCGGCTCGTCGGGGAAGAGTCGCGAAAGACGTTCGGCCTGAAGTTGAAGAATGGCTTCATCGCGAAGTACCTATCAGGGCCGAATATCCTCGACATCGGATACAAGGGATATCTCCAGGATGTGCTGCCGATCACGCCGCTAGCGATCGGCGTCGACCTCGACTATCCGGGCTATGACGGCAAGCGGTTGCCGTTTCCCGAAGGCAGTCAGGACGCCGTCTATGCGAGCCACTGTCTTGAACACATCGATGATTTTGAAGGTGCGCTGCGGGACTGGTTCCGCGTGTTGCGGGTGGGTGGCTATCTCGTCATCACGGTGCCGCACAAATTTCTGTACGAGAAGAAAGAAGAATTGCCGTCGAACTGGAACGGAGATCACAAGCGCTTTTACACACCGGCCTCGCTGCTGGGAGAAATAGAGCGGTCGCTCAAGCCCAACACGTACCGAGTGCGGCACATCGAGGATAATGACTTCGGCTACAATTACGGCATCCCGCCAGAGAGGCATTCGTGTGGCTGCTATGAAATCGAGCTTGTCGTAGAGAAGGTTCAAGCGCCGGCTTGGAACCTTCTGCCTGCGGCAGAACCCGTGGTGCCACGCAGAACGTTGACGGAGCGGTCCAGGGTAGCAGCCGCGCTGGTTCCGTTCGCGCGCGGGGTTCGCCGGCAATTTGCCCCGCCGGGTTCGGCAAGAGAGCATTTCGCTCGCCAGATCTATGTGCCCCTAGTGAACGCGCTCTTGCAGCGGCGGTAGGTACCAGAGAGGCAGCTGTCCTCCTGTCCGGTCATAGCACCGAGCGGCTCGGCTCGAAGTAGGCGAATTATAGCCCCGCTGAATGAATGAGCATCTGGGAAGCGGAGACGCATACCGCAGCCATGTCGGCTCGCAGGCCCTGAGACGACGTGAAGTTGTGTTTTGGCTGCCATGGGTAGCGAGGCGCGAGTAATCGGAGGCCGGACACGGGCGAGCTACGGCGAAGCGCGCAAAAGATGTTGGCGATGTTGAACAACTGTTCGGCCGTGCAAGACAGACAGTCCTCGATGGCTAAGCTGAGGTTCGCTTGGATCATCGGGAAGGCGTAACCGGCTAAACGTCGATGGCCATTAGTGCGCTTTCCTCAAGAGGAAGTGTCTGACGCCATGCTGTCTTCTCAGTCCCGTCTCCCTTTGGCTTACATGCATGTGCCCAAGACCGCGGGAACGAGCTTCACGCGAGGTCTGATCAAGTCCTTGAGACCTCGCCACTGTGTGGGCGGGTTCGACCGCGCGCTGTTCGGAGGCTTCAACGATTTCCACGAGTTGTCGCCGTCGTCGATGCGCTACATCTACCTGAAGCCCGACGAAATCCCACCCAAGACTGATTTTCTTGCGGGTCATTTTTCCCTGTCGACGATTGACGCGAGGATGCCGTCGGCACGGCGTATGACGATCATGCGCGAGCCGTTCTCGCGTCTTCTTTCGCATTGGATTTTCTGGCGGTCGGGGGCCGCAAGGTCAGAGGATCGGAACGATTGGGAGCGCAGGCTCAGTTCGGCGCACGCACCTCTTCTAGATTTCCTCAATGAGCCGAAGGTGTCGTGTCAGACGGATAATGTGTTCGCGAGAATGCTGCTTTGGCCTGACGTTCCAACCGATGAATTCTTCGATGAAGCAGACGATGACCGCATACTGGCGCTGTGTCTGGAGCGGCTGCAGCGCTTTGAGTTTGTCGGCCTCGTGGAAGATCCAAAAATCTGGGGCAAGCTCGGCGCCTGGGTGGGCAAAAGAGTGGTGCCGCTACGCGAGAAAGTCACCTCTCCGGTGCCGGAGCAGCATCGAGGCGTGCTTGCCGAATATATGAGTGCGGCTGCGGTGGACGCGTTGCGCTGGCGCTCTCGGATCGACAATAGGCTGTGGCGCGAGATCGGAAAGCGGGCAGCACCGGAACTCGACCTCGCAACCGTTTGTGCGCGGTCAATCGAGGTCACTGTGGCACGCTCATCCGCTTTGCTTTCGGGTGGGAGTGGAAAGGCGCCGGCCGTTGTATCGGAGAAGCCTGCTGGCCGAGAGGCAGTGCAGTCGCCTGCCGGTGCGAAGGATTACGCTTTCACAGCGATGCTGAGACGGCCGATCAGACTGGGAGCCTCCTCCGCGCTGGCGCGGCTGGTAAAGCACGCTGCTTCTGGGGCGCACCATCCGGTTCGGCAAGCGCAGGAGGTGGCGCGAGGCCGGATGAGATTCCTACCTTTGCGAGCAGGGTGGATCTTGCGGCTGGCCCGATCGAGGTACCGATCACGACGCTCGACGGCATAAGCGGAATTTGCGCGCTTGAGGTCTCAGCTGACCAGCCTCCTACCCTAGAGGCTCGCAATTTGCTCGACCCGATGGCTCATTACCTTCAGCGGCGGCGTTGCAGCCCGGAGCGGGTCGCAAGTGTGGTGGCAAGCCAATAGGCGAGCCCAAGGCCGATAAGCTGGTAGATCGGCACGAAGAGAAAAACGAGCCCGTCCTGCGCGTCGGGATTGGCGTTGTCGACGAATGTCTTCCAGTAGACTGCTACTGAAAAAGACGCTGCAGCGACTGTACCGGCCAGCAAAACGAAGCCTGCAAGCTTGTGATCATCGAGGCTTGGCGCAAGCCGCCATGGGAGAATAAATGGCGCCGCCGCGAGTGTGGCGAACCAGAAGCCGATAATGACGAGCGCGATGGTGGATTTATCGCCCTGTCGCAGGACCATGAAGGCACCGAACAGGGCACCTGCGACAGCGATTACGCGCGTTGCGACCGATAGCAAGCCTATGGATCCTGGCATATCGGCCAGTATATCGGCCCGCCGTTGAGGGACTGTTACGCAGGGGTTCAGCCTTGCGTGACGGCTTTCACGTCCTTGAAGGTGATGTCGGGGTTGCGCTCGGCAACCCAGTTCAGGCTGAAGACCGATGGCGCCATGTAGACGTAGTCGCCGTCGGAATCGACGGCGATCGCCGAGCGGTTGCCCTCGATGAACTTATCGAGCTTGGCCTTATCGGCGGCCTCGATCCAGCGCATCACTTCGCAGGGGGCAGCCTCGAAGCCGGTCGATAATCCGTATTCGTGCGTCAGGCGATCACCGAGAACGTCGAGCTGCAACGCGCCGATGACGCCGACGATCGGCTGCATGCCATCGATGGGCGAGAACAGCTGCACCACGCCCTCCTCAGCCATCTCTTTGAGCGCGTCCTTCAGCTTCTTAGCTTTGATCGCGTCACCCAGACGAATGCGGCGCAGGATCTCCGGCGCGAATGAGGGAATACCGAGGAAGGTGATGTCCTCGCCTTCGGTCAGCGCGTCGCCAATGCGCAGCGTGCCGCGGTTGGGAATGCCGACGACGTCTCCGGCGAAGGCTTCTTCGGCGAGCGAGCGGTCCTGAGCGAAGAAGAACTGCGGGGCGCTGAGCGCCATCGTCTTGTCGGTGCGCACGTGCTTCACCTTCATGCCGCGCGTCAGGCGTCCCGAGCACAGCCGCATGAACGCCATGCGGTCGCGGTGGTTGGGATCCATGTTCGCCTGGATCTTGAAGATGATGCCGGTCATCGCCGGCTCGGTCGCCTCGATGGTGCGGGTGGCGGCCTTGCGGCTCAGTGGCGGCGGCGCATAGGCGATGAGTGCATCGAGGATATCGCGGACGCCGAAGTTGCGCAGTGCGCTGCCGAAGTAGACCGGCGAAAGTGTGCCTTCGCGGAAAGCCTTGAGATCGAAGCTGCCGCACAGATCGCGCACCAGTTCGATATCCTCGCGCCACTTGGCGAGGTCGGTCTCGTCGAGCAACGTCTCGAAGATGGGGTCGTCGGGGCCGGAAACGGGCGTGCCTTCAGGAGCCTCGTCGACGCGGCGGATGCGTGGCTTCTGCAAGTCGTACGTGCCGCGGAATGTGCGGCCCATGCCGATCGGCCAGACCATTGGCGCGGTGTCGAGTGCGAGCACCTTCTCGATCTCGTCGAGCAGCTCCAGCGGCTCGCGCGATTCACGGTCGAGCTTGTTGATGAAGGTGATGATGGGGATGTCGCGGAGGCGGCAGACCTCGAACAATTTGCGCGTGCGCGCCTCGATGCCCTTGGCCGCGTCGATGACCATGATGGCGCTGTCGACGGCGGTGAGCGTGCGATAGGTGTGGTCGGAGAAGTCTTCGTGGCCCGGGGTGTCGAGCAGGTTGAAGACGGCGCCGCCGTATTCGAACGTCATCACGGAGGTAACGACGGAGATGCCGCGCGACTTCTCGATGGCCATCCAGTCAGAACGCGTGTTGCGGCCGTCCTTCTTCGCCTTCACCTGGCCGGCGAGCTGGATCGCGCCGCCGAAAAGCAGCAGCTTCTCGGTGAGCGTCGTCTTACCGGCGTCAGGGTGCGAGATGATCGCGAAGGTGCGCCGCCGATTGATCTCGGTGGCGAGCTTCCCCGGCGCGCCGCCCTGCGCGGGCGCGGCATCTGTGATCGCGATGTCGTCGGTCATTCTCGTTGCGGGCTCAAGGGTTGCGGGCACGCGGGCGTTGCCATCTCAGGGTGCGAGCGCTGCTGTTAGCACCGTTCCCCGGCGTCGTCGATTCCCGGCCCCTTGGAGGCGCCGGCGGGGCGAAATGGCTCGCTTTAATGCAACCTGTTGACAGGGCTGAGTCGACCCGATGAGGGCGGGGCAGAGAGCGGAATTGCTTCGCTTTTCACGGGGATCAGCCCATAAGAGCGGGATCGCGTCCCACTCAGGAGAGAATTCCCTTGATCCACTGGAAGCAGATAAACGAGTACATCGAGCCGAACTGGGAGAAGGTCAACTCCGAGAAGAGCCCGGCGACGCTATTCTGGCGGGGAGCGAAGGGCGCCGTGTTCGGGCACATCCGCGATGGCGAGCTGTTCGACTACAAGTGGGTTTATGTCTGCGACAGTAACAAGGTGACGCATTTCTCGGAGGTCAACGGACCGGAGAGCAATGTCGTCGAGATGTCAGCCTTCCGGCCGGACTAGGAATCGGCGGTTCGCTGGTGAGGCCGAGCGGTCCCGCGCATAGCTTGTGCGCCTTCCCCGCCTAGGTGCTCAGTTCGCGTTGCACTCCACGAGAAGGGCTTCGCGGTCGGCTTTCGCCTTGGTGAGCTTTTCCTCCAGGATCTCAATCGCCTTCTTGTGCTCCTCGGTCGAGCCGCCGGCCTGCTTGATCTCGTCCTTCATCTCAGAGATCGCCTCGGATCGGTTCTTGATGGCGATATCGAAGTCATTGAGCTTCACGCCGGTGGCCTTGTTGGCGCACTTGTAGTCGGCGGCGAGCGTCGGCCCGGCGAGGAGCACCGCGCAAACGGCAAAGAGGGCGGACGTCTTCAGCATAGCGGGCTCCAGGGTTCGACGTGGAGCCGCACAATGCTTGGCGGAGCTGGCCGGCGACAAGCGGGCAATCTGGCAAGAGGCTTGGAACTTTAGGCAGTCGTAGTGGTGCCTCGCCAGTCGCCTGTCCGCTTCACTGGGCCGCCTGCTTGTCGTTGTGGCCCAAAGCCCAGACGTATGCGGCGACCGCAGCCAGCTGAGATTTCGACAACTCGACGCCGCCCATCGGGGGCATGGCGCCCGGGTGCTGTTTGGGTTCGGGGACGCCGTTCTCGATGGTGTTGGTGATGTCCTTGAGGCTGCCGTCGCCCCAGAGCCATTTGCCGGTGGTGAGGTTCGGGCCGACTGGCGTGCCGATACCGCCAGCGCCGTGACAGCCGGCGCATGTGGCGCCTGCAACTTCGCCAGCGAAGATCTTGGCGCCGAGTTCGACGTCGGCCGCGCTCGCGCCGGGCGGTGGTGTCAGCTTCGGCGGGTTGCCGGCGTCGGGGTGAATACCTTCGGGCGGCAGCGCGTCCGGTGACGCTGCGGCGCGGCTCTCGGGTGCAGGTGCCGCTTCAATGCCTTTGGCGTCCGGGTCCCCTTCGTAGACGATGCGCCAGACGCGCCCGCCGACGTCGTCGCTGACATAGAGCGCGCCGTATGGTCCGACGGCGAGGCCAGAGGGGCGATGCGCGGCGCGGCTAGGGTCTTTGTGTTTGCCGGCGAAGCCATCGGCGAAGACGATCCAGTCGCCGGATTTCTTGCCGTCCTTCAGCGGCTGGAAAACGACGTTGTAGCCCTGCTGCGGGTTCGGCGCGCGGTTCCATGAGCCGTGGAAGGCGATGAACGCGCCGCCTCGATAGCCTTCGGGGAAGTCCTCGCTCTTATAGATCTTGAGGTCGTTGGGAGCCCAGTGCGCCGGGAACGCGGCGACGGGTGGGACAGCCTTGTCGCACTCGCCGACCTTCTTGCCGCCGTCACCGCCGTACTCGGGTGCCAGTACGAGCTTTTCCTGCTGGGGATCGTAGTAGCACTTCGGCCAGCCGTACCAAGCGCCCTCCTCGAGGATCATCACCTCCTCGGCGGGCAAGTTGAAACCTTGCTCGGCAGTATAGAGGCGGGGCCAATTCTCGTGCAGCTGATCGCGCCCGTGCTGGGTGACGTAGAGCCGGCCCGCCTCATCGAAGTCGAAGCCTTCGCCATTGCGTATGCCGGATGCGTAGCGTTCCTTCGGCGAGAAGGCCTGATCGCGCTTGTTGGCGTCATAGCGCCAGACGCCAGCGCGGGTTTCCAACTCGGTGCACGGCTCGTGGCCCTTGGAGCCAGGCATGCGGTTCTTCACCTCGCATGTGTTGGTGGCAGAGCCCATGGAGACGAAGAGATTACCGTCCTTGTCGATGACGAAGGGGTGCATGGGATGGTCACCGGTGACCGGCATACCGGAGACGACCGTCTCGGGTTTTGATGTCGGTGCGATCTCGTCGTCGTTCAGCTGATAGCGAACGATCTTATCGTTCGCCTCGGCGTAGAGACCGTCGTTATAGATGTAGATTCCGGTTCCGCCGTGTGCGCCCTCGGCGAACGTCGGGCCGAAGCGCTCGATCTTGTCGGCGCGGCCATCGCCGTCCATGTCCTTCATGGCGACGAGGAAGCCCCCTTCGTGCGGAGTGTCGTTGTTGTAATAGGTGCCGCTCCAAGTGTTGGCGTAGACGGTGCCGTTGGGGGCGACCGCCATCTGCCTGGCGTGACCGATATTGTCAGCAAGGATCGTGGCGCAGAAGCCCTTTGGGAGCGAGATGCCCGCGTCCGATTGCGGGCAGGCGATCTTTTCAGCGGCGAGTGGCAGTGATGCAATCTGCAAGAAGCCGATGGCCAGGATAGTGGCGGCTGTTCGTCTTGGGAGTTGTGGTGGGAGCGCCATGACTAGATCCTTGCTGAAGGGAAGACTGCAGAGCGGTCGGATATGTCTATATGGGAAGCGCGATGGAGATATGAGAGGCACACCCGGCTGACGCGGTGGTCGCGTGGCGTGACTGCTGCGCGCACGAAAATGCCGCCGGGCCAAAGTCCAGCGGCATCGTCGAAGGTTTGGAGGAATATCTAGTCCTGGTCAGAATTCATCTGCGGAACCTTGCTGCCCATTTTTCCGGTAGCAGGCAGTGTCCCTTCGTCACCCATGCGCTTAGGCGGGCCTTTGGGTCCGGAGGGCCCCGTGTTCTCGGCGCCGGGGGATGCCGCGGTGCGCGGTCCCGTCATGTCCCGGACCTGATTGCCCATTTTCTCCGTGGCGGGCAGCTTGCCTTCGTCACCCATACTCTTCTCTGGAGCTTTCAACATCCGGTCGTCTGCGGACGTGTCAGCGAAGGCAGGTGTCAATGCGGCTGTCATACCGGCGGCGACGCAGCAGGCGATCAGTTTTCTCATTGGCGGCACTCCTTGAGCTATGCGCAGCTAACGGAGTAACGCCGGTGAATTGCCGGAGCTTTGTTCCAGTCGATCGAATTCAGTGCAACTGAGAGCCGATTGATTTCAAAGCGGCGTTCAGATGCAGAGCGTGCGGCGGAAGCATCCCCGAATGCTTCCGCCACAATCGCACATTGTTGCCGGCAGGATTAGTTGCTCAGCTTGATGTTGAGTGCGGCTCTCGCAACGTCGACGTTATCGAAGCCGATGTGCGCGTCGGAAGAGGAGGTCGGAAAGTCGGCGGAGATGGTCGAGCCGGCAGTGAGATCGTAGCGCAGATATTCCGCGCGCAGAGACACGCCATAGGCCACCATCCACTCGACACCGCCGCCGAATACGACGCCGTTGTCATTGAAGCGCACCTTGCCGCTGAAAGGCACCTGCGGCATGTCCTCCTTGAAGGTGAACTCGCCGAAGCCCCAGCCGACAGTGCCGTAGAGCAACCAGTTGTTGATCGCCCAGCCGAGACGTGCGCGCACGCTCGACAGGTAATTCATGTCGGCGCTGATGCTGGCTGCATTCACCGTACCGGCATTTGCCGTGACGGTGTCTTCACCGCCTGCACGCGTTGATGCGTCGAATTCGAGGCCGAACAGGAACTGGTTGGCCTGCCAGTTATAGCCGATCTGGCCGCCGACGATGGCGCCGTTCAGCGTCAAGTTCGATAAATCGGTCGCGTTGTTGAACTTGCCGTTGGCACTGTTCCATGCATAGCCCCCGTTGAGGCCCGCATAGAACCCCCGCCATGGCGCTTCCTGTGCCTGCACTGACGACATAGTGGCGATTGCAGCAACGATTGCTACGACCGCGAGATAGATCTGTTTCAAGCTACGTACTCCCTCGCTCGATTATTGGTTCCCTTCTACGCGGGATACGCGACGAGCGAGGGCTAACACGGCCGGATGCGGGGTGATTGTTGCGCGGGCACGGTTGTGCACACAGGGGGCCGGTTTTTTCACAGCAGATGAATAACTTTTGTGCGGGCAGGTATTCGCGTGCGTGTTCGGGTAAAGGCCGCGGCTTATTTCTGGATGGATTCCAGGTAGCGTCTCAGGCCGATGATGGCCTGGCGCGAGCGTGCAGCGCCGATCTTTCCGCGACCGCCTTCCTGGCTGAAGACAAGGCCCCAGACGGGCATCGGGCCGCTGCCGTGGGCCTTGATATTTCCGCCGTAGGTGATGACCTCGACGATGTGCGCTGCGGGGAACTTGCCGCCCGATCGCTTCGATATCTCGGTGAGGTTCGCGGGCGGAACTTTCAGTGCATCGGCGGCGGGGCCGTTACCGGTGGCATCCGCGCCATGGCAGCTGGCGCACCGTTCCTTGAACAAGGCTTCGCCGAGGGCGAGGCTGGCAGCCTCGGCATCGGTATTCTCGGCTGCTCGTGCGGCAACGATTGGAGCGGCGCCGAGCAAGATGGCTGCGGCTGCGGAGAAGATCGGGCGAGCAGCGACTTTGAACATCAGAATGGCCTGAGACGCTTTTGCGGTGCGTATGGAGTCTAAGCACCGATACTCTAATGGAAATTGAAGGGTGACATTGATTTGCATCAGGGTGTCAGTATCGCGTCAGGTTGGGTGCTCCACTATGGACGAAGGACGGCGCTTCGGCCGTTGCAGGATAGGAGGTCTTCATGCGGGTCTTACTCTCGACGATCGCGGTCTTGGCGGTTTTGGGCGGGACTGCTCTGGCCGATTCGAAAGTGACCGACGACGAGGCGGCGAAGCTCAAGGAGATCGTTGCTGCTTGGGGGTGTGAAGGCGGTACCTTCGAGAAAGAGACTGAAGGAACAGGCGTCTACGAGGCCGAAGACGTCAAGTGCAAGTCGGGCAACTACGACTTCCGCGTCGACTAGGATTTCAAGGTTTTCGCTATCACCGTCGACTGATTGCAGTCGGGGTCCGGAATCGTCCGAACCCCGTCCCCCACGATCTCTCTCCAAGTTGAAGTAAATCGCTCTGTTCCAGGTGGAACAGCGCATGGGCTGGTAACGGGGCATCCTCACTCCAGAATTCGACAACCAACTTGGAGTGAGCGCCGTGATCCGCACCAGCTTCGCCGCCGCAACCATGATCGCCGGCCTTTTTGCCAGCCAGAGCGCCTACGCTTGCATCTCGTGTGAGTATGTTCCCGAGGTGGTGCGGCAGCACACGACGGAACGCCCCGCTGCTTCCTACCGACAGTCGCGCGCTTATGTTTCGCGCTCGGGCGGAACCAAGAGCTGCGATAAGAACGAGCCGGCGCGCAAACGCGTGAAGTCTGCCAAGGTCGAGAAGCCCAACCGCGTGGCGAAGGCCGATAGAGAAGAGCCGGTGCGCGTTGCCAAGGCCAAGAAGGAGAAGCGCGCCGAGCCTGTCGAGACGGCGTCAGTTGCTCCGCGCGAACGGAAGGTAGAAACCAAGGCTGCCGACAGCGAGAGTTCTTCGATTACGGTTGCCGCGGTGGATGCAAAGAGCAAGGTCGCTCAAGCCGTCGACAAGCAAGCAGAGGCCAAGCCGACGGACTGCAAGAAGTTCTTTCCTTCGGTCGGGATGACGCTCACCGTTCCTTGCGAATAAGGAACTGTGACTTCAGGCGCGCGTGTCGGGCTGCGCGCGCCGAGCTCTCTATTTGAAGAGAGATGTGAGGGAGAACGATGATCCCTCAACCAGTGGAGGCGCTTCGGCGACCTGGGGATAGGGCTCTTCAAGGTAGGCGTTGACGCCCGTGGCGCGGCCCTCCTTGATCAGCCCTGCGACGTAGGCCCAGCCTTTTGGTTCGAGGCCGATGCAGGCCTCCGACATCTCACCCTTTAAGCGCAGATGGATAGCAATGTTGCCGCGCGCGAGGATGGCGGCGCGCTGCTGCGGCGTGAAGTGCTCCTTGTTCCAGAGTTTACGAAGCCAGATGCCGGCGACGTTGCGTTTGGTCTTCGGTCCCCAGGTGACGCGATTGTTTTTGTCCCCGGAGAACGAGTATTCGCCGGGAGGAAGAGATCCAATGGCGCGTGCGGCCAGGCAATCGGGGTCTGGATTGTTGCGGCAAACGTCGCGGCCAGAGATTGCCCAAGCGATGGTGCGGCCGTTGTAACGCGCATCGTCCGAAACGACGAACAGCCGTCCAGTGGCGATGACGTAGCCGAGCCGGAACGGGGGCGCTTCGGATGGTACCTCGCGCACGATATCCTTGTAGGGATTGCAGATCTCTCCGCCGGTCAGCTTTCGCTTGAAGCCATTCAGGCTGATGGTGACGTAATCGACGTTGGGGCCGCAGTCCCATTGCGGCAGCATGCGCTTGTCGGCGATTGCGGCGCGCTGCACGGCGATCGAGGGCGGATCGGGCAGCGGGGGCTCTTTTGCGATTTTCGGGGGAGCCTTGAGCTTGGGCTTTTTCTCGACCTGAAGCGTCGTGTCCCAGGGAAGCGGCTCGGCGGCGGGCTGGGTGCGGATCGCTTCGCACTTGTCCGAGAGCTTAGGCGGCTGAATCTGCTTCACCGCGAGCTGGCGGGCGAGTGAGCTGGTGGCGCCCTGGTCGACGTAGGCCTGGATCAGTGCGTGCTGGACTTCGACCTGCTCGGGTGACAGCTCGAAGATGCACTCTTCATAGATTTGATCGCCAACCTGGCTGAAGATGTCGGCGAGCGCGGCGGCGGCTTCTGCGGCCGACGTCCCCTTTTTCTCGACGGCGTTGGCGGGAGCGGCCAGGCACAACAGGGTCGTCAGGGCGCATAGCATCCCCGCCAGTCCCGATATGTGGACCCCGCCGAACATAGGTGCCGGTGCTCCCTGAGGCTGTCCCGCGTCTATGGCCAGTCCTAACGAGGAGTCGGGGCAAGAGAAAGGCTCATTGCGCCGGCTTTACGGCTCCGGCCCCTGCCCCAAAGGGCCATGTGTCGCAAAGAGGGGCGCTGCGGGGCCCGGAATCCATTGCTATAGCGAGGGACCCAAAAGGCAACCCCACGTCTGGAGAGACCCGATGTCGAACAACGAAGAGATGCAAGCCGCCATTGAGCGCCTCAAGCGTGAGAACGCCGAGCTGAACGGTATGGTTCTGGCCACCGGTGTGATCCTCACCCAGCTGCTCCAGGCGATGACGCTGCGCGAGCTCAACCCGCAGAATGCCGCCACTCGCATCGTCACCAATGCCCAGAAGGCGATCGAGGGATTCCGGCCGGAGCAGGGCGGTCCGTCGGCGTCCATCATGAAGGAGCGCGCTCTGGCTGCCGTGAAGCAGTACGAGGATCAGCTGCGCTCCGTGCTGCCGACCTGATCGAAGCCGAGATGCCAAACCGGCTCTATCTCGATGATCTCTCCGTCGGTCAGCGCTTTGAAAGCGGCAAGCACCTGATGACGGCGGAGGACATAAAGCAATTTGCGGCTGCGTATGACCCGCAGCCGTTCCACCTCGATGATGAGGCGGCGGAAAAGTCGCTGTTCGGCGCACTGGCGGCGAGCGGCTGGCATACCGGGGCGGTGACGATGCGCCTGCTCGTCGAGGGCGGTGCGCCGATTGCCGGGGGCGTGATCGGAGCGGGCGGCGAGATCGTTTGGCCGCGGCCTACTCGGCCGGGAGATGAGCTGCAGGTGTTCAGTGAAGTGCTGGAGATCAAGCCGTCGCGATCGAAGCCCGATCGCGGCATCGTCACGGTGCGCTCGGAAACGCGCAATCAACGTGGCGAGGTGGTGCAGGTGCTGGCGTCGAAGCTCGTGGTGCCGCGACGCCCAGCCTAGGTCTTGGCGTTGCCTCTTGAGGCGGAGATGGCGGCGCGGAAAGCAGTCTTCCCGCCCGCCCTTCCGGTCAGATCAGGCCGAGGCCGCCGTCTTCTCGTTGCGCTCTTTCTTGGCGATCTTTGCGAGGCGCTTCTTCTCGTTCTCGGCCTTACGCTGGCGGGCCTGGATCTTCTTGCGGCGGGAATCTGACAGCGTCGGCATCATGTGCTCCTGGAAGGCAAAATCGGTTTCTGCCCGGCTGCATACTAGAGATGGCGCCGGGGAGGCAAGATGCCTTTGAAAAGATGCGCGTTCTGAGCCCTTTTGAGCCGCGAAGATGTCGCCTTTTGCGTGCTCCGACTCTCTGTTGCCACAGTGTTGGCTCAAAGGGGGAAATGGGTGCTCTTAGAGGCTATTAGGCGATGATGCGTTTCCTCCGTTGTGCGGTTGCAGGACTGTCCGGTTGCATGGTCTGGCTGGCGGCCACGGCACAACCTGCATCGGCTCAATTGTTCTGGGATTGGGGTGGTGGGCAGGATCGCGACGGAAGCGGGCGTGAGAGCGTAGGCTTCGATCCGAAGTACACGGCCAATCAGATCATCGTCAGCTTCGGCGACAGGCGACTGTACTACATCGCGCGGCCGGGCGAGGCGATCAGCTATCCAATCGCCATCCCGCGCGAGCAGGACCGTTGGCAGGGCATCACCAAGGTGACGAGCAAGCGGGTCAATCCCTCTTGGCGGCCGACCCCCGACATGCTGCGCGAGAATCCGCGGTTGCCAAGTTGGGTGCCTGGCGGGCATCCGATGAATCCACTCGGTGTGCGCGCGCTCTATCTCGGCTCCAGCACGTATCGCATTCATGGCACCGATGCGCCCTGGACAATCGGCACAGCGGCTTCGAAGGGCTGCATCCGCATGTATAATCGCGACGTGCTCGACCTCTATCCGCGTGTTCCTGTCGGCACCAAGGTGACGGTGACGTGGGAGCGTTTCGGCGGCGGTTATTCGGTGTCGTCGGGACCGCGAGAGGATCGGCGGCTGCGGTCGATGCGATCGCGCGATCTGCCGCGTCGTGACATCGACCGCTGGGCGTACTAGATCGCGCTGTGACTAGCCGGCGGTGCCGGCTTTGACCTCTTCGTACTTTTTCTGTGCCCGCTTGAACTTGTCGTCGAACAGCCACATGCCGTCGAGGATCTCACGGTAAGTCGCTGACTTCTTGGCGCGATCCTTCTTGCCGAAGGTGAATACGGCGTTGTTGCGCAGGTAGCCCATAATCTTCGGATCGGTGATGCGATAGTTCTCGAAGTCGCCGGATGCGAGGGCGGCGCGTGTTGGTGTGGGGATGATCTGGATGAGCTCGAACAACTTCATCTGGTCGATATCGTCGGGAACCATTTTGACGATCTCGGGGATCTGACCGAACAGATCGGCGTGCGCGTTCATCAATCCGTTGCGAACGGCGATCCAGTGATTGTAGCGCTGGTCGATGCCCTTCGCGCGCTTCTCCTCGGCATCGTCGCGCGCAGCGAGTTGGGGATCCAGCTTGCGCACCTTGGCTTTGATCGCGGCCCACTTGCGCGCTCCCTTGGCATTCTCCGAGGTGCCGGTCTGCAAGCTGCCCATGTAAGTCTTCGAGCGGGCGTTGCCGATATTCTGGCGGCCGTTCGTCTCGGCGTAAAACAGGCCAAGGCTAATCTCTCCGGCCTTCTGCGCGGTCGTCGGATCGAGACCTTCGGCTCGTGCGATGACAGTGCCAAGATCGACGACATCCTTGAACGGGGTCTTTGAATCCTGCGCGTTGGGCGGCGGGGCCTGTAGCACGCGAAACAGGTCGGCGTACTCCTGGATCAGCGGTTCGATGGCGGCATCGAAGTAGGCAGGCGGCACGTTGAACTTGTTTGGCCGGCCGATGCGCTCGGGGACGGCGTCAGTGAGATCTTTGTAGGTCGACATCACCTTGACGCGAGCGAGGTAGAGCGCTTGTCCGGGGCGTGTCGGCATTTTCTTCTTGCCGTCGATCTGCGCGCGGCGCTCGGCGAGCACTTTCTTGAATTCAGCGAGCGCGGAATCATACGCGGACTGGGCCTCAACCTGTTCCTTCGTGAGTGCTGCGGCTTCGCTCGGCGGCGACAGGTGTGCCGTCGCGAACAGAAGGGTAGCCATAAGCATCAGTGTCGATCGAAGAGGCAAAATTGCTCGCATGCGCTGAATGAAACCCGCTGCTGTTAATGAGGTTGGGGCGTCTAATAACACGCAGGGCGCCCGCGCGGGCATCGGCAACCGTCAACGTTGCTAAATTTTAAGCTCGATCCGGTGTGGCCATTTGCTTCGGTCGTGCGCACGCATGCGGTTGCTCGATGTTAACGCTGAAGCGTGGAGAAAGCACGATCTCCCCATGCGCGCTGGCCTGGTGACCTATTCGGCGATGTGAACTTCGAAATTGCGTGTCGTGGTTTCGCCGCTGGCGAGGCGCGCCGTCACTGAAAAGCGATCCGTTCCCTGCTGGCCGGAGCGCGCTGTGTAGTAGACGCCGGTTCCGCTCGCCTTCTTGCCGGTGCAAGTGCCCTGCGCGGACGCGGCAATCGTCGTCTCCTGGCCCGGCACGAAGGAAATGTCGCCCTTCGCCGGCGCATGCGTGACGGTGACTTGCGGGGCCGGGAGGGTTTCGCACTTGTCGCCGAGTCCGGCGAAAACGAAGACGCGTGCCGGGCGTCCCGTGACGACGGGGGTGTTGCGCACGGCAGCGTCAGCTGTCGGCATCAATGCGGCAGGATCATTCGGCGTCGTGGCACCGTTCTGCGAGCCGATACCCGAGCACGCGCCGCACATCAGAGCCAAAAACAGCAGCGCAGCTTTGCCGCAATGGGACCGAGCGTTGCGGCGACGCAAATGTGACATCTCTGTTTGTTTCCGGATTCCGACGCCGCACGATTGGATTTGCTTCTTACTAGCACAGCTTGCCGCACTGGGGTGCATGGAACGGGTTCGTTTGATCGGCGTTTCCACGGCGCAACAATTTGGAGGAGTGACATGACCAGCCGCATCATTCTTGCTGCAACCCTCGCGCTTGGCACGGCCGGCGCTGCGCTGGCGGACGTCAAGGTCAACACGCCGGGGGCTCGCGTCGATACGCCTGCCGGTCCGGTCGATATCAACGTGGACGTCGGCTCGAGCATGAAACCCACGGAGGCTTGGATTGGCCGCGCCGTTTACTCGAGCGATGGCAAGAACGTAGGCGAGGTGGCGGCCATCTCGGGTGACAGCGTCTATGTCGACGTCGGCGGGTTTCTTGGCATCGGTGAGAGCCGCGTGCTTCTTGACAACGGAAACCTGGAGGCAGTGCAGCCTGACCGCATCACGTTGAAGATGACAGAGGCGGAGGTGAAGAGCTTGCCGCCGACCAACGCGGAAAAGAACTAAGAACACGCGTTTGGTGTTGTCACCGAGTGACTGGGCCATCCGCATTGCGGGTGGCCCATTTTATTTCAAGCGTGCGCTTGGCGGCGCTGCATGTACGGCAGCGCGAACAGTGCGGCGACCGGAATATGCAGCAGCACGCCAGCAATGAGGAGCGCTGCAACCTCAACGCCCGAAATCGCGCCGATCGCAACCCCGTGATAGAGAACATAGAGCGTAAATGGCAGGAACAGCACAATCGAGGTGACGAGCCCTGGATTGTAGACGCGGAAACGCAGCGTCGTGACGACGTGGATGATGCCGTTGACGAGCGTGAGCGCGACCCAGCCCAGCCCGATCCAGCGCAATTCGTCGGGCCAGATTACCGCGAGCACCAGCGGCACCCAGACATAGACGATATTGACCAGCGCCACCCCGTCGATATCCACGGGCCAATTGGGATTGCTGCTCTTGAACAGGCGCGCATTGGTGAATTGGCGGAACCCGCCGGGCCACAGGTGCTCCTCGGTCTGGTGCACCATGTAGATTACGAGCAAGGCTGCAAACAACGCGCGCTCGCTGCTGGGGTCGGCATGAAAAGCGATTAGCCAAGCGACGACGCCGGCGATGGCGAGCGCCGGCAGGGCGCGCTGCCAGTTGTTGGCGATGAAAGTCAGAAGGGGCATGCGTTTGTCTACAGTTTGCGCGTCGGGGGGCCGGGGATCGGAGCTTAGCAGCAAAGAGGTGTAGCCGGGGTTTCCGGGGCGCAGTGGGCGGAACGGCAGTGGGCCGCGGGACGTTTAGCCAGTAAGCGCCATCGTTGAATCTAACGCGCAAGTTGGAGATGGGTCATGAAGTTGAAACTGGGTCTTGCGGCAGCAGCAATTACACTTGCATTTGCGCCACCGGCGGCACGAGCGGACTCGGTTGCCGGCATTGAAGGCGCCCGTGCCAAGGAGCGGCAGGGTCGCTGGCTGGATCGCCAGGAGCGTGAACAGCTGCGTCGCTGGGGCAGCAACGACGACTGGCGCTATGGCAGGTACGAGCCCTACGACAATGGCTATTACGATCGTCCGCGCTGCCGCTACTATCGCGCCGATCCCTACTGAGCGTGCAAGCGGTGTTGCCCGTGCTAGTCTGCGAGTATGATCGAACGAGATTATGTTCGCTGATGGGCTATGATGAACGCTAGTTTGGTGCAGACGTATCGTGCGTTCGCTTACAACAATGCGTGGTGCAACCATCGCCTGCTGACTGCATGCGCTGCGCTTACGCAGGCGGAGTTCGAGGCGCAGCGTACGTCATTTTTTCCCAGCCTGCAGGCGACGCTGAACCATATCTACATTGTCGATCTGTTCTACATAGATGCGATCGAGGGCGGGTGGCTAGGTCCAGCTGCTTGGAACACCGACGTGCCGTATCCGCAACTATCGGAACTCACTGCGGCGCAACGGTCGATGGACCAGCGCTTAATTGCAGTTTGCGACAAGCTCGACGATGCAGCGCTAAACACCGTCGTGCGCGTTAACCGGGGTAATCGCGTGCAGACGGAGCGTTGCGATCGGCTTCTGATGCACTTGTTTCAGCATCAGATACATCACCGCGGGCAGGCCCATGCCATGCTTTCGGGGACCCAGGTGAAGCCGCCGCAGCTCGATGAGTTCTTTTCCATTGCTGAAGCTCCACTGCGCGCGGAGGAGTTCGCGGAGCTCGGGTGGAGCGAAGCCACCGTGTGGGGCAAGTAAGTCGCGGGCACCTACTTGGGGGTGTGCCGTCAGGAGCGCTTGTGGCGATCTGACTCTTTAGTGGAACTGTTGTTGTCCGTTTCGGTGTCGCGCGCGGCTTCCTCACGCTCTTCGAGGCGGGCGAACGCGTCGATCATAGTCCAACCCATCGGCCGGCGGATCATAGACGCGAATAGCTGGCGCAGTGACGGGCCGAGGACTTTTGGCGGCGTATCCATTTCTTTATCCGAGTTGGGCGGCATTCCGTCGTGCGGCTGCCGGATTGTTATCTGCCTCGGGATGGTAATGCTCCGTTGGTTCTAGAGAATAAATCCGGATGATCTGATGTTGGTTCCCGAATTGGTCGCAATCAGCGCCGCGTCTAGGGACCATCAGTTCCAAGCAGATTCAGCTTTCCGTCGGTTCCGAGTTCCAGGTCCGCTGACGTCGAGCCTTCGATGCCGTCGTCGATCGAGAGGCGGACGCTTCCGTCTGCAAGAAACTCAGCGCTAAGCAGGCGGGCTGCACTCGTGGCGAAGTCGGGCTTAAGCGCGTGAACGAGGTGAGCGCCGGCAAGTACCTGCTTCGCGATGTCGGGAATGATCTCGCGGGCGCGGGCGAGGGCCTCTTCCGGACTGCCCGCCGCATTGGTGAGCAACGAATAAGTCGGCGCATCTTCGCGGGTCTGAATGTAGCGTGCGGGCCGTTGCGGCCAGAATTTGAACGCTCCGAGTGCGGGATCGCTGAGAATGAGCGGGAGGGCAGGTCCTAAGGGTGCGTTTGGCTCTGCCGGCCCGACAACGTCCAACGGCGCCCGCCCGGCGAGTTTGTCGAAGCTGCGCGCCATTTCAGTTTCCGAGGCGCCTGGGGGCGCGAACGAGCAATCCGCAATAACGCGGTAGACCTCTTCACCTGTGGTGGTGATCGCCCCATCGCTGGTCCAAATGCGAAACGTGCTGCCCTCGATGTCGATCTTCTCGATGCGCGTGCCTGCGGGGATGGTGAGTTCGTGCCAGGATCGTCCGCCACGGGCATCGCTCAGCACCAGGACGAGTGCAGTTCGCGTCGGCGAGCCGGGCCAAGGGTTGATGTCGGGTTGGGCCGAATAGGCGTGCCACAGGCCACCGCTGTATGTGCCGAACTGATGCCGCACGATAAGCAGGTGTCTGTGATCTGCGGATGCTGCGCGCGTGCGATCAGCGGCGAGGTAGGTATCGAGCGGCGCGGCATCGCCGTCGTCGGCCCTTCTCAGGAGTTCGTAGAGCAGAGTTCCGTAGTCGGAATTGTCCGTCATTGAGCGATCCCAATTGATGAAAATGCCTGCTGCCTACGGGTACCACAATGAGGCAAGTTTCGGCGATCTCGCGATGACGTGAAGGAGCTTGATCTCGACGCAAAGTTTGTGGCCTTGCAACGGGTTCATTGGGGACCCAGGTGCTAAACATGCAGAAGGGTGAGCCGATCTCAGCGCTGAGGTGCGAGATTGAACTGGCCGCCGAGACTGCTGGGCTTGAAGGGTGAGCAATCGCCGCCCGTGGTCCGAAATCCCCAACGCGAGAACAATCATGAAGCCTATGCAGATCATTGTCCCCGCAATCGGTGTGTTGATGTCCGCTTTCGCCATCGTGCCGAATGCAGGCGCTCAGAATTATGCCCAGGAGACAGTGCCGCCGTATCCGCCGTCTGTGACGGTTCTGGACCAGCAGCTCAAGAACGACGAGGTGTCGATCGCCTACGCGTATCTGCCGAAAGATGGCAAGTTGACTATTTTCTCAGGCAATCCCGAGAAAATGTCCGATGCATCTGCCCTCGGTTCTGTCGAGCTGAAGGCCGGCGATCATCGTCAGCTCAAGGTGCCGCTGACCAATGCGCCCGAAGCGGGCACGCGGCTTTGGGCCATGGTCGACAAGGGCAAGGGCGACGCTGTGGTGCCGTTCTCCAAGGCTGACGAGCGCGCGCAGCAGAGCTTCAAGGCACTTTAAGCCAGGGGCGCCGCCCGGGAAAAAGTCGGCCGGCCGTGTGCTCCTATAGCTCGCGGTCGGCCGCGTGCGTCTGTACGGCGCCGACGTGAGTCTCTCCACGCGCTGCGGCGAGGGCTTCCTGGCGGTGACGCTCGCGGTAGCGGGCGCGCTGCTCGTCGGTGCGCTCGTCATGACACGCCGGGCAACTGACGCCCTCTTCATACAGCTCGGACGCGCGGTCCTCGGCGCTGAGCGGACGGCGGCAGGCGCGGCACAGCTCGTAGTTGCCGCGCTCCAGTCCATGGCCGACGGTGACGCGCTCGTCGAACACGAAGCACTCGCCCTGCCACTTGCTTTGGTCGGGCGGGACTTGCTCAAGGTAGCGCAGGATGCCGCCCTGCAGGTGATAGACGTTGTCGACGCCCTCGGCCTTGAGGAACGCGGTCGACTTCTCGCAGCGGATGCCGCCGGTGCAGAACATGGCGACCTTCGGCTCGGTGCCGGCAGCGATGAGGCGCTCGCGCTCGGCGCGGAACCAGGCGGGAAACTCGCGGAAGGTTTTGGTCTGCGGATTGATGGCGCCTTCGAAGGTGCCGACGGCGACTTCGTAGTCGTTGCGGGTGTCGATGAGGATGGTGCCCGGCTCGCTGATGAGCGCGTTCCAATCGACCGGAGACACATAGCGGCCGACGCTGTGGCGCGGGTCGATGCCCGGCTCGCCCATGGTGACGATCTCGCGCTTCAGACGCACCTTCATGCGGTGGAACGGGAGCTCAGCGGCTCTAGAGAATTTCACTTCGAGGCCGGCGGTGCCGACGAGTTGCCGAATGTGATCCAGCACGCGGCCGATGGCTGTGTCGGTGCCGGCGATGGTGCCGTTGATACCTTCGGGGGCCAGCAGCAGCGTGCCCTTGACGCCCTGCGAACAGCATAGCGCGGCGAGCGGTGTGCGGGCATCCGCATAGTCCGGGAGGGCGGCGAACTTATAGAGCGCCGCAATCAGGATGGGTTCGTCAGGGTTCTGCATGGCGCTGTCATATCGCCTGCGCGCGGCGACTGGAAGCCCGGCGGGAGGACCGCGCGAGTCAGCCTTGCCGGCGGAGCGCTTATCAGCCGCGTTCAGCTGAGCCCCGCGGCGCGGCCCCCTCTGCGGGGCGGATGGGGCAGTATGCGGGAGCGGGGAGGGGAGAAGTTGCCGCGCGCGTCTTTCCGGTGGCGATGAAAGCCTCGCCGCGACGTCTTTCGGTGTGTTCGCCGCCAACATGCGTCTACCGCTACGCATTGGAACAATCCGATTTCGCTGTCGTTGTACTGACGAAATCAATAAGCGGAGCAAAAAAAATGCCGATTATTCTTTGGTTGTTGGGTGTGCCTGTGGTGGCGATCATCGTGCTGATGCTGTTGGGAGTCGTTAGCTTCTAGTCTTTGAGACGACGGCTCCAGGGTGAGCGCGCACAGTTGCGGAATCGTGTGTCGTGCGCGCCTTGGCTATCCGCCATTTGCTTGCGGCGCTAGCCGGCATCGCTAGTTGCGGGGAGGGCGCGGGATCGCGCCGCTCAAAAAGATCGGCCCTGGTTGCCCTTTGAGGTTCAGGTCCCGATCCAGAAGCTTGTCAGGCTATGTCATGCCTGCTTCAGCGATCCCGATGCTGAAGCGCGTCGTGGGTTCCCGCCTGCGCGGGAATGACGTTGTGGGAAGGCGAGGAGAAGTCTGGGGCGCGTGGATGATTGGCTGGCCGCGCGGAGGTTCGTCGCTGAGCGGAAGCTGGTGGCGATCAGCGCCAAGCGTCATGGCCGCAGAGGCGGCCATCCACGCAAGGACGTCAGCAGCATTCTGGGCCCAATGCTACGATGGAGGCTAGCTGTGACCCTCCCTTAACGAACCCAAAGAAAAGCAAGCGCGCTGCCAAGGGCGACTGCAGTTGGAACAGAAACAAATGAAAAGGGGTAATCGTCGATGTTCACGAGTCTGCTGCTTCCTAGCTTCACCCAAAGCAACCAGCTGGCGCGACCCAAAATGAAAATAAATATCGCGGCATAGATCGCAACGGTCATCGAAAGGCTAGATATGAAAAAGGCAGATAATGGTATTACGTTCGTATCTATGGCCGTGGCGCCGGCGGTGAAAAGTAGCCCATCCAGAGGATCTGCCAGCGCCACCCATTTGGCGCAACTGGTATCGAGTTTTTGCAAAGCTCTAGGCTGAGAAGAATCGAGACAAACACCTTCTATTTGGCCATTGGTGGCTCTTAGTCCACTAATGTAAACGTCGTAGTCCTTTATGAGTCGATCGTAACTGGCAGATATGATGTGCCCCTTAAACACTCCCCAGAACTGCGTCTGGATGGCATTCGCAGACAAATATGACGCCGCATAAAGGTACGGCACGTCCAGCTCCACATTCCGCAACGAGAATTTAATAGCGTACTTCAGTTCTTCGTTGTGGTTGACCTTAGTGTGACCGGAGACCAAGCGGGATCGCGCTACTAGGAAGTCAATCGCCTTCTTAATGGCCTTTATGTCCTGGGGGTCAGTGGCGAATATAGCCGTATAGACCTGGTAGCCGCTACGAATATCATCCTTCATTGTTATCGTGGCAATTCCCGCGTATTTTGGGGCGGTCAGTTGCGATTGGAGTTCGGGCGGCATAATCGATAAACCTAAGTTTGGTTTAAATAGTGCCTCCCACTCTTTGTCGTCGATGGAGCGCTTCTTGTCTTGTCGCGGCAGCTGGATGGCCAGTTCTGTTGGATGTGCGTCCAACATTGAGATTGGCGCGGTCACAGCTAATACGAACGCGAAGAGTATGACAAATAGGGCTGTTGTTACTAGGAGATCGGCAGCGTAAATAATGGCGATCTCGCCAACGCGCTTAGTGTTGGAGCCAAGACCAAGGAAAAACCCAGTTTGTGCCGACGATAGATAGTCAATTGCCAGATTTAGTATCACGGATAATGCCAGTGCGGCCGCGCCAAATGGACCGGTCCAAAGTTTGTGGCGGACAAAAAAGTCAGTACTCCCATGGGAGTATAGCGCCATGACTGACAAGAATATGATTATCGAAAGAATGGACGACCTAAACAGGAATTTGAGGCTGAAGGCGCGTGCGGAAAATATGCGGTCGAATATCAAAGGCTTAATTGAAGTGATGGTTTCGTGAAGTCGTTCGGAAAATGACTGGTGCGTTGCCTTTTTGTGAAGGTAGGTGGCTATTGCTTTCTTTGATTCTATTGAAATGATTCGATCCAAAAGGGCGCCGATCGTTATGACAAGGGCAATCGTGGAAAAGAAAACTGGCATGTGGATGTTTCCCCCTGGCGGGGTGACGCTAGCGTTTCCTAGAAAATGTCGCAACGGGTTGTCGCAACCTACCGGTGTCGACGCCGCAAATATGAGTCCACGGATTAAGGGGTGGATGCTGTTGGATAGATGCCTGTAACTGCTACGAGGGGTCGGCTGATGCCTTCGTCGATTAGTTTTCGGGGTTGGTTCGTATGGGTTGCGTGCCGAGGGTGGAGGTCGCCGTCGTGGGTTCGTGGAGTTGCTTTGCCGAGGCGCTTAGTTTTGTACGTCGTTGATCATGCGGCGGATTTGGCTCGTTGGCCGGGTGAGCTGCGGTTCTCGCAGTTTTCTGTTGGACTACTGTCCGCGGCTTGTTTGCGGGGTTTCTTGGCGGGGGTGGGAGCCGTGCGCGCTGCATGTCCGCGAGTGGGTCTCGGTCATTCTTGCGTGCGGTCTTGGGCGCCGTGCCAGATGCGGATGATTTGTAGCTCGGCGTTGGTGAAGCGGTACCAGACGACGAGGCGGGTGCCGGGGATCCACGTTTCCCAGATGTCCTTGCCAGCGATGTGCTTGCCGGCACGTGGATGGCGGGTGAGGAACTTCTCGAAGAACGCATCGCACCGCGCCTTGAGGTGAAGGGCGGCGGGCAGCGCTTGGTTGTCGATGAGGTATTCGATTTGGGCGGCGAGATCATCCGCAGCGCGCGGATCGAACGTGATCCTCACTTGCCGGCTGCTTTTAGCTTTGCGTCGAGGCGGGCTTTCACCTCGTCATACGGAACGCCGGCGCCGGCATCGAGGCGGGCGATTGCGGCGTCGATCTTGGCCTTCTCGCTGTCGGGAAGTGTGGCGTAGATCGTGTCATCGCTTGCAGCATAGGAGGCAGCCGCGAGAAAGTCCTCGAAGGCGTCATCTGACAGGGCTTCGATAAAAGGCGCGATGCGCTCGATGCGGCTCATGGGCGAACCTCGCTATCTTCCGGCTGCGCGGCCAACGATCAGCTTCATCGTGCCAAAATAGCATCGTTGCCCGCCAGCGAAAACTCTTACTCCGCGGCTTGTTTGCGGGGTTTCTTGGCTGGGGTCGGAGCCGTGCGGGACATGACGGGCTTCAGGTAATGCCCGGTGTGGCTGGCCTTCGTGGCCGCGATGGTTTCGGGGGTGCCTTCGGCTACGACACGGCCGCCGCCGTCGCCGCCTTCGGGGCCCATGTCGATGATCCAGTCGGCGGTCTTGATCACTTCCAGATTGTGCTCGATGACGACGACGGTGTTGCCGGCGTCGGCCAGCTCGTGCAGCACCTCCAAGAGCTTCGCCACGTCGTGAAAGTGCAGGCCCGTGGTCGGCTCATCCAAGATGTAGAGCGTGCGGCCGGTGGCGCGGCGTGACAACTCCTTCGACAGCTTGATGCGCTGGGCTTCGCCGCCCGACAGCGTCGTCGCCTGCTGGCCAATCTTGATGTAGCCGAGGCCGACGCGGGCGAGCGTTTCCATCTTGTCGCGAATGGAGGGCACGGCGGAGAAGAACTTGGCGCCTTCCTCGACGGTCATGTCGAGCACGTCGGCGATGGACTTCTCGCGGTAGGTGATCTCCAGCGTCTCGCGGTTGTAGCGCTTGCCCTTGCAGACGTCGCAGGTGACGTAGACGTCGGGCAGGAAGTGCATCTCGATCTTGATGACGCCGTCGCCCTGGCAGGCTTCGCAGCGGCCGCCCTTGACGTTGAAGGAGAAGCGGCCAGGGCCGTAGCCGCGCGCCTTGGCTTCGGGCAGGCCCGCGAACCAGTCGCGGATGGGCGTGAAGGCGCCGGTGTAGGTCGCGGGGTTGGAGCGCGGCGTGCGGCCGATGGGCGACTGGTCGATGTCGATGACCTTGTCGAGATGTTCGAGGCCCTCGATGCGCTTGTGGGCGCCGGCGTGGATGCGCGCGCCGTTCAGCTTGCGGGCGGCGGCGGCGAACAGCGTGTCGATGATGAGCGAGGATTTGCCCGAGCCCGATACGCCGGTGACGCAGGTGAGAAGGCCGAGCGGGATGTCGGCGGTGACGTCCTGCAGGTTGTTCTCGGTGGCGCCGACGACGCGCAGGAAGCGGCCCTTCTGCGGCTGGCGGCGCTGCTTGGGCAGCGGCACCTGGCGCTCGCCGGAGAGGTATTGCCCGGTGAGGCTCTTGGGGTTGGCCATGATCTCGGCGGGCGTGCCCTGGGCGATCACCTCGCCGCCGTGGATGCCGGCGCCGGGGCCGATGTCGACGACGTGGTCGGCCTGCATGATGGCGTCCTCGTCGTGCTCGACGACGATGACGGTGTTGCCGATGTCGCGCAGGTGCTTGAGCGTGCCGAGCAGGCGGTCGTTGTCGCGCTGGTGCAGGCCGATGGACGGCTCGTCGAGGACGTAGAGCACGCCGGTGAGGCCGGAGCCGATTTGCGAGGCGAGGCGGATGCGCTGGCTTTCGCCGCCCGACAGGGTGCCGGACGAGCGCGACAGGGTCAGATATTCGAGGCCGACGTCGTTGAGGAACTGCAGGCGCTCGCGGATCTCCTTGAGGATGCGCGTGGCGATTTCGTTCTGCTGCTTGGTGAGCGTCTTGGGCAGCTCGGCGAACCACTGGTTGGCCGCCTTGATCGACATGTCGGTGACTTCGCCGATGTGGCGGCCGTTGACCTTGACGGCGAGCGCTTGCGGCTTGAGGCGATAGCCGCCGCAGGCTTCGCACGGGTGCGAGCCCTGGTAGCGCTCGAGTTCTTCGCGCACCCAGTCGGAATCGGTTTCGCGCCAGCGGCGCTCGATGTTGCCGATGACGCCTTCGAAGGCTTTTACGGTCTTGTAGTTACGGGTGCCGTCGAAATAGGTGAAGGTGATCTCGTCCTCGCCGGTGCCGTAGAGAAGCGCCAGCTGCACGTGCTTGGGCAGCTTGTTCCAGGGCGTGTCCATCGACACGTCGAAGTGCTTGGTGAGGCTTTCGAGCGTCTGCTCGTAGTAGGGCGAGGAGGCGCCGGTCTTGGCCCACGGGACGATGGCACCGTCGGCGAGCGACAGGTCGGCGTTGGGCACGACGAGGTCGGGCTCGAACTGCAGTTCGGTGCCGAGGCCGTCGCAGGTGGGGCAGGCGCCGGCGGGGGCGTTGAACGAGAAGAGGCGCGGCTCGATCTCGTCGATGGTGAAGCCTGAGACGGGGCAGGCGAAGCGGGCGGAGAAGATGACGCGCTCGTGCGTCTCGTTCTTCGACTTGTTGGCGCCTTTGGTTTCGGAATCGGGCAGCGGCTTGTCGGCGAACTCGACGACGGCGACCTGCTCCTCGACGAGGTTGAGGGCGGTTTCGAAACTGTCGGCGAGGCGCTTGGCAATGTCGGCGCGCACGACGAGGCGGTCGATGACGACCTCGATGTCGTGCTTGAACTTCTTGTCGAGCTTGGGCGCCTCGTCGATCTCGTAGAAGGTGCCGTTGACCTTGACGCGCTGGAAGCCCTTCTTCTGCAGCTCGGCGAGTTCCTTCTTGAACTCGCCTTTGCGGCCGCGGGCGATGGGCGCCATCAGGTAGATGCGCGTGCCTTCGGGCAGGCCGAGCACGCGATCGACCATCTGCGAGACGGTCTGGCTTTCGATGGGGAGGCCGGTGGCGGGCGAATAGGGCACGCCGACGCGCGCGAACAGCAGGCGCAGGTAGTCGTAGATTTCGGTGACGGTGCCGACCGTGGAGCGCGGGTTCTTGGAGGTCGTCTTCTGCTCGATGGAGATGGCGGGCGACAGGCCGTCGATGTGGTCGACGTCCGGCTTCTGCATCATCTCGAGGAACTGGCGGGCGTAGGCGGAGAGGCTTTCGACGTAACGACGCTGGCCCTCGGCATAGATGGTGTCGAAGGCGAGCGAGGATTTGCCCGAGCCGGACAGGCCCGTGAACACGACGAGGGCGTCGCGCGGGATCTCGAGGTCGACGTTCTTGAGATTGTGCTCGCGCGCGCCGCGGACGTGGATGGTTTTCATCAACGACGGGGCGGCGGGCGTCTTAGGGGGTTTGGCCATGGAGACTTGTCTAACCGACGCCGAGAAGGGCAGCAATTGCCGGGAACCAGGGAAAATGGACGGGCGGGCGGGGGCGCGCCCGTGGATACGTGCCCCCATAGATAATGTCGGGCGGGGCCCGGCGAAAGCGCCGCAACTGTCGCGCTTGCCGGGCTCGCTGGCGGTCAGGCGGCCTTTGCAGTCCCCGCTGCCAGGGCTGGATAATACTCCTGCATCATGCGGTCGCGGTAGGCGACGAGGTTGTCCTGCAACTCGGCGGCAATACGGATCGGGGTCTTGAAGCAGGGGGCCAGAGCGGCGGCAACGAAGGCAAAAATGGTCGCGTCGGCGCCGCACGGCCGCGGGCCCATCAGATAGGGCTTGTCGCCGAGGAAGTCGGCGATGGCCCCGAGGTCGCGGACGGCGAGCTGGCAGATCTCGTCTTCGGTGTGCCGGCCGATGCCATGGCCCTTCAGGTTGCGGCGAACCTCGCGGCGGACCAGGGCACAGATGAGCGGCCGCAGGGGAGCGGGCGCGGTGTCGAAGAAATGGCGCGGGCCGATGTCGAAATTCTCGTCGATCATCCAGCGGGCGTGCACCAGCGCGAAGTAGAGGTGCTCTTCGCACATTTTCTCGAACGCCCAGGCGGTGGCGCGCTGCGCGGGGGTGAGGCCGACGTCGAAATCCGTTGCATAGCGGCGCTGCAGATGGAGCCGGATGAAGGTCGAGTCGGCGACGATGAGGCCATCATCCTCGATGTAGGGGAGCTTGCCCTTGGGCGCCTTGCGGAAACCGGTGGTGTCGACGCGGTAGGGCAGGCCTGACATTTTCAGCAGCACGTCGGCCTTGGTGACGAAGGGGCTGGAGTCAGGCAGTCCGAAATTGGGGCCAAAGGCATACAATGTGATCATCGGGCACCTGTTTGAGTTTTGCTGCCGCAGACCGTACTGACATGCTACTGACAACAATGGTCAGTAGTGTTCTGGCAGTAGTCATCCATGGCGCGCGCAGACCGACTCCTTCGATTGCTGCAGATATTGCGACGTCACCGCAGGCCGGTGACGGCGAGCGTCATCGCGGACGAGCTGGAGGTGTGTCAGCGCACCGTCTATCGCGACATCGCCGGACTGATTGACGAGGGTGTGCCAATCCGCGGCGAAGCCGGCATCGGCTACGTTCTCGGCGACGGCTACGATCTGCCACCACTCATGTTCAACGCCGACGAGATCGAAGCGATGCTCGTCGGGCTGCGCTGGGTGGAAGCGCGAGGCGATGCCTCGCTGGCGCGGGCGGCGGCCGATGTCGTTGCCAAGATCGGCCAGATGCTGCCGGTGCACTTGAAGCCGGTGCTGTTCGAGCCGGCTGTCGATGCGCCGCGGTGGCCTCTGGAATTGCCGGACGAGACGATCGATGTGGCTTCGCTGCGCGCTGCCATCCGCAATTGTCGCAAGGTCGAGATTGCCTACAGCGACGAGAAGGGCAGGGCGACGACGCGTGTCATCTGGCCGTTGGCGCTGGGATATTTCGAGATGTCGCGGATCGTCATCGCGTGGTGCGAAATGCGTGATGATTTTCGCCACTTCCGCACCGACCGCGTGCGCCGCGCGGAAATTTCCGCACAACGGTATCCGGGGTCGCGCGCAAAGCTGCTGGCGCGGTGGCGGGCGACGATGAACGGCGCGTGCTGATCGAGGTGTCACAATGACCCGGCGGTATGGGGTTCGGGTGTCATCATTTCGATGCCATAATGAGGCGCCCAAGTGCGCGGGATCACTGGGCCAAAGCACGCGCAATTGGTTCATAGAGGAAACTCGTGAGGGGAATTTCGCTCTTGCCGTCACGAACGCGCCATCTCGATCGCATCGCTGGCGGACTGATCATGGCTGCCGCGGCGCTCGTCTGGTCGGGTAGTTGTTTTGCGGCCGACCCGCTGACAGGTGTACCCGCTTGGTTGCGTGCCCACGTTGGCTACAATGACGGGCAGATCGCTCCCGTGGTGCTGGAGCGTGCGCGCGCGCTCTATCTGCGGAAGACGCGTGCGGGGACGGCGAGCAACCCCTGCTACTTCGCCATGGACGCGACGCGCCCGAGCAAGTTGAGCAACGGGCAACTGGGGCGGCGGTTCTATATCATCTGCGAAGCAAAGCGGTCGTTCGAGGCGATTTCCGCGGGCCACGGTGGCGGGCGTCGTCTGCTGGGCATTGTGGACTTTTCCAACGGCAAGGTCTGCGCGCGCAATTTCGGCAATGCCATGAGTTCCAGCCTGACGGCGGGCGGCGCTTATGTGACGAGCGAGCAGACCACGTCATTCAAGGGCTATTACCGCCGGCCCGGCGGACAGCAGGCGCCGCTGATGCGCTCGTTCGTGCAGTTCGATGGAGAAGGCGAGACGGCCAATGCACGAAAGCGCGAGATCGGTGGACACGCGGCCGTGCTGCTGCGAAAGGCGTGCCTGAGCAAAAAGCCGGACAGCCCCTACGCGGACACCAAAGGCTTCGTGCCGCTGGGTACGATCGAGAACTATTCCGACGGGCGGAGCAGCGGCTGCACGAGCTGGTCGCCGGCGGATGCTTCGCGGATTGTCGGGATGCTGAAGGAGAAGCCGGCGACGCTCTACATCTATCCGGAATCGCGCGACATCGAAGCGGTCGCGAAGGCTGTGAAGACGGGGTCGGCTTTGTCGGCCAGCGGGGCATATTGGAATGCGTCGTGTCTGGCGGCGATAGGTACCCCGAGGTTCTGGGCGAAAGAGCGGCTGGAGCCAATCGTTGCGCGGTATGAGAAAGCCCACCCCGCGCCACCTCCGCAGCCGACGCCGATCTGCGCACGTTGAGGAAACGTGCGAGCGTGCCCATGCGTGAGGCTGCGCCTCGCGGCGGAACTGCTCGGGGCATTCGATGCTTTCATGGGGTGGGAAGCATGAAATCGCAATTGGGAGGCCGACCGATGGTGCAGGAACGCGCGACGCCCAAGAACACCGTCTGCATTTGGTATGACAAGGATGCGGAGGCTGCCGCACACTTCTATGCGCAAACCTTTCCCGACAGCGCGGTGGATGCGGTGCTGCGCGCCCCGGGCGACTATCCGTCGGGCCAGGAAGGCGATGTGCTCGTCGTCCAATTCACCGTCGCGGGGATTGCGTGCGTCGGGCTCAACGGCGGACCGGCGTTCAAGCAGTCGGAAGCCTTCTCATTTCAGATCGCGACCGACGACCAGGAAGAGACGGACCGCTACTGGAACGCGATCGTCGGAAACGGCGGGCAGGAGAGCGCCTGCGGCTGGTGCAAGGACAAGTGGGGCGTCAACTGGCAGATCACGCCGCGGGTGCTGACCGAGGCACTCGCCATCGGTGGCGATGAGGCGAAGCGCGCATTCGCGGCGATGATGGATATGCGCAAGATCGACGTAGCGAAGATCGTCGCCGCGCGCCGCGGTTAAGCGAGCGGGGGTCAGTTCGGCCAGGAGCTGCTGGAGCCTCCGCCCATGTCTGGAGAACTCCCGGATCCGCCACCAGGGCCGCCGCGTCCGGGGCCACCGCCGCCCGGCGGTCCGCCTCCGCCTTCAGGCGAGCTCTGTATCGAGCGGGCAGCGGAAAGTTCCGTCGATGTCAGAACGCAGTCGGTATCGCGATCCAGCAAGGTGAATGCCGGGTTGGTGTGCTCGAGCATTTCGGGACGGGTGACTTTGCCATCCTTGTTGGTGTCCCAATATTTGAATCCGGCGGTGGCAAACAGGCGGTCCGTTTGTACGAGCTTTGCAAACTCCTCCTCGCTCAGCGCGCCGTCCTTCGATTTGTCCACGGTGGCTACGAGTTCGATCACATAAGCCTGCCACTCGCCGCAGGTGACCTGGCCGTCGTGGTTGCGGTCCCACGTGTTCGCGGCCATGACGAACATGCGATCGGCTTCGCTCACATTCTGTCCGGGACCGGGGTTACCTCCCATGGGGCCGCCGATGGGTGCGCATCCGAGCAATGACGCGAGGAGGGGCAGTGCCATGCCGTGCTTGATCAGCGCAGACATGGCGCGATGCGAGGAGCGTCTATGCATGTTTCCCGTCGGTTCGTAGCGAAAGCGAGACAAGCCTTATTGGGCGCGCAGCCGAACTCTAGTGCGGCGGCGATATGCTCGAAAACGGGCGATTGGTTTCGCAGTGTTTCCGTTGTTTCGGCGTGTTGCTGGCCGTGTTCGGAGTTTGCTGAGACCGTTGCTCAGCTCTCGGCAGGCGCCGGCGCGCTGGCCAATGCGGGGTGATCGAGGGGGCAGTCCAGGCGCTTCTTGCGGCAGCGGCGGCGGTAGGCGCGCTCCCAATTGACCTTGAGGCCGATCTGGAACTGCTGGACGCGCAAGCATCCGATGAACCGGCGCTTGGCCTTCTTGCCGTCCAGCCGCTTGAACTTCTTTTTCTGCTTCTTCGTCATGCCGCAGCCGATGCAATGGCCGGCATTGCTGAACTTGCAGACGTCGATGCAGGGGGAGGGGATTTTCATGCGGCGAGGCTGGTGCCAGTCGAAAGGTGAGCTTGCGGTCTGTGCGACTGACATAGGCATGCGAGCGGTCGCGCGAAAGGTATTGAGGCACGCGCAGGCGCAGATGGGTCGGCGCGGGCAGAGCTAATCGCATCGGGCAAGAAAAAAGGCCGCGGAAGACGGGTTCCGCGGCCTGCGGGCGCAAACATCGCCCGTAAGATTGCTAGTCGTTATTTCTTCTTCTCGCCGGGCTCCTGAACGGAGATCAGCGACTCGCCGTTGGAGCTGATGACATCATCTCCCTTGACCTTCCAGGAGAAGCCCCAGGGGCCGGTGATGCCACAGCCTTCGGGGCAATCGACCTTGATCTCCTTGCCAGCGGCGATGGTCTCGACCTTTTCGGAATTACCGAGGTCGACGCCAACAGTGAACTCGCCGGCTGATGTGTTCTTGACCGTGACGGCCGCGGCTGCGGGTCCGGCAAGGGCGAGAGCAAACGCTGCGGCTGCTACGGCGGTGAGAACCTTCATTGCTTCCTCCGATTGGGTTGCTGTCGTCCATACGCACCTGCTTCTGTCGGCAGGGCTGAAGGGAAAATGGTTTCGTCATGCCGGGACGGCAAGGCTATATCGTTGCAAAATTTGGAATTGAAATTTTGTAAACTCTCGTTCCGCACACGCGGTCTTAGGAACCGCCGAACTATGTTGCGATGCAGATAAACCTATCGGTAACAGAGGTTCACATGGGCGAGCTCATTCGACTGGCGATGAGCAACTTCACGCTGACGTTTTTTGTGTTCGGCGTGGTCGCTGCACTGATCGCGATCGCGTTGAAGCCGGGCGGCTTCGCGCTCGACAACGTGGCGGAAGAGCTGCTCGCCTACTTCATCTTGTTCACTGTGGCGATCGCCTACTTCTACAACTTCGTGGTCCACGTGTTCTTCGGCGATGTGGCGGCGAGCTTCATCGGCTGGGCGAATAGCCCGTTCCAGGCCGAGGTGGGCTATGCAAGTCTTGGTTTTGCGGCGGTGGGGCTGCTCGCCTTCAAGGGCAACTGCATGGTGCGGCTGGCGGCTATCCTCGGGCCGGCGCTTTTCCAATGGGGCGCTGCGATCGGGCACGTCCGCAACATCGCGGAGACGGGGAACATGGCGCCAGGCAATGCCGGCGTGATGCTCTATTCGGATATTCTGCTGCCGGTCATCGGCTTTGCGCTTTTGTGGTTCAAACGTTCGACAGACGGGTCCGGTATACCCGGCGGCGCTGGCAAGGCTTACGGGTGATCTGAGATGGCAAATGCATCGCGACAGCTGACGGTGCTGAAGTGGGGGCTGCTGATTTTCGGCGTGTTGTTCATTGCCGGCGCGGTGGCGATCATCGGTGTCGTCTATTGGGCGAGCGGCATTGAAAGCGTGAAGGTGACGGAATCCGACCTCGCGATCGGCGGCAGCTATCCGCCTGAGGAGCGGCAGGCACTGCTGGACGCGTGCGAGAAGCGCAATGTGCCGAAGCAGCAGGACAGTTGCAGCTGTCTTGCCGACAAGGCCGGCACAGATCTATCGCGCTTCTTGCGACTTGTGTTGACGGCTAGTCTCGAAGGAAGTGCGAGCAAGGTTGTCGCCATCACCAAGGGATTGATGGAGAGCGGCGTCGCACCGGAAAAAGTGAACAGTGTCGAGAAAGAATCGGAACAGCGCTTCGAGGGACTGATGCAGGCTTGCGGATTCAATCGATGAACGGAGATGCAGCATCTCCGGCCGAACGTCTCGATACCACGTGCTGTATCGTCGGCGGTGGTCCGGCGGGGATGGTGCTGGGTTTGCTGTTGGCGCGCTCGGGTATCGAAGTGGTGGTGCTGGAGAAGCACGCCGACTTCCTGCGCGATTTCCGGGGAGACACCATTCATCCTTCAACACTGCAGTTGATGGATGAGCTAGGTCTGCTCGATGAGCTGCTGAAGCTGCCGCACAACAAGGTGCAGAAGGTGTCGGTCGAGATCGGTGGAGAGGACGTCGCCTTCGCCGACTTCTCGTTTCTGCCGAAGCGGCATGCGTTCATCGCGCTGATGCCGCAATGGGACTTTCTGGATTTTCTCGCCGAGAAGGCGCGGGCGTATAAGAACTTCAAGCTGGTGATGCAGGCGAACGTCGTGGACCTGATCCGCGACCGTCACCGCATAGCGGGCGTGCGTGCACTGACGCCGAATGGACCGCTTGACGTCCATGCGGCGCTGACGGTCGGCTGCGATGGGCGTCATTCGACGGTACGTGCCAAGGCTGGTCTTCCGGTGGAGGACGTAGGCGCGCCGATCGACGTTCTATGGATGCGGATCTCGCGCAAGCCTGGCGATCCTGAGACGGGCGGTCATCTCAATGCCGGCAGCTTCATCGCCGTACTCGATCGGGGTGACTACTTCCAGATCGCCTATGTCATTCCCAAGGAAGCCGCGGACAGGATCAAGGCAGCGGGATTGCCGGCATTCCGCCAAAAGCTGGCCGCGGCGTTGCCGTTCCTTGCCGGGCGTGTCGACGAATTGCAGACGTGGGACGATGTCAAACTGCTGAGCGTCAAGATCGATCGGCTGCGCACGTGGTACCGCACCGGGCTGCTTTGCATCGGCGACGCGGCGCATGCGATGTCGCCGGTGGGGGGCGTCGGGATCAACCTTGCGATCCAGGATGCAGTGGCGGCGGCCAATATTCTCTGGAAGCCGCTGAAGGATGGAACGCTGACGACGTTCGATCTTGCCAAGGTCCAGCATCGGCGAACCTTGCCCACGCGGGTGACGCAGCGTCTGCAGGTGCTGGCACAGAACCGCTTCGCGCAGCCCGTTCTGCGCTCGACCGCGCCATTGCAAGTGCCGTGGGCATTGCGATTGTTGGGGCGGACCCCGCTGCTGCAGCGTATCCCGGCGCGGATCGTTGGCGTCGGGATCAGGCCGGAGCATGTGCAATCCCCTGCGGGACCGGTCGGCTGAGACGCGATTAGTAGCGACTGATTGCCTGTGGCAAGACGAATTGCTTAGATCGCCCGGCGGGAAGCCAGCGGGGGGCGATGATGGCCGAGGCGGTTGCGGGACAGGACGTGAAGCCGAAACGCCGGCCGTTCTACCGGCTGCTCTACGTGCAGGTTCTCTTCGCTATTGTGCTGGGCTTTCTGGTCGGCTGGCTTGCGCCGCACGTCGCCGAAAGTCCGTGGATGAAGGCGCTCGGTGATGGCTTCATCAAGCTGATCAAGATGGCGATCGCGCCGATCATCTTCTGCACCGTTGTGTCGGGCATCTCGCACATCGAGGATGCGAAGAAGGTGGGGCGCGTTGGTGTCAAAGCACTCGTCTACTTCGAGCTGGTGTCGACCCTGGCGCTGGTGCTCGGCCTGGTGGTTGGCAATGTGTGGCGCCCCGGGGACGGTTTTTCCGGAACGGCCGATGCCGCCGCTGTTGCCGACTATGCGAACCGCGCGACGCATCAGTCGACGGTCGAGTTCATCCTGCACATCATCCCGAACAGTCTCGTTGGCGCGTTTGCCGATGGCGAGATCTTGCAGGTGCTGCTGATCTCGATCCTGTTCGGGTTCTCGCTGATGGTGCTGGGCGAACGCGGGCACACGGTGCGCGCTCTGGTCGATGATATGGGGCACGCTTTCTTCGGCGTGATCGCCGTGATCATGAAGGCTGCGCCGATCGGTGCGTTCGGCGCCATGGCGTACACGATCGGCAAGTATGGCCCGTCGGCGCTGGGCAATCTCGCGGGGCTGATCGCGGCGTTCTATGTGACGTCGGCGCTGTTCGTGGTGGTAGTGCTGGGCCTGATCGCGCGGGCGGCGGGTTTTTCCATGTTCCGCTTCCTCGCTTACATCCGCGATGAGCTGCTTTTGGTGCTGGGCACGTCTTCATCGGAAAGCGCGCTGCCGCAGCTGATGGAGAAGCTGGAGAGGCTGGGATGCTCGAAGTCGGTGGTGGGCCTGGTCGTGCCCACCGGCTATTCGTTCAATCTCGATGGCACCAACATCTATCTGACGCTGGCGACCTTGTTCATCGCGCAGGCGCTGGGCGTGGAGCTGACGTTCGGCGAGCAGCTCGTGATCCTCGGCGTTGCGATGCTGACGTCAAAGGGGGCGAGCGGGGTGACGGGAGCAGGGTTCGTCGCCTTGGCGGCAACGCTGGCGGTGGTCAGCCCGGCGCTGGTGCCGGGCATGGCGATCGTGCTCGGCATCGACAAGTTCATGAGCGAGTGCCGGGCGCTCACCAATATCATCGGCAACGGTGTGGCGACGATCGTGGTGTCGGCGTGGGAGGGCGAGCTCGACCGCGAGAAGCTGGCGCGTGGGCTTGAGCGGCGGGTCGATCCGTCGGACGTCGAAACGGCCGTGACGACGGGCTAGCGGCGAAAGAATGAGGCTGCGCCGCTCGTTCGCTGGGTCCCGGGTCTCGCCGGCCGCGGCCTGCTCGCCCGGAATGACAGGCGAAACGGTGTCAGTCCTCGTGATTTGTGAGGGCGACGAACTTCTCGTCCTCCTGAGCGCGGCGCTCGAAGGAGAGGAAGTCGTAGTAGCCGCAACGGCCGCCGCCCGGGAACGACCGGCATACACTCGGCCGGGCCAGATAAATCGTGCAGCAGCGCTCCTTGGTGTCGAAGAAGCGGCAGATGCGGCCGTAGATGTCATCCTTTTTGCGCCGCATGGCGTACTTGCGGCCATGGTCCTCCTTGGTAAAGGCCTGTTTGGCCGCCTCGAAGGTCATGTTGTGATGACGGGCCAGGCGCTCGACATCGCGCTTATCCAAGGGGATGAGCGGGTATGAGCAGCAATAACCGGGGCATTTGCGGCAGTTATACTGAGCGGCGCTCACGCGGGGTGCTCTCCTGCGGTGTTTCGGCCACCCTTGGGCCGCTACGGACGTCGAGAGTCGCGATGGTGCCGACTCTTGCTTGACTCATGCAATGCAGCATGGGGAAAGAGCAAGGGGGATGATGGGGTTCTGTAACGCGCGGGGGAAAAACGCGCGCCAGATGTCACACTTTCTCCCATAAGGTCTGCGTAGTTCGCACGCGTTCAGCGTGGGGGTGTCACTGCATGACGGACAGGGCTCGTCTTTCTCCCGAAACCGAGACGCCGGTCAATCCCTACAGTCTGCTCGAGGCGGTGAACAGCTCGAGTGACACCGCGCACACCGGCTGGCTGATTTTCCTCGCCATCATGACCTATCTGGTGATTGCGGTTGCCGGTGTCACGCACGAGGCGCTGCTGCTGGAAACCCCGGTGCAGCTGCCGATCCTGCAGGTGAAGATCCAGCTCAAGCAATTCTTCCAGTTTGCGCCGATCGTGCTGGTGCTGTTCCACCTGGGGATACTGTCACAATTGGTGCTGCTGGCGCGCAAGGCGCTCGAGTTCGACCAGGCGATCCGCTATCTGGAGCTGTCCAACAAGCGCACGCACCCGCTGCGGCTCGAGGTGCACAATTTCTTCTTGGTGCAGGCGTTGGCGGGTCCGCAGCGTTCGGCTGTGATGAGCGGCTTCCTGAACCTCATTTCCTGGCTCACCATCGTCATTCTGCCGGTGGTGCTGCTGCTCTACATGCAGGTGGCATTCCTGCCCTATCACGACGTCACCACGACGTGGATCAACCGCATTTTCCTGACGCTGGATATCGCGGGAATCCTCTTGATCGGCGTGTTCCTGATGCGGGCCGAAACCTCGTTTTTCCAGGCGTTTCTGCGCTCCACGATCACGCATCCGCTGAGCGTCGTCGCGACGGTGCTGGTGCTGATGGTGGCGGCATACCTGTCATACTTCTCGGCGACCGTGCCGGGTGAGCGGCTGGACCGGATCGGACAGCGGCTGACGGGGCTGGTTTCGCCCGCCGTTGGGGGCAAGGTGCAGCAGGGTGGCGGCTTTGCGCTGCCGTTCGTCAACGCTTCGTCGGATGGAGCGCTGTTCGGGATATTCCGGCGCAATCTCGTCGTGACCGATTCCGATCTCGTCGCCGACCGGGATGAAGGGGCCGACAAATCGCTGCGGCTGCGGGGACGTGATCTGCGTTTTGCAAAGCTCGACCGCACTGACCTGTCGGGAGCCGACCTGACGGGCGCAAAGCTCGATGGGGCGAGCCTCGTTGGCGCCAACCTGCAAAACGTCTCGCTGGCTTGCGCGGAGCCGGATGTGGTTCTGCTCAGCAACAACCGGGTGAAGGGGCGGTGCGCCTCGGCGAAGGGGGCCGATTTCAGCCGCGCCAAGTTGGGCCAGGGGAAGCTATGGGGCATCGACCTCGATGGCGCCAAGCTCGACGAGGCGCTCGTCGAAGGGGCGGAACTGGCGAACGCCTCGCTGGTCGGGGCGTCGTTGTCGAATGCGCGCCTGGACAAGGCGGACCTCACAGGCGGGGTGCGAGCCGAGGGTGCAAACTTCCTCAATGCCTCGCTGCAGGGGGCAGATCTCACCGGCGCGCAGCTGCAGCTGGCCGATTTTTCCAGCGCCTCGCTGCAGGGGGCGCTGCTGAACTTCGCGCGGCTCGATGGTGCAGTGCTGCGTGACGCCAGCATCGAAGCTGCCAGCCTGCAGAATGCGCGGCTGCTCGGCGTCGACATGACTGGCATGAAGATGACGGGCAGCGACCTCCGGGGCGCAGCCGTGTGGATGACGCAGCCGCCGACGTGGGATTCTACCGGGCTTACGGACTTGAGCCAGCTGGTGGTGCGGGCGCCCGACGAGCAGGAGCGGGCGGCGATGAAGGGGCGGATGGAGCAGATTGCCGATCCGGAGCTGCGGCAGCGGAGCCAGGAGTTCGTGGCGCAGGTGGCGGCGCAGGACGCAAAGTGGAGCGGCTCGCTCGATCAGCAGCGCTGGCAGAGCTGGATCGGGGCTTCGCCGGTTCCGCCGGCTCTGAACTATACCGTCGACCTCACGACGTACCTGACCAAGCTGATGTGCAGCGCGCGGTGGAGCAATGGGGGCGTTGCCACGGGCATCGCGCGGCGGGCGCTGGCGCCTCAGTTCCGCGGCGATGTGGTTTCGGTCTATGACGGACTGCGGGCAACTTCCTGCCCGGCCGCGAGTACCATGCCTGAAAAGGTGATGCGCGATCTGTCATCGACCGCGGAAACCGTGCGCAACTAGGCGCGGCCGCGGTCTCCTCGTTCGTGGTGCTGCCCCCCTTGCAGAGCGGCAAATTCTACCCTAGCTTAAGAACATATAGCGAACGTGCAAACACAATCATGTGCAAACCTCGACCCGGACCGTATTCGGGCGGCGCGATAGGGTAACTAAGGTTGCGAGTGCGACTCATCGTGGCTGATGCGGCGGGTGAGGAGCTTGAGGGCTTTCGGCGCCCGCTTGGCGCCACGGAATGCGAGGAGTGACGGCATGGCTGGTTCGGTCAACAAGGTGATCCTGGTCGGCAATCTCGGTAGGGATCCGGAGATCCGCCGCACGCAGGATGGCCGTCCGATCGCCAACCTGCGCATCGCCACGAGCGACACCTGGCGCGACAAGGCGACGGGCGAGCGGCGCGAGAAGACCGAGTGGCACTCGGTCGTGATCTTCAATGAGAACCTGTGCAAGCTCGCTGAGCAGTACCTGCGCAAGGGCTCCAAGGTTTTCATCGAGGGCGCGCTGCAGACGCGCAAGTGGCAGGACCAGTCGGGTCAGGACCGTTACTCGACCGAAGTCGTGCTGCAGGGCTTCAACGGCAATCTCACCATGCTCGATGGCCGCTCGGGCGGCATGAGCGAGGGCGGTCAGTCAGATTACGCCGGCGACACGGGCGGTTACTCCGACGCGCCTCCGGCTCGTTCGGCCCCGCGCGGGGGCGGAGCGAAGAGCAGCGGTAACTTCGACAAGCAGCTGGACGACGAAATTCCGTTCTGAGCCACGCTACTCCCGTACTTCGACCCCGGGGTGTTTCCCCGGGGTTTTTTCGTGGCTGCCGGCTGTTCCGGGCGGTCACGCGCGCTTCAACCGGTTTTGGCTGCGGTATGAAGGGTTAATGCTGGGCCGCTCACGTGCAGCCTGCATTCAGGTTGATGCAGCTATCACAATTTCGTCGCTGAAGACCCGCATTGCTTTTGCCGCCCGCCGGCACCGGTCGCGGGAGCAACTTAAGGGAGTGAAGATAATGTTCTGGCGATCCACTATGGCGCCACTTCTTGCAGTGCTTGCGTTTGGTGTAACCGCCGACGTTGCGTCGGCTCAGCCGCGGGACCGCGACAGAGGGCCGCCTCCTGGCTACGATCGCGGGCCGCCGCCGCCGCCCATGCGCGAGCAGTGGGAAATGCTGGGCGAGCAGGCCGTCGGCTTTGGTGTCGACCGCGATGTCATCCGCGTCGGCCGCCGCGAGGGATTTTTCAGCAAGATTGCGCTGGAGGTTCGCGACAATGACGTCGAAATCCTCGATCTCAAGGTGTTCTTCAAGCGCGGCATGCCGCAGGACGTTCGCGTGCGCCAGCGCATCCGCGCCGGAGACCGCACCCGGCCGATCGATCTGGTCGGCGGTGATCGCCTGATCGATCGGATCGAGATCGTCTACCGCTCGCGCCCGGGCTTCCGTGGGCAAGCCAAGGTCGCCGTGTTCGGACTGAAGAACCTGCCGCCTCCTCCTCCGCCGCCGGTTGCGCGCTGGGAAGAGTTGGGCTGCGGCAAGGTGGGCCTCAAGCCTGACCGCGATACGATCCGCGTCGGTCGCCGCGAGGGACGCTTCAGCGCGATCAAGCTGCTCGTGCGCGGCAGCAAGATCGAACTCATCGACCTCACGGTCGTTTACGAGCGCGGGCCGCCCGACCAGATCGTCGTGCGCAAGAAGATCGGCGACGGCGACGAGACGCCTCCGCTCGATCTGCGCGGCGAGCGTCGCATCATCGACCGCGTCGACCTGACGTATCGGCAGACGCTCGGACTGAACATGATCAAGGGCCCGGCAACGGTGTGCGTCCTCGGCCGCTGATTGGGCTTCGACTTGCTTGACTTCGAGAGCCCGGCCTCACCGCCGGGCTCTTTCGTTTTTGGGGGACTGCCGTGAGCAGGATTTATCTGACAGGCGCGTCCTGCTCGGGCGTTACGACGCTCGGCGCAGGCTTGGCGAAGGCCTTGCACGCCCTGCACGTCGACTGCGACGACTTCTACTGGATGCCGACTGATCCGCCCTTTACCGAGAAGCGCCCAGTAGAGAAGCGCGTGCGGATGATCGCCGCGGCGCTGGGGGACGGGGCTTGGGTATTGTCAGGGTCGTTCGACGGGTGGGGAGACTCACTCATATCGACCGTCGATCTCATCGTGATGGTGATCACGCCAACGCCCGTGCGCATGGCAAGGCTGAAGAAGCGGGAAAAACAGCGTTACGGGGACCGCATTCTTCCGGGGAATGACATGCACGAGAACCACAAGGCGTTCGCCGAGTGGGCGTCACGCTACGATGACCCGACATTTACGAGCCGCAGTCTTCACCGCCATTTAGCGTGGCTTGCCGAGCAGACTGCTCCCACTCTTCGCGTCGATGGGCGCAAATCCGAATTGGAGCTTGTGGCTGAGGTTCTCGACAAACTGCATCAGCATAAAAAAAGAGCCCCGCACTGAGGCGGGGCTCTCGAAGCTTCGATCGTGCGAAACGTGCTTAGGGCGTGGGCGCGGGAGCAGCGTCCTTCGGAGCCTCGGCCGGCGGGGTCTCAGCCGGCGTTTCGGCTGGTGCCGCTGGTGCAGCCTCGGTCTTGGGAGCTTCTGCGGCTGGCGGCGTCTCGGCCGGTGTTGCTTCAGGCTTGGGAGCCATCGCGTCCTTGGCGGCGTCGTAGGCTTCCTTGGTCGCCTCGCCGGCCTTGTCGAGAGCGGGCTTCACGCTCTCCTCGTAGGTTTTCTTGGCCGCTTCCTCGGCGCGCTGAAGCGCAGGGCCGGCCTCTTCCTTGGCCTTCTCGTAGGCGTCCTTCGCCGTCACGGAGCTCTTGTCGGAAAGCTCCTTAGCCTTCTCGATGGCGCGGTCGATGAGCGACTTCGGCGGCTGCTTGCGCTCGAAGGCCGGAAGCGCATCGAGCGTTTCCTTGGTGGCTTCGGGCAGGCTGACGATGACGACGCCGCTTTCGTTCTTGATCTGCAGAGCGGGGAGGGCAACGCCGACGCGCTTCTCGCCGAAGCCGGCGAACCCGCCGACGCCCAGGATCACGCCTTCGACCTGATTGTTGGCGTTGAGGATGAGGTCTTCGACGTCGCCGATGATGGCGCCATCCTTGTTGTGAACCTTGGCGCCAAGGAGCAGATCCTTGGCGAGATACTGTCCTTCACCCTGCGTGGTGACGAACACGTCCTGGGGGATGGCCGGGTCTGCAATTGCCGGCAGCGTCCAGAACGCTGCAACGGCTGCCAGGGCCAACACACCTCTTTGCATCGAACTCTCCTGTTGTTCTCGAACGGGCCCGTCGTCGGCGCCCGTGCCCCGCGTAGGATTAACCATACGTGGGCGCGGGCAGGCATGTAGCGCCAGACTGTGACGCTCTCAAGTCCGATGCGGGGCGGGAGGGGGCGGGTCCTGAGGATAAAGCCGGCCAATAAGTTGATGATTTAGCGATGAAAATTATGAGGTTGAGAACGGTGCCACAAAGCGTCGCGCACGTTGCACCAGAGGGAGCGTTTGGGGTAATCTGACGGCAGATTCTGACCCTGCCGACGCACGCCCCGAAAAGGCGTGCGTCGCGCTGTTGAAGCGGACCCAAACAAATCGTGGCTGATAGCACCGACGACCAGATGCCCGCAGGCAAACAGCCGAGCGACATCCGCCCCGTGACGATTTCGGACGAGATGAAGCGCTCGTACCTCGAGTACGCGATGAGCGTTATCGTCTCGCGCGCGCTGCCCGATGTCCGCGACGGCTTGAAGCCCGTGCATCGCCGCATCCTCTACGCGATGCAGCGACTGGGGCTCGACTGGAACAAGAAGCACATGAAGTCGTCCAAAGTCGTGGGCGACACGATGGGCGACTTCCATCCACACGGTAACCTCGCGATCTACGATGCGCTGGTGCGTCTGGCGCAAGACTTCTCCATGCGCGTGCCGCTGATCGACGGCCAGGGAAACTTCGGTTCGGTCGATGGCGATCCGCCCGCGGCCGAGCGCTACACCGAGGCGCGCCTGTCAAAGGTGGCGCAGTATCTGCTCGACGATCTCGACAAGGACACTGTCGACTTCAAGTCGAACTACGACGACCGACTGCTCGAGCCGTCGGTGCTGCCGGCAAAGTTTCCGAACCTGCTCGTCAATGGCGCTGGCGGCATCGCTGTCGGCATGGCGACGAACATCCCGCCGCACAATCTTGGCGAGGTCATCGACGCTTGCCTGGCGCAGCTGGAAAACCCTGAGATCACCATCGACGAGCTGTGCGGGATTATCCAGGGACCGGATTTCCCGACTGGCGCTCTGATCATCGGCCGCGCCGGGATTCTGGCCGCGTATCACAAGGGTCGCGGCTCGATCCTGATGCGCGCCAAGGTCGAGGTGGAGGAGATCCGCAAGGATCGCGAGGCGCTGATCGTCACCGCCATCCCTTACCAGGTCAACAAGAAGACGCTGATCGAGAAGATTGCCGATCTGGTGCGCGAGAAGCGCGTCGAGGGCATCTCGGATATCTGGGACGAAACCAACCGCGAAGGCATGCGTATCGTCATCGAGCTGAAGCGCGATGCGGTTGCCGACGTGGTGCTGAACCAGCTCTATCGCTACTCCGACCTGCAGACCTCGTTCGGCGCCAACATGCTGGCGCTCACCGGCGGGCGTCCTGAGCAGCTCAACCTCAAGGACATGATCGAGGCGTTCACGGCCTTCCGCGAGGAGGTGGTGAGCCGGCGCACCAAGTTCCTGCTCAACAAGGCGCGCGATCGCGCGCACGTGTTGGTTGGCTTGGCGATTGCCGTTGCCAACATCGACGAGGTGATCAAGCTCATCCGCTATGCGCCGAGCCCGGCGGATGCTCGTGAGCAGTTGATGGCGCGGGACTGGCCGGCGCGCGATATCGCGCCGCTTGTAGAGCTGATCGCCGATCCGCGGCACAAAGTGTCGACCGAGGGCACCTACAAGCTGTCGGAAGAGCAGGCCAAGGCGATCCTGGATTTGCGCCTTGCACGCCTCACGGCTCTGGGACGCGACGAGATCGCCGACGAGTTGAAGAAACTGGGCGAAGAGATCCGCGAATATCTCGCCATTCTGGCTTCGCGCCGGCGGATCGTCGATATCGTCGTCGGCGAGCTGACGGCCATCAAGGAAGAGTTCGCGACGCCGCGTAAGACCGAAATCCTCGAGATGGACGGCGACGTCGAGGACGAGGATCTGATCCAGCGCGAGGACGTCGTCGTCACCGTCTCGCACAAGGGCTACATCAAGCGCGTGCCGCTGGCGACCTATCGGGCGCAGCGGCGTGGCGGCAAGGGGCGTTCGGGCGCCGGCACGCGCGAAGAAGATGTCATCACGACGCTGTTCGTCGCCTCGACGCATACGCCGGTGCTGTTCTTCTCGTCGCGCGGCATGTGCTACCGCATGAAGGTGTGGCGTCTGCCAGCAGCGACACCGCAGGCCGTGGGCAAGGCGCTGGTGAACCTGTTGCCGCTGGCGCAGGGCGAGGTGATCACCTCCATCCTGCCGCTACCCGAAGACGCCGAGACGTGGGGCACGCTGCAACTGGCGTTCGCTACGCGCTCGGGCAGGGTGCGTCGCAATGCGCTGTCGGACTTCGAGAATATCAATCGCAACGGCAAGATCGCGATGAAGCTCGACGAGGGCGATCAGATCGTGTCGGTGAATATCTGCACGCCCGATAACGACGTGCTGCTGACCACCGCCAAAGGGCGCTGCATCCGCTTCCTGCTGGAAGACGAGGTGCGTCTGTTCAAGGGACGTGACTCGGACGGCGTGCGCGGCATCAAGCTTGACGACGGCGACGAGATCATCTCGATGACGGTGCTGACGCACGTCGGTGCCGACGCGCCAGAGCGTGCCGCCTACCTGAAGCAGGCCAACATGCTGCGCCGGGCACAGGGCGATGATATCGCTGACGAGGTTGTCGAGGCGGCGGATGCGGACGAGGAAGAGGTCGAGGGAGCTGCGGCTGCCGAGTTGACGCCGGAACGGTTCGCCGAACTTTCAGCCAAAGAGCAGTTCGTTCTGACGGTGTCGGAGCGCGGCTTCGGCAAACGCTCGTCGTCGTACGAATATCGAATCTCCGGTCGCGGCGGCAAAGGCATCGTTGCCATGGTCGTCAACGACCGCAATGGACCGCTGGTGGCGTCGTTCCCGGTGGTCGACAGCGATCAGATCATGCTGGTGACGGATGGCGGTCAGCTCATCCGCTGCCCGGTCAACGACGTGCGGATCGCCGGCCGCAACACGCAGGGCGTGCGCATCTTCAAGACGGACGGCGACAAGGTCGTGTCGGTGGAGCGCATCCCCGACGACGGCAGCGAGCCCGAGGACGGCGAGGACGAAGCGGGCGCCGGCGACGAGACGCCTGCAACGGAATAGCCGGTTGGTGAAGCGCGGAAGGTCGCGCACCCGGAAGGGTGTCGACCTTGCTTTTCGACCGGTTTGGTTTCAGGTGCTGGGCGCGTGAAGCGTCTGCAGCGTCGTTGCGATCGGGCTTGCCTGCAGCAGCGCCTCCCAGGCGGGAAGCACGGTGTGCCCGTTGCGGGCGTGCTGCAGCAGTCCACGCGATTTGAAGCGCGACGTGATGCGGCTCAAAGTGTCGGGATTGAGCGACAGGTAGTCGGCGACGTCGGTGCGCGATAGCGGGACATCAAACGAGATCCCAGCCGGCCCGCGCATGCCGAGGCGCAGGCCCAATTCGATCAGCAGAGAAGCGAATCGCTCATCGCCGCTCAACGCGCCGATAATCGAGGCGTGGAGCGTCGCACGGGCGTGCTGCTCAGCAAGACGCTTCTGAGTCTGACTGATCTGATCGGGGTTGGCCGCAGTCAGCGAATCGAAGCTGCGGGCGGGAAGGCGCCATACTTCGGTGACGCTCAATGCTGTGAGCGTGAGGCCCGGAAGGTCGGGCACGAGCGCGCGGCGGATGATGTCTCCCGGATAGAATAACTCCAGCAACTGCCTGTGTTTTCCGGGAGGGGACGCTTCGGTGCCGAGCAGTCCGGAGCGGACGATATAGACGGCCTCGGCGGGCGCCTGATCGAGCGCGAGGCGCTGCCGACGGCGTGCGCGCACGGGCGTCGCATGCTCGCGCATGACTGTTTCCGATTCTCCGATCCGGGGACCGAGACGCTGGGAAGGCTGATGCTGGCTCACGGTGTGCGCGCTGCTATCAAGGATTGTCATGTTTTCAAGTGTGCACGGCATTGCCCTTTCCGGGCTTGATCCTGATCAAAGCCGGGGGACGTGCGACCAGAAGGCCGCGCGGCGAAGTTGCCAGGATACTTTTGAGCGGCGTCAACCATTTCGTGTCGGGCGCGCCACAGGGACTGATCGAGCGTCTGTAGGCCTGATATTCGTCAGTGTAGTCGCAGATTAATCCCTCGGCAATTCACAGGTTTAGGGGAAGGTTGTGCACATCGATTTGGTCCCGAGTCGAACGCCGTGGGGGCGCGGAAGCGGGGCTGAGACAGAAGGGGCACTACGATGCGAGCAAAGACGATCTGGATTAGCGCAGCCGCGCTGGTAATGGGTGTGATGGCGGCGGTGCCCGCTCAGGCCGGCGACAGCAGCGGCAATTTCCAAGCAAAGCTGGGCGTGACGGGCATTATCTTCGACGACAACACGACGTCCACGTCGCCGGTTCCGCTTGGCACGGCTGAGGTCAACGACACGGTCATCCCGACGCTGGCGCTGACCTACTATCTCACCAACAACTGGGCCGTCGAGCTGTTCTGCTGCTTCGCCCAGGTGAACGTGGATGGCAAGTCGGGCCAGCTTGGCAGCCTCGGCAAGCTGGCCTCCACGTGGGTGTTTCCGCCGATCCTGACTGCGCAGTACCACTTCGACGGCATGGGCCCCATCAAGCCTTACGTCGGCGCTGGCGTGCAGTGGATCCACTACTTCGACGAGAAGTCGAACCTCGCTGGCAGCAGCGTCGATTTCGACGATAGCTGGGGCTTTGTGCTGCAGGGCGGCGTCGATTACGACCTCGGCCAGGGCTGGTCGCTCGGCATCGACGTGAAGAAGGCGTGGCTCGACACGGAGCTGAACTACTCGAGCGGCGTTTCCGCCAAGCACGACCTCGACCCGCTGTATGTGACCGCCAACCTTGGCTATCGCTTCAACCTATCGGACCTCTTCGGTTCGCGCTCGGTCGAGCCGCTGAAGTAAGCCGGTTCCAGGCAAAGCCATTAATCGATCGGGCGGGTGCCGGAAGGCCCCGCCCGTTCTTTTTTGTTTACGCGATACGCTACGGGGTTGATGTAGGCTGCGTGGCCGCGACATTGCGTGGCCCCATACAACTCAAGGCGTGTTGACCGTCTATGCAACGCATCGGGTTTTATTCCGGCTCCTTCGATCCCGTGACGCTCGGGCACACGGATGTCATCGCGCGCGCTTGCCGTCTGTTCGACCGCCTGGTGATCGGGGTCGGCACGCATGACGCCAAGCGGCCGCTATTTTCCGTGGCGGAGCGGGTGGCGATGCTGGAGGCGGAGACAAAAGCCATCGCGGACGAGTCGGGCGTCACGATCGACATCACAACGTTCGGCGGGCTGGCGGTCGATGCCGCGCGTGCTGCAGGTGCCGGAGTGATCGTGCGCGGGCTGCGCGATGCCACGGACTTTGATTACGAGGTGCGCATGGGCAGCATGAATGCTGCGATGGCATCCGACATCGAGACGGTGTTTCTCGCGGCGACCCCCTCGGTTGGGCATATCGCAGCGAATCTGGTGCGCCAGATCGCTGAAATGGGGGGCGATGCCTCCTCGTTCGTTTCGCCCGCCGTTGCTGCGAAGCTGAAAGCGAAAGCCCTGCAAAAGGGCTAGTCCGGGCACGGCGTCGTTGCGCGCGCGGCGAGGAGCGGTAAAATCGACACGGATAGCGGTCGATGCTCGAATGCCGCCGCTCAGTGCCTCAGCAGAAACTACGGGAAGGGAAGCCCCATGCGGATGTTGACTTGCCTCATGCTGGCGTTCTTTGCGCTTGCGGGCGCGGCGTGCTCGGACCAGCAACAGGCGAGCGCCGACGGCAACATACTGGTGATCGAGACCAAGCACGGGAAGGTTCTCGTCAAATTGCGTCCGGATCTGGCGCCCAAGCATGTCGAGCGCGTCAAGACGCTGGCGAAGGAAGGCTTCTACGACGGCCTGAAGTTCCATCGCGTGATCGACGGCTTTATGGCGCAGACGGGCGATCCGCTGGGTAGCGGCGCGGGCGGCTCCAACTATCCCGATCTGCCGGCCGAGTTTTCGTCAGAACCTTACAGGCGCGGCACGGTGGGCGCGGCGCGCACGGCGGACCCCAATAGCGCGAACAGCCAGTTCTTCATCTGCTTCAACGATACGGGGTGCTCGAGCCTGACGGGCCAGTACACCGTGTGGGGGCAGGTGATCGACGGCATGGACGCCGTCGACAAGATCGCCAAGGGTGAGCCTCCGGCGGTGCCCGACATCATGGAAAAGGTCTACCTGCAGCCGGACGCCAAGAAGTAACGGCGCGGACGCTCATTTCCTGGCCCGTCTGGCGGGGGCACCTGCCAGAGTGCTGGAGCGTGCGCGCTGCCTGATTCCCGCCGTGCGCGTGAGCCCCGACAGGCGTGCGAGGGCGGTCGGAAGGCCGCGGGCACGGCATTTGCGCCCGCGGGCGCGACCCCCTAAACCCTAACCCGGCTACGAGCCTCAACCCCCCAGCTTGGAGACAACCATGGCGACGCCTGATCCGGAGAACACACTCATCATCGAGACGACGCAGGGCCGCGTGGTGATCGAGTTGCGTCCCGATCTTGCACCGAAGCACGTCGAGCGCATCAAGACGCTGGCGCGCGAAGGCTTTTACGATGGCATCCCGTTCCATCGCGTGATCGAAGGCTTCATGGCGCAGACCGGCTGCCCGAAGGGCATCGGTACGGGTGGCTCGAGCTATCCGAACCTGAAGGCCGAGTTCAACCGCGAGCCGCACGTGCGCGGCGTTTGCTCGATGGCGCGCGCGCAGAGCCCGGATAGCGCCAACAGCCAGTTCTTCATCGTGTTCGACGATGCCACCTTCCTCGACGGCCAGTATACCGTGTGGGGCAAGGTGATCGAGGGCATGGAAAACGTCGACAAGATCAAGCGCGGCGAGCCAGTGCAGAACCCGGACCGCATGGTGTCGGTGAAAGTCGGCGCGGACGCAGCGTAAACAAAGAGTGCGGAAAGAGGACTTGTCATGGAAGCTTCCAGCCTGAGCACGATGGGCGCAGCACTCATTGTCTATGCCGGACTTGCGGGTGCGGCGGGCGTGGCGCTTGCCGCTGCTGGAGCGCATGGCAGCGATCTTTCCGCACTGACGCCGCCGGCGTACTTCCTGATCATGCATGCAACGGCCTCGGCGGCGATCATCGCGGTTGCGGCACGGGCGTCGCATCCGGGGATATTTCTGTTTGCTGCGTTCCTGCTGCTGGCCGGTGCGACGCTGTTCAGCGGCGACATCGCGCTGAGGACGTTTACGGGCGACCGGCTGTTCCCGATGGCGGCTCCGACGGGCGGGACGACGATGATCGTTGGCTGGCTGATCGTGGCGCTGGGCGGCGCATGGGAGCTGTTCTCGGGACGCGGTTGACGGAGATACCCGTCGCAAGGAGACGTCGGCGCATGATGGGTTTCGTCTGGGGGCTTGCCGGTGTTCTGGCCGGTGCGTTCATCGCTCTGCAGTCGCCGATCAATGCGCATCTGGCGCGCGATCTGGGCTTTCCCCTTGCCGCGGCGGCGGCGTCGTTCATCGCCGGCGCGGTTGTGCTGGTGGCGCTGGCGAGTGCTTCTTCCTTGGCGCAGGGCGTCTCCATCGCTTGGCGCGCGCCTCCGCTCTGGATGTTCATCGCCGGCGGCTGCCTAGGCGCAGCATACGTGACAATTACGATCATCCTGACGCCGAAGCTCGGGACGGCAGCCACGATGGCTTTCATCGTGACGGGGCAACTCGTCGGTGGGCTGGTGCTCGATCACTTCGGTTACTTCGGCCTTGCCGTACGCGAGATCACCGTCGGCCGCGTCGGCGGCGCTGTGCTGCTTCTCGCCGGGGCGCTGCTGATCCGCTTGACCTAGATGCGTACCGACCTTTTCGATTTCGAGTTGCCCGAGGCAGCCATCGCGCTGCATCCGGCCAGCCCGCGCGACAGTGCGCGCATGCTCGTGGTGCCCGAAGGTGGCGGCCCGTTCGGGGACCGCGGGGTGCGAGACCTGCCGGGGCTGCTGCGCTCGGGCGATGCGCTCGTCTTCAACGATACCCGGGTCATTCCAGCGGCGCTCGAAGGCGTGCGTCGTCGAGGCGATCTGACGGCGAACGTGGCACTGACGTTGATCGAGCGGCTCGGTGCCAATCGCTGGCGTGCACTGGCGCGGCCGGCGAAGCGGTTGCAGCCGGGTGACCGGCTGCACTTCGGGCATAGCGGCGAGATGTGCATGCAGGGCGCGCTCGATGGAACCGTCGAAGCACGCGGCGATGCAGGAGAGGTCGACGTCGCGTTCGATCTTTCCGGTCCCGATCTCGATGCGGCGATTGCCGCTGTGGGCGAGATGCCGCTGCCGCCGTACATCGCGGGCAAGCGCGGCGTCGAGGCGGCGGATAGGGCCGACTATCAAACCGTCTATGCCGCGCACGATGGCGCTGTCGCGGCGCCGACGGCTGGGCTGCATTTCACGCCGGAGCTTTTCGAAGCGCTCGCGGCGCGGGGCATCGAGAAGCACTTCGTGACGCTGCACGTTGGGGCGGGAACGTTCCTTCCGGTGAAGGCGGAAGATACTTCCGGCCACAAGATGCATTCCGAATGGGGCGAGGTGAGTGCCGAGACGGTGGCGGAGCTGAAGGCTGCGCGGGCGCGGGGCGGGCGCATCGTGGCTGTCGGGACGACGTCGCTGCGACTGCTGGAGTCGGCTTCGGTGAGCGGTGAACTCGAACCGTTCAGCGGCTCGACCGACATCTTCATCACGCCGGGCTACCGGTTCCGGTCGGTCGATGTCCTGATGACGAACTTCCACCTGCCGCGCTCGACGCTGTTCATGCTGGTGTCGGCGTTTGCCGGGCTGGAGCGGATGCAGGCGGCCTACGCACATGCGATTGCGCAAGGCTACCGGTTCTATTCATACGGTGACTCTTCATTGTTGTTCCGGGCGGATTAACCCCTCGCCCGCGTGACAGGTGCCATGAGACATGGCAGTTGCAGTGCGCGGATCAAAAAGGCCAAAGCGATAGGTTAGATGCAAGAGCGGGTGGCGAGTTTCGGTTTCGAACTGAAAGGGCAGAGCGGGGCGGCGCGTCTCGGGCTGCTGACGACGCCGCACGGGGCAGTGCGCACGCCGGCTTTCATGCCCGTCGGTACTGTGGGGACGGTGAAGGCGCTGTACTTCGATCAGGTGAAGGCGGCCGGCGCCGATATCGTTCTGGCCAACACGTATCACCTGATGCTGCGGCCGGGTGCGGAGCGCGTGGCGCGGCTCGGCGGTCTGCACACGTTCATGCGCTGGGATGGCCCGATCCTCACCGACAGCGGCGGCTTTCAGGTGATGTCGCTGTCGAAGATCCGCGAGATGAGCGAAGAGGGCGTGCGCTTCCGCTCGCACATCGACGGCAGCCGGCACATGCTGACGCCGGAGCGCGCGGTCGATATCCAGTGCCTGCTTGGCTCGGATATTCAGATGCAGCTCGACCAATGCATCGAGCTGCCGGCGGAGCGGCGGGAGGTTGAGCGCGCGATGGAGCTGTCGCTGCGCTGGGCGGAGCGGGCGAAGCGCGCATTCGAGACGCGTGCGGCGCCCGGACAGGCGCTGTTCGGAATCGTGCAGGGCGGGACCGATGCGGAGCTGCGGCAGCGCTCGGCCGATGCGCTGGTGGCGATGGATTTTCCCGGCTATGCGGTCGGTGGTCTTGCGGTGGGCGAGGGGCAGGAGCTGATGCTGCGCACGCTGGAAGGTGTGCTGCCGCATCTGCCGACGACGAAGCCGCGCTATCTGATGGGCGTGGGCACGCCGTCTGACTTGATCAAGTCGGTGCAGCGGGGCGTCGATATGTTCGATTGCGTGCTGCCGACGCGCAACGGGCGTCATGGCCTCGCCTTCACCTGGAACGGCAAGGTGAACCTGCGCAACGCCATGCACGCGGAAGATTCAGCGCCGCTCGATCCGCAAAGCTCGTGCCCGGCCGCGCGCGATTATTCACGCGCGTATCTGCATCACCTCATTCGTTCGGGCGAGTTTTTGGGGGCGATGCTGCTGTCGTGGGTGAATACGGCGTTCTATCAGGAGCTGATGGCGGCGATGCGCGCGGCGATTGCCGAGGGGCGCTTCGATGCCTGGGCAGAAGAGACGCTTAGTAAGATCGAGTAGGCCTGACACGAGCTGCAAGAAGCATCGTTTTTTGTTCGTGACGCAAGCGGTGAGCAGCTTTGTCTGCGGCTGATGTCGCGCGGGTTGAGGGCCGGCGCTCGCGCCGGGCCCCCTTGGGCCCTTGGCGCCTTCGGCGGCGTTTTTCAGGGGTGACGCAAGCTGCACGGGCGCATTTGGCGCCCGAGGATGACGAAGTCAGCCGGAATTCTATAGGCTTAGGCGCAGAACATGATTCCGTCACGGCCACGCAGGTGGCCGTCCACGCCAGCTTCAGCAATCGCGACGTTGAGAGATTGCTGGAGAGGTAGAGGAAACGTCTCCATTTCCTGGCGACGGTTGTGCGCCTCGATAGTGGCGTGGATGGCCGACTTCTCGGCCATGACGGGAGTGGTGGCGGCTGCCGACCTCACCCGGACAGCAGCAGGACTGCCCGAGGATAACGAAGTCATGTCGCTGCGCTCGGTCCGTCAGGGTGGGTCGGTGGGGGCGACTTCGGCGCGCAGCTTGTTCTCGCGGTGCAGAAGATAAATGCCTGAGCCGATGATCACCGCCGAGCCTACAAGCGTGTAGATGTCGGGCATATCGCTGAACACGGCGAAGCCGAATGCCACCATCGTCAAAAGCTGCACGTAGAGGAACGGCGCGACGCTGGATGCGGGCGCGAGGCGATAGGCGTGGATGAAAAGGTAATGCCCGACGCCGCCGAAGACCCCGAGACCTGACAGCAGCAGCCATTCGCTCCAGTTTTGCGGCCAGACCCATTGCCAGATGGCAAAGGGCGCGAGCGCGAACGTGCCGATGAGGATCGAATAGAACAGCATGGTGATCGGCTTGTCGTAGGCCGCGAGATAGCGCGTCAGGATCATGAAGAACGAATAGACGAGCATGCCGGTGAAGGAGACGGCGAAGGCGGGGTGCAGGGCGCCGAAGCCCGGATGCACGACGATGAGTACGCCAATGAAGCCGACAAAGATTGCGACCAGCCGGCGCCAGCCGACCCATTCGCCGAGGAACGGACCGGCGAGCAGGGCGACGATGAGCGGGGCCAGGAAGGTGACCGATACGGTCTGGTCGAGGCGCAGATGGCGCAGGGCGATGAAGTTACACGCCGTGGTCGACACCATGAGGAAGGAGCGCGTCAGTTCCAGCTTCAGTTTTCTGGTGTGCAGAAGCGCCGACAGCGGCATGGCGGTCAGGAGCGTCAGCATGAGCGTGAACTGGCCGAGGAAGCGTGCCCAGACGACCTCGATCGCGGGCAGGTGCGCGTGCGTGACGAGATACTTCGCCGAGGTGTCGAGGGCGGAGAACAGGGTGACGGCAATGCACATCAACCCGATCGCCTTGAGACGGTCGGCGGCAGGGGTGAGCGTTTCGCGCGGCGCCTGAGCGCCGGGGTGCACGTGCCCGTCCGCCTCGCGAGGGGCGGCTTCTGTTCCGGTCCTTTGATCCATGCGCGCTTCTTTAGCGCAGCATGGGGACGCCGACTAAGGGCCAAAACGCACAGGGGAGAAGCCGGTGGGGCAAGGCTTTGAGTGTCCGGTCGCCTTGACCTTTGGGGGGCAAGCCGCCTAAAAGCACGGCTCCCTTGGGGGCCCGTAGCTCAGCGGTAGAGCGCCTGACTTTTAATCAGGATGTCGATGGTTCGATCCCATCCGGGCTCACCAATGATTTCAATGTATTACGAGTCTTTTGCCCCGGCATTCTGCCGCTTTGCGAACGCGCTTGCGCGCCTCGTTCATCAGGAAGAGGCGCGGGTCGAGGACGCGGCCCTTGCGCTTTCGCTCGGGCACCATGAGCCCGATGGGGGTGCTGCGCCCTAGCGCGTCAAGGCACGTGGTCTACTCGGGAAAGAAAGGTCCATCATTGTCGGACAACGGCATCCGCCGTCTGGGGAACCACGTTACTGGAGACGGCTTTGTGCCGTCCTGACCCGATGCGGGCATCCGCGTCCGAAGAGACGGCGCTTTTCAAGTCTGTTTCGCCTAGTCAGAAGCCAATTACCACTGCTGAGTGATCGCCAACCGGAACGAGCGTGGCTCCAGCGGGTGAAAGTGAATGCCTCCCTCCGGACTGGCGGCCACCGGAAAGCGAGATTCGTAGTAGTAATCGATTTGGCTCGCGGTCTCGTCGAGGAGGTTGAATCCGTCGACTTGCACGATCAGCCCGTGGCCAAAATTGTATCCCAGTCGCGCGGAGACCGGCGCTGACGATTTCGATCGTACGCTGTTGTCCTCGGTGAGCGGACGCGGTCCGAAGTAACGCACATTTGCGGCGCCGAACATGCCGCCCCAGAGCTCAGCGAACGATAGCCCCGCTGAAATTACGCCTTCTACAGCTCCCGGGATACGATCGCCGGCCGGGTCTTCGTCAGTGAAGCGCGCCTGGGTGTAAGCCGCGTCGAGGTCAAGATAGAGCCAGCGAAGCAGATGCGCCTTCACGCTGAACTCTGCTCCGATGCGCCGGCTTGGCCGGCTTGGCTCCGTGGTGCCGGCGTCGCCCACGAACAGGATCTCGGAATCGAAATCTAGAACAAAGGCAGCGAGCGTCGTCGTGACGTCGCGCGTCGGCTGCGAGCGCAAGCCGACCTCGGCGCCTTTGGAGCGCACGAGCAGCGGAGAGGGATCCACGTTGGCGAGGCTTACGGGGTCGATCGTCGTGGCGGTGCCGCGCGCATCGTTGCTGTGGAAGCCGGTACCGGCGTTGAGATACAGCTCGGTATTGGCCCAGGGACCTAGCACCAGGCCGGCTTTGGGGCTGAGCATCCCGTCCGTTTCCTCCCCCGAGTTCTCCCCGCGATCGCTGGCGACATCGACGCTGAAAATATCGCCGCGAAGTCCGATCGTCGTGCGCATCCACTGAGTCCATCGCGTGGTGTTCTCCATGAACACCCCGGCGCTCGATTCCGATACGGCGTCCTCGCGCACGGTCGAAAGGCGCTGGCGCTGCCTGGTATTGAACAGCCCGACATCGATGTCGTCGTAACGCACGTCGATGCCCAAGGTCACTGCAGTCTGTGCCATGCCCGGGAGAGTAGAGTAATAGGTTTTCGCCGCGGTCCCGCCCGCGATCACGCGATCGTCGGACTGTTGGAACTGGTCGCCATTCACGGGATCGTTGAGGAAATACGTGAAGTTGTTGAACAGATCGAGGTCGCTCTTGATCAGATAGGCATTGATGCGTGTCGCACTGTCGGCGTCGGTTGCATGCCAGCGGCCCGAGAGGCTGTAGCGGTGAGAGGTTCCCCCGTCCGTCGGATCGACGGCGTCGAAGCGGTCAAGATTCCCTGCCTCCACCGCATTGAGGGGGATCTGGTCCGTGGAGTTCCAGCGGCCTGAGTAAGTCATAGCTGTGAGCGCGAAGCCGTTAGCATAGGAGCCGTTCGAATAGCGGACGACACCGTTGAGCTTTCGCAGGTCGTCTGGGTTCTCCCATGGCCCATTGAAGCCCACGATCTCGCCGGCCACCATGATCGAGCCGTCGACGCCGAGCGAAGCGGTCTGCGCGCCAACGGCGCGCCGTTGGCCAAATTGCCCGATCTCAAGCTTAGCGAAGTTGGGGCGCGTCTGGTCGACGACGTCGAGATGAACGGCGCCCGCTGAGGCGAAATCGCCTTCCTCTGCGAAATAGGGGCCTTTGTGAAAAGAGAGACCGCGCACGATTTCCGGGATGATGAAGTTAGTGTCGGCGTAACCCTGGCCGTGGCCGTGCGTGCGCATGTTGACCGGCATGCCATCGACGGAGATGGCGAGGTCAGTCCCGTGATCGAGATTAAATCCGCGCAGGAAGTACTGATTGGCTTTACCCTCGCCGCTATGCTGCGTGACGGTCAGCCCGGGCACGGTTTCGAGCATTTCACCCGTGCGATAGACAGGCGTCGCAGCCAATTCCGCGGCCGTGACGATGCCCTGGCTGGCGGATTGCGCCACGCCGACCTGAGAGCTGCGCGGGTCTAGTACGTCGAGCGGCGTGAAAGGCAGTGTCGCCGGCGCGTCCTTGGTCCCCGCGGAGGGCGCCTGGGCCTCAACCGGTGGTGATGCCGGTTTGGTTTTCTTCGCGGACTTTGGCTTTGACTCCTTGGCGGTCGTTACGACAGTCACCGCCGGGAGCTGTTCTACCTGCTGCGCGGCCGAAGGAGCGGCGCAGGCTACAGCCAGCATGCCAAACGCCACCAATAACCAAACACGCACGACTATCACCCAAGCAACGCAACCAGAGATCGTTACGGACGATAGTGCTCGATAGAGATGCAGCGGAAGGGTGGGCCACTCATCCCTCGTTGAATGGCGCGCTGAGTAATGGGCAAGACACACAAGTGGTCAGCGTGCATCCATCGCGGTGACGAAATGAAAACATCGCGCCCAGTGCGATCGGGAACGCGCTCCCGGAAGGGCGGTATAGATGCTGCGATTCCAAATTGGTCTGGGTCTTGCTCCGTACGCGGCCTCGCAGCCGCAGGCATCGCGCGGCGGTCAACAAGAGGCAGCGGGACATATGAGAACGAGACGTTCGAACAAAGTTGCCGACCTGCTGAAAACAAAGGCTCCAGGGGCGGTGACGATCAAGCCGTCCGAAAGTATCGCAATACTTGCGCGCCGGCTGCAGCAAGAGCGGATGGGCGCGATGGTCGTCAGCAAGGATGGCCGGTCAGTCGACGGAATCATCTCGGAACGCGACGTCACATATGCGCTGGCGCTTCATCGCGGGCAGCTGCATACACTCCCCGTCTCCTCATTGATGACGAAGAATGTCGTCACCTGCAGCCCGCAGGACAATCTCGCAGAGGTGTCAAAGGTGATGGCCGCGCGCCACATCCGTCACGTGCCAGTCGTCGATGGTGGTTGCCTCGTCGGGGTGATTGGCATGCGCGACGTCTTCATGCATCGGCTCGATGAGATGCAACACGTGACGCAACTCCTGCGCAGCTACATCGCCAGCGAGTAGCGTTTGCCGAGTCTTGCTGACGACTGAGAGCGCATGCAGAGGCGTGCGCGTGCTGCGCTGCACTCGGCAATTGGTCTCCTCAAACTGACCTCGAGCAACCGAGCGTGCGGCGGTCAGTCGCTATCCACTTCGTATCGATGGTGAGAGTCCATCAACCAGGACCGGGGGGTGCGCCAGGCGATCAAATCACGGATTTTAAAAGATAACTAAAGATTGGTCCGCGTCTTGCTCTGTGACTCTAACGAACGACATCGCCGAACAGCAGCGATGCGCGAGGGAGAAACGCCAGCAATGACCGAGACCTTCTATGAAGTACTGCGGAGGCAGGGCATATCCCGCCGAAGCTTCCTCAAATTCTGCAGCTTGACCGCTGCTTCGCTCGGGCTCGGGCCAGAGTTCGTCTCGACGATGGCCAACGCACTTGAGACCAAGCCCCGCACGCCGGTGCTGTGGCTGCACGGTCTCGAGTGCACGTGCTGCTCGGAGGCCTTCATCCGCTCCGCGCACCCGCTCGCGTCCGACGTCATCTTGTCGATGATCTCTCTCGACTATGACGACACGATCATGGCCGCGGCCGGACACCAAGCCGAGGCGATCGTTGATGAGATCATCGAGAAGTACGCCGGAAACTACATCCTCGCCTGTGAAGGCAACCCGCCGCTCAACGAGGATGGAATGTACTGCATCATCGGCGGTAAGCCCTATCTCGACCAATTGAAGAAGGCTGCCTCCAACTGCAAGGCGATCATCTCCTGGGGCTCGTGCGCGTCGTGGGGCTGCGTGCAGGCCGCGCGACCCAACCCGACGCAGGCCGTGCCAATCCACAAGGTTATCTACGACAAGCCGATCATCAAGGTGCCCGGCTGCCCGCCCATTCCGGAGGTCATGACGGCGATCATCACGTATATCGCGACGTTCGAGAAGCTGCCCGAGCTCGATCGTCAAGGGCGGCCGAAGATGTTCTACTCTCAGCGCATTCACGACAAGTGCTATCGGCGACCGCATTTTGATGCCGGCCAGTTCGTCGAGCAGTGGGACGACGAAAGCGCACGCAAGGGTTACTGCCTCTACAAGATGGGCTGCAAAGGTCCGACCACGTACAACGCGTGCTCGACCACACGCTGGTACGGCGGCACGTCCTTCCCGATCCAATCAGGTCACGGCTGCATCGGCTGCTCGGAGGACGGGTTCTGGGATAACGGCTCGTTCTACAACCGGCTCACCAACATCAATCAGTTCGGCGTCGAGGCGAACGCGGACGAGATCGGTCTCGCCACGGCCGGCGTCGTCGGTGCCGCGGTCGCTGCGCACGCAGCAGTCAGCGCCGTGAAGCGCGCGCGCACCAAGGGAGGGAACGAATAATGGCCATTCAGACGCCAAACGGATTCAACCTCGATACCAGCGGCAAGCGCGTCGTGGTCGACCCCTTGACCCGCATCGAGGGGCACATGCGCTGCGAGGTGAACATCGGCCCCGACAATATAATTCACAATGCGGTGTCGACCGGCACCATGTGGCGCGGGCTCGAGGTCATCCTGAAGGGGCGGGATCCGCGCGACGCATGGGCTTTCACGCAACGCATATGCGGGGTTTGCACGGGCACGCACGCGCTTACCTCAGTGCGCGCGGTCGAGGATGCGCTCGATATCAAGATCCCCGAGAACGCAAACTCCATCCGCAACATCATGCAGCTGTCGCTGCAGATCCATGACCACCTCGTGCATTTCTACCATTTGCATGCACTTGACTGGGTCAATCCCGTCAACGCCCTAAAGGCCGACCCGAAGGCGACCAGTGAGCTGCAGCAAAAGGTTTCCCCTAAGCACCCGAAGTCATCGCCGGGCTATTTCCGTGACGTGCAGAACCGTCTGAAACGGTTCGTCGAAAGCGGGCAGCTGGGCCCCTTCAAGAACGGCTATTGGGACAATCCTGCCTACCTTCTGCCGCCCGAGGCCGACTTGATGGCCACCACGCACTACCTCGAGGCGCTCGACTTCCAATCGCAGATCATGAAGACGCGCGTTATCTTCGGTGGCAAGGATCCTCATCCAAACTGGATCGTCGGCGGCGTGCCGTGTGCGATCAACGTCGATGGGGTCGGCGCCGTTGGCGCGATCAACATGGAGCGCTTGAACTTTGTGTCTGACGTCATCAACCAGACCACGGAGTTCGTCGAGAACGTCTACATCCCGGACATCATCGCGATTGGCAACCTCTACAAGGGCTGGCTCTACGGCGGCGGGCTGTCTGGCAAAAGTGTGCTCGCCTATGGAGACATCCCCGAGAACGCAAACGACTACTCGGCAGCCAATCTGCTGCTGCCGCAGGGTGCGGTCATCAACGGCAACCTCAAGGAAGTGCACCCTGTGGATCTGCGCGACCCCGAGCAGATCCAGGAGTTCGTGCCCCATTCGTGGTACAGGTATCCTGACGAAAAAGTTGGTCTGCATCCGTGGGACGGTATTACCGTGCCGCACTACGAGCTTGGTCCAAACGCTAAGGGGACCAAGACTAACATCATCGAGCTTGATGAGAACGCCAAGTACTCCTGGATCAAGGCGCCGCGCTGGCGGGGACACGCTATGGAGGTCGGTCCTCTCGCCCGCTACGTGGTCGGTTATGCTTCAGGACACAAGGAAATCACCGAGCAAATCAACGCGACGCTCGCCGCACTAAACGTGCCGATCGACGCGCTTTTCTCTACGCTGGGGCGGACCGCAGCCCGCGCGCTTGAGGCGCAACGCTGCTGCCACCTGCAGCGCCATTTCATGGACAAGCTGATCGCGCGCATCAAGGCGGGCGATTCCTCCACTGCCAACGTCGAGCGCTGGGACCCGGAAACTTGGCCGAAGGAAGCCAAGGGCGTCGGCTTCTCCGAGGCGCCGCGCGGGGCTTTGGCGCACTGGATCAAGATCAAGGACACCAAGATCGACAACTACCAGTGCGTCGTGCCGACAACCTGGAATGGTTCACCGCGCGACAACGAGGGTAACATCGGCGCTTTCGAGGCCTCGCTCATGGACACCAAGGTCGAGCGCCCCGAGGAGCCGGTCGAGATACTGCGTACGATTCACAGCTTCGATCCTTGCCTTGCGTGCTCGACCCACGTCATGAGCGAGGATGGCCGGGAGCTGGCGCGCGTGAAAGTGCGCTGAGACGGGAGGACAAGGATAATGACAATGAGAAATCAACGGATTGTCGCCATCGCTGCTCTCGCCGTCCTGGCGAGTGGGGCAGGGCCGGCGTTTGCGCACACAGGGATCGGGCACACCAGCGGCTTCTTCGCCGGCGTGAGCCATCCCTTTGGCGGCCTTGATCATTTGTTGGCGATGCTTTCCGTCGGCATCTGGTCGGCGCTCGCCAACAAGAACGAAACGGGGCGCATGTGGGTAGCGCCAGCTGCCTTTGTCGTCGCCATGCTGCTGGGCGCGACGCTCGGGTATCTCAACGTTGCTCTGCCGATGGTCGAAACGGCCATCGCGCTGTCGGTGATCCTGCTGGGTCTGATGATCGTAGCGCGCCTTGAGCTCCCATTGGCCGTCGGCGTGCTCGTTGTTGCTGTCTTCGCCATCAGCCACGGCCACGCGCACGGTGCCGAGGCGACCGGCAGCATCCTCGCGTACATGGCGGGCTTCGCCATCGCTACGGCGACGCTGCACGTGGCGGGCATCGGCCTTGGGCTTGCCCTCACGAATGTTCGGTATGCCTCGATTACTGCTGGTACGGCGATTGCCGCGGCCGGCACTTACCTCCTCGCGGCTTGAGGGGGCGCCATGACAACCGCAGACCAATCACATGCCCAAACCCAGGTCTATGTGTACGAGGGACCGCTGCGCCTCTGGCACTGGGTGAACGCCCTGGCGATCCTGACGCTCTGCCTAAGCGGCTACTTTATCGGCAGTCCCCTGCCGACAATGCCGGGCGAGGCAAGCGAGCATTTCCTCATGGGTTACATCAGGTTTACGCACTTTGCAGCGGCTTATGTGCTGATTGTCGCCTTCGCGCTACGCATCTATTGGGCTTTCGTTGGCAACGATCATGCACGCCAGATCTTTCTGCCACCGATCTTCAGCGCGAAATGGTGGGCGGAGGTGCGGCACGAGATTGCGTGGTACGCGTTCATCGCCTCGGAGCCGAAGAAGTATGTCGGCCATAACCCACTCGCCACGCTCGCCATGCACTTGCTGTTCGTGTGGGGCATCATCTTCATGATGATCACGGGCCTCGCGCTCTACGGCGAGGGCGAAGGCATGAATTCCTGGCAGTACACGCTGTTCTCCAGTTGGGTGATCCCGCTCTTCGGAAATAGCCAGTGGGTCCACACCTATCACCACCTTGGAATGTGGGTGATCCTGATCTTCGTGATGGTCCACGTCTACGCTGCGCTGCGCGAGGACATCATGTCCCGTCAAAGCATCTTGAGCACGATGATCACGGGCTGGCGCACATTCAAGGACGCCCGCCCCGCGGACGACGACCACGCGTAGTGCACCTGTACCAGCCAAGGCTTTCCCGGCCCGCGCCCCAGTGTGGCTTCCTGCCTGCCCACCCTGCCCAAGGGTGGGCATTTTTTGTTTAAGCGATGCCTCGTTTGCGCGAGATCAAAGCTGGCACGAGATCTGGAAAGTTACTTTTCAGTTGGATCAGGAGGCTGGAAGGACTGTTTGCAGCGCGCTGACGCAAGTCGCGCTGAAAGCGGCGTGATATCGCATCTTTGGGGTTTGGTCCGACCCTTGCTTTACGGACGTTAACGCAACACTCGGCCCCAAAAAAATAAGGGTGTGCGATGGAGGAACGACCGCAAGTTCTGGTCCTTGGGATCGGAAACCTGCTTTGGGCAGACGAGGGTTTCGGTGTGCGCGCCGTGGAGGCGCTGCATCGCGGCTTCGTATTTCCCGAGCACGTGACGCTCATGGATGGCGGCACGCAGGGCATCTATCTGATCGAGCACGTCCGCAACGCCGACGTTCTCGTCGTGCTTGACGCCATCGACTACGGCCTTGCGCCGGGGACCCTGAAAGTCATCGAGCAGGATGAGGTGCCAAAGTTTCTCGGCGCCAAGAAGATGAGCCTGCACCAGACCGGGTTCCAGGAAGTGCTCGCCATGGCGGATATGCTGGGGGACCTGCCGCAGCACCTGTGCCTGATCGGCGTGCAGCCGGTCGAGCTTGACGACTTCGGCGGCTCGCTACGCGATGTGGTCAAGCGTCAGATCGGCCCCGCTGGCGAACTAGTGCTCGAATACCTGGCCCGCTTCGGCGTCAATCCCCACCGGCTGCTTCATCCACTTCCCGACACGGCCACACTGTCCTCGCCGGAGTTCGCGCTCGCGCTTTATGAGGGCGAGCGCCCGTCGGAGAGCGAAGCCTGCCGCATCGGCGATCCGCGGGTGCTGGCATCGGCAGCGGCACCATCCGCGACTGAGGACCCCTAGTTATGTGCATCGCAATTCCCATGCGTGTTCTCAAAGTGCTCCCCGGTCGCGCATTGTGCGAGCGCTACGGCAGGGGGCGCCAGGAGCAGTCCTGGGTCGACATGGCGCTCGTTGGCCAGCAGCGGCCCGATACCTGGGTGCTCGTATTCCTGGACGCCGCACGCGAGGTCGTGAGCGCTGAGCAGGCCGCTCTCATCGGCAAAGCGCTCGACGCGTTGACCGTCGCGAGGACGGATCCCTCTGCTGACTTCGACAGGCTCTTTCCCGATCTCGCCGGACGCGAGCCCGAGCTTCCCGAGCATCTCAAGGTCCAACGCACCAAGGGCCGAACATGAGGATACCTCTGCGATGACCACGCCGCTGATCGAAGCACTGACGGCACGGCACGGCTTCACTCTCGTCGACACGGAATCGCTCGACGGCTTCCTCGAGGCACGCGAGCACAGCGTCCTGTTCTTTCCCGGCGACGCCGAGCGTCTGGTAGAAAGCAACGACGTCGCCGTCATCTTGCCGGAGATACTCAAGGTCTACGGCGGCAAGCTCACGCCGGCACTGGTGGCCAAGCCTTCCGAGCGCCTGTTGCAACGGCGTTTCCGCTTCAACGCCTTTCCCTCGATCGTATTCATGCGCCGCACCGGATACCTCGGCGTGCTTTCGCGCGTGCTCGACTGGTCGGAATACCTGGATGAGATCGCGGCCATTCTGGCTCGCGATGTGAGCGAGCCGCCGCCGTTCGAGTTCCCGGATGGCTGCTACTCCAACGGGATGGCACGCGAGGGCGAGAATTCGGCACGGGGAGAGTTCCAATGAGCGGTTTCAACATGGGCGGCATCGTCGGCGCTGGAACGCAGCCGGCGAGCGAGGATGGCGCCGAACTCGAATACATGGAAATGCCGAAGGCCATGCGCACGTATTCCGCGCCTGCGCTGCCGGAGCCGGACGACGCGCAGGGCGTTGAGCACGCGCTGGACATCCTCGCCAAGATCCGTGATGCCGCGAGCGCGCAGCGGGCCAACGACCCACCGTTCGCGATCGACATCACCGATCTTGATGCGCAAAACCGCACGTTTCTAGATCAGGCGTTGGGCGACGGTGAGGTATCGATAGTCGCTGGATCAACGTTTCAGGCACAGGAGTCGGTATTTGCAGGCGTCTGGCGCGTGCAGGAATACGGTGTAACGGGAAGAATCAAGCACGACTGCATCGAGGTCGGCTCTTTCCCGTCTCTGGTACTAGATATCGCGCATCAGGGAACCTTGGAGGGGAGCTCCCACCGCGGCAGCCTGCCTCCGGGTGTGGTCAATGCAGCGGCGCTGGCGACAGAGCTGGACGACAAGATCGCTGCGCACCGGCCGGGTGCTGAGGCATACGTGATCAATCTCACGCTGCTGCCGCTCAGCGAGGAGGACGTCGCGTTCCTCGATCACCGGCTCGGGCCCGGATCAGTGACGGTTCTCTCGCGCGGCTACGGCAACTGTCGCATCACCTCGACTGGAACGCGCAACGTTTGGTGGGTGAGATACTACAATTCGCGTGACACCGTCGTGCTCAATACCATCGAAATCGTGGACGTGCCGGGTGTTGCGTGCGCCGCTCCTGAGGACTTGGCGGACAGCGCGCAACGCATCGAAGAGATCCTGGGGGTGTACCGATGAGCGGGGGCTTCTTTGCAGGATCGTATGGCGGTGATGCCGCAAAAATCACCGACCACACGCGGCTCGAGTGCAAGATCTGCTGGTATGTCTACGACCCGGCCCAGGGTGACGACTATTGGCAGATCCCGCCAGGTACGCCGTTTTCACGCCTGCCCGACCACTGGACATGCCCAAACTGCGACGGCGCGAGGTCCGGCTTCATGGTTCTCGAGGGAGGGCCCAATGTCGGAAGCCCCTGAGATCGTGGAACTGTCGGAGAGGCTGGCAGCGGTCTTTAACAAGATCCGGACCGAGCGCATGCATGGCGTTCCGATCATCAATCCGCGCCTCGAGGTGGAGGTGATCGGCGTACAGGATTGGAACGGGCATTGGCTCGCTCTCGTCGTCACGCCGTGGTTCATCAACCTGATGCTGCTGGCGCAGAGGACCGATCAGGCTGACGCTTGGCGCAATCTCGCGATCGGTGCGGAGATTGCGCATCGCTTTCCCGCCGGTCGCTTCGATTTCCTTATCGGCGAGGAGGAAGGCATCGGGCGCTATCAGATGTGTTCGCTATTCTCGCCCGTGCTGGAGTTTCAGGATCAGGTAGCGGCGCGGATCGCCGGGCGTGCAGCGCTCGAAGCGCTCTTTGATGCTGACATCGACGCCCCAACCGAGGAAGCCAAGACGCAAGCGGCGGCGACCGTCGAGCGACCGGCCACAAGTATGTCGCGACGAGGGCTTCTAACTGGCAAGCTCACCGGCAAGCAGGATCCTGCAGCATGAGCGTCGAGGGGCGTCTCTTGATCGATCTGGATCGCACGCCCGATGGTTCCGGGCGGGCCAGTATCGCGTCAAGCCGTCCCCTTGGTATCACGCGCGTTCTTGCCGGCGGCAGGGCCCACGATGTGGTGAAAACGATCCCCCTGCTATTCAATATCTGTGGCGTGGCCCAAGGTTCGGCCGCTGTGGCGGCGTGCGAGCGTGCCCTCGGCATAAGCGTCTCACCGCGAACGCAACAGGTGCGCAAGGCGCTCGTTCTCTTGGAGATGCTTCGAGAGCATATGGTTCGAGCGGCGATGGATTGGCCGAGTTTCCTCGGTCTGTCGCCTCGACCGGATGAAATGCTGCGCGTCATGCGCCTTTTCACGATGGCGCGACGAGCCATCGACCCCGTCGCGAGAGCGTTTACGATCGCCGTCGATTTGACTGAAGCTTGCGCTGCACTGCAGCCTTCTCTTGCTGAGGCCGAGCAACTACTCCGCGATCTCGTTCTGACGGAGCCGCTTCATCAGTGGCATAAGCGCACGACGCGGGCCGATCTCGATGATTGGTGCGAAGCCGGCCGGACCCCGGCGCAGAAGCTCGTCAGAACGGTGATTGACCGAGCATGGGCCGACGCTGGTAGCGCTCCGCTCAATATGCTCCCGGATTTGCCGGAGCAGGAAATAGCCTCGCACCTCTTCGGCTCAGAAAGTTCGGCCTTCGTGGCGGCGCCGGAGTGGGATGGGGCGGCGTGTGAGACAAGTGTTCTGTCGCGACAGGTCGAGCATCCGTTGGTCAAGGACACGATGCGAGCGCACGGGGCCGGTTTGTTGGCGCGCCTGACGGCCCGGTTGGTCGAGATGGCCGAGTTGCCGGGGCAGATCTCAGATGTGTTCTGCGCAGACGACGGCTTTGCCTCGCCACCAGCACGTTTGCCCAAGGGGCGGGGCATCGCGCATGTTGAAGCGGCGCGGGGGCGTCTCGTGCACGGTGTCGAAATCGCCGATGAAGTTGTGCAGCGCTACGCGATCCTGGCGCCGACGGAATGGAACTTTCACTCGGCGGGTGCTGCAGCGCAGGGCCTCGCTGAGATCGCCGTCCGCGACGGCGACGTCCATGCACTCGCCTCGTTGTTTGTGTCGTCGGTCGACCCTTGCGTCGGTTACGAGGTGAGGGTTCACTGATGCACGAGATGGCCATCTCCGAAAGCATTCTTGGCATCCTCGAAGACGAAGGGCGCCGTCAAAGGTTTTCCCGCGTGCGCAAGGTGAGGCTTGAGATCGGTGCGCTGTCGAGTATCGAGCCGGAGGCGCTCTACTTCAGCTTTGATGTCGTGAAGCGGGGTACGCTGGCGGAGAATGCCGTGCTCGAGATCATCAACACCGAGGGCCGCGCGTGGTGCCTCATGTGCGAGCGGACCGTTTCCATTCGCCAGCGCTATGACGCATGCCCGGGCTGCGGTGGCCATCAACTGCAGGTGACGGCGGGTGAGGAGATGAGGATCAAGGATCTGGAGGTCGACTGATGTGTTCAGTATGCGGTTGCGGCGCGGGCGAGACCCGCATCGAGAACGCCGGAGGGCGGCACGCTCACGATCACCACCACACTCACGCCGACGGTGTGAGTCATGCGCATGGGCACGAGCACGAGCACAACGTTCACCACGATCATCATCACGGCGACGATCACGTACATCACCACCACGATCACCGGCACGGCGAGGGTGCTATCACCTATGGCCAGGGGCATGCGCACGTGCCCGGTTTGAGCCGAGCACGCACGGTGGCGATTGAGCAGGAGATCCTGTCGAAGAACAACGCATACGCCGCGGACAACCGCGCGCATTTAAATGCCCAGGGCATACTTGCATTGAACCTCGTGTCGAGCCCGGGATCAGGTAAGACAACCCTTCTCGTCAAAACAATCGAGTGTCTGGCGGCGGAGCTAGCCGTCGCGGTCGTGGAGGGCGATCAGGAGACGTCCAACGATGCCGCCCGCATCCGGGCTACAGGAGTCCCGGCGATCCAGGTGAACACGGGCAAGGGCTGCCACCTCGATGCGCATATGGTCGGGCATGCCATCGAGCACCTGAGTCCCGCCGCCGACAGCGTGCTGTTCATCGAGAACGTGGGAAATCTCGTCTGTCCCGCCGCGTTCGATCTGGGCGAGGCGCACAAGGTGGTGATCCTGTCGGTGACGGAAGGCGAGGACAAGCCGCTCAAGTACCCCGACATGTTCCATGCCGCGGACCTCATGATCATCGCCAAGATCGACCTGCTGCCACACGTCGATTTCAGCGTCGCGGAGACCATTTCTAATGCGCGCAAGGTGAACCCGCGCATCAAGGTGCTGCAGCTTTCGGCGCGGACCGGCGAGGGGCTGGAGGCTTGGTGCCAATGGATCAAGGCTGCGCATGCGATGGCAGGCGTCGGGCGGCTGCCAGCGCACTCTGTCGTGCAAGGATCGTGAGCCATGTGTCTTGCGCTACCAGCAGAAGTTGTGTCGATCGACCGCGCCAATGAGACGGCCGTGGTGACCTTGGGCGGCGTCAAGAAGGAGATATCCGTCGCGCTGCTCAATGAGCTCGAGGTTGGTGATTTCGTTCTCGTTCATGTGGGTTTTGCCTTGCACAAGCTGTCGCCAGATGAGGCCGCACGCACGCTGAGGATGATCGAGGAGGCGGGCGAAGATCCGCTCGAGGAGCTTAGCGCATGAAGTTCGTCGATGAGTTTCGCAACGGCGATCTCGCCAAGCGTCTAGCAGCCAGCATCACCCGTGAAGCTGACACCGGTCGCGCGTATCATGTCATGGAGTTTTGCGGTGGGCATACGCATGCAATCTTCCGCTACGGCGTCCAGGATCTGATGCCTGCGAACGTGCAGTTCGTTCACGGGCCCGGCTGCCCTGTCTGTGTCCTTCCCATCGGCCGCATCGACAACGCGATCGAGCTTGCCGAGCGACACGGCGCAACGGTTTGCACTTACGGCGACATGATGCGTGTCCCAGCGTCGGAGCGCAGGAGTCTCATCAAAGCTAAGGCGGCCGGGGCCGATATCCGTATGGTTTACTCGATCCGTGACGCGATGCGAATCGCGCGCGAGGAGCCGCAACGCGAGGTCGTGTTCTTCGCGATAGGTTTCGAGACGACGACGCCGCCGACGGCAGTTGCCGTTCGCGATGCGCAGGCCGAGGGGTTGAGGAACTTCTCCGTTTTTTGCAACCATGTCCTCACGCCGCCGGCAATCCAGAGCATCATGCAGACGCCTGACGTCCGCGAGCACGGCACGGTGGCCATCGACGGCTTCCTCGGACCGGCGCATGTTTCGGCTGTGATCGGCAGCCGGCCCTACGAGCCATTCGCTGCCGAGTACAAGCGGCCTGTAGTGATTGCCGGCTTTGAGCCGCTCGATGTCATGCAGGCGACCCTCATGGTCATTCGACAGCTAAACGAACAGCGGCACGAGGTCGAGAACGAGTACGTGCGGGTGGTCACCCGCGAAGGGAACCTAAAGGCGCAGGCGCTCGTCGCGGAGGTCTTCGAACTGCGGGAGAGCTTTGAGTGGCGTGGATTGGGCGAAGTGCCCTCCAGTGCGCTGCGGATCAAGGACGCCTACTCCGAATTCGACGCGGAGAAGCGCTTCGCCCTCGGTACGAGAAAGGTCCGCGATGCCAAAAGCTGCGAGTGCCCTTCGATTCTGCGTGGCGCCAAGAAGCCCACCGATTGTAAGCTCTTCGGCACTGTGTGCACTCCAGAGAGTCCGATCGGGTCTTGCATGGTCTCCTCGGAGGGCGCGTGCGCGGCGTATTGGACCTATGGCCGGTTCCGCCAAAGCGGGGATGGCACCCAACGGCACAAGGAGGCTGCAGCATGACGATCATGACGCGGTTTTCATCTCGCCTCGATGTGAGATCTGGTGCCGTGGATATGACGCACGGCGCTGGAGGCCGGGCGACGGCACAACTCATCTCCGAGCTGTTCGTCCAACATTTCGACAATCCCATTCTGGCGCTCGGTAACGATCAAGCCACATTCGACGTCCCTGCCGGACGCCTTGTCATGAGCACCGATGGGCACGTTATCTCGCCTCTTTTCTTCCCCGGCGGTGACATTGGAAGCCTTGCGGTGCATGGCACCCTCAACGACGTTGCCATGTCGGGTGCGCGGCCACTCTATCTGTCGGCGGGGTTCATCATCGAGGAAGGGTTCCCGCTGGCGGACCTTGCGAGGATCGCTGCCAGCATGGCGACGGCGGCGCGGGAGGCGGGCGTGCCCATCGTCACTGGCGACACCAAGGTTGTCGAGAAGGGGAAGGGCGACGGAGTCTTCATAACGACGACGGGAATCGGCGTTGTCCCCGATGGCGTCGATATCTCCGGCGACAAGGCACAGCCGGGCGATGCGATCATCTGCTCCGGCTCGATTGGCGAACACGGCGTCGCGATTTTGTCGAAGCGCGCCAACCTGGAATTTGAAACTGAGATTTGTTCCGATACCGCAGCGCTGCACGGGCTGGTTGCCGACATGGTCTCTGCTGTGCCGGCGATCCATTGCCTGCGTGATCCGACACGCGGCGGAGTGGCCACGACGCTGAACGAGCTGGCGCAGCAGTCCAAAGTCGGAATGCGCATCGTGGAGAAAGCCATAGGGCTGAAACCAGAAGTCCATGCAGCTTGCGAGCTTCTCGGACTTGATCCGCTTTATGTGGCGAACGAGGGAAAGCTCATCGCGATCTGTGCCGCAGAAGACGCTCCGCTGCTGATTGAAGCGATGCGCGCGCATCCGCTGGGCAGAGAAGCCGGGATCATCGGCTCGGTCATCGCCGACGCAAACGGCTTCGTGCAGATGGAGACGGAATTCGGGGGTAGCCGTATCGTCGATTGGCTTACTGGCGAGCAACTGCCGAGGATCTGCTGATGCTCATGCGGAGCCGGAATAAGAGAGCGGGCGAGCAACGCACAGGCTCCGGGAGGGATCAAATATGACCAGCCTGCCGACGGTGCTTATCGTCGATGACGAGCCGCGCAGCATTGAATCGCTGGAGCGCATTCTCGAGGACTGCTTCGACATCAAGAGCGCCACGAGCGTCGAGAAAGCGGAAGAGATCCTCGAGCGGGAGTGGGTGCAGGTCATCTTGTGCGACCAGCGCATGCCACAGGTCTCGGGTGTCGAGTTTCTCAAGTCGGTGCGCGAGCGATGGCCCGAGGTCGTGCGCATGATCATCTCGGGCTATACCGATGCCGAAGACATCATCCGCTCGATCAACGAAGCCGGCATCTATCAGTACGTGATGAAGCCTTGGCAGCCGGAAAGCCTAATCTTGACGCTCAAGAACGCTGTGCATCTTTTCGACCTGCAGCGGCAAAACGAGCTTCTTGCCGTCGAGCTCAAAATGTCCTCCGAGCGGGCAGAAAGCGTGATCGAGACGCGTCGGCGCGAACTAAAGCAGCACTATCAACGCGACGACGGTATCGTGCGAGACAGTGACAGCCCGATGAACGAGGTATGCGACCGCATCTCGCGCATCGCGCCGTATGACGTCTCGGTTCTGATCACGGGAGAGTCCGGAACCGGCAAAGAGCTAGTCGCCCGCGCACTGCACTATAATAGTCTGCGATGGGATAAGCCTTTCGTGGTCGAGAACTGCGCCGCGATGCCCAGCGAGCTACTCGAGAGCGAGTTGTTCGGCCACAAGCGCGGAGCCTTTACCGGCGCGGTCGAGGATCATATCGGGCTCTTCGAGCGTGCCGACGGTGGCACAGTTTTCCTGGACGAAATCGGTGAGGTCTCGCCGGCATTTCAGGTCAAGCTGTTGCGGGTACTGCAAGAGGGGGAGATCCGGCCTGTTGGCCGTCGACAGACACGCAAGGTCGACATCCGCGTGCTTGCCGCGACCAACAAGGATTTGGAGAGCGAGGTGCGGGCCGGCCGCTTCCGCGAGGATCTCTATTACCGGCTTTCGACCGTATCGATCCACATCCCTCCACTGCGTGATCGGCGCATCGATGTTCCCATTATCTCGCGTATGCTCCTAGAAAAGGCCCAGAAGCAGCTGGGCAAGCGCGTGCGGGGCCTTTCTGACGAGGCGATTACCTGCCTCACCGCCTATCATTGGCCCGGCAACGTGCGCGAGCTGCAAAACGAGCTCCAACAGGCACTCGTGATGGCGCCGGAGGACCGTGAAATCGGGGCGGATCTGCTCTCACCGCGGATTCTCCGGGCAGCGCCAGGGGACGAGGGCGAAGAAATCGATTTCATCGGGGCACTTGACGGAACGTTGAGAGAAAGGGTCGAATCGGTCGAGGCGCGCATCATCCGCGAGACATTGATCCGGAATAGATGGAACAAGAGCCGTGCCGCCAAGGAACTTGGGCTGTCGCGCGTCGGTCTACGCAGCAAGCTAGAACGTTACGGCCTGGAGAAGGTTGAAGCCCTCGATGCAGAAGCGCGCCGAAAGATCGCCAGCTGATACGGTTGCGGATGTGTTGCGGCCGTCGCATCGCCGAGCCGATTCGCGCCTCAGCCAGAGAGCCGGGGCCCACACGCTCGAGTTGACGGGCGTCGGGGAGGAGGCTTGGATCGAGGTGGTCCAGACGATGGACGCGGTCTACGCCGATCTGGTTCATCATCAAGTCGAGCTTGAAAGAAAAAACGCAGCTCTCGAGGAAGCGCAGCAATTCATCGGTAGCGTCGTTGCGGCGATGACGGACGTGCTTATCGTCTGCGACAGGCACGGCCGCATTGAACGCGCAAACGCGGCTCTCGAGCAGTTGACCGGTTGCTCCGAAACCGAGCTCATCGACGTGCCGCTGCAAACGATTTTCTCGCAGCAATCGCGTCCACTCATCGCGCGCTTGACGGATGGATCGCATGCCGGATTGGCAATCGCGGACCAGGAGGTCGGCCTCATTGACATGAACGGCCATCCGACGCCGCTGGCTATCAACTGCTCCTCACGCTTCGATCACAAGGGTGCCCTTGTCGGATGGGTGCTGATCGGACGTCCAGTGGGCGAGCTGCGGCGTGCGTACGAAAGTCTCAATCGTACGCACCGCGAACTGACCCAGGCGCAGCAGCAACTTGTGCTTTCGGAAAAGATGGCTGCACTTGGCCGCCTCGTCGCCGGCGTCGCGCACGAGCTCAACAATCCGATCAGCTTCGTCTTCGGCAACATGCACGCGCTGAAGCGCTATGGAGAGCGTCTGACCACCTATTTGCAGGCGATCGATCGGGGTGAGAGTGCTGAGGCACTGCAGAAGTTGCGCGCGAAGCTCAAGATCAACCGCGTGCTTGCCGATATCACGCCGCTCGTGGAAGGAACGCTGGAGGGCGCCGAGCGCGTCAGCGAGATCGTGCAGGATCTGCGGCGGTTCTCCAGCACTCAATCGGAGTTGGCCGACACTTTCGACCTAGGACGCGTCATCCGCACGGCCGTAAGCTGGGTAGTAAAGGCTTGCCGTACTAAGCCGGTAATCGAGCTCAAGCTGCCTGAGCCGTTCGACGTCGTAGGGCGCAAGGGGCCCGTCCATCAGATCATCGTCAACTTGGTTCAGAACGCGATCGATGTCATGGGCGACAGCGAAGAACCGCGCGTCGTGATCGAGGGCCGTGTCGAGGAGGCTGAAGTGGCCGTGGTGGTGCGTGACTTCGGCCCCGGCATTGCCCCGGAGGCACTGCAGCGCATCTTCGAGCCCTTCTTCACCACCAAGAAGATCGGGGAAGGGACTGGCCTTGGTCTTTACGTCAGTTACGGGCTTGCTGAGGAGCTAGGTGGCAAGCTGGAAGCGCATAACCACCCCGACGGCGGCGCAGTGTTTACGTTGCGGCTGCCGCTGCAGGAAAGGGGACAGGATGCCTGACGGCGCAAGCAATCGCCAGCGCACGTTGCTTTGGTTGCAGTCGGGAGGATGCGGTGGGTGCACGATGTCACTCATCTGTGCCGAGCAGCCCGACTTTCTGTCGGCTCTCGATGCGGCGGGTATCCGCCTTCTTTGGCACCCCTCCCTGAGCGAGGCGACGGGAAGCGAATTTAGCGCCGTGATCGACGGAGTGCGCTCCGGTGCCATTCCGCTCGACATCCTCTGCCTTGAAGGTTCGGTGATCCACGGTCCCAATGGCAGCGGACGGTTTCACGTGCAGGCTGGGACCGGCACGCCGATGAAGGAACTCATCGCAGAACTCGCGGTGCTCGCCGGCGACGTGCTGGCGATTGGCACGTGCGCTGCCTTTGGCGGCATTACCGCCGGGGGCGCCAATCACGTCGAGGCGACCGGGCTCGTCTACGATGGCTCGGACCCTGGCGGGCTGCTTGGCCCTTCATTCCGTGCCCACTCTGGCCGGCCGGTCATCAACATATCGGGCTGTCCAATTCATCCCGGTTGGGTCGTAGAGACGCTGCTGCAGCTTGCGTTCGGCACGTTGCGGCAGGGTGATCTCGATGCGCTGGGCCGCCCACGGCTCTATGCTGACCACCTCGTGCACCACGGCTGCGCGCGCAACGAGTATTATGAATACAAGGCAAGCGCTGAGCGGTTATCCAATCTGGGTTGCCTCATGGAGCACCTCGGATGCATGGCAACCCAGGTGCACGCTGACTGCAATATCCGTCTATGGAATGGCGGCAGCTCGTGCACGCGCGCCGGCTACCCCTGCATCTCCTGCACCGAGCCCGGCTTCGAGGATCCTTCGCACCCGTACCTGGAAACACCGAAGCTCGCCGGCATTCCTATCGGACTCCCGACCGACATGCCGAAGGCGTGGTTCGTCGCGCTCGCCGCCCTGTCGAAGGCGGCGACTCCCAACCGCGTCAAAATGAATGCCGTTGCCGACTACATCATTACCCCTCCCACAGTTGTGAAGGGGAAGCCGCAGAAATGAGCCGTCGCATCGTCGGGCCGTTCAATCGCGTCGAGGGGGACCTGGAAATCAAGCTCGACATCGAGCAAGGCTCGGTGAAGGCAGCTTGGGTCAACTCACCGCTTTATCGGGGCTTTGAGCAGATCCTCGGCGGGCGCGATCCGCGCGACGCTCTCGTATACACGCCGCGGATTTGCGGCATCTGTTCGGTTTCGCAATCCATGGCGGCGGCAATCGCCCTCGCTGAGGCCGGCTCCGTCGAGCCTCCCTTGAACGGTCGGCTGATGCGCAACCTCGTTCTCGGAGTGGAAAACGTCGCCGACCATTTCACCCACTTCTATCTCTTCTTCATGCCGGACTTTGCGCGGCCTGTTTACGCCGACGAGCCGTGGCATCTTGAAGTCGTCAAGCGCTTCAAGGCCGTGGAAGGGGCAGCATCGCGGGAGGTGTTGCCCGTTCGTGCGGCCTTCATGCACATTATGGGGACGCTCGCCGGCCATTGGCCGCATACCCTCGGACTGCAGCCCGGAGGCACGACGCATTCGATCGATGGTGCCGCTCAGGTACGCGTGCTCGCATCGCTCGCCACCTTTCGCCGCTTTCTCGAGACGCGCATGTTCGGTGATCGGCTCGAATCTGTGACGGCTCTGAGCTCTAAGGGCGAACTCGACGCCTGGCGGCAACGCGAACCAGCGGCAACGAGCGACTTCGGATTTTTCCTCAAGCTTGCCGACGCACTGTCACTCGATACGATGGGCCGTGCCACAGATCGCTTCCTTAGCTACGGTGCCTACGCGCTGGACGATGCATTCCTCTTCAAGCAGGGCGTGCACGCACAGGGTAACGATTTCGCGTTCGATGCCGCAGGCATCACCGAGGATTCATCGTCCGGCTGGTTTGCGCCCAGTGACGGACCGCGACATCCCTCGCGCGGCGTGACGATGCCCGACGCCGAAGCAAAGGACGCCTATACATGGTGTAAGGCGCCGCGTCTGGCGGGGCAGGTGGTCGAGGTGGGCGCGCTTGCGCGACAAGTGGTCGACGACCATCCCCTGATCCGCGATCTCGTGCAGGGGAGCGGCGGCAACGTCGCCAATCGGGTGATCGCGCGACTGATCGAGATTGCGCGAGTAGTGCAGGCGCTGGAGGCTTGGGCGAAAAGGATCACGCCGCACGAGCCATTCTTCGTCGATGCCCCGGCGCTGGCCAACGCCGAGGGCGTCGGGCTTATCGAGGCTGCGCGTGGTTCGCTTGGCCATTGGCTGAGCGTAAAGAATGGCCGTATCTCCAACTATCAAATCGTGGCGCCGACCACGTGGAACTTCTCGCCGCGTGATGCCGCCGGTGTACCCGGCGCCTGCGAGCAGGCGCTTGTCGGCGCTCCCGTACGCGATGGAGAGATCGAGCCGGTCGCCGTTCAGCACATCGTGCGCTCGTTCGACCCTTGCATGGTCTGTACCGTGCATTGAAGGAGTGCAGCGTGGAAGTCGCCTCGCATGATCGACGAGATGATATTCGCGGGGTGGTGATCCGCGTGCGTGGCCTGGTGCAGGGCGTTGGATTTCGTCCCACCGTTTGGCGGTTGGCACGGCGCTTCGGCCTTACGGGCGAGGTCCTGAACGATGGCGAGGGCGTGCTGATCCGCGCTTGGGGTCAGGAGGACGATTTGGTGGGCTTCGAAGCGGCGCTCTCGACCGAGCCGCCGCCGCTCGCTCGGATCGACGCGATCGAGCGTCGGGATCTCTCTGTCATCGACAAGCCGGCGCCAGCCGCGTTCAGCATCGTGCAAAGCAAGCGGGCGGCAGTGGCGACGGGGGTCGCTGCGGATGCCGCCACGTGTCCGGCATGCCTAGAGGAAGTGTTCGACGCCGCGGACCGGCGCTATCGCTACCCATTCTCCAATTGCACGCACTGCGGTCCGCGGCTGTCGATCGTGAGCGCAATCCCTTACGATCGCGCGGCGACATCAATGGCCGCGTTCGCGATGTGTGACAGTTGCAGGCGTGAATACGAGGATCCCGCCGACCGTCGATTCCACGCCGAGCCGATTGCCTGTCCGCAGTGCGGTCCGCGCGCTTGGCTCGAGGATGCAACGGGTCAGGAGGTCAACCGCAGGCCTGGAGAGGACGCAATTGCTGCGACTGCACGTCTAATCAGCGACGGAAGCATCGTCGCCATTAAAGGCATAGGCGGCTTTCATCTGGCGTGCGACGCCGCTAACGAGGAGGCCGTCGCTCGCTTGCGATTGCGCAAGCATCGCTATCACAAGCCATTTGCGGTCATGGCGTCAAGCGAGGACGCCATTTCACGCTATGCTCTGCTTGGACCGGCGGAAGCGCGGCTGCTGCATAGCTCAGCGGCGCCAATCGTCGTGCTCGATAAGAGACCGCGCGCAGAAACATTGGCGGCGAGCGTGGCTCCCGGGCAATCGAGCCTTGGGTTCATGCTGCCTTATACGCCGTTGCATCAAATATTGATGCAAACGCTTAGCCGCCCGATCGTGCTCACCTCCGGCAATCGAAGCGACGAGCCTCAATGCACGCAGAATGCTGAAGCCCGCTCGCGCCTCATGGGTGTCGCCGACTTCTGGCTGATGCATGATCGTGACATCGTCAATCGGCTGGATGACTCCGTGGCTCGGGTCATTGACGGCACGCCGGTGATTGTACGTCGCGCACGGGGGTATGCGCCCGAACCCATTCGACTCCCTCAGGGATTTTCCGGAGTTCCGCGCGTCCTCGCAATGGGGGCGGAGCTGAAGAGCACGTTTTGCATCCTGCGCAGCGGAGAGGCTGTACTTTCCCAGCACATCGGCGATCTCGAGAATGCAGAGACCCATAGCGACTACCGTTCCGCGCTGAAGCTCTATCGGCAGCTCTATGACTTCGATCCCGATATTGTCGCAGTCGATCTTCATCCGGATTACCTGTCGACCCGTTGGGGACGCAACATCGCTGCCGACGAGCGTGCCACGCTCGCCGAGGTGCAGCATCATCACGCGCACGTCGCAGCGTGCCTCGCTGAACACGGGGCGCCACTCTCGGATCCGCCGGTACTGGGGATCGTTCTCGATGGGCTTGGCTTTGGAGATGACGGCGCCTTGTGGGGCGGCGATTTCTTGGTTTGCACCTACACAGGTTATGAACGGCTGGCGCGTTTCGCACCGGTCGCGCTTGTGGGGGGCGCCAAGGCAATGCGAGAGCCGTGGCGAAACGCGTTTGCCCACTTGGAGCGGTTCATCGGTTGGGACGAGGTCGCCGCGCGTTTTCCTGACCTTAAGATCGTACGGCACGTGGGCGCGCGGCAGGCAGGCGTCCTGAGGAAGATGCTGAATAGCGGCATCAACGCGCCGCTATCTAGCTCCGCGGGAAGGCTCTTCGATGCCGTGGCAGCAACGCTCGGCGTCTGCACGGCTGGCGTGTCTTATGAGGGGCAGGCGGCCATCGAGCTCGAAGTGCTCGCCGAGGGCGGGCTGCAGGAGGCCGGCGCGGGCTATCACGTCGACATCGAAGGCAGTTCACCGCAGGTCATCGGTTGGGGCGCGCTATGGCGCGCGCTGCTGGACGATGTCGCGGCCGGCGTCTCGCGCGAGGTGATCGCCGCGCGCTTTCACATTGGACTAGCGGATGGAACCGCGCGGCTCGGCCTCGACATCGCCCGTCGGCGGCGAATCCGTCGGGTGGTGCTCTCGGGCGGCACTATGCAGAACCGGTTGCTACTAGCTGAGACCACGCGGCGGCTGCGCGCTGGCGGTGTCGACGTCCTAACCCCGCAGCGCGTGCCGGCCAACGATGGGGGCATCGCTCTTGGCCAAGCCGTTATCGCCGCAGCGCGCGCCATCGCGGATCGACGCGTGTCGAAGTAAGAAGCGTCGCCGTGTGCTCGCTTCTTGCGTCGGCCTAAGGATCATTCCGTCGCCCGACCAACGTGAGGTTATCCGCTCGAGCAGCTGGCTCGCGATCCCGTCGCTGTTGCCGCGATGGCCCGTGGCTTGTGTGAAATTTGCGTGGGCCGCTTTTGGCCCTCGGCGCCGGACAGTTCACTTCCGCTGTCGATCGTCAAGCGACCCTAGGCAAACCAGAGCCGGTGGCTTTGCCCACCACGCTACTCGAACTCCCGAGGAATTGCCCTTACGAGCAAGTCGGCAGCACGGTTCCGGCTTCGTCAACGTTCGGGAGCTATCGCTGAGGGTCTGCTCAAACCAGCGTTCTTCATAAGCTTATCAGAATAACTTTATTCCGCGCGTTCAGCAGCGCGCTTACGTTGAGCTGGGCATTCAGCGGTGGGAAGATGCGGGCGCAGCGCGAGCGGCCCGCAGTGCGAGCATGAACTTTCAACAGCTTCGCATCATGCGCGAGACCGCGCGGTGCAATTTCAATCTGACCGAGGTCGCGAACGTGCTTTTGACGTCCCAGTCGGGCGTCAGTAAGCACGTCAAGGATCTGGAGGACGAACTTGGACTTGAGCTGTTTGTGCGCAAGGGCAAGCGGCTGCTCCGCCTGACCGATGCTGGGGCCGAAGCGCTGCAGATCATTGAGCGCATTTTGATCGACGTCGATAACCTGGCGCAGGTAGGCGCGCGCCTCGCCGACGGCGAGGATGGCACTCTGCGAATTGCGGCGACACATACGCAAGCGCGCTATGCACTGCCGCCCGTGCTCGCCAAGTTCACGCAGGCCCATCCACAAGTGAGGCTGGTCTTGCATCAGGCTAACGCCAAGGAGATCGCGGGCATTTTGCTCGACGGCAAGGCGGATATCGGGCTTGCAACCGATACCCTCGAGGGGCATGCCGGCCTCGCAGCGTTTCCTTATGTGCAGTGGGAACACGTCACGGTAGTGCCGGTTGGGCATCCTCTGGAACAGGTGCGACCGCTGACACTGGCGGCGATCGCTGAGTGGCCCATTATCACTTACGACGATGGAGTTACGGGGCGCGCACGCATTGACGCCGCGTTCGCAGGGTCCGGCGTCGAACCCGATATCGCGATTACTGCGCTCGATGCCGACGTCATTAAATCATGCGTGGAGCTGGGGCTCGGCGTCGGCATCATGGCGGGAATGGCATTCGATGCCGGGCGAGATGTAGGACTGCGAAAGCTCGACTGCAGCCATCTTTTCGAGGTGAACACCTCCAGTCTCGCTGTCCGTCGTGGCCGCTATCTCCGCGGGTTCATATATAACTTCATAAGCATGTGCTCGCCGCAGCTGAGCGAGAAGAGACTGCGCGCCGTTGTCAAAGGTGAGACGACGTCAGGAGCATAGTTGAGCGCCGCGGCAGGCGTAGAATGATCCTCGCGACATCAGGAATTGGAATATGGACATTCTGAATTCTTGGTTGCCGCGTGGCATTGCCGGCGTAGGCTGGCGTGCAGAACTTCAAACAGGGAATGTCAATCCAGGGGATGGTTAGCGAAGACTGAGGACAAAACGCTCACTACGCGAGGCATCACCATGACGACCACTCTCGTAGTTCCTGGCCTTGACGGCGGCGGCGCCGGTCACTGGCTCCGTTGGATCGAAGGCGTCCTTCCCGACACGCGCCGCGTTACTCAGAAAGACCTAAGCTCTCTCGACCTGCTCGAATGGTCATCTGCAGTGAGGGCAGAGATCAGCAAGTGCGCCGAGCCTGCGACCGTGGTTGCGCACGGGTTTGGCTGCTTGGCAGCGTTGCGGGCATCGATGGATTGTCCGGGTCGCGTTGCCAGCGCACTTCTCGTGGCGCCGTTCGATGCGGACGCATTGCGGTTGGCGTGGATGCTACCCGAGGAGCCGCTGCCATTTCCCGCAGCGATCGCCGCGAGTAGCAACGATCCTTATCTGAGATCGAGTAAAGCAGCATTCTGGGCGAACTACTGGAGCTGCGACCTGATTGAACTGGGCCGTGCCGGATGTGTGGATCCGGCGAGCGGCTTTGGCCCGTGGCCGCAAGCTCTGCGACTCCTTGACGGGCTCCGTTCTTCGGCGCAGACGAGGATGCCGCAGCTCGCATTGCGCGAGACCCCGCATCTGGCACGCGCCATCTGAGTGAGCAGGGCTTGAGGTGAAGCCTTTATCAAGCCCTGCTCCGCCCAGACCATTCACTGTTTGATCGTAATCTGATCGTAGGTCGCGCCGTCGGCGAAGTGCTGCTTCTTGACTGCCTCCCAACCTCCGAGCAGGTCCTCGACGCGGAACGTCTCGATCACCGGGAACTCAGTCGCGTTCGCGCTGAGAACCTCAGCGTTGCGCGGACGCAGCCCGTGTTTGGCGATAATCCTCTGTCCCTCGGGCGAATAGAGGAAGTTCAGATACGCCTCGGCGATTTTGCGGGTGCCGCGTTTATCGACCACCGGATTGACGATCGCCACAGGCGGCTCGGCAACGATGCTCACGGACGGGTAGACGATATCGAACTTATCCTCTCCCAGCTCCTTGCCGATCAGCTTAGCCTCGCTCTCGAAAGTGACGAGCACATCGCCGGTATTGCGCTGGGTGAAGGTGGTCGTTGCACCGCGTCCTCCGCCGTCGAGCACAGGCACGTTGGCGAACACCTTTGATACGAAGCCCCGCGCGCCCGCCTCGTTGCCCGACTTCTTCAGGCCATAGCCCCACGCCGCAAGGTAGGTGTAACGTCCGTTGCCGGACGTCTTGGGATTGGGGACGATGACGCTGATGCCGGACTTGGCTAGATCATCCCAGTCCTTGATGCCCTTGGGGTTACCCTTGCGGACGAGGAACACTGATGTGGAGGTGTAGGGCGAAGCATCGTTCGGGAACGCTTTGCGCCAGTCGGCCGAGACAAGCCCCGGCTTGACCAGGATGTCGATATCGGGCGCCTGATTGAATGTTACGACGTCAGGGTCCAGACCATTGATCACAGCGAGAGCCTGCTTGGTCGAACCGCCGTGAGACTGGTTGATGGTGACGGGCTCACCCGTCTTCTTCTTCCAGTCGGCGATGAAGGCAGCGTTGATGTCTTTATAGAGCTCCCGCGAGACGTCGTAAGATGCGTTCAGCAACACGTTGGCAGAAGCTGGTGTCGCGGCAGGTTCAGCGGGCTTCTGTTCCTGAGCGCTCGCCACTGCGGCGAATGCTGCGACGGCGAGTGCCGCGATGGCGATGCTTGCGCCAACTCTAGTGCGATGAAGGACCATGCCCCCCTCCCGATGTTGAAGTCGTGCAACCTAGGAGTGGAGAAGGATTGGTGAGAACGAAGAAATAGAGCGAAGCTTATAATCGCCGCGGCGCGTGTGAGCTGCGCTATCGACGCGCCGCCAGCACGGAGTTTGCAACCTCGACAAAGCCGGAGCCGCCCGGGCCACGCGTAATCCACTCCGGCGGTTTCTCGATTTCCGCCAGATGCTCGACCACTGTTCTGACACCCACCGATCGCGGAAAGTGGGCGAACATGGGCGCATCGTTTGCCGAATCTCCAACATAGACCACGGCGTCACGCTGAGAATCTATATCGACGCCATAAGCGTATGCGAGTAACCGTCGCGCAGCCGAGAGCTTGTCGTATCCCCCGAAATACGCGAGCACCCAAAGCGAATTCACCACAGCATCGGCCCCACTTGCGCGAATGAACGCGCATAGCCTGGTCGTGTCATCACCATCGCTCGGGCGGTTGAAGGCGAGGCTGGTAAGCCGGAACGGCTGATCGCTGGCCAGAGTTGCCGAGGGAAAGCGCGAGGCAATGTCTGCACGCAACGCAGCAAGCCGACACGTCGCCTCACCGCGCGCTTCTCTGCTCCAGAATGCGTACTCGATGGATGTGTCGCGACGCAGCATGGTGACACCGCCGTTTTCCCCGACGACGGCATCGACGGGCCACATGCGAACCATCTGATCGCACCAGCCTGCAGGGGCCGCAGTAACTGGAATGACCTTGATTCCCGCGTCCTGCAGCCTCTCCAGCGCGTCGAACGTCGCGGCCGCCAATCGGCCACGATAAGTCAGCGTGTCGTCCATGTCGGTTAGGACGAACTCAACGCCGGCAAAATCGGCGGAAACGGATTGGGCGAGAGAACGCATGCAGCGTCCCTCGCCCAACTGTAAGTAGAAGGCAAGCTCTATTTAGTGCCGCGCTTGCCCCGTCCGGACTGGATCCGCAGCAACGTCGTCACCAACGCATCGACATCATCGGTGGTGTTGTACAACGCGAGCGAGGGCCGCACTGTCGCCTCGAGGCCGAAGCGGCGCAGGATCGGCTGCGCGCAGTGATGGCCGGCACGCACCGCTATGCCCTCGGCCGCTAGCGCCTTGCCGACGTCTTCCACCCTGCAGTCGTCAAGCACGAACGAGGCGACGCCTGCCTTCTCGTTCGCCGTCCCGATGATGCGCAGACCCGGAACGCTCAATAGCCCTTGCGTTAGATAGCCGAGCAACTCGTGCTCGTACGCGGCGATGTTGCTCATGCCGATGGTCATGAGATAGTCGATCGCCGCGCCGAGACCCACGGCGTCCGCAATGTTGCCAGTGCCGGCTTCGAAGCGCGCCGGTGCGCCGTGGAACGTCGTCTTCTCGAAGGTGACGTCCTGGATCATGTTGCCGCCGCCCTGCCAGGGTGGCATCGCTTCAAGGATGCTGGGGCGCCCGTACACCGCACCGATACCGGTCGGGGCGAACATCTTGTGACCGGAAAACACGAAGAAGTCCGCATCGAGGGCCTGCACGTCGATCGGCATATGCGAGACCGACTGCGCGCCATCGACGATCGCGATTGCGCCATGGCGGTGTGCGATGGCAACCATATCGGCGATGGGAGCAACGGTGCCGAGCGCGTTCGAGACTTGAGTCATGGACGCAACGCGTGTGCGCGGCGTGAACAGCTTCTCGTACTCCGCGAGAATGATCTGTCCGGAGTTGTCGACCGGCGCCACTTTCAACACGGCGCCTTTTTCGGCGGCAAGTTGCTGCCAGGGAACGATGTTGGCGTGGTGCTCTAGGTGCGTGATGACGATTTCGTCGCCCTCGCCGACGTTGCGGCCACCGCACGCCTTGGCGATGAGGTTTATGCCCTCGGTCGTACCGCGCACGAAGATGATGCTATCGGGCGAGGGCGCATTGATAAACGCACGCACCTTGGCGCGCGCCGCCTCATATGCATCGGTAGAGCGCGCGGCCAGCGTGTGGGCGCCACGGTGGATGTTGGAGTTCTCGTTTTCGTAGAAGTAGACGAGCCGATCGATCACGCTCTGGGGCTTCTGCGTGGTGGCGCCGTTGTCGAGCCAGACCAGGGGCCGGCCGTTGACGTTCTGCTGCAGGATCGGAAAATCGCGCCGGATCGCACGAGGGTCGAATGGGCGCACACCGGTTATGCCAGTCGCCGGCACGCCGAGGTCGGAACGATGCTGATAGCCGAGCGCCGTAAGATCGAGCACTGAAGCCTGGTATGCAAACGGCAGGTTCGCGCTGGGATTGGGCTTAGCTGGCGCAGCGGTTGGCGGCGTCGGGTCGAACGCTGAGGGAGCGCCGCGTTCAAGGAATGAGTACGTGCTGCCGGGAACCGCGGAGTTCTCGGCTGGACCGCTCAGCGTGCCGGGCCCGTAAGGGCTCGCGACATCATCGAAGCTTGGAACGAACGCGAGAGCATCGCCCAGTGAGAACGGCAGCGAGGCAAAGTTCGGGTCGGCCCCCATTGTTGCGGGCGCTTCCGAAGCCGCAATTGCAACGGGAGCGCCGGGCGAGTCACCGCGTCCGACATTTTCGGCTTGCGGCGTAACCGTAGGAGGAGAGGCCGGCGATTGCACCTGCGCCACCAGCGGCTCGAGCGCGAACACATGTGCCGATGGCTGTGCTGCGCCCGATGAGGGCATCGGCACCGGCGGCAGGCCCGGATTGAGATTGGGAGACAGAGGCAGTGTCAGCGCCGGCGTTCCGGGAATGGAATTGTAGAGCGGCTCGGCGGCGAACACGGGAGCGGAAGGCAACGCCGCACCCGGCCCCGGTAGCGGCGGGGAGGGCGGGGCTGCGTAGAACGCATTTGCCAGCCGCGCGATCGTAGCCGCATCGGGAACGTTCGGCGGTGGCGCGTAGCTAGCGGCATCGCCCGGACCGGACGACGCCTCGACCATCGCCGGTCCGCCCATCAGGTCACTTTGCTGAGGGATAGTCATGATACTTCGCCACCTCGACATCATCCAGAACCGCGATCGCATCTTCCGTATGCACGGCGAGCGAGCAATAGAGCGAGATCAGGTAGGAGGCGATCGCGCGCCGGTCGATGCCCATGAAGCGTACGGAGAGGCTGGGTGATACCTCGCCGGGAACGCCGGGCTGGAAGAGGCCGACGACACCTTGCTTCTTCTCACCGGTGCGCAGGAGAAGGAATTTCGATTTGCCCGTTGCCGTCAGCGGCACCTTGTCGGAGGGCACCAGCGGAATGCCGCGCCAGGTGAGAAACGGCGAGCCGAACAGGGTCACGGTGGGCGGTGGAACGCCACGGCGCGTGCATTCGCGACCGAACGCGGCGATGCCACGGGGATGCGCGAGGAAAAACGACGGCTCTTTCCAAACCTTTGTCAGCAGCTCGTCGAGGTCGTCCGGCGTCGGCGCGCCAGAGCGCGTGGAGATGCGCTGGGAGGCAGCGCAGTTGGCGATGAGGCCATACTCCTTGTTATTGATGAGTTCGCTTTCCTGGCGCTCCTTCACCTTCTCGATCAGCAGCCTCAACTGCTCCTGGATTTGATCGAACGGGTGACTGTAGAGGTCGGAGACGCGCGTCTGAACATCGAGCACCGTGGTCACCGCGTTGAGAAAGTACTCGCGCGGATTGTCCTCGTAATCGACGAACGTTTCGGGCAGTGCCGCGTCGCGGTCGCGCGGTGGGCTGCACTCGACATCAGATGATTTGGCCGACGTTGCCCCGCGCGTCTCCTTCACCTTATTGAGGCGGTAGATGCCTGCTTCGACGGGCGTCCAAGGCAGAAACGGAATGAGCCATCGCGGCGTAATTCCGCCCCACTGGGCACGGGTTTTCGTCGCGTTGGCTAATTGTCTTGCTGCGCCCTCTGCAAGTGTACCGCGACCTTCGTCGGCCATGATGGTCCTCTTTCGAATTCTGATGCGACGTGCCTGCGCGCCGGCCGCTTGGCCTGTGCGCGCGGATAACGCCTAGCGCGAGACGGGATAGAATTTGCAATGCGGTTGGCGATTGCGGATTTACATTCCGCTCGCGGGCCCGCGCAACGAAGTCTATGGCGATGCCGTCGCTTTCCTTCGTTATAACGGAGCAACGTTTGATGGCTGACGTGCAGTGATGTCTGAGGTTGATGGCCATAGACGATTGGCGTGCCCCACCTTTTTGCGAGGCACGACACGCGCCTAGCGCGTTGACGCCTGCTTGTCGGGCGACCAGATGTGGGCTTCGCTTGCCACGATATTTTTCGGCAGAGCGCCTTCGGCGAAGAACGCGTCGGCAATCTTCTGGACTTCGCCGAGGTTCTGCTCCTTTACGGCCTGCACATCGTAGCTGCGCCGACTGTTGGCTGCTTTGACGATCTCTGGCTTCAAGCCCCATGCCGGTCCGAGAACCTTGGCAGCGTCATCGGGGTGGGCCTTGATCCACTTGCCAGTCTGCCGCAGCTTGTCGAATACGAGCCGCAGAACGTCCGAATGCTCGGCTGCAAAGGCAGCGGATGCGAGATAGTAGCGCTGATAGTCGGCGACGCCCTTGCCATCGGCAATGACACGGACCTTGGATTGCTGTTGCGCGGCCGCAACGAACGGATCCCACGTTACCCAGGCATCGACAGCACCCGTTTCGAATGCTGCGCGCCCATCGGCGGGAGTGAGGAATGCCGGCGTGATGTCGGAAAACTTCAATCCGCTTTTCTTCAGCAGCGCGATGAGCAGGTAGTGGCTGCCCGCGGCCTTCGTCACCGCGACCTTCTTGCCCTTGAGATCGGCAACACTCTTGACCGGTGAGTCGGCCTTGACCAGCAATGCCTGGGCTGAGGCAGATGGTGCCTCGGTAGCGACGTAGGTAAGCTTGGCGCCTGCGGCCTGCGCAAAGACGGGCACGGTGTCGGCTACGTCGCCGGAAAGATCCACAGCGCCGACGTTGAGGGCTTCGAGCAACGGCAGACCGCTCGGAAACTCTGACCAGGAGACGCTATAGCCAGCGTCGGCCAGCGCCTTCTCGAGTTCTCCGTTGGTGCGCAGTACGTTTATGAGCGTTGATGACTTCTGATATCCGATGCGTACCTGCTTCGGCGCATCAGCTGCGTGAACTGCAGCAGCTGCCGTAAAGAGTGCGGCAACTGCAGCGATGCCGCGCGTGAGAGAAAGCACTTTCATCCTAGGTCCCCTTCGTCATTCGCGGCTCGCCACGAAGCTGGCGAGCATCACGTGACTTAAGTGCGATGAAGTGGGCCGGCTGCTCCAATATGAAAATCGGAAATAGATTTCGAATCTTCTTGTTTGTGCAGCCTGTGCCAGTTGTTCGATAACGCGCTTCATGGGGACGCTGGTCGATCGGCGCGTCGGTGAGGCGCGCTGGTCGGCCGTGCTTGGTTGGGGTGACGTCGATCACAAAGGGAGTCTGATCGTGGGTGTCGCTGCTGCGGAAAAGGCGCATGTCCATTGGTTCTTGCCGACGCACGGCGATGGACGATATCTGGGCTCTGCGGTTGGTGGGCGCGAAGTCGACCTCTCGTATCTGACGCAGGTGGCAGAGGGCTCTGATAGGCTCGGCTATCGCGGTGTGCTGCTGCCAACGGGACGGAGCTGCGAGGATTCCTGGGTGATCGCGTCGGCTATCGCGCCGCGCACCCGGAATTTGCGCCTCATTGTCGCTGTGCGGCCCGGGCTGCTGTCACCGGCAGTGGCTGCGCGGATGACGGCGACGCTCGATCGTATCAGTGACGGTCGCCTCATCATCAACGTCGTCACGGGTGGGGACCCTGTCGAGAACAAGGGCGACGGCATTTTTCTCCCGCATGACGAACGTTATGTCGTCACGAAGGAATTTCTCGACGTGTACAAATGTCTGCTGGCGGGCGGGCGCGTTGACTACGAGGGGCGTCACATAAAGATCGAGGACGGCCGCCTGCTGTTTCCGCCGCTGCAGAGGCCGCATCCGCCGCTGTATTTCGGCGGTTCGTCCGATGCAGGAATTGCCGTCGCTGCAGAGACCGTCGACACCTACCTCACGTGGGGTGAGCCCCCTGCGGAGGTGGCAAAGAAGCTTGAAGTCGTGCAGGCGGCAGCTTCGCAGCGCGGGCGCAAGCTCGATTTCGGCATCCGGCTGCATGTGATCGTGCGCGAGACGAACGATGCGGCGTGGCGCGCGGCAGACAATCTGCTCAAGCATCTTGATGATGCAACGCTGGCGTCCGCGCAGGAGACTTTTGCGCGAATGGATTCCGTTGGGCAGAAGCGAATGCTCGCGCTGCACGGGGGGAGGCGGGACAAGCTCGAAGTCAGTCCGAACCTGTGGGCGGGTGTCGGTCTCGTGCGCGGCGGTGCCGGTACGGCCCTGGTAGGCGACCCGGAAACTGTCGCAGAGCGCATCAAGGAATACATGCGCGTGGGCGTCAGTACGTTCATCTTCTCCGGATATCCGCATCTGGAAGAAGCGTATCGCTTTGCCGAGCTGGTCTTCCCGCTTCTGCCGCTGGCGCATTCCTCGCCGCTGCAGGATCAGCGCCGCGGGGGACCTGTTGGTGAAACCGTCGCCAACGATCAGCTTCCGGGTGCGCTCCGGGTGGGACAGTCATGAAGCATCGCTGGGCGGACAGGCTTTCACTCGAGCGGCTGGCTCCGTGGCTCGTTCCACTCGGTCTTGTTGTGCTCTGGGAGGTGGCGGCGCGGAGTGGTTGGATAGAGCAGCGCGTGCTGCCCGCACCGACACAGGTCGCCGTCGCCTTCTGGGACACCGTTTCCAGTGGAATGTTGTTCCACCATGTCGGGATCAGCTTCCAGCGTGCGCTGCTTGGTCTTCTTGCTGGCGGCGGGCTCGGCTTTGCGCTTGGGGTGCTGAACGGCACGTCGCGACACGCCGAGCTGCTGCTCGACTCTGCATTGCAGATGTTTCGCAACGTGCCGCACCTCGCTGTCATACCGATGGTCATCCTCTGGTTCGGCATCGATGAGACGGCAAAGGTGTTCCTCGTTGCGATCGGTACCCTGTTCCCTGTTTATCTGAATACGTTCCACGGGATCCGCACGGTCGACCACGGCCTCATTGAAATGGCACGGGTGAATGGATTGGGGCGTGCCGCCGTATTCTGGCGGGTGGTGCTGCCGGGGGCGATGCCGTCCGTTCTCGTTGGTTTGCGTTACGCGCTGGGGATCATGTGGCTGACATTGATCGTGGCCGAAACGATCGCTGCGTCCTCGGGCATTGGCTATATGACGATGAATGCGCGTGAGTTCCTGCAGACCGATGTCGTGGTGCTCGGTATTCTTGTCTATGCCCTACTCGGCAAGGCGGCTGATGTCGTTACCAAGTCGCTGGAGCACCGCATGCTGGCGTGGCACCCGGCCTATCATTCCGCGCGAAGTGCGGGAGGCTGAGGCGTTGGGAAATTCAACGTCACCGGCGCTGAAGCGCGTCGAAGTCACACAAGAGCCGGTGTCGAGCGACGTCGCGCCGGTGGTGGATGCCGACGCCGCCTTGGGGCGCCCCCTCAGTCTGGACGGACTGCACGTCGCCTTCGGCGAGCGGAAAGTTCTCAATGGCCTGACGTTGGACATCCCCGCGCGGCAGTTCGTTGCTGTCGTGGGGCGCTCGGGTGTCGGGAAGTCAACGCTTATGCGGCTCATCGTCGGTCTGGATAAACCCGGCGCGGGCGAGGTTCGCATCGATGGGGTGCCTGTTAATGGCTTGCAGCCGTCCGTGCGGCTTCTCTTCCAGGATGCGCGCCTGCTCCCCTGGCAGACCGTCCTGAACAATGTCGGGATCGCCCGCCGCCCTGGGTGGCGCGAGGCGTCCCTGGCCGCGCTTGGTGATGTGGGTCTTGTCGATCGTCAGAGCGATTGGCCGGCGGTGCTGTCGGGCGGCCAGCGCCAGCGTGTAGCGCTGGCACGCGTTCTTGTCAGCCATCCGTCCATCTTGCTTCTCGATGAGCCGTTCGGTGCCCTCGACGCATTGACCCGCAGCGACATGCACGCTCTGCTGGAGCGGCTGTGGCTGCAACACGGGTTTACGACACTGCTTATTACCCACGATGTGTCTGAGGCCGTATTGCTCGCGGATCGCGTCGTGGTGATCAGGGATGGGCAGATCACCTACGATGTTCCGATCACCATCCCGCGACCGCGCCGGCGCTCAGACGCTGCGATCGTTGCGCTGCAATCGAAGATCCTCGAGCAAGTCTAAGCTTGGGCATGGGGGTAGCCATTCGTCATATTATCATCGTCGGCGGTGGCGCTAGCGGTGCGCTGCTTGCCCTGAACCTGCTGCGTGCGAGCGGTGGAGTGACTGCCACGCTCATCGAGTCACGCCCTCTTCTCGCGCGTGGCTTTGCCTATGGTGAAGCCGCGCCGTTTCACTTGCTCAACGTTCGCGCAGCGAACATGAGCGCTTACCTGGACGTTCCGGATCACCTGCTCGATTGGCTCGATGGAACTTCGAGCACAGAGAACGTAACAGGTGAGGGGCGTTTCCGGTTCGTGCCGCGCAGGATCTACGGACGGTATCTAGCGGAGCAGCTGGACGCGCTGACGCTGTCTCCATTGGGACGTGACAGGTTGCAGACCATTCACGGGCTCGCGACCTCGCTCGAACGGACGGCTTCGGGCGTAGTTGTCGGACTGGAGAACGGGCGGCAGATTGCGGGCGACGCCGTCGTTCTGGCCACCGGCTACGGCGTGAAGCCTCAGAACCGTTTTCCGCATCAATGGCTGGCGTGGGCGCCCATCGATACGGATGCGCTCGCATCGGTGCAGGATGTGCTGATCCTGGGCACCGGGCACTCGGCAATTGATCACGTGCAGCTTCTGCTAGCTGCGGGGTATCGCGGCAGGATCACGTTGCTGTCGCGTCACGGCTTCATGCCGTCGGTGCACAAGCCTGTCGAGCCGGCGCGTATCGATGCGCGAGAGGTTCCATTCGGGGCGAGATTGAGCGCGGTATGGCGCTGGGTCCGCATTCTCGCCAAGCAGGCGGAAAGTGCCGGATCTGATTGGCGCGCAGTCCTTGATGGCTTACGGCCGCATGCTCAAGAGCTCTGGCAGAGTCTATCCGATGCGGAGCAGGCTCGCTTCATCCGCCACGCGCGTTCGAGATACGACGTGCGTCGGCATCGCCTTGCACCTTTCGTTGCGAACGTGCTGGATCGGCTGCAGCGAGAGGATCGGCTGCGTGTGATCGCGGGCCGGCTGCAATCGGTGTCCGACATTGGTGAGGCGGCGGAGGTCGTAATCGGTGGTCGTGGGACGGACTTCGAGCAAAAGCTCGTTGTTCAAGGGATCATTGATTGCAGAGGCTTCGAGCTCGATCCGGCGCAGTCGAATAATCCGGTCCTGCAAAGCCTGCTCACACAGGGACTTGCTCGGACCGGACGCCATGGTTTCGGGTTGGCAGTAGATAGAGACTGCGCACTCATCGATGATGCAGGCGAGGCGGCGAGCGATCTCTACGCGATCGGTCCACTGACGCGCGGACAATTCTGGGAGTCGATCAGCATTCCCGATATCCGCCAGCAGACGGCTGTTCTGGCGAACCAACTGGTCAACGCGCATGCGACCTCACCGGTGTAGGGCCCGCAAGCGGCGAAGCCGGCTGATTACCAAAAGGAAGAGAGCGCTGGTCACGGCGGCTGTGACCAATCCGGTGGTGGCGGTGACAAGCAGAGGATCCCATCGGCGAATGATCTCGCCGCCTACGCAGGCGCCGAGGATGCCATCGATCATGCGGGCATAGTAGACTTCATCACTGCGAAGTGTGAAAGACGAGACGGTGCCTGAGAGGCTGCCGACGATGATCCAGGTGATCCAATAGTCTTCGATCGTCAACATGGGATATCTCGCACGAGGCGGAACGCCACTGACACTTGGCAAAAAGCAGCGTGCGCGGCCAATACGAAAATCTTGAATGCAATCCACTCCTAGCACCGCTCCGTGATGCGGCGCGCAGTTTGCTGCCGCGCCGCAGAGCGAACAGCCACACAAAAAAGAAAGCCCCGCGATGCGGGGCTTAGTGTGTGTTCGTCTGGGAAGGAAGCTAATTCGGTCGCGCCCGCCGACACAGGCGAACGAACGAGACCGTCACCGCAGAGACTACAGAGGGTTCGTCGCGAGGCAACGAAGCAAATCAGCATTGTAATTTCATCTGCGAGGGAAGCGGGTAACGCGTGGAATAAGTAATGCAGCTTTTGTTGATTGGGGCGCCGGTGCCGGGCGCATAGGGTCGGGCCGGGGGCACCTGGTTGCGTAGTGGCAAGGTGCTGGCAGAGGGGAACCGGGACAGTTCAGCGATTGGAGTATCTTAATGTCAAATGACCCCTTCATCGATGCGTCCGCTGTTGTCGGGCTGGGCGAAGTATATGTCTGTGATGCCCGCTCCTTCGGTGTATTCGAAGATGGCCACGTCAAGAACGCCCGGCGCATTCCCGTTGAGGTCTGGGAGCCAAAAGCGCGCTCCACTGAGGATGCGCTCGATGATGGGAACTACTGGCGAGGCGAGTTCGCCAGGCTCGGGATCGATGGCCAGCGTCCTGTCGTCGTCTACGATGATGGCCGGTTGATCGAAGCGTCTCGCGCATGGCTGATCCTGCAGCACTTCGGCATTGAAGCGCGGATCGTCAATGGCGGATGGCCGGCGATCGAGGCGCTACATGATAAGATTGCTGGTGCTCCGGTGCCGTCTTCAGCGGGTGATCTTCAGGGTGCTGGTGAGGTTGTGAAGCTGATCAGCCGCTCTGATCTAAGAGATGCGCTGGAAACGGATGTTGCCATTGTAGATGTGCGGACACGCGCTGAGTACGACGGCGAAGATCTGCGGCAGAATGATCGCGGCGGACATTTGCCAGGGGCGAGACATGTGCCTCATGCATCTTTGCTTCGCGACGGTCGCATTCGCTCGCCCGAGGATCTCGTACAACTCATGGAGCGCGCCGGCGGGCGAGCCGACGACAGCGTGGTGACGTTATGCGACGCTGGCGGAAGGGCTGCGTTGGCTGCGGCGGCTGCGGTGCGGGCGGGATTTGATGATGTTCGCATCTATTACCCGAGCTTTGCGGCATGGTCGCGCGACGAGAGCTGCCCCGTGGTGACGTAAGCGCCCGCTCTGCCTGTATGTCTGCTGCGCCGGACTGCCGCACGAAAGCGCGCATATTCTAAGCATTTCTTCTTTGTTGAGGGCCGCGCAGCCCACGGCTAATCCTTGAGTGGGGATTGGGGCTGTTTCGACTGCGCGAAAGCGGAATCCAATTGGTTGGACTGGGCGACGTGCCCACCTGGGGCGATGCTAGTGGCATCCCCCTGGTGAGGCGTAGTCGCGGCACGGCACAAAATCCCTTGGCTCATGCGTTGGCGGTGCGAGGGTGCAGTGGTGGACGATCGCTCACATGTGTCAGATGCCGAGGAGAACGCCACGTCGACGAGTGGTGGTCCCATAGCGTCCACAGCAAAAAGCGAGCTAGCTACGCGTGTGGGCGATAACTTGCGCCGGCACCGGGCGCGTACCGGACTTTCTCTCGAAAAGCTGGCAACGCTGTCAGGTGTCAGCAGGGGCATGATCGGCCGGATAGAGCTCGGGCGCAGTGTGCCTACAGTGACTGTGCTGTCGAGATTGGCCGAGGCGTTGGGGGCTCCGCTTGCAAGCCTGATGGATGTGGGCGCGCGGCCTGCGACACGCGTGCTGCGGCGCTCGCGCTCTGTCACAGTCAGGTCGAGCGATGGCAAATTCGTAATCCGTCCGTTGTCTGGCCATCAGGTCGGCGTCGAGTTCTTCGAGTTGGCCATCGCGCGCGGTCACTTTGAAGAAGGCGAAGCGCGCGGTTTCGGGACAACGGCACACCTGGTTGTGACGCAAGGCATCATCGCGGTGACAGTCGCCGGCGAGCAGGCGGTGACGCTAGCTGGCGGCGACTCGCTGGGGTTCCCTGCTGATCGCGCTCACGGCTATCGGAATGTGGGGGATGACGATGGTGTCCTCTATCTGACGATGCTTCCCTCCAGCATGGTCAGCTGACGCGTGGCGGGGCCGCATTCGGCCTCACGTTTCGCGGATAGCGTGCAAGTCTCTTTCAAAACAAAAGCCTCCTGAACCAACGCAGCCTTCCGCTTTCATGCGGCCTATGGACGCGACATTTACCGCGTACATTTTATTGGGCTGCCGAGAGGCTATCGCGCTAAATCTGGTGCGCAATAATTCTGCTTATCACGGGTGAAATGTTATTGGGTTTGCTATTTGGCTCGGCTTGCGCATTTGTGGCCTATTGCGGCATTCAATAAATGGCCCAGTGGCTGCTGAAGTGGGCCGATAATCCATGATATTGGCTCTGGCTTCTGGGGCCGGGGGCGGCCTGTCCATGGTTGCTTCTATTTCGTCCGCTTCAGTGTCCCATTAAATTGGTCGCGACCGCTGCTATATGTGGTTGCTGCGACAGTTTCGCCTCGGTTTTGCTTGTTAAATTAGTGCGGAAGTACAACATGTTGAGTCGCACTATTTGTGTCTGCTATTTGGCTTCATTTGTATGTGAAATTGGGTGGTAAAATTGGCTGATGTGAATTTATGTGTCTGTTGCGTATTTGCAGCATTGTTTTGTTTAGAAAGTATTGTCGGAAATCTGTCTATTTCCAACGTGTTGGCCGATAGCGGCTGCGGTTGGTGTGATGGCTGGCCATATGGTGTGCATTTTTAGTTATTTTGAATGAGGGAATTCGAACCGTACTTCTCAGCGCATTCGCCTCGCAGCAATAGATCGCCGGGGCGATTTAGTGAGCGTCAGTTTCGTGGCGTAACTGTAGCGTTAGGAGTACGCGATGTACGGGGGAGTATGGGGTAGGGCCAACCTAGCGTTGGTTCTAAGTGCGGGATTGTTTGCGGGTGGGGTTCCTGCCTATGCAGCCGATCTGGGATCGGACGGCGTAGCGGACTTGGAAGAGCGGGTCGCTGAGCTTGAGGCAACCACCGCACGCAAGGGCAATCGCAAGGTTTCGCTGACTGTCTCGGGCTGGGTCAACCAGGCCGTTCAGTGGTGGGACGACGGTGCTGAAAGCAATACCTATGTGACGACGAACGGTAGTGACCCTTCGCGGTTCCGTTTCGTGGGTAAGGCAAAGATCGATAGCGATTGGTCTGCGGGCTACATCCTCGAGATCGGCGTGGCCTCGGCTGCTCAGTCGAGCAATACAGCCGATGCCCTTGCGGCAAGCTCGTTCACGCTGCGCCACAGTGCTTGGTTCCTGGAAAGCAAGAAGTTGGGTAAGGTGACTGTCGGACAGACGTCCGCTGTCAACGATGGCATCACCGAGCTGTCGCTTGCCAAGACGGTGCTTGTGGACAAGCCGATCACGATCTTCACACCGAACGGTGCCGTGAGCCTGCGCAACAGTGCCGGCGGATCGGTCGGGGCAACCTGGACGGACCTGACGTTCGGACAGAGCACAGGTGTAGGCGAAGGTGATCGATACAATCTCGTCCGCTACGATTCACCTGAGTTCGGCGGGTTCGTCGCGTCCGCTAACTGGGGTGAGGATGACTTTTGGGCGGTTGCTTTGAAGTATGCGGGCGAGTTTCAGGGCTTCAAGCTTGCCGCTGGCATCAGCTACGGCGAGATCACCGATGCCACTCAAAAGTTCGGTGGGTCGACCGCGGCCGGCAACGACCGCGGCACGACGCTGGGTGGCTCTGCTAGCATTCTGCACACTGGGACGGGCCTGTTCGTGACGTTCGCGTATGGTGAGACCGAGCTTGCCCAGAAAGTCGTCGGTGCGGGCAACGACCGCAACTATTCGAACTGGAACATTCAGGCGGGCATCCAGCGCAAGTGGAACCCGCTTGGCAACACGACACTCTACGGAGAGTACTACCAGGGTGATTTCGGCCAGGCCAAGAGCAACGCTGCGATTAAGAGCTCGGACGTAGACGTTTGGGGCCTTGCGGCCGTCCAATCGATCGACGCGGCCTCACTAGATCTGTATGTGGCCTATCGCCACTACTCGGCCGATCTCAAAGGCGTAGCGATCGACGTCGAGGACTACGACACGGTGTTCTCGGGCGCAAAGATCAGCTTCTGAGCTGCCCGCTAGAAATTTGACGCAGAGTCCTACGCCTGCGTCAGATGCCTGCCTCGACCGGCTGGCCACGCAACTCCCGCCGGTCGAGGTCTTTGCAATAAGTATCTGCGAACGACAGGCCGCAAACTCAGTCAATTCGTGTTCGCGTCGACTGACGACGAAGCAAGATGCTGGGCGCGCGCATTAGAAACCCCGATAATACGAACGAGATCGCAGAAGGGACGATGTCCGCACTGGCATAGCGCCGTGAATGGAGGCGGCTCTGTGTGCCGCCTTTATGCGATCCTTACGCGGGGCCCCTGAAATCCATATCGAATCCTTATGTGAGGTCCCTTAGCTCCTCCACGTCGGTGGCGACAGGAGGACTAAATGCTGGACCTAACCTACCTCGCGCTCGGGTTGGCGCTCTTCGGCCTCATGCATCTTTACGCCCGCTGGGCCGCGAAAGAGTGAGGCTGGCGATGCTCGATCTTATCCTCGGCGGCGGCGTCGCCCTTTTCCTCGCGATCTATCTCGTCTTTGCGCTTCTCCATCCCGAGAAGCTCTGAGCGCGCATCGCCGCGCAACTTGGACAAAACCGATGACACTCAACGGCTGGCTTCAGATCGCCATCATGCTCGCGCTCGTCGTGTTGACGGCGCGCCCCTTAGGGTCGTTCCTTGCTACAGTCATGGACGGAAGGCGCTGCTTTCTCACACCTGCGCTGATGCCGGTAGAAGGGCGCATCTACGCGCTCGCCGGCGTCGATCAAACCCGCGAGCAAACCTGGCTGCAGTACGTTGCCGCACTCCTCGCCTTCAATGCCGCCGGCTTCGTGCTGCTCTACGCTATCCTCCGGCTGCAGGGCTTCCTGCCGCTCAATCCGCAAGGCTTCGGCGCCTTGAGCGAGCACCTCGCCTTCAACACGGCGGTGTCGTTCGTCACCAACACCAACTGGCAGAGCTACGGCGGCGAGACCACGCTTTCGTATTTCAGCCAGATGGTCGGACTGACGGTGCAGAACTTCGTTTCCGCAGCGACTGGGATGGCGATCATCGTTCCGCTCGCTCGTGCGTTCTCTCGCGCAAACGCTAGTACGGTGGGAAATTTCTGGGTCGATCTCACTCGCGTGACGCTCTACGTGCTTGTGCCCTTGTCGATCGTCATGGCGTTCGCGCTCATCGCGCTCGGTGTGCCGCAGAACTTGTCGAACTACATCGATGCGACGACCCTGGAAGGCGCCAAGCAGACCATCGCTCAGGGACCCGTTGCCAGCCAACTCGCCATCAAGCAACTCGGCACCAACGGTGGCGGTTTCTTCAATGTCAACTCGGCTCATCCCTACGAGAACCCCAACATATGGACCAACACGCTGGAGGCTTGGGGGATTCTCGCCCTGGCCCTCGCGCTGGCCGTTGCCTTCGGGCGCATGATCGGCCGCGAGCGCGAGGGATGGGCGCTGCTCGGCGTAATGATGCTCTTCATGATCGTCGGCTGCGCCATCGCCTATTGGGCCGAAGCGGCGGGCAATCCGTTCATGCACGCGATGGGCGTCGACGGCGGAAACATGGAAGGCAAGGAGGTTCGCTTCGGCATCCCGCAGTCCGCGGTATGGGCGACGTTCACTACTGGTGCCTCGAACGGCTCCGTCAACTCGATGCACGACTCGTACATGCCGCTCGGCGGCCTGGTTCCTCTTCTGCTCATCCAGATCGGTGAGGTCGTTCCCGGCGGTGTCGGTTCCGGTCTCTATGGCATCGTCGTGTTCGCCATCATCGCCATGTTCGTTGCCGGTCTGATGGTCGGGCGGACGCCCGAGTATCTCGGCAAGAAGCTCGAGGCCAAGGAAGTGAAGATGGCCATGCTGGCAATTCTCATCATGCCGGCCTTCATCCTAGGTTTCAGCGCGGTCTCGGCTGTTTTGCCCGCCGCTCTGGCAGGCCTCAATAACCCAGGCCCGCGCGGCTACAGCGAGATCCTTTATGCCTTCTCGTCGGCCGCTGGAAATAACGGCTCGGCATTCGCTGGTCTCACTGCCAACGCGCCCTGGTACGATACGACTTTGGGCATCACCATGTTGGCCTGCCGGTTTGGCATCATCGTTCCGGTGATGGCGATCATTGGCTCACTCGCGGCGAAGCCGAGGCTCGCGCCATCCAGTGGCACGTTCCCGACCGACGGAGCCCTGTTCGTCGCTCTGCTCGCAGGCGTGATCGTCATCGTCAGCGGTTTGGAATTCTTCCCGGCGCTAGCACTCGGTCCCATCGCCGAGCATTTCCAGATGCTTGCCGGCAAGACGTTTTGACCTGCGACTTCAGGAGGCTTCATCCATGGTTCGCAAGCTCTACAACTCCGCTTCGTTCGATGGCTCGCTACTGTGGCGAGCCGCGGCCGATGCCGTCCGCAAACTCGACCCGCGCCAGCTGATTAAGAACTCGGTGATGTTCGTCACGGCGGTCGTATCGGCGCTGGTCACCGTTCTGTTTGCGCGCGATCTGATCGCCGGCCAGCCGTCGGCATTCAGCGGCCAGATTGCAGCGTGGCTCTGGTTCACGGTGCTGTTCGCCAATTTCGCCGAGGCGCTAGCCGAAGGCCGTGGCCGGGCACAGGCCGAGTCTCTGCGCAAGACGCGCACCGAGACGTTGGCGAACCGCCTGTCGGACCCGAAGAATCGCGAGCGCCGTGAGACGGTCTCGGCGCTCGACTTGCGCCCCGGCGATAACGTTCTCGTGGTCGCGGGCGAGATCATCCCCGGTGATGGCGAGATTATCGAAGGTGTCGCCTCGGTGAACGAGGCTGCCGTGACCGGCGAATCCGCGCCGGTTATCCGCGAAGCGGGTGGCGATCGCTCCGCCGTCACGGGCGGCACGACGGTATTGTCCGACTGGATAGTCGTGCGCATTACCTCCTCGCCGGGCTCATCCTTCCTTGACCGCATGATTGCGCTCGTCGAAGGCGCCGAGAGGCAGAAGACGCCGAACGAGATCGCGCTCAACGTCCTGCTTGCGGGCATGACCATCGTCTTCCTTATTGCTGTGGTTACGCTGACGGGCCTTGGCGCCTACTCGGGGACCAGCATAGCGGTCACCGTGCTCGTGGCGCTGCTCGTGACGCTCATCCCAACAACCATCGGCGGGCTGCTTTCGGCCATCGGTATCGCCGGCATGGATAGACTGCTGCGATTCAATGTGCTCGCTATGTCGGGGCGCGCCGTCGAGGCCGCAGGCGACGTCGATACGTTACTCCTCGACAAGACGGGTACCATCACCTTCGGCAACAGGTTGGCCACGGAGATCGTGCCCGTGCCCGGCGTATCGGAACGCGAAGCCGCGGAAGCAGCTCTGCTTGCGAGTCTCGCTGACGAGACGCCCGAGGGCCGCTCAATCGTGACGCTGGCGCAGGAGAAATACGGCCTCGCGCTGCCGGGCAATGTCCCTCAGGGAACCTTCATCGCGTTCTCGGCGAGCACCCGTCTTTCGGGAATCGACATCGAAACTCGAAAGCTGCGTAAGGGTGCGGTCGATGCCGTGCTGAAGTTCGCCGGTGGGACGCAGTCCGTCGCCGAGCCACCGGCATTCCGCGCCTCCGTGGACCGGATTGCACGCGCAGGCGGGACGCCGCTCGGCCTTGTCGAGGGCGACCGGCTCCTCGGCGTCATCCACCTCAAGGACGTCGTGAAGCCGGATATCAAGGAGCGGTTTGCGCAGCTTCGGCGCATGGGCATCAAAACGGTGATGATCACTGGCGACAATCCTGTGACCGCGGCGGCCATTGCCTCTGAAGCCGGCGTCGACGATTTCGTCGCCGAGGCGACACCGGAGGATAAGCTGCGCTACATCCGCAATGAGCAGGCTGAAGGGCGGCTGATCGCCATGTGCGGCGACGGCACGAATGATGCCCCGGCTCTGGCACAAGCCGACGTTGCAGTTGCCATGCAGTCGGGCACGCAGGCGGCGCGCGAGGCCGGCAATATGGTCGATCTCGATTCCAACCCGACCAAGCTCATCGAAGTCGTTGAGATAAGCAAGCAGCTGCTGATGACGCGCGGGTCGCTGACGACTTTCTCGATCGCCAACGATGTTGCGAAGTATTTCGCCATCATCCCGGCGCTGTTCGTCGCTTCGCTGCCTGAACTCGGCGCGCTCAACATCATGCATCTGGCGACACCGGAAAGCGCAATACTCTCCGCCGTCATCTTCAATGCGCTCATCATCGTCGCGCTCATCCCCTTGGCGCTGAAGGGTGTCGCGTACCGGCCGATCGGCGCTGCGGCCCTCTTGCGGCGTAATCTTCTCGTCTACGGCCTCGGCGGTCTTGCCGCGCCTTTTATCGGCATCAAGCTTGTGGACCTCGCGGTATCGAGCCTGCACCTCGTCTAGGAGAAAAGACCATGCTTCAGCAATTGCGCATCGCAGTGGTCATGTTGCTCAGCTTCACTGTGTTGACCGGCGTCGTCTATCCACTGGCTGTCTCTGGAGTGGCCTGGGTCATGATGCAGGATCAGGCGCTGGGTAGTCTCGTTCGCAGGGACGGCAAGGTTGTTGGTTCGGCCCTCGTAGGTCAGGCGTTCACGTCGGAGCGATACTTCCATCCGCGCCCGTCGGCCACCATTGGCACCGATGCGTTCGACCCGAGCAAGACCGTCGATGCGCCCTACAACGCGGCGGCATCGACTGGCTCTAATCTCGGGCCGATCACCAAGAAGTTGATTGAGCGCGTGCAGGGCAGCGTCGATGAGCTGCGCAAGGAGGGCATTGCCGGACCGGTTCCGGTCGATGCGGTGACCACATCATCGAGCGGCCTCGATCCGGACATCTCGCCTCAGAACGCGTTGATGCAAATTCCGCGCGTCGCCAAGGCCCGGGGTGTGACGGAGGACCGTTTGCGCCGCCTCGTTAACGGGGAAGTGGAAGGACGCGCGTTAGGAGTGCTCGGCGAGCCTCGGGTCAACGTCTTGCGGCTCAACCTCGCCCTCGATAGCCTCGGCGCTCAGTAGAGAACCTGGCGAAGCCATGCCCGCTTCGACACCAAAGCAAAGAGCCTCGCCGGATGCCATCCTCGCCGTTACCAAGGCGAGCGGTCGCGGGCGCCTAAAGATATTCCTCGGTGCCGCGCCGGGTGTCGGTAAGACGTTTGCCATGTTGAGTGCTGCCCACGCCGCCAAGGTGGAGGGCCGCGACGTCGTCGTAGGGCTGGTCGAGACGCACGGGCGTAGGGAGACCGACGCGCTGTCGGAGGGCCTTGAGGGCATTCCGCGAAAGCCGGCAATCTACGTCAACAAGATCCTTTCCGAGTTCGACATCGACAAGGCCTTGGCGCGCCGCCCGGGTCTGCTGCTGCTTGACGAGCTGGCGCACACCAATATTCCCGGCAGCCGGCATCCGAAGCGCTGGCAGGACGTAGAGGAGCTGCTTGCTGCCGGCATCGATGTATGGACGACGCTGAACATCCAGCACCTCGAAGGGCTCAACGACATCGTGCAGAAGATCACGGGCGTGAAGGTACGGGAGACCGTGCCTGACTACGTCTTCGAGGATGCCGATGAGGTCGTGCTGGTCGATCTGCCGACGGACGAACTGCTGAAGCGGCTCGCCGAGGGCAAGGTCTACGTCCCAGATATGGCGGACAGAGCGCGCAAGCGCTTCTTCAAGCCGGAAAATCTCACAGCCCTGCGCGAGCTAGCGCTGAGGCGCGCTGCCGAACGCATCGATGCCGACCTGATCGAGCACATGCGGGCACAAGCAATCGAAGGGCCGTGGCCTGCGCGCGAACGTATCCTCGCATGCATCGGTCCAGATCGCGATGCCGTCTCTATCGTCCGCGCTGGCAAGCGGCTCGCCGACGTCATGGATGCGCCGTGGATGGCGGTGACAGTCGAGCGTCCCAGCGAGCAGCTCGATGCCGGGGCAAGGCGCAACGTTGAAGCCGCGCTGGAGCTTGCGCGTACGCTCGGGGCCGAGACGAGCACCCTCACCGCGAGCGATATTGCGGCGGAGCTTTTGCGCTTCGCCAAGTTTGAAAACGTGACGCAAATTGTGCTCGGGCGCTCGCGCGGCGGGTTCGTCACGGAGATGTTGCGCCGCTCGCTGCCGCATGAGCTTCTTCGCCGCGCCGACGGTGTGGCGGTGCACGTCATTACCAGCCGCGAGCGCGAGAGGGCGCGCGGAGCGCTTCCGGCGCCGAGGCGTCAGCCGCTGGAACCCCGCTCCTTCCTGTGGGCGACGATCGCGGTCGCGGTCGCGATCGGCGTCGCGGAGGGATTGACGCGTCTGACTACGTTTCCCAACATCTCCATGATCTTTCTGCTGGCGGTTGCGGCCTCTGCCGTCACGTTCGGCATTTGGCCCGCCGTCTATGCTTCGGTATTGTCTTTCCTCGCCTATAATCTGTTCTTCATCGAGCCCCTCTACACCTTCACGGTGGCCGAGCCGCATGAGCTGCTGGCGCTCATGGTCTTCTTGGCCGTCGCGGTGATCATATCCACGCTCGCTGGCCGCGTGCGCGAGCAGGCGCGATTGGCTGCCGATCGCATGCGCGCGACGCGCCGGCTCTATGAGTTCACACGCCGACTGGCTGGCATAGCCAAATACGAGGATATACCGGACGCCGCCGTGGGCGCGGTCCACGCCGGTCTCGCACGCCCGACCGTGATCCTGCTGGGCGCCAACGAGGAGCCCGAAATTGCCGCCGCATGGCCGCCGCTGGAGGCGCTCGGAACCGGTGAGATGACGGCTGCACGCTGGGCGTTGAAGCACGACGAGCCGGCCGGCACTGACACGGCAACGCTTCCTTCCGTAGGCTGGTTGTTTCTGCCTATGCGCACCGCGCACGGCGTCCTTGGCGTCATCGGCGTTGGTCTCGGCGATGACGGCGAGAAGCTCGATCCTGAGGCCCGCATTCTGTTCGAGGCGCTGGCCGAGCAGACCGCGACCGCCCTCGATCGCGCGTCGTTGTCGCGGGAGATCGTGCGCACGCGCGGTGCGGCGGAGACCGAGCGAATACGCAACACGCTGCTTGCATCGATATCGCACGATTTTCGCACGCCACTTGCGTCGATACTTGGTTCGGCGACGAGCCTCATCGACTATGGAGACAAGCTCGACGCGAAGACAAGGCTGGAACTGCTTGATCAGGTGAAGAGTGAGGCAGAAGCGCTAGACGAGATGGTGCGCAATCTCTTGTCGATGACGCGTATCGATGCGGGAGCGCTGGAGGTTCGAAAGGATTGGGTGGACGTGCGTGAGATTGCCGAGAGGGTCGCTAGTGCTGCGCGCCGCCGCGGGGCCAGACAGAAAATCGAGGTGGACCTTCCCGGCGATCTTCCACTCGTGCATGCCGACGCGAGGCTGCTTGAGCAGGCTCTCTCAAACGTCGTTGGCAACGCCGTCATTCACACGTTGGCCGATACTCGCGTCGTCATCGATGCTGTCGTCGACGATAGATCGCTTTCTCTGCGTGTCACCGACGACGGGCCAGGCATCGCCGAGGCGGCGCTTCCGCATATTTTCGAGAAATTCGTGCACGCAGAAGGGCCCGGACGGGCCTTGGCCGACGGGGGAGAAAGCACGGGACTTGGACTGGCGATCGCGAAAGGCATCATCGAGGCGCACGAAGCGTCTATCGTGGCAGAGAGTCCTGTCGAGAAGGGCCGGGGCACGCGCGTGGCGATGAGATTTCGGCTCGCGGGGCAGGTGCGATGACGGCTCGAATTAAAGTGATGGTCGTCGATGACGAAGCAGCGATTTTGCGCTTCCTCAAGCCGGCGCTCGAGGCGAACGGCTACGAGGTAAGTTCTGCGGCAAGCGTAGAGGAGGCGACGAGGCTCATTGCGCGCCAGCCGCCGGAGGTGGTCGTGCTCGACCTCGGCCTTCCGGACGGTGACGGCAAGGACGTCATCCGCCAGGTGCGCCAGTGGTCGAGCGTGCCTATCGTCGTCCTGTCGGCACGCGACCGCGAGGCCGAGAAGATAGAGGCTTTGGATCTCGGTGCCGACGACTTCATCAACAAGCCTTTCGGCGTGGGTGAGTTGATGGCCCGGCTGCGCGCCGCGCTTCGCCACCGCAAGCAAGCCCAGCCGGAGACGCCGATCATGAGGATCGGCGAGATCGAGCTTGATACGGACCGCCATCGCGTGACCCGCAAGGGTGCGGAGATCAAACTTACGCCGCGCGAGTTCGATCTGCTCGCGCTGCTTGGGCGTCACGCCGGCAAAGTCATGACACATAAGCAACTGCTGACGGCTGTTTGGGGACCAGCGCATGCGCTGGATACGCAGTACCTGCGCGTCTACATTGGGCAGCTACGTCAGAAGATCGAGCACGACCCCGAGGAGCCGGCGATCATCCTCACCGAACTCGGCATCGGCTACCGCTTGGCCGCGGATTGAGGCCGTAGTGCCGAGAACGTCTCGTCCAGAGCGGAGAAAGACCTAGCAATAGCAGAGCTTCTCTGCCCTCACATCACCGGCGTCAGCGTGACTGGCCGGCACACGAGGGCGGCCTCATCGACGATCCGCTCCAGCGGTTCCATGATTGTCTTGATGCGATAGAGCCGCTGCACGCCGACTTGCGGCAACAGCCGGAGAATCTTGTAGGAGCATGGAGAAGGCTGCGAGCCATCCTGCGCAGGGACGATGTGGACCATCTGGCCAATCCGGAATTGGTGGGGCATTGTTTCCTCAACACCGGGGTCTCTACCGCAGGACATTGGGACGTTGCAGCGTCCGGAGCGCAACCGGCGGCGGTGCTCAGCATGCGCCGAGGAGCCGCCAGCCGCGCAATGCCTCGTGCTTAGAGCTGACGCCCCTTCGCGAAGGCATCGACATCCTTTTGGGCTTGCGCCTTGTCGAGCTGGTATTTCGTCTGCACCTGGGACACGAGATCGTCCTTGCTCTTCAGGGCCGCGATTTCAGCGGAGCTGAACTTGCCCCACTTTGCTGAGATCTCGCCCCGCATGCCGGGGCCGCTGGTCGCTGCGTTCGCGTGTGCGGTCTCTGTCATAGAAATCACCAAAAATGTTAGGTTCAGTAATAATCTGAATGGAATCACCCAAACTATTATTTGATATGTGGGGTGCGATAGAATTTAAAACAGGTCAAACGGAAATGTTTTTGAAATTTCTGGCGCAAATCGCATTATTTGCTATTTTTGCCCGCACCGTTTTCTGGAAGAAATGCCTTTTTCCGCGAATTTTGCATTGGGATGGCTGATGCATTTGTTTTGCGGAAATGCGGCATTTGCAGATTCCAGGCGGGCGCTCACTCATTTCGCGACTGTCGGCGCCGCGGAGTAAGGGCGATCGATCAGATCGTGCTAGACTGCCGTGGTGGCAAGAGCGGAATCGCATCAGTTTGTGATGGTGCGGCCAGTTCACGATGGAGCGTGTGATCCGACTGAGCATCGAGCACCGGACGTCCTACCGCTATCGCCTGCCGGTGAGTCTCGGTGTTCATCGACTGATGCTTCGCCCGCGCGAGAGCCGCGATGTGCGGTTGATCTCCAATGATGTGCGCGTCAATCCGGCTGCGACGGTGACATGGGCGCACGACGTCTTCGGCAATGCTATCGCGACCGCCGCGCTGCAGAACTGGTCTGATCATCTGGACATCTGCAGCACGTCGGAGATCGAGCTGCATGCAGCGGCTTGGCCTGTTTTCGAAATTGCGGCCTACGCTGCTTCATACCCGTTTCGCTATTCGGATGATGAATGGATCGATCTTGGTTCGCTGGCCATGCCCCAATATGCGGATCCGGGAGGTCGGCTGCACAGCTGGGCACGGGCGTTTGTCCGCGGTGATGTGACAGACACGCTTTCGCTCCTGAAAGACTTGAGCATCGGCGTTTCCGTATGGGTCAGCTATCAAAGCCGGGATGACGAGGGCACGCAGACTCCGACTGGGACTCTGGATCGCGGGTGGGGATCGTGTCGGGACTTCGCGGTGCTGTTCGTTGAGGCGGTCCGCAGCCTCGGCTTCGGTGCGAGGATCGTTTCGGGGTACCTCTACAATCCAGACAATGCTTTAGCGGGCTCAGCCGGTGCGGGGTCGACGCATGCCTGGGCCGAGGTCTATGTCCCGGGCGCGGGCTGGATTACGTTCGATCCGACGAACCGAAGTGTCGGCGGCGCCAATCTCATTCCCGTGGCTGTTGCGCGCAACATCCAGCAGGCTGTCCCCGTGGCCGGCAGTTTCGTGGGGATGACTGATGCGTTCCTTGGAATGTCGGTGTCGGTACGCGTCACAAGCAATGGCGGGTAGCGGCTCGTCTCTCAGTTGTCGGGATATTTGGTAGCTTCCAATTGTGCGAACTCGGCGCGCACCAGATCTTCGAGGAATGCGTCGATCTCGAGCTGGGTCATCGCGCGCACGTCGTAGTAGCGCTCGCCTCGCGAAACGACCACGATTTCAGACAGGGCATCGCAACGGCGATCCATGATCCACCGCGCTTCCACTTTCGTTATCGCGACAGCTTTGTGATACCGCATCAGGCGGGTGCCTTAGCGCTTCTTGGTGGTCTTGTGCGAGGGGACGGCGAAGGTCGAGGCAACGGTTCCGGGACTTGTCGCCGCTGTCTTCTGGGCCGCCGACTTCTTCGGCTTTCGGATTTCTTTGTTGGACTTCTGGTGTTCTTTAGCCATCGTGGTCTCCGTTGCGGGCTTTTAGCTGCTCAGATTGGTGAAGCCGTGCGCAGGAGCTCGCTCTCGCGGGCTATGCGCTCGAATGTTTCGGCTACGGTCTTGATGCGATAGAGACGCTCCCCACCCTCGGCTGGCAGCAGCTGCACGATCTTGTATGATCGCGCGGATGCCGGCACTCCGGTCTTGGAGGGGACGAAGTCGACCATCTGCCCTAGCTTGAACTTGTGAACGGGTGCGGGCCGTCTTGCCATAGCTCGTTGCTCCAAAGGTCAGCTTCATCGCGGTTGTCAGTGATCTTCGATAGCGCGAGGCGCTTCGAGATAGCCGACGTCGGCAGGTCATGCAGACGTGCATGCGCGGCAGCGGATGGATGGCGCCGCGCAAGGCGGGAATCGCGCCAACGGTCGCCTTTTGTGTCGCTGTCGTCGGTTCGGGGAGATCGGCTTTGCAAATGCCGCTCGAGCGGTCCACGCAGGCTCCTCGCTTTTTAGGCGGGAGCACTCTTCGCTCTCAGTCACGAGCGCCCGGGGGTCGTAGCGCGTGATTGAACGACCATAGCTCAAGGGGCGGCTCAAGTCGAATCCGCGGCAACTTTGCTGGCGTAGCGAGGCGGCTTGGCTGCGATGTTGCATGGCGCGTGGGCAGACGAGAAACTTTGGCGGAAAGCTTACAAGTCCATGGCCGGCTCGGATGTGCTGAAGTCTCAAAGCCGCAGCCGCGAAATGTGCGAGTGGGACGAGTTTTCCCAGTCGGCCACGCGGGCCCGTGACGCCATGGGTAAAGCGCGGTCTGGCCAACTTTCTCCCTTCCTGCTCCTGTCGGTGCCCGGCATCAACGCCAGGGAACACCGCGATTGCTCGGAGCTTTGGACGCGCGACCGCGTGGTGGCAAGCTTGCCGGAGCGCGACCGGCTCGCGTTCCGGCACGACCAGAGTACGGCGCCAAGACTCCGCATTGGTTACCTGTCCAACGACTTTCATGAGCACGCTACTTCGCGCCTGCTGATCGAATCGATCGAGGCGCATGACCGGGAGCGGTTCGAGCTGCACGCCTTCTCGTTCGGCGTCGACGATGGGGGCGCGATGCGCCGTCGCCTCAGAACCGCGTTCGATGTGTTTCACGACGTGGCGGCCCTCGACGATGCAGAACTTGCCCAGGCTATCCATCGCGCCGGGATTGGTATTCTCGTCGATTTGAAGGGGTTTACGCGTGGCGCGCGGACCGGCGTGCTGATGCTGCGTCCGGCGCCGGTGCAGGTGAATTTCCTCGGCTACCCAGGGACGCTGGGCGGCGAGATTTGTGACTACATCATCACGGATCGTTACATGACGCCGCTGGCGACATCTTCGGACTACTCGGAGTCGTTTGCTTACATGCCGCACTCCTATCAGCCGCACGGCCGGAGCGAGCTGTTTGGGAGCACGCCGACGCGCGCCGAGGTGGGGCTGCCTGAAACGGGCTTTGTCTTCTGTTGCTTCAATCAGGCCTACAAATTCACGCCGCCGGTGTTCGATCTATGGTGCCGCCTGCTGCAAGCCACGCCTGATAGCGTCTTGTGGTTACTGTGCGCGGAGCAGGCGGAGGGCAATCTGCGCGGCGAGGCGTTGCGCCGTGGCGTGTCACCTGACCGCCTCATCTTCGCACCCGATATGCGGCAGAGGGAGCATCTCGACCGGCTGCAACTCGCCGACCTCGTTCTCGACACCTCACCCTATGGTGCGCACACGACAGCAAGTGATGCCCTCTGGGCGGGCGTACCAGTCGTGACGTGTGCGGGAGAAACGTTTCCGTCGCGCGTTGCTGGAAGTCTGCTGCACGCGGTTGGTCTTTCCGAGCTGATCGCGACAAGCGAGGACGATTACTTCGCGGTGGCTCTGACTCTGGCGAATGACATTGAGCTCTTCGAAGCCTGCAAGGCAAAGCTGCAGCGCAATCGCTTGACGACACCGTTGTTCGACGTTGCCGCGTACACTATGGCCCTGGAAGAACTCTATACAGCGATGTGGCAGCGCCATAGCGAAGGTATGCCTCACGCTCCCATCTGGACGTCGATGCCGTGACCGTTGGCGGCACCCGTCGTTTGCCAAGCGAACCGAAGCAGCATAAGGTCGCCGCATCGTAGGTATTTTGCCCCGCAGGCGCCTGCGACCGAGAGATGCTTGTGCTCCCGCCTGTATGGCAGAATAGGAGCGCACATGCGTCCAAAACACAGCAACCCTCAGGTCATCGATCTCGTGCCCGGCGTCTGCCGTGGCATGAACGTGCGGCAGGTGTCGTCATCATGAGCCAGGATCCTGTCGCGCGAATCTCAGCGCGCAAGCCTCGGCCGTTGTGGGTCGTACCGTTGGTGACTGCTTTGGTTTTCGTAGCCGTGGTGCTCGTCCTCTATCCCACCACGCCGGGCTAGGAGCGCGTGACATGACGTCGGTTAACATCACCGTTGCCGATGTGGGCTCGAGCGACACCAATCAGGGGTGGCGTTGGTCGGTGAGCCGCGACGGCGAGGAAGTCGAATTCGGATTGGCTGACGATCAGGACGCTGCCTATGCGGCGGCCAAGCCGCTGTTCGATAGGCTAAGGGCCGAGATGGCGGATCCTGCGCGCGGTCAGCCTGCTGCGGCGAAGTAAACAGCTTTGCAGAAGTGCTATCGCCGCAGAACAGTCCTGGCTGAGTACCCTGCGCATTTCACGAAAGGGTGCTACCCGGGGAGGGCCTCGTCTGCGACGACGACGCGCTGCAGTGGATAGTCGTCTCTCTCGTAGAACGCCTGGATAGCTGCAAATTCGAACCTGTCGTCGCCAACCTCCATGACGGTTCCGCGCTGAAGGTTCTGCGGCAGTTCCTCTACGGCGAAGCGAATGGCTTCGGCGCTGCTCTGGAAGCGGCGATAGCTCATCGGCCCCTTGCGCGCCCGTGAGCCGCCGCTCGAATAGATCTCAGCGGGTGCTCCGAAGGTAAACTTTTCGGTCTGTTCCATGGATCAGTCTCCGCGCTTGTTCGTGACACCGCGTGGTCGCGCCGACGAGCTTGCGAGTGCCGCGTGTGTTGGACAATACGATTGCCCGTCGTTCTTGTGCTCTCCGCAGAAGTGGAAGTCGGGTTGCTGGGGATCACCGATCGGCCAACGGCATTCATTGTTCAGGAGTGTCGCCAGCGTTCTGCGCTTTGATGTTTTCTTGGTGTGCTGGTCTATTGTGGTCTCCTTTGCTGCGAGGTCAGGTTCATCGCGGCTCGTCACAGCGGCGATGATGCACGCCGAAGCTCGCTTTCCCTGGCGACGCGCTCGAACGCCTCGGCGATCGTCTTTATGCGGTAGAGCTGCTCGCCGCCCTCGCTGGGAAGCACGCGCAGCACCTTGTATGATCGCGCCGAGGCTGGGACGGCGCGACTGCCGGGCACGAAATCTACCATCTGTCCGACCTTGAAGCTGGCCACGCTGAACCTCCGCATCATTGTTCCCGCTTGGGCTATTCCGCCAAAGCCTCGTAGTAGGCGTAGAACCTGAAGCCCTGATCTGCGGGGCGGTTCTGCCAGTTTGCGACGGCCATGCAGACAACCGGCCCGATCGTACTGTCGACGACGATGATCCTGGAAATGTATGCCGCATCCCCGGGGAGCGGGCTTTTGCGCGCGACGGCGTAGACGCGACGCATCGGGGATGTTTGCGAAGCGGCTGACGTGGTGGCTGCTCGCGTGTCGACAATCTTGGAGCCCAACGGCAATTTCAGGCAGCTCACGACGCATGCGTTTGCAGGGCTTTCGCGCGCAGCAGCGGTATCGAAGAAGCCCCCCATCGGCCCAGCGTACTCTGCCGCGGCCAGGTTTCCTTTTGCCGCGTATGCATTTGCGCCCGTCGTCGCCATTTCCTCGAGATTGGCGTCGCAGCGAGCCATGCTTCCGCTGTCGGCGGTTATCTCTGCCTCAGCGCAGTGTGCGACTGGCTCTGCGGGATAGCCGTCGATACCGGTGGTTTCGCATGCCGCAATCGCGGGCGACTGCGTGGCGAGCAACGCCACGATCGCCAGAGCGATGCATGTCGAGGTGGAACGCCGGCGCGCTCGATGCGCGGGAGAAGCCGACGCAATGGCGCTGTCGACACGAGACGATCGCATGTAAGCCGACATGAGCCCTCCGCGCTGTTGAAGGCGGGAGCGCGCGCAGCTCTCAGCACGGAGGCCTAATTTAATTTTCCGTGATTTTTTACATGTAGGGATTGAAAGGCGGAAAGTCCATTGGCGCGGGATTTTTCACCGCGAACATTGTTTCGAAAAGAAATATATTTGCTTCTGCGCTTGCTTTTTGAGCTGCAATCGGTCATGAATGTCATTCGATTTGTGGCCGGATTACCGAGCCGCGGCGCATGGCGCCTCGCTTCTTTAGACCTACCATGCTTCGAAAAATAGGGCCGGCCGCGGCACGACCTGTCGCGCCGGCCCGTTAGCAATTCTTTCCTATTGAGGACTTTATGGATCACGGAACAGTCAAGTTCTACAACGCCCAGAAAGGCTATGGCTTCATTGCCCCGGCCAGCGGCAGCAAGGACGTTTTCATCCACGCGACCGCGCTTGAGCGGGCCGGCATCAGCGGCTTGGCTGAAGGGCAGAAGGTTGCCTTCGACACGGCGGAAGACCGCAAGACCGGCAAGGTGTCGGTGCAGAACATCGAGCTCGCCTAATTGGGCTCGTGAGCGCTGGGTTCCGGCCTAAGTCGCTTGCAATCGCTGCGTTCACTGCTTCCTTGTGGGCAGTGAACCGCTTTACTCATAGGACGGCGCGCGCGATTAGATGCCCCGGCTTCTCCTGACCCACGGCGGTTACCAGGCCATGGGCAATCAGTGCGTCCAGAGCGTCGCGTCCTTCTTCGGCGGTCAAACCGGTTTGTCGCGTAAGAGACAGCCAGACGCGCTCGTCGAACTCAACGCCTTTCCCGTCACTTGCAGCATGCGCGGCAATCCATGCCATCAGCGCAAGCGCATTGGTCTTGTTTGCTCCGAGTTCGCTGCCGCAAGCGAACCACTTTGACCACCGTGCAAAGTCGGACATGGCTTCACTTAAATTCATTGGCACTGCTCGTGATACCTCGGCGTTCTGCGACGAGGTCCTCATGTATTGCGTCGAAAGCCAGCATCGTCGCAGGCCGCGCGTGCGGGCTGGCTCGCTGCTGACGAGGATGTGGGACAATGGCGCGTTATTGACGCAAGATCCAGAAGCGCTCGCCATACTGGGGCGCTGGAGCGCTCACGCCACCATCTGATCACAGGATGCCGCGCGCCTGGGCTGCAGCCGAGGAGCTGCAGGGCTCTTCGGCGGAGATGCACAAAGGCGGAAACCAAACAGGAAGCAAACGGCGTTTAACGACGCTCTGCACCGATCGGCGGCTTCTTCGCTGGCATCGGAATCAAGCCTTCGCGCTGAGCCTGCTTGCGCGCGGCCTTTTTGGCCCTGCGAATGGACTCTGCTTTTTCCCTGACGCGTCGTTCTGATGGCTTCTCGAACGAGCGGCGGCGCTTCATCTCGCGGAACACGCCTTCGCGCTGAAGCTTCTTTTTCAGAACCCTGAGGGCTTGATCGACATTATTATCGCGGACGAGAACTTGCAGGGTGGTTTCCTTTCTATTGGTGGTCAACGCTCAGCGCGAGGACGCCGACGCCTGCGCAAAATGCTGGTCACGGACGCGGGATCGAGATGCCGGCGCGCTAGGTCGATGAGCGATGAGCTACCGGCAGGCGCTGCTCGGTTGGCGGTGAATCGGCCGCCATCTCGAGCCTATGGCGGTCGCGTTCGCCGCCCCGTGCCGCGTCGATTATGCGACGCGCAATGAAGAAGCGAACGGTAGGCGTGTGGTCAGACGGAAGAAGGCGCCGCGCCATTGCGGCGTCGAATGCGGCTACCATATTGCGAATAAGCGTAGGGTCGAAGTAGCACGCTGAGCTGTCCATGAAACCTCCTGCTTTGCGGCAGGAGTATTCAGCTCCCAGTCGTCAGCGCCCGAGCACCGTAGCCAACGATGCACCCTTCATAGAGCTTCGATTGCGCCGAGTCGACTCTTAGCGTGGGCTGGGGGGCGTTCCAGGCGTCCTGTCTCAAGGAAGACCGGGCCTGGCGGCGATCAGCCCAGCTGGCGTCGATATGCTTTTGCATTAACGCGTGCCGGCGCTGAGCGGTGCGCGGCATTTTTGTCGAATAGGATGATACCGAGGAAGGCGAGCGAGATCGGCAGCAGATACCAGAGGCCGACGACAAAGGTCGCATAGCCGATAGCCGCCCAGACACTGAGTTTGGCAATGCGCCAAGAGTTGGAGCCGTTGAGCGGGGTGCCGTGCCAAATGCGCGATGCCTCCGCCGCCGCAAATATCGCCAGGCTCCAGAGCACCGGCAGCAGCACGTCGATTTGAAATATGGCGCCGATGGCGAGCGAAATGGCCGCCCACACGATTGATACGAAGGCGGATTCCGTGATTTCGCGGTGAAGGACACTCTCCAGCACTATCGTTTCCCCGCAATTCGGAAGGCCAAATCCTTCAGTAGCCTCCGAGGCACTCTTGCGGAAATTGATATATGCAATCTGTGGCATTGATGTTTTTGATGATGGTGCGTCTGCGGCCGTGCCGCACGCCGCAGCCACGCCGCAGGCGAGAGCGCTCGCGCCTGCTATTCGGCGGCCTCGCCCATTTTGAAGCGGTAGACCTCCTCCAGCTGCCTGGCGCCGGATATGCGCACGGCGAGGTCTCGCAGTAGTCCATCATGCAATCCGTAGATCAGTCCGTGGACCGACAGGGGCTGCCCGCTGGTCCAAGCGTTCTGAACGATGGTCGTTTGACAGACGTGCTTCACCTGCTCGACGACATTGAGCTCGCACAGGCGGTCGCCGCGATGCTTCATGTCGGTAATCTGTTCGAGCTCGTCGCGATGGCGGACGTAAATGTCCTTGATGTTGCGAAGCCAGTTGTCGATGAGGCCGAACTGACGCGTGCCGCACGCTGCGTGCACGCCGCCGCAACCATAGTGTCCGCAGACGATGACGTGCTCGACCTTCAGAACTTCGACGGCGAATTGGAGCACGGAGAGGCAGCTCATGTCCGTGTGCACGACGAGATTGGCGACGTTGCGATGAACGAAGACCTCGCCCGGCTTGAGGCCGAGGATGTGATTTGCTGGTACGCGGCTGTCGGAGCATCCGATCCAAAGATACTTGGGCGATTGCTGCTCGGATAATCTCTCGAAGAACTGCGGATCGGCGGCGAGGTTGGCCTCAGCCCAGCGGCGGTTGTTCTCGAACAGCTTTGCCAGTTCGGCCACTATTTCATCCCTTCTGTTGGTTCTGCGCCGGACGGCAGCGGACCTGCCTCAGGGACCAATGGGCCTTGCAAACGGCATTGGCAAATTGAATAATCTTGGCCTCTATGATGAATTTTGTTGATGGATGCCGCGCCTATGCCCAAGACGCTCATCAATCTCGACGTCGATCTGCTGCGCACGTTCGTCACGATTGCCCACGCGGGCAGCTTTACGCGAGCAGCCGAGAGGCTCTTGCGCCAGCAGTCGACGATTTCTCTGCAGATCAAGCGGCTGGAGGACGCCCTCGGCCAGCGGCTTCTCGACAGGACGCCCCGCTCGGTACATCTGACCCCGGAAGGCGAGGCGGTTCTCGGCTATGCGCAGAGAATACTGGACCTCAATGACGAGATGGTCTCGCTCGTCATCGAGCCGCAGATGCAGGGCTCGATCCGGCTGGGCGTGCCTGAGGATTTTGCCACGCATCATATGAGCGGCATCCTCTCGCGCTTTGTGCAGGCGTACCCATCCGTTGCGCTGGAAGTGACCTGCGATCTGACGCTCAATCTTCTGGCGGGATTTCGGGACGGGACGTTCGATATCGTGCTGGTAAAGCGCGAGCAGGGTGCAGGCGCGCAGGGCGTGCGCGTGTGGCGCGAGCCGCTGGTGTGGGTCTCGGGTCATCACGACTTCATCGCGGGCGGCGGGCCGCTGCCACTCGTCGTGTCGCCGGAGCCTTGCGTCTACCGCAAGCGCGCAGTCGACGCTCTCAATCGCGCCCGTATGCGCTGGCGTATCTCCTACACGTGCGCTTCGCTCGCGGGTACGCTTGCCGCGGTGCGGGCCGGGCTCGGGGTGGCTGTTCTGCCGCGCGAGATGGTTCCGCACGGCTTGCACGTCACGGATGGACAGCCGCTGCCAGAACTCAAGGACACAGAGATCGCACTCATGACCGTGCGCGCGCTGGCGGCACCGGCTACAAAATTGCGCGATCACATCATCCGGTGTCTCGGCGATGGTCCCGAGCAGGCGCAGCGGCAATCGCTGACAGCGTAGATGCCGACCGCAAACGCCGCGGTCGGTGCGCGCGTTCGCGGTTCCACGCATTGCTCCTGTCTCGATCGGGGGCCTTTGAGAGGCAGCGACGGCATGCAGTTTTTGCGGCCAGCCCTCACAATGCGCGGTTTTGATTAAATTGCGGCGCACCAAGTTTGTGCCTCTGTGAACGAGTCTCTGAGAGAACCGTCGAACGGATATTTTCTCTGGAGGTCGAGCGCGCATGCCCTTTGCCACAAAGACAATCTCTGCAGCGATGCCCGGCTACGATGCCATCGTCATCGGGTCAGGTTACGGCGGAGGCGTGGCGGCCTGCCGGTTGGCGCGCATGGGGTTCAAGGTCGCCGTGCTCGAGCAGGGCCGTCATTGGCGCCCGGGCGAGTTTCCGACGACAGCGAAGGCGCGTCGCGCAGAGACGCGGCTGACAGGGCGCGCACCGAAGCTCGGTGATCCAGCGGGCCTCTATTACTTGTCAGTCGGCAAGGGGCTGACCGTGTTCGGTGCTTCGGGTCTTGGTGGCGGCTCGCTGATCAACGCGGGGATTGCGCTGCGGCCGGATCTGGCGCGGCTGCGCAAAGCAGGCTGGCCTGAGGCTGTGATCGACGACGGCCTGTTCCTGCGGGGAATTGGACTTGCCGAAGAGATGCTCGACGTTGCTCCCGTGCCAGGTCCGGCGCGGTTCCCCAAGTATGCCGGGATGTGCCGAACTGCCGAAGCGTCGGGACGTTCGGCGCTGTTGCCTTCGATGACGATCACTCATACGCCGGGCGTGAACATCTCCGGCGTGAAGCAGAATGCGTGTGAGCACTGCGGAGACTGCTGGTCGGGTTGCAACGCGGGCGCAAAGAACACGACCGGTGTCACCTACGTGGCCGATGCGGTGAGCAATGGTGCGTCCGTGTTCTGCGAAAGCCGAGTGCAGTCGATCGCAAAGACGGCGCGTGGCTGGGAAGTGGTCGTGCAGGACTTGTCGATGCCGGGCGCCAGCGTCCGCTTGGAAGCGCCCATCGTCGTCCTGGCCGCGGGCACACTGGGGACCAATGAACTGTTGCTGAAGGCGCAGCAGCGGGGGCTCACGCTCTCCGACAAGCTTGGTCAGAACTTCTCGGCCAACGGCGACGACCTCGTCGTGGCGGGCAATCTCGAAGTGCCGGTCAATGCCGTGGCGACCGGCTTCCCGTCACAGCGACCGGCAGGCGGACCGCCTGTCGGCCCGCACAGCATGGCGATGATCGATCTGGGCGATGAGGATGGGCCGGTATGGGTGCATGACGGCACGATGCTCACCATGATGGCTGCGCTTGCGCCGCTGAAGGAGTTTCTGCAGCTGAAGGTGGGCACGGCTTTGCAGCTGTTGTGGCAGGGCGTTTACGGCGATCGCTTGAGCCGCGCACAGCTCTTCTATGTCGTCTCGCATGACGATGCCAGCGGCCGGTTGGTGCTGAAGAACGGTAGCGTTGTGGTCGAATGGCCCGGTTACAGCGCGGCGCCGGAACGCTTGCGCGCAGAGCAGAAGGTCAAGTCGCTGATCGAAGCCATGGGTGGGGAGTTCAACGCCAACCCATTTGCGATGACGGCATTCGGTGGCAATCGCATCATTGCGCATCCGCTGGGTGGGTGCGGGATGGGTGAGAGCGTCGAGCACGGGGTCGTGGCGCCGGATGGACGCGTGTTCGATCCTGAGAAGGGGCCCGTTGGCGTGCACGAAGGGCTCTATGTGTGCGATGGCGCGGCAGTTCCGACGGCGGTGGGTGTCAGTCCGCTGCTGACGATCACGGCACTCGCCGAGCGCGCCATGATCCTGGCGTCGCGGCAACTCGGCAGAACGCTCGATACCGACATGCAGCCGCTTCTCCCGCTGCGCCAGGCCGCCATGTAGGGCGGTTCCAGCGCCGTGCTCTATCGATGCCGTGCGCGTTGGTGCGGCACGTATCTTGCTGCTTCAGCTCAGAGCTATGGAATTCGTGCGGTGTGTGGGCTTCCCTACAACGGGCGCTCGCTCCGCTGGCTGGAAAGGCGCGCGGCATGGACGAGCTATTTGTCATTTGTTCCACCTTCGAGGTCGACGACGGCGGGGCGCGCGGTTTCGTTCTTGCGCGCCCGGACGAGGCAGGCAGCAGCAAGCCCTGGCCGATTCTGGTCACGCGCAAGGGCAACAATTTTTATGGGTTCGAGAATGCTTGTCCGAACGATGCCGCGCAGGTCGATATGGACAACGAGGGAAATTTCCTGGTGTGCGGAAAGTGCCGGTCGCAGTTCGACATGGACACGGGATATTCGTTCAGCGGCGCTAGTCAGGGAAAATCGCTGACGGCGTTGAGGGTTGTGGTCGATGAAGGCGACGTATGCCTGACGGGCGTGAAGCTGGCTGAAGAGGACGGGCTCAATCTCGATGATTCGGAAGGTGCGCCCGAGGTGATGATCACGGGTGACTAGGTTTGGGATTGCTGCGCTTTTACGCGAGGGATGCACTCTGCGTCGCAGCGTCCAGCCGCAGTTTGCCAACCGTCCCAAACCAGCATAGGTTGGCGGCATCGTAGGCATAGAGCCCGCAGGCGCCTGCGACCGAGAGATGCTTGTGCTCCCGCCTGTACGGCAGACCGGGAAACCAGATGCATCACGGGCTAGGCAGATTTCAACCCGCTGCACTCATTGGCAGCTCCCGCCAATTTCCGTCGGCGACGCTGATGCGGTCGTTGTGAGCAGGACCCGCGAGGGTAAGATCGCTGTCCTCAGGACACGCCCGCTTGGGGTTCTGCCGCTCGTTTCAGGAATCGTGTTTGTTGCCGGTATTCTCGTCCTTTACCCAACGACACCGGGGTAGGTGTGCACGTATATCGTCGGCTGCCTAACTCTTCCTGCTCGATCCAATGAACGCAACTGACCTGCCTGGAAGGCGAGGAATGCAAGCAGCACGATATACAGACCATCCGGGCTTCTTCACGAGGTCGGGGCCATTTCCTTTGCCGGTCATCGCTGACAAGCTGGGCGCGGAACTCGAGCAACTCGCGGCGGGAAGCAGCGAGATCGAAGACGTCAAGCCGCTGGGTAGCGCGGGACCGCAGCATCTCGCCTTCTTCGACAACCCAAAATATATCGATCAACTCGCGGCAACCCATGCCGGCGGCTGTCTCGTTGCGCCGTCGTTTGCCGGCCGCGTGCCGGCGGACACTGCGATACTGAAGACCAAGACGCCCTACAGCGCCTTCGCTTTTGCCTTGCGTCTCTTTTATGCCGACGCGTTGCATCCCATCGCAGCGAGGCTTGAGGACGAGCGCGGGCGCGGCACGCTTATTCATCCGACTGCGCGCATCGAGCAGGGCGTGAAGATCGAGCCCGGCGCGATCATCGGGGCCGAGGCACAGATCGGCTCGGGAACGACGGTGGCGGCTGGCGCTGTCGTGGGCTATCGCGTCGTCGTTGGATCAGATTGCTACATTGGGCCGTGTGCGACGCTCATGCATTGCTTCATCGGCGATCGTACTATCCTGCATGCTGGCGTGCGCATCGGCCAGGACGGATTCGGCTTCGCCATGAGCGCGAAGGGGCACTTGAAGGTGCCGCAAGTCGGACGCGTGATCGTCGGCGACGATGTCGAGATCGGCGCCAATTCCGCAGTCGACCGCGGAGCGCTCAATGACACGGTGATCGGCGAAGGCACCAAGATCGATAATCTTGTGCAGATCGGTCATAACGCCATCATCGGTCGCCATTGCGTTCTCGTGGCGCAGACGGGCATCGCTGGCTCAGCGCAACTTGGCGATTTCGTCGTTATGGGTGGTCATTCGGGCGTCGTCGGGCACGTCAAGATCGGCGACGGCGCGCAAATTGCGGGCATGGCGCATGTGAAGGACGACGTGCCGCCGGGGGCCCGCATGGGCGGTACCCCCGCTGTGCCGTTCAAGGAATGGGCGCGTGAGGTGGCAACGCTGAAACGACTGGCGGCTGCGAGCCGGAATGGTTCAGGAGCTGCTTAGCCCGAGAAGGTGGCAGCAGGCTTAGTCTGCCTCACCGCGCGGCAATGGATAGTCGGTGCTGTCGTAGAGCGCCTGGATGTCGGCAAACTCGAAGCGCTCGTCGCCGACCTCCATGACGGTGCCACGCTGTAGCATCTGCGGCAGCTCCTCCACGGCGAAGCGGATAGCCTCAGCACTGCTCGTGAAGCGGCGATAGCTCATAGGGCCTTTGCCCTTGCGAAAGCTGCCGCTCGAGTAGATTTCGGCCGGTGCCTCGAACGCGAATTTGCTGCCGGTTGGCTCCATGCTCATTCCCAGTTCCGGTTCTGGATCGGACGTGGACGAGCTGGCGTGCTGGCCTGCGCGGTATGCTTTTTACAATACGGGTGGCCGTCGCTCGCGTGCTCCCCACAGAAGTGGAAGCCAGCAATTTGGGGATCGCCGATCGGCCACCGGCAGTCATTGGTGCCCAGTGTTGCGACCGTCTTGCGCACGGCAGCTTTCTTGTCCTTCAAAACCGTCGCGTCATGGGGCATTTCAGTTGTGCTTTCCATTGGTTTGCGCGCTCGACCGAGCGCTTTAGAGTGGTGATGTCGTCTGCAAGAGCTCGCTTTCGCGTGCGACGCGCTCGAAGGCCTCGTTGATCGTCTTGATGCGATAGAGCTGCTCGCCGCCTTCATTGGGCAGCACGCGCAGCACTTTATAGGAACGCACCGAGGCGGGGACTGCCCGGCTGGTTGGCACGAAGTCCGCCATCTGCCCGACCTTGAACTTAGCCATGTAATGCCTCCGATGTTGCCGCAGAATTGCAAAGAACCAGGGCGGCAACGGCGTTGTCGACACCAGAGAGCGATGCATTGCAGATGTTTGGCCGCGGAAGTACGGCGGCATAGAACGGCTGTTCCGTCGCTGAGAGTGGCTGGACCAACGCTTCCTCGCTTTGAAAGGCGGGAGCGCACAAAGCTCTCAGCACGGAAGCCCGAATGATTTGTCCGTGATGCGATAAATATAGGTATTAGTGCACTGTTTGTCCATCGCAGTGACCTTTACCAAGCTTTGTACGGAAATATATTAAGCGTTGAGGCTTGCGCGGATGGCTGCAATCCGGCATGGATTGCTATCGACTTGTGGCCGGATGACCGAGCCGTGGCGTTTGATGCCAAGCACAACGCCTCGCTTCTTTTGACCTTCCATTCTTCGAAAACACAGGGCCGGATTGCGACACGACGTGTCGCGCCGGTTCGTTAGTATCGCTACCGACTGAGGACGTCATGGATAACGGAACAGTGAAATTCTACAACGCGCAGAAGGGCTACGGCTTCATTGCGCCTGATAACGGCAGCAAGGACGTGTTCGTTCATGCGTCTGCACTCGAGCGGGCTGGGATCGGTGGTCTCGCCGAAGGTCAGAAGGTCTCCTTCGACACGGCCGAGGACCGCAGAAGCGGCAAGATCGCGGTGCAGAACATCGAGCTCGCGTAAGAACATCGGAGCGCGAGCGGGCTATCGAGTTTCGCTCGCGTTCTTCTATAGCTTGGAATCAAGACGTTGCGCTTGATCCATGTGCGCTCGACATGAGCGCGATCGATCGTCGCCATGGCCGCCATTTTTCGGACGGCACACCCATTCCGCGATCGTCATCGCGGTGGCGCTACTTTAACCCATAGTGCTTTTTGAACGCTGTCGTTGTACGTCGGGGCGGCGCTCGTCGAATTCGATGTGACGGGTGGTACGTGCTGCAGGTTCGCGGATAGGAGAGGAACAATGGCTCGCAAGCCTTCTAAGGCCCAATCCGAGTTCGTGCTTTTCGATGTCTACTATGAGGATGGGGCGCGCACTTCCAACCGCAAGGTGCCGAGCTCCGAGCTCGGCGGCTTTGAAGGCGATGAGCCTGCCAGAGCCATCATCGAGGCGCAGGACGCCGAGATCGCAGAGCGCTCCGGCGTCAGCCGGGGACGGATCAAGCTGATCGAAAGAGCTGGCGCGAAGGCCAAAGTGAAGGCGAAGTAAGGCCGGCGTCGCCAATCAGTTGCCGGCATCCGACTGCGGAGCTTCGGGTCTATTCGTTCCGGCAAGCTGTTTGAGGAAGGCTGCGCGGCTGACAGGGCGTGGCCCTTGAACCAGCTGTACCGACGGGCTCTCCACTTCATCGCTGCCGGTTGCGCCGCGGCTGATTGGCCGGGGCGGAGAACGCAACATCACCATTTCGCTGGCAAGCGACGGCGAAACTGCGAGTTGCGGTTTCGGCACCGATGCGACCTCGGGTGCGGACGTGCTCTGCGGAACCGCGGCGAACATCTCGTTGTCGCCGCGAGTATCGAAGCGTTCGCGCGCGGCGATCAGTGCGCGGTCGACCGTCTCGAATTTTCCGATGTGGCCGGGGACCTTTGCGTAGGCGCGGCGGCGCACGTAACTGGCTTCGGCTTTGGTCGGTGACTGCAACACGGTGATGACGAGCGAGGCGACGCCCTGTTTGCGGAAGCCGAGTTTCTCAGCGGCGGCGCGCGAGACGTCGAGTTTGCGCTTGCCGCTGTAGGGGCCAGCGTTGGTGATGCGAAGCACCGACGCGTCACCGGTGTCGGGGTTGTAGGCGAGAATGACGGTGCCGTCGGGGAGTAACGGGCTCGCGGCGTTGTCGGGTAGATCGGCGCGGAATACGGTGCCTGAACTCGTCAGGCCGCACGGATTCAAGGGGTCACGCTCGCAGCTGTCGTAGTAGGAAGCGAGCACGTAGCCGCGCCAGCCAACGAGGGTATCGGTTTGCGCCAATGTGCCGACGCGGTGGCAGTAGCCGTGGAAGCAGTAGCGGCTGCCAGGAGATTTGGCGTCGGCTACAGGCGGTGAAATAGCGATACCGGTTAAAATCAATGCTGCGACGGCGGACGAAGCCAATAGCGGGTGCCACCGACGGGTGGCGATCTTCGAGGCTGCAGAGCGCAGCGGATACGTCTTCCGGGGCATGTGGGGCCGGTCGATTCGCTGAAGTCAGTGTTCGACTTGCGAAAGAACCGTGGCAATTGTTTGAGCAGGGCCCATCAGAAGGCGGCTTCTGCCGGTTCTGAGGCTCATTTCAGCTTGCTGGGGCGGGGGCTCGTGCACTTGCGCGGGCGATTTCGTTGCTGGATATAGCGGCCATGAATTTCGCCGACGCGCTGCCGATCGATGCCGTTCTGGATGATGTCCGCCGCACTCTTTCGGCGCGGGCATCGGCCGTGCTCGTGGCACCGCCGGGGGCAGGCAAGACAACGCGCGTTCCCCTGGCCCTGATGAACGAAGGCTGGCTGAAGGGCCGCAAGATCCTGGTGCTGGAGCCGCGCCGGATCGCTGCGCGTGCTGCGGCCGAACGCATGGCGCAGTCTTTGGCGGAGACTGTCGGAGAGACGATCGGGGTGCGCGCACGCATGGTCTCAAAGTCGGGACCGAAGACGCGCATCGAGGTCGTCACGGAAGGCGTCTTCACGCGCATGATCCTCGATGATCCCGAGTTGCGCGGGATCGGCGCGGTGCTGTTCGACGAATTCCATGAGCGTTCGCTCGATGCCGATGTCGGACTGGCGCTCGCGCTCGACGCGCAGGGCGCGCTGCGCGATGACCTGCGTATCCTGGCGATGTCGGCAACGCTCGATGGCGCGCGCGTTGCGGAACTGTTCGGCGGTGCGGATGTCATCGTCAGTGAGGGGAGGGCGTTTCCGGTCGAGACGCGTTATCTCGGGCGCGATGCAAATGCGCGCATCGAGGATCAGGCGACGGATGCAGTGATGCATGCGCTGCGACAGGAGACGGGGTCTATCCTCGTGTTTCTCCCTGGGCAGGGCGAAATTCGCCGGGTCGAGGAGCGACTGAGGGAGCGGATCAGCGATCCTGCCATCATGGTGGCGCCGCTCTATGGCGCGATGGATATGCGGGCGCAGGATCTCGCACTACAGCCTGCCGCCAAAGGGCAGCGCAAGGTGGTGCTGGCGACGTCGATTGCCGAGACGTCGATCACCATCGAGGGGGTGCGTGTCGTTATCGATAGCGGGCTTGCGCGCGTCCCGCGGTTCGAGCCGGATGTCGGCGTAACGCGGCTTGAAACCGTCCGGGTGTCGCGGGCAGGCGCCGATCAGCGCCGAGGACGCGCTGGGCGAACGGAGCCCGGCGTTTGCTATCGCTTATGGGACGAGCCGCAAACGCAGAGCCTGCCCGCGTATGCCGAGGCGGAAATCCGCTCGGCCGATCTTTCGGCGTTGCTGCTCGACTGTGCCGAGTGGGGCGCGAGCGACCCACGCTCGCTGCGCTGGCTCGATCCGTTGCCGATCACGGCCATCGATGCCGCGCGCGAGGAACTGATGGAGCTGGCGGCGCTCGATGCGGAGGGGCGCATCACTGCGATGGGGCAGCGGTTACGGTCGCTGCCGTTGCCGCCACGGCTCGCACGCATGGTGATCAGTGCGGCGGAGCGAGGCCACGCCGAGGAAGCGGCGGACATCGCGGCGGTGATCGTAGAGCGCGGGCTCGGTGGCAATGACGTCGATCTGGTGCATCGGTTGGAGGGGTTTCGCCGAGACCGCTCGCGCCGCGCAAACGACATGCGCAAACTGGCGGCGAAGTGGGCTCGGATCGCTGCGAAGAGTGCCGGCTCGCGACAGGCAGGCGAGGATCTATCCGTTGCGCAATTGCTGGCGCTCGCGTTCCCCGAGCGGATCGGCAAGTCGCGTGGCGGCAGCGGGCAATTTCTGCTGGCTAATGGGCGCGGCGCAAATGTGGAGCCGACGCATCCTCTGGCGCGGGCGCAATTCATCATCGCGGCAGAGCTGTCGGGCAAGGCTGCGTCGACGCGCATTCTGCTGGCGGCAGCAGCGGATGAGGCAGAGGTGATGGCCTCTGCCGGGGACCGTATCCGCGAGAGCGATGAGATCGAATTCGACGCCCAGGCGGCGGCACTGAGATCGCGCCGAGTGCGCCGCCTCGATGCAATCGTGCTGGCCAATGAGACGCGTGCGCTGGCGGCGAATGATGAAACCGCGCGGTTGCTCGCGGAGGGCATCGCGCGATTGGGCATAGATCGCCTGCCCTGGAGCAAGACGCAATTGCAGTTGCGTGATCGCGTGGGGTTCCTGCGGGCTGCAGGCGAGGACGCTTGGCCCGACCTGACCGATGCGGGCCTTTCTATTGCGGTTACGGATTGGCTGGCGCCGTTTCTAACGGGGAAGACGAAACTTGCCGAGATCGGCGCGGATGATCTGGGCGCGGCGCTCGATACGCTGCTGCCGTGGCATCTGAAGCAACGTCTCGAGGCGGAGGCGCCGACGCATTTCGAAGTGCCGACCGGAAATCGGCATGCGATCGACTATGAGAGTGCGGGGGCTCCGGCGCTGCATGTGCGCGTGCAGGAGCTGTTTGGATTGACGCAGCATCCATCCATTGCAGATGGCAAGCTGCCGCTGACGCTGCATCTATTATCGCCCGCGCACCGGCCCATCCAAATCACGCGCGATCTTCCCGGATTCTGGAAGGGCTCGTGGGCTGCGGTGCAGGCAGAGATGAAGGGACGCTATCCGCGCCATCCTTGGCCGGACGATCCGGCGTCGGCGCCCGCAACCGCACGGGCTAAGCCGCGGCGATCCTAATCGGCAGCGCAGCAGCGCGCCGGACGCCCCAGACCAGAGCTGCGGTATGCTCGTTCTAATGCCTTTTCATGCCTGCGAGGCGTCGAAGATCTATCCACGCGTCAGCGAGGCGACGGAGGTGCCGGGCTCTGCCCACTGGCATGTACATCGCGTTGACGGCGATCGCGAGCTGGTTCGCGATCGCTTCGTAGTGGTCGTTCCATTCTTCGGTGCGCTTCGGCTTTGTCCATGTGGTGAACTCGGCCGCCGGGGAAATATTCCATTCCGTCGCCAACGCCAGGTTCTTCGGCTCGTAGACCGAGCGCAGTTCCTCGAAGATGTCACCCGTAGTGAAAGGCGTGTCGGCGGCGGTTCCCACTTCATAGACGGCACGCAGTAGCTCTGTGCGCCTGGCTGAGCCTAGGGTTGGCGAGAGGTTCATCAGTCGCGTGATTTCCGTCTCAAGGCGAGTGAGCGACGCGTAACGCGGAACGTCGCTCGAGCAGAGGGTGTCGGCAGCTTCGTCGGCTCCGACTGTCTGGCAGAACCAGCGGGAGATGCCTGGTCCCTTGGTCATATCGTCGAACGAGGCGGCTATGAATTCACCAGAGAAGCCGGTGTCGCGAAGAAAGCCGAAGCGCCTCTCATAATCCAGCAGTGCTGAACCTTCGTCTTTGAGATACTTCCCGAAATCGCGTGTCTCGCCATGCCGATTACCTGCAACCTGCTGCCGATAGAAGCTGTCGATCCATTTGTCCTGGCGACGTAGGGTTATGATGATCGAAACGGGGCCAATGCCCTCGAGATCGCGGACGAGTGCGCTAACGTGTTGAGGCGCAGTAGTGCTGAGGTTCTCGGCCGATATAAAGACGCGTCGAGGCGCAGTGGATGCTATTTCTTCGGCGAGCGATCGGACCATCGAGTTGCGCTCACTCGGCGAGCAAAAACCGTTGTGCCCGGGTAAGCCGTTCGCTTTTGGGCCGTGATGCCTGGGAGCGGATAGTCCAGTGTTTGGAAAGAGCAGACGGTCGGCGCTGAGGAGAAGCTGTCGATGCTTCTGAAGCAGCAATTGCAGGAACGTTGTGCCCGTCTTGTGAATACCAACGTGCAGAAATATTTCGGGCCGCATGTCGACGCTACCACTCGCTCCACCGGCTCATGTCCTGAGGCGGACCAACCAGGATCTAGCCTATTCCAGACGTTAGGTGCGATGCGGCGGGCAGGCAAGCTCGCAGGCTTTGACCGCTTAACCGAGCACGTTTCACGGGTTGTGGCGCGGCAGATGCACTCGCCAAATACGCGAATGTGGGGTGCGTAAACGTCAGTCGGCGCGGTTGAATTTGTAGGTGAGGCCGAGCATGCCGGTGAGAAGGCTCGGGTGCTCGCTGTCGCTGTAGCTGTCGCCGAACAGCGTGCCGCTGTTGACCACCTGGCCGTCAAACTCCGAATAGCGCATCTCGCCGCGCAGGAAGACGTTGTGCCCGATCAGTGTTTCCATGCCGAAGCCGACAACGTAGCCGTTGTACGTGATCGATGACTTGCCCGGCAGCACATCGATGGGCCCGGAGGTCGGGTAGATATCGTACCAGCCGTCGCTCTTGAAGTGCGCCTGGGTGAAGCCCGCGAGGAAGTAGAGCATCGTCGTCGGCGTGAAGAGGTATCCGGCGCGACCGCCGATTGACCACTGCCATTCCATTGTCAGCTCATCGTCGATGGCGTCGCTGCTGCCGGTAGCCGTCGCCTTGTAGGTCTGGCTGATGTCCGTCCAGTCGAAATCGGCGAACACTCCGAGGACAAACTTTTCCTTGATCTGCCGATCGGCGCCGAGAAGAAAGCGAATGAGACCGCCCTGAGCGGATTGCCCGCTAAAGCTGGTGCTGAAAGTGTCGCCGCTGACATTCTCACTATAGTCGTCGCGGGTGGATGCTTGGCCGTAGCCAGCGCCGGCGCCGAGATAGATACCGCTCCAGATCGGCGCCGCCGGTGCCTTGAACGATTTGGGATCCTCGTAGCCGTCTGCCAGTGCGGAACCAGCGATCGCTAGCGCGAAGGTCAGTCCGAGTGTCAGTCGTAGCATGCCAATCCCTCGTTATTTTCGGCGGCTGTGTACGCCTTTGCTCATTCGGCGAGCTTTGGTTGGAAGTGGCGGTGATTCGGGTGGGATGTCGAGGCGCTCGCCCACCGGTTTTCCACCTTGTGTCCTCAGTGTTACTCGTCCGACGCAACCCGCCTTCGTCGCGCTCTAGCGTTTGTCGGAGCAGCGCGAATCGGGTGTCTCTCGGTTTGAGCGTATGCGTACGGAAGAAAATCGAGAAAAAGACTTGCTCCGGTGTTGCAGGAGGCATTGATGCTGCGGACGGAAGTTCTGAAGGCGATCCGAAATCTTGTCGGGTGCGCTGTATTTATGATGCTTCTGCCCATGCAGCATGCTCATGCCCAGCCGGCACAAGCGCAGACCGGCATTCCGTCGCTGGAAATCCTCGACGACAATGAAGAGAACGCGAAGGGTGCCAAGTTCACCGTGAACGTGGGCCTCGCTTCGGACTATCGATTCCGCGGGTTCAGCGACACGGATGGCAGCGCGGCGATCCAGGGCGGCGCTGACTTCAAATACGATTGGTTCTATGCGGGCGTGTGGGCGACGAACGTCAACTTCGGCGTCTTTCCGAACCTCGACAACGCGTTCGAGGAGTCAGGCGACTACTCGATCTATAGCTGGGTGGGCGCGAACAAGAAGTTCGGGCGGACGGAGCTGGATGGCGGCTTTATCTATTACGCCTATCCGAACGCGGCTGGCTGGGCTGACCTCGACTTCTTCGAGTTTTACGGCTCAGTGAACTACGATCTCATCCCGAAGGATCTCGTCGGCGGCGTCACGCTTTACTACTCTCCCGACTATCAGGGCGGCGTGGGTCGCAACTGGATCATCGAGTCCTCGCTGGTGAAGTACCTGCCGAAATTCGGCGACGACTGGCAACCGTCTGTCAGCGGCATGCTGGCTTACAGCGACGGTGAGCCCAGCAAGGGCGGCATCGATTACTGGTATTGGAACGTCGGCGCGTCGGTTGTCATCGATTACTTCGAGTTCGACCTGCGCTTCTACGATACGTTCGACGTGCCCGGATACATCGATTGCTCCAACGTGTGCGACGGCAAGGTCGTCGGGCGCATCACATTCGAGAACTGATCTCAGGCGGCGCGCGGCAGCTCCACATAGATTACAGGCGTTGCCGGAATTGGCGGCGGTTGGAGTTGCTCCAGGTCGCTGGCTCTGCCGCGCGCAATCTGCTCGCACGGAATGCCCGCCCACACACTGCCGGAAGGGAGCGTTTCACCCTTCATCAGCACGGAGAGCGGCGACAGTTTGGCGCCGGCGTGCATTTGTGTGTCGTAGAGCACCACGGCCATGTTGCCGATAGAGCAGCCGCGACCGATGCGAAGCGTGTCGGCCTTGAAGACGCGATCTTCGAAAAGATGGTTCTGGATGGTGGCGCCGAGGTTGAGCGCGGCGTGATCGTCGATATGGACGAGGTCGAACTCTGAAAACAGGGTCGTGTCGATAAAGGTCCAGCTTCCGACCTTGCAGCCCATCATGCGCAGCGCCGGCGCGGCCATTCGGGTTCCGAGAAGCGGTGTCATGACGATGGCGACGACGCCTTCGTAGAGCGCGTTGACCAGTTCGTTCACCCAGACGAAGCGGCACCATAGCGGGCGCACGGTTGGCTCGAGCGTGCCCATGAGCGCCTTCTTGATCAGCGCAATCATGAGAATGGCGTTGAACGATGCGGCTGCATTGAGAGCCGGCACCGCGAGCACGACGCCCCACAGCGGCAAGTTCTGCCAGGCGATGACGAGCCCGATCGCGAGAAGGATCAGATTGAGCATCAGGATCGTGCCCGGGGCGATGACACGCACGGCATCGATAAAGGCGCGCTGGCGCTGCATGGACCTCGTCGGCGCAAACGTCGTCGCTTCGGGGAAGCAGCAGTCCTGCTGGCGATGTGGCAGCTTGAAGGAGGGCGCGCCGAGCCAGGCGCTATCGTCCGGCACGCGCGTGGCGCTGGGCGGGGTGGACGAGACGCCGATCAGGACGTCGTCGCCGACGATAGTGCCGCCGGGGACGAGCGCGCTGTTGCCGATGAAGGTCTTGGAGCCGATGGCAACCGGAGCTGTCTGCACGTAGCCGGCGTGGATCCGCTGGCCGCCGACAAGGCAGGCGTCAGCGAGGAAGCTGCCGTCGCCGACCTCGAGATGATCGGGGCAGATGTGAGCGACAGTCGAGATTTCCGAGCCGTGGCCGATGCTGGCGCCAAGCTTGCGCAGAAACGCGGGCAGATAGACGGTCGCGTACAGCGGCATCATGATCTGCCGCGTATTCTCCATCAGGTATTTTGCGAACCAGTGGCGCAGGTAGGCGAAGCTGTACTGGCGGATGGTGCCGGTCTCGAGCCTGCCGATCAGGTAACGCTTCACGGCGATGGTGCCGAGCAGATAGCAGGCGACCGACAGCGGCACCGACAGAAGTGCAGCCGGGATCGTCCACAGAGGGCTGGCGAAGTACAGCGCTGCCAAGATCAGCAATGCGGACGGGGCGATGGTTGCCAGCAGGAAATAACCCATCGCGTAAATGAGGGCGAGGTGCAGAAAGCCGAACAGGAAAGCGCGGCCGAAGCGCGGCGGCGGCGTCAACTGGTCGCCGGGGGCGCGCACCGTTGCGTGCAGGGCGGGTGATCCGGCGCGCATTTCGCCGGGGTCGAGCGCGGTGCCGTCTGACAGCGCCGACATGTCGTCGAGGCGTGCGCCGTCGCCCATGAGAGTGTCGAGGCCAAGATTGCAGTGCATACCGACGAAGCAATCGCGGCCGATGTCGATCGGAGCGATGACCAGCATGCCATCCTCGACGCGGCAGCCGAGGAGCTGCGTTTCGGTGCCGATGCTGCTGCCGCGACCGATGGAGACGACATCGAAGGCGAGGCAGTGCGAGGTTGCAAGCGTGACGCCGCGGCCGATGCGGGCGCCCATGGCGCGATAGTAGAGGCTCATCAGCGGCGTGGCGGCGAACATGTCGGACCAGGCGAGCGCCTGGAAGCGCGTTACCAGCCACCAGCGATAGTAATAGAAGCCCCAAACCGGGTAGCGCCCGGGCTTATAGCGGCCGATCACCAGCCATTTGATAGCGATGGTGAGCAACACCATCGACGGCCAGTAGCCGAAGCCGAAGACGGTGGAGATGGAGGCGGCTTCCACCCAGGTGATGTTGCCATTGTAGATCGCGGTGGTGAGTAGGATGGCGAAGCTGATAGGCGCGGATTCGAGAGCGTAATAGGCGAGAACGCAAACGCCCTGCAGCCAACTAACGAGGGTGCGGGTGATGGGCCCGACACTGGCGAAGGCGAGTTCGCTGGGCGTCACCAATGCTTCGTCGGCCGTATGGGCCGGCTCGCCGTTGTCGACGCCGCGTTGGCGCAGCTCGATTGCAAGCGCGCGGACCGTCGGGTGGCGATAGAGATCGCGCACGGCGATCGAGGTGTTAGCGAAGCTGGTTCGCAGCGCGGAGATAGTGCGCGCTGCAAGGAGTGAATGGCCACGCAGGTCGGTGAAGAAATCGTCGGTTACCGAGATTTCTGGGATGCCGAGCGCATCCTGCCATATGCTGACAATGCGTCGTTCCAACTCGTCTGCGGGGCGTTCGATGTTGCCGCGTGTGCGCTTCAGAAGCGTGTGCGGTTCGGGCAGCGCCTTGCGGTCGACTTTGCCGCTGTTGGAGAGCGGAATGTCCGCGATGACGTCGAGATACTTCGGCAGCATGTATTCGGGGAGGACGCGGCTCAGCACTTCGGCGAGCATCCCGGCATCGAGCGTGTCGGCGCTGTCGGCGACTACGAACGCGGCGAGCTCCATGCCCTGCTCGGTCTGGGCAACCTTTACAGCGGCAGCGCGAATTCCCGGCTGCTGCTGTAGTACGGCTTCGATCTCGGACAGCTCGACGCGGAACCCGCGAATCTTGATCTGCCCGTCGATGCGCCCAATGAATTGCAGATCGCCCGTCTCCAACAGGCGGACTTGATCGCCGGTACGATAGAGGCGGCCGTTATCGACAAGCGGCAGGTGGAGGAAGCGCTCGTCCGTCATCTCGGGCGCGTTTACGTAGCCACGCGCGATGGCTGGACCACCGATGTAAAGCTCGCCGACTTCGCCGACGGCGACGGGCTCCATGTCCTCGTCGAGAACGTGGGTGCGATAGCCGGGCAGAGCGTGGCCGATGGTGACGGGCTGACCGGGGATGCATTCAGACAGCGTGGCGACGACGGTGGCTTCGGTCGGACCGTACGTATTGAGCAGTCGGCGCCAGGGCTTTGCCCATCTATTGACGAGTTCGGTCGAGCAGGCTTCGCCGCCGACCACGATGGTCGATACGGTCGGCAGCTCCTGATCGATCATTGAGAGGTATGTCGGGATGGTCGAAAAGTAGGTGATGGCACGCTGCCGGATGAACTCGGCGGCATCGACCGGGGAGCGCGATACGTCTTGCGGCGGGACGACGAGCGTTGCGCCTTGCGAGAACGCCAGCCAGATCTCTTCGACGGAGGCATCGAAGGCGACGGAAAAGCCCTGGTAGATGCGATCGTCCTCGTCGACGCAATAAGATTCCAGCATGCCCTCGATGAAGGCGGACGCGTTGCGGTGCTCGATCATCACGCCTTTGGGGCGGCCGGTGGAGCCGGACGTATAGATGACGTAGCAGGGGTCTTTGGGCGTGAGATCGAGACTGCGGGTCGAGATTGCCGTGGCGGGCAGCTCTTCGATCCAGTCCTTGTCGGAATCGAGAAGGAGAAAGCGTGCGTCGACCGAGTCGCCGAGACGCTCGGCGCCCACGGCATCGGTGACGACGACGCTGGCACCGCAATCAGCGAGAATGGCCGACATGCGATCGGTTGGGAATTTGGGGTCCAAAGGCACGTAACCCGCGCCGGCCTTCAGCGTGCCAAGCATGGCGGCGTAGAGGTCCGGAGACTTGTCGAGGAGGATGCCGACGAGCGCGGTTGGTTCGAGACCGCAGCGCTGCAGGGCATGCGCAATCCGGTTGGCGTAACGGTCAAGCTCGACGTAGGTGAGCGAGGTGTGCTGGCACTCCACGGCGACGCGATGAGGTACGCGGTCGACCTGGCGCTCGAAATAGCGATGCAGGAAACGCGGCGCGGTGGGGTGGCTCAATGGGACGCCGGTATGCTCGGTGCCAACGAAAGCCATGATGCGTTTCCCTAAGTCCTCTTTGAGCTGAGGATCGGTTTGGTTACTTGCCGCGTCAGGCGCGCTTGAGCTCCCTTTCGACGGGTTCATCGAAGGCAAGGCTGATGCTCAGGGCGCCCGACGGGCTTTCGAGCTGCCACGTCGCAAGTCGCGTTCCAAAGCCGCAGTCGTTGGCAGGTGCGCTCATGGCGAGGCCGACTCCGAGCAACTTCGCGAAGGCCTCTTTGGCCGTCCAAGCATGCGAAAACGCACATTCGCGCTGGGCAGGCGGGGCGCGATTAATCATGTCGCGGTCTGTGCTGAGCAGGAAGTCACCGGCGAGGCTGTGCCAGTTGGGCACAGCGCAATGCTCGATATCGAGACCGATGCGCCCCGAAGTGGAGATGGCGATGCACGAGGTTAATCCGGCGTGCGAGATGCTGAAGTCGAGCGCGGGCAGGTGAGGAGCGAGCAGCAACTTGCCGTAGGGGCTTCTGGTGAATTGCCATACCTCCGGCGCGATGGCGCCCTCCACGGCTTGCGTTAACGCTGCGCGCAGCAGGCCGCGCACAGCAAAGCCGCGCTCGCGCGCGTCGCCGCGCAGACGGCTCAGTTCGCGCCAGTCGTCGGCGGTGAGAAGGGTGCGTGGGGCGACAAAGTTATCCTCGCGACGGTCGAGCCGCCATACGGTGACATCTGCAGGAACGGAAGCGGGGAGAGCGACAAGCTCACCGAAGCAAAGCGTATTTGCGGCGCGTTCATGGTTGACGTCGGGCGCGTTGAGTAGTGAGCGCACCGCGGTGTTGGCTGGCATTCATTGGACCTTGCGTACGAGTTCGTACGCGAGCGACGCATGGCGCGTGCCAATTGGGGCTGCCGATTAACCCCTTGTGCACAAATGTGCAGAGCATTTGAAGCAAATGCGCAAAACATTGCGCGTTTTCGTTAACCGTTGACGCTAATTGCCGAATGGATCCCGAGGCGCTTAACGAAGGCGCGATCGCTCCCACATGGGTGGGGCCGCAATCACTGGAGGGGATGTGAGGATCAATATCAGGAGCGTGCTGCGCGTCTCTGCTTGCATTGTGGCGCTGTTAGCATTGCAGCCTGCTGCGCAAGGGAAGCTGTCCGTGAAGAAGGGCTATGACATTACGCGCACGGGGCTGAAGCCGAGCTATCCGGAAGGATATGATTGCTCGCCGTTGACTTCGCTCTACGCGAGTTGGATCGACGTGGATGGCACGCGTCGCGACGAGGTGCATTCGGGCATCGACGGTGGGCGTCTGGGTGATGCGGTGTTGGCGCCGGCGCCCGGCGTGGTGTCGGCGGTATGGAAGGCCAATTGGCAGTGGGGCGATGAAGGCGCTCTGCTCATCCGGCATACGCGGGAGGATCTCAACCTCGATAAGGGTGCGCCGTACTATTACTCGGCGTTCTATCATCTGAAGTACGAGGACGTCGCCAGCTTCAAAGCAGGCGATGAGATCAAGCGCGGACAGAAGCTGGCGAATGTCTTTCGCCCGGGCGGGAAAGCGAAGTACCTGCCGGAAGTGCATCTCGAAGTGTACGAGGTGCGCGATGACGCGGCGACAGTGTGGAAGACGAACAAATATGGCCGCCCCGATTGGGACAACGATACAGCGCGGTTGATCGACCCGTTGTATCTGATGGCGCTGCACGATCCGCCGGACGACGGCGTGCATGTCGTGGTGAAGCCCTACGATGTCGAGTTCGATTTCGGCGACTTTCAGGGTTTCAGTTATATCCTGCCATGCGTGAAGCGCGGGTGAGCAGCGGCATTGCGCAGCGCAATAGCCGTGTGGCGGCCGCCTTACAGAATCGGTGGAAAGAGCGTCCAAGGGTGCGCACGTTGTCTCATTGACGCCACGCGGAGGCCTGCTGCTGGGGCCAGTCCACGGGCGAGCGGTAGCATCTACTTGACCGGCTCGGGGAAGGCGTTGCATGAGCCCCGGGTGGCAAGGAGCGCAGCATGGACAAGATCAATCAACGCATCGCAGCCGAGCTCAACGTTGCTCCCAAGCAGGTCGCCGCTGCTGTAGAGCTGCTGGGCGAGGGCGCGACGGTTCCGTTCATCGCGCGTTACCGCAAGGAGAAGACCGGCGGCCTCGACGATACGCAGCTGCGCAAGCTGGAAGAGCGGCTCGGCTATTTGCGTGAGCTGGAAGACCGGCGCGCACTGGTGCTGAAGACCATAGACGGTCTCGGCAAGATGACGCCCGAGCTTGCCCGTTCGATCAACGGCGCAGAGACGAAGATGGAACTTGAAGACATCTACGCACCGTTCAAGCCGAAGCGGCGCACGAAGGCGCAGGCCGCGCGTGAGGCGGGCCTGGAGCCGCTGAGCGAGACGCTGCTGCAGAACCCCGCTCTCAATCCGGAAGCGGAAGCGGCCAAGTTCGTCGATAGCGAAAAAGGCATCGCCGATACGAAGGCGGCGCTGGAAGGCGCGCGGCACATCCTCATCGAGCGCATTGCGGAAACGCCGACGGTGGTCGGCAGCTTGCGCGAATGGATGTGGAGCGACGGCGAATTGAAGTCGGTGGTGCGCAAGGGCAAGAACGAAGAAGGCGCCAAGTTCTCCGACTACTTCGAGTTCGGGCAGCGCATCAAGGACATCCCCTCGCACCGCGCGCTCGCCATGCTGCGCGGCCTGAACGAGGGCGTGCTGGCGCTGGAGCTCGATATTCCGCACGAGGCGGGGAAGACGCATCCTGCCGAGGGGCGCATCAAGAACGCGTTCGGGATTGCCGATCGTGGGCGCCCCGCCGATGCGTGGCTCGGGGATACGGTGCACCGCGCATGGGCCGACAAGCTGCATGGTTCGCTGCAATCGGGCCTGCTCGCGCGCATGAAGGAGAGGGCAGACGCGGAAGCGATCGGCGTATTCTCGCGCAACCTGAAAGACCTGCTGCTGGCGGCGCCTGCAGGCCCGCGCGCGACGATGGGGCTCGACCCCGGCATCCGCACGGGCGTCAAAGTGGCTGTGGTCGATACGACCGGCAAGGTGGTGGCGACGACGACGATTTATCCGCACGAGCCGCGCCGTGACTGGAACGGATCGCTGGCGACGCTGGCGTCGCTGTGCAAGCAGCACAAGGTCGATATCGTCAGTGTCGGTAACGGAACCGGCGGTCGCGAGACGGACAAGCTCGTCGCCGAGCTGATGGCGAAGATGCCGGAGCTGAAGCTGACCAAGGCGATGGTGTCGGAGGCGGGCGCTTCGGTTTATTCGGCGTCGGAGCTGGCGGCGAAGGAGTTTCCCGATCTCGATGTCAGCCTGCGGGGCGCGGTGTCGATCGCGCGGCGCCTGCAGGACCCGCTCGCGGAGCTGGTGAAGATCGAGCCGAAGGCGATCGGTGTTGGGCAGTATCAGCACGACGTCGATCAGGGCGGCCTGGCGCGCTCGCTCGATGCGGTGGTGGAAGATTGCGTGAACTCGGTTGGCGTCGATGTGAATACTGCGTCGGTACCGCTGCTGTCGCGCGTGTCGGGCCTCAATCAGACGCTTGCCTCGAACATCGTTGCCTTCCGCGACGAGAACGGGGCGTTCAAGTCGCGCGTGGCGCTGAAGAAGGTGCCGCGGCTTGGCGCAAAGGCGTTCGAGCAGGCGGCGGGGTTCCTGCGCATCATGGATGGCAAGAATCCGCTCGATGGTTCGGCCGTGCATCCGGAGGCCTACGAGGTTGTCGAGAAGATCGCAGCGGCGACGGGCCGGCCGCTGAAGTCGATCATCGGCGACAAGGCATTTCTGAAGTCGCTGAAGCCGGCGCAGTTTGCCGACGAAGCGTTCGGCATTCCAACGGTGACGGATATTCTCGCCGAGTTGGAGAAACCGGGCCGCGATCCGCGTCCGGAATTCAAGACCGCAACCTTTGCGGATGGCGTCGACAGCATCGGCGACTTGAAGCCCGGCATGCAGCTCGAAGGCGTCGTGACCAATGTTGCCGCGTTCGGCGCATTCGTCGATGTCGGCGTGCATCAGGACGGGCTGGTGCACATCTCGGAGATGGCGGACCGCTTCATCAAGGACCCGCACGAGGTGGTGAAGGCGGGCGACGTGGTGAAGGTGCGCGTCAAAGAGGTAGACGTTGCGCGCAAGCGCATCGCGCTGACGATGAAGTCGGGTGCAATCGACATCGGCGCCGGGCACCAGGCAGCACGACCGAGTGCTTCGGCTCCGCGCTCGTCCGCTCCGCCTCCGCGGCAGGCGGAACAGTCGTCGGGGGAAAGCGCGTTCGCGGCGGCTCTGCGCAAGGCGCAGGAGAAGGGACGCTAAGGGCGTCCGGCGATCTCGGCGGTGATGCAACCTGAGCGAGGATTCGGGACCGGCACCGCCCGCTCTTCCAACCGATAGTGCGTTCCGGCGTCGATCGAAGGCGTCAGCGATACGCTGAGACGATTTTGCAGGGGTGGGAAATGACTACCCTCCCGGGGCGCGGACGTTGCCGCTGGCTTTGCGGTGCGAACGGTTCGGTCAGAGCGGGAACTTCTATGCCTTCAATGTCGCTATCTGATCGCAACACTTTTGCTTCCATCCGCGTGACGCGATGCGTCTGCTGACGATCGGCACGCAGCGCGCATCTATTTCGCGGGTAGGACGCGGGTGGGTTCTACTGCAGTGCAGCAAAGTCTGCTGTAGTTTCAATGCTCTTCGGCCGTTGCGGGCGTGTGCCGCTACGTCTAGTTTCGGAGGTGTAATAACGAGATCCTGACAGGGGGTTCGACTGGCCGGGACGCCGTCGCATCCTCAACGGACCGGGGAATCTGCTTCAAAAATGAAGAACAAGGTCATTACGGCCTCACAGGCTGTCGCATTGATCAATGATGGCGACGTCGTCTGCACCACGGGTTTCGTGCAGAGCTGCATCCCGGAGATGCTGCACGCCGCGCTGGAACATCGCTACGTCGAGAGCCAGCATCCCAAGGGGCTGACGCTCATCATGTGCGCGGGCGCCGGTGACTCGAAGGGTCTGGGGACGGGGCGCTTGCACCATGAGGGTCTGCTGTCGCGTGTCATCGCGGCGAACTTTGGCAGAATGCCGAAGGTCGCGGAAGCTGCCCAAAAGAACAAGATCCAGGGATACAATCTTCCGCAGGGCGTGATCTCGAAGCTCTATCGCTCGTGCGCTTCCGGGCAGCCCGGTCTCTTCACCAAAGTGGGACTGCACACTTATGTCGATCCGCGTCTTGGCGGCGGCAAGGTGAACGAGGTGACGACTGAAGACATCGTCAAGCGCGTCGAGGTCGATGGCGAGGAGTGGCTGTTCTACAAGGCGACGCCGATCAACGTGGCGCTGATCCGCGCGACGAGCGCCGATCCCTCCGGCAACCTGTCGATGGAGAAGGAAGCGCTGACGCTGGACTGCCTCGCGCAGGCGATGGCGGCGCATAACAACGGCGGCATCGTGATCGCGCAGGTCGAGCGCGTCGTGGCGCATGGTTCACTGAAGCCGAAGGACGTGCGCGTACCCGGCATTCTCGTCGATTGCGTGGTGGTGGCCGATCCGCCGGAAATGCACCGCATGAACTACGGCGTGCATTACAACCCGGCCCTGTCTGGTGCGATCCGCGTTCCCGTCGAGCACATGCCGCGCATGGAACTGGACGAGCGCAAGATCATTGCGCGTCGCGCGGCGTTCGAGCTGCCGCTGAACGGCGCGATCAATCTGGGCGTCGGCGCACCGGACGGTGTCGCGGCGGTGGCTGCCGAAGAGCAGGTGACGCAGTACCTGACGATGACGACCGAGGCGGGCGCCATCGGTGGTGTGCTGGCAGGCGGATCGAGCTTCGGCTCGTCGGCCAACGCCGACAGCGTCATCGATCAGAACCAGATGTTCGATTTCTATCACGGCGGTGGTCTCGATCTCACCTGCCTCGGCGTGGCCGAGGTGGACGAGCAAGGCAACGTCAACACCAGCAAGTTCGGCGGCCGTCTCAACGGCTGCGGTGGCTTCATCGACATCTCGCAGAACTCGCGCGCAGTGGTGTTCGCAGGAACGTTCACGGCGGGCGGCCTGAAGGTTGCCATCGAGGACGGCAAGCTGCGCATCGTGAACGAGGGCCGTGCGCGCAAGTTCGTGAAGGCGGTCGAGCAGATCACGTTCAGCGGTTCTTACGCTGCGTCCAAGTCTCAGCCGGTGATCTACGTAACCGAGCGCTGCGTGTTCCAGCTTACGCCAGGTGGGCTGGAGCTGATCGAGGTGGCGCCGGGCATCGACATCGAGCGGGACATCCTCGCGCACATGGACTTCAAGCCGATCATCAACAAGCCGATGCCGATGGATGCTCGCATCTTCCGTGATGAGCCGATGGAACTCATGGAAGAACTGACCAACCTCAAGCTATGCGAGCGGTGCACTTACGATCCCGAGCGCAACATCCTGTTCCTCAACCTCGAGGGCTGGAGCGTGCGCAAGAAGAGCGACGTCGTCGATCTGCAGAAAGTGCTCGTCGATGCTTGCGTAAAGGCGGGGCGCCGGGTGAATGCGGTGGTCAATCATGACGGCTTCCGCATGGCTGAGGATCTCTACGACGATTACGCCGAGATGATCCAATACATGATGAAGCACTACTACACGACGACGGCGCGCTATTCGACTAGCTCGTTCATGCGGCTGAAGATGCAGGAGGCGCTGAAGCGTCGCGGATTGCAGCCGCATATCTTCGAGAGTGCGGACGAAGCGCACGCGATCGTCGAGGCGTCGCGCTCGGCGGCCGAGTGAAAGCGCAGGCGAGACTAGCCTGGAGATAAAGAAGAGGCGCCGCTGGGGCGCCTCTTTGCGTTCTAGGTGCGTGGCCGCAGGGTTTCTGCTTGCTGCAAGCTGCCCGTGGTCGGGGGCACGGCCATGATGGCCGGCCGCTCGACAGTACCCGTAAGCGGCCGGTCAGCTTCGCCGGGGTCGTTGAGGATCTCCGAAAGCGGCCGCTTGTTCAGCTCCGGATCTCCGAAGTGGTCATCCAACGAGATGACGGGCGTTGCATCTGCGGGCGCTTCCGCCTCTGCACTTGCGGTAGCCGGCGTCTTCTGGCGATGCACCCGAGCCGTTTCGACTTTGTCCTTGCTCGACCACCAAGAGCTGGGGAGAGCGGCCTGGATGACTTCGGAAACGGTGAGGCGGCAGCTGTCCGTGTAGCAGCTGGTCAGACGAACCTTCTCGTCGAGGGCAAAGTCCTGAGGCTTGGTCAGAGACACGCGCACCAGCTGGCCACGGCCGCGCACACGGTTGGGAAGCTGAAACTCGGGCGGCAGGGCGTCGGTGACGGGAAGCACGCGCTCAATGTGTCCGGTGGCGATGCGACCGCGACCCTTGATCGACACTTCCTGACCCTCGGACACATCGAACAGATAGTTCTCCGGGATATAGGCGAGCACGTAGCTGGTGCCGGCGTAGATGTTGGCGACCGGCGTGGTGCCGGCGCTGAGGACCTCGCCGACCATGGCGACGTGGCTGCCAACGTAGCCGCTCGCCGGGGCGGTGAGCACGCCACTGCCGTAGGTGCGCTGCAGGTCAGCGTAGGCTGCCGATACCTGCTGGAGTGCGCCCTGGTTGGCGGTGATTTCGGTCTCCAGCGACGTCTTCTCGGCTTCGAGGGAAAGAAGCTTGTCCATCGCCTGCACCTGGGCGGCGGACATCTGCTGCATCGAACGAGCCAGCATCAGGCCCTTTGTGTTCGCAGTCTCGAGCTTGCTCAAGTAGGCGTTGGTGCTCTCGGCGGAGAGCTTCGCCATCGGGATGAGGGCGTCGACGACCTGGCGGCGTCCTTCGAGCTGGGCAATGCGGCCGGTAACGCGCGCCTGTTCGGCCGCGAGATCGGCGAGCGAGCGCGACATCGCCGCGGAATCGACGACGGCAATCTTCTGGCCGGCTTCGACCCAATCGCCCGGGCGCACGCTGACCTCGCGGATGCGGGCATCCGGCCAGGGGGAGGCGACGGCCACGGTCTGGCGCGTGACGAGCCCGTCGGCGTCGAGCATGAGGCTGCCGCCGCCCAGGGCGTAGACCGAAAGGGCGCCGGCGCTGCCGATGAAGAGGGTGGTCAACACCAGCTTGCGGAGCCGTCTCCACTTAACCTGGCTTGCCTGCAATTGTTCGCTCATGACTTTTCTCGTTGTTGTCACGCGGCGCGGGCGTGATTGTTGTGCAGTTTGCGGTGCATGATACGGGCGACGATGCGCTGTGCAGCGTCTCCGCGTCCGAATGGGTTCGGTGCGTCGAGCAGCTGACGCTCGTCGCCGGCGGTGAGCTGGCGGACGCCTCTGATGATGGCGTCGTAGTTGGAGCCGACGAGTTTGCCGAAGCCGGCCTTGACCACTTCTGGGCGCTCGGTGCTCTCACGGGTGATGAGGATCTGCAGGCCGAAGGTGGGGGCTTCTTCCTGCACGCCGCCGGAGTCGGTGACGACGGTCCACGCGCGGTCGAGCAGATAGACGAAGTCCGGGTACTGCAGCGGTGCGAGGAGATGCACGTTCGGAGCATCGCCCAGATACTTCATGACATCAGCGCGCACTTCTGGATTGAGGTGCACGGGCAGCGCGATGACCTTGTCGCCGTCATTTGCGAGTGTGCGCAGGGCGCGGAGCACGTTGCGCATGGGGCCGCCGATGTTCTCGCGGCGATGCATCGTGGCGAGAACCAGCTTCTTATCGGTCGGAAGCGCGGCAACGTCGGCGTCGATCGGCGTGTAGTTGGTGCCGATCTTGGCGCGAGCGTAGAGCAGCGCGTCGACCACGGTGTTGCCGACCATGACGATGTCCTTTGCGGGGACGCCTTCACGGATGAGGTTGCTGCGCGCTTCGTGGGTTGGCGGGAAATGCAGGGTTGTCGCCTGGCCGATGAGGCGGCGGTTGAACTCCTCGGGGAACGGCGAATAAAGGTCGCCGGTGCGCAGGCCCGCTTCGACGTGGGCGACGGGAACGCGGCCCATGAATCCGGCAGTGGCGGCCGCAGCAGCGGTCGCGGTGTCGCCCTGGACGATGATCCAGTCGTACGATTTTGCGCGCAGGATCTTCTCGACCTGCTCGGTCATGCGGCCGAACTTGCCGGCGAGACCCTGCTCATCGACGATGTTGGTGCCGTTGTGGGTGACGGTGATGCCGAAGAAGTCGAGCAGGCCGGCCGCCAGCTCGATGTGCTGACCAGACCAGAAGACATCGAGCTCGGCGCCGGCGTTCTGCAATGTCTTGCAAACGGGGCCTAGCTTGATGATCTCAGGGCGGGTGCCGAAGGCGACGAGAATACGCATAACTTTTGTTCTCTTCGTTCTCATGTCAGCGGTTGGCGGAGACGAAATCGTCGGGGATGTCGTGCTCTGTCTTCGACCAGACGATGGGTTTGGTGGCGAGCTGGGATTCGCCGAGGAAGGTCTTCCAGGCGCGCCAGACGGCGGCCATGTTGATGTAAAGGGCGGCCGGCCAGCGGATGGCGATGCCGATCCAGTCGTATTTGCCGTAGACCTCGTAGCCGGAGATGACGCGCACGACGTAGCGCGTGACGAATGCGAATAGGTTGATCCACATGCACGCGATAACGACGTTGCCCATCGCCTCGGGGAAGTCGGCGAGGTCGACGTAGCCGAGCAGCATGAATGCCAGGAGCACTGCTGAGATGGGCGGCAGGAAGCTGGTGATCATGCCCTTGCGGTCACGCAGGAAGAAGTAGAAGTCCCACGGATCGCCTTGCCAACCGAGCTTGCAGTAGGCTTCGAAGTTGATGCCGTAGACCCAGCGGGTCTTCTGCTTGATGGATGCAGCCAGCGTCTTGGGGAAATATTCGCGCGTGGCGACGAAGTCGAACCCGTCGTCGACGTTGCGCGAAATGGCGGCGAAGGCCGATTTGAATCCGGCGCGCTTGGCCTCGATGCCGAGGATGTAATCCTCGGTCACGGTGCCCGACATCAGCACCTGTCCGCGCGTGGCGAGGAAGTGCTTGATGAGGCGCTTGGTCATGCAGGTGCCGACGCCGGCCGATGGGATGGCAGCACCAACGGCATCGCGGACGATCAGCTCGCGGGTGTGACGCTCGGCGAACTCGTCCATGTAGGTCGAGGCGACGATGGCGCCCTTGCCGCGGTTGAGCGAGAATACGGGCGCCTGGATGAAGTCATTCTCTTTGGCGTAGGCCGCGTAGACGGGGAACGAGCGCGCGTCGATCACGTCCTCGCTGTCGTGCAGGACGACCAGCTCGGGCGCATCATCGCTGGCGAAGACCTGCGCGAACATCTCGTTCAGCATCTGCCCCTTGGAGGTCGGGCCGGGGAGACGATTGACGATGGCTTTCACGCGGTCGGGGTATTTGGCGGCGAGCTCCTCGGCGACGCGCAGGGTGCCGGTGTCGTTGGGGTAGACACCGAGATAGAGCGAGACCTGCGGGATCTGAATGCGCGCGAGGTTGCCCTCGACCATCTTTCCGAGGACGTCCTCTTCGTGCCAGTTGGCAACGAAAACAGCGGTGGGGGGAACGGCGATCTCGCCGTCATCGAGCTGGGGGACGCGGCGGCGCACGATGCCGAGCGCGATGAGGTCGATGAACGCGTCGTCGATGGACGACACGGCGATCAACACGCTCACCGCAAACAGCAGGATGATGAGGAACTCTAACACTTGGCTGCCTTCCGGGTTACCCCTCGATCGGGGCAACTTCTCTAAAATTCGAACTTTGTGTGTACTGGCTTTAGTTCGAATTTTCGGAAAAGCGGCTCAAAGTGTTTCCATTGATCGCGCTTAATCCGTCAACAGCGTCAACCAAGTGTTACCGAGCGTTTCGGTGTCCTACATTTCTGCTGGATATCAGACGGAAGCTGGCGCCGGTGCGCAATATCGCACCGACGCTGCTTCCCCCCGGACTGAGTGCCCCATTGGGGAAGGGCACCCTGCGTGAACGAGTTTCAAGCCGTTCTGGCGGCCGAGATTCGCCAGGCGATGATGTATGAAATGGGAGCGGCAAGGACCACTGCCGCGCCGCAGGCCATAGGGATCAGGCGTGTGGCATCTGCATTAAGCTCTGGAACAGTGACTACGACCAGCAGGGCGATGCCGGCGAGAGTCGTTGCGAGCATGATCCATACGAGCACTGCGATCCTGAACATCTTTTGCTCCTGTCAAAGCGGCTGCGTCGGATGTTCATGACGATAGGTGAAAGTGCGCCGGTGTTGCTTGACGGGCATCAACCTTACAGCGCGCAAAATGTCTCTGTCCTCTGACAGTCATCAGCGAAGTGTCAGGCCGCTTTCTGTGGCGCATCATCGCGCAGCAGGATGTAGATCGCGGGGATGACGAGAACGGTGAGCAGCGTCGAGGATGCCAGGCCGAACAGCAGCGAGATGGCGAGACCCTGGAAGATCGGATCCATGAGAATGACTGCTGCACCGATCATCGCGGCAAGCGCCGTCAACAAGATCGGCTTGAAGCGGATGGCGCCGGCTTCCAGAAGCACTTCGCGCAGCGGCGCGCCGCGGCTGCGTCCGTGACGGATGAAATCGACGAGCAGGATCGAGTTGCGCACGATGATGCCGGCGAGCGCGATAAATCCGATCATCGATGGGGCAGAGAAGGGCGCGTTGAACAGCCAGTGTCCAATCATGATGCCGATGAGCGTGAGCGGCACCGGCGTCAGGATGACCAGCGGCAGGGTGAATGAACGGAACTGGGCAACCACAAGCACGTAGATGCCGAGAAGGGCAATTGCGAAGGCAGCCCCCATGTCGCGAAACGTAACGTAGGTGACTTCCCATTCGCCGTCCCAGAGGAGCGTGGGCTTCAGTTCGCTGGCGGGTTGTCCGTGCAGACTTATCTGTGGCTTGGGCAGCGTTGCCCAGTCGGCCTTGTCGATAGCGTCAGCGACCGCGAGCATGCCGTAAATCGGCGCTTCGTATGCGCCGGCGAGTTCGGCCGTTACCATTTCGGCGGCGCGGCCGTTGTGGCGGAAGATCGGGTAAGAGGCCTGCTCTTTTTTCAACGTGACGACGTCGCCAAGCTCGACGACGCCGCGGCCACCGGGCACGGCGTTGGCGGGAACGGGCGTTGAGAGCGCGCGCTCGTTGATGGTGAGGTCTTCCTTCGGCAGCTCGACAGCGATCTCGACCGGATGGCGTCCGCCGCCCTTATGCGAATAGCCGACGGGCGTGCGGCCGAGGTAGGCGGCGATCGTGTCGTAGACGTCGCTTTGCTCGACCTTGTGGAATTCGAGGTTGTCCTGGTCGATGACGAAACGCATGCGTGGGGCGCGCTGGCGGAAGCTGACGTCGGCGTCGACGATGAAGGGGATGGAGCGGAAGATCTCGCGCACCTTCAGCGCTACGGCGCGGCGTTGCTCGGGGTCAGTACCGTAGATTTCGGCGAGCAGCGTGGCGATGACGGGCGGCCCGGGCGGAACTTCCACGACGCTAACCGCCGTGCCATCGGGCGCAGGCAGACCCTGCAGGCGCTTGCGCACGTCGAGAGCGATCTCGTGGCTCGTTCTGTGGCGCTCGGCCTTGGGGGCAAAGTTCACCTGCAGATCGCCTTGCTGGGGCTCGGCGCGCAGATAGTAGTGGCGAACGAGGCCGTTGAAGTTGAAGGGAGCGGCCGTGCCGGCGTAGGCCTGAACGGATGCCAGCTCGGGGAGGCCCGCAAGGCGCTGGGCGGCGTCATCGAGCACGCGCTGGGTTTCCTCCAGGCTGGCGCCGCGCGGCAGATCGACGACCACCTGCAGCTCCGACTTATCGTCGAACGGCAGCAGTTTGACGGTGACGGCCTTGGTGGCGAAGAGGCCGAGAGAGAGCAGCGTGGCGACGCCGACGATGGCGAGAAAGACGAATGCGGTTCGGCGGCTGGCGATGACCGGACGCGCGGCGGCGACGTAGCTGCGTGCGAGCCAGCTGTCGCTCGCCTCGCCAGCGTGTGGGCTATTGCCGCCAAAGCGCAGCATCAGCCAGGGCGTGATCGTCACCGCGACGAAGAACGACAGAACCATCGCCGCGGAGGCGTTGGCCGGGATCGGACTCATGTAGGGGCCCATCAAGCCGGACACAAAAAGCATCGGCAGCAGGGCGGCGACGACAGTCAAAGTGGCGAAGATGGTCGGATTGCCGACTTCGGCAACGGCGTCGATGGCGGCGCTCATGCGGCTGCGGCCATCGTGCATGCCCCAATGGCGGGCGATGTTCTCGATGACGACGATCGCGTCGTCGACGAGGATGCCGATGGAGAAGATGAGCGCGAACAGGCTGACGCGGTTGATGGTGTAACCGAGCAGCCAGGAGGCGAACAGCGTCAGCAGGATGGTCGTGGGGATGACGACGAAGACGACGGCGCCTTCGCGCCAGCCGATGGCGAGCGCGACGAGCAGCACGATCGAGACCGTTGCCAGCCCCAGGTGGAACAGCAACTCGTTGGCCTTCTCGTTGGCCGTCTCGCCATAGTTGCGCGTGACGGTGACGGAGACGTCGTCGGGCACAAGATCGCCCTTCAGTTCGTGCAGACGCTCGGTGATGCGCTCTGAAACGGTGACCGCATTTGCGCCGGAGCGCTTGGCGAGTGCCACCGTGACCGCTGGAGCGCGAACGAGCTCTCCGTCCGCGGCCTTAGTGTAGTGCCAGGCCTGCTGATCGAGAGGCTTGGCGCCGACGACGACGTTGGCGACGTCGCGCAGATAGACCGGGCGGCCGTCACGCGAAGAAAGCAGCAGCAGGCCGATGTCGGGGACGCCTTGCAGCGTTTCGCCGGCGACGATGGGAATTGAGTCATTGCGCTCGCGCACGCGGCCGGCGAGGAACGAACGGTTGGCGGCCTTTACCTTGGCGACGAGCTGGGTGAGCGTGATGCCATAAAGCGAAAGGCGCTCGGGGATCGGTTCGATGCGGATCTGGTCGGGGCGGCCGCCGACAATGTAGGTGAGGCCGATGTCATCGAGCTTTGCCAGCTCGACCTGAAGATTCTCGGCCATGTGGTAGAGGGCGTTGTCCTGGTAGCGGTCGACGCCGGGTTTCGGTGCGAGCGTGAGCGTCAGGATGGCGACGTCGTCGATGCCGCGGCCGACGATGAGCGGCTCGGGAATGCCGAGCGGAATGCGATCGTAGTTGGCGCGGATCTTCTCGTGCACGCGCAGGATGGCGTCGTCGGCGGTGGTGCCGACGAAGAAGCGCGCGGTGATGACGACGCGGTCGTCCTCGGTGGTGGAATAGACGTGCTCGACGCCGCTGATGCCTTTGACGATGGTCTCGAGAGGCTCGGTGACGAGCTTCACCGCATCCTCGGCCTTGAGGCCATCGGCGGTAACGAAGATGTCGACCATCGGCACGGAGATCTGCGGCTCCTCCTCGCGCGGTAATGCGAGAAGGGCGAGGAAGCCGAGCGCCAGGCCGGCGAGCAGAATGAGCGGCGTCAGCGGCGAGTTGATGAAGTAGCGCGTAAGGTTGCCGGAGATGCCGAGGCCAGCCGGATGTTGGGTGTCTTTCTGGGTCATGGGCGGACCAGCTTGTCGCCAGCTTCAAGGCCAGCCAACACCTCGACCATCTCTGTGGCCGCATCGTCGGCGCTGCGGCCGGTCTGCACGACGACGTCCTCGGGGCTGCCGCCTTTCGCCTCCAGGCGTACGTAGTCGAGGCCGTAGCGCTTGAAGATGAAGCTGCGCGGCACGAGGAACGTGTCGCGCTTTCCAGCGGAAATCCACGCCAGCAAGCGCTCGCCGACGAAGTAGTTGCCGAGACCGGGGACTTCCGCATCGGCGATGACGCGGCCGTCGGTCAACTGCGGATAGACCTGTGTAATGCGGCCGGCGGCGAGTGGGGCGGCGTCGGCGCCGAGGCCGCGGGCGCCAACGCGGATGGGATCGCCGACCTTGATGAAGCGGGCGTGGCGTTCGGGCAGCTCGATGCGCAGCAGATATTCCTTGGCGGCAATGGTGGCGATGCTCTCGCCTGCGAGGACGACGCTACCCTCGGTGACGGGGACCTTCAGGACGCGGCCGGATGCCGGCGCGAGGACCTGGCCTTCCTCGCTTTCGGTCTCGATGACGGAGCGCTCGGCGCGGGTAGACTTCAGGTCATTCACGGCAACGTCGTAGGCGGTCTGAGCCTGATCGACGCGCGCCTGCGAGGCGACGGCACGCTCCTTCAATGTGAGGGCACGTTTCAGTTCTGCGTCGGCTGTCTCGATGCGCGATTGCAAAGCGACGAGGCGGGCATCGAGCGCCTTGATGCGGAGTGCGATCTTTGGGTCGGCGACGAGGGCCAAGACTTCGCCTTGTGTGACTAAGTCACCTTCATCGACCTTGAGAGTTGCGATGGTGCCGGGCGTGCGCACGCGGGCTTCAATGACATCGCGGCTGCGGACGGTGGCGTACACGGATTTCAGGTCGTCGACCTGACTGAGTTTGACGTCATAGACGCGCGACAAGGCAGGTTCGGCGGCGATGCTCGCTGTCGATGTGGCGATGAGGCAGGCAATGAGTGCGAGCGCCGCTGGAAGCTTTGTCACCGTAATTCCCCTGTCTCTTACAGGCATGATCCGAACTTGAACATATATTAGGGTAAGCTAATTTAGTTGCAATGCATATTGTGATGAGAAAGATGAGACATCTTAGGATGAAGGCCCGCAGGCATCATATGGAGGACGAAATGCGCAACTCAGCGTTCAATACCGCCACGACTGCAGCGTCGCGCATTCCTGACAAGGGCGCCTTGAGCCAGATCACAAGCGTGTTGCGCCGGGTGCTGCTCGCTCTCGCGCATTCGGCGCGGCGCGCTCTGGCGTCGTCCCTGCTGTTACCGGTAGCGATGATGCCGCTGCTGCTCGCCTCTCCTTCGCGTGGGGAAGAGGCGCCCGTCCCCGACGCAGCACAGCTTGCCAATGCACGGGCGTCAATCAAAGGGCTGGGTGAAAATTTGAAGCATCAATTGATGGCTGCAATCAAAGAGGGCGGACCTATAGCGGCAGTGAGTGTATGCCGCACGATTGCGCCGGCGATCGCCGAGCAGCAGTCGCATGCGCACGGGGTGAAGGTCGGCCGGACGGCGCTGAAGGTGCGCAATCCTGGCAATGCGCCGGATGCCTTCGAGAGACGCGTGCTGGAGGATTTCGTTCGGCAGATCGCTGAGGGTGCCGATGCGACCAAGCTCGAGCACGCAGAGATCGTCAGCGATGGCGGTGGCCGCGTGCTGCGCTATATGAAGGCTATACCGATGGCGGCGCAGCCGTGCGCTACATGCCATGGGGCGGAGCTCAGTCCCGAGCTCAAGGCCGAAATCGCGAGGCTTTACCCTGACGATCAGGCAACAGGGTTCAAGCCGGGCGAGCTGCGTGGCGCGTTTTCGGTGACCGAGAAGCTGAACTGATAAGAAATTTCCGGCGAGCGGCGCGTTGGGGCCGGGACATCAAGGGAGTTGAACGATGCGGGCTATTCTTTGCGGCGTGTTGGCGGCAGGCGCGTTGGCGGCGCTTGGTGCGGGAGCGCAGGCGGAGCCTACAGATATCGTCGTGCGGGTGCTGAGCCGGGACGCAAAGTTCGTCGGCACCAGCATGGGCGGTATGCGCGTTACGCTACGGGATGCGCACACCGGTGAAGTGCTGGCCACGGGGCTGACGCAGGGCGGAACCGGCGACACAAAGCTTTTGATGCACAAGGACGGAGGCCGGCGCGCTGGGCTTGCGGATACGTCTTCGGCGAAGTTTTCGACGACGCTCGACTTGAAGGAGCCGCGGCTGATCGAGGTGGAGGCGTATGGCCCCGTGGCGCAGCCACAGGCGGCGCATCGTGTGGTGTCGAGCCAATGGATCGTTCCCGGCAAGCATCACAGCGGCGGTGACGGCTGGGTATTGGAGATCCCGGGTTTTGCCGTCGACGTTCTGGCGCCGCCCGCGCACGTCAAAATCAAGAACGGTAGCTCGGTCGATGTCCGGGCCAACGTCATCATGATGTGCGGTTGCCCCATCGAGCCGGCGGGCTTGTGGGATGCGGACAAGTACGAAGTTGCGGCGATCGTGAAGCGCAACGGTGAAGAGGTCGCGCGTGTACCGATGAAGTACGCCGGGCAGACGAGCCAATTCGCCGGGTCGGTTTCGGTCGATGGCAAGGGTGCCTACGAAGTGATCGTCTATGCGCACGATCCGGCCAATGGCAACACCGGGCTCGACCGCACGACGTTTCTCGTCGACTAGCAACGTCAGGTGATGGCGCCGATCCCGCGCCATACAACATAGAAGCCGACGGCCGCGACGATGACAGCGAAAGCGGTGGCAAGAGCCTGCCGGTGGGTCGAGAGGCGCTGGGCGGCGATGCGTCCGACGACACCGCCGGCAATGCCGCCGCCGATGAAGAAGGCGACGAGCACCCAGTCGATCAGGCCCGAGATGGCGTAGTTGATGGCGGTGGTGATGCCGAAGGCGAACACCGATACGAGCGATGAACCGATAGCGTAGATCATCGGCATACCGGTTGCCGCCATGATGCCCGGCACGACGAGGAAGCCGCCGCCGATGCCGAAGAAGCCCGACAGTGCGCCGACGCCGGTACCGTAGGCGAGCAGCCAGGGCATCAGGCGAGGAGCGGAATGGCGCGTGAGACGCACGGCGACGTCGCCGCCGCTGTGGCGGTTCCAGAACATGAAGCCGGCGATGACGATCATCAACATGCCGAACAGAAGCAGAAGCTTCTGCCCATCGAACTGCTTGCCGAGAGTCGAGCCGATGGCGGCGCCGGCAACGCCTGCGGCGGCGAACACCAGCGCGCATGGCCACTTCACGTTGCCGGCCTTGGCGTGACCGATGAGGTTGGCGAGTGCGCTGACGGCGACGGCGACGGCGCTGGTGCCGATGGCGACGTGGGGCGAGGATACGCCGACGAGATAGACGAGCAGGGGCACGGCGAGCACCGAGCCGCCGCCGCCGATCAGGCCGAGCACGAAGCCGACGAGGATGCCGGAAAACGTTGCGAGAAGGTCCTGCATCGGCGCTCCTTTTCAAGCTTCAGGTACGAGCTGGATCGGCCGGGCCATCGCGCAACGGCCCGGGTAGAACGTGGAAAGCGTGGCGATGACCCGATGCGCAGAGCGCTAGGGCCGTCTCAAAGCTCGTTGATCGGCACCTTGAGATGGCGCTTGCCGGTTTCATCCGGCTCGGGAAGGTTGCCGCCGCGGATGTTGACCTGGATCGACGGGATGATCAGGTGCGGCAGATCCAAAGTCTTGTCGCGGGCTTCACGTACGCGGACAAACTCATCCTCTGATATGCCCTCGTGCACATGAATGTTGTGCGCGCGCTCCTCGCCGACAGTGGTCTCCCATTTGATCTCGCGGCCGCCAGGTGCGTAGTCGTGGCACATGAAGAGCCGCATCTCGGGCGGCAGCTCGAGGACGCGCTTGATCGAGCGAAAGAGCGTGCGCGCGTCGCCGCCGGGGAAGTCGGCGCGGGCGGTGCCGCCATCGGGCATGAACAGCGTGTCGCCGACGAAGGCCGCATCGCCGATGACGTGAGTCATGCAGGCGGGTGTGTGACCGGGCGTCAGCATGGCGAACGCCGTCATCGTGCCGATCTGATAGGTGTCGCCGTCCTTGAACAGGCGATCGAACTGGCTGCCGTCGCGCTGAAACTCGGTGCCTTCGTTGAAGATCTTTCCGAACACCTCCTGCACGATCTTGATGTTCTCGCCGATGCCGAGCTTGCCGCCAACCTTGCTTTGAATGTAGGGCGCGGCGGAGAGGTGGTCGGCGTGGGCGTGCGTCTCGATCAGCCATTCGACCTTGAGGTCGTGCTTCTTGACGTAGTCGACGATCTCATCGGCGGAATCGTAAGAGATGCGCCCGGCCGCATAGTCGATGTCCATCACGCTGTCGATGATGGCGCAGCCGTTCGAGTTCGGGTCCTTGACGACGTAGCTGATGGTGTTGGTCGGCTCGTCGAAGAACGCCGTCACTTCAGGTTTCACATTGAGGTCGACGGCATGGGGAATGCTCACTTGTTTCCTCCCTTGATCCCTGCTTGTGGCGTGATGGGTGTTACGGAGAAGGTGTCGAGGCTGCGTGCGATGGCCATGCCGGCAAGCATAGCCAGGACGAAGATGAAGGCCGCATTGGCGCCGATGCCTAATGAGGCGACAGCGGGTCCTGGGCAGAAGCCGACGAGCCCCCAACCGATGCCGAAGATTGCAGCGCCGGATGCAAGCCGCCCGTCGATGTCGGCTTTGGCCGGCAGTTGGAATACGCCGCCCAGCAGAGGTGCGCCTTGAGCGAACGCGAGGCGGTAGCCGATGGCCGTGGTGGCGACCGCGACGGCCATCGTGATGGCAAGGCTCGGATCCCAGCTGCCCGCGATGTCGAGGAAGTTCAGCACTTTCGCCGGGTTGATGAGGCCGGAAACGATCAGGCCGGTCGAGAACAGGAGGCCGGAGATGAATGTGGCGATGATTGGCATGTCAGCCTCCGAGCACGTGACGCATGATGAAGACGGTGATGGCACCGGTGGTCATGAAGATTGCAGTTGCCGCTATCGAACGCGGTGACAGACGTGCGGTGCCGCAGATGCCGTGACCGCTGGTGCAGCCGCCGCCGCGTACTGCGCCGAAGCCAACGAGAACGCCGCCGATGACGAGCAGGGGAAGGCTGGACGTCACTTCGATGCCTACGGGGATGCCGGTGGCAGCCGCATAGAGCAGCGGCGCGATGACGAGGCCGGCGACGAAAGCGAGGCGCACGGGCAATTGATTGTCGCTGTAGGGCGGCAAGAGACGCGATACGAAGCCGCTGACGCCGGCGATGCGGCCGGTGAGGGCGAGAAGCAGGACCGCCGAGAGGCCTATGAACAGGCCCCCGAATGCGGCCGATAGGATGGTGTCCGTTGCCATTGTTGGTCCTCAGGATCCGATCCAGAGCGCTAGGGGGATAGCGATCGCGCTCCAGAACATCATGTTGATGAACGATCGCAGCACCTGCCGATGATCGCTGTCGTGCGGGATGCCGGGGACGTTGCAGACAAGGTCGCCCGGCAAAAGGAAAAAGTTCGTCATGCCTTGCCCTCGCGCTGCCCTGATGCGCCGAGCGCACAGGTATTGACGCCACCAATCGAGTAGGCGGGGCAGAGGCGGGCCAGGCCGGTGATCAATGGCAACAGCCCAACAAGGCCCCACCATGTTCTCGGGCCAATGATAACAAGGCTCAGGAGCGCGAGGCCGAGGATAATCCGGGCCGTGCGATCCCAGGTGCCGACATTTTTCAGCATCGGAGCGCCTCCAGTGTTTGAAGGGCCTCGATAGTCCCTGATGCAGGTCAGGTCTGTGACCTAGTCACAGTGGCTTACGGGGCCGTCGCGAGCTGGCGCAGTCCCTCTGAATTTAGGATGTCTACGGCGCCGCGGGAGGTGGAGATCCATCCGCGGCGCTGAAATTCATTGAGCTGGCGGCTGACGACCTCGCGGGCGGTGCCAAGCTCGGAGGCAAGCTGCTGGTGGGTGAGGTCAATGTGGCCCTGCGTGTTGGCGCGCTCGAGCAGGCGCTGGGCGAGGCGGACGTCGACGCGCGAGAATGCCACCTCGTCGATAATGCGGAAAAGGTCGGTGACGCGGCGGCTGAAGGCGGTGAACACGAAGCGCCGGAAATCCGGCGAGCGGGCGATGAGGTCATCGAAGGTGGCGCGCGGGATGGCGACGGCGTCGACCTCGGTCTCGGAGATGGCCTCGGCGAGGTAGTCGTCGTAACCCATCAGGCAGGCGGTGGTAAGGGCGCAGCTTTCGCCCGCGGAGACGCGGTAGAGCACGATCTCGCGGCCAGAATCGGAGACCTGCTGCACGCGTACAGTGCCGCGGATCAGAAGCAGGAAGGCGTCGGGCGCCTGGCCGGGGCCGAAAATGCGCGTGCCGGCGGGCAGGTGCACCACGCGACTTGCCGTGACGAGCGAGGCAAGGACGTCCGGTGGCAAATGGGCCAGTCCGGAAAAGTGGGAGATCCAATTCTGGTCGGACATTCTGGCGGCCCGCTTTATTGAAGCGCGACCATATCGGTCCACCGGGACAATGTCAGCCTCGCCGGCTTGACCCTGTTCAGGTGGGGAAGCACCAGGCCATGAGTTGCTTCATCGGAATGGCCAGCGAAATGGCGGCCAGGGAAGCGATGGCGAGGCCGATGGCCATGCGCGGTCCGCGACCGTCCGCCCAGCCTTTCAACGATGCGACGCCGAATGCCGTCGCGGTGACGGATGGCAGGGTGCCGAGGCCAAAGCCGAGCATGATGACGGCGCCTTGCACAGCCGTGCCGCTCATCATGGCGAAGAACAAGGTCGCGAAGACCATGCCGCACGGCAGCAGTCCCCACAGGAGACCGGTCGAGTAGACCCATAGCCAGTAGCTGGGCTGGGGGGCGAGGCGAACGCGCGTCAGTCGCTCGGTGATGAAGCGGGTGGCCTTGTCGAGTGCAGTAGGCGCAGGGGCGAGGCCGGCAACCGAGAGGCCGATCCACATGAGCGTGGCGCCAGCGGCCCACCGCATGACCTGAAATGCGATGTCGCGGTCGAGCCCGGCGTAAAGCGTCGTGCCGAAGAGACCGACGAGCGCGCCAGCGACGACGTAAGACGTGATGCGGCCGGCCTGCGCAACAAGTAGCGTCGGCAATGCGGCGTGTGCGCCGCCGGAGGGCGCAAGCGCGATGACGAGGCCTGAGGCTATGGGGCCGCACATGGCGGCGCAATGCAGGCTTGCAGCCAGCCCGACGAGGATGCCAGCCAGGAACGTAAGCTCGGACATGCGCCGCCTTTAGACCGCTGTGCGGCCGGCAGTCTAGTCGGAATCGCTCAGCGGGGGGTTGTTGAGGGCGACGGCGGGGATCAGCGCGAGCATCACCGGGACGAGGCCGAGTGCGATATAAAACGGCACTGCCATGCCCCAAATGATGGTGCCGGCAATGGCGCTGAGCAAAAACAGCGCAGTGGCGGCAGCCAGGACGTTCGCCTGAGCCCAGGCAGGGACGACACGCCAAAGAACCGGGGCGTAGGGCAGGATCGCCATCAGAAGTGCGGCGGCGACTGCGGCCCCGGGTCCGATGGTGAGGCCGCAGACAATGGCTGCCATCGCGGCGTTCATGATCGCCAGCGTCAAGCGTGCGCGCTTGCGCTGGGGTGTTTCATCGAATGGCGTGGCGGACTTAGCGTCGCTCATCGGTGTTTGTCTCCAAGGGCTCGTCTTCAAACAGGATGCGGGCCGCTGCGCCCTCGAGGTCGTCGTACTGACCGGCGCGCAACGACCACAGGAACGCGGCGAGGTAGAATCCGCCAAGGCAGAGTGCGATGGGGATGAGGAGGAGAAGACTATCCATGCTGGTGCTTCCTCTTCTCGTGCGCCGGCGTCATTGGGGTTCGATGAAGATTTCGCGGCGGCGCTCGATGCTGGTGCCGGCATCCTCGATCTTGACGCGGACGAACCAGCGCCCTGGCGTATCGACGGCGAGGGTGCCTTCAGCGGCGCCATCCTCCAGCGCGCTCAGTTTGATGAGCTGCGGGGGCTTGCCCTCCATGGGGCGCTCGGCGGTGGCGGTGATCTCTGCGCCCTTGAGCTCTGAGCCTTCAGCATCGCGCGCGGCGATCTTGACGATGCCGCGCAGCGCGCCTTCCGGCTCGAAGCCGATGCTGACGCGCCAGCCAAGGTCGCGCTCTTTGCGGCGTTCAGCGATGGTGTCGTTGTAGGCGAGCCCACGGCGGTAGGGATCGGCTTCCGAGAGGCCGGAGAAGCTGTTGACCGACAGCGTGATCAGCACGACTTCGACGCAGGCGAGGAACACGAAGAAGCCGATGAACAGGCCAGGTATCCAGCGATCCTCGCCGAAGAGGCGCTTCAGACGTGCAATCATTGAGCGCCTCCTGGTCCCCAGAAGTAGGTTTCGAGGCGGGCGAGCGGCGCGTTCGTGGTCCGCTCGGTCAGCACCACCGTCACGGGCACGCGGCCCTGCGGGGCGGAGTGCATCGGCACGGTGACCATCACGCGCTCCGACAACGAGCGCCGGTTGCAAATGAATGCAGGCGAGGGTTCGTCGCTGGTCGAGAGGCGGACGGCTGCGCCGGGGAGACCTTCGACGGTGACCGCAACGCTGGCGATATCGTCGCCGCGGTGGGTGAAGCGGAGCGCATAGTCGTTGCGAATGCTGCCGTCCGACATCTTTACGAACGGAGGCTGACGCTGATGCTCGAGGCTGGCGTCGACGTTGCTGCGGTTGGCGAGGGCCACGGCCATCGCGGAGCCGGAGACGAGCATGACGGACGCAAACATCATCGGCTTGATGCGCAGGATGCGCGGGCGCGTGCGCTTTGCCGTCGCCATGGATGGCTCGGCCGGCATTTCCGTTCCGAGCTTGATCAGTCCGTGCGGGCGGTCGAGCCGGTCCATGACGGTGTTGCAGGCGTCGATGCACAGCCCGCAGCCGATGCATCCGAGCTGCAACCCATCGCGGATGTCGATGCGCGTCGGGCAGGAGCTGACGCACCTGCCGCAATCAACGCAGTCGCCGCGATAGGCATCGCTGCCTGCAAGGTAGGAGTGCGCAGCAGGCGGGCCATCGTTGCCGATGTCGAGAAGATCGGGACGCAGCGGCACACGCGCGCGGGCGCGCGGATCACCGCGCCACGACTGATAAGTGACGACGAGCGTTTCGGAATCGAGCAGCGCGCTTTGGAAGCGCGGCCAGGGACACATATGCAGGCAGATGTTCTCGCGCGTGTGCGCGGCAAACACATAAGTGGTGAACGTGAGCACGCCGAGCGAGACATAGGCAGCAGCCGGCGCGATGCCGGTTGCGAGCTGGCCACCGAGATGCGTGATGTCGATGAAGTAGCCGGTGAAGGTGAAGGCCGTGAGCACTGCGATCAGCATGTGCAGCGCGGACTTGATGGCTTGGCCCAATGCGCTGTCGCGGCCGAAACGCTGGTCGATGCGGCGATCGACACCGAAGAAGAGATCGGTCCAGACCGTTTGCGGGCAGGTGAAGCCGCACCAGACGCGACCGAAGTATGCGGTGACGAAGAATAGCGTTGCGGCCGAGAATATCAGGAGGCCAAGCAGCAGGGGCAGATCGGGCGGCCAGAACTCCATGCCGAACAGATAGAAGCGGCGGGCCGGAATATCGACGATGACGGCCTGGGCGGATTCACCAGCGCGGGTCCAGCGCAGCCACGGCGTGATGAAGTAGAGGCCGAGCAGGAATGACGTCAGCGCCGTTTTCGTCAGACGAAATTTTCCGGAGGCTGCGTGTGGCGTTCCCGTGCGCAAGGCGCGGGTTTGAGCCGTTTGCAGCGCGGTCGGCACCTGCGTGTGCATTACTTCTCTCCGCCGCCGAGTGAGTGCACATAGACTGCGAGCATTTTGACCGCGTCATCGCCGAGACGCGGCTTCCACGCGGGCATCATACCCATGCGCGGGTGGGCGACCTGGCGTGCGACTGCGTCTTTGCCATCGCCGTACAGCCAGATCTGATCTGCAAGACGGGGGGCGCCCATCTCGCGCATGCCTTCTCCGTTCTCGCCATGGCAACCAGCGCAGTTGTTGGCGAAGACTTCGGCGCCAGGGAGCGCCTTACGGCTGTCGGCCTTGCTGGCATCGGACAGCGTCGCGACGTACTCGGCGACGGCGGCGATTTCCTCAGGGCTCAGCATCTCGGCAAAGGCCGGCATTTCGGATTGACGGCTTTCGGGATCCTCGTTGCGAATGCCGTGGGCGATGGTTTGGTAGACATCATCGATCTTGCCGCCCCAGAGCCAGTCGTCGTCGATGAGCGAGGGGAATTGGCCCTGCTGGCCGCCGGCGCCGCTGCCGTGGCAGGCGGCGCAGTTCTGATTGAACAGTGCGCGGCCGCCGGTGATGGCGAAGGTGCGCAACTCGTCAGACTGCTCGATCTCAGAGACAGACTTGGCTGCGATCTGGTTGCGCCAGTGAGCTTGCTCGCTGCGTGCTTCGGCCTGTTCTTCGGCGAGTTGGCCGGCACTGGTCCAGCCGAGCAGTCCGGCGAAGGCGAAGCGCGTCGTGGGCCAGCCTGGGTAGAGCGCGGCGTAGATGATGGCGATGATGAAGCTGATGACCAGGGTGATGACCCACCAGCGCGGGAGCGGGGTGTAAAGCTCCTCGATGCCGTCCCACGAGTGGCCGGTCGTGTACTGACCTGTGACGGGGTCGTAGCGATGCTCAGCCATCTTGATCGTCTTTCGTGTCGAACGGAATTTGCGCGTCGCGGTCGTACTCGGCCTTGCTGGCCGGATGCAGCACGACCCAGAGGATCATCACGAACAGGCCGATCCCGATGATTGGCCAGATCGCCTCCAGATGATGGGTGAATGTCTCGGCGGTCATCGTCGGCTCTATTTGGAGGGCGTGGCGCTGGATGCGTCCGGTTCGGAGAAGTCAACGAGAGTGCCGAGGACTTGCAGATAGGCGATGAGGGCGTCCATCTCGGTGATGCGCGAAGGATCGCCGTCGAAGTCGCCGAGCTTTGCCTTCGGGTAGCGTTTGAGCAGAGCTTCGGTGGCGCCCTGTCCGGTGGCCTGCGCTTCCAGGTCGGCGTGCGCGGACGCGATCATCTCATCGTCGTAGGGGACGCCGACGGTCTTGAGCGCCGACATGTGCAAGTTGAGATCATCGACGTAGAGCGGCTTGTCCTTGAGGAAGGCATAGGACGGCATGATCGAAACGGGGACGACGCTCTGCGGATGGATCAAGTGCGCGAGTTGCCAGGCGTTGGAGTATTTGCCGCCGACGCGTGCGAGATCAGGGCCGGTGCGCTTGGAGCCCCAGAGGAAGGGGTGATCGTACATGCTCTCGGCGGGGATTGAGTAATGGCCGTAACGCTCGACCTCGTCGCGGAAGGGACGGATCATCTGGCTGTGGCAGGTGTAGCAGCCTTCGCGGGTGTAGATGTTGCGGCCGAGCTGCTCGAGCGGCGTATAGGGCCGCATGCCTTCGACCTTGGTGACGGTCGTGTCGATCTTGAACAGGGGCACGATCTGCACGAGGCCGCCGATCGAGATGACGATGAACGTCAGCATGAACAGCAGTGCAGCGGACTTTTCGATGAGGGAGTGGTTCATGGTCGGTCTCACTCCGCAGGCGCGAGCTGGGCGCGCAGCCCAGCGTCAGACCGGCGTCGCGCGGGCGCGTCGAAGATGGTCATGAAGATGTTGATGGCGAAGAGGATGCCGCCGGCGAGGAAGAACATACCGCCGAGCGCACGCACCACGTAGTAGGGGTGCAGCATCGCGACGCTGTCGGTGAACGAGTATTGCAGGAAGCCGAACTCGTCGTAGGCCTTCCACATCAGGCCCTGGGTGATGCCCGACACCCACATCGAGGTGATGTAGAGAACGATGCCGATCGACGCGAGCCAGAAGTGAACTTCGACGAGCTTGATCGACCACAGGCGCGTCGACCAGAGCTTCGGCACCATGTGATAGAGCGAGCCGAAGGCCATCAGCGCGACCCAGCCGAGCGCGCCCGAATGCACGTGGCCGACGGTCCAGTCGGTGTAGTGCGAGAGCGCGTTGACGGGTTTCAGCGCCATCAGCGGGCCTTCGAACGTCGACATGCCGTAGAAGGCGACGGCGACGACGAGGAAGCGCAGGATGGGATCAGTGCGCAGCTTCGACCATGCGCCCGAGAGCGTCATGATGCCGTTGATCATGCCGCCCCAGGACGGCATCCAAAGCATGATGGAGAAGGCGGCGCCGAGCGTCTGCGTCCAGTCGGGCAACGCGGTGTAGTGCAGATGGTGTGGGCCGGCCCAGATGTAGAGGAACACCAGCGCCCAGAAGTGCACGATCGACAGACGGTACGAGTAGATCGGGCGGTCGGCCTGCTTGGGCACGAAGTAGTACATCATGCCGATGAATCCGGCGGTGAGCCAGAAGCCGACCATGTTGTGGCCGTACCACCATTGGATCATCGCGCTCTGGACGCCGGAGTAGGCCGAATAGCTTTTCGTTGACGTCCAGGAAATCGGTACGGCGGCGTTGTTGACGACCTGCAGCACCGACACCGTGAGGATGAAGGCGAGGAAGAACCAATTGGCGACGTAGATGTGCGGTTCGCGGCGGATGGCGAGCGTGCCGACGAAGATGGCGAGATACGTCAGCCAGACGACCGTCAGCCAGATGTCGAGGAACCACTCGGGTTCGGCGTACTCCTGCGATTGGGTCAGTCCGAGCGGGTAGCTCACCATCGCAGCGACGAGGAAGGCGTTGTAGCCCCAGAACAGGAAGCTCGCGAGCTTTGGGCCGCCCCACAATCCGGTGCGGCAGGTGCGCTGTACGACGTAGAGCGACGTTGCGAGCAGTGCATTGCCGCCGAAGCCGAGGATGACGCCCGATGTGTGCACGGGGCGGAGGCGGCCGAAGGTGAGAAACTCGCCGACGTTCATCCCGGGGAAGGCGAGAAGCAGGGCGACCCAAACTCCAACTGCCAGTCCGAACAGCGCCCACAGCACCGTTGCGATGGAGAAGGCGCGAACGACATCCTCGTTGTAACCGATGATCGTCTGACGATCGTCAGCCCCATGTGCAGATGCGAGTGAAGTGGCAGCGGCAGACATCGGCCCGGTCTTCCTTGGAATAGTTCGAACGAAGGGGGTGTTAGAGCCGTGCGCGGATGTGCGCTCGGTGCGCGCGTTTCTGACGCAGATCAGGCGGTGCGGTGCAGAGCCTGATGTGACGCGATTTTCAGGTTAAGAGCGCGGGCGGGGCGCGTGAGCGTGCGTTCGCTTTGAACGTCGCTGGAACATGTGCGGCGACGTGCGCTGCGAAGGATTGACCGGTGGAGTGCACGCCGATGTGCGCGAAGTTTGTGCAGATCGGCGCGCAGCTGGCGGCGACGGTACCTTCGCAGTCATCGATCGAATGGTCGCAAAACTCGCGCGTTTGCGGGGTATCTGGTGTGTTCGTGCGGGTCGCATGCGCGAAATGCGACAGGTCTGCAAGATCGATCTGGTTAATCGAGGGTTCCGGGGTGTCGTGCCCTGGACGCAGGCAGCGCTGCGCAAAGACGAGGCTCAGAGTGACGAGCACGTAAAGTGCAACAATCATCCCCCTAGCGTCGTTTTTTGCGTTTTTATGAAGCCACCCGAGCATGCCTCCAGAGGTCAATGATGTGGCTCAATCGTCAACGAACTAAGACGTCGCACCTAAGTTGATTTGTCTTCATCTTTTGACGCGGGCTGTCGCATGTCGCCATGCTCTAACCGCAACATGGCGTATGCGCATTGTCATTTCAGGCGCGACTTCGTGGCATAGATGGGTTGCGCCAATTGACCATTGAAGATTCGGCTGGCTAGCATGTGGACATGCGAGTTTTTAGGCGCCAGCTGAATGAGAGGCTTTTCATCGCAGTCCTTTACGGGCTAGCGATGCTGCTTATGCCGCTGGCGCATCGGCCGGTCCGTCAGTCGGCGCCAGATCTCTCGGCGTACGAACTGCCTGACGGTACGCTGCCGCTGTTGTGCTCACCCGCGAAGGGTGGTGGTTCGCGCAGTCAATCCATCGCTGTTTGCGATGCGTGCTTGCTGACAGCGGCGCCTGGTCTGATCGTCGGTGGGCTGGCGATCTCTGCTCCCGCCGTTTCGGTCGTCGCGGTGCTCGAAGCGCCGTACGAAATCCCGAGTTTCAAGAAACGTTTCGACAGCGATGCGCGTCCGCGTGCACCGCCGTCTGTTCTCGCCTGAGGCGCACGAGCAACAAAGTTTATCAGCGCCCGAGCCCGCGCGTGTGCGCTGGGCTGTGGGGATTTGGCGAGAACAATGATGATGATGATCGAGGGGACGTTTGATCAGTCCGGTGATGGCCGTTCGGATCAGACAGAGGGAGATGGGGCAATTGCACCAGCTCGCCCGATATCGCGGCTTAGCATGACGCGGCAGCGGCGCGGCAGTACGGGAGTCGCCAGTCGTTCGATCTATGCGAAGCGGCACACTGTGTTTGATGAGCACGACGCCGCCGACGCAATTTTTGAGGTGATCTCTGGTGCAGTAATCATCACGCGCTGCAATGGGGCGGGTCAGCGGCAGGTGTTGGAAGTCGTCGGGCCAGGCGGCTTTGCTGGGATCGTCTCGGGCGCGCGCTATGGTTGCCACGCTGAGACGATGACACGAACTGTTTTGCGAAAGATCACGCGGCGCGCGATCGAGAAGTCGACCAATCTCCAGCGGATGGTGGGGCAGGTGCTGACGCACAAGGTCGAGAAGCTGCATGAGCAGGCCGGCATGCGGACGCGGATGTCGGCGACGCAGAGCGTGGCGGCCTTGATCCTCTCATTGCCGAAGGCGGAAGTCGCCACCGAAGGCGATGGCGATTATCGCCTCGCGCTGGCGCAGTCGGATATGGCGAGCCATTTGGGGCTTGCCATCGAGACCGTGTGTAGAGCGATCAAGAATTTGAAGGGGATCGGGGCGATCCGCACGTCGGGGCGCGAGTGGATCGAGGTGGTGAACGCCGAGTCGCTAGCGAGCTTTGCGGAAGCAGGACAATCGCCGAGCGGCTGACGGCTCGGGGCGGTATGCTTCCCGGGGTGTCAAACAGGACCAGCAGCGGTGCGGTGCTCCTCGGGGCACCGCTGCTGATCAAGATTGTTCAGATCAGTTTCTTGCACTCGTCGACGCAGACGCCGCAGGCTTCCCCGCAGGCCTTGCATTCGGCGTGGTGCTCTGCGTGCTTCTTGCACTCGGCTTGGCAGTCGCTGCAGATGTCAGCGCAAACCTTGGCGAACTCCTTCAGGCGTTTTGCGTCCAGAGCGCCAAGTCGTGCGAGCGCGGCGCATGCTGGCAGCATGGTCGAAACTGAGCGCAGGCAATCCTTCATCGCCTTGTCGCCGTCGCCGAGAAGGTCGATGCAATGGTTGGCGCAGATCTCGCCTTTCTTGATGCAATCGAACGCGGCATTGATCAGCGCCAGATGAGCCGGCGGGGCGCCGTGGTTACCGCCGCCATGGTCCATGTGATGATGGTCATGGCCTTCCTGGGCGCTGGCTGCGCCGGTGGCGAGTGCGGTGCCGGAGGCTGCGAGTGCGGCGAGAATCGCGCGGCGGTTGACGGCCGAGGTCTGGTCAGTCGTCTCGATAGAATCGGTCATTGGGCCTCTACCTTTGTGTGCGGCTTTGCGTGTTGTTGGACGTTCCGGGCGACGCAACAGGTTCGGATGTTCCCATATATGCCGGGTGCGGCGCCGGAGCCAGTCACGCGTCGCGCTGCGAATATCTGCCGTTGATCGCGAGAATAAGTCGGCGCTTGCTCGGTTCTAATTTTAGTCGAGTGGCAACAGACGCGTTGGCGCCATCGTAGCGATGCCTGCGGGTAGGCTTTGCCCGGCCCGAGCTTTGCGTCTTCGCTGGCGTGCGAAGCCTCGGTCGGAGGCTCGCACAGTCACAGAAGGATTGCTCAATGGCACAGGTCATTTCAACGGCAAGGCCGCAGGGTTCGACATCGGCGAGCCTCATCGTGATGCTGCTGGTGGCGGCTGCCGTGGGTGCAATCGTCGGTCGCTTGATCGGGTATTCGACCAATCCGGCCGTGCTGGCGATGGTCGCGGGTTTCGTTGCCACCATCGCCGCGGTGGTCGTGCGCAACAAGCTGCTGAACCGCGTGGCCGGCGTCGGGCCCGACGACTTCAGAATACCGATGGTGGTGGTGGTCTATTCGGCGATTGCTTCGATTGCCGGCAGCTTGCCAGGCAAAGAGCTGTTGGATCAGGCGGGCGGCAATTTTGCGCCGGAGTGGGTCGGGACTGTTGCGGGTTTGGGCTCGGCGATCCTGATGTCGTTCCTGATGATCACGTACTACATGAACCCGCAGTGCAGGTCTTGATTGAGTAGGTGACACGAGCTTCGACACGCTTGGTGTGCGGCGATCATAGTGCCGGTGGATAGCTGGCGCACGCGCCGGGCGCCCTTGGCGCCTGCCGCCTGACGGCGGCGAAGCGGGAGTCGTGGGATCAAGGTTGGGCCAGTCGCTGTTGGCGTCCGGCCCTGATTGTTTGCGAGGTTAGGCGAGTTCGCGAGCGGGGCCGGTCTCGACGGGCACGGATTGGTCGGCGCCCCACTCGGCCCAGCTTCCGTCGTAGACGGCTGCATTCGTCTGACCCAGCACGGCTAAGGCGAGCGACAGGATCGAAGCGGTGACGCCCGAGCCGCAAGTGGTGACGATGGGCTGGCGGGGATCGATGCCGGCTTCGGCAAAGATCTTGGCGAGTTCGGCTTCCGACTTGAGGGTGCCGTCAGCGTTGATCAGCGTTTGCGAGGGAACGTTGCGGGCGCCGGGGATGTGGCCGGAGCGCAGTCCGGGACGCGGCTCGGGCTCGGTGCCTTCAAAGCGCGGGGCGGGCCGTGCGTCGACGATCTGAGAGGTGTTCTTGGCGACGACCTTCTTCACGTCGTCGATGTCACGTATCAGCGAAGCATTGAGCAACGGAGAGAAGTGCCGCTCGGTGCGCTTGATGGGCGGGCCATCCTCGGTCTCGCGCCCTTCGGCCTTCCACTTCTTCAGGCCGCCGTTGAGAACGGCAACGTCCTCGTGGCCCATGGCGCGGAACGTCCACCAGGCACGGGCGGCGGAGAAGAGACCCAGCGTGTCGTAGACGACGATGCGCATGCCGTCGCCGACGCCCATCTTCTTCATGCGCGAGGCGAACTTCACCGTCGAGGGCAGCATGTGCGGTAGAGATGATTTCTCGTCAGTGAGGTCGTCGATATCGAAGAAGAGCGCGCCGGGGATGTGCTCCTGCATGTACTCCGCTTTGGGATCGCGACCGGCGGTCGGCAGATGCCAGCTGGCATCGAAGATCACAAGGTCAGGGGCGTCTAGATGCGAAGCGAGCCAGTCTGTCTCGACGATCCACTTCTTGGCGCTCTCCAGCACGTTTCCCTCTCTTACATCAGCGTGAACTATCCGCGCACGGCTTGTTTGGCCGCGCTTGCTAGCGACATAGGCAAAAGCGGCGTGGGCCGCAAGGATGGCGACCGCTTCTCCCGTCCAAACGAGGTCAGGTTGAGGCAAAAACCTCGGGAAGTGGCGATTTTTCCCCCTTGAGCCACGACGGCACGGGGAGAGATTTGCTTTCCAGGAACCCGGGGTTGAACAATCGCGACTGATAGCGGGTGCCGCTGTCGCACAACATCGTCACGATCGTGTGACCGGGCCCCAGCTCGCGGGCGAGGCGCACGGCACCGGCGACGTTGACGCCGCTCGAGGCGCCGACACAGAGGCCCTCTTCTCGCGTCAGGTAGAAGACGACGTTCAGAGCTTCCTCGTCGGAGATGCGGAAGGCAGTGTCGATGGGCGCGTCCTCGAGGTTCTTGGTGATGCGGCCTTGGCCAATGCCCTCGGTGATGGAGGAGCCCTCGGCCTTGAGCTCGCCGGTGGTGTAGTAAGAGTAGAGCGCGGAGCCGAAGGGATCGGCGAGCGCGATGCGAATGCCGTCGCGTCTGTCTTTCAGGCCGCGGGAAACTCCGCCGAGCGTGCCTCCGGAGCCGACCGCGGAGACGAAGCCATCGATGCGGCCCTCTGTGCCGTCCCAAATCTCAACCGCCGTCGTTCTCGTGTGGATGTCGCGGTTTGCAACGTTATCGAACTGGTTTGCCCAGACAGCGCCGTTCGGCTCAGTGGCGGCAAGAGTCTCAGCAAGGCGCTGGGAGTAGCGGACGTAGTTATTGGGGTTCTTGTAAGGGACCGCAGGAACCTCGACGACCTCGGCTCCGAGCAGGCGGAGAGTGTCCTTCTTCTCCTGGGACTGAGTATCGGGAATGACAATGACCGTGCGCAGCCCGAGGGCGTTGCCGAGCACGGTCAGGCCGATTCCGGTGTTGCCCGCGGTGCCCTCGACCACGGTGCCGCCGGGCTTCAAGCGTCCGCTTTCCATGGCCTCGGTGAGGATGCCCAGGGCGGCGCGGTCTTTCACGGAGGCGCCCGGGTTCATGAACTCGGCCTTGCCGAGGATGGTGCAGCCGGTTTCTTCAGATGGGCGGCGCAGGCGGATGAGGGGCGTGTGGCCGACGGCGGCGACGACGCTGGAACATGGTTGCAAGAGAGTGCTCCGTTGGGGACGCGGGCCCCAGTTTCGGTGGAATGTGATCGAGTGCCGGGTGTTTGCGGGGATTGTCAGCGCTCTTGATCGATCACGCCAGAGCCTCGTTGGCGCGGCTGGTCGAGGTGGTAGAGCCAAGGCGTCGCCGCGGTGGCAGGGCGCGCTGGATTTTCGTTTCCATCGCTTCGGCCCAGTTGGGATTGGCCTGCCGGGGAATTTACTAATTTTAGGGGCTGAACCCGCTGCAAAGGCAATGTGGGCAAATGGGGTGCCAGGTGCCAGGTCGAGGGGCCGGCGATGCGTTCCGCCGCGGGTGCGGCAAAGGGCGTTGCCTTTTGCGGGTCCAGGCAGATATACCTTCGCCGATCGATCCCGACAGCCGCAGCGACTTACCCTAAAAAGGTGAGATGGACTGGCTTCTGGCCGGCCTGAGGCGGGGGCGACGCGCGGGCGTGGCGGAATTGGTAGACGCGCTGGATTTAGGTTCCAGTGCCGCAAGGCGTGGGGGTTCAAGTCCCTCCGCCCGCACCACGCTTTGGCGATAGGAACGGAGCCCGTCGGGTTTACGAGCAGGTTGGAGAGCAATGCAGATTACCGAAACCAGCAGCGAGGGTCTGAAGCGGACGCTGCAAGTCGTTGTGCCGGCGGGTGAACTCGGCAAGCGCTTCGACGATCGCCTGGACGAGATCAAGGACCGCGTTCAGCTCAAGGGCTTCCGCAAGGGCAAAGTGCCGGTGCCGCATCTGAAGAAGATGTACGGCCGCTCGCTCATGGTCGAGGTGCTGCAGGAAGCCGTGCGCGAATCGTCGAACAAGGCGATCGCCGAGCGCAACGAACGCGCCGCGATGCAGCCGAATGTCAGCCTGCCGGAAGACCAGGACGAGATCGAGCGGGTGCTGTCGGGCAAGGCCGACCTCTCGTATTCGATGACGTTCGAGGTGCTGCCGGCGATCGAGCTGACGGATTTCACGAAGCTGAAGTTGGAGCAGCTGGTTGCGGACGTCGAGGATTCGGCGGTCGAGGAAGGCATCCAGCAGCTGGTTTCGCGCAGCCTTACCTTTGCGCCGGACGAGGCGCGGGCTGCCGAGAAGGGCGATCGCGTGACGATCGACTTCGTGGGCAAGATCGACGGCGAGGCCTTCGAGGGCGGCAGCGCCGAGGCGGCGCCGATCGTACTGGGCGAAGCCAATTTCATCCCGGGTTTCGAGGACGGGCTTCTTGGCGTGAAGGCGGGCGATGAGCGCAACGTCGAGGCGACCTTCCCGGCCGACTACCCGGTCGCGACGCTGGCCGGCAAGGCCGCTGTCTTCGAGGTGAAGGTAAAGGAGGTTGCGAGCCCGGTTCGCCCCGAGGTGAACGATGAGTTCGCCAAGACGCTGGGTGCGGAAAGTGTCGAGCAGCTCAAGGGCTTAGTGAAGGAGCAGATTGCTCGTGAGTACGGCAACGTCGCGCGCTCGAAGCTGAAGCGGCAGTTGCTCGATGCGCTGGAGAAGGCGCATTCGTTCGAGCTTCCTCCATCGCTGGTCGACAGCGAGTTTGCCGGCATCTGGCAGCAGCTCGAGGCCAACCTGAAGAGCGCGGGCAAGACCTTTGCGGACGAGGGCAAGTCCGAGGAGGAGACGCGCGAGGAGTATCGCAAGATCGCCGAGCGCCGCGTGCGCCTTGGGCTGGTGATCGGCGAGATCGCCGAGAAGAACGAGCTGAAGATCACCCAGGACGAGATGCGCCGTGCGCTCATGGAGCAGGCGCGCCGATTCCCGGGTCAGGAGAAGGCCGTCTACGAATACTACGAGAAGAACCCCGGCGCGCTGGCCGAGCTGCGGGCGCCGCTTTTCGAGGACAAGGTGGTCGACTTCATCATCGACAAGGCGAAACCGGTGGAGAAAAAAGTCTCCAAGGACGAGCTTTTCAAGCGGCCGGACGAAGCCGAGGAGGCGTAATCGGCTTCGGGGCTTACTATTCGGCTTCGGGGCTTCCTATATAGGTTCGCCGGCCCCCAGGTGGGGCTTGCGCCCGAGGGCGGCACTGCCCAAGAAAGTACAAAGCAGCGCGGCGCGATTCGAGTGCCGCGCGCTCCCCACGATCGAAGCAAAGGAAGACGACGATGCGCGACCCGGTCAGCACCTTGACGAACACGTTCTGGCCGATGGTGGTCGAGCAGACCAACCGGGGCGAGCGTGGCTATGATCTGCCATCGCGCCTGCTCAAGGAGCGCATTATCTTCGTGACGGGTCCGATCGAGGACCACATGGCTGCGTCGATCTGCATGCAGCTTTTGTTCCTCGAAGCGGAGAACCCGAAGAAGGAAATCTCCATGTACATCAACTCGCCGGGCGGTGTCGTCACGGCGGGCATGGCGATTTACGACACGATGCAATTCATCCGGCCGCAGATCGCCACGCTGTGCATCGGCCAGGCGGCTTCGATGGGCTCGCTGCTGCTGTGCGCGGGGGCCAAGGGCCTGCGTTATGCGCTGCCGAACGCCCGGATCATGGTGCATCAGCCTTCCGGCGGCTTCTCGGGCCAGGCCTCCGACATCGAGCGCCACGCCGAGGACATCATCAAGATGAAGCGGCGGCTCAACGAAGTGTACGTCAAGCACACCAATCAGCCCTACGAAGTCATTGAACGCACGCTCGACCGTGACTACTTCATGACTGCAGAGCAGGCTAAAGACTTCGGGATTATTGATAAGGTTCTAACGAGCCGCGATGAGGCCGATTTTGGCCCGATCGAGGGCAAGTCCGAGGCCTGATACGCTTAACCGACAAGCCGAATGGCCGCAGGGTGGACGGGGCGCTTGCCTCCCCGTCCAGGTGAGGTCATGCTGGGTTGGCTGAGGTCAGCGTGGCACCGTTGGAAAGCCGATGTTACGGCTAACCAGGGGAACGCCATAAAACTGTGGTAATCGGGTCGCTTCAGTAGCGTGTGGGCGGATATCCGTTAATCCAATCTTGATCTGGTGAACGCTAGCGTGCTCAGATCACTGTAATGGACTCGGACCCGCGCTCCGCACAGGGCGGCTGAGACAGGAATCTTTCCAAGGCGAGCGTCGGCGGTTCGGCGCACAGCAGCCCGAGGAGGGGTAAGACATCCGAGATGGCTCAAGAGAAAAACACTCTCTATTGCTCGTTTTGCGGCAAGAGCCAGCATGAGGTTCGCAAGCTGATTGCCGGACCGACCGTGTTCATCTGCGATGAATGCGTCGAGCTGTGCATGGACATCATCCGGGAAGAGAACAAGAACACCCTGGTGAAGTCTCGCGACGGCGTGCCGACCCCGCAGGAAATTTCCACGGTCCTCGACTCGTATGTCATCGGCCAGGACCACGCAAAGCGCGTGCTGTCAGTGGCGGTTCACAACCACTACAAGCGCCTCAACCACGCGTCGAAGAACAACGACGTCGAGTTGGCGAAGTCGAACATTCTGCTCGTTGGTCCGACCGGCTGCGGTAAGACGCTTCTGGCCCAGACCCTGGCGCGCATGCTGGACGTTCCGTTCACCATGGCCGACGCCACGACTCTCACCGAGGCGGGCTATGTCGGCGAGGACGTCGAGAACATCATTCTGAAGCTGCTGCAGAACGCCGACTACAACGTCGAGCGGGCGCAGCGCGGCATCGTCTACATCGACGAGGTCGACAAGATCTCGCGCAAGTCCGACAACCCGTCGATCACGCGCGATGTGTCGGGCGAGGGCGTGCAGCAGGCACTGCTGAAGATCATGGAAGGCACCGTTGCCTCCGTGCCTCCGCAGGGCGGCCGCAAGCATCCTCAGCAGGAGTTCCTGCAGGTCGACACGACGAACATCCTGTTCATTTGCGGTGGCGCGTTTGCGGGTCTGGAGAAGATCATCTCTCGCCGCGGCAAGGGCACGTCGATCGGCTTCGGTGCGAAGGTCATCGGAGCTGACGAGCGCCGCACTGGCGAGGTTCTGCGCGGCGTCGAGCCGGAGGATCTGTTGAAGTTCGGGCTTATCCCCGAGTTCATCGGTCGTCTGCCGGTCATCGCGACGCTCGAAGACCTCGACGAGGATGCTCTCGTGCAGATCCTCATGGAGCCGAAGAACGCGCTGGTTAAGCAGTATCAGCGCCTGTTCGAGATGGAAGACGTCAAGCTGACGATCACAACGGATGCGCTCAAGGCGATTGCCCGCAAGGCGATCGAGCGCAAGACGGGTGCTCGCGGTCTGCGCTCCATCATGGAAGGCATCCTGCTCGACACCATGTTCGATTTGCCAGCACTCAAGGGCGTCGAAGAAGTCGTCATCGGCCCGGAAGTCGTGGAGGGCAGTGCGCGTCCGTTGCGCATCTACTCCGACCGGGTGGATGAAAAGGGATCGAGCGCGTCTTGATCGTGGGGTCGCCGGAGGGTTGGCGACTCTTTTCACCGGAAATATTCTGTCGCGCGCCTGTTGGCGGGCGGCTCTTGATCCAGCGGCAGACGGCCCCATTTCAAAAGGGCCTCTGCCTCTGCGATGCTGCGGAGTTGTGGGTTGAGGTCAGAAACGCATAGAGGCTGATGCGATCTCTGCCTCAAAACGGCCAGGGCTTGCGACTTCGATGTCCTGGATGAGCGCCGATAGGCTATGCTGCGGCATTGCGTTGAGGCGAAATTGCAGGCGGCCACGATAGGTAGCGAAATGGGCGACGACACGAAGAACAAAGACAAGACGGCTGGTAAGGGTCTTTATCCGGTCCTGCCGCTGCGCGACATCGTGGTGTTCCCGTACATGATCGTCCCGCTGTTCGTTGGTCGCGACAAGTCGATCAACGCGCTGGAAGAAGTGATGCGCTCCGACAAGCACATCCTGCTTGCTGCGCAGAAGAACGCTGGCGACGATGATCCGGCGACCGATGCGATCTACCCGGTCGGTACGCTTGCGTCCGTGCTGCAGCTGTTGAAGCTGCCCGATGGCACTGTGAAGGTGCTCGTCGAAGGTACGACGCGCGCGCGCATCCAGCGCTACACGGACAACCCGAACTACTTCGAAGCCGAGGTCGAGCCCGTGCCGGAGGAGATCGGCGCGAAGGACGAGATCGAGGCGCTGGCCCGTTCTGCGGTCGCGCAGTTCGAGAGCTATGTGAAGCTCAACAAGAAGATTTCGCCGGAAGTGCTGGGCAACGTCGCGCAGATCGAGGACTACTCGAAGCTGGCCGACACGATCGCCTCGCATCTTGCGATCAAGATCGCCGACAAGCAGGAGATCTTGGAGACCTCGACGATCTCCGAGCGTCTGGAGCGCGTCTACACGCTCATGGAGAGCGAGATCTCCGTGCTGCAGGTGGAGCGCAAGATCCGTTCGCGCGTGAAGCGCCAGATGGAGAAGACGCAGCGCGAGTACTATCTCAACGAGCAGATGAAGGCGATCCAGAAGGAGCTCGGCGACAGCGACGAGCGCGACGATATCGCCGAGTTCGAAGAGAAGATCGAGAACACCAAGCTCTCGAAGGAGGCCCGCGACAAGGCGCTTGCCGAGCTGAAGAAGCTCAAGCAGATGAGCCCGATGTCGGCGGAAGCCACCGTCGTGCGCAACTATCTCGACTGGCTGCTGTCGATCCCGTGGGGGATCAAGGGCAAGGTCAAGAAGGATCTCGACGAGGCCCAGCTGGTTCTCGATGCGGAGCACTATGGTCTCGAGAAGGTCAAGGAGCGCATCCTCGAGTATCTCGCGGTGCAGGCCCGCACGAACAAGCTGAAAGGCCCGATTCTGTGCCTCGTCGGACCGCCCGGCGTCGGCAAGACGTCGCTCGGCAAGTCGATCGCGAATGCCACGGGCCGTGAGTTCGTGCGCATGAGCCTCGGCGGCGTGCGCGATGAGGCCGAGGTGCGCGGTCACCGCCGCACGTATATCGGCTCGATGCCCGGCAAGGTCATTCAGTCGATGCGCAAGGCGAAGCGGACCAACCCGCTGTTCCTGCTCGACGAGATCGACAAGATGGGCTCGGACTTCCGGGGCGATCCGGCAGCGGCGCTGCTGGAGGTGCTGGATCCTGAGCAGAACGGCACGTTCAACGACCATTACCTCGAGGTCGATTACGACCTGTCGAACGTGATGTTCGTGACGACGGCCAACACGCTCAACATTCCGCCGGCCCTGATGGACCGCATGGAGATCATCCGTCTTGCGGGTTACACCGAGGACGAGAAGATCGAGATCGCCAAACGCCACCTCATTCCGGGGCAGCGTCAGGCGCATGGTCTGGAGCAGAACGAGTGGACCGTCGACGACAGCGCGCTGCTGGAGTTGGTGCGTCGCTACACGCGTGAAGCGGGCGTGCGCTCGCTCGAGCGCGAGGTGGCCAAGCTCGCCCGCAAGGCTGTGAAGGAGATCCTTACCTCGCAGAACAAGACGGTCGTCGTCACTGCATCGAATCTCGAGCAGTACCTCGGCGTGCCGAAGTATCGCTACGGCGAGGCCGAGCTCGAGGATCAGGTGGGTATCGTCACCGGTCTTGCATGGACCGAGGTGGGCGGCGAGCTGCTGACCATCGAAGGCGTGATGATGCCGGGCAAGGGCAAGATGTCGGTCACCGGCAACTTGCGCGACGTGATGAAGGAGTCGATCCAGGCCGCTAACGCTTACGTGCGCTCGCGGTGCGTGGACTTCGGTATCCATCCGTCCCTGTTCGAGAAGAAGGACATCCACGTGCACGTGCCGGAGGGCGCGACGCCGAAGGATGGTCCCTCGGCAGGCGTCGCCATGGCGACCACGATCGTCTCGGTGCTGACGGGCATTCCGGTGCGCAAGGACGTTGCGATGACGGGCGAGATCACGCTGCGCGGCAGGGTTCTGCCGATCGGTGGTCTCAAGGAAAAGATGCTTGCCGCGCTGCGCGGTGGCATCAAGACCGTCATCATCCCCGAGGAGAACGTGAAGGACCTCTCGGAGATTCCGGTCGAGATTAAGAACAAGATGGAGATCATCCCGGTGGGGCGCGTAGACGAGGTGCTGAAGGCGGCGCTGGTGCGTGTGCCTGAACGGCTCGTCTGGGACGAGGCGGCTGAGGCTGCTGCCGTCAAGGCAGAAGAAGCAAACGCCGGTTCGCGTGTGACTGCCCACTGACGCTCATCTGCGCATTCACCAAGGTGAGCGCTGATAAGTTTTTGATGCAACTCAAGTAACCTCGCGGCCACCAAACCGCGAGGTTTCTTGTTCCTGATCCGTGCGCGTCAAAACGTTCATTTCCCCAGGTTTTTCGGGCAAAATCGGGGGTTTTGCCCCTTGACGCAGCCCGTCATTGGGCGCTTCTCTCACGCACTGTTGCGGCTTTAGCAACACGGCGGACCCCTAACTCCCGCCAACTCCTCCCCCAAGTCGCAAATCCGAATGCAAAGGACGGACACGATATGAGCAAGAAAGATCTGATCGACGCCGTCGCGAAGGAAGCCGAGCTCACGAAGGACAAGGCCACCGTGGCGGTGGATGCCGTGCTCGAGCACATCCGCACCGCGATGCGTGAAGGCCATGAGGTCCGCATTCCGGACTTCGGCACCTTCAAGGTTGCCGCGCGCAAGGCTCGCGAGGGCCGCAACCCGGCGACCGGCGCCACGATCAACATCCCGGCGTCGAAAGTGCCGAAGTTCAGCCCCTCGAAGGGTCTCAAGGACGCTCTCAATTAAGCGGCCCTAAATCTACGGGAATGCTTCGGCGCGTCGCGATGCTTGCGGCGCGCCTTTGTTTTTTGCGGGTGACGCAAGCGGTGGGAAGCTTTGTATGCGGCGGGCGTCGTGTGAGCTGAAACCCGGCGCTCGCGCCGGGCTCCCTTGGCGCCTTGCCGCCTGCGGCGGCGGCATCTGGCTTTGGGGCCGGGCGTTGCGCCGATATGGGGCGTGCAGATTTCGACGCGGCGGCTTGCGGCGGTCAGCCAGGGCCGATATGGAATGCGTCGTCGGGCGGTTAGCTCAGTGGTAGAGCGCCTCGTTTACACCGAGGATGTCGGGAGTTCGACCCTCTCACCGCCCACCATCCCCTTCCCATTTTAACCACTTCGCTCCCTTCGCCGGCGCTCGCGCCGCGCTGGCAGGGATATTGCTGCGTAGCGTGCCGTTATGGCGCCCGCGGATTTGGCCGGGTGGAATCTTCGAGAGCTGCGGCGGTGGGTTGCCCATCGGTGTGCAAGGAGGAAGGATGCGCGCAGAAGGCGCGAGGCCGGAGGTGAGCGTCGCGGTTTACCGTGATTGCCTCTATCGCCACTTCGGTGACCGCGAGCCGCGGGAAGTGGAGTTTTTCATCAACGAGCGGCGTTTCGATATTTTGCGCGATACGCTCGGTCAGCACCTCGTGGGTGCGGATATTCTGAATGTCGCCTGCGGGCCGTTTGCGCTCGAATTCTACGTGGCGCCGGAGGCTGCGTCGGTCGATAGCTTCGACGTCGATGAGGCGCTGTCGCCCCTGCACGAGGAATTGTGTGCGCGCGGCCTGGTTCAGCGCAGCACGTTCCGAACGGCCGATGTCATGGCGTACGAGCCGCGGCGCAACTACGACGTAATCATCATCAACGACCTGTTCTACACCAAGTACGTCGACTTCTATCCAATCGCGGAAAAGTACGTCCGCTATCTGAAGCCCGGCGGACGGCTTTACTTCGACATTCTCGATGAACGCGCGGGGCCCATCTGGGCCGCGTTCGGCAAGGATGAGCGCTATCGCCGGTATGACCTCGAAGACGTGAGCCGCACTCTTGGCGCGCACGGTCTTTCGGTCGAGGCGCGCATACCTTCCATGGGCATCAAGGGCGGGTTGGATGGCATGATGCGCCGACTGATGTGGGGCGCGTCTTCCATCGCCAACAACTTCATCTTCGTTGGCAGGCGCCTCGCGTGGATGGTGGCTGTTCCACTCGGTTTTCCTGAACTCCTGCCTTAGCCACTCAGCGGCGCATCTGGAAAAGGGGGCAGACGGCAGTGACTGGCACTGATCGGCTTATCGTGATTACCGGCGGGCCTGGGTCCGGCAAGAGCACGCTGGTTGCGGCCCTGGCGGCGCGCGGCTTCCACTGCATGCCCGAAGCGGGACGGGCCATCATCCAGGATCAGGTTGCGATCGGCGGGGATGCGCTCCCGTGGGCCGACCGGGCGAAGTTCGCCGAACTGATGCTCGCCTGGGACATGCGATCCTATCGAGATGCGGCAGGCCTCAGCGGCCAGGTGGTGTTCGATCGCGGCATTCCAGACGTGATCGGCTACATCGCCCTGAGCGGGCTCGAAGTGGGGCCGCACTTCGAGGCCGCGGCGCGGACGTTCCGATATCGCCGGCAAGTGTTCATCGCGCCGCCGTGGCCGGAGATCTACGAGCGGGATGCGGAGCGGCGGCAGTCGCAGGACGAGGCCGAGGCGACATACCGCGCGTTGGACGCGGCTTATCGAGGGCTCGGTTATGAGCCCATCGCGCTGCCGCGCACATCGGTGGCGGCGCGCGTTGATTTCATCGTGCGCGAGATTGCCCGCTAGCTGTGTCTTGCCGTTCGCCTGTCGCCGCCCAATCTACTGCGCGGCAAGGATCGCCAGAGGCGACCAGCCGGCGGATAGGGAGATAGGTTCATGGCACTGTCGATGTACGATGCATCGGTTCCAGCGTTCCAGCGCAGCCTCAAAGCGCTCGATGCCATTCTCGACAAGGCGATCGCCTATGCCGATGCGCGCAAGTTCGATACGGCGGTGCTCGTGTCGTCGCGGCTGGCACCGGACATGTATCCGTTCGCCCGGCAGGTGCAGATGGCGAGCGATCACGCCAAGGGCTGTCCGGCGCGGCTGGCAGGGGTCGCGGTGCCGAGCTTTGCCGATACCGAGGGGACGATCCCCGAGTTGAAGGGGCGGATCGCCAAGACGCTGGATTTCATCGGCACCTTGAGCCGCGAGCAGATCGACGGGTCGGAGGAGCGGGCCGTCTCGCTCAAGGCGGGGCCGCGCGAGCTACACTTCAAAGGCCAGGATTATCTGGTGTTCTTTGCGCTGCCGAACTTCTATTTCCACCTCACCACGGCCTACGCCATCCTGCGCCATAATGGCGTGCCGGTGGGCAAGCTCGATTTTCTGGGAGCCTCCCAAGGCTTAATCTGATTTCTGCATCAGAGTTCCTTGACTTCCACCGGCGGTCCACGTAGATGATCGCCTCGTGGCAAGCGCGTCCTCTGGGGCGCGCATTTTTGACTGCGGGAGTAGCTCAGTTGGTTAGAGCGCCGGCCTGTCACGCCGGAGGCCGCGGGTTCAAGTCCCGTCTCTCGCGCCACCTTACCCCATTGAATAACCAAGAAAAAGCGCCTGCCGATAACGGCGGGTTTGCGGGCGCTGCGGCGCCGGGTAAGCAATAGGTAATCATTTGGATTTGTATGCCGCTGTGTGGGGGTAGGTCCGCGCGGCGAGCCAGGTATCGAGGGCCGATAGTCGGTAAAGGATTCTGCTGCCGCGGTTGCCGAACTGGATGAAAGGTGGCCCGCCGCCGAGGACACGGTATTTTGCCAGTGTTTGCGGGGACATGCGGACATAGTGGGCAGCTTCTTTCGTGTTGAGGAGGGGGTCAGTTGAGCTTGGTAGTGAGGAGGGTAATCGAAGGCTTCTGGGGGGGGGGGCGGGGGGGCGTTTCAGGGGGATCATCGGCTCGCCTAAAAAACCTGTGGATAAAGTGGTGTGAGGACGCGTCTGGGCATTTGTGATGTGTGGGCGTGGAGCGAGCGACGGTTTTTTCCTAGGTACGCTTTACTACGACGGTTGGGGGGGTGCGGTTGCGCAACAGGGGGTGTGGCGACAGCATTAGCGGGTGCGGCGCGTGCCTGTTTCGTGGGCTGCTGGAATAGATGCAAGGGTGGCGTGGGTATACGCTTAGCCCACGGTACAGCGGAGGCGCCAAGGCCCAGACGGTGAGCGTGATGCCCTGACAAGGGGCGTCCGTTAAAATGCAGGAATCGGCCTCGCGTATGCGCCCGGTTCCTGCGTGAACCGCTTCACGATCGGTCCCGCTCAAGATGCCTTCCCCACTCCGGCGGCCGCAGCACATTTCCCGGAGCATCGGCAAACAGCGGCGCGACCTGCGCATCGCGGTAGCCGGCCAACCCGCAGCCGACGCGGGTCAGATAGAACGCCAGATCGTGTCGGGCGTGCGCGAACGCCACGAACAGCTCCGCATGGCGGCGGATGTGATCCAACGGCAACGTGTGCAGCGAAGCGGATTTGGTGGGCAGGGCGTACGAGCGGCCCAGGAGCCCCTCCCCTTGCCCGTAGACGGCGCCATAGAGCTGACGGGCGGTGAGCGCGGCTCCTTTTCCGTGGCGGCCGGCCAGGTTGGAGCCGAACACGAACACTCCGTTGGCTGGGGGCGTAAGGGGTGCTGTCCAGACGGGGGGCATTGACTATGCCCGGTCGATGGAGGGTTCGCGGTCGAAGGTGCGCCGGGGCATGGGAGGCGGCGGATAGCGTCCGACCTTGGCGTTCCAATACGACCACGAGCGGGGGTCTATGATGCCGGGAGGGGCATGGTCGATGGCTTCGCGCAGGCCTTCGGTGCGGATGTGGCCGAGAAGGAGTGCCATGTCCTCGTCGGTGGAGTGCTTCATGGCATAGGCCATGAGCTCAAGGGGATGGCGCAACGCTTCTGCGGGTTCCTTGAACCAAACGATGCGGCGCGCTGCGGCGAGGAAGGCGGGCGTGTGCGGAAAAGGGTTCATGCGCCCGGCTCCCGGTCGGTGCTCTTGTCGATGAGGCGCGTGGGGTCAACCGCGGCGGAGGCCTTGACGAGGCGCTTGCGGACATCCTGGGGGACGGAGGGTAGGTCGCCGTCGTCGAAATAGGTCAAGGCTTTGAGGGTGGGTGTCGGCTCGAACGCGGCTCCGTAGACTTTCTTGGCTGCGGCGAGGGCTTTGTTGAGGGTGATGCCGTGGCTGATAAGGGCGTCGACATCGAGATAGTCCTTGGCCTGGGCGCGGCTTTGTACGGTGAGCATTTTGGTGGCGGCTAAATCCAGGAGGGAGGCGACGGGAAGGTTGTTGCCTGTGGCGAACAGTGCCGGGTCGACGGGATGTTGCTTGGGGAGGCCGAAGAACGAAACCTTCACGGGATGATCGGTTCCGATGAGGCATGTGAGGGTGTTGGCTTCGTGTTGGATGACTTTGGCGTCGCGGAGGTAGGGTACGGATAGGTGGAGGTGTGTCGTGTCGACGTCGGCGAAAGCGAAGAAGTCGAAGTCGACGGATACGCGATGGCCGAGCTGGAGGGCAATGGCGGTGCCGCCGTACAGTATGAATTGCTGAGGGGTTTGCGAGAGGTCGGGCCACAGGCGCCGCTGCGCTGACGGAAGGATGTCGAGCCGGGGGCTGAAGGTGCTGGCCATGTTGCCTGAATCATACGGCAAGGGACGTGGCGCTTCCACCGGTTGGGTGCTATTTTTTGCCATTCCAGCGTTCGTACTGCCGCTCGAACCAGGTCTTCTCGCCCAGGTGTTCGGCAACGGCGGTGGCGACATAAGGGTCTGACGATTTGGGTGCAAGTTCCCGCAGCAGCCCTTCCATGACGCTGTGGAGGCTTTTTGCGACCTGCTGCTCCAGTTCACCCACTGCCTTCTCGGAAAACGTCTCCACGGGTCCTGCAAGCGGCCAGTAGCGCATGAACCCTTTCTCGCGGGGGTAGGTCTGGAAAGAGAACACCTCGATGAGCTTGCGGGCGAGTTTGTCGTAGTCGGCCTGGGTGTAGTGCATGGGGAGCTATGGCTGAAGGCGCGAGCGGTGCTGACCGGGGTTGGGTGAGCGGCCGGGGGTCATACAGGGGCCAGGGTATTCTCGGTATTGACCAGCAATTGCTTTACGATCGGACGTAGCGTGGGCAGATGGACCGTTGCGGCATCCCAAAGGATGTTGAGGTCGATGCGGTGGTATTCGTGTTTGATCTTGGTGCCCATGCCGATGATGTCTTGCCAGGGAACTTGGGGGCTTTGTTGCCTGACGGGTTCGGGCAGTTTGTTCGCCGCCTCGGCGATGATCATGAAGGCATGGAGAAGGACGTAGCGGAGGTCGAGGTCGGTTGCCAGGTCTTCGGGTTGCCGGCCTGCGACGCGTGCCAGGACGACGTCTATGTTGGCGTCGATGTCGTAGAGGCGGGGCCGGATGCTTCGGGTCAAAGGACCCTCACGGCGGTGCGTTCGATTTCGGGTTTCAGAACCGGATGCAGCGAGGCGCGGGTGCAGAGGTCGATTTCCGCTTGAAGGGTTTCGTGCAGGGCGCGTTCCATCTGGCCGAATTCAAGCAGGCCTATTTTGACGGCGGGATCGGGGTCGAAGAACAGGTCTATGTCGGAGGTCTGGAGGGCTTCGTTACGCGCGGTGGAGCCAAAGAGGTAAAGGGCGGATACGCCCAGTCGGCGCATGAGGGGCTCGAGTTCACGGATTTTGGCGATGGCGCGGTCTTTGTCCATGTGGGCATTATATGATGCCGATAATGAATGGGGCAAAGGTTTTTCCTGACAGGTTATGTAATGGGCGTGAAATTGGTTTGAGGTGGCGAAGGGCAAAGCCCCCTTCCCTCAATCCAGAAACAAAATCCCAGTTTGAAATTTGAGAAGAGGTTTGAGAATAAGGGTTAGGAAAACGGTTGGGACGGTTAGTAGAGAGGTTTGTTCTATATATAGGGCTACCGTTTATGCGTAGCCGGTTTACCGATCATGCGTTGAAGCGGCTACCGATTATGCGCTGGGCCGCTACCGTTTATGCGCTGCAGGCGCTGGTTTTGCTACCGATTATGCGCTGGGCCTCTACCGTTTATGCGTAGGGCGCCCGGAACGCCGCGCTGGGCTTGGATTTTCAAAAGCGGCGTTGCTACCGATTATGCGTTGGGGGGATGGGGTGTCCGGTCGTCCCTGGCGAGCTGGCGGTGCGGATATGGGATTGCTACCGTTTATGCGTGGCGCGGACAGGCTGTTCGGGGCTGGAGCTTGTTTGCGGAAGGAGATCCGTTCGAAGGTTGTCTACCGATTATGCGTTGTGGGTCGGGGACGTGGCGGGGGGCGGGTGTTTCATGCAACTTACGGGTCACCTGTCTGGGCGGGGGCGCTACCGATTATGCGTAGGCATATTTCTGGAACTGCTACCGTTTATGCGTTGCGGAGCGGGGCGATGGCGTGGCGGCGTTGGGGTCGGGCTGTGCTGAGGGATGATGGGCCGCTACCGTTTATGCGTTGCGGAAGGGTGGAGCGGGCTACCGTTTATGCGTGCGGCGCGGGGGAAGCGGGCGCTACCGTTTATGCGTTGGTCGCCGCTACCGATTATGCGTGCAGCCGGTTGAGGGCAATGGCTGTGGTCGAGAAGCGAGGTCAAATCTATCAAGATGATGGCGGTCGGATTGCTACCGTTTATGCGTTGGAGCGGGTCGCGCGCGAAGGGAAGATGGGGTTACCGTTTATGCGTGGTGTGGGATAGGTGGCGGCTACCGATCTTACGTTCCACGATGGGGCGTAGGTTGGAAGTTCGGTGTCAGCTTTTTGGCGAGAGAGTTTGAGCTGGGGCGTGATTGCGTGGGGCCTGGCGAGGCCGATGCTTATAGAGGAGCGGAGAATACCGGCAGGCCGGGGCGACGCGCCCCTTCCCTTTTCGGGTGGTCCGGGGCGCGGAGCTGGGTAGGTCGATGGGTGGAGCGCTACCGTTTATGCGTGAAAAAGCGGGCCTAACTCAAAGGCTTGACGAAAAGACGGGTGCTGCGCGTGGAAGTGTCAGGTTTTGACCTTCTTGGGTTTGGGTTTCGGAAGGTAAAGCACGTCCGGCCCGGCCGGTGATATGACGGCCCCCTTCTCCGTGATCTTGATGGGAAGCTTGGGGAACACTTCCTTGATCTCCTTCAATTCCTCGGGGAAGTCCCGCTTGAAATTGCCGAAGCGGTTATAGCCTTCGCCGAACTGCTGGAAGAGGTGTTCCCAGCCGAGGGTGAAGCTGTCGTCCAGGCAATGGATGCGGTGGCCGATCCAGCACATAATGTCGAGCTTTCTGGGACTGTTGGCGAAGATGCGCACCGCGCGCATGTTCACCGGCAGCGCGTGCTTGGTGAGGGTGCGGTAAAACTTGTCGTCGAGGGTGACGACTTCGGTTTGGCCGTTCTTGCCGCGCGGCTTCCAGAGCTCCATGGATGAGAACGGGCTGGCGTTGATGGTCTTGCTGGCGTCGCCGTTATAGGTGCCGATGGTCATGTGGCAGGCGGCGAGTGCTTTCATCTGCTGGCGGAAGGCGGTGAGCGTGCCGTTCTTTCCACCGGTGGGATTGAAGCCGAGGGACCGCACGAAGGCGGTCATGCTCGAGTTCACGTCGATGTTGGGTGAGCCGTTGAGGACGGCCTCGCTGCAGAGGTGGATCATAAGCAGGCGGGCCTTCGCCCCGTAAGGGATGGGCTGCTGTTCCCATTCGCCGTCGGGGGTGAGGAGTTTGCCAGCCGAAATGGAAAGCCGCATTTTCCCCTGCTCGCGGTTCCATTCGCGGACGCTGTCGGGCTGGCGGACATAAGGCAGTGAACAGATGGCGAGCACGGAGTGGATGTGCCCGACGTTGTCGCGTGAAAGTTCTTCCTGGCTGGATAGCTCGTGCTGGGCGATTGCCCGGCGGCGTTGTGCCGGCGACATGGCGGCAAGCGCGTCGCGGCGTGCTTGTTCGGCGATGCAACTGCGTTCGGTGAAGCCACGCGAGAACACGTCGGCGGCGGCGAGGCGTGCGAGCAGATCGGTGTCGCGGATTTCGGCGTGGACGACGGCGGGTGCCGGGGCCCCCTGCCCCGTATCGTGTTCCTCGGTGAAGAGCGGGAGAGGGCTACTTGGCACGGCGCCCGTCCTCGATGAGGTCGCGGTCCAAGACCTTGAACCCGTATTTGTGCAAGGCCGCGGGGCTTTGCACATTTAGTGCCGTCAGGTGGGACTTTTTGTGCAAACGACCGAGTTTTTGTGCAGTGAGAATTTAGTCTGCGGACATTCGCCTGAGATCGCGCACTCAGCTAACAGCATTGAGAGGGATCACCGGCAATCTCCCGCTCGCTGCCAGACGACCGGAGCGAAGCCGCCCCCAGGAGTGCGAAAATTGGTGGTTTGACCTTGATAAAGGCGGGCCGCCACGAGCTGGACTTTGCCGTCGTAGGTGTAGTTGCGAATATCGAGCTTCATCACCTCGCGCCGCCCATCGACGATGACGGTCCGACCGCTTGGCGGCACCAGATCCTGGGCCACATAGCCACCCTCGAGAATACTTTGCCAAACGCGGCGCGTGATCTTGTCTCCGCGATAGGCGGCTCTCCCGCCAAATCCGGCGGCCGGCTTGAAGAAAAGTCTGCTGCGCATAGTCCAAAGCTCTTCCGCACGGCCGGGAACGACCAGCACCGTCTTGGGTATCCCATTCCGAACAAGGGTCCTCAGCTTCTCAACGACGCCCCACCGCTCCAGCGTCTCCACGTCCGTCAAGCGAACAAGATTGCGCTTGTCCGCGAACATGGCGTGCGACCATGGGTTCGGCGTCACCACCACATCATCGGAAAGATACGCCGTGCGCAGTGCGGCGTGGGCGGGCTCATCCAGAGAGAAGTCCGTCAGCCGATTGTAGACGAGGTCAATCGCCTGGGAGCCGCACCATAGCCTCCCGCCGCGATGTTCGAGGGCCTGAGGGGGAGCGATGATCGAGGCCATGCCGTGGCGCCTAAACAGACGCTCGAAGAGTACAAATTCTGGATAGAGATACTGCGCTTGCGGGTCCGTATCGACAATGGCAACGGCAGTGAGCGGGGCGTCGCCCCTTTGCCGGCGCCAATCCTGGCGGAAACTCTCTAGGAAGGTGGCGCCGATATCCTGCCTCTCGACCGGGCCTGGGAAGACGCGTTCGATCGCCGGGCAGCACACCTTCTGAGCGCGCGCCACGAAAGCGTTGATCAGCGCGCCTCCTGCATTCGTGTTAATCTCTATGAGCTTGGGCCCGCCAGGTCCGACATGAAAATCGTAGCCCATAAGCACGCCAATGGCGCCAGGCTCGAACTGTGCCGCAGCCGGTGCCGATTCCAACGCAGCCTGGCGGTATGCCGGGAGCTTGGCGATCGCCTCAATGGCCTCGATAATCTGCGCCATTCGCGTCGCATGTTCGGCGCGAATGAAGACGGGGAGGCTGGAGATCAGCGTCGGATGCGTCTCTGCCAGCCGTCGGCTGAACTCCGCATCACCCACTTCGAACTCAAGGGCGCGCCCCAAGGCAGGCCGATCCAGCGAGATACAGGCGCAGTCTGCGTTCAGACTGTCCGGGCTCAGATTCATCGATCCGTGCTTTCCCGCTTTGAAACCTTGGCGCTCGCGTGGGCCGCGGAGGAGTGATCGGCGCGCGTGACGTCGATCGCCTTGGCACGATCCTCTTCATCCAGACAACCGTCTTCGACCTGCAGGGTCGAAAAGTAGATGCCGAACTTCGCGCGGAGCACGTCGTGCGCGTCCTTCAGCACCCGTTGGCCATCACGGCCCAGATCGTTGACGCGGATGTGGGCTGAGAAGACATTGCGGCCCTGCGTGAGGCTCCATGCGTGGACATGATGCACGTCGATGACGCCGGCCAGCTTGCGGATCATGGCGACAGCTTCATCCAAATCGACTCCCTCCGGAGTGCTTTCCAAGAGGATCACGAGGGAATCCTTGAGTATCTGCCAGGAGGCCCAAAACAGCACGAGGCCGAAGGCCATACCGAGCAGCGCATCGATAGCGACGAATCCGGTAAGCCACACGACAGCCGCCGAGATGATGATGATGATACTCCCGACGAAAGTTTGGACGACGTGCCAGAAAGCGCCGCGCATGTTGAGGTTCTCGCGCTGCCGGCCGTAAAGGAGCCGCAACGCGATCACTTCCGTCGCAATGCCGCCTGCAGCCGCGAGCAACATCGCTCCGGTGCGCAATTCGACAGGTTCCATGAGCCGCATAGCGCCCATCCAAAGCACGTAGCCGGCCATCAGGAACAGGAATACGCCGTTGAAGAGGGCTCCGATGATTTCGGCCCGCGCCCAGCCGTACGTTTGTTCCGGGCTCGCCTCTCGCTCGCTGAGCCTTTGCGCAAAGAGCGCTATCAGTACGCCGCCGACGGCTGAAAAGGTATGGAAGGCATCCGAGAGGACGGCGACTGAACCGCTCCAATACGCCATGAAAAGTTCCACAAAAAAGTAAATGCCGGTCAGCCAACCAGCGATGATGAGTGCGCGTCGATCAGCCGACGCGGGGACATGGCCAGCGTGTGACTGCGTCTGCATGCCTTCTGCCATGTTGCTAAACCTGCTCTTTCGCGTGCTCATCAAACTCGGTCGACCGGGGCGCCCTTTAGTTGACTCCGGCACATTCACAATGGTAGCGCCCTAAGTCGCAACGCATTAGCGATTACGCTCACTGATGACAGAGCCATAGCCGCCGCAGCGATGATGGGCGAAAGAAGAATACCAAGGATAGGATAGAGAACACCCGCCGCCACCGGCACGCCGGCCGCGTTATAGACAAAGGCAAAGAACAGGTTTTGCCGGATGTTGCCCATGGTGGCCTGCGACAGGCGGCGTGCGCGCACGATGCCGGTGAGATCGCCTTTGACGAGCGTGATGCCTGCACTCTCGATGGCAACGTCGGTACCAGTTCCCATGGCGATGCCAACATCGGCCGCAGCAAGCGCAGGCGCATCATTGACGCCGTCTCCGGCCATCGCAACGACATGACCCTTACTTTTGAGCCGTTCGACGATGCGGCTCTTGTCCTCGGGAAGCACCTCCGCCTCCACTTGGGTGATGCCGAGCTTGCGAGCTACCGCTTGAGCGGTGACTTTGTTGTCGCCAGTCAGCATGACGATGGTGAGGCCCGCAGCTTTAAGCGCCTGCAACGCTTCGGACGTCGTGGACTTGATCGGGTCGGCAATAGCGAGAATGCCTGCGAGCGCGTTATCGAGCGCAATAAAGATGACGGTCGCGCCATCTTCGCGCAGCCGATCCGCTTCGCCATCCAAGGACGTCGTGTCGATTCCGGCGTCCTTCATGATGCGCGCATTGCCGATCACCGTGCGCTTGCCGCCAACGACACCAGTCACGCCTTTGCCGGTGGGCGCATCAAAATTCTCGACAGTCAATAACTCAAGGCCTTTGGCTTCCGCTGCGGCGACGATTGCGGTACCAAGCGGATGCTGGCTCATGCGTTCAAGGCTGGCGGCAAGTTGTAACAGGTCAACTTCAGAAACGCCGCTCGCCGTCCGCACCGCCACCACTTTCGGTTTACCTTCGGTAAGCGTGCCGGTTTTGTCGATGACGATCGTATCGACCTTTTCCAGCCGCTCCAGTGATTCTGCGTTCTTGATCAGCACGCCTGTCTGCGCGCCGCGACCGACCGCAACCATGATCGACATCGGCGTCGCAAGTCCAAGGGCGCAAGGGCACGCAATGATTAGAACGGACACAGCCGCAATCAGCCCATAGGTCATGCTGGGTTCTGGTCCCCAGATTGCCCAGACAGCGGATGCCAGAATTGCGACGCCAATCACGAGCGGCACGAACCAGCCCGAGACCTGATCCGCGAGCCGTTGAATGGGCGCGCGACTTCGCTGCGCTTGCGCCACCATCTGAACGATGCGGGCCAGCATGGTGTCGCGGCCGATTTTGTCGGCCCGCATGACGAAACTGCCGGATTGATTAATGGTGCCTGCGATCACGCTGTCGCCGACAGATTTGGTGACAGGCATCGACTCGCCGGTAACCATCGATTCATCGATGGTGCTGCGTCCCTCAACGACAATGCCATCGACAGGCACCTTATCACCGGGCCTGACGCGCAGAAGTTCGCCCACAGCGATCTGGTCGAGCGAAATCTCTTCGTCACTGCCGGTTTTTGACACGCGCCAAGCTGTCTTAGGCGCGAGATCAAGCAATGCGCGGATTGCGCCGCCTGTACTTTCACGGGCTTTGAGTTCGAGGACTTGCCCTAGGAGCACCAGCACCGTGATGACGGCAGCGGCCTCGAAGTAAACGGGCACAGCCCCGTCTAGCGTTCGGAATGCGGCTGGAAATGACTCAGGGATAAGGGTCGCCACCACGCTGTAAATCCAGGCGACACCCGTGCCCATGGCGATGAGTGTAAACATGTTGAGGTTGCGGGAGCGCAGCGAAGCCCAGCCGCGTTCAAAGAACGGCCATCCGGCCCACAGCACAACGGGCGTCGCCAGAATGAGCTGCAGCGAGTTCGATGCGCGAGGCGCGATAAGCGTATGCAGCCCGGCAAAGTGCCCGCCCATCTCCAAAATGAGAACGGGAATGGTGAGCACCAGCCCGATCCAGAAGCGCCGGGACATATCGACCAGCTCAGGATTTGGCCCTGAATCCAAACTTACAATTTCTGGCTCCAGCGCCATCCCGCATATGGGGCAAGCGCCGGGGCCTATCTGACGAATTTGTGGATGCATCGGGCAGGTGTAGATCGTGCCTGCAGGGACTGCATGATCGTCGGCGGCGTTCTTATCCAAATACTTGATGGGGTTCGCCACAAACTTGGTGTGGCACCCAGCCGAGCAAAAATAATACGGCTGTCCTGCATGCGCTGCAGTGTACTTGGCTGCATGGGGATCAACATCCATGCCGCAGACGGGGTCTTTGACCAGATATTCAGGTCGTTGATCGCTGCTCGCTTCATCATGCTCATGTGCGCCATGATCGGGTTTCTGCGACGATTTTTGGTTTTCCATTTTGTCTCACTCAGCCGGTCTTTCGCCGCAATCGTGTCAAGTTCTCGCCTACATGGCGCTCTTTTCGTGAGCGTCATCGGTCGCCTTTTGAGCGGTCCCGCAGCAGCACTTGGCGTCTGTGGATTTTACGAGGGCCGCTTTATGGTCGCCCTTTTCATGAAGTTCCGCTGCCCCATGATGTGCTTTGGCTGCGGCCTCATGATTTTCAGCGGCTTTGGTATGACTGGCGCAAGGCATGGTGATCTCCTTCATTTATTACTTTTTTGGGCATTGCAACAACGTTGCAGCCCAGCCACTCGTTCCACTTGATAACACGAATGCACCTACCCCATGGGGGTATATAGCTTGACACCTATACCCGGCTAGGGTATCTGTCAAGCATGGAATCAGAGACGTCAGACATCTGCCTGAAGCGCTTGAGCAAGATCGAAGGGCAAGTGCGCGGCATCGCCAAGATGGTCGATGAGAAGCGCTACTGCATCGATATTATCACCCAGATATCCGCCGTGCGCGCAGCACTGCGGCGGGTTGAGGAAGCTGTATTGAAAGATCACGTTGGTCATTGTGTTGAGCATGCTATCGCGAGCGGCAACAAGGCTGAGCAACGTCAGAAGGTCGCTGAGTTGATGGACGTGTTGGCAAGAACGGTTCGCTAAAAGGTTGGGGAACTTGGGTTCATAAGCCAGTAACCTTGAGCATGTTTCTTGCGAATAGAATAAGGAAGACTGAGGTTTAGATTTTGAACGTTGTGCGCACCATAAAAGTCGTCGTTGCGCTGCTGGCCCTAATGGCGGGGCTGGCGACGACCGCGTTTGCACATGCTGGCCACGCGCACACGGGTCCTACGGGCGCACCGACTTCAGCCTCCTATTCTCCAACCTCAGATTCACGGACCAAGTCGCAACACGCCGTTCCTCTTTTGCGCGCTCACAGTTCGGAAAAATCCGGACTTACCGATTTCGCGGTTGAAAACCCATCGTCCGGCACGATCATCGTCCGGTGCACACCCGGATCATGCTGCTGTCAGGGTGCATCGTCGTGCGGCGCCGGTCATTGCTGTTCATTGGGCATGACCACCACGCAGCCTTACGGCCTGAACCAGCGTGAAGCTAAAAGCTTTCAGCTAGCTCTTTTGGGCTGGCCGTATCCCGATCTCATCTTCGGCCTCGATCGACCACCAAAGGTCTGATCCTCCGCTCCGTAGTCTTAGCCGGAGCCGCTTAGCGGTTGGACAACGCATTGTCGTTGTCCGCGCTGCAATCCTCACCGTGAGACGCGAGCACACCAGCGACCCTGCATGAAGCGTCATGCCGAGGCCTTGCGCGTGATGTGCAGCGATCTTGGACGCCAGCATCCGGATTTCTCCGGGACCTAGCGGGGTGTGTGGCGATGACTTCCTTCACCACAATGACCCGCAACCAAAAACAGGTAAGGACCACAACCATGAAAACGCTATCAACAATTATCGCTCTCACACTGCTCGCTATCCCGCTCACCGCGCGCGCAGAAGACCCGGCATCCCAGCATGACATGAAGGGCATGGACGAAATGAAGTGCATGCAGGACATGAAGTGCATGCACGACCACAGAGACATGAAAATGGAAGGCATGCACGACACGAAAGCGATGGGGGCCGACAGCAGCGAATCCTCCAAGGCTTTCGCCGAGGTCAACAAGAAGATGCACAAGAACATGACAATGGCGTTTACCGGCAATCCCGATGTGGATTTCGCCCAAGGGATGATCCCGCATCACCAGGGCGCGATCGACATGGCCAAGGTCGTTCTGAAATACGGCAAGGACCCGGAACTGAAGAAACTGGCTGAAGACATCATCAAGGCACAGGACTCCGAGATCGCCTTTATGAAGGGCTGGCTCGCCAAGCAGTCGAAGTAAGGCCCGCACAATACGATCGATGAATGAGGATACGGCGATGAGCAAAACGACAACAAAATCGATGCGGTGGAACAGGGCCGCTAGGGTGCTCTTTTCTTCGATCGCCCTCTTTGCCGTATCCTTCTCATCAACCGACGCTTTAGCGCACGGGGGTGAGGATCACAGTCATGATGAAAGACCTGTTGTTGAAACGAATGCCAACCCTCGCGTCGAGGCGACATCCGAAGTTTTCGAGATCGTCGGCATTCCTACAGGTGCTGGTGACGGCAGACTTATTCTTTATGTGAATGACTTCTGGACCAACGCCCCTGTCCCCGGGGCGGCGATCGAAGTGACCGTCGGGAACGCTACGACCAAAGCCACCGAAAAGCAGGGACTGTATGAGCTAAATGCGCCATGGGTCAAAACGCCGGGGCGCTACGATCTCACCTTCGCGGTCACCTCGGGCGAGAGATCGGATCTCTTGATCGGAAGCCTGACCGTTCCCGCAGCGGCTGCACCTGCCGACCAGCACAACAGTCTATGGGATCATATTGCGCCAGAGTTGCCGCAGTTTCCTTCGATCTCCGCGTGGCTACCTGCGGGCGCCGTGGCGCTTACGCTATTGTTGGCACTAGTGGCACTCACATCCAGCGGCACCGTGCGTCGCGCGGGTATGGTGCTGGCCAGCATAGCCGCAATGAGCAGCGTTGCTCTCGCGGCGGTCATGCTGGTGAATGGAAGCACGAGTGGCGCGACTTTGGCCGGAATCGCCCTCCTCGACCTTCGAGAAACCGCTAGGCGTACGGAAGATGGGGCCGTCTTCGTTCCAAAGGCGACGCAACGACTTTTGGAAGTCACGACTGTCCGGACGGCAGCGGCAAGTGCCGCACAAAAAACGGTTCGTCTGATTGGTCAGGTCATCCCCGATCCCAACAAGAGCGGTCTGGTTCAGGTTCTATTGGCAGGCCGTATCGAAGCGCCGGAAGGTGGATTTCCGGCAATCGGCAGCCGGGTGAAGGCGGGCGATGTTCTTGGCTATCTCCTTCCGAGCGTGCAGTTGGTTGATCAAAGCGATATCCGTCAAACGACTGGTGATCTCGATCGCCAAATCGCCCTCGCCGCAGCGAAACTGCGCCGCATTGAGCCATTGTCTGGCAACGCAGTACCCGCAGGTCAGGTCATCGATGCCCGCATTGAGCTTGACGCGCTGCGCAAGCGACGCGACCAGATCAAACCAGTTGTTGAACGGGAAGCGCTGATCGCTCCGGCTGATGGTGTGATTGCGCAGGCTAATGCGGCATCCGGTCAGGTGGTCGAACCACAGACCCTGCTATTCCAGATCGTTGATCCCGACAGTTTATGGGTTGAGGCACTCGCGTTCGACAGTGCAGCAGCTACGGGAGTCGAGAAGAATAATAAGGAAGCTATCGGCACCACAGCGGATGGACACAAAATAGAATTAAGCTTTGCAGGTCGAGGGCTCACGCTGCGCCAGCAGGCTGTGCCGCTGCGCTTTCAGATTAAGGGCAGAAATCCGGGGCTGAGCATCGGCGAGCCGGTCACGGTGCATGCACCTGTAGATGAGCCGATTGCGGCCATCCCGTTGCCGCGCTCCAGCGTGGTCCGATCAGGCAATGGCCAATCGGTGGTGTGGGCACACACCGGACCGGAACGGTTTGAGCAGCGCGTCATAGCCAGTGAGCCAATTGACGCCGATCGCATTGGCATCACGGCAGGGCTGGAGCCAAACACGCGCGTCGTTGTCCGCGGGGCCGAACTCATCAATCAGGTTCGGTAAGGAGGCGCGCAATGTTCAATTTCCTTGTCAAAGCGAGCCTCAACAACCGGCTGATGGTGCTGGCAGCCGCCGCCATTCTAGTGGTGTGGGGCAGCATGAGCCTCTCCTCCATTCCAGTCGATGTGTTTCCCGACCTCAATAAGCCAACCGTCACCATCATGACGGAAGCGGAAGGTTTGGCCCCGCCCGAAGTCGAGCAGCTCGTTGGCTATCCGATCGAAACGGCAATGAACGGCATCGCCGGTGTTACGCGCGTACGCTCGGTGGCAGGCATTGGCCTCTCCATTGTCTTTGCCGAGTTCGACTGGGGCACCGACATTTATCGCAATCGCCAGCAAGTAGCGGAGCGGCTCTCCAGCATCGCTTCACAATTGCCGCCCGGCGTGACGCCCCAGATGGGGCCGGTTTCCTCCATCATGGGCGAGATCATGCTGATTGCCGTTACGGGCGGCGACAAGGCGGACCCGATGGCTGTGCGCGAAGTTGCTGACTTCGTTATCCGGCCCCGGCTCCTGTCCATATCAGGCGTGAGCCAGGTCATCCCCATCGGCGGCGAGGTTCGCCAGTACAGGGTGACGCCCAATATCGCGGCACTCGCCAGCTTGAATGTGAGTGTCGAGCAGATCGAAACAGCGATCAAATCTTTTGGCACCAACACGGGTGGCGGGTTTGTCGATCAGAATGACCGCGAGTATCTGATCCGCAATCTCGGCCGCACGACAAAGCTGGATGATTTACGCAACGTCGTTGTCGTGACAAAGGACGAGCAACCGATCTTTCTGCGGCAAGTCGCAGCCGTCGAATATGCGGCGCGTGTGAAGCGGGGTGATGCAGGATTTAACGGCGCATCTGCCGTGATCATCTCCGTTCAGAAACAGCCCGGTGCCGATACGATCAAACTGACTAGTCAGGTCGAGACGGCGCTGGCCGAACTAACACGAGGACTACCGAATGGGGTCAGCGCCAATCAAATTCTGTTCCGTCAGGCTGATTTTATTTCAACCTCGATCGACAACGTCAAAGGCGTGCTCGTTGAAGCCGCGGTCGCTGTGGCGGTCATTTTGTTTCTGTTCCTGCTCAACTTCCGCACTACGGCGATCTCGCTGACGGCAATCCCGATCTCCCTTCTGGTCACAGTTCTTATCTTCAAAGCGTTTGGCTTATCGATCAATACGATGACGCTCGGCGGCCTGGCGATTGCGATTGGCGAACTCGTGGATGACGCCGTGGTCGATGTGGAAAACATCTACAGACGCCTGCGAGAAAATAGCAAACGCGCCAGTCCAAGACCGCTGCTGCAGGTCGTGGCCGATGCCAGCATCGAAGTACGGTCTGGTATCGTCTATGCGACTTTCATCATCGTTCTCGTCTTCATCCCGCTCTTTGCCTTGACGGGCATTGAGGGCCGCTTGTTCGCCCCGTTGGGCGTTGCCTACATCGTCTCGATCCTGGCGAGTCTTTTGGTGTCTATCACGGTCACGCCGGTTCTTGCGTCTTATCTGCTCGGCAGCGCAAAGCAGCTCGATCATCGCGATGGGGCTTTTGTCCGTAAACTTAAGCGGGGCAACGAACGATTGCTGGCATGGGCATTTGAACGGACCAATTGGGTGATCGGGACGGCGCTGGTTGCCGTTCTACTGGCCGGACTGGCGGCAACCGCTCTGCCGCGATCCTTCCTACCCTCATTCAATGAAGGCACGTTGACCATCAGCCTCGCCTTCAATCCGGGTATTTCTCTCCAGGAAAGTCATCGCATCGGTTTGATCGCTGAGAACCTTCTGACGGAAGTGCCGGAAGTCAAAACGGTTGGCCGCCGCACAGGCCGCGCCGAACTCGATGAGCATGCCGAAGGCGTGCATTCAAGCGAGATCGATGTTGACTTGGACAAGTCTGAACGCACACGTGAGGCCATTTTGGAGGACGTGCGCCGTAGACTCGCTGTGTTGCCCGCGACCATCAACGTCGGCCAGCCGATCTCGCACCGGCTCGATCATTTGCTCTCCGGAGTGCGCGCTGAGATAGCGCTCAAGATCTACGGGGACGATCTGGATTCGCTGCGCCGCCTTGCCGAGACGCTGCGCGGCAAGCTCACTAAAGTGCCGGGGCTTGTTGATCTACAGCTCGAAAAGCAGGTTTTGATCCCGCAGCTGGAAATACGTGTCGATCCGGACCGCGCCGCTTTGTTTGGCGTGACGCCCGCTGCCATCACGGAAGCGCTCGAAAGCCTATCCAACGGCCGTACGGTATCGACCATCATCGATGGTGCGCGCCGGTTCGACGTGGTGCTCAGGCTCTCGGAAAGCGATCGCACGACTTCCGGTCTGAGCGATCTGCTGATCGAAACGCCGAAAGGTCGCGTTCCCTTAAGTCGCATTGCCACGGTGGAAGAGACTGAAGGTCCCAATCAGATTCTAAGGGAGAACGGCCGTCGCCGCATGGTCGTGCTGGCCAACACTGATGGCTCGGACATGGCTGCCATCATCGAACGGATCAGGGCCGTGCTCGCAGACACGGCATTGCCGACGGGATACTCGACGAGCCTTGAGGGCTCGTTCCTCGCCCAAGAGGAAGCGTCGCGTTTGATCTTGGGTCTATCGCTGGTCTCGCTTGCCTCGATCTTTGTTGTTTTGTACAGCCGCTACCGCTCGGCTGTGCTGGCACTCATCATCATGGGCAACGTGCCGCTCGCCTTGATCGGTAGCGTGACGGCGCTGTGGATCGCGGATCAGCCGCTCTCCGTCGCCTCCATGATCGGCTTCATTACGCTGACGGGGATCACGGCCCGCAACGGTATCCTGAAGATTAGCCATTACATCAATCTCGCTTTGTACGAAGGTGAGGTCTTCGGGCGTCCGCTGATCGTGCGCGGCAGCGTTGAGCGTCTGACGCCGGTATTAATGACAGCGCTTGCGGCGGGGACGGCGCTGATACCTCTGCTCTATGGGGCCGACGCACCGGGTAAGGAAATTCTCCACCCAGTCGCGGTGACCATATTCGGCGGATTAATCAGCGCGACGCTGCTCGATGCCGTCCTGACGCCCGTTCTGTTTCTCAAGCTCGGCAAGCGTTCTCTTCAGCGTCTCGTCGACGCCCGCGCGCCTTCTTCGGCGACTAAACCAATACAAGCGTTTTAACCAATCACGAGAAATGGAGTATTCACGTGCATCGCAAACTCAACTTCACGCTAGCTCTCGCCGCCGTCCTCGGGCTTGCTACCGTATCCGGAGCGTATGCGCACGAAGCCGCCAAGGGTCCCAATGGCGGCGCGGTCGTCGATGTCGACGGTCACCATGTTGAGTTTGTGCCGAGTGCGACCGAGGTGACGTTTTACCTGACCGGGGAAGCAGACGCACCGATGGGCTCTGCCGGGGCTAAGGTGAGAGCAATTACGCAAGACGCTGGAAAGACGGCTCAGATCGATCTCAAGCCGGTCGAGCCCAATAAGCTCGTTGGCAAGCTCACAGCGCCGTTAGCGAAGGGCGCGAAAGTTGTTGTCACGGGCGCACTGTCCGATGGGCACAGCTTGCTGGCTAAGTTTGAGATGCCATAGTGGGTTCTTGATGCTCCCAGCCGGCGAGAAGAGGGCATCCCCGGTTTACGGGCTCTCGATCGAGGTCCCTCGAACCAAACGACGGCAAAGTCCAGCTCGTGGCTGCCCGGCCTGACCTCTTCTACAATCGGCTGACGGACTTCTCTCTGGATGAGCCCGCCCACGCAGCACTGCGCACGGCGTATCTTTCCGATGATGTGGTGGTGACGCCGAATCGTTTGGCAGCGGCTCGGGCCGCGGATTTTGCGGGCGATCAAGCAGTGTGCTGCTGACTGAGCGTGTACGCCTTCGTACCACAGGGAGAATTGCAGCATCTAGATGTGGGTCGACGACTTGCTCGCGGCTTCCACAATCTGGCTCGGCCCGCGAATGCTCCTTCCGGACGTAGCACTTTGTCTAGCGTGCCGGTGGAAGGTCCGGTTGCTCATCCGGTATAGGATGCTGCTCGATTTCCGAGATGAGCACCTTCATCTCGCGAATTTCCCGCACCTGCGCATCGATGATCCCGTCGGCGAGCTTGCGGACGCGCGGATCGCGGATATGCGCGCGTTCGCTTGTTAGGATCGCGATCGAGTGATGTGGGATCATCGCCCGCATGTAGCTGAGATCGCCGACCGTGTCCTGGCTGCGCACGAGCCAAAGCGCCATCGCGAACCCGACCAAACTGCCAGCGACGATGCCGACATTGACGCGCTTGTTTTCGTACATCCCCCACATGAAACCCAGCATAACGATCGTCATGGCCGTGCCCATAACGAGCGCCATCCACGCGCGTGTTTGGCTAAAGAAGACGTGATCCAGCTCGTAGGTGTTGAGGTACATCAGGCCGTACATCAAAACGGTCGAGACGGCGATCATTGCTAAAAAGCGGATATACGACATCATCTTCCTCACGAAGTTGCCCCTGGGTTCTTTTCAGCTTGCGGCATTCGCAGAAAATCGTTCCGGCAATGCCGCCGTTTGTGCGGATGCGCTAACGCCATCGATCACTGACCCAGACCCGCCGCGAAACGGGCGCGGCAACTGAACTTGTGCAAGGCGAGGATCGGCGATGTGATCTGAGCCAGTTACGATTACCCGACTGATGCCGGAAAACTCCAACCGGGCCAACGTCAGCGACAGGCAAAGGTTCCGACCGGGGAACGCAGTCTGGACGCGCCGGAGACGGCACCGTTTCAGTTGCAACTTCGACCGCTTTCCCGGAGCTGTGACGTCACAGCCAGCTCGTGTCACCGTCTCTTTGACAGTCACTGATAATCTGGGGATCCGGCCGGTACTCAATGTGGGAATTGTTGTCTCGCGTCTTCTGCATCCCAAGCCAACCCGAAATCCCTGTAAAAAGTGCTATCTGCTCCAATTCAGCTCCATAGGCTTCGTTGGCTAGCGCACCGTGACGTCACGCCCAGTGTCGAGGGTTGCATAAATTCTCGATACTCGGGTCGCCGTTGGGTGGGCGTCGTCCAGTATTGGACCACGGGTATCGTGTTGAAGTGCGGACCCTAGAAACTTAGGCTTTTACATGTGCCTCGCGGACGTCAGTCACGAAGCGGTTTTAGTACCTACTTAAAGAGATAGTGTGAGGCATTGGGGGTGAAACCGTTGGTCGGGCGAACGGACGTCCTCGACTGCCGCTCGAGGATGCCGTGTTTGCGCGTGCTTCAAAGTGTATGCGACCTTCTCGGACCGCGAGTCTGCGCCGTGGTGTGGGCCGGCCAGACTTGCCCCTCGGCGATTGCCGACTAGGTCCGATCGTAGGGTAAGATGGTCTTCAGATAACGTTCATCTTCCGCAATATCGAGCCGGCAAAAGCCAGAAAGAGCCGTTCCTTTCTCTGCCAGAGAAACGGCAGGCGGCAGCCGCCATCCTTTGATGAGGCCGTAAATGGCGGGAATGACGATGAGTGTCAGAAGGGTTGATGAGACCATGCCGCCGATCATCGGCACCGCAATGCGCTGCATCACCTCCGAGCCAGTTCCGGTGCTCCACAGTATGGGCAGGAGGCCGGCCATGATGGCCACCACCGTCATCATCTTCGGCCGGACGCGCTCCACCGCGCCCAGCATGATCGCTTCGTAGAGGTCAGCCTTCGAAAACGGGCGTCGCTCCTTCCCGCAGCGCAGCATAATCTCCTCTACCGCGTGATCGAGATAGATAAGCATCACGACGCCTGTTTCAGCGGCCACGCCAGCCAAAGCGATGAATCCGACCGCGGCCGCCACCGACATATTGAAGCCGAGCCACCACATCAGCCATAGCCCGCCGATCAAGGCGAACGGCAGAGACAGCATGACAATGAGCGTTTCGGTGATGCGCCGGAAATTAAGATAGAGCAGCAGAAAGATGATCATCAGCGTCACCGGCACAACCATCTGAAGTCGGGCCTCGGCGCGCTCCAGATACTCGAACTGGCCGCTCCACATGAGGTAGGTACCGGCAGGCATCACCACTTGGTCGGTTACCGCCTTCTTGGCATCGGCGACATAGCCGCCGAGATCTCGGTCACGAATGTCGACGAAGATATACGTTGCGAGTTTGCCGTTCTCGGTCCGGATCGACGTGGGACCCTGCGTGAGTTCGATATCGGCGACCTCTCCCAGCGGCACTGTGCCCCCGCCCGGCAGCCCGACCAAGACGTCCTTGGCGATGGTCTGGGGGTCCGAGCGCAGGTCGCGCGGATACCTGAGCACGACCGTGTAGCGTTCGCGTCCTTCGACCGTCGTGGTGATCGGCTCGGCCCCGAGCGCCGATGCCACCACGTTTTGCGCATCGGCAACCATCAAGCCATAGCGTGCCAGACGCGCGCGGTCCGGAATCACCTCGAGGTAGTATCCGCCGACCACGCGCTCGGCGTAGGCGCTCGATGTTCCTGGCACAGGCTTGAGGACGGTTTCCACCTGCCGGGCGACGTTCTCCATCTCGGTGAGATCCTTGCCGATCACCTTCACGCCCACGGGCGTGCGTATGCCGGTCGACAGCATGTCGATGCGCGCCTTGATCGGCATGGTCCACGCATTCGAGACGCCGGGAAACTGCAGGGATCGGTCCATTTCCTGGATCAGAGCATCAACGGTGAGCCCAGGACGCCATTGGTCCTTCGGCTTGAGGTTGATGATTGTCTCGAACATTTCCGTGGGCGCTGGATCGGTTGCCGTCAGCGCGCGTCCCGCCTTGCCGTAGACCGAGGCGACCTCCGGGAACGTCTTGATGATGCGGTCTTGCGTTTGGAGCAGTTCCGCGGATTTGGTGACGGATATTCCCGGCAGCGTCGTCGGCATGTAGAGCAGCGTTCCCTCATCGAGGTTGGGCATGAACTCGCTGCCCATATGCAGCATGGGCCATATCGAAATGCCGACCACGATCATCGCCAGCGCGATGGTCAGCATCTTCGCTCTGAGCACGCCGCGGATGACCGGCCGGTAGATTGCGATCAGGGCGCGGTTGAGCGGGTTCTTGGCTTCCGGGATGATGCGCCCGCGCACGAAGACCACCATCAGCGCCGGTACCAGCGTCACCGAGAGGATGGCCGCCGAGGCCATGGCGAAGGTCTTGGTGAACGCCAGCGGTCCGAACAGACGGCCCTCCTGCGCCTCCAAGGTAAAGATCGGGAGGAACGACACGGTGATGATAAGCAGGGAGAAGAACAGCGCCGGTCCAACCTCGGAGGCCGCTTCGATGATGATTTCGACACGCGGCTTATCCGGCGGCGCTCGTTCAAGATGCTTGTGCGCATTTTCGATCATGACGATCGCGGCGTCGATCATTGCGCCGATGGCGATGGCGATGCCGCCGAGGCTCATGATGTTGGAGCCGATGCCCAACAGCTTCATGGCGATGAACGCCATGAGGATACCGACGGGCAGCATGAGGATGGCGACGAGCGCGCTGCGCACGTGCAGAAGAAATACGATGCACACCAAGGCGACGACCACACTTTCCTCGAACAGGGTCGACTTGAGGGTGGCGATGGCGCGGTGAATGAGTTCGGAGCGATCGTATACGGGGACAATTTCGGTGCCCTCAGGCAGCGAGGGGGCTATCTCCTTCAAGCGCTCCTTGACGTTTTCGATGACCGTCAGCGCGTTGGCGCCTGAGCGCTGCAGGGCGATGCCGCTTGCCACCTCTCCTTCGCCGTTAAATTCGGTGATGCCGCGCCGCTCGTCGGGCGTGATCTCGACGCGTGCGATATCCTTCAGCAGCACCGGCGTGCCGCCGTTCATCTTGACGACGATGTTCTCAATATCCGCGGTATTCCTCAAATATCCACGCCCCCGTACCATGAACTCATGCTCGGCCAGCTCAAGGGTGCGGCCGCCGACGTCCATGTTGCTGTCGCGGATGACCTCGCGCATCTTTTGCAGCGAGATGCCGAGTGCACGCATGCGCCCCGGATCGACGACGACACTGTACTGCTTGACGAAGCCACCGACGCTCGCCACCTCGGCGACGCCTTCGGCCTTGGACAATCCGAAACGGATCTCCCAATCTTGCAGCGAGCGGAGTTCAGCCAGCGATTTGTTCTTGCCCAGCACCGCATACTGATAGACCCAGCCGACACCGGTCGCGTCCGGCCCGAGCGTTGGCGTGACGCCCGCAGGTAACCGCTTGGCGGCCGCATTGAGGTATTCGAGAACGCGGCTGCGCGCCCAATAGATGTCGGTACCGTCCTCGAAGATGATGTAGACGAACGACACGCCGAAGAACGAAAAGCCGCGTACGACCTTAGAGCGTGGCACCGTCAGCATCGATGTGGTGAGCGGATAGGTAACCTGATCCTCGACCACCTGTGGCGCCTGACCCGGGAATTCGGTGTAGACGATGACCTGCGTATCGGAGAGATCCGGGATGGCGTCGAGCGGCAAGTGCGTCAGCGCCCATAGACCCGCGACAACGGCGAACGCCGTGGCAATGAACACCAGCATCAGGTTGCGCGCCGACCAGCCGATGAGGCGCGCGATCATTGGCTGGCCGCCTTGGCCGGTGCCGCCGACAGGCCCCTCAGTGCGGACTGCAGGTTGCTCTCTGCATCTATGAGGAAGTTGCCGTCGACGACGACTCTGTCGCCGTCATTTACGCCGTTCAGGACCTCAACGTAGCCGTCCCCCTTGCGGCCAAGCTTGACGTCGCGCGGCTCGAAGCGGCCCTCGCCACGATCGAGCAAGACGACCTGCTGTGCGCCGCTGTCGACCACAGCACTTTGCGGAACGGCGACAACAGGCTCATCGGAGCCGGTTGCAATATCGACATCCGCGTACATGCCGGGCAACAGCGCGAGGTTGGGGTTGGGCAGCTCGATGCGCACGCGCGCCGTGCGCGTTTCCTTCATCAGGTGCGGGTAGATGACCGCCACCTTGCCGTTGAAGACGCGGCCGGGATGCGCGCGCGTTGTCACTTTGACGGATTGGCCCGGCTTCAGCGCGCCGATGTCACCCTCGGCGACATCGGCCATGATCCAAACGACCGAATGGTCGGCGATACGGAACAGCACGTCGCCAGCCGCGGCCCGCATGCCTTCGACCGCGCGTCGCTCAAGAACGATGCCGTCGCCCGGTGCGCGCCATACAACGGTATCGGGAACCTCGCGCGTTCGCGCGATGTTGTCGATGAACTCTATTGGAAGCCCCATATTTTCAAGACGACGGCGCGCGCCGATGACCGGGGCCCTCAGGTTGTCCGCTTTTAGGAAATCCCTGTTCTTGCCGGCAGTCGGGCCCCAGCCCGTTTGCTCTTCGATGACGAGCCGGGCCCCGGCACTGAGGAGTTCGGGCGCATAAATCGTCATGAGTGGCGCGCCCTTCTTCAGATGGGTACCAGTCGTGACGTCCGCTACTTTCTCGATATAACCGTCGAAGCGGAGTGCGATTACGGTGATTCGGCGCTCATCTAGCTCGACCACCCCCGGCGCACGGATGTCTCTGGAGATTTGTCTCTTGCTCACGGCCTCCGTTTTCACGCCGGTGCGCTGGATTTTCCCTGGCGATATCTTGACAGTATCGCCATCGTCGACCTCGTCCTCGTAAACGGGGATGTAGTCCATCCCCATCGAATCCTTCTTGGGCACCGGCGAGATGTCGGGAAGCCCCATCGGATTGCGGTAGTGAATGATCTTGCGACCCTGCTCGGGGAGCGAAGCGTCCTGTGGCTCGGCCTCCGCTGTCGCGTTCGCCGCGTCGCCAGTCGTTCTGGGCTTGCCGAACCCTATGTCCTCCGAGGCGTGTACGGCGACGTACGCCTTCCCGTCCGGCGTCGTTTTCGGCGTCAGCGAATAGAGCGGCTTGCCGCTCGGGTCGCGGTAATAGATGACGGGCCCCTGCGAGGCAGGATTCGCCGGCTCCGTGATCAAACTCGCGACATGTCCTGGGAGTTTGACGATGCCCGTCTGGCCCGCCCACAGCCCGGCTCCCGCCGCGGCCAATATAGCCGCGACGGTCAGCACCCCTTTGAGAAGCGGTTTCATTCGGTCGCCGTGACGATGAGCTTGTCTTCAACCGTCCCGGTCTCTCCTTGGACCTTAGCGCCCAGCGACAGCGCCCACTTTCCAGCCATGGTGAGCTTGGTCTTGAAACGGTAGACACCCGGCTCCGTTGAGCCGACGAGCTCGATGGGCGAATCCATCATTTCCATGCCGTCGGGGCCCATGTCGATACGCTTGGCGAAGATCACCGCATCGGGGATGGGGCGACCCGAAGGCTTGTGCACGAGCTTTACGGCGATGACGGCGTCGCCTTGCTTCACCTCCTTGTCGACAAGCTGAAACTCGTAGTCCTTCTCGCCGGCTACAGCGGCGACGGATAGAAGCGCGAGCAGTGCAGCGCCAAAGGTGGCGGCACGCAGGGTCTTGCGTTGCATCTTTCAATTCTCCTGTTGTCGTGAACCAGCGCGGACCGGCATGGCCAACGCTCGCGCCGACCACGGCTATGGCCGCAGCCGCACGTACGCCCAGGGGCGCAGATTCAGACGCTTGGAGGTCGAAGGAGGGGAGGAATCAGCAACCCGCCGGAAACCTGCGATACGGCAGGCCGCACGCGCGCTGAAACGACATCGCCGGGCACAGTCATTTCACCAACCGGCGAGGCCAGCGGTTGGAAGCACTTAACGAGACAGGTGCCCATCTCTGGGCAAACCTTTTGCGGGCATTCCGGGCAGGGCTTGGCCGGCTTGTGGCACGGCATATCGTGCTTCATCGCCGCCGTGTGCTCCGCCATCGCCTGGTTTGACGTTGCCATGGCCAGTGCGTAGGTCGACGACAGCGGCATAGCGACGATCGCCCCGAGCATGGCGAGCATGCCGAGGACCACAGACCAGCGCTGGTAGACGCGATGTCTCACAAGCGCAGACTGCCACAGCGAGGTGATCCCGGCAACACGCGGCTGGAGGATCAAGCAGCGTCAATTAGGCCGAAGTTAAGCGACTCCGGCGACTGAAAAATCATCGCGGCAGGTTGCCCGGAGGGCGTGCGTGCGACTTAAGCCGCGCGCTAGGCAGCTTCTCGGCCTACCGCACCGATCGGTAGCATCGCTAGGCGTGAAATCCGGTATGCCGCGTCCTGGCGGCATTTTTTTCGGATTTTCCGAACTCTGCCGAACTCGGCCTCCCCCCGGCAAATACGTCTTGTCGGCGACGGGGCTGCCCGCGGTGCCGGCCAGGCCTGCGATCGGCACGGTGGCGGTTATAGTTGCACCAATTGTTTGTGTCTCGATTGCTATTTAACTGGGCCGTTTGGATCGATAGGAGCCAGCGCTTCGATTATCCGGCACTCGGCAATGGTGCCGCAACCGCACTGGCGGATGATGCTGTCAAGTTCGCGCCGCAGAGCCTTCAGATCGGTAAGCTTGCGATCGACTTCCGCGAGGTGGTCGCGCGCGATCATGTCGACAGCCTCGCAGGAACGCTGCTTTTGATCCGATAAGCCCAGAAGCTCTCTCACCTGCTCCAGACCAAATCCCAGATCGCGGGCACGGCGGATAAAGCTCAGCCGACCGAGATCCTTGGCTCCATACGCACGATAGTTTCCGCTCGTCCTATCAGGTGCGGCGAGCAATCCGATTCGCTCATAATACCGGATCGTTTCCACCTTGGTGCCGGTGGCCTTGGACAAATCGCCGATCGTGAGAATGCCTGAACTCATAAGGGTTGACCCTATAGTTACTACAGGGTGCAATATGCGCTCTTAACGGGAGAAAGTCCAAAAATCATGACGGCTGCCGAACGACCTCCAACAAACATCCACACGCTCAAGATGGGGGTCGAAGGGATGGATTGCGGCGCGTGCGCCCTCAAGATCGAGTATGCCCTGACGCGTCTACCCGGCATCAGCGACATCATCGTCAACTATGGCACTGAGACGCTGACCCTGAGCCACGCCCCGGATCGAATCTCACGCCAAGTGATAGAGGACAAGATCCGCAGCCTTGGCTACACGCCGCGTCCTCTGGCGGTGGAAGAAACCAACTCGACCCCTTCGCGCGAGCGGGCTGACCGGCCGTGGTGGCAAACGCGCAAGGGAAAGCTCGTCCTTGTAAGCGCAGCCCTGCTTGCAGGGGCCGCCATTGTCGCTTGGATTGCGCCGGATCTCTCGTTTTTCGCCTATCTCGCAGCGGCCGTCATTGGTCTCGTACCTATTGCCCGGCGTGCGCTCGCGGGGGCAATGTCCGGCACACTCTTCAGCATCGAAACGCTCATGAGCGTGGCGGCCGCCGGGGCTATTCTCATCGGCGCGACCGAGGAAGCGGCCGTTGTGATTTTCCTCTTTGCAGTGGGCGAACTACTGGAGAACGTCGCGGCAGGGCGTGCGCGGGCGGGTATCCAAGCGCTGATCGGATTAGTTCCGCGCATCGCCCAGGTCGAGCAAAACGGCGAGGTACGGAAAGTATCAGTCGAACAATTGCGCGTCGGCGATGTCGCCGTGGTCCGCCCTGGCGATCGGGTTCCATCGGACGGAAAAATCATCGAAGGCACATCGGAACTTGACGAATCCCCGGTCACCGGCGAGTCGGTTCCGGTCCTTAAAACTGCCGACGCCATGGTCTATGCCGGTAGTATCAACGGCAACGGCTTACTCAGGATATCGATCACCAAGGCCGCAGCCGATAACACCATCGCCCGCATCATTCATCTGGTGGAGGAGGCGCAGACCTCCAAAGCGCCTACAGCCCGCTTCATCGACCAATTCGCGACCTATTATACGCCCGCGTCTATGGGTGCAGCGGCCCTAATCATTGTCGTGCCGCCGTTGCTGTTCGGAGCCGATTGGGGGACTTGGATCTATCGCGGCCTCGCCACGCTGCTTATCGCCTGTCCCTGCGCGCTCGTGATTTCGACGCCCGCTGCCATCGCCTCCGGTCTCGCGGCGGGGGCCCGCCGTGGCCTTCTTATCAAGGGCGGTGCAGCCTTAGAGGCTCTTGGCAAGATCAAGACTGTGGCCTTTGACAAGACCGGCACGTTGACAATCGGCAAGCCGCAGGTGACCGATGTCATCGCCATTGAAGGCGACGATGGTGAGATATTAGGGAAAGCTGCTGCCGTCGAGCAAGGGTCCAGCCATCCGCTCGGGTTTGCGATCATCGCCGCAGCCCGCGCTCGCTCGCTCGCGATCCCACAGGCCTACGGGGGCGCATCCGCCGTGCCTGGCAAGGCCGTTGTTGCTCGCCTTGGCGAGGGTTTTATATCGGTCGGCTCGCCGCGCTATGCAGCCGAATTCAACCTGCTGCCCCCTTCCTTAGAAGACGCGGTGCAGAGGCTGGAGGCGGAAGGCAAGACTGTGGTGATCGTGGCCACGAAAGAGCGCGCTCTCGGCCTCATCGCGCTCCGCGACGAACCACGTCCCGATGCCGTGGCCGGGATCAGATCGCTTAAGGCCCTCGGGGTACACAGCATCATGCTGACGGGCGACAACCGGCGCACCGGGCAAGCCATAGCAAGCGCCCTTGCCCTCGATGTACGCGCCGAGCTCTTGCCTGACGCGAAGCTCCAAGCAATTGCTGAACTCAAGACGGCTGGCCCTGTGGCCATGGTTGGCGATGGCATCAATGACGCGCCCGCCCTTGCGGCATCCTCGGTCGGCATCGCGATGGGGGGCGGGACCGATGTTGCGCTGGAGACAGCCGATGCGGCCTTGCTCGGCAATCGCGTCACCGGCGTTGCCGAGCTTGTCAGCCTCGCTCGGGCAACCTTGTCCAATATTTGGCAAAACATCGCGCTCGCGCTCGGGCTGAAGGCCGTATTTCTGATCACCACTCTGCTCGGCATTAGCACGCTGTGGATGGCCATCCTCGCAGATACAGGGGCCACCGTGCTGGTCACCGCGAACGCATTGCGCCTGCTGCGATTTCGTCCGGCAGCGAAAGCGTCATCTCAGGAGATCGCATGAGCAGCGCAATAGACACCTCGGCAACGCCCCGCCTGACAAAACTATTTGGATTGGCGGCTATTACTGTCGCCTTCGTTTTCGATCAAGCCACCAAGCTGATGGCGTTAGCGACGCTTGAGCGCGGAAACGCACAATCCGTGCTGCCATTTTTCGATCTCCGTCTCAGCTTCAACCAAGGGATATCCTTCAGCATGTTCGCTGAGACATTCGCGGGCCGACCCACGCTTATGGCCGGGATCACGCTCGTCATTGTTGCGCTATTTGCCATTCTTCTGATCCGATCGACCGTGCGTTGGGAAGCCATCGCGTTCGGTCTGATCATTGGCGGCGCACTTGGCAACGCTCTAGATCGTCTTCGCCTCGGTGCGGTTGTCGATTTCCTAGATTTTCATGTCCGGGACTATCACTGGCCCGCATTCAACTTCGCGGATGCCGCAATCGTAGTCGGCGTCATGGTCTTGCTCGCAACCTCTTTTGGCAACTTCGCGGACAATCAGTCGAAGGAAAACCCATCATGACCACAGAACATCAGATTTATCGGCGGTCAGCTTGGATGACGGCGTTCGCCATAGGATTTTTTCCGGTTGCGGCAGTTGCGGCGTCACTCGAGATGATGACCACCGGAGGATGTTCTTGCTGCCATGCGTGGGCCCGCCACTTGCGGGCAGCCGGTCATGAGGTTGCCGTCAAGGATCTCGCAATGGGCCAGTTGATGAAGATGAAGCTCGATGCGGGCATTCCCGCTGCAATGACGGCCTGTCATACCGCAAGAGTCGATGGCTATCTGATCGAGGGGCATGTTCCCGAGCAAGATATTCGTAAGCTGCTTACCGAGCGGCCCGAGGCCCTTGGGCTCGTTGTGCCAGGTATGCCCATTGGATCGCCCGGCATGGAATTTGGCAACAAGCGCGAAGCCTACGAGGTTCTTCTTCTGAAAAAAGACGGCAGCACGGAAGTGTTCGCCCGATATGGCTCGCAACCTGAATGATACTGATGGCCTGGGCGGCTCTTCGGCAAGGCTGCCGTCGATCGCCTGCGGTTTGCGGCTGCTCCGCCAGATCGAGCGGTTCGCGAACAGTATCGATTTCAAGCCCCAACTCTCGCTCATGCGCCTAGGTGCACGTATCGGTGCGGGAGCATCTGCTCTCGATCACCAGCCGCATTGGGCAGCAGGCTTGTCTCTTGGAGGCGACGTATACTGTTGGCCTTTGTGGGACCGACGGGGCATTTGTTGTTAGCAGTGAAGAATCGCTTCTATGTCGCTTTTCGAATTTCACCGAGCGCTCGCGAGGAGCACATCCGACGGGGGGCGAAACTTGCCTGGTTTGATCATTGGCGGTGAATGGGCGGCGAGGACAGCGAGCTTCTCGGCGGGATCGGCTCGCAGGTAGGCTTCTGTGCTCTGGATGCTCGCGTGGCCGAGCTACAGCGCTACCTTGCGGATGTCGCCGGTTGCCGCCAGTCTCCCCCCACGAGCGACCGTAAAACGATGGCGGGCTTCGCGCAGGATGGAGTCAAATTCAGGCCTGCGGAGAAGTGGCAATCTCAACGCCCCCCAGCTTCGGCATGACCTTCATATAGACAAGCGAGGCGACGAGTTCGACGACGGTCTGCGCCACAATCACGGCAGGTAGGAGGGGCATGGCCCCCGGCACCGCGAAGGCCAACGGAAGAATGACAAGTGAATTGCGCGTGGCTGAACTGAACGCAATGGCCCGGACACCCGGGACCGTCAATCCTGCAACGCGCCCGATGCCCCACCCAATCGCGGGAGCAACGATAGCGAACGCGATATACACCGGGATCACATTCGTCGCGCTTGGGAGCGCAAGACCCATTTGCGGCACCACCACTGCGAACACCAGAAATAACACCAACGCGGTCGAAGGTACGGGCAGGTGGTCAAAGCCGGTCTTCAGGTGAGAGAGTAATTGGCTGCGCTTTTCCCCAAACTGCACCAATGCGGCCAACGACAGCGGCATGGCGATCAGCCACAAGAAGGCGTGAAGAAACGGGCCGATCTGCATCAGGCGAGCCGCCTCTTCGCCAAGGAATACCCTTAGATAGATGGGCAAACAAAGCATCTGCAGGAGAAGAAGCATTGGCGTCGATGCGAGTAGCAGCCGGGCGTCCGCACGTCCGATATGCGAGAACGTCACGACGTAGTCGATGCAGGGGGTAAGCAAGACCATCAGCACGCCAAGGCGAACAATTGGATCAACCGGAACAAATTGGAGCAAAGCCAACACGAGGAGTGGGATCGCAACGAAATTGGCTGCCGTCAGAGCACCAAGAAAGCGGACCCGTAGAAGCGCCTTACCGAGGTCTACAAGTGGTACCTGAAGAAATGTCACGAACAACATCAGTGCCAGCGCCGGCTCGACGAGAGACGCCATTCCAGCCGTCGAAAAGACTAGCGACGCGCCAACAGCACAAAGCATGGCGGCGAAGTAGATCGCCACCTGCCAGATTTCCAGCGTCTCGCGCAAGCTCGCGGTCATGTGATGCGCTTTCGATTTCGGGTTCGCAACTTTGTGGGTCGCCCCTCGCATTGGGCGAAGAGCTTGATGGCTCGGTCGCAAACCTCGCAGTGGCCTTCGCAGCAGTCGCGCATGAGGAAGGCAACGAGGTCGGAGAGCGCAGGAAAGATTGCACTGTAAATTATCGAGCGACCTTCCCGGCGGCTCACGATTAATCCCGCTTGCTGCAGATGATTGAGATGGAAGGCGACCCGGGAACTCGCCGAACCGTCGAGGGCAGCGCCAATCGCGCCCGCTGCCATGCCTTCGGCTCCTGCTTTGACCAGCATTCTTACAATTCGTAGCCGCGTTTCCTGGGCCAGTGCCGCGAAGCCATCCAGAGCCTGCCGTTCGCGCATACTGCCTCAATATCTCAAGAGATGTTGAGATATTAGTTCAGATCCCGATCGGGCTTGCAAGAGCCTTCTGCAACCGGCTGGCCCGTTGGCCGATCAGCTGAACAAGACAACGGCAGGCGACCCCGCAATTTGACGTCTCTGCCGCCGGCAAGCCGAGTCATCGAACTTGCCGCTGCCGCTCCGGTTGACCGCAGCCCACGGAAGCTATGGGCTGATTTTCTACGTGATACGGAAAAGGACTTACCGATTCCATGCGGACGATCGAGATCAGCTGTTCATCGTAGAATGCGCCGGTAGCTCTAGGATTACCTTGAGACCACCCAAGTCGGAGCGATCCAAATGGACAGATCCACCGTAGAGCTGCGTTAAGTCGCGCACGATCGCCAACCCCAAGCCTGAACCGTCAGAACTGCCCCACTGCTCACCGACGTCCAGGACGACATCCCAAGCCTCTGCCGGCAATCCTGGGCCGTCATCCTCTATGGCCACTCCGACAAGCTTCCGTGGGCCCGCCTTCACAACGCCAAGTCGGATCGTTTTCCTCGCAAACTTGCAGGCGTTGTCGACGATATTGGCGAGGATCTCCTCCAAGTCTTCGGCTTCGCAACCGACAAACACGTCGGCAGGAATTAAGTTCTGAATAGTGAATTGCCGATCACGATGCAGTCGCTCCAACGCTGCAATGACGTTGTCCGCAGAATCCGAGAGCGATGTCGCTTGCTGGGGATTCCTGCGTGATGCGGCCGCCCTGGCCCTGGCGATGTGATAGTCGATCTGGCGACGCATGCGCTTGGCCTCACCCAGCACGACCGCAGCAGCATCCTCGTCTCCCTTGGCTTTGAAGCGATGTCCCTCGTCGACGAGTATCGCCAGCGAACTCTTTAGACCATGCGCAATGTTTCCTGCTTGCGTGCGTGCTCTGACCATCTGCTCCCCGGAAGAGGCAAGAAGATTGTTGAGGTCGTCGATGAGCGGCTGCACCTCTTCGGGGAAAATTCCTTTGATTGCTGACGAGTCGCCTGTGCGAACTTGTGCCAGTGCTCGACGCAGCTGGGCAAACGGCCTCATCGCATAAAGCAGGAGCAGAACAGCGGCGGCTATCAGCGATAGCGAAAAGCCCCCCAACGCCCAGAGCAGCACGTAGTTGAATTTCTGCATCTCACGATCGAGCGCGTTTTGGTCGGTGCCAATAATGATACGCGTGGGCACCAGATCCTCGCCGAACCAGCGAAGCCGCTCCGCAATCATCAACCCGCCGGTCGGTCCCTCGATCCGATACGTATGTGTCTGCGCGTTTTCTCCGGCCCCGGCGGGAATCTTTAGCGGGGGCCCCTCGAGTGATGGCGAGCGCGCCAGAACCTTGCCGCCCTTTTGAATTTCCCAATATGCGCCGGATAGATGCGCGCTGTAGCGCGGGTCGCTGAGCGAACTCTTGAGCTTCAGGGCCCCAGCCGAATCAATCTCGACTAGTCGTTCGAGTTCATCGAGATTGACGTGCAGCTGATCGTAGAACTGGGTGACCAGAAAATCCCTGAAAGCGGTCGATAGCAAAAGTCCAGCGACGGCCACACCTCCAGCGATCCACGCCGCCGCTACAATGATCAACCGCATCTTGAGGCTACGCATGCTGCTCAATCCATCCGGTAGCCGAGACCGCGGACGGTCGTGATGAAATCCCGACCGAACTTCTTCCGTAGCCTGGCAATGTAGACCTCAATCGTATTCGACACGGCGCCGTCATCCAGGTTGTAAAGATGCTCCACCAGCTCCTTCTGAGAGACGATGCGCCCGATCCGCAGCATGAAATACGTGAGCATGCGCAGCTCCAACGCCGTAAGCGTTGTAGAGTGGCCGTCAACGGTGGCTTTTCCCGCTACGGTGTCGAGGGTGATATTCTTATGGCTGAGAAGGGGATGCGCGGCACCAGATGTGCGCCGCGTCAGGGCACGCAACCGCGCAACGATCTCGGGCGCATGAAATGGCTTACTGATGTAGTCGTCCGCACCGGCGTTCAACCCCTTGACCTTCTCCGGCCAGGCTCCACGCGCCGTCAAAATCAACACTGGCATCGAAATGCCGGCCGCGCGCCACGACTGCAGCACTTCCAACCCGTCCATCCCGGGCAGCCCGAGATCGAGCACGGCAGCGTCGAAAGACTGATCAAGCGCTAGCGAGCACGCATCCGCTCCATTGGAAACGTGATCCACGACAAAGCCCGCGGTTTCAAGCGCGGTGGCCAGACGCTCTGCGATCGCCCCATCATCCTCGACAAGTAGTATTCGAATGGCGATTCTCCTTGGCTGCGGGGCTGCGGGGCTGCGGGGCTGCGGCAGGAAAGATGACCCTCAAACCATAAGCAGCAAGTCCCCGTTCAGCATATTTCGACGCCGTGGCCCCGCAGCCGCAGCTTTTTCAGCTTGGTTTCAGCCTGCCGTGTCAGACATCGTGCTATGGGCAAGACCGTAACGAGCGCGATAGTCGCGTTGATCGCAGTGATGGCGGTCGGATATCCTGCTCAAGGATCTCCCGTTACGTTGTCCGGTGTCGAAACCTCGCTTGCATCGACACATAGCGCGAGGCGCTCGATCGGCCGCAGGGCTTGGATAAAACGGCGACGTTCGATGCCAACCATCCCGCCAACGGATCTGCATTGCCATCTGCCGCGGCGTGGCGGAATGAACTGCCACAGGGGCCTCGTGTACAAGGGTCCGAGATAAACGGTAAGGCGATCCGATAAAATGATGAGTTCCATCGAGCACGTGGCTTCCCCGTCGAGCAATCCTGAGCTGATGACCTTTGATGATGCTGCGTTTAGCCGAGAGCTCGTCGCGCTGATGAGTTGTGCCTTCGATGCGGCACGCGAACAGATCCTGGCGCGGGAAGCCGTCGTGTCTGAGGCGTCTGAGAAACTTATGGCGCTCGGCATTATGCTGGCCGTTCAGGCTGGAGAGCGAGAGGTCCAAGCGCTCAAGGACATTGCGGTCGACGCCGCGAGCGGTGCTCCACAAACGTCGCAAATATAGATGGGCCATGGACATCAGCACGCAAATCCACGTGCAGCGAACTCGGCAGCCCTGCGGGGAGCTTTGTTGCTCACGGGCACATTCCTCATCGCGGAAGTGATCGGCGGCATACTGACCGGCAGCCTCGCGCTCATTTCAGATGCAATGCATATGCTGACTGACACGTTCGGCCTCGCCATCGCTCTCGCCGCGATTAAGGTGGGCAGCCGCCCGGCGGACAGCCAGCGCACGTTTGGGTATCAACGCTTCGAGGTGCTGGCGGCGACCTCCAATGCTGTGATCCTCTTCGGTGTCGCCGGCTACATCCTGTACGAGGGCTACAAGAGGATCGTTGAGCCCGAACAAATACAGTCCGTCGGTATGCTGGTGATTGCGGTGATCGGGCTCGTCATCAATCTTATCTCCATGCGGCTGTTGGCGGCCGGTCAAGCGAAAAGCCTCAATGTCAAGGGAGCCTACCTTGAAGTGTGGAGCGACATGCTCGGCTCCATCGGGGTCATTGCCGCCGCGGCTATTATTTGGCTGACGGGCTGGCTCTGGGTCGACGCCGTCGTGGCCATCGGCATTGGTCTGTGGGTGCTGCCCCGCGCCTGGTCCCTGTTGCAGGAGACAACCAACATTCTGCTGGAAGGGGTGCCGGAAGGTATAGACTACGCTGCCGTTGCCGCTGCGCTGCGGCAAGTCCCCGGCGTGAAGAACCTTCATGACCTGCATATCTGGGCATTGGGAAGCGACACGCCTGCGCTATCGGTTCATCTGGTACTGGAACCTGACAGGGAACAATCCGAGGTGCGCGAAATGGCTGGACGCGTGCTTTCCGAGGATTTCCACATCTCGCACGTAACCTTGCAGCTGGAGTTGCGAGACTGCAGGGAGGGAATCGAGGACCATGTGCTCCATGCTTAGGCTTCCATGCGGTTCCGTCCCGGAATCTATGGGGAAACTGCCTGTTCCAGCGCGGCTTTGCTTAACCCATCCTGAAATAGTTGTGTCCCGTCCGCGACAGAGCCGCCATGGCATAAGCGCCCCAACGGTTTTTTCTTGAATATGAAGCCGGTGATGCGCATTAGGCTAGGTGCAGGTTTAGGGCTGGGACAGATGAGCCTCTGGCGACAACTCATAGCGATCGTGCTGTTGATCGCCTTCGTGCCTGCCACGTTCGCAGCAGCTCTTCCGCTCGTCTATTGCTTCGGCGCCGATGGTCACCGCGCAATCGAGCTGTTGGATGCGGGAACACATCATGCGACCGAGCACGCAGAACGGCTGAGCAGCACAGATCCGGGACCCGGCGTCGAGGCGCCGAAGGGATGCGTCGACATAGACATCGTATCTCTCGCTAGCTTGCCGCAGCCAAGTTCATTGATTAAGTCGCTTCCGTCCAAATCGCCAGTGCCGCATTGGGCCACAATTGCTGCCATCCAAGACGGCCATTGGTCCCTGTCTGCGGTAGATCGACGAGAGCGGGCCAAGCCTGATGTCGATCATCTCGCTTCGCACCGGACAATTGTCCTTTTGATCTAGCGTCTCCAATCGCGACTGAGTACGGCCGTCTCCCCCTCGGAGATGCCAACTGAGCACGCATTAGGGAGGCAGCATGGCGGGCCAATACCGCGCCAGTAGCCGCGTAAGCGTTATAGCACTGACGTTAAGTCTCGCCGGGTGTGGAGGGGTTACGGAGACGGTCGTCGTCCCCGAGCCGGGCGCGTCCGGAGCAACTTACGGCTGGCAGGCCTCCGCTCCGCAACCGGAGACGAGAGAAGCGTATGCGCCATCGGGCACACTGACGTTCGGCGAAGCGGTCAATCTTGCCGTTGCCTACAGCCCGTCGGTGAAGGCCGCGGCATCTGAAATCGATGCTCGACACGGGGATGCGTTCCAAGCGTCCAGACGACTGAACCCCGAACTGGCGGCTGGCGTCGAGAACCTGCCGAATTCGGGCGGGATTGCCGCAGAAGATTCAAGTGAAAGCCTGCAGCTGTCGCAAACCTTCGAACTCGGGGGCAAGCGCATGGCGCGGCTCAACGCGGCTAATCTCGAGGCGTCGATCGCAGGCTGGGATTTCGAAGTCGCCCGCTTGCAGGCCGCCACCGACGCGGCCCAACTTTTCGTCGATGTGATCGCCTCGCAAGAAAAGGTGGCCATCCTTCGCGACTTTGTCGGCGTGTCGCAAAAAACGCGCTCCGCTGTCGATGCACGTGTGAAAGGCGGCCGCGCAAGCCCGATCGAACTCGATCGCAGCAAAGTTGCCGTGGCCAGCGCCCAGGCTTCACTCGGCGCCGAAGAAGCGCGTCTAAAATCGGCACGCGATCGGCTTTCGGCGCTCTGGGGCGCTAGCGGGGCAACGTACACGCGAGCCGCTGGCCGCCTTGGTCGTGACCGCAGCGCGCCCTCGTTTGAAGAAGTACAGGCTTTCCTCGACGCCAATCCGAATATCGCCCGCTGGGGCGATACCGTCGGGCATCGCTATGCCGTGCTCGAGGTGGAGCGGTCGAAAGCCGTTCCCAACGTCACCATCGGTGCGGGACTCAGGCGATTCGAAACCGATAGCTCGACCGGCATGATCGCCGGCGTTTCATTGCCGCTTCCCCTGTTCGACCGCAACGAAGGCGCTATCGCCGCGGCCCAGCATCGCATCGCCCGAGCAGAGTTCGATGCGCAGGCTGCCAGGGCCCAGATGAGGGGTACGCTTATCGGTGCCCTCGGCGCGGTTGCGGCCGCGAATGCCCAGGCCAATGCTATCGAGAGCCAAGTGCTCCCCGCCGCGCAATCGGCGTTCGATCGGACCCGCACCGGGTACGAAGAAGGCAAGTTCGATCTTTTGAACGTCCTCGATACGCAGCGAACCCTCTTCGAAGCCCGCCGCGAGCTGGTCAACGCCCGCGCGGATTATGAAAAGGCGCGCGTGCAGGTCGAAGCCCTGATCGGCCGCGAGCTAAACGGCCTCAAGTGAGTACAAAGATGACCCGAAAGACCAAGCTAATTGCCGGACTGGCGCTCGTTGTACTCGCTGCACTAATTGGAGCGCGTGAAATTTCCAAGTCGTGTGGACCTGCCGCGTCGGCGGAGGAGGGGCACGCGCATGGCCAAGGCCACGCGGCCGCCGAAGAGGGCTTTGGCACGCGCGTGTGCGAGGCCGGGCTATTTTCGGCGCTGAGCGAGTCCATCGGTCTTGGCTCAACTTCGACAGAAACGAACGTGGAGACGAACCACAAGCACGGCGACACCGAGGGCGATGGACACAAGCACGGCGCCCCCGGCGACGGGCACGAAACGGAGCCTGACGGTCACGAGCACGCCGCAACGGAGCCGGAAGGGCATGCACACGGAGCCGAAGAGGGACACCAGCACGGAGCGGGAGAGGAAAGCGAAGGGCTTGTCAAATTGACCCCCGAGCAGATTGCCGCTGCGGGAATAGAGACGGCGCCTGTGGAGCCCGCAACGCTCGTGAAGGAAATATCCGTGCCCGGACGCGTTACGCTCAACGCTGACCGTCAGGCCAAGATCGTGCCAAAGCTGGCGGGGACGGTTGCGACCATCGACAAGCGCCTCGGGGAACCGGTTGTCAAAGGCGACCTGCTGGCCACCCTCGAAAGCCGCGAGATGGCCGATGGCAAATCGCAATACCTTGAAGCGTGGCGCGCCGAGGAGCTGGCCAAGTCCGTGTTCGAGCGCGAGGAGCGCCTGTGGAAGCAGAAAGTGACGGCCGAGCAGGAATACCTCAACGCCAAGAATGCTTTCGAGACGTCGAAAATTCAACTGGAGCTGGCCCACCAGAAGCTCCACACCATGGGCCTGGACGAAAGCGATATAGATGACGTCACGAACCGGAAAGGCGAGGAGCAGTCCTTTCGAACCTACCAGATCCGGTCACCCATCGCCGGGAAGGTGACTGCGCGCAGCCTGATCCTCGGCGAAATGGTTGGCACCGAGCAAGAGATCTTCAACATCGCGGACCTTTCGACGGTGTGGGTCGAACTCGCAGTGCAGCCGGCCGACCTACCGTTCGCCAAAGAGGGGCAGGAGGTCATCGTCACCGGGGACGACCGCACCGCGCGCGGGAAGATTATTGCGCTCAGCCCGGTGATCGATCCAGAGACCCGCGCGGCGAAGGCGATAGCCGAGATCGATAATGCCGAGGGCAGCTGGCAGCTCGGCGACTACGTGCGTGCGCAGCTCATTGCCGGCCAGCAAAAGGCTGCCGTGGCCGTGCCACGGGACGCCATCCAGACGATCAATGGTCAGAAGTCGGTGTTTGTAGCCGTCAATGGCGGCTTCCGGGCGCGTCCCGTCACGCTCGGGCGTGAAGACCGCCAGAATGTTGAGATCGTCTCGGGTCTGAAACCCGGAGAGAGCGTTGCTACGCAGAACACGTTCACCCTCAAGGCCGAGCTCGGAAAATCCGAAGCCGAGCACGAGCACTAAAGGTCAGTCCCAGTGATAGAGCGCATCCTCAGCTTCTCGATCCAGCAGCGATTCCTGGTCGTTCTCGCTGTCGCGGCCATTGCCGCCTTCGGCATGAAGTCGCTTACCCAGCTGCCCATCGATGCCGTCCCCGACATCACCAACAATCAGGTGCAGATCAATACCGAGGCCAACGGACTATCGCCATTCGAGATCGAGAAGAACGTCACCTATCCGATTGAAACGGCGCTCGCGGGTATTCCTGGCCTCTCCTACACGCGGTCGCTCTCGCGCAACGGCTTCTCGCAGGTGACCGCCGTCTTCGAGGATAACGTCGACATCTACTTCGCGCGCACGCAGGTGACGGAACGCCTGTCGCAGGCCAAAGCGAACCTTCCTCCGGGTGCTGAACCTCATATGGGAGCGGTGTCGACGGGCCTCGGAGAAATCTACATGTGGACGGTCCATTACAAGAACCCGCAGGGCAAAGGGGCAGACGTAAAAGACGGGCAACCGGGCTGGCAAACAGATGGCAGCTATCTCACGCCAGAGGGACAGAGGCTGACCAAGGAATTTGAGCGTGCCATGTACCTGCGCACGGTCCAGGACTGGATCATCCGTCCGCAATTGAAGGGCATTCCAGGGGTCGCCGAGGTCGATGCAATCGGGGGGTTCAAGCAGCAGTACCAAGTGCAGCCTGATCCTGACAAACTTCTCTCGCTTGGGCTCTCTTTTGCTGACGTTGTGGCAGCCCTCGAGCGCAACAATACCAGCGTCGGTGCAGGCTACATCGAGCAGCGCGGTGAATCCTACGTCGTCCGCGCTGACGGACGCCTCGAGACCACGACGGACATCGGCAACGTTATCATCGCCAACAAAAACGGCGTGCCGGTCTTCCTCAAGGATGTCGCCGAGGTAGGCCTGGGTCGCGAACTGCGGACAGGCGGGGCGAGCGAAAACGGCAGCGAGGTCGTCGTCGGCACTGCGATGATGCTGAAGGGCGGCAACAGCCGCATCGTGTCCGGCCTCGTGGACGAGAAGATCAAGGAGATCAGCAAGTCGCTACCGCCCGATATTGCCATCCAGACTGTGCTGAACCGGACCTTGCTGGTCGACGCGACGATCAAGACCGTTTCCAAGAACCTTGCCGAAGGCGCCTTGCTCGTCATCGTCGTGCTGTTCCTCATGCTCGGCAATCTGCGCGCCGCGCTGATCACCGCGCTCGTCATTCCCATAACGATGCTGATGACCGTAATTGGCATGCTCCAGACCGGCACGTCGGCCAATCTCATGAGCCTGGGAGCGCTCGATTTCGGACTTATCGTCGACGGCGCCGTCATCATCACCGAGAACGCGATACGGAGGCTCGCCGAGCGCCAGCATCACGAAGGTCGGCTCCTTACGCTCGATGAGCGCATGCAGGAGGTAATGACTGCGAGCAAGGAGATGATCCAGCCATCGGTGTTCGGCCAGATCATTATCATCACCGTATATTTCCCATTGCTGACTTTCACCGGCGTCGAAGGCAAGATGTTTGAGCCTATGGGCCTGACCGTCATCATCGCCCTGGTCTGCGCATTCGTCCTGTCTCTGACGTTCGTGCCGGCGATGATCGCAATCTTCGTGTCAGGCAAAGTCGAGGAGAAGGACAACTTTTTTATCCGCTTCGCCAAGGCGCGCTATGCCCCGATGCTGCGGGCCGGGCTCGAGGACACAGGCTTCGTAATCATCGTTGCTCTCGGCTTCTTTGCCGTGTCGCTATTTCTGTTCACGCGCCTCGGTCAGGAGTTCATTCCGACACTGGACGAGAAGAATCTGGCGATGCACGCCATGCGCATTCCTTCCACCTCCTTGACGCAATCGCTCGACATGCAGTTGAAGGTGGAATCCGCCGTCAGCAAATTTCCCGAAGTTGCGTTCGTCTTCTCCAAGACGGGAACGGCCGAGATGGCCGCCGATCCCATGCCGCCGCACGTATCCGACACATTCATCATGTTGAAGCCGCAGGACGAGTGGCCCAATCCGGGAGAAAGCAAAGCCGAACTGATCGAAAGGATCGCCAAGGCGGTCGGCCAGTTGCCGGGCAACAACTACGAATATACGCAGCCCATCCAGATGCGTTTCAACGAACTCATCGCCGGCGTGCGCAGCGATGTGGCAGTGAAGGTGTTTGGCGACAAATTCGAGGAGCTGGGAGAAACCGCAAATAAGATCGCCTCGGTGCTGCGCTCCGTGCCGGGAGCGGCCGATGTAAAAGTCGAGCAGACCACGGGCCTGCCAATGCTCAACGTGAAACTCGATAAAGCAGCAATCGCGCGGTACGGACTCAATGTCGGCGATGTGCTTGACGTGGTTTCCATCGCGGTCGGCGGACGCGAGACGGGACTTGTGTTTGAAGGCGACCGGCGTTTCGACATCCTTGTCCGCCTTCCCGATCGTCTGCGCGATGACCTCGACACACTGCAGAATCTCCCGGTCGCTATTCCCACAGCGGGGCCCGGCCGCCCGAATTTCGTGCCACTTAAGACACTGGCCACATTCAACATCGAGGAAGGCCCCAACCAGATCAGCCGCGAGAATGGCAAACGCCGCGTTGTCGTGCAGGCGAACGTGCGCGGCCGCGACATCGGCTCCTTCGTTCAGGAGGCCCAACAGAAGATCGACGCCCAGGTCAAGATCCCGCCCGGTAATTGGATCACCTGGGGTGGTCAGTTCGAAAACCTGCAGACAGCTCAAAGCCGCCTGCTCATCGTCGTACCTGTCTGCTTCTTCGTCATCTTTCTCATGCTGTTCACCGCTCTCGGTAGTGTGCGCGAAGCCTTGCTCGTTTTTTCCGGCGTACCGCTGGCGGTTTCGGGCGGCATCTTCACGCTCTACCTCAGCGGCATGCCATTCTCGATCTCGGCAGCCGTCGGGTTCATTGCCCTGTCCGGTATCGCGGTCCTCAATGGTCTTGTGATGGTGACCTACATCAACCAGCTACGAGAACAAGGGAAGCCGGGGGAAGATGCCATCTACGAAGGGGCGATGACGCGTCTTCGGCCGGTGCTCATGACCGCGCTCGTCGCCTCACTCGGCTTTGTGCCGATGGCGCTGGCGACCGGCACGGGAGCGGAGGTTCAAAAGCCCCTCGCCACTGTGGTCATCGGCGGCTTGATCACCGCAACGCTGCTAACACTGATCGTGCTTCCCGCGCTCTATAAGCGCTACATTTTGGCCCAGCCGCGTCCCGTTGATCCCGCGGCCGCGGGCCTCGCCGCCGAATGATGCTGCACGCAATGCTCATCGCTCGTCCAATGCAGTGCGGAGGGTATTGGGCCACATAAGACTGCGCAGTGTGCCGCAAGGGGAGGAAAGCGATGTTTGCGCAAGCGCTGGCAATCGCGATCGTTGCCACGGTCTGTGTAGTGGCTCCCCAGCTTTCGCTGGCAGACTCGCTCTTTCCAATATCGACACGCGCCAACCCTACCGAAGCGCCTACTCGCGCCAGGAACCGCGCGCTGAGTAAGCGCATCTACAGCCTTGCAATCGCGCAAAGTCGAGGCGGCGACCTCCGCCGAGCTTTCACGCTCCTAACGAAGTCAATCCGCATCGATCCCGGCAATGCGCTCGCCTGTGCAGCGCGTGCCCTGATCCGGGCTGCGCGGGGGGATATTTTAGGTGCGGTAGGCGACTCGGACTACGCGATTGCCATCGATCCCACGCTGGCGGTTGCCTACTACAATCGTGGGCTGATCAACGCCCGGGTACATCTCTGGGCTAGCGCAACAGAGGATTTCAAGACTGCGGCCCTGCTCGACCCCGGCATCGGCGGGGGTGTCGTGTTCGATAATTTGGGCCGGACCCTGATGGCACAGGGGCTATTCGCCGACGCAATTATAAGCTTCACACGCGCGCTGTCTCATAACCCGTCTCATGCCATGACGTACTTCCATCGGTCGCGCGCCTACGAGAAAACCGGTCAGCTCGACGCCGCGATATCTGACATGAATGCGTCCGTTCAAGCCGGCGGGGCATTTGCGGAGGCGCATCATCGTCGCGCGCATCTCTTTCTCAAGAGAGGTCAAGATGGTCAGGCGCTCATTGACTTGAACCGGGCCCTCGAACTCGCGCCCGAAGATGACCATGCGCGCGCAGACCGAGCTCTGCTCTACGAGCAAGCAGGCGACGCCACCGCTGCGCGGCAGGAGCTTAGTCGCCTGCGCCCGGACTACAAGCCCGGCGGTCGTGACCACAATGCGCATTTTGGCCTCGTCGAGTAAGTTGTCCGGATAAAATCGCAATTCGCCTTCGTTATTCAGATTCATTTCAGTTTGGCGCCGCAAAACACGCGCATTTCTATTTTATTCAGCCCCTCATCAGGTCAATGAATTGACGGTGAACGGGCAGTTCACGTGAGGGACATTCGCAGCCTATTAAAAAGGGAATGGCCGAATAACTCGGCGACTAAACAAATATATTGTCGAAGAGGAGAATTCCCATGCTTCGCACTCCCTCGCTTTTTGCGCTTGCCGTTCTGACAGGATGCGGCGCCCTAGGCATCGCTGCGTCGGCAGCCCAGGCTGGAGACCACAACCGCAGTGGTTACAGCTCCCGCGATCACGACCGGGGCTACTCGCGGCACGTGGACCGTGAACGCCGCGGGCATGTCCGCAACCGCTGGGCTCGGAATCCCTGGTTGAAGTTCGCGCGCCGGGGCCATGGTCACGGCCGAAACTGGTAGGCCAAGCGTTCGGACAAAAACTAACACAGAGAGTTGACCAACGAGCCGAGCTCACAGGAAGCTCGGCTCAAATTGAGAGGAGACAACTATGAAGAACTTGACCTTGACCTTGGCTGCGGCGGCAGCAATCGGCCTCGCAATTCCTGCCATGGCAGCAGGCGATCATTGCGATGCAGACATGGCCGCCGTGGATAAGGCGATGGCAACGGCGAAGCTGAGCGATGGCGACATGGCCAAAGTGAAGGCCGCGCGAGCCACTGCTGAGGAGATGCATACGGCGAAGAAGAATGAGGAATGCGAAGCGGCGCTCAAAGAAGCTCAAAAGCTGCTGGGCATCAAGGACGCTCACGGCCATTAAGCGCTGAAGCATAGGTTCCGTCGACGCGAAATCGGCGATGCGCGGGCCGCCTAGTATTCAGATCCTCCTGACGCCCGCACCCACTGACATTCGCGACGATCCTCCGTTCCTCAATGCCCGTTCAGGCTGGTTTCAGCTTGGTGTGCAATATGAAACTTGGCTGCAAGCGTTCAGCGACGCATCGCTCGCTTGCGGCCAAGTTGCGTTGTCAGGAGGAAATCATGTTGAGCGCAATCAAGGTTTGCGGCTTAGTCTGCGTACTGGGAGTGATGGCGACATCCGTTCACGCCGCACCGATCCCCGCTGTGCGTACCGTCGGGCTGGAGAACGGCATGCTCCAACAAGTCCATCGGCGCCTTCACAGCCGTCACCGGCATTACATCCCCTTTTTCATTCGACACCACCGCCACCACTTTCGTGGCTTTAGGCATCGGCATGGCCACCGCCATGGACACGGACACGGACAGCATTAGTTCGCCATAGATGGTTTTCTGCAGGCGGTCGCATAGAGGCCGCCTGCCGCTGATAATCGCCCGCTTGTCATACGTCGGGGATGCAGAGGGCCAACAGCCCCCACCCGATTCCATGACGCATTGGCCTTCGTTTGCTGAGAGCTTGGGCGAGGTGCTGGACACAGATAAGCTCGCTGATCGGTTCAAAGAGTGTTTGCGTCACGAGGGCCACAGGCCGTGCTGCCCAGCTGCGGCTCCCCGTGTCAGATATTGGCTGGCCGAACCTGGCTAATCCGCGGTCGCCACGTAGGTACGCGGATATCTGCAAAGCCGGGCGACTAAAATCTGACTCGACTTGGTGCGACAGCAATTGCTGCACGAACCGCCGAGGGCCGAGATAGGCGAACGTTGCTGCAGGTGAACCCCGTGGCGGGCGACAAATACTCCAATTGCGAGCGCAAACAACCGCATTGGAGTTGCCCACGGAAGCTCTGCCGGCACGGCCCGCAGCTATGTCATTCGTACTTTAGTTCGATACCAAGCTCATGCGCTTCCTGGATCAACACGCAGATATTGTGGCAGATAATCTTACAGAGCACTTCATTTTTCATGGAAACCTGTAGTCGGCTTCGAACGCTGTCTCCGAACTTTCTCTTGATCATGGAGAAACAGGCTTCGATATTGCTGCGCTTGTGATAGTGCGCAAAGAACGCTTCTCTCTCCAGCTGAAACATGAGGAACATTTTTTCCCACACCTTTGGTCCACGCCCACTGACATGGCGCCTGAATGCGATGAAGGGAGTCGCGCCATAACGGTCGACATGATCAAGGTTCGCGAACGATGAGTACGCCTTGTCCGCGGACACCTCACGCATTGTGAAATGCTCAGCGGTTTTAGCCAGCAATTGCGGAAGCTGGCGGCCGTCAGGTGCATTTTTCTCACCGATGACAACCGCGGTCACCACGTTCGTTTTGACGCCACAAACGGCGTGCGCCTTCACCCATGAGTGCTCCTGACGAAGCTTCTTCTGCCTATGATCAAACCAGCGATCGAACCGCGATGAAGAGAACCCGGTTGAGTCGACAGCGAAGTCCGTTTCGATCCCCGACAGCGGCTTGCTGCTGCGCGCGACAAGATCCATCAGAATGGACGTGGTTGCCTCAGCGCCAAGGTAGTTGAGGATCGTGTTGAAGTGCGGAACCGACGAAATATAGCCCTTTCCATGCGCGTCCCTCAGGTCGGTCATGAAGCGGCGGGCTGAGAAGGTCGCATACACCTTGAAGCATGCGCAAAACAGGGCGTCCTCGAGCGGAAACCGCGGACGTCCATTAGAGGCCTCAGAGGTTTCAAGACCGACGTCGCGCACGAGTTCTTTAAGCAGGTGTTGGAAAATCGCCTTTTCTTGCGTCTGCGCTGCGTTGTAGGCCTTCCAGGCCTGCGGATAGGTTTTTCGAGGCGGTGGTGCGACTGGAATTTCAGCTTCATCATGCGGGTCGTTTGCTACGGCGTTCTCTCGTTGGCGCGCGTATTCGACAGCATAGATGTGTTTGCATTTTCCGCCGTGTAGTGTGTGGTCAGGGCAAGAGCAGTGAGGGGTTGTTGGGTGGGGTCTTACTTTATGAGGGCTTCCACCACGCCCCTGTCCATGCGATGGCACCAGCCAAAATTCGCCGCGGCGCCTCAGCCGTGCCATGGCGGCTATTTGCAGTCCTGCAATTTCTCGCGGCGACAAGGTCTGAGGCACGGCGACGCCCTGGGTATACCTAATAGGTATATATCCCTAGTAGGTTGTCGCCGTCAATGACCTTGAAGTATATTCCCGGAAGGAATATACAGCGCCGCATGGTGGAGAAGGTTCAGCTATGGGGCTATCGCTGCGAGCGATGCGGGCACGAATGGCTGCCAAGAGAAAAGGCGCGTGACCCAAAGGTCTGCCCGCGCTGTAAGTCACCCTACTGGGACCGCCCAAGGCAAGTCAGCAAGGAAAGCGAGCCGAAGCGTAGAGCCTCAGACGAAAAAACATAGCCCCGAGGGTGGCTGGGTCGCCGCTTCTGTCAGGATACACGCATTAGCCTACTCGAGTTCTGGTTTGATCCCTAATTCTTGCGCCTCTTGAATAAGGACGCATAGGTTGTGACAGACAGCCCGTAGAAGAACCTCATTGACCATGGCGTGTTCGCTTTTGCTGCGAAGGAATGCCCCATACTTTCGCTTCAATGTGGAGAATACGGTTTCGACATTGCTTCTCTTATGGTAATGCCGCATGAAATCATCTCGCCTCAATTGAAAATGATGATACATTTTTTCCATTTGCGGAGGTCCCAACCCCGTGGCGTTGCTCTTGAATGGAATATAAGGACGGGCTTTGATTTTTTCTGCTAAGACGAAATTCGCGCGACTAAAGTACGCTTTGTCGGCGCTGACCTCCCTTACACAAAACGATTCTGAGGTTTTCTTTAGAAGGCATGGGAAAGAGTTTGTGTCGGCAGAGTATGGCCCCCGAATGTCTACGGCGGTTATAATGTGGGTCTTCACCCCGCACATAACATGGGCCTTGACCCAACCATGTTGCCTGCGATCGGCGCTTGCATTGTCCGCATCGTCATCAATGTAGAGCGGCGCAGTGAATCCGGAAGAATCGATGGCGAAGCAGGTTTCTATGCCCCGCAGAGGCAAGCTGCTTATGACTACAAGCTCTTTTAGAACGGGGGTAATCGTCGCGTCTTCGAGTAAGTTAAGTACTGTATTGAAATGTGGTAGCACCGTTATCAAACCACTCTTATGCGCCTCCCGGAGATCAGTCATGAACCGCCGCGCGGAAAAGGTAGAATACACTTTGTAGGCCGCGCAGAACATCGCCACCTTAAAAGGGATGCGCGGGCGCCCATTCACGCGTTGTTTCGGGTGCTCCAAACCTTCCGTAAGTTTTGACAGCAACGATTGAAATTGTGCTTTTTCATATGTCTGAGCGGCGTTGTAAGCAGGCCAATTCTGTCGATAGGTTTTGCGTAGGCGCCCAGACGCTCTTGGCGGGCAAGAGGTTCGGACGCGGCGTGGCGGTTTTGAATGGTCGTGATCCTCGGGAGGCAGTTTTTGAGATGGGCGGCCTTTTTTTGACGGCATTGGATGACGCTCCTTTACTAGCAGCACGAATGGTGGTGCGACCGTGTGCGGCTTGGTTTGAACCCAGAAGAGGCGTTTGAATCTTACCGCCGCAATTGTGCGGATCCATTCCAGGATGATTTTCCGTCATCGGGAAGAGAGAATTTCGCGTCTGCTGTTCTGGTAAGGCGCTTCTTTTTGCTCATCCGAACAAGCGCATTGTAGACGTTCTGGTATTCGACCTCTCGATTGAAGCCGACCTTGGGTAAGCAGGCCATGTATCCCTTGGCCTTCATCGGACGCCTATACTTACGAGCAATCTCGAGAACAGCTTCGGACAATCCTAGCGTCTCCAGAGCTTCAGGAGGTAGATCCTCCAGATCAGCGACATCATCAGGCTGAGCCGACGTGCTCGGGGCCGCGATGTTCGGCTCGCGCTGGCTCAAATCATGGGGGGCTGCGAATCTCTCTTCGATGAAGCGTATCGAGCCAAGCAGAATTGACCGCTCCTCCTCGAGAGCTTTCAATCTCTCCCTCAGCTGAGTCAGCTCCTCGTGCGATATCTGGACAAACGGTTGCATGGAACCCTCCATGAAATGCGACATCACGGGGTTGCAACGATATGAACCGGGAATTGTTCCAGGAAAAAGTGTGACCCGTCGGTTTGCGGTTGTGCGGCTGGGTGAGGGGAGTTTTTGTGCAGATGCTAGGGTTTTTGTGCGAACTTGAGCTTATTGTGCAAAGCCGGTCGGGGTGGAGTTTGAGGCTGATGCGCTCTGGTTTGATGTATTTGTTCATGCGCGCCTCCGTGATGTGGTTGGAGCGCGTATCTCACAAGGGAATCTGCGGGGCAAGTGGCCCGTGTGGGGATTGTCGGATGGGAGTTCAGGGGTAGGCAGAAAATAGAGTTCCGCGCGGGGAGGCTTTGGCCTCCCCGTTTGCATGGGGGGTCAGTTGCGGTCGCGGTCGCGCTTGCGGTCGGGTTCCTTGGTTTGGACGTTTTCGAAGGTGGCGGGGCTGACGGTGCCGGTGTCCCGGTCATGGGCGGTGCCGGCGTCGGGGTCGAAGAACACCTGCCTGCCGAAGACCATCAAGGCTTTGGGCCGCGAAGGATCGGCGGCGGTTGCCAGCTTCTCGCGCTTGGCCATGGCAAGGTCGACGCCTTCGTTGGCATCGCGGGCGCGGGTAAGGTGGTTCTTCAGTTGCGCCAGGGCGCCTTCGGGGATGGGACCGGAGAGGTCGAAGGTGGAGGGGTTCTTCCGCAGCTGGGAAAGGGTGTGGTCGACACCGTATTCCTCGGTGTGACTGATGAGCCGGTCGGAGGCCCCTTCCCGCGCGCCGACGCCCGAAAGTGTTGTGTTGAGGCTAAGCCGCGCGATATTGAAGGTGGCAAGGGCCGCGTTCAATTCCCGTTCGGCGGCCGTGAGTTGTGCGGTGGGGTTCATGTTGGTCCTGAAAGCTGCTGAGTGAAGGATAGCAGTGGGTGGGTCGGGTGGTGAAGTGATTTTTGGTGAGCGTGGGGCGGTTCAAAGGGATGGATGAGGGTGAAAAGAATTACCCGGTGTTCCTGAGCACTGCGGAGGTAGCTGAGATGCTGAAGTATAAGCCGCGGTCTTTGGAGAAGATGCGTCTGGAAGGGCGCGGGCCGCCGTACCTACGGTTTGGTTCGGGGGGCAAGGCTAAGGTGATTTATAAGCTGGAGGATGTTCTCGCTTGGGCGGAGCAGTTCAAGGTTTGAGTGAGGGGGGACGGTTTCCGAAATTTCTGACGAGTGCCGAGGTGGCGGAGATGCTGAGGGCATCTCCGCGCGCGATGGAGGTTTTGCGGCTCAAGGGTGAAGGTCCGCGCTATTTTCGTTTTGGCCGTGGGGGAAAGGCGAAGGTGCTGTATGCGGCCGAGGATGTGGCGGGCTGGCTTGAGGAGAAGACTCGGGAAGAATGATGTTGAGACCCATGCGCTCGGCTATTTCGGCTGAGACGCGGTCGGCCGCTGATTTGAGGACATGATCCACTTGGTGGGCGTATGTGGCGGTGACCGATGTGCGGCTGTGTCCGAGGAGGCCTGCGATGATGTATTCGCTGTAGCCGAGTTCGTTGGCTACGGTCGCGTAGCTATGCCGTAGGGTGTGGCTGGATACGCCTTCGATGTCTGCGGCCTGGCAGAGTCCGGCCATGAATTTGCGCACATTGACCGTGGGGCCGTCTTTGGTGGGGGAAGGAAAGAGCCAATCCGTTTTTCCTGTTTTTAGGGAATTGAGGTAGGCGAGCGCCGTGTCGCCGCAGGGGCGGTATTCGGGTTGCCCGGGTTTGGATGTTTTGGTTTCCCGGAGGCGGAGGCAGTCGGCGCGGACGTCGTTTTCATGGAGGGACAGGAGTTCGGTTTTCCGGCACCCGGTGAGGGCCAGGGCGATGATGGCGCGGGCGTGCATAGGAAAAGAGCCATTGACGGCGGTGTTGGTGATAGCGAGACGGAGTGACTTGTATTCGGCGGGGGTGAGGTGTCGGGTGCGTTTTCCGTCGGGCTTGACCTTGATGTTGGTGCACGGGTTCTGGGTTAGGAGGCGGTGCTGCTGGGCGTAATTGCAGATGGCGCTGAGGAGCTTGACGGTCTTGGCGGCGGCTCCGGCTCCGCCGGTTACGCGTATATGGACACCGGGACGGGTTTCCTCGAGGGCGGTTTTGCCGGTGACGATGCCGTGGTGCATGCGCTGGACATCGGCGAAGGACAGCTCAGGTAGAGGGATGGAACCGATGAGGGGTTTTATGTGCCGTTCGATGCGGCCTTTGTCGGCGGAGAGGGTTGCGTGCTTCTTGGGTGTTCCGTTTCTGGTGAGGAGTATGCCCTGCTCGGCGTGGTCGAAATAGAGGTCGCACATGTCGCGCACGGTGAGCGCGGCTTTATCTTTTTTGACGGTTTCGACGGGATCGAGGCCAGCGGCGACCTTGGCGAGGGCGGCCTTGGCGAGGTCGCGGGCGTCCTTGAGGGTGAGGATGCCGTAGCGGCCTATCGTAAGGCGTTTGGACTGGTTATATTTGTTGCGGTACTGGACGATGAAGGACTTGAGGCCGGAAGACCGTTTGACGCGGATACCAAACCCCGGGGGATCGGAGCTCCAGAGAAAGGTATCTTTGTTGGGATCGGCTTGAAGGGCTTCGATGGTGCGTTGGGTAAAGTTGTCTGCCATGTGCTGCTCCCGGTTTGAGGTTGGGTCATAAGGGGGCATTTGAAACGGGTCAGCAATAGGTCAGCACGCGGCGGGAAACGGAGGTGGTTATGAATGGGGAATAGGGTGGTTATGTCGGGGGGTGTTTTCGGGTAAGCAGAGGAAATATCGAGGTAAAGGGTAGCTAAGGGTATCTAAGGGTGATTTGGGCCTCTGTCCTGTCACGCCGGAGGCCGCGGGTTCAAGTCCCGTCTCTCGCGCCACTAATCCTTCTTTATCCAAATCGGCCTTCAGCCCACCTGCGGCAGCGCGCCCTTCTGGCCGCTGCGCCTGCGCACGGTGCTGTGCGTCCAATGCTGGCGCCGTTTGCTCCACACCTGGAACTGACCCAGAGCGGCATATAGCGGCGGATCATGTGATCCGCTGCCGGCGCGCGCGGGTTGCGCGGGCGAGGCGGGTGCGTTAACACACAAATAGTCGTTATTGCAGCGCAGCGGACTGCGCGGTAGCGGCTGGCCGTATCGCGGCCTCTCAGTCTAAAACGACACGCCAGCCTAACCGATCCCAGGCACGCCCCAGGCAAGCTCGCATGGACCAGCTCTTCTACGATTACCTGCCGATCGCCGTGTTCATCGGCATTGCGCTCTTCATCGCCGTGGCTCTCATGGCGGTGCCATTCATGATCGCCGTCAACAACCCGGACCCCGAAAAGGTGTCCGCGTACGAATGCGGCTTCAACGCATTCGATGATGCGCGCATGAAGTTCGACGTGCGGTTCTACCTCGTCGCCATCCTCTTCATCATCTTCGACCTCGAGGTCGCGTTCCTGTTCCCGTGGGCGGTCGCGTTCGGCGACATCGGCCTTTACGGATTCTGGGCGATGATGATCTTCCTCGGCGTGTTGACCGTCGGCTTCATCTACGAGTGGCGCAAGGGAGCCCTGGAATGGGATTGATCACGCCGACCAAGGCTGAGCTCGACGGCTCGGGCGGCTTTCTGGTGAAGCCGGGCGAGGAGGGCTTCACGCAGATTTCCTCCAAGCTCGCCGACAAGGGCTTCCTCGTCACCACGACGGACGATCTCATCAACTGGGCGCGCACGGGCTCGCTGATGTGGATGACGTTCGGCCTTGCGTGCTGCGCCGTGGAGATGATGCAGGCGTCGATGCCGCGCTATGACCTGGAGCGCTTCGGTTTCGCCCCGCGCGCCTCGCCGCGCCAGTCGGACGTGATGATCGTCGCCGGCACGCTCACCAACAAGATGGCTCCGGCCCTGCGCAAGGTCTACGACCAGATGCCGGAGCCGCGCTACGTGATCTCGATGGGCTCGTGCGCCAACGGTGGCGGCTACTATCACTATTCCTACGCAGTGGTGCGCGGCTGCGATCGCATCGTGCCGGTCGATATCTACGTGCCGGGCTGCCCGCCGACTGCGGAAGCCCTGGTCTATGGCGTGCTGCTGCTGCAGCGTAAGATCCGCCGCACGGGTACGATCGAGCGCTAAAGGCGCGGAGGAGAAGCAATGCAACGCGCAAAGCTCGCCCTTGCCTCTGTCCTGAGCGCGATCGTGTCCATTGCGAGCGCCGGGCTCGCATCGGCCGACGAAATCCCGAACATGGTCGGGACCTGGTCGGGCAAGAACGACACAATCGGTGAAAGGTTTGGGCTGAGGACGCGCGAGCGGACCGTGCACATCACCGAGCAGACAGATCGGCGCTTCCGCGGCTACTTCGATTACGACGGCGGTCACAAGGATATCTTTGGGATCGTCTTTCCCGACAACGTGTCGTTCGCCTGGACCGCGACCACCAGCAAAGCTTCGGTGCAGGGGCGCATCCTCGCTCCAGATCACATCGCGGCCTGCTATATCGAGGGCGGCCCTGAAGCGACGGCCGGATGCTCCGACTTGAAGCGCACGTCAGAGAAGCCGTGAGCGGCGACCTTAGAAAGCGAATGCAGCGATGAGCGAGAAGCTTCAGCAACTGGAAACGCACTGCAAAGGCGCGCTGGGTGCAGCTGTTTTGGGCTCGCACATTGCCCATGGCGAGCTGACGCTCGATATTGCGCGCGACAAGATCGTCGATGTGCTGACGTTGCTGCGGGATGATGCGCAGTGCCAGTTCGAGGTGCTGATCGACATCTGCGGCGTCGACTGGCCGGCGCGGGCCGAGCGGTTCGACGTCGTCTATCATTTGCTGTCGCCGCGCCTCAATCAGCGCATCCGGCTGAAGCTGACGACCGACGAGACGACGCCTGTGCCGTCGACCGTGGGTGTGTTTCCGGCGTCGAACTGGTTCGAGCGCGAGGCCTACGACATGTATGGCATCCTGTTCTCGGGCCATCCGGATCTGCGCCGCCTGCTTACCGACTACGGCTTTCAGGGCCATCCGTTGCGCAAGGACTTTCCGCTCACCGGCTACGTCGAGGTTCGCTACGACGAGGCGCAGAAGCGCGTCGTTTATGAGCCGGTCGAGCTGGTGCAGGAATTCCGCTCGTTCGATTTTGAGTCGCCATGGGAAGGCACCAACTACGTGCTGCCGGGCGACGAGAAGGCGTCCGGCCCTTCGGGCAGGGCCTGAAGCGCTTTCGTGCGGAGGTGAGGCGTGGCACGCTCCGGTCCCGACATTTCAGGCATCGTTCCGGCATCGATCGCCGTCGTATGCGGCGTGCTGAGCTGGGATCTGGTGCGGCTCCTCGGTGAGCGGCGCGAGGCGTGGGACGATCCCAAATACTGGATGATCGGCTACCCGCTGATGCTCGGCACCGCTTTTCTGCTCGGTCTCGGCTTTCCCGAGCATCCCTGGCGCTGGGGGCTGGTGATCGCCGGTGCGCAGGCGGTGTGGGCGGTGCTGCTCAGTCTCGCTGCCGCAGAAGTGAACGCGGGCTTGTGGCCGATGGGACTTTTCACGTTCGCCCTGCTGGCGGTGCCGCTCGTGGTTGCTGCATATGCCGGGCAGTGGGTGCGCCTCAGGCTGCCGGAGTGACGCTGTGGCGTTGAGCGAAGAGCGGCTGGAAACCATTCGGGCAAACGCCGAACTCGTCATTCGGGAGCTCGCTCATGCAAGCGGCAGGACGCTGGGGTTCGATGCCGCCAGTGTCGCCTACGTCGAGGAATTTATCGAGCGCCAGCGCGCCCAGGTGCCCGAAACGGCGCGCGGGCTCGTGGGCGTGATCGGGTGCTATCTGGGTGAAGCCATCATCGAGGCAGTGCCGGGTGCCGACTGGTCGGAGGACGGGAACGGCGCGCTCATCGTACTCTTCGCCAATGGCGATGCGGCCTATCCCTTCCATAAGGTGGAGAAGCAGATCGCCGAGGGGCTCGATGCTGGCGAGTCTATCCTCAGCTTCTACAACGTAAGCAGAAACTACGTGGCAACCGGAAAGCTCGGTGAAGCCGCGGGTGAGGAGGCGCCGTGAAGGACACGCTGAAGGTTGGCGACAAGGGGCAGTTCTCGTTCCGTATTCCGGCCGAGAAGACGGTGCCGCACCTTTATCCGGAGGCGCCGGAATTCCGCGAGATGCCGACCGTGTTCGCGACCGGCTTCATGGTGGGGCTGATGGAGTGGGCGTGCCTCAAGGTGCTGGCGCCGCATCTCGATGAGGGCGAGGGGAGCCTGGGCGTGCACATCGACGTGTCACACTCGGCGGCGACGGTGCCGGGGCAGACTGTCACAGTGGACGCGGAATGCACGGGAATCACCGGGCGGCGCGTGGCGTTCCACGTCAGGGCGCACGACGGGATCGACATGATCGGCGAGGGGCGGCACGAGCGCATGATCGTGCCGTGGGCGCGTTTCGTCGCGCGGGTGAACGAGAAAGCCAAGCTGGCGCGGGTCTCAGCGATTGAGCCGATAGCGCGGCGGGAGTAGGAGGTAGCGGATAGGGGCCGAGATCGCGTTCAACCATGCTAATCTACAACTCACATCGGCAGACGCCTCATATCTTCCCCCTCCCCCTTGCGGGGGCACGGTCAAGCTTGGCCTAGGGCATCCTCCTTGATTGCCTTGCGGATTTCGCTTGGGCCCAACACTGCGAGGCGCTTTTCTTGCCTCGGATCCGTGAGTACGAGATCTTGCGCGTTGAAGCCGAACAGCGCAGCCCGCTTGCTCGTCTGCATGAGCCACAGCCATTGACCCGATCTGTGAAGGACCGCTGCGTAAACATCTTGCAACTCCTCGTCCTGATCGAGCTTGGCGCATAGCAGCTCGGCGAACCTGACAATGGGCATCTGCTTGGCCGCAGCTATTGCGCCGGCGATTTCGCTTGCTGGAATGCGAGCGACCTCCTTGCGCGTCATTGACGCGAAAGCAGCAAGGCTAGTTCTGTTTCCGTTGGCCATAGAGCGTTCCGTCTCCGCCATGACCTCGTTCGTAAGCTGCCGACCGTCGGCGAGATGTTTGGAGCACAGCAGGGCGACGTCGTCGAAGATGAAGACCTCGAATGGGCCGGTCCTCGTCTGGATCGTCCACGCAGTGGTGTTGCGGCCATCTGGAGCTATGGCCGATGGATCGCCCCCACCGAACGCTAGCACCGGCAGGCAGTTGGCCTTCACGCTGAGTAGTCGGGCGGCAACGCGCAACGGATCGGCCATGATTTGGGCCATCGACTGGCGCCGGCGCGCGGCAAGCCGGGCCGTGCGCTGGGGATTGGCATTGCAGATGGCCCCAATCTCAGTAGGGTAGACCTCGTCGGGCACCACCTTGAGTTCCGGCAAGGTCCGCAACCACGCAGCATTTGCCGGAAGCAACGTCTTGTAGGCGTCCTGGGCGAAATAGCGCTTGTCGAGCGCGGCCTCGGCCGGATCGGGGGGCCCAAAACCGAAAGCGGCACCGATTGCCCTCCCGCGCTCGGGGTCGCCATCCATCAATGCGCGCAGATCCCGGAAGATGCCGACGAAAGGCTTTGCGCCCATGGCGTCGAGTCCGACCGAGATGTCTTCGACAACCAGCGGCTGCCAGCGGCTGTTGCCGACGAACTGGCCGTGCCCGCCATTCGAAACCTGGGCCAGATAGTAGTCGACGTGATAGCTGCGCATCGCATTGATCGGGATTTCGCTGCGCAGATAGGCGCCGCGCTGGAGCATGGCGTTCACGAAGTCGACAGTCTGCTGAACGATTTTGGAGGGATCCGGACTTTCGTAGGCCGAGCGGCTGGCGATGATCTTCCGCACCGACGGTGGTTCGTCCCGCTTGCCAAAAAACGACCAAGCCATCTTTCTCCCCCCGGGTTCGCTCAATAGCCCCGTCCCATCTACCTGAGATTGCGCGCGGCCGCATCTGTATGCCCAAGCCAAGCAAGTTGCCGCGCGGTTGCGCTTTCAGTTGCGGGGGGCTGTCCTTAGAGCTATTCGGACGGTTAGCGGGCGCCTTAGGAAGTGAAACGCATGGCCGAGACAGACATCCGTCAGTTCAACATCAACTTCGGCCCGCAGCATCCGGCGGCGCACGGCGTGCTGCGCCTGGTGCTGGAATTGGACGGCGAGGTGGTTGAGCGGGTCGATCCGCATATCGGGCTGTTGCACCGGGGCACCGAGAAGCTGATCGAGCACAAGACGTATCTGCAGGCCATCGGCTACTTCGACCGCCTCGACTACGTGGCGCCGATGAACCAGGAGCACGCTTTCTGCATGGCGGCAGAGAAGCTCCTGGGCCTGGAAGTGCCGAAGCGCGCCCAGCTGATCCGCGTGCTCTATTCGGAAATCGGGCGGCTTCTGTCGCATCTCCTCAACGTCACCACGCAGGCCATGGACGTCGGCGCGCTGACCCCACCGCTGTGGGGCTTTGAAGAGCGCGAAAAGCTGATGGTGTTCTACGAGCGGGCCTCGGGAAGCCGGATGCACGCGAAGTATTTCCGCGTCGGTGGCGTGCACCAGGACCTGCCGCCGGAGCTGATCGATGACATCGCCGAGTTCTGTGAGACGCACCCCAAGGTGCTCGACGACATCGAGACGCTGCTGACGGGCAACCGCATCTTCAAGCAGCGCAACGTCGACATCGGCGTCGTTAGCCTCAAAGAGTGTTTCGACTGGGGCTTCTCGGGTGTGATGGTGCGCGGTTCGGGCGCGGCCTGGGATTTGCGCAAGGCGCAGCCGTACGAGTGCTACTCAGAACTCGATTTCGATATCCCGATCGGCAAGAACGGCGACTGCTACGACCGCTATCTCGTGCGCATGGCCGAGATGCGCCAGTCGGTGAAGATCATGCAGCAGTGCTGTGACAAGCTGCGCTCGCCGGAGGGACAAGGACCGGTGACGGCCGCCGACAAGAAGGTGGTGCCGCCGCGCCGTGGTGACATGAAGCGCTCGATGGAAGCGCTGATCCATCACTTCAAGCTCTACACCGAGGGCTTCCACGTGCCCGCAGGCGAGGTCTACGCCGCGGTCGAGGCGCCGAAGGGCGAATTCGGCGTCTACCTCGTCGCCGATGGGTCGAACAAGCCGTACCGCTGCAAGATCCGCGCGCCCGGCTTCCCGCACCTGCAGGCTATGGACTACATGAACCGCGGCCACATGCTGGCGGACGTGTCGGCCATCCTCGGCTCGCTGGACATCGTTTTCGGCGAGATTGACCGGTAGGCCATGATCGACCTCATGTTCTTTCTGGCGATTGGCGCGATTGGGTGGGGCCTGTCGCTCGCGCTCTATCGTCCGATTGCGGAGAGAGCAGGCTGGCCGCTGGGCGAGGCGCAGGAGCGTCTGCCGACGCTGACGCTTCTGATCGCAGTTTCTTCTATTGCCGCTGGCGTTGCGCTCGCGCTCGTGCGCGGGCCGATGGACGGTGGCGCGGTAATCCTGATCTTCGGTGTCGGACTTGCGATTTTCTGGAGCGGCTTCCTGCGCGTCGCTTCGCAAACATCGCTGTTCTTCGCGCCTGTGGCGGCTCTGCTGCTCGCTGGCGCGTGGGCGGGTGCGCTACCGGGTGTCAGCTGAGTTGACGTCAATCAAGGTGCGCGGCCGCGCACGCTTGCGTTACGTTTGCGTTAGACGTAGTGAACGGGTGATTGTGCGCTGCGACAATATCGGCGAGAGTAATCGCCGAGCAGAACCGATCCGGGCCTCCTCCGCGGGCGCCCGCTGAAAGATCCCGAGAGGTTCCCGCCTTGGCAGTCCGCCGCTTATATCCAGAGCAGCCGCTGAGTTTCGCGTTCACGCCGGAAAACCAGGCCTGGGCGCAGCGTGAGATCGCCAAATATCCCGCCGGAAAAGAGGCGTCCGCGGTGATTGCTCTGTTGTGGCGCGCCCAGGAGCAGGAAGGCTGGACGACCGAGCCCGCCATCCGCGCCATCGCCGATATGCTGGGCATGGCCTATATCCGCGCCCTCGAGATCGCGACTTTCTATACGATGTTCCAGCTTGCTCCGGTGGGAAAGAAGGCCCACCTGCAAGTTTGCGGTACGACGCCGTGCATGCTGCGCGGATCGGATGCGATCATCGAGATGTGCAAGGAGCACATCGCCGAACATCCGCACGAGTTGTCGAAGGACGGTGATTTCTCGTGGGAAGAGGTCGAATGCCTCGGCTGCTGCGCCAATGCGCCGGTCGTGCAGATCGGCAAGGACACCTACGAGGATCTCGATCCTGAGCTGTTCGCCAAGATCCTGCAGGATCTGGAGAAGGGCCGCCCGCTGAAGCCCGGCTCGCAGACGGGCCGGCAGACGTCGTGCCCCGCGGGAGGTCCGACGACGCTGCTGGCCGATCCGACGCTGAAAGCGGAAAAGGTCTGAGGAGAGGACTGCGATGCTGCAGGACAAAGACCGGATCTTCCGTAACCTCTACGGCTTCCACGACTGGCGGCTGCCGGCGGCGCGGGCGCGCGGCGCGTGGGATGGCACCAAGGGCTTCATCGAGAACGGCCACGACTGGATCATCAACGAGGTGAAGACCTCGGGGTTGCGCGGACGCGGCGGTGCCGGCTTCCCGACCGGCCTCAAGTGGTCGTTCATGCCGAAGAACGATGCGCGGCCGTCTTATCTCGTCATCAACGGCGATGAGTCCGAGCCCGGCTCGTGCAAAGACCGCGAGATCATGCGGCACGATCCGCACCTGCTGATCGAGGGCGCGCTGCTCGCCTCGTTCGCGATGCGCGCGCACACGTGCTTCATCTATATCCGCGGCGAGTTCATCCGCGAGCGCGAGCGGCTGCAGGCGGCGGTCGACGAGGCCTACGACGCGAAGCTGATCGGCAAGGACAACGTCCACGGCTGGGATTTTGACATCGTCATCCATCACGGCGCGGGTGCCTACATCTGCGGCGAAGAGACGGCGCTGATCGAGTCGATTGAAGGCAAGAAGGGCATGCCGCGGCTGAAGCCGCCGTTCCCGGCCAACGTCGGCCTCTATGGCGCGCCGACCACGGTGAACAACGTCGAGAGCATCGCGGTTGTGGGCGACATCCTGCGCCGGGGCGGCGCATGGTTCGCCTCGCTCGGCAAGCCCAACAACACCGGCACCAAGCTGTTCCAGATCTCCGGCCACGTGAACAATCCGTGCGTGGTCGAGGAGGAGATGGGCATCCCGCTGCGCGAGTTGATCGACAAGCATTGCGGCGGCGTGCGCGGCGGCTGGGACAACCTGCTGTGCGCGATCCCCGGCGGCTCCTCGATGCCGATGATCCCGGCCGAGCAGTGCAACGACCTGACGATGGATTTCGATGCGCTGGTGAAGCTGAAGTCGGGCCTCGGCACGGCGGCGGTGATCGTCATGGACAAGTCCACCGACATCATCAAAGCGATCACGCGCATCGCCTACTTCTACAAGCACGAGAGCTGCGGCCAGTGCACGCCATGCCGCGAGGGCACGGGCTGGATGTTCCGCGTGCTGGATCGGATGCAGCGCGGGGAAGCGGAGCTGCGCGAGATCGATCTTCTCTACAACGTGACGAAGCAGGTCGAGGGGCACACGATCTGTGCGCTGGGTGATGCCGCGGCGTGGCCGGTACAGGGCCTGTTGCGCAACTACCGGCACGTGATCGAAGAGCGGATCGAAGCACGCAAGGCCCTCGCGAGAGAGGCGGCGGAATAGGTCGCATGAAAATCCACCGCGAGAAACATCGGTTGGACGTAAGTGTCAGCGATCTATCGGGCTCGCATTTCGACGATGTGAACCTGTCGGGTTCGACCTATGAGAACGTGAACATGTCGGGTGGCACGTTTCACGACATCAACATGTCGGGCTGGCGCGTGCGTAACGTGAATCTTGCTGGATTACGGGTTGAGGATGCCAACCTTGCGGGCGCTTCCCTTTCCGGATGCCAGATGCAGGGAATGACAATAGACGGCATCGAGATCGGTGATCTTTTGAAGGTGTGGGCGGTGCACGCTAAATCGGAAGATGCTGCCGTTACCGCGCCGAAAGCCAAATGAAGGTTTGCACGTGGATCTGTTGGCGCTGATCATTGCATCGTTCACGCTCCCGGCTGTCGTCGGGGCGCTGGTGCTCGGTACGATCGGCTATCTCATTCTCGGCTGGATCGGCGCGGTGATCGGTGCGCTGCTCGGCTACGGCGGCGGCGTGTGGATCGCGCAGCGCTGGGCCGGGGTTCCGCTGTCGCCATACGCCAAGGGCTGGGTGTCGCTCGGCCTGTTCATCGGGGGGCTCGCCGTGCTCGCCATCGCAACGCGATGACGGGCTGACCGGGTAGGATTACATGACGACGAAGCCAATCATCATCGACGGCAAGCAAATCGAGGTCGAGCCCGGGACGACGATCCTGCAGGCTTGCGAGATGGCGGGCGTCGAGATCCCGCGCTTCTGCTACCACGAGCGCCTGTCGATCGCCGGCAACTGCCGCATGTGTCTGGTCGAAGTGGAGGGGATTCCGAAGCCGATCGCCTCGTGCGCGATGGGCGTGACGGATCTGCCGCCGAACAAGGACGGCGCGCCGCGCAAGGTGCTCACCGCCAGCCCGATGGTGAAGGCGGCGCGCGAAGGCGTGATGGAATTCCTGCTGATCAACCATCCGCTGGATTGTCCGATCTGCGATCAGGGCGGCGAGTGCGACCTGCAAGACCAGGCGATGGCCTATGGCGTCGGCGGCTCGCGCTATGACGAGAACAAGCGCGCGGTTGAAGAGAAGTACATCGGCCCGCTGATCAAGACGTTCATGAACCGCTGCATCCACTGCACGCGCTGCATCCGCTTCATGACAGAGGTTGCGGGCGTGGAAGAGCTCGGCGCGATCAGCCGCGGCGAGGACATGGAGATCACCACGTATCTCGATCGCGGCATCCTGTCGGAGATGAGCGCGAACGTGAACGACCTGTGCCCGGTCGGCGCGCTGACGCATCGGCCGTGGTCTTACATCGCGCGGCCTTGGGAGCTGGATAAGACCGAGTCGATCGACGTGATGGACGCGCTGGGTTCGGCGATCCGCGTCGATTCACGCGGCAAGGCGGTGCTGCGCGTGCTTCCGCGCAACAACGACGACGTGAACGAGGAGTGGATCTCCGACAAGACGCGCTTTGCGTGCGATGGCCTTCGCATGCAGCGGCTCGACCAGCCATATGTGCGCGAAGCCGGCAGGCTGCGTCCGGCGAACTGGGACGAGGCCCTGGCACTGGCGGCGCAGAAGCTGAAAGAGGCTTCTCCTGAGCGCATCGGCTTCCTCGCTGGCGATCTTGCGAGCGTCGAAGAGATGTTCGCGTTCAAGGATCTGGCGAGCCGCCTCAAAGTCGCGAACATCGATTGCCGCCAGGACGGCGCCAAGCTCGATCCGGCACTGGGCCGCGCAAGCTATCTCTTCAATTCGACGATCGCGGGGATCGACGAGGCGGATGCGATCCTGCTGATTGGGACCAATCCGCGGCTCGAGGCGGCCGTGCTCAATGCTCGCATCCTGAAGCGCTGGCGCCAAGGCGGGCTCAAGGTCGGCGTGATCGGCGAAGCGGCACCGCTGACCTACAAGTATGACTACCTCGGCGCGGGCGGCCAGACGCTGCAGGAAGTGGCGGACGGCAAGCACTCGTTCGCCGAAGTTCTGAAGGACGCCAAGCGGCCGCTGATCATCGTTGGGGCGGGTGCTGTTGCGCGCGCGGACGGGGCGGCGATCCTCGGCATGGCATCGCGCATTGCGCTGGGTGCCATCGAGGGCAAGGACGTCGGCGGCTGGAACCCGATGAACGTGCTGCACACTGCAGCTTCGCGTGTCGGAGGACTCGACCTTCAGCTGGTGCCGGGTAAGGGCGGGCTCGACACGGCCGGGCAGATTGCAGCCGCGGCTGTCGGCAAGCTCGATGTTCTCTATCTGCTCGGCGTCGACGAGATCGACGTGCCGCCCGGTGCCTTCGTGATTTATCAGGGCCACCACGGCGACCGCGGCGCGCATCGCGCCGACGTGATCCTGCCGGGGGCGGCCTACACCGAGAAGAGCGGCAGCTACGTCAACACCGAAGGCCGCGTGCAGCTCACCGAACGGGTTGTGTTCGCGCCGGGGCAGGCGAAGGAAGACTGGGCGATCCTGAGGGCGCTGTCGGCGCAGGTGGGCAACGCGCTCCCCTATGACACGCTCGCGCAGCTGCGGTCGGAAATGTACAAGGACGTGCCGCACTTTGCCCGTCTGAACGAGATTGCGGCCGGCTCGCTCGACGGCGTCAAGGCGTTGGCGAAAGCGACGGGAAGCATCTCTGCCGAGCCGTTCGTCTCGTCGGTCAAAGACTTCTACCTCACCAATCCGATTGCGCGTTCCTCGGCCGTGATGGCGGAGATGAGCGCGCTGAAGAAGAACATGCAGGACTCGCCCCGCCTCAAGGCGGCGGAGTAGGGAGCGACATTCAAGATGACCGAGAGCTCCTGGCAAGTTTGGTGGGACTACGGCCTCTGGCTGGCGATGATGATCGGCTGGAGCCTGCTGACGCTTGTCGGCCTGCTGCTGATCGTGGCCTATCTCCTGCTGATGGACCGCAAGGTGTGGGCGGCGGTGCAGATGCGGCGCGGACCCAACGTCGTCGGCGCTTTTGGCCTTTTGCAGTCGTTCGCCGATCTTCTGAAGTTCTGCTTCAAGGAACCGGTGATTCCGGGTGGCGCCAACAAAGGCGTGTTCCTGCTGGCGCCGATTGCCACGGCAACCTTTGCGCTCGCTTCCTGGGCGGTGATCCCGGTGAACGAGGATTCGCTCGGCAAGTGGGTGATCTCCGACCTCAATGTCGGCATTCTCTACTTGTTGGCGCTGTCGTCGCTGGCGGTCTACGGCATCATCATGGGCGGCTGGGCTTCGAACTCGAAGTACCCGTTCATGGGCTCGCTGCGTTCGGCGGCGCAGATGGTGTCGTACGAGGTGTCGATCGGCTTCGTGATCATCACCGTGATCTTGTGCGTTGGCTCGCTGAACCTCACCGACATCGTCAACGCGCAGAAGACCGGCATCGGCACGCACGCGGGACTGCCCGCATCGGCGCTCGACTGGTACTGGCTGGCGCTGCTGCCGATGTTCGTCATCTTCTTCGTGTCCGCTCTGGCCGAAACCAACCGTCCGCCGTTCGATCTTGTCGAAGCGGAATCGGAGCTGGTCGCCGGCTTCATGGTGGAATACGGCTCGACGCCGTATCTGCTGTTCATGCTCGGCGAATACGTGTCGATCGTGACGATGTGCGCGCTGGCGAGCATTCTGTTCCTCGGTGGCTGGCTGCCGCCGGTGGATGTAGTGCCGCTGAACATGGTTCCAGGCATCATCTGGTTCCTGCTCAAGTGCGTGTTCGTGTTTTTCCTGTTCGCGATGGCGAAGGCGATCGTGCCTCGCTACCGCTATGACCAGCTGATGCGCCTCGGCTGGAAGGTGTTTCTGCCGTTGTCGCTGGTGATGGTTGTGATCGTGGCGGCGGTCCTGCAGTACACGCGCGTGGCCTGAGGCGGGAAGGAATTCGAGACGTGGCAAGCAACGTCGCACAATCGGTCAAGTCGCTCTTCCTGTGGGAGTTCGTGCAGGCGTTCGGCCTCGCGATGAAGTACTTCTTCTCGAAGAAGAAGACGCTCGACTACCCGTATGAGCGCGGCCCCCTGTCGCCGCGGTTCCGGGGTGAGCACGCGCTGCGGCGCTATCCCAACGGCGAAGAGCGCTGCATCGCCTGCAAGCTGTGCGAGGCGATCTGCCCGGCGCAGGCGATCACCATCGAGGCGGGCCCGCGCCGCAACGACGGCACGCGCCGTACCACCCGTTATGACATCGACATGGTGAAGTGCATCTACTGCGGCCTGTGCCAGGAGGCCTGCCCGGTCGACGCCATCGTTGAAGGACCGAACTTCGAATTCGCCACCGAGACCCGCGAGGAGCTCTACTACAACAAGGAAAAGCTGCTCGATAACGGCGACCGGTGGGAGCGCGAGATCGCACGCAATCTGGCTGCGGACGCGCCGTATCGCTGATTTGCCCGGTGACGGGCAGGTTGTTTTGCCCGGGGACGGGCAGGGAACGCGCTAAGGGATGCAAGGTCTCTCGGCGCTTGGTTTGGACTGACGCATAGGGTACTCACCCTATCGCGGTTGGATGTGCCGCCGGTTTGCCGGACCGAGCCTTAGCGGGTGCGGTTTGTCGGGCGGGCGGCTGGCACAAGGCTGTGGATCGCAGGCAATGGCGCTGACGGCAGGCTTTTTCTATCTCTTCGCGGCACTTGCCGTCGCCTCGGCGGCCATGGTGATCATGGCCAAGAACCCCGTGCACGCGGTGCTGTTCCTCATTCTCACCTTCTTCAACGCGGCCGGGCTGTTCGTGCTGCTGGGCGCCGAGTTCCTGGCGATGCTGCTGGTCATCGTCTACGTGGGAGCGGTGGCGGTGCTGTTCCTGTTCGTCGTCATGATGCTGGACGTCGACTTCGCGGAGCTGAGGGCGGGGTTCGTGAAGAATGCGCCGGTGGGGCTGATCGTCGGCGGCGTGGTTCTGTTCGAGCTGATCGCGCTGTTCGTCTCGCGCGGGTTCGGTGTCGGGCTGGCGCAGAATCCGGGTGCGCCCGTGGCGCAGATGGGCCGGGAAGCCTCGAACACGCAGGCGCTGGGGCTCGTCCTCTATACGAAGTACGTGTTCTTCTTCGAAGTTGCCGGGCTGGTGCTGCTGGTTGCCATGGTCGGCGCCATCGTGCTGACGCTGCAACACAAGGCCAATGTCCGGCGTCAGTCGATCGCCAAGCAGGTCGCGCGCACGCCGGCAACCGGCGTCGAGGTGGTCAAGGTGCCTTCGGGCGGCTCGGTCATTCCAGCTGCCGAGGGGAGAAGCTGATGCAGGGAGCGGGGGCAGCGGCATGACCATCGGTCTTAGTCATTACCTGACAGTGGCGGCGTGCCTTTTCACGCTGGGCATGTTGGGCATCTTCCTCAATCGCAAGAACGTCATCGTCATCTTGATGTCGATCGAGCTGATGCTGCTGGCGGTGAATATCAACCTGGTGGCGTTCTCGTACTATCTCGGCGATCTCGTCGGACAGGTGTTCGCCCTGTTCAACTTGACGGTCGCCGCGGCGGAGGCTGCCATCGGCCTTGCCATCGTCGTCGTCTACTTCCGTAACCGCGGCTCAATCGCGGTGGAAGACATCAACATGATGAAGGGCTGAGGGGCATGATCTACTCGGCCATCGTCTTCCTGCCGGCCATCGGCTGCCTCATCGCGGGCCTGTTCGGCCGCGTGATCGGTGCGCGCGGCTCGGAGCTCGTGACGACGAGCCTGCTGATCGTCTCGTGCGTGCTGTCGTGGATCGTGTTCTGGCGCGTCGGCTTCGAGCATGAGACGGCGCGGGTCGTGATCGAGCGCTGGATCACCTCGGGCGAACTGGACATCAGCTGGGCGTTCCGCATCGACACACTGACGGCGGTGATGTTCGTCGTGGTGACGACGGTGTCGGCGCTCGTGCACATCTACTCGATCGGATACATGCACGAAGACCCGGCGCGGCCGTGGTTCTTCGCCTACCTGTCGGGCTTCACGTTCGCCATGCTCATGCTGGTGACGGCCGACAACCTGGCGCAGATGTTCTTCGGCTGGGAGGGCGTGGGCCTCTTTTCGTATTTGCTGATCGGCTTCTGGTACACCAAGCCCGAGGCGAATGCGGCGGCCATCAAGGCATTCGTCGTCAACCGCGTGGGTGACTTCGGCTTTGCGCTCGGCATCTTCGGCCTGTTCGCGGTGTTCCGGACGATCAATCTCGATCAGGTGTTCGATGGGGCCGGTGGGGTCGCGGGCCAGACGTTCGAATTCCTCGGCTATCAGGTGGATATTCTGACGACGCTGTGCCTATTGCTGTTCATGGGTGCGATGGGCAAGTCGGCGCAGTTCCTGCTGCACACGTGGTTGCCGGATGCCATGGAAGGCCCGACCCCGGTGTCGGCCTTGATCCACGCGGCGACGATGGTGACCGCGGGCGTGTTCATGGTGGCGCGCTTGTCGCCGATCTTCGAGCACGCGCCGGTGGCGCTGGACTTCGTGATCCTGATCGGCTCGATCACCGCGTTCTTTGCGGCAACGATCGGCCTCGTCCAGAACGACATCAAGCGCGTGATCGCCTATTCGACGTGCTCGCAACTCGGCTACATGTTCGTCGCCTGCGGCGTCGGCGCGTATCAGGCGGGCGTGTTCCACCTCTTCACGCACGCGTTCTTCAAGGCGCTGCTGTTCCTTGGCGCCGGCTCGGTGATCCACGCGATGCACCACGAGCAGGACATGCGGAAGATGGGCGGTCTGATGCCCAAACTGCAGTTCACCTGGGCGATGATGCTGATCGGCACGCTTGCGCTGACGGGCTTTGGTATCCCGCATCTGGCCGGGTTCTCGGGCTTTTATTCTAAAGACGCGATCATCGAGGCTTCGTTCGCCGCGCATACGGCCGGCAACTATGCGTTCTGGGCGCTGGTGATCGCGGCGCTGCTGACGTCGATCTACTCGTGGCGGCTGATGTTCATGACGTTCCACGGCAAGACGCGCGCCGACCATCACACGTTCGATCATGCGCACGAGAGCCCGCCGATCATGCTGTTCCCGCTGTCGGTGCTGGCGTTCGGCGCGGTCGTCGCGGGCGCGGCCATGCCGTTCTTCATCGGCGAGGGGCAGCACGAGTTCTGGGGCAAGGCGATCTTCAACGGCGAGCACAATCACATCCTGCACGCCATGCACGAGATCCCGGCTTGGGCCGTGTGGTCGCCGACCGTGGCGATGGCGGCTGGCTTCGTGATCGCCTACATCGGCTACATCTGGGCGCCGTCGATCCCGGGTGCGCTGGCGAACACATTCCGTCCGCTGTACCTGTTCCTCTTGAACAAGTGGTACTTCGACGAGCTCTACAACGCGATCTTCGTCAAGCCGACGTTCTGGCTCGGCAACTTCCTCTGGAAGGTTGGTGACATCAAAATCATCAACGGGCTGATCGACGGGACGGCGGCTGGTGTCTACGCCGTGACGCAGCGCGCGGTGCGTATCCAGACCGGCTACGTCTATCACTATGCCTTCGTCATGCTGATCGGCGTGGCGCTGCTCGTCACCTACTTCATGTTCATGGGTGGACCGCACTGATGGATCTCGCTTCCGCCCCCATCCTTTCGATCGTGATGTTCATGCCGCTGGTCGGCGCGCTGCTGATCGGCGTGCTGAACGCGGAGGCGAAGGGCAATGCGCGCTGGATCGCGCTTTACACCACGGTCATCACCTTCCTGATCTCGATCGTCATCTGGGTGAAGTTCGACCCGACGACCGCCGGCTTCCAGTTCGTCGAGGAGCGGGCGCTGCTCGATGTGATGAAGTTCAAGCTGGGTGTCGACGGCATCTCTATGCTGTTCGTCATACTGACCACCTTCCTGATGCCGCTCGTGATCCTGCAGAGCTGGAAGGTGATCGACCATCGCGTCAAAGAGTACATGATCGCGTTCCTGGTGCTGGAAACGCTGATGATTGGCGTGTTCTGCGCGCTGGATCTGGTGCTGTTCTACGTGTTCTTCGAGGGCGGCCTCATCCCGATGTTCCTGATCATCGGCATCTGGGGCGGCGCGAACCGCATCTACGCAACGTTCAAGTTCTTCCTCTATACGCTGCTCGGCTCGGTGCTGATGCTGCTGGGCGTGCTGGCGATGTACTGGCATGCCGGCACTACCGACATCACCACGCTGCTGACGTACAAGTTCCCGTACGACATGCAGTGGTGGCTGTGGCTGGCGTTCTTCGCCTCGTTCGCGGTGAAGCTGCCGATGTGGCCGGTGCACACGTGGTTGCCCGATGCGCACGTCGAAGCGCCGACGGGCGGCTCGGTGATCCTGGCGGCGGTGCTGCTGAAGATGGGCGGCTATGGTTTCCTGCGCTTCTCGGTGCCGATGTTCCCGCTGGCGAGCGACTACTTTGCGCCGATGATGTTCGCGCTATCGGTGATCGCCATCATCTATACGTCTCTGGTGGCGCTGGCGCAGACCGACATCAAGAAGCTGATCGCCTATTCGTCAGTGGCGCACATGGGCTTCGTGACGCTCGGCATCTTCACTTTCTCTACGCAGGGCACCGAAGGCGCGATCTTCCAGATGCTGTCGCACGGCATCATCTCGGCCGGCCTGTTTTTGTGCGTCGGTGTCATCTACGACCGCATGCACACGCGCGAGATCGCGGCGTATGGCGGCCTCGTGGAGCGGATGCCGATCTACGCGGTGTTCTTCATGGTGCTGACCATGGGCAACGTCGGCCTGCCGGGCACGTCGGGCTTCATCGGCGAGTTCCTGACGCTGATGGCGGCGTTCAAGGTGAACACCTGGGTCGCATTCCTCGCCACGAGCGGTATCATCCTGTCGGCGGCCTATGCACTCTATCTCTATCGCCGGGTAATCTACGGCGCGCTGGTGAAGCCTGCGCTGAAGACCATCCAGGATCTGTCGCCGCGTGAGATTGGCATTCTGGCGCCGCTGGTGGCCCTCACCATCTTATTCGGCTTCTATCCCGCGCCGATCCTCGATGTGACGGCGGTCTCGGTGAAGAAGCTGGTGTCCTCGTACGAGGCCGCTGTCGGTACGCCGGCGGCGAAGATCCAGCCGGCCGTCATCCCCGCACAACCGGCGCCGCAGCCGGCACAGCATTAGAGGACAGCTCGATGCAAGCGTTTGTTGGTTACGCACCGATGCTGCCGGAGATCGTGATTGCGATCGGTGCCATGGCGATCCTGATGCTGGGCGTGTTCCGCAAGGACGTGACGCCGGGTGAGGACTTCGGCTCGGGCTGGCTGACGGTGATGGTGCTTATCATCGGCGGCGCGCTGATCCTCAACGGAGACGGGGCGCGCGAGGCGCTGTTTGACGGCGCGTTCATCAGCGATGCGTTCAGCCGGTTTTCGAAGCTTTTGATCCTGGGCGCGGCTGCGCTCGTGCTGGTGATGTCGCTCGATACGCTTTCGCGTGAGAAGCTTCTGTCGCCGGAGATCTGCGTTCTGATGCTGCTCGCCGTCGTCGGCATGATGCTGATGGTTTCGGCCGGCAACCTGATCGCGCTGTTCCTGGGGCTCGAGCTGCAGAGCCTCGCGCTGTACGTGATCGCTGCCATCGACCGCAGCAAGGTTCGCTCGTCGGAAGCGGGCCTCAAGTACTTCGTGCTGGGCTCGCTGTCGTCGGGCATGCTGCTGTACGGCGCCTCGCTGATCTACGGCTTCACCGGATCGATCGACTTCTCGGTGATCGCGACGGTGGCCCAAGGGCAGCCGGCGACGCAGAACATCGGCCTGATCGTCGGGCTCGTGTTCCTGATGGTCGGCCTTGCGTTCAAGATCAGCGCCGTGCCGTTCCACATGTGGACGCCGGACGTCTATGAAGGCGCGCCGACGCCGGTGACTGCGTTCTTCGCGGCGGCGCCGAAGCTCGCGGCGTTCTCGCTGCTGGTGCGGACGCTGCTGATGGGCTTCCCCGGCATCGCGACGCAATGGCAGCAAATCATCGTGTTCCTTTCCATCGCATCGATGGTGCTGGGCGCGTTCGCAGCCATCGGGCAAAAGAACATCAAGCGGCTGATGGCCTATTCGTCGATCGGCCATGTCGGCTATGCGCTGATCGGTCTGGCCACCAATAGCGAAGCCGGCACCCAGGCGCTGCTGGTCTACCTCGCAATCTATATCGTGATGACGATCGGCGCCTTCGCCTGCATCCTGTCGATGCGCACGGCGGATGGTCCGGTGGAGGATATCGACTCGCTTTCCGGGCTCGCCAACAAGAACCTCGGCATGGCGTTCGTGCTGGCGATGATCTTCTTCTCGATGGCGGGCATTCCGCCGCTCGCGGGCTTCTTCGCCAAGCTGTACGTGTTCGGCGCGGCGATGAAGTCGGGGCTCTATACGCTGGCGATCATCGGCGTGCTGTCGAGCGTGGTCGGCGCCTACTACTATCTGCGCGTCGTGAAGGTGATGTTCTTCGATGAATCGAAGGTGACCTTCCTGCCGGTCGTGCGTTCAACGGGCGTGGTGATGACGCTGGCTGGCGCCTTCGTGCTGCTGTTCGTGGTGATTCCGTCGCCGCTGGTCGACGCTGCGCTCGAGGCCGCGCGCTCGCTGCATGTTGCAACTGCCGCTGCCGCCCGATGACGCTTTCACCGGCTGGTTTGCCGGAGGGCTGTTCTCTGATCGACCTCGACGAGGTCGACTCGACCAATGCCGAAGCCATGCGCTGCGTGCTCGCCGGCAACTATGGTCCGCTGTGGGTGATGGCGGCGCGCCAGAGTGCGGGGCGCGGCCGGTCGGGGCGGCAGTGGACGTCGAAGCCGGGCAACCTCTACGCCAGCTACGCCAGTGCGCTTTCGTGCGCGCCGGCGAAGGCGGGTGAGCTTTCGCTGGTTGCGGGCGTCGCGGCCATCGACGCGATCCGGCTGGCGGGTGGGGTGCCGGGGCTGCGGTTGAAGTGGCCCAACGATATTCTAATTGATAGGGCGAAGGTCGGCGGGATCCTGGTCGAATCGAGCTCGCCGATGCCGCAGGCGGGCATCGTGGCGGTGGTCGGGGTCGGGCTCAATCTCGCCTCCGCGCCTGACGACTTGGGGCGGGCCGCGACATTTCTTGCCGCGCACGGATTAAACCTTTCACCACGCGATGCATTATGCTTCCTGGCCCAGACCATGCAGGACTGGATCACCATCTGGCACGGTGGCGAGGGATTTGAGCGCGTGCGCCGGGCTTGGCTGGCGCGGGCCGGCGAGATCGGCGAGGCGCTGACTATCAATACTTTGCAGGGTGCCGTTTCCGGATCGTTTGCCGGAATTGACGAGCACGGCGCCCTTCTCATTCGCGACGGAGAAGGGCTGGTGCGCACTTTTTCCTTCGGTGATGTCACTCTCACAAAGAAAGACAGCGAAGCATGAGTGAGCCGAAGCGGCGTGAAGGCCGCGACGCATACGGCGACGAATTTGTTTTTGTGGCGCTCGGCGGTCTCGGTGAGATCGGCATGAACGCCTACCTGTACGGTTTCGGGCCGCCCGATCAGCGGCGCTGGCTGATGGTGGATTGCGGCATCACGTTCCCGGAAGGCGAGTTCGATCCGGGCATCGACGTTATCCTGCCGGACGTGCGCTTCATCGAGGAAAACCGCGGCGACCTCACCGGCATCGTCATCACGCACGCGCATGAGGACCACATCGGCGCGGTGATCGAGCTATGGCCGCGCCTTAAGGCGCCGGTCTATGCGACGCCGTTCACCGCGGGCATGTTGCGGGCGAAATTGGCCGAGCATGGCAATGGCCTCGAGATTCCGATCCACGTGGTCGACCTCGATTCCCAGTTCAACGTGGGGCCGTTTAGCGTCGAGATGTTCTCGCTGACGCATTCGATCCCGGAGATGAGTGCGCTCGCTATTCGCACGCCGCTCGGCACTGTGTTCCACACCGGTGACTGGAAGCTCGACGCGACGCCGACGATTGGCGTGCCGGCGGATGCTGCGCGCCTTGCCAAGCTCGGCGAAGAGGGCGTGCTCGCCCTGATGATCGATTCCACGAATGCATTCCGCGAAGGCATCTCGCCATCGGAGAAGGACGTTGCCCAGTCGCTGGCGGAGATCATCGCCAAGGCGAAGAAGCGCGTGGCGGTGACGACGTTCTCCTCGAATGTGGCGCGCGTCAAAGCCATTGCCGAGGCGGCGCAGGCATGCGGCCGACAGCTGGTCGTGGCTGGGCGGGCGCTGCATCGCGTGATCGAGGTGGCAAAGGATACCGGCTACCTGCCGATGGGTTTGCGCTATCTCGACCAGGACCAGTTCAGCTACATCGACCGATCGGACGTCGTGCTGCTGTGCACCGGCAGCCAGGGCGAGCAGCGCGCGGCGCTGGCGCGCATCGCCGAGGAAGAGCACAACGAAATCTCGCTCGATAAGGGCGACCTGATCATCTTTTCCTCGCGCACGATCCCGGGCAACGAGAAAGCCGTGGGGCGCATTCAGAACAACCTGGCGCGTGCGGGCTGCGAGATCATGACCGACAACGAGGCGCTCGTGCACGTCTCCGGCCATCCGCGGCGCGATGAGTTGCGGCAGATGTATCGCTGGATGAAGCCGAAGATCTGCGTGCCGATGCACGGTGAGGCGCGGCACCTCAAAGCGCAGACGGAACTGGCGCGTGAAATGGGCGTGCCGACCGTCATCCCGACGGCAGATGGCGAGATCGTGCGTTTGGCGCCCAAACCGGGGATCATCGACGATGCTCCCGTGGGCCGGCTGTTCCGCGACGGGCGACTGCTAATCCCTGAGGGCGACGGTCCGGTGCGCGAGCGCCGCAAGCTGTCAATCGTGGGCGTGGTGGTGGTCAGCCTGGCTGTTTCGCGTAAGGGGGCGTTGCTGGGCGAGCCGCTGGCGGTGATCGACGGCGTGCCGCAGGAGACCGCGGACGGCGAGGAGATGCTGGACGTGGTGCTCGATGCGGTCGACGGCACCTTGCGCTCGATCCCGCAGAACAACCGCAAAAACCCCGATGCGCTGGCTGAATCGGTGCGACGGGCGGTGCGGGCCGCGGTCAACGAGGTTTGGGGCAAGAAGCCCATTTGCAAGGTGCTCGTGAACGTGGTCGATACTAAGGGTTGAACCCACTCGGCCGATGCGGCGCCCGGTTATCCAGTCCAGGTGCGCCCCGGCCCCGATAGAAGGAAATGCCATGATCGGACGTCTCAATCACGTTGCCATCGCGGTTAAGGACCTTGCCGCTGCCACCGCCGTTTACCGCGACACGCTGGGCGCGGAAGTAACCGAGGCGACGCCGCAGCCCGAGCACGGCGTAACGGTCGTCTTCATTACGCTGCCGAACACCAAGATCGAGCTGCTGGAGCCGCTGGGCGAGGGCTCGCCGATCGCCAAGTTCCTCGACAAGAGCCCCGAGGGCGGCATTCATCACGTCTGCTACGAGGTCGACGACATCATCGCCGCGCGCGATAAGCTGAAAGCTCAGGGCGCACGCGTGCTGGGTGATGGCAACCCGAAGATCGGGGCGCACGGAAAGCCGGTGCTGTTCCTGCACCCCAAGGATTTCCTCGGCACGCTGGTCGAGCTGGAGCAGGCTTGAGCGCGCAGCGATAAGCGCGCCAAGACAGGAGGACGGCCCATGGACGGAGTGATGGCCGCTGCCATCTACATCTTCATCTGGTGGATCACGCTATTTGCCGTGCTGCCCTTCGGCGTGCGTACGCAGGACGAGGCGGGGGAAGTCGTGCCGGGAACGCCGGGCAGCGCGCCGGCCAAGCAGCGGATGCTACGCATCTTCCTGATCAACACGGTGGTGGCGTCGATCGTGTTTGCCGCGGTCTACTTGATCATTGCCTATCGATTGATCACGCCAGAGAACCTTCCCTGGTGATCTCGATCTCGTAAGCGGCTCGCGTAAAGCGCGGCGCAAAAATGCGAAGAGCAAGGTCCATCGAACCTTGCTCCTCGCATCTTCATCGCTTTTTATTTCGTGGAGCCTTGCCGCGTTGTTGCGCTGACCGGCTCGACACTCTGGCAGCGACTGACCACCCCGCAGGGTAGGCCGTGCATGCCTGCGATCTTCCCTAGACTTGGGCTGTCTGCCACCTGTTTCTGCGGCTTGTGACCCACCCTTATGGTCAGTAGCTTTACTCGACGCGCGGCCTTCTGTCACGCGGCTTCATGCACGCGAACCAAAAAAATTTCGCGCCATCGTGAATGTGCAATTCGCGCGTGCAATCAATGCTGCGGCGCACCCAGTTGAGACGGCGGACGGCGGGCTGCGATGTCACGCGCATGTGGCGGCCGCATGCGCACAAGACGTTCGGCGCAGCATGTTGCCACCCGCACGGATTAACGCTACCAGCCGCATCGACGGGGGTTTGCCCCCGTCATGTCCTTCCATCGCGCCTTCGGGCGCTTCGCTGATGCTGATCAGGCCCACCATGCGCCTTACCCATTTTGCCCTACCCAAGCTGCGTGCAACGCGATGCGTGATGATGTGGGGTGGGCGATGAGCAAGCGCGCGCTACCCATCTCCCGCGAGCAGAACTTCCCCGAGTGGTATCAGGCGGCGGTGCGCGACGGCGACATGGCCGAGACGAGCCCGGTGCGCGGCTGCATGATCATCAAGCCGTGGGGCTGGGGCGTGTGGGAGCGCATCCAGGCCGAGCTCGACCAGCGCATCAAGGATACAGGGCACGAGAACTGCTATTTCCCGCTGTTCATCCCGATGAGCTTCATCGCCAAGGAGGCGGAGCACGTCGAGGGCTTTGCCAAGGAGATGGCGGTCGTCACCCACCATCGCCTCAAGAACGTCGGTGGGGAGCTGGTGGTCGATCCGGCGGCAAAGCTGGAAGAGCCGCTGATCGTCAGGCCGACGTCGGAAACGATCATCGGCGATGCGTTCCAGCGCTGGGTGAAGAGCTATCGCGATCTGCCGCTACTGATCAATCAATGGGCAAACGTGGTGCGCTGGGAGATGCGCACGCGTCTGTTCCTGCGCACGGCCGAGTTCCTCTGGCAGGAGGGGCATACGGCGCACGCCGATCGCGATGATGCGATGGCCGAGACGCTGAAGATGCTCGAGGTCTACCGTGAGTTCGCCGAGGGCGTGCTGGCGATGCCGGTGATCGCCGGCGAGAAACCTGCCAACGAGCGGTTCCCGGGCGCCGACAACACCTATTCCATCGAAGCGATGATGCAGGACGGCAAGGCGCTGCAGGCCGGCACCTCGCATTACCTCGGCACCCACTTCGCCGAGGCACAGAACATCCAGTATCAAAATCGAGAGGGGCAGCTCGAGCACTGCCACACGACGAGCTGGGGCGTCTCCACGCGGTTGATCGGCGGTGTGATCATGACGCACGGCGACGACGACGGGCTCAGGATGCCGCCCAGGATCGCGCCGCGCCAGATCGTCATCGTGCCGATGCTGCGCGACAAGCCCGAGGACAAGGAACTGCTCGATTATTGCGCGGGTCTGGAAAAGGACCTCAAGGCGCAGGGCATCCGGGTGCTGGTCGATGCAAAGCCGACGAAGTCGGCAGAGAAGCGCTGGAACTGGGTCCGCCGCGGCGCTCCCGTCATCGTCGAGATCGGCGGCCGCGATGCCGCCGGCGGGAACGTCACTTATATGCGCCGCGACAAGCTGCGTGACGGCGACAAGATCGCCTCCCACACGCAGCCGCGCGAGGCGTTCGTTTCAGGGGCTCCTGCGCTGCTGGACGACATCCAGGCCAGCCTCTTCGCCGAGGCCAAGGCGCGGCTCGATGGCAACATCGTTACCGACATCAAGACCTTCGATGCGCTGGCGGACTACTTCGGGGCTGCTGAGGCCGACGACGAAGGCGGGGCCTTCAGGGGATGGGCGTACGTTGCCTGGTCGAAACCCGAGGGGGCGGTGCTGGAGGAGATTGCCGAGCGCCTGAAAGCGCTTAAGCTCACAATCCGCAATGCGCCACTGGGCCAGAAGCCGGCGGAGGGGGCTTGCCTTTTCACCGGCAACCCGGCGAAGGAATACGTACTGATCGGGCGGGCCTACTGACCGGGGTAGTCAGTGGCCGGGCGGTGACAGGGCCTCCGGGCCCGGTGCGCCGCAACGCAATCTAGCCCGAATGCCGGGGTAGCTCTCCCCGGCCAAGGCGATCGAGGGAGTACGTGGGGGATGACGGCGGCCGCTTCCGATACCAAGCCGTTCGCGCTGTTCGAGTGGATGTTAGCGCTGCGCTACCTGCGGGCGCGGCGGAAGGAAGGCTTTATTTCCGTCATTGCCGGGTTCTCGTTCACCGGGATCATGCTGGGCGTTGCCACGCTCATTATCGTCATGGCGGTGATGAACGGCTTCCGCAATGAGCTGTTCTCGAAAATCCTGGGCCTCAACGGGCACATCATCGTCAACAAGATCGGCGGCTCGTTCGACGACTACGATGAAGTCGCCAAGCGCATCAAAGAGCTGACGGGCGTCAAGGCGGCGATGCCGTTGATCGAAGGCCAGGTGATGGTTTCATCAGCGGTGCAGGCGACGGGCGCGCTGGTGCGCGGCATGAGCGAGGATGGTATGCGCTCGCTGCCGCTCGTGGCGGACAACATCCGCTTCGGATCGCTCGATGGGTTCGGCGAGGGAAGCGGGATCGCCATCGGCACGCGGCTCGCCAATCTGCTGCGCGTGAATGTCGGCGATACAATCACGCTGGTTTCGCCACGTGGTGCGACGACGCCGTTCGGAACGGCACCGCGTACCAAGCCGTACAGGATCGCCGCCCTGTTCGAGATGGGCATGGCGGAATACGACCGCACCATGGTGTTCATGCCGCTCACAGAGGCGCAGCGGTATTTCTCGCGCGGGCCGGAAGTGGACGCGATCGAAGTGGTGGTCGATCACCCTAACGACGTCGACTATTACCTGCGCGAAGTGAAGCGCGTGGCAGGGCCGGTCAATCACGTGTCAGACTGGCGGGCGCGCAACGAGACGTTCTTTACGGTGCTCGAGGTCGAGCGCAACGTGATGTTCATCATCCTGTCGCTGATCGTGCTGGTGGCGGCACTCAACATCATTTCCGGCCTGATGATGCTGGTGAAGGACAAAGGGCGTGACGTTGCCATCCTAAGAACCATGGGGGCGAGCCGGGGCTCCATCATGCGCGTGTTTCTCATCACGGGCGCGTCGATCGGCATTGTCGGGACGCTTGCCGGGCTGGTCCTCGGCATTGTTTTCTGTCTCAACATCGAGAGCATCCGCGAACTCGTCTCGTGGATGACCGACACGACGCTGTTCGACCCGAACGTCTATTATCTGACGCGCCTGCCTGCCGACATGGAGCCTCGCGAGACGGTTTCCATCGTGCTGATGGCGCTGGCACTATCCATCTTCGCCACGCTCTATCCGTCGTGGCGGGCGTCAACTCTCGATCCTGTAGAGGCGCTGCGCTACGAATGAGCGACCGTCGCATGACAGCACTGGTTGAGGAGCTGCAAGCCTTGCGAGAGAACGGGCAGCAGACTGCCACCGCACAGCCGGTGTTGCGGCTCGACAAGCTGGTGCGGGTGTTTCACCAGGGTGAGCGGCGCATCGCGGTGCTGAACGGGGCGAGCGTAGACATCTATCCCGGGCAGGCAGTAGCGCTGGTCGGCCCGTCGGGTGCGGGCAAATCCACGTTGCTGCACATCGCGGGCCTGCTGGAGACGCCCGATGAAGGGCAGGTCTTCATCCAGGGGCGCGACTGCTCGCGCATGAACGATGCCGATCGCACGCGCGTGCGGCGGGCGAAAATGGGCTTCGTCTATCAGTTCCACCAGCTGCTGCCCGAGTTCACGGCGCTGGAGAATGTGGTCATCCCGCAGCTGATTTTAGGCCGCAATCGCAAGGTGGCGGCGGAGCGGGCAAGGCAGCTTCTGACGTCGCTGGGGCTCGGTGAGCGCGTCGAGCACCGCCCCGCTGAGCTGTCGGGCGGCGAGCAGCAACGAACTGCAATCGCGCGGGCGCTTGCCAACGAGCCGCGCCTGTTGCTGGCGGACGAGCCGACCGGCAACCTCGACCCGCATACGGCCGAGCATGTGTTCGACGCGCTGGTGCACCTCATCCGCACCACGGGCGTTGCGGCGCTGATCGCCACGCACAATCTCGAAATCGCGCGGCGCATGGACCGCGTCATCACGCTGAGCGAAGGCCAGCTGGTGGAGTTGGAGCCGGCCTCGCTGCGCTGAACCGACTGCCCCACGCGGAATGCAGTGTGATGGGGAGAGGGGATGAGAGCGCTTGGGCGGCGCGGGGTAATGTCCTAAATCTGGTGGCATGAACGCTCCGAGTCGTATGCCGAACGATGGTCAGCCTGCCGTGCCGGCGCAGCCGCGCTTCGTGCACCTCAAGGTGCATTCCGCCTATTCGCTGCTCGAGGGTGCGCTGCCCATCGGTAAGCTGGCGAAGCTGGCGGAAAAGCTCAACTTCCCGGCGCTAGGTCTCACCGACACGAACAACCTCTACGGTGCGCTCGAATTCTCCGACAAGCTGGCGGGCGCGGGCATCCAGCCAATTGTCGGTGTCAGCCTGACGATCGACTTCCAGGACCGGCGGCATGACGCGACCGAGCGCGGCGCGCCGATCGCGCAGGGGCCCGGCGACGGCAACATCGCTCTGCTGGCGATGAATGAGGCGGGATACGCCAACCTGCTGAAGCTCGTCTCGCGCGCACATCTGGAATCGCCCGACGTCGAAGCGGCATACTCGACCGCGGAGATCCTCAAGCAGCACACCGACGGGCTGATCGTGCTGACGGGCGGCCCGGATGGACCGATCGACCGGGCATTGCGCGACGGCCAGCACGGATTGGCAGAGGGCCGGCTCGATTTGCTCAAGTCGCTGTTCGGCGACCGGCTCTATGTCGAGATCCAGCGCCATGGCCTCAAAAGCGAGCACGACGTCGAGCCGCAGCTGCTGCAGTTCGCGTATGCCAAACACATCCCGATCGTTGCAACCAACGAAGCCTATTTTGCTTCGCCGGCCGACTATGAGGCGCACGATGCGCTGCTGTGCATCGCCGATGGGCGCTATGTGGTCGAGGACAACCGGCGGCGGGTGACGCCCGAGCACGACTTCAAGAGCGCCGAGAAGATGGTGGAGGTCTTCGCCGACCTTCCCGAAGCGCTCGACAATACCATCGAGATCGCCAAGCGCTGCGCCTTCCGGCCTCGCGGCAAGAAACCGATCCTGCCGCGGTTCGTGGCGGCCGATCAGGACCTGACGCCTGAAGAGGTCGCCAGGCTCGAAGCGCAGGAGCTGCGCCGGCAGGCGGCGGCGGGCCTGGATGCGCGCCTCGCCGTCTCGCCGCTGGCGGAAGGCTTCACGCGCGAAGATTATGACAAGCGTCTGGCCTACGAGCTCGACGTGATCGAGGGAATGAAGTTCCCCGGCTACTTCCTCATCGTGTCCGACTTCATCAAGTGGGCGAAGTCGCAGGGCGTGCCGGTGGGCCCGGGCCGCGGCTCGGGTGCGGGCTCGCTGGTTGCCTGGACACTGACGATTACCGACCTCGACCCGTTGCGGTTCGGGCTGCTGTTCGAGCGCTTCCTCAATCCCGAGCGCGTGTCGATGCCGGACTTCGACATCGACTTCTGCCAGGATCGCCGCGATGAGGTGATCCGCTACGTGCAGGGCAAGTACGGTCACGACCGGGTCGCGCAGATCATCACGCACGGAAAGTTGCAGGCGCGTGCGGTGCTGCGCGATGTGGGCCGCGTGCTGCAGATGCCGTACGGGCAGGTAGACCGGCTGTGTAAGCTTGTGCCGAACAACCCGGCCAATCCGGTGACGCTGCCCGAGGCGATCGAGAGCGAGCCGAAGCTGCAGGAAGAGATCGCGCGCGATCCGATGGTGGCGCGTCTCGTCGAGATATCAAAAACGCTCGAAGGACTTTACCGCCACGCATCGACCCACGCTGCCGGCATGGTGATCGGTGACCGGCCGCTGGTCGAGCTGGTGCCGGTGACGCGAGACGCGAAGACCAACTCGCCCGTCACGCAGTTCAACTGGAAGCTGGTCGAGGCGGCCGGCCTGGTGAAGTTCGACTTCCTCGGCCTCAAGACGCTCACCGTGTTGAAGAAGGCGGTGGAGCTGGTGAAGCGCGGGCGGGGCATCGACCTCGATCTGACCAAACTGCCGCTCGACGACAAGAAATCCTACGAGTTGCTCGCCAAGGCCGATACGGTCGGCGTGTTCCAGCTCGAAAGTACGGGCATGCGCGAGAGCTTGAAGCGGCTGAAGCCGGACCGCTTCGAGGACATCATCGCCATGGTGGCGCTCTATCGCCCGGGCCCGATGGACAACATCCCGACGTACATCAACCGCAAGCACGGGGAAGAGCCGGTCGACTATCTGGACCCCATGCTCGAGGGCATCCTGAAAGAGACCTACGGCGTCATCATCTATCAGGAGCAGGTCATTCAAATCGCGCAGGTGATGGGCGGATATTCGCTCGGCACCGCTGACCTTCTGCGACGCGCCATGGGTAAGAAGGACAAGGCCGAGATGGCGCGCCATCAGGCCAAGTTCGTGGAAGGCGCAATGGAACGCGGCGTCGCCAAGGCGAAGGCTGCGGAGATTTTCGAGCTGGTCGACAAGTTCGCAGGGTACGGCTTCAACAAATCGCACGCCGCCGCGTATGCGCTGGTCAGCTATCACACGGCGTACATGAAGGCTAACTTCCGCGAGGAGTTCCTGGCGGCGTCGATGACGCTCGACATGTCGAACACCGACAAGCTCGCGATGTTCGCGGCCGAGGCGCGGCGCAGCGGCATCACCGTGCAGCCACCGTGCGTCAACGCTTCGGAGGTGGACTTCCTCGCTGAGGCTTCGAAGGTGGAAGGCAAGCTCGGAGCCATCCGCTATTCGCTGGCGGCGTTGAAGAACATTGGCGCGACGGCGGTGGCGACGATTGTCGACGACCGCAAGAAAAGCGGGAAGTTTGCCTCGCTTGCCGATTTCGCCGCGCGGCTCAACCCAAAGGCGCTGAACAAGCGCGGCATCGAAACTCTGGCGGCCGCCGGCGCATTCGATGCACTGGAGCCGAACCGCGCACTCGTTGCCGCCAACGTCGATCAGATCCTCGAATTGGCGCAGCGGATGGAGCAGGAGAAGTCCGACGGGCAGGCCGATTTCTTCTCGCTCGGTGGTGGTGGCGCCAAGTCGGGGCCGCTGCTGCAACTGCGCCCAGCGATGGGCTGGACGCCGATGGACAAGCTCTCGCACGAGTTCGATGCGGTGGGCTTTTATCTTTCGGGGCATCCGCTCGATCAATACGAGCAGGCGCTGCACAAGCTGGGCGTGAAGCGCTACGTCGAGTTCGAAGCGATGACGGAGCGAGGGGCAACGAACGGCGCACTTGCCGGCATCGTCATCTCGGCGCGCGAGCGCAGATCGCAGAAGGGCAACAAGTTCGCCTTCGCGCTGTTTTCCGATACAACCGGACAGTTCGAGGCGGTGATCTTTTCCGACACGCTCGCGGCTGCTGGCGATCTGCTGGAGCCGGGCACGCCGGTGAAGCTGTCGGTGTCGGCGGAGCGCGACGGTGACACCGTGAAGCTGCGCGTCGAGAGTATTCAGGCGCTCGATGCGGCGGTGGCGGCAGTTCAGGGCGGGATCAAGCTGATGCTCGACCGGCGCGCGATCGAAAAGAATCCTGGCGCGATTGCCCAGCTCAAGGCTTTGCTAAAGCCGGGCAGGGGTGAGATTCGGTTGGGCCTCGAGCTGGCCGATAGAGGTAAGGCACTCGAGATTGGTATTCCGGGGCGGTACGATGTATCGCCGAATGCAGTTGGCGCACTGTTCACAGTGCCCGGCGTTGTCGAAGTATTAGATATCTAAACGTACCCTCAGCCCTAGCACCTGATCGATACAATTTGCGCAAAAGGGCTCGTCATCGTGCTTCGTCCAGCTATCGCCGCTGCATTGCTGCTCGCGCTGCATTCTTCGCAGGCGGGTGCTGTCTCATCTTCCTCGTCGCAGGCGCAGACTGTCGCTCCGGGGAAGGCCATCGCCACTTATTGTCCGCGGGCGCTGCATCGTGCGACGCGGCTCATCATCGTGACGGTTCCCAATATGTCGTCGGTCAAGGCGACGCTGCACACGTTCGAGCGCCGCTCGCCGGCGGATGCATCGTGGTTGCGCGCCGGGCCGCCTGAGGATGCTGTGGTCGGGGCGGCGGGCGTCGGCTGGTCGGAAGACTACGATTACCTCGCCAAGAAAGACGAGCCGCAGAAGGTCGAGGGCGACAAGCGCACTCCCGCGGGAATTTTCCGTGTTGCCGGGCCTTTCGGTTTCGAGACGAGCAAGCTCGCGGGGTATACGCGACTTGCCAAGGACAACAGCTTCTGCGTCGCCGATCCGACGTCGCGCTACTACGGGAAGATCGTCGGCAAGGGCGTGGCCAAGTACGTGAAGGCCAGCGAGGACATGTCGGCCTCGCCGGGCCTGAAGCGCGGGATGATCGTCGATTATCCGGCGCGGCGCGGGGCGAAGGCCGGAAGCTGCGTCTTCATCCAGATATGGGAAGGCGAGACGGCCGGCACGAATGCGCGCATCGGCATGCGCGAGGAGCGCTTGACGGTGCTGCAGAAGTGGAGCGCGCAGGGCTTCACTGCGATTGCCATTGTCTCGGAGGACGCCGCGGGCCGCTTCAAGGGTTGCCTGCCGATAAATTCCGCGACGAGCAGCTATGAGAAGCCGGCAAGCGTGCCGGAGCCCAATCCGCGGCGCGAGCAGACGGCTCCCAAAGAGCAACGCGCGGATCTTGGAAAGTAAGTCTGTCTGACAGGGGCTTGGAGAGGCTTGGTGTGCGGCATCCGCCGCGCAAGCTAATGGCCGCCCCACAGGCCGCGGGGCGCCCTGCGCCTACACGAAGCGGTCGTAGAGGGTGAGGGCGATCTCAACGGCGATCAGCGCGATGATGTACCACTCGAGGCGGTGAGAGGTGCGCGTCGCGAAGAGGTCGGTCAAGGTGTCGGCTGTGCCGCGGATCACCTCCAGCTTGCGCGAGATGGCGCGTCCGCGCTGGGGCAGATCGTACTCGTCGACGAGGCGGGCCCAGAAGCGCTCCAGTTCGGGGTGGTCCCACAACACGTCGGGCTTGTCGTCGAGGTCGACGCGGGCGGCGAGCCGCTGCTGCAACAACAGGGCCTCGCCGATCTGCTCGAGCAGTGAGCCCTGGGGCTCGCGGGGCAAGAGGCGCTGCTTCAGCGACTGGGCAACCTCGTCGATGCGCTCGAAGGCGGCAGCGAGGCGGCGCTCGTCATAGGCGAAGGCGACAGTCATTGCCATCGCCTCGGCGACGAGCAGGAGCCGATCTGGATCAGCGGATTTGATCTGCAAGTCGCCGGCGAGCGTCAGGAGGCCGTCCTCCTCGGGCTTCACGACGAGGCGCAAGGTCTCGGTCTCGCGCTCCAGCAGGGGGGCGATGATGCGGTCGTCGAGGCCGCGGATCAGCTGCTCCTCGTCCACGGGGTTCATGCCGATGAAGACGGCGGCGCCGGATTTGAACAGGACGGCGATGCCTTCGCCGCTGGTGCGGAAGGCCAGGGGGGTGGTCGAGAAGGCGTCGTCGCGCTCGAGGCCCTTGAGGTCGATGCGCTCACCAAGTTGCAGCGCGCGTACGTTTATGACTTTGTTGCTCATGCGACTTTCCGGAACCTGCGGGCGTTAACCGACGCTACGCGGGGGTAAGCTTGTCATTTCGGAGTGTACACTCTATAAGCGCGCCCATCTCACACGCGGACTTCGTCGTCAGAGCGGATTGAAAGCCCCGTTCGGCGCTCCGGTGGAGCACCCCTTGGCTAAGGGGGCGCTCTTCTAAGGTTCGCGGAGGATCAACCGGAAAAAGGACTACCCATGACGCTTCCTGCGTTCAATATGCGTCAGCTTTTGGAAGCTGGCGTGCACTTCGGTCACCAGTCGCACCGCTGGAACCCCAAGATGGCGCCCTTCATCTACGGCGCCCGCAACAACATTCACATCATCGACCTGACGCAGACGACGCCGATGCTGCATCAGGCGCTGCTGAAGATCTCCGACACCGTCGCCCACGGCGGCCGCGTTCTGTTCGTCGCCACGAAGCGCCAGGCCTCCGACTCGATCGCCGAAGCCGCCAAGCGCAGCGCCCAGTACTTCATCAACCACCGCTGGTTCGGTGGCACGCTGACGAACTGGAAGACGATTTCGCAGTCGATCCGCCGCCTGCGCCAGCTCGACGACATTCTCGCCGAGCCGCATGGCCGCACGAAGAAGGAAATCCTCAACCTGACGCGTGAGCGCGACAAGCTCAATCAGGCTCTGGGCGGCATCAAGGACATGGGCGGCACGCCTGACCTTCTGTTCGTGATCGACACGAACAAGGAAAGCATCGCCATCCAGGAAGCCAAGAAGCTGGGTATTCCGATCGTCGCCATCGTGGACACGAACTGCGATCCGGACGGCATCGACTTCCCGGTTCCGGGCAACGATGACGCCGGCCGTGCCATCACGCTCTATTGCGACCTGATCGCCCGCGCCGCTCTCGACGGCCTGGAGCGCAGCCAGTCCTCGGCTGGTATCGACGTCGGTGCTTCGGAAGCGCCTCCGGCCGAGGATCTGCCGGCAGCGTTCCGCGGTATCGAAGCTCCGCGCGGCGAACCGGACGACCTCAAGCGCATCACCGGCATCTCGCCGAAGCTTGAGCAGCGCCTCAACGACGCTGGCGTCTTCCACTATTGGCAGCTTGCCGACCTCGATCCGGAGCAGACCGGTGCGCTGGACCGGAAGCTGAAGCTGAAGGGCCAGATCGAGACCGAGAAGTGGTCCGAGCAGGCGAAGAAGCTGGTCGAATCGGCCGCTGCCTGACGAAACGGCCGCCATGTGCGGCCGCTTCACCATTGTGCCAACCCGCGGGCGCCATGCTTTGAGCGATGGGCGCCCGCCAAGCTAATGAGCTGATCAATGACGACGATTACCGCAAACCTCGTCAAAGAGCTGCGCGAGAAGACCGGCGCCGGCATGATGGACTGTAAAGCCGCTCTCACCGAGGTGAAGGGCGACATCGAGGCGGCCATCGACTGGCTGCGCAAGAAGGGCCTTTCCAAAGCTGCCAAGAAGGCCGGCCGCGTCGCCGCCGAGGGCCTGGTCGGCATCTCAGCCGACGGGAAGTCGGGTGCTGTCGTCGAGGTCAACTCGGAGACGGACTTCGTTGCCCGCAACGAGCAGTTCCAGGATCTGGTGACCAAGGTCACCGCGCTCGCCAAGGAAGCCAACGGCAGCGTCGAAGAGCTGCTGGCTGCCACGTTCCCCGGCAAGTCGATCTCGGTCGAAGACCAGGTGAAGGAACTGATCGCCACCATCGGCGAGAACATGAGCGTGCGCCGCACGGCGAAGCTCGAAGTGCCGGAGGGCGTCGTCGGCTCGTACGTGCACAGCCAGGTGGCGCCGGGTCTGGGCAAGATCGGCGTGCTGGTCGCGCTGGAGTCGCCGGGCAAGAACGCCGATGAGCTGGCTGCCCTCGCGCGCCAGATCGCCATGCACGTTGCCGCGACGAACCCGGTTGCTCTCAACCTAGAGGGCGTTCCGGCCGAGACGCTGGAACGTGAGAAGGCGATCCTCGCCGACAAGAACCAGGGCAAGCCACCGCAGGTGATCGAGAAGATCGTCGCTTCCGGCATGAAGAGCTACGGCAAGGACAATTGCTTGCTGGAGCAGTCCTATATCCACGATCCCTCGAAGAGCGTGGCTCAGGCTGTGAAGGATTCGGAAGGCAAGGTCGGCGGTCCGATCAAGCTCGTCGGCTACGTGCGCTATGCGCTCGGCGAAGGCATCGAGAAGAAGGAAGACGACTTCGCCGCCGAAGTCGCTGCTGCCGCCGGCACAGCAGGCTGATAACACGAAACTTTTCAAGGGCGCGTCCTCGCCGAGGGCGCGCTCTTTTGCGACTGGGTGCGGATCGGCCCTAGGCGAATCCGCTCCGGGTGCGCTAGCTAGGTGCGATCATCAGCCGGCAACGGCGACCAGCTGCGCCGCGATAACGAGGAGGCAGTCATGGCAGCTCATGCAGCAGCCGGGGGAGCGGAGAGCCAACCGCTCGTCTATAAGCGGCTACTCCTGAAGCTTTCTGGCGAAGCGCTGATGGGGCAGGGCGCCTTCGGCATCGATATGGCCGTTTGTGAGCGGCTCTCGCGGGATATCGCTGAGGCTTTGGCGGCGGGTGCGGAGATCGCGGTCGTCGTAGGCGGGGGAAATATCTTCCGGGGCCTCGCGGGCGCAGCCAAGGGGATGGAGCGGGCCACCGCCGACTACATGGGCATGCTGGCGACGGTGATGAACGCGCTGGCTCTGGAGAACGCGCTCAAGAATTCCAACGTTGACGCTCGCGTACTGTCCGCCATTCCCATGCCGACGGTGTGCGAGAGCTATGTGCGGCCCAAGGCTCTACATCACATGAACGCCGGCCGGGTGGTGATTTTCGCTGCCGGGACGGGAAATCCGTTCTTCACCACGGATACGGCCGCGACGCTGCGCGCCATCGAGATGGACTGTCAGGCCGTTGCGAAGGCGACCCAGGTGGATGGCGTCTATGACAGCGATCCGCGCAAGAACCCTAACGCGCTCCGGTATGACCGGCTCGGATATGCCGAGGTTTTAGCGCGTGATCTCAAGGTGATGGATGGTGCCGCGATCGCGCTTGCTCGCGACAACGCACTTCCGGTAATTGTCTTTTCTATCGAAGAGCCGGGCAACCTTCTCAAGGTTCTGCGCGGCGACGGGCGGGCAACCGTCATCGAATGAGCGGCGGCGCAGGGGCTACTGCGCGCTGCGGAAGAATCTTGACCCCAATCGGCCGGCAGTGGAGCCGCTAAAAGCTTCCAACACGGCCGCCCAAGGAGAAACCCATGTCGACCGGTTCCTTTGACCTCAACGATCTGGAGAAGCGCATGCGCGCTTCGCTCGATGCGCTGAAGCGCGAGTTGTCGGGGTTGCGCACGGGACGCGCCAGCGCGCATCTGCTCGATCCGATCCAGGTGCTCGTCTATGGCTCGCGCATGCCGCTCAACCAGGTCGCGACGGTCTCGGTGCCGGAGCCGCGCACGATCTCGGTGCAGGTCTGGGACAAGAGCAACGTCTCGGCGGTCGACAAGGCGATCCGGGAGTCGAACATCGGCCTCAATCCGGTCGTCGATGGTACGCTGCTGCGCCTACCCATTCCGGCGCTGACGGCTGATCGGCGCAACGAGCTCGCCAAGCTCGCCCACAAGTACGCCGAGCATGGCCGCGTCGCCGTGCGCAACGTGCGCCGTGAGGGCATGGATCTTCTCAAGAAGCTGGAGAAGGACGGCAAGATCAGCCAGGATGACCACCATAAGTCGTCGGCGAAGGTGCAGGAGCTGACGGACCGTCTGATCAAGGAGATCGACGAGACGCTTTCGGCCAAGGAAGCCGAGATCCATAAGGTTTGAAGGCTTTGATCAAAGTGGTATTGCCGTTATCCTAGGGTTCCCCGAGATGTTGGAAACCAATTGCCGGTGACGGAAGCAGACTCCAAGCCAGCACTTTCGCCGCGCGATGCTTCGATGCCGCGCCATGTCGCCATTATCATGGATGGCAATGGCCGTTGGGCTACCAAACACGGCTTGCCGCGGGCGGTTGGCCATCGCAACGGTGTCGAGGCTGTCCGGCGTACGGTGCGCGCTTCGATCGAGCTCGGCATCCCCTACCTGACGCTTTACAGCTTCTCATCGGAGAACTGGTCGCGCCCCGCGGACGAGATCGACGACCTGATGGGCTTGATGAAGCGTTTCATCAGGCGTGACTTGGCCGAGCTGCACCATAATGGTGTGAAGATCCTTGTCATCGGCGAGCGGGGCAATGTCGATCCCGAACTCATGGCGCTGATCGACGAGGCGGTGGAGCTGACGCGTGACAACAAGGCGATCACGTTGATCATTGCCTTCAACTACGGGGCGCGTGCCGAGATAGCCAAGGCTGCCCGCTTGCTCGCCGAGCGTGTCCTCGCCGGAACCATGCAGCCGTCTGAGATCAACGTGGACACGCTGGGGGCGGCGCTGGATACGGCCGGTATCCCCGATCCGGACCTTCTGGTGCGGACCAGCGGAGAGCTGCGGATCTCCAATTTTCTGCTATGGCAGTGCGCCTACACGGAGTTCGTGTTCCTCGATGCTTTCTGGCCCGATTTCGGACGCGAGCTGCTCGAGGAAGCGATTGCACGTTACCGGGCGCGCGAGCGGCGTTTCGGTGGCCGTTCCAAGCGCTCGGTCGTGTGAGGCAGTCGATGCCTGACGATACGATAGCGTCGGAGGAGAGCGCCAGCATGCCCCGGCTGTCGAGCAACCTGAAGCTGAGGCTGATTTCCGGAAGCGTGCTCGCTGCGGTCGCCTTTGGCCTCGCCTATTGGGGACCGATGGCGTTCGCCTTCCTCCTCCTTGTGTGTGCTGTGGTGATCAGCTGGGAGTGGGGGCGGCTGATACGCGGCGTTTCATTCGATCTGGGATTCTTCGTGCATGCCATCGCGGTGGCTGGGGCGATCGTTCTGGCGGGGGCCGGATATGCGGCGCTGGGCCTTGCGGTGCTGCTGGTGGCGGCGATTACGCTGATCCCGCTGTATTTCGGACATGGCGCGCGATTGTCGGCGCTTGGTGTGTTCTACGTCGGATTGCCGGCATTGGCGCTGCTGTGGATCCGCAGCGACGAGCCGTTCGGGTTCACCGCAGTGCTGTTCATCTTCGCCGTGGTGTGGTCGTCGGACATAGCGGCCTATGCGGCGGGAAGAACGATTGGCGGACCGAAGTTGTGGCCCGCGGTCTCGCCTAACAAGACGTGGGCGGGGCTGATCGGCGCACTTTGTGCGGGCGCAATCTCGGGGGTCGTATTCTCAATGCTCGAGCCCGAGGCAGGTGCGGTGCGGCTGGTGCTGTTAGGTCTGGCGCTGGCGTTGGTTGCTCAGGCGGGTGATCTGGCGGAGTCGGCCCTCAAACGCCATTTCCACCTCAAGGACGCCAGCGAGCTGATCCCAGGCCATGGTGGCTTTATGGACCGCATGGACAGCATTGTTGCGGTTGCAGTCGTCAGCGGGCTGATGGCGCTGGCCATCGATCCACATGCGCCGGCGCGCGCACTGCTGTTCGGATTCTGACGTGCATCCCCGGCGCAAAGGCATGACAGAAGCAGCCACTGGCCGGGAGCAGGTGCCAGTGGCGGGACCGCGCACGCTGACGATCCTGGGGGCCACGGGCTCGATAGGGAAAAGCACGCTCGATCTGGTGGAGCGCAACAGCGCGGCCTTCGAGATCGTGGCTCTCACCGCGCAGAGCAACGTCGCGGACCTCGCTTCGGCGGCGCGGCGGACGCGGGCCCGGCTTGCGGTGATCGGCGATGCTTCGAAGCACGGGGAGCTGCGCGAGGCGCTGGCGGGCACGGGCATCCGCACCGCGGCAGGACCGGAGGCGGTCACGGCGGCTGCTGCGGAGCGTGCCGATTGCGTGATGGCGGCGATTGTCGGGGCGGCGGGCCTGGAGCCGACGTTCGAGGCAGTTCGGCAGGGGCGACGGGTGGCGCTCGCCAACAAGGAGTGCCTCGTCTCGGCAGGCGATGTGTTCATGTCGGCGGTGGCGGACGCTAAAGCCGAGCTGCTGCCGGTCGATTCTGAGCACTCGGCGGCGCTGCAGGCGCTGGCGGGTGCGGCGCCTGAGAGCATCGAGCGCATCGTGCTGACGGCGTCGGGCGGGCCGTTCCGTACCTGGAACAGCGACGAACTGGAGCGCGCAACGCCGGAACAGGCGCTGCGGCATCCGAACTGGTCGATGGGCGCGAAGATCACCATCGATTCGGCCACCTTGATGAACAAGGGGCTGGAGCTGATCGAGGCCTACCATCTGTTTCCGGTATCGGCGCAGCAGCTCGGGACGGTGGTGCATCCGCAGTCCATCGTGCACTGCCTCGTCAGCTATACGGACGGGTCGGTGCTGGCGCAGATGGCTTTTCCGGACATGCGCACCCCGATCGCACTCGCTCTGTCCTGGCCGCGGCGCATGAGTGCGCCGACGCAGCGGCTTGACCTGGCGGCGGTGGGCACGCTGACCTTCGAGCCGCCGGACGAGAAGAGGTTTCCGGCGTTAACCATTGCTCGCGATGCGTTGCTTCGCGGCGGCACGGCGCCCGCAATCCTGAGTGCTGCCAACGAGGTGGCCGTCGAGGCGTTTTTGACCCGCCAAATAGGATTTCTCGATATCGTCCGGGTGGTTGCGGAGACGCTGGAAGCGGCCGACGCGCGCGGCGCCATCATTACCGCGGGCGCTCTGGGCGAGGTGCTCGCCGCAGACGCCGAGGGGCGACGACTGGCACGCGATGTGCTGGTTCGCTATGTGTAGCTAAACCTTTGGTGCTTATCCCGGGAATTCCGTTGGGGATGAGGACCGAAATCGCCGTTTTTCCCGCGTACCATTCCGAGATTCGCGGGATCTGCCACCCCCTCGGGGCGCTGTCTTCGCGGGGCCGAGAAATGATAGGAGATCCATGCTCACGCTGGCCAATGCCGCTGCCTCGATGTCCGGGGTGCTGATCACCATCGTTCAGTTCCTGGTGGTGCTGACGATCGTGGTCTTCGTGCACGAGTTCGGCCACTTCATCGTGGCGCGCTGGTGCGGCGTGTCTGTGAGCACGTTCTCGATTGGTTTCGGCCGGGAGATTTTCGGGTTCAACGACCGTAAGGGGACGCGCTGGCGCTTCGCCTGGATCCCCCTCGGCGGCTACGTGAAGTTCGTCGATGACGAGAACGCGGCGAGCCAGCCATCTGCCGACCGGCTGGAGAAGCTGTCGGTATCGGAACGCTCGGGCGCCTTCCAGACGAAACCCCTGTGGCAGCGCGCGGCTGTGGTCGCCGCCGGGCCAATGGCCAATTTCATATTGGCGACAATGGTTTATGCCGGCGTCAACATGGCCTACGGCGTGCGAACCATTGCGCCTGTGGTTGGCGAGGTGAAGGAAGGCATGCCGGCGGCGATGGCCGGGATCAAGCCGGGCGACGTGATCAAGAGCATCGACGGCTGGACGGTCGAAGGGTTCGAGGACATTCAGCGCATCGTCGGGATCAGTGGGGGTAAGCCGCTGAAGATCGGCGTCGAGCGCGGCAGCGAAAAGCTCGACCTGACGGTGACGCCGGAGGTGCGCGAGCAGCCGGATACCTTCGGCGGGACCTTCAAGCGCGGCTTGATCGGCGTCACGCCATCGAGCGTCTCGGGGTATAACGAGGCCAAGCCTGTCAGCGCGATCGAGGCGATGCGGCTCGGGGTGCGCGAGACCTACACCAACATTGTGCACACGGTGCAGGGCATTGCAGACATTGTGACGCAGCGGCAGGCGGCCGACCAAATGGGCGGCCCGATCCTGATGGCCCAGGTCACGGCGAAGGTGGCCGAGGGCGGACTGGAGCCCCTGCTGCGCTGGATCGCCTTCATCTCGGCGAACATCGGCTTCCTGAATTTGCTGCCGATCCCGGTGCTAGACGGTGGACATCTTGTTTATTACGCCATCGAAGGCGTGATGCGCCGACCGCTCAGCCGACGCATGCAGGAGATCGGATTCCAGATCGGTGTCGCGCTGGTTCTGATGCTCATGGTCTATGTGAATTTGAACGATTTATTGCGGGTGTGGCGCGGATGGACCGGTGCAGGTTGAAATGGCGTTCAGTGACGTAATCTTGCCACTTCCGCGACCCCTTCTGAATCGTTAAGAAGGAATTTACACAGGGGAGTGCGCTCACAAGAAGAATCAGACCGTTTGGGTCAGTTTCCGATGCGCGCGTGTTAGTCATGCGGTCCGGTGCTCCGAAGCCGACGGGGTCCGTAAACCGAGGGGGAGTTCGGCAATAATGAGGGCATGTCCACGAATGCCTCTGGTTCGAGCCATTACGGTGAGAGTCTGTCGCCTCGCGTTCATTCTGGCGATCGTCTCCTCGGGGATCACCTGCGTCGGTGGCGCGCTGTCCTCTACGTCTGCCCTGGCCCAAAGCGCGCCTATTCGCGCCATTGAGGTGTCAGGCAACAAACGCGTCGAACCGGAGACGGTTCGTTCGTATCTGCAATTCTCGGTCGGCAGCACTTACGATCCCGCCAAGGTGGACGGGTCGATCAAGGCGCTGTTCGCAACGGGTCTGTTCTCCGACGTGCGCATCGATCGCTCGGGCGCGGACATCATCGTCACCGTCGTCGAGAACCCGGTCATCAACCAGGTGGCCTTCGAGGGTAACAGCGAAGTCGACACGGACACTCTGCGCAACGAAGTGCAGATGAAGCCGCGCTCGGTCTTCACCCGTGCTCGTGTCCAGCAGGACGTGCAGCGCATCCTCGACGTCTACCGCCGCCAGGGCCGCTACGCCGCGACCGTCGAGCCGAAGATCATCGAGCTCGAGCAGGACCGCGTGAACCTGGTGTTCGAAATCGCTGAAGGCAGCGCGACGAAGGTCAAAGGCATTCACTTCGTCGGCAACAAGGCGTTTTCCGACACTCAGCTGCGCGACGTCATCTCGACGACGGAAAAGGGCTGGTTCGACTTCCTCAAGGGTACTGCGATCTACGATCCCGATCGCATGAGCCTCGACCGCGAGCTGCTGCGCCAGTACTACCTGAAGAACGGCTATGCCGACGTGCAGGTGACGGCAGCCAATGCCGAGCTTGACCGCGATGGCTCGGGCTTCTTCCTCACCTACTCGATCGAGGAAGGCGAGCAGTACACCTTCGGCGACATCAACATCGAGAGCACGGTTTCGGCGATCGATGGCGCTAAGTTCAAGGGCAAGGTGCTGACCGAAAGCGGCGATACCTACAATGCCGGCTTGATCGACAAGTCGGTGGAGGCAGTGACCGCCGCGGTGTCCCAGGACGGCTTTGCGTTCGCCCGCGTGCGTCCGCAAGCGACGCCCGACCCGGTGGCGCGCCGGATCTCGCTCAACTACGTGATCGAGGAAGGCCCGCGCGTCTACGTCGAGCGCATCAACATCTCCGGCAACACGCGCACCAAGGATTATGTGCTGCGCCGCGAGTTCAAGGTGGCCGAGGGCGACGCCTACAATCCGCTCATGGTAGACCAGGCCAAGAAGCGCCTGACCAACCTCGGTCTGTTCAAGAACGTCGACGTGAAGCGTCGTCCCGGCAGCAACCAGGACCGCGTGATCCTTGATGTCGAGGTTGTCGAGCAGTCGACGGGTGAGCTTTCGTTCGGTGCCGGTTACTCGACGTCTGAAGGTGTGATCGGTGACGTGTCGATCACCGAGCGTAACCTGATGGGCAACGGCCAGTTCCTGCGCCTGGGCGTCTCGGGATCTCTGCAGCGCCTGCAGGTCAACCTGAGCTTCACCGAGCCGCGCTTCCTCGATCGCAACATGGCGGCTGGTTTCGACATATTCGCGAAGACGACGAATACCGGTTCGAGCAGCAGCTGGAGCGGCGGTACGTCTGGTACTGGTTCGTATCAGAGCTCGCGTTACGGCGGCACGCTGCGCCTCGGCTTCCCGCTGTCCGAGAAGCTGTGGATGCAGACGAACTACACGGCATCGCGTGACGAGATTACGGACGTCAGTGACTACTCCTCGCTCGCGATCCGCGAGGCAGGTATGCAGGGCGCGTCTTACACCTCACTGATGGGTGCGACGATCACCTACGATCTGCGCAACGATCCGCGTAATCCGACCAAGGGACTCTGGTTCCAGGTAGGCAGCGACTTTGCCGGTCTTGGTGGCGATGTGCAGTACGTCAGCTTCGCTGCCGAAGCGCGCGGCTACTATCCGATCACCGACAACATCACCTTCGTTGCACGTGCGATTGGCGGCTCCATCAATTCATGGGGTGGCGAGCAGCTGCGCTTGATCGACATGTACTTCAAGGGTGGTGAGACGGTTCGTGGTTTCGATCGAGCGGGTTACGGCCCTCGCGACTTGAACACTGGCGACGCTCTGGGTGGTCAGTACTACTGGGCGACCACCGCGGAAGTCCGCTTCCCCATTCCGTTCATTCCGGATGACCTTGGAATTTCGGGTGCGGTGTTCGCGGATGCTGGTTCTTTGTGGGGAGCTAACACCGGCTCGTTTGCAGAGGGCTGCGGCAGCGCGTATCAGAACAGCGCCGGAGTGTGGAACGCGGTCTGTACCGCGGATAGCTCGGCGATCCGCTCGTCGGTCGGTGCCTCGATCATGTGGGCCTCGCCGGTTGGTCCGATCCGCATGGACTTTGCCAAGGTTCTCAGCAAAGAAACTTACGACGACGAGCAGTTCTTCCGCTTCGGTGCGGCGACGAAGTTCTAATCGTCGCCCATTCGGGGTAAGAACGCCTCCTGTGGCGTAGCGCGGAGCAGCGGCTCCGCGCAGGAGAAGCGTCACATATTGGAGGAGGCGCCGCGAAGGCGGCGTAAGGCATGGAACATCCCGGATTTTTCAATCGGGTTGGGCCGTTCTCGCTGGCGGAAATTGCCAAGGCGACAGCAGCGGAACTTGGCCGAGGGGCCGACCCTGCCAGCCTGATCCAAGACGTGCGCACGCTGACGGACGCTGGGGCGCGCGAAATCTCATTCTTCAATAACCGGAAGTACGCCGATCAGCTGAAGGCGACGCATGCGGGCGCGTGCTTGGTGACGTCAGCGTTCGAGTCGCGGGTGCCCGATACGACGGCGCGGCTCGTGACGGCCGATCCCTACCGCGGCTTTGCGCGGGCGCTAGCGCTGTTCTATCCGGATTCACGCTTCTCGCAGGGGGCTCTGGGGGCGCGACACGGGGTCGATCCAACCGCCGAACTCGAAGAAGGGGTGGTCGTCGAGGCCGGCGCGGTTATCGGTCCAGAAGCCAGGATCGGCCGGGGGACGCGCATATGCGCCGGAGCTGTGATCGGTTACCGGGTTTGTATCGGTCGGGACAGCTACGTCGGCTCGCTGGCGACGGTGGTGCATACACTTATTGGTGACCGGGTCATTATCCATGCCGGTGCGCGGATCGGTCAGGACGGCTTCGGCTTTGCCATGGGCCCCAGCGGGCATTTCAAAGTGCCGCAAATTGGCCGGGTGTTGATCCAGGATGACGTGGAAATCGGCGCCAATTCGACGATCGACCGGGGGGCTCTTAAGGACACCATCATAGGAGAAGGCAGCAAAATTGATAATTTGGTGCAGATCGGGCACAACGTCGTCATCGGGCGGCATTGCGTGATTGTTGCCCAAGTTGGTATCTCCGGCTCCACGGAGCTGGGCGATTTCGTCGTCATGGGCGGCCAGTCCGGATCGGTCGGTCACATCAAGATCGGTTCGGGAGCGCAGGTCGCCGGTGCTAGCCACCCGTCCAAGGATGTGCCAGCGCGTGCCCGGGTCGGCGGAACGCCGGCCAGGTCCCTCACGCAGTGGGGGCGCGAGATTGCCTTTCTTGCCCGCGCGGTAAAGCGCGGCGAGAAGGACGGTGCCGACGAAGGTTAAAGCGGGTATGTGTCCGGCGCGCACGGCGCCGAAGGGTTAGAGGGTCGAAGAAATGAACGATATGGGCGAAGCCAAAGCAACGACGGCGCTTGCGACCGCGGATATCGCGCGGGTGCTAAGCCTGCTGCCGCACCGCTATCCGTTCCTGATGCTCGACCGCATCTACGACATGGATGGCGACAGGAGCTGCGTCGGCGTCAAGAACGTGACCATCAACGAGCCGTTCTTTCAGGGTCACTTCCCGCAGTACCCGGTGATGCCGGGCGTGCTGATCATCGAGGGTCTGGCGCAGACGGCGGGTGCTCTGTGCGTGCACAGCCTGGGCGAGGATTATGTGGCCGAACTCGTCTACTTCATGAGCATCGACCGCGCGAAGTTCCGCAAGCCGGTGCTGCCGGGCGATCAGATCCACTATCACGTGCGCAAGATCCGTAACCGCGGGCGCGTGTGGCGCTTCTTCGGCGATGCGAAAGTCGACGGCAAGACGGTGGCCGAGGCGGAAGTGAGCGCCATGCTCGCCGACACCGCAGAGGCCCGCGCCTTCGCAGCCAGCGCATCGACGAAAAATGGGTGAGATGACTGCCCATCCCACTGCTGTGATCGAGGCCGGCGCCAAAATCGGCGACGGCGTCAAGATCGGGCCCTATTGCGTCGTCGGGGCGGACGTCACGCTCTGCGACGGAGTCGAGCTGATGAGCCATGTGGTCGTTGCCGGCCGCACGACGATCGGTGAGCGTACAAAGATTTTTCCGTTCGCTTCGATCGGGCATCAGCCGCAGGACCTCAAGTTTCACGGCGAAGCTTCGACGCTATCGATTGGCGCCGACTGCCTGATCCGCGAAGGGGTGACGATGAACCCCGGCACCGAAGGCGGCGGCATGACGACGACGGTTGGCGACCGCTGCGCGTTCCTGGCCAATTCGCACGTCGGGCACGACTGCCACGTCGGCAACAACGTCGTGTTCTCCAACAACGTGATGCTGGCTGGGCATTGCGCCGTGGGCGACTTCGCGATCATCGGTGGCGGCGCGGCGGTGATCCAGTTTGCGCGCGTCGGGGCGCACTCGTTCCTCGGCGGCATGTCGGGGCTCGAGAACGATCTCATCCCGTACGGCATGGCGCTTGGCAACCGCGCGCATCTTTCCGGGCTCAACATCGTGGGGCTGCAGCGGCGAGGGTTCTCGCGAGACAACATCCACGATCTGCGGCGGGCCTATCGCGCGCTTTTTGCTGCCGAGGGGACTTTGGCGGAGCGCACCGCGGACGTGGCGCAGGAGTTCGCCGATCACCCAATCGTGCAGGAGATCATCGCGTTCATCCGCGTCGGCGGAAAGCGCTCCTTGTGCACGCCGAAAGAAGCGACCGAGGCCTAGATCATGGCAGGGCCGCCGCGCGTGGTCGGCATCGTAGCGGGCGGAGGCAGTCTGCCGCGCGAGGTTGCGGAGCATGTGCGGGCGAGCGGTGCGGCGGTGCACGTCGTTGCCATCGACGGCGAGTTCGACCGCGATCTGGCCGGCATTCCAGTTACGCACGTTGGATGGGCGCAGTTCGGTGCGCTGCTGCGCGCGCTGCGCAATGCCGGTACGACCGAGGTGGTGATCGCGGGCGCGGTGCGTCGGCCTGATCTGACGCGAATCCGCCCTGACTTGGGTTTCTTCCTCAATCTGCCAGCGATCGTGCGCATCGTGACTTCGGGCGGCGACGACAGCGTGCTGACGCGCGTGGTCCGCTTCTTCGAAGGCAAGGGGTTCAAGGTCGTCTCGCCGGCGCAGGTGGCGCCGTCCCTGGTGGTGGGCGAGGGGGCGCTCGGTGCGCACGCGGCGAGCGCCAGCGATCAGCGCGACATCGACCTGGGCTTTGCCTTGGTGCGCGCCTTAGGGCCGTTCGATGTGGGACAGGCCGTGGTGGTGGCGGATGGGCGCGTCGAAGCCATCGAGGGCGCCGAGAACACCGATGCGATGTTGGCGCGGCTCGGTCTGCAGCGAATATCGGCGGGACGCGATGTCTCTCTGCGCACGGGGGTGCTCGTCAAGCGGCCGAAGCCGGGGCAGGAGATGCGCGTCGACATGCCGGCGATTGGGCCGCGCAGCGTTTCGGCTGCTGCAGCCGCCGGGCTTTCGGGGATTGCGGTGCTCGCGGGTGGTGCGCTGTCGCTAGAGCGCGCGGAACTCATTCGCAGTGCGGATGCCGAAGGAATGTTCGTCGTTGGGGCCGCTGACAGGAGAGCCGGCGATGTTGCGCCGGGTTTGGCGAGGTCCTCGCGCTGGCATTTTTCGACGGTGGGTATTGTTCGACCGACAGCCGTGCAGCTTGAGGACGCGGTGCGTGGCGCCGAGCTGTTGGATGCCCTGGCGCCGCTGTGCCACAGCGGTGGCACTGTCATAGATCGCGGGCATGTTCTGGCGATCGAGAGTGACGAAGGCGTTGCTGCACTCATCGCGCGTGCGGGCAATCTGAGGCAGTGGGGACGACGGCGGTGGAGCAAGCGTTCGGCTATGGTTGTGGTTAGCAGCGTGGTTGCCGCCGATATCGTTTCAGTGCTGACGGCGGCGGCGGCGGCGCATATGGCCGGCGTTGCGGTTGCCGGCTGCTCAATGATCGATCTGGCGCACGGGATCGAGACGGCCGAGCGCCACAAACTGTTTCTCATCGCCGCGCCGCGGCAGGATAGTGCGTCATGAGCCTTACTGATCGCGCTGCAGCTGCGCGCGCCCCGACGTCAGGAAAAGGCGGCCCCACGGGCGGGCGCGACGACCTGCGCATTTTTCTCGTCGCGGGCGAGCACTCGGGTGATGCGCTCGGCGGAAAGCTGATGCATGCGCTGAATGCGCGCTGCAAGGGGCGCATCCATTATCTGGGTGTCGGCGGCGAGCAGATGGAAGCAGCGGGACTCGCTTCGCAGTTTCCTTTGTCCGATGTGGCGGTGATGGGGCCGCTGTCGATCTTGCCGCGATTGCCGCGCATCATCTCGCGCGTGCATCGCACGGTCGATGCGGCGGTAGCAGCGGAGCCCGATGCCGTCGTGATCATCGATGCGCCCGAGTTCACGCATCCGATCGCCAAGCGCATACGCAAGAGGGCGCCGTCGATCCCGATCATCGATTATGTCTCGCCGAGCGTGTGGGCATGGCGGCCAGGGCGGGCGCGCAAGATGCGGCCTTACGTTGATCATGTGATGGGGCTGCTGCCGTTCGAGCCGGCGGCGCATCAGCGGCTTGGCGGGCCGCCGTGCACGTACGTGGGGCATCCACTGATCGAGAAGGTCGATTGGATGCATGCGGTGGACGCAGCCGGGCTGGCGGAGCGGCTGCAACTCGATCCGGGCCGGCTGACGCTCGTGGTGCTGCCGGGCAGCCGCGCGTCCGAGGTGACGCGGCTGATGCAGCCTTTCGGCGAGGCGCTGGAGCTGTTGCAGCAGCGCAGGGTGCGTCCGCAGGTGATCATTCCGGTGGTGCCGCATGTGCGCCCGCTCGTCGAGCGGCACATGCAGTCATGGACGGTGACGCCGCATCTGGTGGAAGGCGAAGAAGACAAGTTCGCCGCTTTCCGGCTCGCGCATGCGGCGCTGGCGGCGTCGGGCACGGTGACGTTGGAACTGGCGCTGGCGGGCACGCCGATGGTGGTTGCCTACAAGGTCGATGGGATCGCGGCGCAGCTGCGGTTTCTGCTCAACGTGCAATCCGTCGTGCTCGCCAATCTCGTGCTGGGCGAGAACGCTTTTCCGGAATTGCTGCAGGAAGACTGCACGCCGGTGAAGCTTGCGGATGCGCTGGAGCTGTTGCTGCGCGAGACGCCGGAGCGGCAGGCGCAGGTGACGGCACTTGCACGCATCCCACACAAGATGCTGATCGAGGGCTCCTCGCCGAGCGCGGAAGCGGCGAACATCGTGCTGGACTATGCCGTGAACGGATTGCGGCCGGGGCGATGAGCCACCGGCCGCTTTGATCCTCATCGCGCATCGCTGCGGTGCGCCGTCTCAGCGCTGATCCACTCAGCGCTGATCCATGGGGACGAAGTTGCGTTCGGCGGAGCCCATGTAAAGCTGACGCGGGCGGCCGATGCGCTGCTCGGGATCCTCGATCATCTCTTTCCACTGCGCGATCCAGCCGACGGTGCGGGCGATGGCGAACAGCACCGTGAACATCGACACGGGGAAGCCGAGCGCGCGCAGCGTGATGCCGGAGTAGAAGTCGATGTTGGGATAGAGCTTCTTCTCGATGAAGTACTCATCCTGCAGAGCAATACGCTCCAGCTCCATCGCAACCTTCAGCAGCGGATCGTCGTGGATGCCGAGCGCGTCGAGCACCTCGTGGCAGGTCTTCTGCATCACCTTGGCGCGCGGGTCGTAGTTCTTGTAGACGCGGTGACCGAAGCCCATCAGGCGGAAGCCGGAGTTCTTGTCCTTCGCCTTCTTGATGAACTCGGGGATGCGGTCGACGGTGCCGATCTCCTGCAGCATGTTGAGCGCCGCTTCGTTGGCGCCGCCGTGCGCGGGCCCCCAGAGGCATGCGATGCCGGCGGCGATGCACGCGAACGGATTGGCGCCCGACGAGCCTGCAAGGCGCACCGTCGAAGTCGAAGCGTTCTGCTCGTGGTCGGCGTGCAGGATGAAAATGCGATCGAGCGCGCGCGTCAGCACCGGGTTCGCGACAAACGGCTCGCACGGAATCGCGAAGCACATCTGCAGGAAGTTGGTGGTGAAGTCGAGATCGTTGCGTGGATAGATGAACGGCTGGCCGATGGAATACTTGTAGGCCATCGAAGCGATCGTCGGCATCTTCGCAATCATGCGATAGGAAGCGACTGCCCGCTGCGTGGGATCGTTGATGTCGGTCGAGTCGTGATAGAACGCCGACAGCGCGCCGACAGTGCCGACCATGACGGCCATCGGATGGGCGTCACGACGGAAGCCGGTGAAGAAGCGCGTCATCTGCTCGTGCAGCATGGTGTGACGCGTGATGGTGGTGCGGAAGCTGCCAAACTGTTCCTTGGTCGGCAGATCGCCGTGCAGGAGCAGGTAGCAAACCTCGAGAAAGTTCGACTGCTCGGCAAGCTGGTCGATCGGATAGCCGCGATAGAGCAGAACGCCGGCGTCACCATCGATGTAGGTGATGCGCGACATGCAATTTGCGGTCGAGGTGAAGCCCGGATCGTAGGTGAAGCATCCGGTATCACGGTAGAGCTTGCCGACATCGATCACGTCGGGGCCAAGGGTGCCGCTACGCACGGGCATCTTGGACGATTTGCCTTCCAGGGTCAGCTCAGCGGCAGTCTCGGCAGTGGGCGCTTTTTCGTGGACGTTCATGGCGCGGAATCCTGTGATACCCGGCGGTGGGAACTGAGTGCGAGCAGGTGAAGATCTCCCGAGCTTCTCAAACAACGTCCCCTATGAGCATTTTAGTTATGGGACGCCTCGGCGGTGCTCAGACGCCGGGCGACTTATTTGCTGCGATGCTACACCATTTTCGCAGCGCACCATAGACTGCCTGGGCAATACCGCGCGCGCAACTCCATTTGCCAAATTCGCTAGCTATTCCCGTCGCCTACGCAACTCAGCGTAGGGCTTGGCGGGGGCATTGCCGGGGCAACTAATCTTGGGCGTGGTCGCGAATTCGGCCTAGGGCTTCATCGCGTCCGAGCACGGCCATGACGTCGAAAACCGGCGGAGAAACCGACTTGCCGGTCAAGGCTGCACGCAGGGGCTGGGCCACTTTGCCGAGCTTGGCGCCCGTTTCCTCGGCGAAGGTGCGGACGATGGCCTCGAGATCGGCGGCCTGCCAGCGGCTTGCGCCTTCGAGCTTGGGCAGCATGGCAGCGAGTTTCTGGCGGGCGTCGGCGTCGAGCAGCTTTTCGGCTTTCTCGTCGAGCTTCAGCGGGCGGTCGGCAAAAAGGAACTCGGCGCCGTTGATCAGCTCGATGAGGGTCTTGGCGCGCTCCTTGAGGCCGGGCATCGCGATCAGCAGTTTGGCGCGCATGTTGGCGTCCAGCCGCTCGGTGATCTGCGTGCCATTGGGCAGGTAGGGAAGAATATCCTCGACCCGCTGCAGCAGCTCCTGATCGTCAGTTGAGCGGATGTAGTGGCCGTTGAGGTCCTCAAGCTTCGCAAAATCGAAGCGCGCGGCCGAGCGGTTGATGTCGGTGACGTCGAACCAGTCGAGCATCTGCGAGGTCGACATGATTTCGTCGTTGCCGTGGCTCCAGCCGAGGCGCACGAGATAGTTGCGCAAGGCGGCGGGCAGATAGCCCATCTCGCGATAGGCCTCGATGCCGAGCGCGCCGTGGCGCTTCGATAGCTTGGCGCCGTCGGGTCCGTGGATCAGCGGAACGTGGGCGAATCTCGGCACCACCCAACCCATGGCAACGTAGATCTGGGTCTGACGCGCGGCGTTGGTGAGGTGATCGACGCCGCGGATCACGTCGGTGATCTTCATGTCGTGATCGTCGACGACGACAGCGAGATTGTAGGTCGGGTTGCCATCGGACCTGAGGATGATGAGGTCGTCCAGCTCCTTGTTCTGGAACACGACGCGGCCCTGCACCAGATCATCGACGACGGTCTCGCCGTCGCGCGGCGCCTTGAGGCGGATGACGTAGGGCACGCCTGCGGGCGCCTCGGCTGGGTCGCGGTCGCGCCAGGGCGAGCGGATTGTCAGCGGGCGCTTTTCGGCCTGGGCCTCCTCACGCATCTTGTCGAGTTCGGCGGGTGTCAGCCAGCAGCGGTAGGCGTGCCCGTTCGCCAGTAGCTCTTCGGCAACCTGACGATGGCGCTGGGCGCGGCCATACTGGGAAACGGCCTCGCCGTCCCAATCGAGCTCCAGCCACTTTAGGCCGTCGAGAATAGCGGCGACAGCGGCGGGATTGTTGCGCTCGCGATCGGTGTCCTCGATGCGCAGCAGCATCTTGCCGCCGCGGCCACGGGCGTAGAGCCAATTGAAGAGGGCCGTGCGGGCGCCGCCGATGTGGAGATAGCCGGTGGGCGAAGGGGCAAAGCGCACGATCGGCGCTGCGGCGCTGCGTGTCGGATTGTTCATGATTTTATCGATTGACGTTCGGATGCGGGAAGTCTCCGGGCCATGTAGCATGCCTCGGCAGGTGGGGTAAGGGGCGGCTGGTGTCGGCGTCGGGTGACGAGGGATCGGCGGGCCGGGGGCTGTGGGGGCTGTCGCGCCAGCTGGAGGTTGAACAGGAGCGCTGGTTCGCTTGGGGGCCAGTGCTGATCGGCTGCGGCATCGGCACCTATTTTTCGCTGTCCTCCGAGCCTTCGCTGCTGCTCGCGCTGGCGCCGCTTGCGGTCGTCCTGGCCGTGTGGGCGGCGCGCAGCGGACAGGGGACGGTCGAGCGAATCATCGTTTCGGCGCTGCTGGCATCGAGCTTCGGGTTCGCGCTGGCGAAGGTGCGCGTCGAGACGGTGGCGGCCCCCGTGCTGGCGCGTCAGCACAACAACATCGAGGTGCGCGGCTGGGTCGAGCTGATCGAGCCGCGCGTGACGCGGGGCAAGCGGCTGACGCTGCGCACGATCAGCGTCGGCGACCTAGGCGCCGATGCGCGGCCGGTGCGGGTGCGCATTTCGGTGCCCCGCGTGCCGGAAGGATTGCAGCCGGGACAGGTGGTGCGTGCGCGCGCGACGCTGATGCCTCCGTCGGGGCCGGCGATGCCCGGCGATTTCGATTTCGGGCGGCAGGCGTGGTTCGCGCGGCTGGGGGCGGTGGGGTACTCGCTATCGACGCCGGTGGTCGAGCCGATGGTGGGCGCAGATGCAGCGCCGCTCGATCTCAGGGCGTGGGCTCACGTCGAGCGCTTGCGGCAGATGATCGGCGCGCGCATCACGGCGGCGTTGCCGGGCGAGCGCGGTGAGATCGCGACGGCGCTGATCACGGGCGAGCGTGGCGGTATCTCAGAGGAGACGAATGACGCGTTCCGGGATTCGGGCATCCTGCACATTCTGTCGATCTCCGGCTTTCACATGGTGATCATGGCGGGGTCGGTGTTTTTCATTGTGCGCCTGATGCTGGCGGCGTTTCCGAGCATTGCGCTGCGCTATCCGATCAAGAAGTGGGCCGCGGCGACGGCGATGGCAGCGGCATTCGGGTTTCTGATGATTTCGGGTGGGGCGTTCGCGACGGTGCGCTCGGCGATCATGATTTCCATCATGTTCCTGGCGGTGCTGCTCGACAGACCGGCGCTGGCGGTGCGCAACGTGGTGCTGGCGGCAACGCTCATTCTCGTCGCCTTTCCAGAGAGCCTGTTCGACGTCGGGTTTCAGATGTCGTTCGCGGCGGTGCTGGGATTGATCTGCGCTTATGAGGCGCTGCGAGAGAGCGAAAGATGGCGGGCGCTGATGGAGCGGCGCTGGGTGCGCGCTGGGATGTTCATCGGCGGCATCGTGCTGTCGACGCTGGTTGCAAGCGCGGCGGTGGCCCCGTTCACCGCGTATCATTTTCACAAGAGCCAGCAGTATGCGCTGCTCGCCAATCTGATTGCGGTGCCGGTGTGCAATCTCGTCGTGATGCCGGCGGCGCTGGTGAGTATCGTGGTGATGCCGCTGGGTCTCGAAGCCGTTCCGCTGTGGATCATGGGCTGGGGCATCGACGCGATGGTGTGGGGCGCCGAGCGCGTCGCCGAGCTTCCCGGTGCGGTGATTTCGGTGCCGGCTATGCCGGTTGCGGCGTTCCTTTTGATGGTGCTGGGCGGCCTGTGGCTGCTGCTGTGGCAGACGCGATGGCGCATTGGTGGCCTAGGGGCGATCGCCGCAGGGATCGCGCTGGCGCCGACATTGCCGGTGCCGGACGTGCTGATCGGGCGGGATGGAGAGCTAATTGCCGCGCGCGTCAACGGCGGTGAACTGTCGGCGGTCGGTGCGGGACGGTCATCGTACGAATTGGAGCGCTGGCTCGAGTACGATGGGACGGGGCGTACGCTGGAAGCGGCTGCGAAGAGTTCCGGGTTTGCGTGCGACGGGATCGGCTGCAGCGCTAAGGTGAAGGGGATGGCGCTTGCGGTCTCCCGGCATCCGGCGGCGTTCGCCGAGGATTGCCGGCGCGCGACCATCCTCATTGCGCCGATCGTCAGCCCGAAGGGATGCTCGGGGCCGAAGGTGGTTGTCGATTTCTTTGCGGTGCGGCGGGAGGGGCCGCACGCGCTTTACATTGAGAGCGACGGGCGCGTGCGTGTCGACACCGTTGCGGCGCGACGCGGTCTGCGGCCGTGGTCGATGCCGCGGCCTCGACGGCAAGATACCAACGAGGACGCGACCCGCTCGGCTGCGCTCGACTAATCGCGCGCGTCTGTCGGCTGACAGCCGCGGCGCATCAATACCGGCGCATCAGGCCGACAAGGCGGCCCTGGATATCGACCTGATCGGGGCCGAAGATGCGGGTCTTGAATTCCGGATTGGCGGCTTCGAGGGCGATGGTGGTGCCCTTCTTACGCAGCCGCTTCAGGGTCGCCTCCTCGTGCTCCACGAGGGCGACGACGATGTCGCCGTTCTCGGCGGTGTCGCAGCGGCGGATGATGACGATGTCGCCGTCGTGAATGCCGGCCTCGATCATCGAGTCACCCTTTACCTCCAGGGCGAAGTGCTCACCGTTGGTGAGCAGGTCGGGCGGACAGGCGATGTCGTGGCTGTGGTTCTGAATGGCGCTGATCGGCGTGCCGGCGGCGATGCGGCCCATGACGGGCACGGACACCGTGCGGCTGTCGATAACGGTGGAGGGGGGCGGGGTGAGGTCGCGATTGGTGCGGCTGCCTTCGATGACGCTGGGCTGGAAGCCACCAGTGCGTTTGGGCGCTGCCGTGGGGGGGGCCTGATTTTCGGGGAGGCGGATGACCTCGATGGCTCGGGCGCGGTGGGGGAGGCGGCGGATGAAACCGCGTTCGACCAGCGCGGTGATGAGGCGGTGGATGCCAGATTTCGATTTGAGGTCGAGGGCGTCCTTCATTTCATCGAAGGATGGCGGCACGCCCTTCTCCTGCATGCGCGCATGGATGAAGAGCAAAAGCTCTTTCTGTTTTTCAGTGAGCATTGCGCCTCCCGGCGGCCGTTGATCCGCGCCTTGCGGGTTGCCGCAACAGTTGTTGCGACAGTTGTCTGGACAAAGCGTGAACGTACACTAACCGTTCTTTAAGCGTTCCGCAAGGGGTGCTGAATTTTCAGAACTAAAAGTCGATGGGGAGAACAGAAACCTCGTCGCCTGCGGTGGCGGGCGGGGCATGGGGCGCGCGCACGATGAGAGCGTTGGCGGCGACGAGGGCCGACATGTGGGCGCTGTCCTGAACCTTCAGTGCAGTGACGCGGGGCCGGCCGACCGGGCTGTCGGTGAGTGTTGCGCGCATGTAGTGCTGGCGGCTGCTGTTGCCCGGCACGTCATGGGTGAGCACGGCGGCGCGGAGCTGAGAGGGATTGTCGGTGCGGCCGAGCAGCTTGAAGAGCAGCGGCACCAGGAAGATGCGGGCCGCGATCAGGCACGACAGCGGGTTACCGGGCAGGCCGAGGATTCGCATGGGACCGCGGCGGCCAAAGAGCATCGGCTTTCCTGGCCGGATGGCGACGCGCCAGAAGTCGAGCGTCATGCCGTGGGCTTCGAGCGCCGGTTTCACCAGATCGCGGTCGCCGACGGAGGCGCCGCCAATGGTGATCAGGACGTCGGCATCACCGGCCTCGTCCAATTTCGCGCGTAGATCTTCGATGCTGTCGCGGGCGATGCCGAGCAGGCGCGGCTCGCCGCCGAAGTGTTTGACCATGGCCGCGAGGCCGTAAGGGTTGGAGGAGATGATCTGGCCGGGGGCCAGCCTGCCGCCGGGCTCGACGAGTTCGTCGCCGGTGGCGAGGATGGCGACGCGCGGGCGGCGGCGGACGAGCATAGCGTCGTGACCGCCGGCGGCAGCAAGAGTTACCGCGGAGGCATCGAGCAGACGGCCTTCCGGCAGCAACAGGTCGCCCTGGCTAAAGTCACCGCCGGCGAGGCGCATGTTCGCGCCGGGCATCGCCGCTTCAGTGATGGTGACTTCATCGCCGTTGCGTGTGGTGTTCTCCTGGATGACGACGGTGTCGGCGCCGTGCGGCAGGCTGGCGCCGGTGAAGATGCGCACGGCTTCTCCGGGGCCGACCTCGCCCGCGAATGGTCCACCGGCATTGGATTCCCCGATCACGCGCAGTGTCGCTGGCGCGGTCGCCACATCGGTGGCGCGGACGCCGTAGCCGTCCATGGCGGAGGCATTGAACGGGGGCTGGGTCAGCCGGGCAGTGATCGGCGATGCGAGAACGCGGTCTATCGCGGTCAGCAGATCGACGCTCTCGGATTCGACTGGGGCGATGCCATCGAGAATGCGCTGGTGCGCCTCGTCGATGGGAAGCAATGACATTATCAGGCGCCTTTTGTTGTGGCTGTATCGGCGCTCCAGTCGCCCGAGCGACCGCCGGACTTCTGCATCAGGCGGATGCCATCGAAGCTCATGGCGCGGTCTACCGCCTTCAGCATGTCGTACAGGGTGAGGCAGGCAACGGAGACGGCCGTCAGCGCTTCCATTTCGACGCCGGTCTGGCCGGTGGTCTTCACCTCGGCGGTGACGTGCACGCCAGCGGGCTCGTCGCGCGGCTCGAGCGTGACGGCGACGTTGGTGAGGTTGAGCGGATGGCAGAGCGGGATCAGCTCGTGGGTGCGCTTGGCCGCCATGATGCCGGCGATACGGGCGGTGCCGAGAACGTCGCCCTTCGGGGCATTGCCGGATTTCAGTAGTGCCAATGTCTCGGGCTGCATCGAGACGAAGCCCTCGGCGAGGGCAGTGCGCGCGGTGACGGACTTGTCCGACACGTCGACCATGCGCGCTTCGCCTTTGTCGTCGATGTGCGAGAGCTTCTTGCTCATTGCGCGGCCTCGGCGCGTGCGAGCAGGGTGCGGGTCGCGGCGGTGACGTCGGCCTGACGCATCAGGCTTTCGCCGACAAGGAACGTCTCGACGCCGACGCGCGAGAGGCGCGCAATGTCGGCCGGTGTGAAGATGCCGCTCTCACCGACGACGATGCGATCCTTCGGCACGCGCGGTGCGAGCTTCTCGGTCGTTTCCAGTGTCGTTTCGAACGTCTTCAGATTGCGATTGTTGATGCCGATGAGGCGGCAGTCGAGTGGGAGGGCGCGCTCCAACTCCTCCTCGTTGTGCACTTCGGCAATGGCGTCCATGCCCCAGTCTTTGGCGGCGGCAGCGAGATCGCGGGCGATGGCGTCATCGACCTGCGCGAGGATGATGAGGATGCAATCGGCGCCCCACGCGCGGGCCTCTGCAACCTGATACGTGTCGAGCATGAAGTCCTTGCGCAGGGCCGGCAGAGACGTCGCGGCGCGTGCTGCGGTCAGGTATTCGGGCGCGCCTTGAAACGATGGCGCGTCGGTGAGCACGGACAGGCATGCAGCGCCGCCTGCTTCATAGGCTTTGGCGAGCGCTGGCGGGTCGAAGTCGGCGCGGATCAGCCCTTTCGATGGGCTCGCCTTTTTGACCTCGGCGATGAGTGCGGGGAGCCCCGCCTTGTGCTTGGCTTCGATGGCGCCGGCGAAAGGGCGAACGCGGGGAGCGCTGCGTGCAAGCTCGGAGATCACGTGCAGCGGGGCCGAGGCCTTGGCGCGGGCGATCTCTTCCAGCTTGTAGCGGGTGATTTTGTCGAGGATATCGGCCATGGGAGCCACGTTACGCCTGCAGGTGTCGGCTTGCTACCTGCCGGTTGGGCCGGGGTCAAGGCATCGAACTTTAGCGAGCCGGGCAGCGTTCCCTTAAGCAAGCGCGCCGGGCACGGCTGAGCCATGTCAGGAGTGGAGCGTAAAGGTTGCCCGCCTAGGATGCGCTGACGGGGGACCGTAGTCTGTCGAGGAGGAGCCAATGACGACACGTCTCAGCATCGCCGTCATCGTCTGGATGATGACCGCCGCGGTTCTCACCGGCACCGGAATTATCGCGGTGCTCAGCATTCCCCAGCTCAACAACAACGCTACGTTCTGGTTGCCAGTGGTAATCGCCGCCGGCCTGATCATCTCTCCGCTGATCGCTTGGCAGATTGCGCCGATGTTGCGCTCCCGCTGGCAGCGCACGCACGAGCGCCCAATGACTTAGAGCGGATCGTCGGCATGGACCTCGACCACGCCGACTGCCCTGGTGTGTGTGAAGACCGTGCGGTCAGGCAGTTCGCGCTTGAGCCGCACGGCAAGTTTTCTGCCTTCCGCCTCGTGGGCATCGAACTGCTCGAGTGTCCACGGGCTCTCGGCAGGATTTTCTGGGTCGTAAGAAGCTTCGTTCGCTTCCGCCCAGGCGTCGATGTCACTGATCAGCTCTTGCGAGAGCGGAAGCTCTTCGGGTGCGAAACAGCCGTCGAGGTCGTCGTCCAAGGCCCAAAGCGGATAGCAGCCGACTTCAGCCATGAGTTTTATGCGGCTGGATGTGTGGAGCGGACGCCCGTTGGCGTCGCTTTCGTCATAGACGCTCTCCTCGCCTCCCCAAGTGCCGGTAGACGCTTGGCGCGGCGACCACCATAGGCTGCGGGCGACATAGACGGCGTAAGCGAGCAGGGCTGCCGAGACTGCTGCGATCTCGACGGGGCTGGCCTGTTCAATCGGCGTCAGGCGTTCGCGCCAGGCGGCCCAGAGGATGAATGCCGTGGCGGCCAAGTAGAGGACGAAGGCGTTGGTCGTCTGGCGCCGGCCGCTCGGGTCGGGCGGGTCCTCGCGATCGAAGTATCGGGGTGCCAAAAGGAAGATGTAGGCCGCTTGCCCAAGCGCCGATGCAACGAATGCCAACGCTGCGAGTTGCAGGCCGGCCAGCAACAGTACGCCACCGACCAGCACCAGCGCGGCAGATGAAATCAGCCAGGCAGACTGGTTGACTTCGATGCGGCTGGGTTTCTGGGCGCCGATGGCGGCGATTGCCCGATCGAGGAAGAGGGACATCAATGCGGCGCGCGTGGCGACAAAGCCGGCAAAAGCATAGAAGGCGCCCAAGAGGCGCAGGACAATATCGGTCAGCTCAACTGATCCAGGCACGGCAACGCCTCGCAGGCATGGTTAAAAAAGAGTGGGGCAACAATCGTACTGGGTGCGTATAGCACCCCGCGCTTGCCTAAAAGAAATCGGATATAGGTGGCGCGCTGCGGCGCTGGTGTGGCGGTGCGCCAATAATTCTGGAGGCCGCAAAACATGGGAGGCTCGAGAATGCGTAGACCGGCTTTGCCAGGTGGGCGTGCAATGCTTGCCGCCGCGATCGGAAGTCTCGGTCTTGCGCTTACGCCGGTTGCGGGCCTCGCTGAGAGCGGCAACGGCGAGACGGCGATGAAAGCCGCCATGACGGAGTATCGCAAGAAGCTCGCCGTGCACAACGCCGCCTGGGAAAAGTTCGAGAAGGTCGCGGCGCCCTATTGGCGTGAGGTGACGGAGAAACGCTCGCGGCGGCGCACCAAGTTCGCCAACAATATTCCGCTCACGGCGAGCGATTACGTGATGAGTCAGCCGCCCGTCTACACGGGACCTCCGAAGCCGGATAACCCGTTGGTGGGGAAGTCGCGCGGAGAAATTCCGGACGTGAGCGATTTTCTCGCGAACGCGAAGACCGAATTCAATTTCGTGCCTGAGGCTCCGATCAGCGAGGCCGCATTCAAGCGGGCCTATGCGAAGGTTGCGCTGACCAATGGGCTTACCAAAGAGGCCGCGGTCAAGATCTACGGCTTCGAGGCCGGCGGCGACGGCAAATACGACATCCAGGCAGGGCGCGAGTACGACCCCAAGGCGCGCGTGATCTCGACAGCGCTGGGCTACAATCAGCTTCTCACCACCAACACGATCAGCCTGCTGGCGGAGTATGGCGATGAGTTCCTCGCGATGTTGTCCGACAAGATCAAAGATGCCGATGGGCCGCGTAAAGCGAGCCTCGAAGACAAGCTGGCGAAGCTGAAGAAGATGATCGACTACGCGCATACGGTTCCCAACGACTGGAATGCGCATGGGCGTCTCGCTGGCACGCCGAAGGGCATCGGCATTCATGCGCTCAACCTCGACATCGACATCGGGCCGCTGTTGCAGACCCGCAAGCTGACGACCTCGGTGAACTTCGCCAAGCGCAAGGGTTACGACGTGCCGCTGACTGCAGCGGAGCTCGAGATGATGAACCTCACCGGCGACGGCAATGGCTTCGACATGGTGACGATGCCGGCGGCGCTACGGGCGAAGGTGCCGACGTCGAACTTTTTCCAGCGCGGCGGCTATGAGCGCAATCCGGTGGCGGCGCGCAACAATACCGTGGCGAAGCTGATAGCGGCGACGGATGCGAAGATGGTGCGCGAATCGCAGCTCGCGGGCGCAAAGGATCTCGCGGCGGCGTTCGACGAGGTGAAAGCGTCCGGGGAAAGCAAGAAAGCCAGCATCGAGCCGCGGTGCGTGCGCGGCTGCTGAAGACGTCCGGCTCCGCCTAGCGGATTGGTGTCTGGGTCGGGCGTGGTTCGGTAGGCGGCAGCGGATCGGGCGGCCTGGGCGGCTGCGTCGGATCCGGCCGGGGGCCCGGTCGAGGCGCGATTGTGATCGGCTTCGTGGGCTTGGGCGGTTCGGGAGCGGGCCCCGAACTCGGTGCTGCATATCTATGTGGCGTGAGGGTCATACAGAGCCAACGGCCAGCGCCGTTGGTTGTTCCCTTGCCGCCGCCCCCTTAATGGCTCTTGGTTACTCGCAGGGAACCGACAGCGTGAGCCCGGTGCTGGGGAAGTATTTCTTGCAGCCTACGTTGTGATCGGCCGTCACCTTCTCGATGTGCTTGGCATCTGCGGGTTTCACCGATGCCGTCGATGCGGTGGAGATCGTGGAATTCTCGTTCTGCGGGCCCGTGGGCGCAGGGCTGATTGCGGCCTTCACCTGATTGGAGATGGCGCTGCCGGTGGTGGTGATGGTCGAGTGTTCAGTCTCGGCCGTCGCTGTCTTCGCGGCTTCACTCGTCGCGGATGCCGCCTTCTCGTTTGCATCTTTCCGCGGTGCGCGCTCGCGCTCGGCGTGCTTCTTCGATGAGCGGCGCTCACGGCTCTCGGTGTATTCGCGCACGCGCTTCGATGGACGCGCTGATGCGCCGCTCGAGCCGCTGTTCAGTACCTCGGGCGTGTAGGAGCACGAAATGCATGCCTCGGCGGGCATCGCGTAGGCGATGGTTACGGCGATGGCTGATGTGACGGCAAACAGGGTGCGGTGCATCTCAATCCCTCCGGACGCGGCGCATGGCGCGCTCGATCTATACACCATGCAGAAAGTTCGGGGGAGGTGATATCGCGTGTTTTAGGCGTTTGGCGGGCGATTAGTTCCGCAAACGGATTAACGCGGCGCGGTAGCGCATCCGGGCCGGAACGGTGCGAGTGACCGCGCGTTGTCGGGGCAGGGAATGGAGATGATCAATGGAGCAAATAACAATGAAATCTTCGATCCTAGCCATTACCGCCGCTGCCTGCTTCGGCCTCACCGCTTCTGTCGCGATGGCGCAGGAGGCGGGGTTCGGCAACGACCCGAACGCCTCGAAGAACCAGGTTCCAGCGCCGAGCGTGAACAATCCTGCCGACCCGGCTGCGGGTAACCCCGGCTCGGCGGCGCAGATCCCGACCGCGCCACAGAAGCAGGAGGATCTCTACGACAACAATGCTTCGGCGCCGTCGAGCAATCCCAGCTCGGCTATGACGAAGCCGACGACGTCGAACCCGGTTCGCTAAGAGTAAAAGGCTCTTAGTGGAGTGCGCGTCCCCAGGCGGGGCGCGCACTTTCCGTGTGCGCGCCGGATAGGTGCCGGCTCAGGCGCGGGGCGGGCGGCGGCGCTCACGGAACCACTCGCGATACTCAGTCATCTTAGATTTTTGCGCGCCGGGCGCGCGACGTTTGCAAGTCGCCGCTTCCTCGCTACCGTCGGGTGCGCCCCAACGAAGCTCGACGCAATCGTTGATGTTGTAGGCCATCTCGAGATTCTGGGCGCGCTCAACGACATCCTTCAGGGCAAGGTTCCACTGTGAGCCGTCGGTGCGGGTGTAAGCGAACTTGCGGTTGGCCATTTCGCTGGCGAGCACATTGTCGAGTTCCGCTTTCACGTCCGCGGGGGTCTTGCCAGCCGGCATCGCATAGCGATCGGGGCGGCGTGCCACGCGTTCGGGGAAACCGCGGACAACGTCAATGGCGATGAGCAGGCGCAAGTCGCGCGATGGTGTTGCGAAGTCCTCCCACGCGCCGGTGGTCTCGAAGATCGACGGCCCGTCCGGCATCGAGACTTCCTTGCCGCCGCCGGTCTGGTACTTGCGGCCGTTCTCGACCGAAGTAACGCGCGTGACGACCTGCTCCTCGAGCGAGGTGATGGCTTCCTTCATGGCCTGCATCGGGTCGAGCGGCGCGGGGGACATCACGTCGTCCATGCGATCGTAAAAGTCCTCGACAGAGAGCTTGGACTGTTCGAGCGAGAAATCTGCGTAATCGGGGTTCTTGGCGATTTCCTCGTTGGAAAGGCGGCGCAGCCCGCCGCGCGTGGCAACGATTGGTCGGAAGCGCTTGAAGCCGGGACCGCCGAGGGCGGGGTCCTGCGCGAAAAGGAAGTTGCCACGCCAGAAGCGTTTGCGCGCGACGGTGCCGTCGGGCTGGCCGTCGACGGCGAGGAACACGCCGGCGCCGCTCGCTGATTGGGGAATGCGCTTCACCAGAACGAGGATGTGCCCGTACGGGTCGGCGAAGATGGTGCCGGGGCGCAGCATCTCCTGCTTCAGAGCGACGGGGTAATAATCGGTGTTGTCGTCGTCGTTGGCCGTTCGGCCGGAGCCGGAGTGCACGCCGTTGGCGACCGTGGTGCGAACGTAAAAGCCGAAGCCAGGCACGAGGCCGGGCGGGCGCTGCGGGATCTTGAGCGCGGGCTGCTGTGAGGGCGGTGGCTCGAACATGCCGAATAGGCCGCCGCCGGACGCCACTTTCTGAGGCGGGGGTTGCGGCGGAGGTTCTTCCTTCTGGATGTTCCACCACTGCGGGCAGCGTGGCGCCTGTCCGCCGCCGCCGCGATTGCACTTCGCGTAACCGAACGGCAGTCCCATCTTGAAGGCGTAGTAGGCGCGCAGGAAGTAGGGAAGGTCGGCGCAGTCAGGCTGGATGACGAGGCCCTTCTGATCTTCGCCCAGACCGAGATAGTTGAACAACACGTTGCGCTGCTTATCGCGCAGCACCTCATGCAGGGCCTTCCAGGACAGTGATTGATCCTGCGGCGCATCGAACAGCTTTTCGATCCAGGCCGAGTAGAGGTTTTCGGTGTCGCGGTTCCAGGTGTCGCGGATGGGCCAGACGCTGCCAGCGGTCGCGCGCGGTGCACCTTGCGGGCTGCGGCGTACGTCGATCGGCTTGGTGAAGGCGGCGCAGTCGGGCGATGCGGCGCGGGTCAGCTTCGCCTGCCATTTACCGACAGCGGGGGAGGGCACCTCGGCGTACCAGGAGTAGGGTGGTCCACCGAGGCGCTCGGCGGTCGTTGCTGCAACTTTTCCGTCTGGCGCGATGAGCGAGAGCGTGCCCTCAATGGGCTGTTCGGACGAGACGATGACGCGCAGGGGCGAGCCCTTGGACGGGCTCAGCGGTGCGGCGAGCATCGTGACGCCGCTGGCGGCTTCGCAGGCGTCGGCAGTGGCTTGAGCTTCTGCGGCGAGGGTTGAGAAAGCCAGCGACAGGACTGCGCCCACGATAGGCAGCAGGGTCGACTTGGCAGCGATCCAATGGCGTGGAAAAAACAATTGCGCCCCCGGCTGAGCCCGCAGGTTCAGAATGCCGGGGAAGCCTCTGGCCAAAAGATGGCAAAATTTGTCGCCCACGGAATAATTGCGTGGGCTGTTGGGCCCTAATGCCGGTTTTTCACCGGCCCGTTGCGATCAGAGCGCTTCGTTGGTGACGGCGACAAGCTTGTCGAGGGCACGGGCGGCGGATCCGTCGTCGATAGCCCGCGCGGCGCGTTCGGCGCCCTCGCGCAGGTCCTTGGCCTTGCCGCCGACGATGAGGGCGGCGCCGGCATTCAGCAGGACGATATCGCGGAACGGGCCTTCCTCGCCGGTCAGCAGCTGGCGGATGGCTGCCGCGTTGACAGTGGAATCGCCGCCTTTGAGATCCTCCAGGGTCGCGGGAGGCAGTCCGGCGTCGGAGGGGCGCACCTCAAAGGTGCGGATGGTGCCATCCTTCAGCTCGGTGACGCGCGTCGGGCCGGTGGTGGTGATCTCGTCGAGGCCATCTGAGCCATGCACGACCCAAGCATGCACGGAGCCGAGATTCTTCAAGGCTTCAGCGATCGGTTCGGTCCAGGCAGCGTTGAAGACGCCGACGACCTGGCGCGTAACGCCGGCCGGATTAGCGAGCGGGCCCAGGAGGTTGAAGATGGTGCGGATGCCCAACTCGGCGCGCGCGGGAGCCCAGTGCTTCATCGCTGTGTGATGCATCGGCGCCCACATGAATCCGACACCGGCTTCGGCGATGGCGCGCGATATGACCATGGGCGGAACGTCGATCTTCACGCCGAGGGCGGTCAGCACGTCCGAGGCCCCAGAGAGAGACGAGACGGAACGGTTGCCATGCTTGGCGACGGGAACGCCCGCGCCGGCTGCCACGAGAGCCGCGGCGGTGGAGACATTGAAGGTGTTGTGGCCGTCGCCGCCGGTGCCGACGATGTCGACGGCGTTGGGCGGGGCTTCGACCGGCAGCATGCGCTCGCGCATCAGGCGCGTTGCGCCGGTGATCTCGGGAATCGTCTCGCCGCGCACGCGCAGCGCCATGAGGAAAGCCGCCATCTGCACTGGAGTGGCGATGCCCGACATCATGGTCTCGAAGGCGTCGCGGGTCTCGTCCTCGGTAAGGCTGGCGCCAGTCGCCACCTTTTGCATGAGGAGCTTCAGCTCGGTGGCGGGCATGATGTCCTTTGGGCGTCTTTAGGCGGCGTCACGGGCGGCTGGCGCGTTGCGGCGCTTCGGGTTCATCGCGGCGAGCTGCAGGAAGTTGGCGAGCAGAGCGTGACCCTGCTGCGAGGCGATGCTCTCGGGATGGAACTGCACGCCATGCACGGGGTGCGTCTTGTGCTGCAAACCCATGATCAGGCCATCGGAGGTTTCGGCCGTGACCTCCAGGTCGTCGGGCAGGCTGCCGCGCTCGACGATGAGCGAGTGATAGCGCGTGACGTCGAACTTCTCGGGCAGGCCTTTGAAGACGCCTTTGTCGGAATGACGGATGGCGGACAGCTTGCCGTGTAGGGGTTCGGGCGCACGGATGACCTTGCCGCCGTAGACCTGGCCGATCGCCTGATGGCCGAGGCAGACTCCGAGCAGCGGAACCTTGCCGCCGGCCTTGGCGATGAGATCGAGGCAGATGCCGGCTTCGTTCGGCGTACACGGGCCGGGCGAGAGCACAATCGCCTTCGGCTTCATCTTCAAAACTTCCTCGGCGGTCGCCTTGTCGTTGCGAATGACCTCGCACGGGGCGCCGAGCTCGCCCAGGAAGTGGACGAGATTGTAGGTGAAGCTGTCGTAGTTATCGATCAGGATCAGCATGATCTCAGGGTGTAGGGAGGCTGCGGGGCAGCGTCAAGTGAGCTGCGCGGGGGTGAGGAAACGGGTGAGCGTGCCGGTTCCGGGCGCGATGTCGGCCCAGTCCTTCGCATCAAAGGTGAAAACGGCCAGCGCGCAGGTGGGGAACTTCTCGTCCATGAGTTCCAGCGAGTGTTCATCGCCACCGCCCACAAGCATTTCGGCCAACTCTTCCATGCCGGGATTGTGGCCGACGATCATAGCCGTCTGCGGAGCCGGGTCCCGCGGGGCGAGGGCGCGCAGGGCGGCCAAGAGATCCGAAGGCGCTGCCATATAGATAGCATCATCGTAAATGATCTCCGGCGGTGGGGTGCCAAGCTCCGGCAGCACCAGCGAGAGCGTCTCGCGGGTGCGAGCCGCCGACGAACAGAGGATGATGTCGGGACGCAGGCCGAGGGCGGCAATCTCGGCGCCCATGCGTGGAGCCGACTTCCGACCACGCTTGGCAAGCGGGCGGTCGTAATCGGCCAGCGCTGGGTTGTCCCAGTTTGACTTTGCATGCCGCAGGAGGAGCAGCGTCAGCATGCCTCGACGATGGCATGGACGCGGCTGGCGTCAAGCGGTCACATGGGGGAAGGCGGCCCGGTATCCACTGGGTCTGTCGGTCGCGACGATTGTGCGCTGCGGCGAGGCGGCGTTGCCCGACCAGGAAGGGGGCGTTTGAAGCGGGAGGCTCCGTCAGACAACGGTTGGGCCCGATTACATCACGCAATGTTCTGTTTGCGGAGAATTCGCTAGGAACCGTGCGTCGATCGGCGCGTTGCTCCACTGCACAGTTTCAAAAGGCAGTGAGTGGACCAGAACCATGCACGAGATCATTTATCTTATCGGCCTCGTCGTCGTCGTGATGTTTGTGCTCGGCCTTGTTGGCGTGCGCTGAACAAAAGCGGGAGTTCCAACAATGGCTGATGTGATCACGACGCCGGCACGCGGCGGTGCAAGCTACGTCGAGTGGAGTGCAATTTTCGCCGGCGGGCTCGCAGCAAGTGCAATTTCGTTCGTATTGTTGACAGCGGGAGCGGCGATCGGATTGTCGCTCGTTTCTCCATATGGCGCGGAATCCTATCCAAAGACGGCGGCGACGATTGCAGTGTTCTGGTCCATTGCGGTGCCGATCTTGGCGTTTCTCGTGGGCGGCTACATCGCGGGCCGTATGCGCCACGCCTGGGCTGATGCGTCCAGCGAGGAAGTGCAGTTCCGCGATGGGATGCATGGCATGCTGGTGTGGGCGCTCGGCATCGTGATCGCCGCGATTCTCGCTACCATGGCCGCGGGCGGAGCAGTGCGCACGGGGTCCAACGTTGCAAGCAGTGCAATGACAAACGAGAACGTCGCGATCGCACCCGTGATCGACACGATGTTCGGGGCTGCTAGCACGCCGCCTGCCAATGCCACGCCGCCGGGGACGCCTCCTGCCGCCGCGGCCGAAGCAGGTGTTCGCGCTACCGTGCTTGATGCCGATACGCGGGCGATGGTGGCGCGTACACTTGTTGCTGCCGCTGGTGAAGGCAAACTGTCTGCCGCGCAGAAGCGCACTCTTGCGGAAATTGTTTCGGCACGCACAGGGCTGAGCCAGGCGGAAGCCGAACGCAGGGTTAACCAGGCATTCACCGAAGGCATGCAGGCAATCGAGACCACGCGAGAGGCGGCGGTTCTTGTTGCGTTGGTAACGGTGACTGCGCTGCTCGTTGGTCTGCTTGCTGCCTGGTATGCGGCCAAGAACGGCGGGCGCCATCGCGACGCTAACATTCCAGCGCGGCTGGTGCTCTCGTTCACACCCACGCGTCGTTCGCCGCTTTAGTACTTGGCGCTGGCCTCTGCGAACGGACGCCTATTTAGAGCGGGTGGCGAAGCGCACAGCTTCCTCGGCGGCGCGGAACAAGGCCTGAGCCTTGTTGATGCACTCCTGCTGCTCTTTCTCGGGCACCGAATCATGCACGAGGCCGGCGCCGGCCTGCACGTGCATCATGCCGTCCTTGATGAGCGCGGTGCGCAGGACGATGCAGGTGTCCATCTGGCCCGAGGCCGAGAAATACCCAACGCACCCGGCGTAGGGGCCGCGCTTCGACTTTTCCAATTCGTCGATGATCTCCATGGCGCGCACCTTGGGCGCACCTGAGACTGTGCCGGCGGGGAAGCCGGCCATCAGCGCGTCGACCGAGTCGTGGTGCTTGGTGTCGAGGCGGCCGACGACGTTGGAGACGATGTGCATGACGTGGCTGTAGCGCTCTATGAAGAAGCGCGCGGTGACGTCCACCGAACCAATCTCGGCAACGCGGCCGACGTCGTTGCGGCCGAGGTCGAGCAGCATCAGATGCTCGGCGCGCTCTTTGGGATCTTTGAGCAATGCGTCGGCGAGGGCCTGGTCCTCGGCGTCAGTCTTGCCGCGTGGGGCGGTGCCGGCGATGGGGCGGATGGTGACCTCGCCTTCGCGCACGCGCACGAGGATCTCAGGGCTGGAGCCGACGAGAGCGAAGTCGCCGAAATTCAGATGGAAGAGGAAGGGCGAGGGGTTCGTGCGCCGGAGGGCGCGATAGAGGGAGAACGAGGGCAGCGAGAACGGCGCGGAGAAGCGCTGCGAGAGCACCACCTGGAAGATGTCGCCGGCGACGATGTATTCCTTGGCGCGGTTGACCATCGCCTTGTACTCGGCCGGCGTGGTGTTCGACGTCGGCTTGGGGGCGGCGAGCTTGCGCGGCGTGGCCGACGGGGCGTGCGGAAGCGGCTCATCGAGGGCGGCGACGACACTCTTAAGGCGCTTGCACGCGGCCTTGTACGCCTTCTCAGCCGGGACCTTAGCGTCATGCCGGACCGGCGTGACGATGGTGATCTCGTCCTTGACGATGTCGAAGATGGCCATAACCGTCGGGCGCATGAGGACGCCGTCGGGGATAGTGAGGCTGTCGGGCGGCGGGCTCGGCAGGCGCTCCATCAGGCGGACGGTGTCGTAGCCCATGTAGCCGAAAATGCCGGCGGCCATCGGCGGCAGCTCGGATGGCAGATCGATCTTCGATTCGGTCAGCAGGGCGCGCAGTGAGGTGAGGGTCGGCTGGGGCTCGAGCCTGAAGGCGTCGGGCTTGGCGACCGGCGTTCGATTGATGAAGGCTTTCTCGCCTTCGGCGCGCCAGAGGATGTCAGGCTCGAGGCCGATGACGGAATAGCGCCCGCGGGTGGCGCCGCCCTCGACCGACTCGAGCAGGAAGCTCATCGGCTTCGACGCGGCGAGCTTCAGATAAGCAGAGACAGGGGTTTCGAGGTCGGCGACGAGGCGCGTCCACACGACTTGTGGAGCGCCATCGTCATAACGCGCGGCGAAGTCGGCCAGCGTCGGCATGGCTTCCATTTGACCCGGCCTTGTCCTGTTCGTGCGCTCTAGCGTGCTCAAGGGATTTTCCGTCCGGGGCGACGGCTATTGGGGAATCTCCCCCGCTCCGGCCCCGGTCACCTTTCTGAACTCGTCCTGGAAGATGTGCGCGCCCAGGTTCTTCTGCAGCGCGAGCACGTACTCGCTCAGCACTTCGTCGGCGATCTGGTTCTTGAGGTCGGCGGTGATCGTCGTGCGCTGGGCATCGGAAAGTGCAGGCGCGGGCGTGATCTCGGTGACCTTGAAGACGATGCGCGTCTTGTCGTTCGCGTCGGGCGCGGATCCGGCCTTGCCCTTGGCGAGCGTGAATGCGCGTGCCACGGCGTCCTTGCTCATGCCCTGCGGCGTGGTCGAGCGATTGAACGCGGGTGTGGTGTCGGCTTTCTCAGCGCCGGCTTCCTTGGCAAGGGCCGACATTGCTTCACCCTTGTCCGCGCGCTCGACGAGCTTGGCAGCAAGCTCGCTGACCAGAGTTGCGCGCTCCTTGGTGACGTAGAACTTCTTTACGTCTTCCTTCACCGCGTCGAACGGCTTCTGCTTGGAGGCGATGACGTCGAGAACGTCGACCCAGGCATAGCTGCCGCCCGGAAGCTCGACGACGTCGTTCTCCACGCCGACGCCACTGGCGAAGGCGGTCTGCAGCACGGCATTGGGATCATTGATGAAGATCGCCGGCTGTCCGTCGGGCGCCTTGTTGCTGCGGTCGACTTCGGCGATGTCGAAGAATTTCAACTTCGTGGCGTCGGCGATCTCCTTCAGCGACTTGCCGGCGGAGCGCTGATCCTCGACCTGGTCGAGCACGGTCTGCAACTGCCCTTCGGCCTGCTTGGAGGCCAGCTTGTCCTTCACTTCGCCCTTCACCTCATCAAAGGTGCGATTGACTGCGGGCTGGATATCGGTGACGCGCAGCAGCACGGTCGTGAAGCGGCCTTCGACGGGGTCGGAGACCTTGTCCTTCTGGAGAGAGAAGGCTGCATCTGCGATCTTCGGATCGATCAGGCGGTTCTTGGTGATGAGGCCCAGATCGATGTCGGAATCCTTGGCGCCTGCTTCCTTGGCGACGTCGGCAAAGGACTTGCCCCCGTCAAGCGCCTTCTTGGCGGCCTCGGCGGCGGCTTTGTCCTTGAAGGCGATCTGCTGGAGGCGACGGCGCTCTGGCGTGTTGTAGGATTCTTTCGTCTCCTCGTAGACCTTCTTGGCCTCATCGTCCGAGATCACGATCGACTTCTTGATTTCGTCGACAGAGAGCAGCAGCAGCTGGAGCTTGCGGTACTCGGGCGCCATGAAGCTCGATTTATTGGCTTCGTAGGCCGCTTTGAGCTTGGCCTCGTCGGGTTCGGGCACGGTGACGGCCTTGTCGGCGTCTATAGTGAAGTGCTCGGCGATTCGGGTTTCGTTGCGCCAGGCGTTCATCAGCTCGAGCGAAGCGGGCGGGACGGCCGCGCCGTTGATGAGGGCGGAGGTGAGCTGCTCGCGCAACTCGTCGCGCCGGCGCAGCTGCAGGAAGCCACGCTCGGTGAGGCCCAGCCGTTCAATGACGTTCTCGAAGGCGAAGCGATTGAATTTGCCGTCTGGCCCCTTGAAGGCGTCGTCCGTCTGCAATCCCTCGATGAGCGCGGCATCGGAGAGAGCGAGATCGAGATTATTGGCATGCTGCTCGACAGCCGACCACGCGATGAGGCGGGCCAGCACGCGGTTGTCGAGGCCAAAGGCGTGCGCCTGCTCGGCGGTGATTCGGCGGCCGGCCTGCTGCGAGAGCAGGTTGATCTCGTTCTGGAAGGCGCGCTGGTAGTCCTGCACCTTGATCTCATGGTCGCCGACTTTGGCGAGCGATCCCTGACCCCATCCGCGAAACACGTCGGCGACGCCCCAGATGGCGAAGCTCAGCACGAGAAGCGCAAAGAGCAGCTTGGCTACCAGTCCAGTGGAGCCGCGGCGGAGAGCGTCGAGCATAGGAAAGTTGTTCCGTTCCCTAGTGGTCCGCGGGCCTCAGGCGTCAGCCCGGGTTCCCAGCGGCCATGTGAGTGACTGGCGATTTGTGCGCCTAGCCTTGAAGTCGGCATGATATGAAGCGCAGCCGTTGCAGCTTTGCAAGTTTGCCGTGCACCAAAGAGCCAAAGGCATGGCCAATCATTAACATGGACGCGATTTCAGGAAGGGGGAGCGATGGCAGGGGCGCGAATAAAACCGCTCGTCGCCGGCAACTGGAAGATGAACGGCCTCGCGGCACAACTCGCTGAGGCAGAGGCCGTGCGTGCGGGGATGGGCTCGGGCTCACCGGCTGCAGATGTCATGATCTGTCCGCCGGCGACGCTCTTGGGACGGCTTTCGTCCGCACTCGAAGGCTCGGGCATCCTGGCCGGCGGTCAGGACTGCCACAGCGAGAAATCGGGAGCTTTTACAGGGGATATCGCCGCTGAAATGCTCGTCGACTGCGGCGCTGCCGCCGTCATCGTCGGGCATTCGGAGCGGCGCGCCGGGCATGGGGAGCTCGACCGAGATGTGCGCGCCAAGGCTTCGGCAGCGCACCGGGCAGGGCTGACCGCCATCGTCTGCGTGGGCGAGACGGCCGGCGAGCGGGCGGCGGGGCTTACGGAAACTGTCGTGTGCCGGCAACTCGAAGGCTCCCTGCCAGACGGGGCAACAGCGGCGAATACTGTCGTTGCCTACGAGCCGGTATGGGCGATCGGGACCGGGCTGACACCAACGGCCGAGGATGTCGCGCGGGTCCATCGGAGCATCCGCGGTGCGCTCGAGGGGCGATTCGGGGCGGAGGGCGCGCAGATGCGCATTCTCTATGGTGGCTCGGTGAAGCCGTCGAATGCGCGTGAGCTGCTGTCGATCGACAACGTCAACGGCGCTCTCGTCGGCGGGGCCAGCCTCAAGGCGGCTGACTTTTTGGGCATCATTTCCGCCTACGAAGCCTGATTTCTCGCAATGGTAGGGGAATCAGGGCAACTGATGTTAAAGTCGTGAGGTTTTGAAGGCCGCAAAAGGCAGCGATGAGCGAGAGATTTTTCTCGATAAGCCGCCCCGGGTTTCTTCTGCCGGTCGTTCTGCTGGCGGCTGTCGCCGCGGCAGTCCCCGCGGCCGCGTCGAAGCTCGACAAGGACACCTGCGGCGGGCTTGCCCAGGAGTTCACCGCTCTGACGGCGGACGGCCTCAAGGCCGAAATGGAACGTGGGCCTGCCTGGGCCCTCGCAAACATGTCACCAGACCGATTGCGCAGCGCCCGGCGTTTGCTGGAACTCGAAGATCAGCTCGAATTCCGCTGCGGCGGACGCGGGCTGCCTCCCAAGAAGAAGCCTCAGGCTCCGGCAACCAACCCCGCGGCACCAACGATCGACGCGCGGTCCACGCCGCCTGCGCCGAAACCGGGTGCGGCCGCGCCTGCGCCCAAGGCCCAGGTGACATCTCCAGCCGCTTCGCCTCCCTCCACCGCACCGGTGCGGCCGGCGCCGGCACCGGTTGCTCCGGCGACCAGGAACGCCAAGGAGACGCCGGTCCCCGGCAAGGGTGCAGGGGCCTCTGCCGGCGTTGTTCCCAAGGCGCCACCAAGCGGGGCAACGACAAGTGCCGTCCCGCGGCCGTCGGGCGTGCCGCAGACGGGGGCGCTCAGCGCAGTTCCGCAAAAACCTGCCCCGCCGGCAGCCAACTCTAAACCGGCGCCCGTCGCAGCGGTGCCTGCGGTCACGCATCCAGCACCGCAGAAAGCGACGTCCAGCGCTGTCGCCGCTGCCAATCCGCAGCAACCGGTGGCCGCGCGGGCGGCGCCTGCTGCGGTGGGCGGGCCTCCGGTAACCAAGCTTGGCCCGCTGCCGAGCGCTGCTACCGCCGCTAAGGCTGCACCGGCCTCTACGTCTGTCGGCGCGGCGGCTACAAAGAAGAACCCCCGCCGGACGCCTAGTAGCGCTTACGTTTCACCCAGCGAAGTCAGCCCTTTTTCGCTGCCGGGCTTGAGATAAGCCGAGAATCCAGTCTTTTCCGGACTGCCTACTAGCCCATCCGCGCCAACTGCTATAGAAGGCGTCGAACCGCGTCTGCGGCCACCGAATTGCAAGAGATCGACAATGGCTACCGCACTGCTCGTTCTGCACCTGATGATCGCATCCGCACTCGTGTGCGTGGTGCTGCTGCAGCGCTCTGAGGGCGGCGCGCTGGGTATTGGTGGCGGCGGCGGTGGCGGATTTCTCACCGGCCGTGGTACGGCCAATCTGCTGACCCGTACGACTGCTGCGCTCGCTGCTGCCTTCTTCACGACGAGCATTCTGCTGACGCTGGTGGCTCAGCATTCGGCACCGGCGCGCTCCATCTTCGACAAGGTCCCCGCTAGCACGGCGCCTGCCGGCGAGACGGCTCCGGGCACGCCTGCTCCGGCAACCACGCCGGGGGCTCCCGAAACGGGCCGTGGCGGCATTCTCGATAAGCTGCAGTCACCGTCGGTGCCGCAGAACCGCTAAGGCCCAAGCCGCTTCTGTTGGATTGTGGCAGGGACGCACTATGCCGGTGGTGCGTGCGCGCTAGAGTCGTTGGTGATTCTTGCCAACGAGCGGTGGCCTGCCATGCCCAGATTGAAACTCGCAGCCCTTTTGACGATCATCCCGTGCGCCGCGCTGATGGGTGGCTGCGCTGGAACGGATTTTCAGCCGGTGGCCTCGTTCGGCGCCTCTAACGTGCTGTCGCCGTCGGGTTACTCGCAGAAGAAGATCAGCGACACCCAATATCAGGTGCAGGCGACGGGGACCGAGGCGACGCCGAAAGCGCTCATCGAGAAGATCGCCATGGCCCGGGCGGCGCAGATCGGCGTCGAGGAGAAGCTCAAGTACTACAAGGTCACAAACGTCCAGTATGGCGTGACCTGCGACAAGAAGGTGGAGTTCTACAAGGGTGGCTCGACCGCTCCCGGCAGCCGTCAGACCGTTCTAGTCGACGTGGTCTACGCGAAGGAGCCGGTGGATTCGAGCTACGTCAGCGCCAAGGAGAGCTTCGAGAGCCTCAACGGTGAGCTCAACAACGAAGTTGTGCCGCCCGACCAGAAGGCTGCGGCCGAGCAGGAAGCACGTGCGGCATGCGGCCAGGCTACCTGAAGCATTTCGGGCACAACCGGCCACAAACTCCAATCTTTTCTTACCCGTCGGGGATGAGGCGATAATGCCGCTTCGAATCTCCGCCCCCTTCGTGTAAGCCTCAAGGCCCATGCAGCGGTATATCTTCATTACCGGCGGCGTGGTGTCCTCCCTCGGAAAAGGCCTCGCGTCAGCCGCCCTCGGTGCGCTTCTTCAAGCGCGCGGATACTCGGTTCGGCTTCGCAAGCTCGATCCGTACCTCAACGTCGACCCCGGCACGATGTCGCCGTATCAGCACGGCGAAGTATTCGTGACCGATGACGGCGCGGAGACGGATCTCGATCTCGGACACTACGAGCGCTTCACCGGCGTGCCTGCGCGCAAGTCGGACAACATCACCACGGGCCGAATCTACCAGGACATCCTCGCCAAGGAGCGGCGCGGAGCGTATCTGGGCGGAACGGTGCAGGTGATCCCGCACGTGACCGACGCCATCAAGGAGTTCGTGACCTCGGGTAACGAGGGCATAGACTTCGTGCTGGTCGAAATCGGCGGCACGGTGGGCGACATCGAAGGCTTGCCGTTCTTCGAGGCGATCCGCCAGCTCGGCAACGATCTGCCGCCGCTGTCATCGATCTTCATTCACCTGACGCTGATGCCGTACATCCCGTCGGCGGGCGAATTGAAGACCAAGCCGACGCAGCATTCCGTGAAGGAGCTGCGCTCGATCGGTATCCAGCCTAACATTCTGCTGTGCCGCTCGGATCGGGCTGTGCCGGCGTCGGAGCGGCGCAAGATCGCGCTGTTCTGCAACGTGCGCGAGGAAGCCGTCATCCAGGCGCTCGACGTGCCGTCGATCTACGAGGTGCCGCTCGCCTATCACCGCGAGGGCCTCGATGAACAGGTGCTGCGCGCATTCAACATCTCAGGGGCGCCGAAGCCCGACCTGACGCGCTGGGAGACCATTGCGCGCGGGATCGAGACGCCGGAAGGCGACGTCACCATCGCGGTGGTCGGCAAGTACACGGGTCTCAAGGACGCCTATAAGTCGCTGATCGAGGCGCTGGTGCACGGCGGCATCGCCAACGGCGTGCGCGTCAACATCGAATGGATCGAGAGCGAGATTTTCGAGCGCGAGGATCCGGCGCCATACCTCGAGGGCGTCAACGGCATTTTGGTGCCGGGCGGGTTCGGCGAGCGCGGCTCGGAGGGCAAGATCCTCGCAGCAAAGTTCGCACGCGAACGCAACGTTCCCTATTTCGGCATCTGCTTTGGTATGCAGATGGCCTGCCTGGAAGCCGCTCGTAATCTGGTCGGCATCAAGGAGGCCAATTCGACCGAGTTCGGGCCCACGCCTGAACCGGTGATCGGCCTGATGACCGAGTGGATGCGTGGCAACGAGCTGGAGCAGCGGCGCCTGGGCGGTGACCTCGGCGGCACGATGCGGCTCGGGGCGTTCCCGGCAGAGCTCAATCCGGGCAGCCATATCGCGCAGGTCTACGGCAGCCAGCACATCTCTGAACGGCACCGGCATCGCTACGAGGTCAACACCAAGTATCGTGAGCGGCTGGAAGCGGCGGGCCTGAAGTTCTCCGGGCTGTCGCCGGACGGGCTGCTGCCGGAAGCGGTGGAGTATCCCGACCACCCGTGGTTCATCGGCGTACAGTATCACCCGGAGCTGAAGAGCCGGCCGTTCGAGCCGCATCCGCTGTTCCGGTCGTTCGTCGCTGCCGCCGTCGAACAGAGCCGCCTCGTTTGATCTTCGAACAGTGGTTGCGCCAGTGTGCTTCTGCAACGATGCACTGCACGCTGGGCGCTGCGTTGCGGCCGTCGACTTCTTTACTCGCCACTCGCGCGCCTAAACTTTAATCAGGAGCTTTCCGACTCGCCTGTCGGAGAGGCCTGCTGTTTTCTCCAGATGCGGGACTTAGTTATTGTTTTTCAATGGCATGGTTGGTGTGTCGGCAATCTGGCATGGTTATTGATTACCACTAACGGCGTTAACCAACCGCCGGCGGCCGAGGGCCTTCGGCACATGCCCGAAAGGGCGATAGGGACAAACACAAGGAGTGCTCCCCATGAAGCTCGTTACCGCCATCATCAAGCCCTTCAAGCTCGACGACGTCCGTGGTGCGCTGACCAAGCTCGGCATCAACGGCATGACCGTGACCGAGGTGAAGGGCTTCGGCCGCCAGAAGGGCCACACCGAAATCTATCGCGGCGCCGAATATGCCGTGAACCTGCTTCCGAAGGTGAAGATCGAACTCGCCGTTGCCTCGGCCCAGGCCGATGCGGTTGTCGCCGCGATCCGCCAGGCTGCGAACACCGGTTCGATCGGTGACGGCAAGATCTTCGTCTCGCCGATCGAGGCGATGGTCCGCATCCGCACCGGCGAGACTGCCGAGGCTGCTCTCTAATCGGCGGCAATGAAAACGCCGCCCTCCTCGCCGGGATCCTGCGTCGCCCTAATGGCGTGGGTCCCGGCGGGCCCTGGGGGCGAGAGTTGGCAGAAAGCTTCGGTTTGTTGCTGCTCAGGCACGCGCTAAACACCCTTCGTGAGCTTTTATCCTGTCGTGCCGCTGCAACACGATGTAGACCTGTGAGGGGTCCCGGCCCGAATCGGGCGATAAGGGAAATGCGGAGGACGTCGCCGCAGGGGCTCCAGTAGACGTTGTGAAGAGGCACGTCCTCCTGAACGAAGCCGTGGCGCAGTCACGGCTGGATAAAAGCAATTGCGCTCAGGGGAGTTTTCACGATGCCTTTGGATCTCCAAGCACTGATCATCTTTCTCGTCATCGGCGCTATCGCCGGCTGGCTCGCCGGCACACTCGTCAAAGGGTATGGCTTCGGGCTATTGGGCAACATCGTCATCGGTGTCATCGGCGCGTACATCGGCGCCTGGCTGCTACCACAGCTCGGCTTTGGAATGAGTGGCCTGCTAGGAGCTATCGTTTCGGCGACGATCGGTGCGATCGTCCTGCTATTGCTGATCGGGCTCGTCCGCAAAGTCGCCTAGCAGCGGTACTTTGAAATTTGGCAGTGGCCGTGCTTTTCGGGGCGCGGCCATTTGCTTATGGGTGGCGGGCCGCTTTAGGGGTACGCCGCGGTTTTGGCACAGGCGGTGTGGTATAGAGCGGCCATGACAAAGCATGAATCCCTGCGCCCCAACCCGCGCATTATGGTCGGACAGGTCGAGGTGGCGAACGACGCCAAGCTCGCGGTCTTTGCCGGTCCTTGCCAGATGGAGAGCCGCGCGCATGCGCTGGAAATGGCTTCGGCGCTGAAGGAAATCGCGGAAAAGCTGGGTTTCGGCCTCATCTACAAATCATCTTACGACAAGGCGAACCGGACCTCGCTCTCGGGCAAGCGTGGCATTGGCCTCGAGGCGGCGCTGCCGGTGTTCGCAGAAATTCGCGAGAGCCTGGGGCTGCCGATTGTCACTGATGTGCACGATGCGGCCCAGTGCGCGATCGTGGCGCCGGTCGTCGACGTGCTGCAGATCCCGGCGTTCCTATGCCGGCAGACGGACCTTCTCATTGCGGCCGCCCAGACCGGGCGCGTCGTCAAAGTGAAGAAGGGGCAGTTCCTAGCGCCGTGGGACATGAAGAACGTCGTCACCAAGCTGGTGGCGTCCGGCAATCCCAACGTGCTGCTTACCGAGCGTGGCGCTTCGTTCGGCTACAACACGCTGGTGGCCGACATGCGCTCGCTGCCGATCATGGCGGAGACGGGCTGCCCGGTGATCTTCGATGCGACGCACTCGGTGCAACAGCCGGGCGGGCAGGGCACGAGCTCGGGTGGAGATCGCCGCTTCGTGCCGGTGCTGGCGCGCGCAGCGGTGGCGGTAGGGGTCGCTGGCGTTTTCATCGAGACGCATCAGGACCCCGATCGTGCGCCGTCAGATGGGCCCAACATGGTGCCGCTGAAGGATTTTTCGGCGCTGATGTCGGATTTGCTGGAATTCGACACGCTGGCCAAAAAACAAAGGAGCGCGGCCGAGGGCACGCGCTCCATTTGAAGTCTGCGGAGTGGGTTACGACGGCTTTCGCCGACGGGTCCGCTCAATCCATTTTGAGAAACGAGGCGGCGCTCCACAGCGGCGCATCGTCTGTTGCGTAGGCGTAGCGCAGGCCGGGTCTCTGCGTGCTTGCGATGCTCACGCATCCGCTCTCGCCGCAGGTGGGTCCGGAGCTAAAGGTAACGCCATTGAGCGCTGCGACGCTCATGGTGGTGACGAAGTAGGCGACGACATAGAGGCAGGTGACTACCCCCAGCGTACGCATGACGAGATCGAAAGACATCGCGCGACCCCCTTGTTGAATGCTGCTGCACATCGACCGCGCCGCCTGCCCGAGCCGTGGAAGCGGAACAAACGGCCGACGCGTTCATCGTATGGAAAGAGCACTTAACGCGACGTTAAGGTTACGCGTCGGTTAAACACTTTGAGTCGCAGTCACTGCCCCCGCCGCGATTCAAATCAAGCCGACGCATAAGCATCGCAGATTCATCGCTGATCGACGAGGCGGAGAATGAGTGCGGAGCACGAATTTTTCTGTCGCGCGACAGGACTAGGCGTGGGGCGACACAGACGATTTGTCGGCTGGGCCGGCGCCGTAGAATTACGTAAACAGGCTAGCCGGGCATTTCTCATCGGCGCGCAATCGAGGAAGGCGGGGAATGCTCGGCGTATCACTGCACGAAGTTGCGATACTGCTGGCAGCGCTCGCGATTGCGGGACCTCTTGCGCGGTGGCTGGGTATCAGCGAGGTGCTCGGCTACCTGGTGGTCGGTCTGCTGCTGGGTCCGAATACGATCGGCTGGTCGTTCTCCGACTACAAGGCCAAGGAGATTTTGCACTTTGCCGAGTTCGGCATCGTGCTGTTGTTGTTTCTGATCGGGCTTGAGCTGCGCCCCAAACGTCTCTGGGCAATGCGCAACGCCGTGTTCGTGCTCGGCGCGGAACAGGTGATCATCACGGGACTGCTCTTGGCAGGGTTCGGCCTGCTGATCGGGCTGTCCTGGCAGGCCGCGCTGTTTGCCGGACTGGCCTTGGCGCTGTCTTCCACGGCACTGGCGCTGCAGGTGATGGAAGAGACGGGCGACCTGCAGACGCGGCACGGCCGGCTCGGCTTTTCAGTGCTGCTGTTCCAGGACCTCGCGGCCATTCCGCTGATCGCTTTTGCGCCGCTGTTTGCGGTGAGTGCCATTGCCGGCGCGGAGACGCACACCCCGATGGAGGATGTGCTGGCGGTGATCAAGGGGCTCGGTCTCATCGCCGTGGTCGTCGTCGTCGGCCATTTCGTGCTCGACTACTTGCTACGGCTGGTAGCGCGCACGCGGGTGCGGGAGGCGATGACGGCGGCGGCGCTGTTGACGGTGGTCGGCGTCACGATCGTGATGCAGCAGGCGGGACTGTCGGCCTCGCTCGGAGCGTTCATCGCTGGTGCACTGCTGGCGGAATCCTCATACCGGCACCAGCTCGAAGCCGATATTCAGCCGTTTGAAGGATTGCTGCTGGGGCTGTTCTTCACCGCCATCGGCATGACCATCGACGTGCGCCTGTTCCTCGACGCGCCGTGGATCATCCTGATCCTGGTCGCGGGGCTGGTGGCGATCAAGGCGGGCGTGCTCTACGTGCTCGGGCGCTTCCAGGGACTGGAGCCGGGACCGGCGCGGCGGCTTGGTATTGCCCTGTCGCAGGGCGGCGAATTCGCGTTCGTGCTGTTTACGGTCGGTTACGCCTCGGGCGCGCTGACGAGCGAGATGACCGAGCTGCTGACCGTCGTCGTGACGCTGTCGATGGCGGCGACGCCGATCCTGCTGAAGCTCGAGGGAATGCTGTCGCGGCGACGCAAGAGCGCGGCACCAATCTATGACAGCCTGCCGGACAACGACGGGCACGTCATCATCGCCGGGTTCGGCCGCTTCGGCCAGATCGTGGCGCGTATCCTGACGGCGAAGAAGATCCCGTTCACGGCTCTCGACATCAGCGCCGAGCAGGTCGAGTTCGTTCGCCGGTTCGGCGCACAGGCGTTCTACGGTGACGCCAGCCGGCCGGACATTCTGGAGGCGGCAGACGCGGACAAGGCGCGCGCGCTGGTGCTGGCGATCGACGATGTCGAAGCCTCGATGCGCACGGCTGAACTGGTGCGTTCGAGCTATCCCGACTTGCCGATCTTTGCGCGCGCTCGCAACCGCAACCATGCGCATCGTCTTCTGGACCTCGGCATTACGGACATTCAGCGCGAGACATTCCTGTCGTCGCTCGACATCACCAAGCAGCTTCTGAAGCGGCTCGGCTTGTCGGAGCGGGAGGCGGGACGGATCATCCATACCTTCCGAACGCATGACGAGCGGCGCCTGGTCGAGGACTACAAGCTGGCCAGTGATCTCGACAGGCTGCGCGAGCGGGCGCGCAGTGACGTAAAGACCCTGGAAAAGCTCTTTGAAGAAGATGCGGCCGAGGAAGTGCGCCTCAGGGAGCTGTCGAAGACGGAGGAGGGCGCCCGGTGAAGCCGGTCATCTGTGTCGGTCACGCGGCGCTCGACTACGTCTATCGTATCGAGGCATTCCCGCCTGAGCCGACCAAGGTGCGCTCGTTGGAGCACATCGAGAGCGGCGGCGGGATGGCGGCTAATGCGGCGGCGACGATCGCGCGGCTCGGCGGGTACGTAGCGCTTTGGAGCCGCACCGGCGGCGATAGTGCCGGAGAACGGATACACAAGCTTCTTGCGGCCGAGGGTGTCGACATCTCGCACGTGCGCACTTTCGAGCACGCGCGATCATCGACTTCGGCTGTGATCGTCGACCAGGGTGGGGAACGCCTCATCATCGGAGAACGCGACCACGCTATGCCGATGGACGCAAGCTGGCTGCCGGTGGAGCGCGTGAAAGACGCTGCGGCGGTGATGAGCGATCTGCGGTGGGTGGAGGGGACGCACTTGGCATTCACCGAGGCGCGCGCGCATGGGGTGCCGACCCTGCTCGACGTCGATCTGGGCGGCGGCGGGATACTGACGGAATTCCTCGGCCTTGCCGACTACGCCATCTTTTCCGAACCGGCGCTCGAGGCTTTCGCGCCCGGGATCGAGGATGGCGCCCAACTGGAAAAGGTTCTTGCGCTGGGTGTGCGCCATGCCGGTGTGACGCGCGGGGCGGGCGGCTACTCCTGGTTATCAGCCGACGGAGGCCAAGGGCACCAGCCGGCCTTCCAGGCAGAAATCGTCGATACCACTGGGGCGGGCGATGCCTTCCATGGGGCGTTCGCGTGGGCACTTGCCAGCGGGTACGACACGCCAGCCTGCGCGCGGATCGCCGCAGCGACGGCGGCGCTGAAGTGCCGCCGCCTCGGGGCCCGGGCGGGCCTGCCGACACGCGCGGAGCTGGAAGATTTCCTCGCGCGTGTGGATTGAGGCCGAATCCTGCGCTGCGGCCCCGCGCCTAGGCATGGACGGGGGGCGGCGGCCTCGCTAAACGTGCCTGACCAAAAAGCCAGGCCCCGGGGGTGCTCCCGGCGGACTCCACCAGGGATGCATTGATGACCGAGGCGCAAAAGACGACTGGCCAGGCCGAGGGGGTCAGCCACCAGGATATGGCGAGCGCGATCCGGGCGCTGTCCATGGATGGCGTGCAGGCTGCCAAGTCGGGACACCCGGGTATGCCGATGGGCATGGCGGACGTCGCGACGGTCTTGTTCCGCGAGGCCATGCGTTTCGATGCGGCCGACCCCAAGTGGCCGAACCGGGACCGGTTCGTGCTTTCGGCCGGTCACGGCTCGATGCTGCTTTATTCTCTGCTCTATCTCACCGGCTATCCGGGGATGGAGATCGGCGACCTGAAGCAGTTCCGGCAGCTCGGCGCGAAGACGGCGGGCCATCCGGAATACGGTCATGCAGCTGGCATCGAGACGACGACGGGACCGCTAGGCCAGGGCATCGCCAACGCAGTCGGCATGGCTCTGGCGGAGCGGATGCTGAATGCGCGGCTCGGCGACGACATCATCAATCACCACACCTATGTGGTCGCCGGCGACGGCTGCCTGATGGAAGGCATCAGCCACGAGGCGATCTCACTGGCGGGCCATCTCGGGCTCGGCAAGCTGATCGTGCTGTGGGACGACAACTCGATCTCGATCGACGGGCCGACGAGCCTGTCGGTCTCCGACGATCAGGTCGCGCGCTTTGCGGCGTCGGGCTGGAACACGGTGCGCGTCGATGGACACGATCCGGCGGCGATCTCGGCGGCGCTGGCGAAGGCGCGCGGCGATTCTTCGAAGCCGTGGCTGATCGCGTGCAAGACGACGATCGGCTATGGCGCCCCAACCAAGGCGGGCAAGTCTTCGACGCACGGTGAGCCGCTGGGCGAAGAGGAGATCAAAGGCACGCGCGAGAAGCTCGGCTGGCCTTATCCACCGTTCGAAATTCCCGAGCACGTGCTGATGGCGTGGCGGGGCGTCGGCCAGCGTGGCGCCAAGGAGCATTCTGAGTGGAAGCAGAAGCTCGGCAAGGCCGGATCTGCGGCGGCAGAAGCGCTGGCGGAGCCCACAGCGGCGAACAAGATCGGCGAAATCGAGAAGACGATTGCGGAGGCGAAGGGGGCGTTCGCTGCCGATGAGTCCAAGCGGGCGACGCGCGTGTGGTCGCAGCTCGTGCTCGAAAAAATCACTCCGGTGCTGCCGGAGCTGGTTGGTGGGTCCGCGGACCTCACGCCGTCCAACGGCACGCGCACGAAGCACCATACCGACGTGCAGCCCGGCGATTTTTCCGGCAACTACATCCATTACGGCGTGCGCGAGCACGGCATGGCAGCGGCGATGAACGGCATTGCGCTGTCAGGGGGGCTGATCCCCTACGGCGGCACGTTCCTCGTGTTCTCCGACTACAGCCGGCCTTCGATCCGCCTGTCGGCGCTGATGCGCCAGCGCGTGATCTACGTGATGACGCATGACTCGATCGGTCTTGGCGAAGACGGCCCGACGCATCAGCCGGTCGAGCATCTGGCGGCGCTGCGCGCCATTCCGCATCTGCTTGTGTTGCGCCCGGCCGAGGGCCAGGAAACGGCCGAGTGCTGGGAGATCGCGCTGAAGCACGATGCCAATCCCTCTCTGCTGGCGCTGTCGCGGCAGGCGGTCGAGAATTTACGCAAGACGGCTTCGTCGGAGAACCTCTCGGCGAAGGGCGCGTACGTGCTGAGCGAGCCGGAAGGCGGGCGCGACGTGACGCTGATCGGTACGGGCTCGGAGCTGGCGCTGGCGGCGGAAGCGGCCAAGAAGCTGGCCGAGGAAGGCATCAAGGCGGCGGTTGTGTCGATGCCGTCGATGGAGCTGTTCCGCGCGCAGCCGGAGAGCTACCGCGCGAGTGTGCTCGGTGACAAGCCGCGTGTTGCGGTCGAAGCCGGCGTCGCGCAGTGCTGGTACGAGTGGCTCGGCGGCAATGGCCGCTTTGTCGGCATGTCCGACTTCGGCGCATCGGCACCAGCCGGAAAGCTTTATCCGCACTTCGGCATCACGGCTGACGCTGTCGCGGAAGCTGCACGCAGCCTCGTCAAGAAGTGAGCGGCACGCCATGGACCTCACCAACCTCAAGTCGATTGCCAACGTCGAAGTCAAAGGCAAACGCGTCATCGTCAGGGCGGACCTCAACGTGCCGGTCGCGGACGGGCTCGTATCGGATGCGACGCGGCTGGAGCGGCTGCTCGACGGGCTGAAGGATCTTTCGGCGCGCGGTGCACGCGTGGTCGTGATTTCGCATTTCGGTCGGCCGAAGAATGGTCCCGATCCGGAGATGAGTTTGCTGCCGGTGGCGGCGAAGCTGTCCGAGCTGCTCGGCCGCGGTGTCGGCTTCATGCCGGAGTGCATTGGCGATGACGTCGAGCGCACGGTGGCGGGTCTTGCCGAAGGTGACATCGCAGTGCTGGAGAACCTGCGGTTCCACAAGGGCGAAGAGAAGAACGATCCGGCTTTCGCCGCGGCGCTGGCGCGCGTGGGCGACATCTACGTCAACGATGCATTCTCGGCGGCACACCGCGCGCACGCTTCGACCGAGGGCCTGGCGCATCTGTTGCCTGCGTATGCCGGACCGTTGATGCTGGAAGAGATCAGTGCGCTGCGTGCGGTGCTGGAGGCGCCCAAGCGCCCGGTGGCGGCGCTGGTGGGCGGCGCGAAAGTGTCGAGCAAGATTCCGATCCTCAAGCATCTGATCGGCAAGGTCGACAAACTGATCATCGGCGGCGGCATGGCGAACACTTTCCTGATGTCGCACGGCGTCGACATCGGTCAGTCGCTGGCGGAAGCTGACTTCGTCGACACGGCGCGCGAGATCATGGCGGAGGCGAAGGCGAAGAACTGCGCGGTGGTGCTGCCGGAAGACGCGGTGATCGCGCGCGAATTCAAGAGCGGTGTCGCCAATGCCGTGGTGCCGACGCTTGCGGTGCCGAGTGATGCGATGATCCTCGATGTCGGTCCCAAATCGGTCGCGCATATGACGGACGTGCTGAAGGAGTGCCACACGCTGCTTTGGAACGGACCTCTCGGCGCATTCGAGATTCCGCCGTTTGGTACGGGCACCTTCGCGCTGGCGCGCGAGGCGGCGAGGCTGACGAAGGAAGGCCATTTGACGACCGTCGCGGGCGGTGGCGATACCGTTGCCGCATTGAATGCAGCCGGCGTCACAGGCGATTTTACCTACGTCTCTACGGCAGGTGGCGCATTTCTCGAGTGGCTCGAGGGGCGTGAGCTTCCGGGTGTCGCTGCCCTCATCAAGGCACAGGGTTGAGCTTGAGTGCCGTTGGGGCGTAACGTTCGGCCGCGGCGCCCCGAAAGGCGTGTGTTGACCGGACGCGAAGGCTGATCGTGCTGTCGCGCCCGTTGTCTTAACGATGAGATCGATGATCCACGCTCCGGACTGATGGTCCGAAACGATCATGGTCCAGGGGCAAGTGATGGGTGATCTGCATATCTATTTCGGCGTGGCGCTGGCGGGGCTCGTCAGCTTCCTGTCGCCGTGCGTGCTGCCGCTGGTTCCGCCGTATCTCAGCTATCTCGGCGGCACCACGATTGATGAGTTCACCGCTGAGGGCGGCGTTCCCAAGCACGTATGGCAGCGGGTGATCGTCGCCGCGTTGCTGTTCGTTGCCGGTTTTACGACGGTGTTCGTGAGCCTTGGTGCGGGAGCATCACTGGCTGGGCAGTTTATCCAGACCTATAAGCGCGAGCTAGAGATCATCGCCGGGATCGTGATCATCTTGTTCGGCCTGCACTTCCTTGGGCTGTTTCGCATCAACATGCTCTACAAGGAAGCCCGCTATCACCATTCGCACAGCCATGGCGTCAGCTATCTGGGCTCCTACATCATCGGCTTGGCATTCGCGTTCGGGTGGACGCCTTGCATCGGGCCGGTGCTGGCGACCGTGCTCGCGGTGGCGGCGAACGAAGGCAGCCTGTCGATGGGCGTGAAACTGCTGTTCGTCTATTCGCTCGGACTGGGCATTCCGTTCATGCTGGCGGCGATTGCCGTGCGGCCGTTCCTCGGTTTCATGCAGCGCTTCCGCCGCCATCTCGATAAGGTGGAGAAGGCGATGGGTGCATTTCTGGTGCTGACGGGCATTCTGTTCTTCTCCGGCTCGATCAACTGGTTCGGAAGCTGGCTGCTGGATCACTTCCCGGCGCTGACGCAGATCGAAGAGCTGGTGACGCCGAAGGATCTGGGCTCGCAGATCATGCAGAAGAGTGCGCCGCAACAGTGAGGCGCTGCCGATTATGACAACGCGCGCAAAGCTTCCCGCCGCGCTGACGATTGCCGGTTCCGATTCATCGGGCGGGGCCGGCATACAAGCCGACCTCAAGACATTCACGGTGCTCGGCGTGTATGGCGCGAGCGTGCTGACGGCGCTGACTGCGCAGAATACGCGTGGCGTGTCGGCGATCCTTTCCGTGCCGCCGTCTTTCGTGGCGCAGCAGATCGATGCGGTTGCATCCGATCTCAATATCGTCGCGACGAAGACGGGAATGCTGGGTGATCGCGCGACCGTGCTTGCGGTTGCCGAAGGTGTGAAAAGACACGACCTGCATGCGCTCGTCGTCGATCCGGTGATGGTGGCGACGAGCGGAGACATGCTGCTGGCGCCGGACGCGGTGAGCGCAGTCCGCGATGTGCTGATGCCGCTGGCCGATATCATCACGCCCAATCTTGCCGAAGCTGCAACGCTGCTCGGTGGCGAGATCGCGTGCAGCGAGGCGGAGATGGAAGCGCAAGGGCGCGCGCTCGCCATCCTCGGTGCGAAGGCAGTGCTGATGAAGGGCGGGCACGCGTCGGGCGATGAAGCGGTCGACATCCTGGTGCAAGCGAACGCGCCAGCGTTGCGCATTGCACATCCGCGCATTGCAACGCGAAATGCGCATGGCACAGGCTGTACGCTTTCGGCGGCGATCGCCGCGCATCTCGCACGAGGACTGCCGCTTTCTGATGCAGTGCGCGCTGCGAAAGAGTTTGTGTACGGCGCATTGGCAGCTGGCGCGGACATGATTGTCGGCGAAGGGGCAGGACCGGTCGATCATCTGTATGCGATTGGCGGGACGCAGAAATTGGAACCAAGGTGAATGCGTGTGGCGCTACTGCATCGTCGTTAGCTGAATATTGTTCTGACCCCTTGCAGGCAGCCCGAGCTTCTGTAACAAATTTGGGCAACGCGATGCTGTGGCGTCGTTTTCGAGCTCCGGGGGGAGCGTCGGGTTGGCGATTAGGGGCGCCTGCCCGACTTGGCTGAAGAACCGGTCCGGACCTTTCCGGACCGGTTTCTTTTTGCGCTGAAGCAAGCGTAGTCGCGCAATTTCTGCTCGACTAGAACAGTTCCAAAAAGCGTCGATCAACAGGGCGCCCGGGCAAACGCATGCGCGCGCTTTACTATCTTCTCGGCGGAGGAGCGACCGCGGGGCCAACAGGGCTCAGGATCGCGTCGTTCTTCGGCGCGCTGTTCCTCACGTACGGCGTCGTGGTTCCGTACTTCCCCGTATGGCTGCATACGCGCGGCCTCGACCCGCTGGAGATATCGACGGTTACCGCGGCGCCGCTGTTTCTGCGCGTGCTGGTGACGCCGGGGGTGGGCATGCTGGCCGACCGGCTCGGCGACTATCGCCGGGTGGTCGTGGTGCTGGCGTGGATGGCGATGGCCATGGTGCTCGGGCTTTCGATGGCAGCGGGCTACGGGCCGATCCTGGTGCTCGGTGTCGCCTTCCTGATGTGCAATGGGACGATGCTGCCGCTGGTCGAGACCATGGCGGTACGCGGGGTGCGCCGCGAAGGGCTCGATTACGGGCGGATGCGGCTGTGGGGGTCGGTAACCTTCATCATCGCCAACTTTGCCGGCGGGCTCGCCATCGAGGCGTCGGGGGGTGGGGTCGCGCTCTGGCTGATCGGCTTTGCCGTGCTACTGACCGTCGTCGCCGCGCATTTTCTGCCGCGAAGCGATGAAGGGGCAGCGGGCAGCGTTCCGGGACGATTCGCCTGGCGGTCGTCGTCGGTGGCGCGCCTGGTCGGCTCGCCGGTATTCTTGCTGTTCCTGGTGGCGATCGGCTGCACGCACGGGGCACACGCTACGTTCTACACTTTCGGGGCGCTCTATTGGCAGTCGCAGGGGCTGCCAGCGGTGTGGGTGGGTACGCTGTGGGCGATTGGCGTGTTCGCCGAGGTGCTGCTGTTCGCGTTCTCCGCGCCGATCGTGCGGCGGTTCAGTCCGCTACAGCTCATTGTCGCCGGGGCGGTTGCGTCCGTGGTGCGTTGGGGAGCGATGGCGCTCGATCCGCCGCTGGCGCTGCTGGTGCCACTGCAGGCCCTGCATGCGCTCACTTATGGCGCTTCGCATCTGGGGGCCATTCTGTTCATCAGCCGGGCTGTGCCGCATGCGGGGATGGGCAGCGCGCAGGCGCTCTATTCGACGATTGCGGCGGGGCTGATGGTCGGCGTGGTCGGGCTCATCTCGGGAGCCCTCTATGGCCGGATCGGTGGCTTGGTGTTCCTCGTGCCGACGATCGTGGCGATAGCCGGGTGCGCTGCGGCCGTCTTGGCGGCGCGGCGTTGGGATGGGGAGCCTCTATGGGGCGAGGGCGGCGAATCGGGCCGGGTCAGCCCCACAGCTCCGGCTCGGGCGGGCTGATCCAACCGTCCTCGATGGCGAGGGGCGGGGAGCGGTCGCGGGCGAGGAGCAGGGGCCCGTCGAGATCGACCCAGTCCGCGTAGCCGGCCAGCAGCATGGCCGGAGCGGCGGCAAGTGAGGTCGCCACCATCGAGCCGATCATGATGCGGAAGCCTTGCGCCTTGGCGGCCTTGGCCATGACGAGGGCCTCGGTGAGGCCGCCAGTCTTGTCGAGCTTGATGTTGACGGCGTCGTAGCGGTTCGCGAGGCCGGGCAGGTCGGCGCTGGTGTGGGCGCTTTCGTCGGCGCATACGGGAACCACGCGGTCGATATGGGCCAGGGCCTCGTCTGCTCCCGCGGGCAAGGGCTGCTCGATCAGTTCGACCTCGGCGGTCTTGGCGGCGGCGAGGAAGGCTGCGAGCTGGTCGGGATGCCAGGCCTCGTTGGCGTCGGCCACGATGCGCGCGTCGGGGCGTGCTGCGCGCACGGCGGCCATGCGGGCGTCATCACCGGCCCCACCGAGCTTCAGCTTGAGCAACTTGAGGTGGGGGACGGCTCTCGCATCAGTGGCCATCTGGTCGGGGTCGCCGAGGCTCAGCGTGTAACACGTCATTGCCGGTTGCGGGGCGGGGAGGCCGGCCAGCTCCCAGGCGCGCTTATGGGCGAGCTTGGCTTCGAGATCCCAGAGGGCGCAATCCACTGCGTTGCGGGCGGCGCCAGGCGGCAGGAGCTCTGTCAGTTTCGCGCGGGTCAGAGGGCCCGTCACGCCTTTGAGGGCAGCGACGGAGGCGTCGACGGTCTCGCCATAGCGGGCGTAGGGCACGGCCTCGCCGATGCCCTTGTGGCCGGCCGCCCTGACTTCGGCGACGATCACGTGGGCTTCGGTCTTGGCGCCGCGGGCAATGACGAACGGTTTGGCGAGCGGCCAAGCTTCGGCGCGGGCCTCGATCAGTTGCGCGGGCGTATCAGGTCCGGCCATGCCGATCTCAGCCGAGGCGGCCGGCAGCGTGGGCGAGGAACAGATAGACGCGGCCGGTGTCGGAAACGAGCTGACCCTGCGAGAGGCGGCCGCTCGGATCGCGCTGATCCGACTCGCCGACGATGCGCTCGAAATCGGACAGATAGCGGTTGACCGCGTTCAGCAGGTCGCCGTCGGTGCGGCAGCGATGGGCCACATCGTCGAACAGCATGCGGCCCTCGTTGCCGTAGATGCTGCGCACCATGACGCCGCGCTGGCCGGAGCGGATGCGCGACCAGATCGCGGCTGCGGTTGCCGGGTCGAGCGCACGGGCGATGGCTTCTAGATCGAGATTGAATGCGGGTGGCGCGTTGTGCGCGGCGGCCTGCGCTTCCTCGTCGCGAGAGGCGCGTGCAAGCAGGTCTCCGAGCGACCAGCCTTCGCGGACATCGGGGACCGGAGCGCGCTGGCGCTGACGGTTGCCGAGTTCCTGGGCGATGGTCGAGGAAAGAGAAGTGATAGAGCGGGCCTGCTCATGCGGCGAGCGGCGCGGCGGTTGGGGTGCGGGCTGAATCGTCTCGGCGTGCAGCGGCGGCGGGGGTACCACGTCGCGCTGCGTCGCAGTGCGTGCGGCGAGCTGGGACAGCTGGTCGAGCGCCTTGATCTGATCCTGGAGAGCGCGGCGCATGCCTTCGGAGCTTTCCTGCGCGGTGACCGGCAGGCGCTCCATCTCGCTGCGCAGACGCTGCTGCTCGGCGGCGATTTCCGCGGCGGTGCGCGTCGCCTGCTGGCGCATCTCTTCGGACGTCTCGGTGAAACGGTTGGTGAGCGAGCCTAGCTCGCTGGTGACGGCGGATGACACCACGTTGAGGCGGTTGCGCAGATCTTCCAGGGTGCGCTCGCTCTCGGCGGCGGCCGAGGCGCGCATGCGCTCCAGCTCGTTGCGGGCGCGCTGGTCGGCATCGGTGAGCGAGCCGACGATCGAGGTGGAGTAATCGCCGACGAAGTTGGAGAACTCGTCTGCCTTGCCGGACAGCCGGTCCAGTGTTTCGTTCAGCTCGGCGTGGCGCGTCTGCAGCGTCTTGTCGATCTTGAAGTTGACGGTTTCGAGCGCGTTGGCCGCCTTCATGATCTGCTGGCCCTGGTTCTCGAAACGACCAGTGATGCCGCCGATCTGGCCGAGCAGGTTCTCGGAAATGCTCTTCAGAAGCTCGGACTGGTTGGCGAGGCCTTCCATTGCCTTGATGGACTGGCGCGAAATGTTCTCGGACGCGCGGCGAACCGAGTTGATGCCGTGCATGAGCGCTTCGTCGAGGTCGGTCGCCTGCTTGCCGATGGTTTCGCGGAAGCTGATGGCATGCGCGTCGAGGGCGTTGGTGAGCGCCTGGGTCTTGTCGACGACGGCGGAATCGATGGCCTGCGTCGAGCGCATGATGGATTCATCGAACATGCGCAGGCGTTCGCCGAAGGCTTCGTCGAGGGAGCGGGTGCGTTCGACGAGCTGGTAATCGAGCGCCTGAGCGCGATTGGCGAGCGCGGCGTCGAGGGCGCGGGCGTATTCCTCGAAGACGGTCTGCAGGTTCTCGGTGCGGTTGGCGAGCGAGGAATCGAGCTGCAGGAGCTGGCTGTCGAAGGTGGTTTGCAGTTCCTCGGTGCGGCTGCCGAGGGCGTCGGCAAGGGCGGTGGTGTAGTCGTGCAGGACGGTCTGCAACTGCTCGGTGCGATTGCCGACCGAAGTTTCGAGACTGCCGACGCTGGTGGCGAGCGAGGTCTCGAGCATGGTGAGGTTTTCACCTGCGCCCTCGATGACCTGCGCCAGCTTGACCTGCTGTTCCGACAGCTTCTCGATGAGGGTGGGGATCTCGCTGCCGAGGCGCATCAGGCTTTCGGTGACGCGGTCGGACGTATTGACGAGCGCGTGGCGCTCGCCCGACAGCTCGGAGATCAATCCGCGGATCTTGCGCTCGTTCTCCTCATAGGAGCGCTCGAGCACAGAGACCTCGTTGTGGACCATGGCTTCCAGCTCGCCGGCGCGGCCGAGTGCGCGCGAGACGGCGTCGTTCATGAAGCCGACCTGCCGGCGCACGGCCTGGCCGAGGGAAGCTGCATTCTGCTCCGCGAGCCGGTCGGGCTCGGCGAGGCGGATGGCAACCTCGGTCATGGTGGAAGAGCGCAGACGCAGCTCCTCAGTGCGCCAAGCCAGCAGCGCCATGAGCCAGAGCAGGCCAATGGGTACGATGATCGCAGCCAGTGTGAGGAATGCGGTAGGGCGCGTCAGCAACTCGAGGGTGCTTGCGCCACTGCTGTCGGTGATGACCGAAGCAATCGCGAATGCGGAGCCGAGCACGCCCCAGATACCGCTGGCGATGGCGGCGAATTTGAACGGCGCGTTGGATGGTTTCTGCTGAAGCGCGAAGATGAGACCGCCGATGGAGGGGCCGTCATCGTTAGCAGCGATCCGATTGCGCGAAGGTCCGGCGGGACGGCGGCGCGCCATGCGGCGACGCGGTGCACCTGTGCCGGGTTCGGCGCTCTCCTCGTCATCATCGTCGGAAGAAGCCGGCGGCTCCAACAGCGATTGCTCCTCGGGCGGCAACTGCGGCGGCGCTGCCGGCGGGGCGCTCTGGGGAATAAAATCGCTCTGGGGAATGAAATCGGTGCGGGGAGCGGCGCTGCCGGGAAGGGGCGGCGGAAGAAGCTGGATAGGGGGCGGGGACTGGCCGAATGAAGGTTCGGCCGGGCCGATAGCCGAAGACGACGCGGTTCCGTCAGCAGGTAGCAACAAAGATGGCTCGGAACGGGCATCGTCCTCATGCTCGTCGAGCGTGTTCTTGTCCTGCGCCATCGCCCCGTCCATGCCTGACGCGTCTCCTCACCCCGGTTCAAAAGAGCACGCGTTCGACGGGAGTCCGCAGGCCATTTCAGAGCGGCGCTCAGCTCCATCCCTCGGGAGCCAACCCCTGCGGCCGCAACAGAAAAGCCATTCCACCCGTCACTACAACGCTTGGCCGGATTTTGGGGCGAAAGAAAGGTGCATTCCGCCTGCCGATTCCGGCGCACTCACAGCGCGCGATTCGCCCGAAGGTTAATGCTCAAGTTGAAGTGGCGCAATTTACCGGCACTTATAAGCTGTGTGTGACGCTCGATGGTCGTTTTGCGTGGCAGGGAAGCCGTTTAGGCGAAAACAATGGTCAATTCAGCGACCGCGTTCAGCTCCGACTTTGCGCCGAACCGCGCGGATGCTCCCGTGGACCTGGCGCACCTGAGGCGCTTCACCATGGGAGACGAGGCGCTAGAGCTGGAAATCCTTGGCCTGTTCTCGGGTCAGCTGCCGATCACCATAGCCGCGCTGAAAGAGGCCGACACCGAGAAGGCCTGGGGGATCGCCGCACACACGCTCAAGGGGTCGGCCCGAGCCGTTGGCGCCTGGTCGCTCGCCACCATCGCCGAGAATGCGGAGCGTCTTCGTCCTATGCCGGACGCTGCCGCGCGCGGGCATGTCATCGAGCGGTTGGAGGCGGCTGCGGACGCAGTGCAGGAATACATTGCCTCTCTTGCGCCCTCGGCCTGATCTCTGACCTTCGTCGGGGGCGGCCGCGACTGTCGCACGCTTGAATTCAGCAGCCTTGCCGACTATTGGTGCGGTCAAATTAACCGCCGCCCAGGCGGATTCTCGCCCGGCTCTAACGATGCCGGGGGCGCCATTCGGAGTTTCACGCCACAACAATGGTAAAGATCACTTTCATCCAGCCCGACGGAGCCGAGCAGGTGGTCGAGGCGGAACCGGGCGTTACGCTCATGGAATCGGCAAAATTGAACGACGTGCCCGGCATAGATGCCGAGTGCGGCGGTGCATGCGCCTGCGCAACGTGCCACGTCTATGTGGATGATGCATGGCGCGAGAAGACCGGAACTCCTTCGCAGATGGAGGAGGACATGCTGGATTTCGCCTTCGACGTTCGCGAATCCAGCCGACTGAGCTGCCAGATCAAGCTGACGCCAGATCTCGACGGACTTGTCGTGCGCGTGCCGGCGAAGCAGTTCTGAGACCTTAAGAGGGGTCCGAGATGAGCCTGGATGGAAACGTGGTCGAGCCAACGGGGCCGATCGAGACGGATGCCGTCATCGTTGGCGCGGGGCCGGTCGGCCTTTTCGCCGTGTTCGAGCTAGGTCTGCTCGATGTGAAGGCGCACGTCGTAGACATTCTCGACAAGCCCGGCGGGCAGTGCGCCGAGCTCTATCCGGAAAAACCGATCTACGACATTCCGGCGCTGCCTTCGGTGAGCGGGCAGGAACTTGTCGACCGGCTGATGCAGCAGATCCAGCCGTTCGGGCCAACATTCCACTTCGGCGAGCGGGTCGATGTTCTGGAGCGGCTTGCCGATGAGCGCTTCCGGCTGAAGACGGACGCGGGCACGGAGTTCATCGCGAAGGTGGTCGTCATTGCGGCCGGCGGCGGGTCGTTCACGCCGAAGCGTCCGCCGCTCGAGGGCATCGAAGCCTTCGAAGGCAGCTCGGTGCTCTACTCGGTGCGGCGCATGGAAGCGCTGCGGGACAAGGCGGTGCTGATTGTCGGCGGCGGTGATTCTGCGCTCGACTGGACGCTCAATCTGCAGCCGATCGCCAAGAGTCTGACGCTGCTGCATCGGCGCGATGATTTCCGCGCCGCTCCGCACTCTGTCTCGAAGATGCGCGAGCTGGTCGAGACGGGGGACGTGCGGCTGATGATCGGTCAGGTTAGCGCGTTGCAGGGAAGCGGCGATAAGCTCGAAGGCGCGATCATCAAGACGAAGGATGGCGAAGAGCGGATCGACGTCGATGTGATGCTGCCGTTCTTCGGTCTGACGATGAAACTCGGCCCCGTTGCGAACTGGGGCCTTGCGCTTCACGAGAACCTCATTCCTGTCGACACGGAGAAGTTCGAGACCAGCGAGAAGGGCATTTTCGCGGTCGGCGACATCAACACTTATCCGGGCAAGCTGAAGCTCATTCTTTCCGGCTTCCACGAGGTTGCGCTGATGGCGCAGCAGGCCGCGAGATACGTCTATCCCGGCAAAAAGATGATGTTCCAGTACACCACCTCGTCGTCCAGCCTGCAGAAGAAGCTGGGCGTCAGCTAGCGCGCCTGTAGTACCAGCGCACGAGGCTATGGCGGAGGCGCTGCGGCAGCGCCTCTATCGCGCGCTTGAGCGACGGGCGGGCAAATCGCAGATAGGCGTGCGTGAACACTGCGCCCTTTGCCGATAGCGGCAGGGCCCAGCTCGTTACTGCGTGTGTCCCGTCGGCGCAGCGGAGCTTATATTCATCGGCGGGCGCGAGGAGATCGAACGTCGCGCAGCCCATAGTCACAGCCTGCTTCACCATCTCATGCAGCAGAAGCGTGCCGACGTTTTCCTTCGCAAAGCGGGCGTCGAAGGCGAACACGTGACCGAGCATTCGATCCTTACAGGCGACTACGATGTTGGCTGCAGCGAGTTCCTCGCCGGCGCGGAGGGTGAACACGCGTGTTGCGGCCGGCCTATTGCTGGCGCGTGCGACGTCGGCGAAGAAGGAATCCAATTTGTTGTCAGCAAAGGCGGGCGATGGGAGCGCGCGCTCGATCAGCTGACGCCGCTTCATGTCGATGACTGCGGGCGCGACGACGCCTGCTGCGGCCCCACCATCGAGGGTCTCGTGGACTACGGGGCCGGTGCTACCCAGCCGTCGCGTGGCGGCGCGGAATTTCTTGCGCGCGTGGGCCGAGAAGCGCTGCATGAATGCTTCGGGCTCTTCGATGGCGCGCAGATCGATATAGGGAGCCTCCAGCCGCTGCGTCGGGATTGCACCAATGCTCTTGAGCAACGGCGTGAGCGCTGCGTCCTCGCGCACGCGCGGCATCCAGAGAAGGTCGGGGCGCAAACTCGCGCGGACCGTTTGCCAAGCCTGTTGCAGCCAACGCTGTGCATCAGGCGAGGTCTCGATCACGGCGTCGCTGTATTGGCTGACGGGGTCGCCGAGGGTCGTCAGCGCAGTGATGCCGGCGGTCAGGCGTTCGACGACGAGCGGCCAGACAAACACGAGACGGCCATTTGATCGCGCGGTGACGATGGCGAGGCGCTGGGCGATGGAGCTGCCGTCGAGGTAGTGATCGCACCAGTGCGCGCACCAGTCGAAGCTCTGGAATGCGTGCGAGCCTTGGGCGGCGCGCTCAAAGAGAGCGTTCCAGTCAGCTTCGAGCGCAGCAAAGTCGGACTTGGTTGAGATGATCGATACTTCGACGCCGGCGTCCGGCGTGTCCACGCCGGTGGTGCAGGCCGCGGCCGGCGTGTCCACGCCGGTGGTGCAGGCCGCGGCCGGCTGCTTGGCCGGGTAGGCTTCGAACGACTCGACGCCATTGCTGCGCAATGCAGCGGATCGCGAACTCATGGATGATCCCGGCACGTTGGCGTTGAGAATGCGGTTGCACCCGCTAAGTGAGCAAGCACCGTGCCAGCCAATCGTTAATGAGCTCAGAGCACTGCGATCTCTGTGATGCTCAAGGTAACGAGAGCGCAAACGGTGAGCCAAACGGCCACGCGGCCGCGGAAAGAGGCCGGTCCGCGATCGAGGACGAGCAGCGTGGCGAGCAGCGCGGTGCCGCAAAGGTTAATGATGACCACGCCGGCGAGGCCCAATCCATGACCTGCGGATGTGCCTTCCAGGAACAAGGCGCCGGCAATGCCGATGAGCAGTGCGCCGCAGACGCGCGGCCAGAAACCGGTGTCGGGCCGCGGAAGGCCCAACAGGCGCAGCGTGGTCAACGGAAGTGTGGCGAGGAAAATGCCGACCGAGAACTTCAACAGGGTTTCAAGCCACAGGAGCTGTTGCACTCAGGCGCGCTCCGCTGCTCAGTCGGTGCTGTTGTCCATCGGGTTCTTGGACTTGTAGCCGGTGGTCGAGCTGGAGCTGCCCCAGCCTGAGAACAGGCCGTCATCCTGCTGCGGCGGGGGAGCGGATGGCGTGTAGTCGCCCGCGAGATGGCGCCCGAGATCGGCCTTGATGGTGCGAGTCTTGGCGTCCGTGCAGTACTCGCCTTCGGCGGCAACAGCCTTGGCGACGGCGTTGAACGAGACGTCGTACATGTGCTCCAGCTTGGCGACGTCCTGTGTGACGGGCTGCTGGCGCTCGAAGTTCAGGTAGTTGGTCTTCAGTTTGGCGGGATCGAAATTGAAGCCGCATTTGATGGCGCGGGCTGAGACCGTACCGACCTGGAAGGCGCGGGCGGGGCCGTCGTTTGTGGGGGCCGCGGGCTTGCTCTCGCCCAGCAGGGAGCCGGTGGACAGCAGCTCGCTGCCGCTCGTGCCGCAGCCTGCCAGCGCGAGTGTCGCAAGAGCCAGCAAAAGCGAGCTTGCGGCCTTCATGACGTGCCCCTCATTTGCGTGCATGCGGCCCATCCATCCGCGCGGACCTTAGCGCCAATTGCCGTGCCGTCAATCGCGCTTCCCCCAATGTTTTCGAGCGGTCTAGGCAACTTTGCCCGCTTGTTAACGCATCAGTTCCGCAGTCGCCCGGTCGAGGCCTTCGAGGGTGAGCGGGTACATCCTGCCCTGCATTATGTCCCTGATCATGGCAATTGATTGCGTATAGCCCCACTGATGTTCGGGCACGGGATTGAGCCAGACGGCGTGGGGCCAGGTCTCGATGACGCGGCGCAGCCAGAGGGCGCCAGGTTCGGGGTTCATGTGCTCGACCGCACCGCCCGCGTGGGACAGCTCGTATGGGCTCATCGAGGCATCGCCGACAAACACCACCTTGTAGTCCGCGGGGTAGGTGTGGAGCACGTCCCAGGTAGGCGTGATGTCGGTGCGGCGCCGCGCGTTGCTCTTCCACAGCGCCTCATAGATGCAGTTGTGGAAGTAGTAGTATTCGAGATGCTTGAACTCTGTGCGTGCGGCGGAGAACAACTCCTCGACGCCTTTGATGTGCCAGTCCATCGATCCGCCGACGTCGAAGAACATCAGCACCTTCACCGCATTGCGGCGCTCGGGCAGCATGCGGATGTCGAGGTAGCCCTTTTCGGCGGTGCCGCGGATGGTTCCGCTGAGATCCAATTCCTCGGCGGCGCCGGTGCGCGCGAAGGAACGCAGGCGGCGCAGAGCAACTTTGATGTTGCGCGTGCCAATCTCGACCTTGTCGTCGAGGTCTTTGAACTCGCGCTTGTCCCAGACTTTGATGGCGCGGCGGTGTCGGCTTTCCTTCTGGCCGATGCGAATGCCGGCAGGGTTGTAGCCGTAGGCGCCGTACGGCGACGTGCCTCCGGTGCCGATCCACTTGTTGCCGCCGGAGTGGTGCTCTTTCTGTTCTTCGAGACGCTTCTTCAGCGTCTCCATAATCTTCTCCCAGCCGCCGAGCTCTTCGATGCGCTTCTTGTCTTCATCGGAGAGGTGAGGCTCGGAGATGAGGCGCAGCCACTCCTCGGGGATCTCCGCCTGCTCCACACCTTCGGGGAGTGTTACGATACCTTTGAAGACTTCGCCGAACACGCGGTCGAAGCGATCGAGGTTGCGCTCGTCCTTCACGAGGCAGGCGCGCGAGAGGAAGTAAAAGTCGTCGATGTTGCGCTGAGTGACGCCGGCTTCGAGCCCTTCGAGCAGCATCAGGTATTCCTTCAGCGACACGGGCAAGCCGGCCTGCTTCAGAGCGTGAAAGAACCTGACGAACATTTTTCTGGGGTCCCGCGTGGCTCGTGGTGGCGGGCAGCATAGGAAACGCGCGCCAGTGTGCCAACTGGCGGTCCCTGCCGGGCGCGTGCCGCGTGACGGGTTGCCGCTATTTGCCGGCGTTGCTGGCGACAGGCTTCATGGAGCTGGCGCCCCCGCCGCCGCCAAAGAGCAGGTCGTTATCGTCGATATACCAGCGCTCGACCTCGACGATCTCGGGCGGCTTGCCGCTAGCCAGCAGCCAGCCGTCGACGGCGAATTTCTGCTTGGATTTGTTCTCGACAAGAATGCCGGCGTAGTGCGTCCAGCCGCTCCAGCCACGGCGGATGTCCTCCTTGACGTACATGGAGCCGACCGCGTGATGGCGGAACAATTTGTGGCGTTCCATGATCAGCATGTAGCTGGTGAGGTTGGTGGCGACATCGACGCAGTCCATCTGGCCTGGGTCGCCGTTGCCCGCCATGTCGTCCCCTGGCCGGTCGCCAGCGGTGCCAACCGCGGTGTCGGCGCGGTGACCCATCCAGGCGATTGCCTTCTTGGTCGCTTCGCGCTCGGCGGCTGGTGATGCGGTGCCTGGAGCCATCAGTTTGGCAACCTCGGCGATGTCAGCCGGTGTGAACTTGAAAGGTGTTTGGGTGCGACAGCCGTATGCGCTGCAAACGAACACGCGATCGCCCTCTGGCATGCGTGCCTTGTATTTCTGGTAGTGGACTTCGATGGGGCCGGCGCCGCTGTACGCGCAGCCGGCAAGCAGACTACACATCGCTGCGGCGGCGACGGCCGCTGCTCGCGTATGCCGCGGCGTATCGCTGGTTCGATGCAAGATCACGAAGCGCGTCTACCTTCGACGGTCATTTCATTCGTGGCTAACACGCGAACTGAGTCGCTTCAGCGCTCGGGTGGTGATCCGCAGCAATCCCTGTGCAGAGAGCAAAAGTGATGCAGAGCTGCATGGATCGCGTACGCAGATAAAAAAACCGCCCTGGCGAGCCAGGGCGGTTCAAGTAACTGAGAGAGATAGAAGAGAGGCGATCAGAAGTTGATCAGAGCGCCGCCCTTGATGTAGTCGAAGTCTTCAACCGAGCAGCCACCGAGGCCAACGAGAGCCGCGTTGCCGTTGGTGCAGCCAACGCCGGAGATGTCGGCGCTGACGTGGCGGTAGGAGAGCCACAGAGACATCGCAGCAGCGTCGATTTCCTGAACCACACCAAGACCCCAGAGCTGCGTGCTGGCAGAGATGCCGAGGTCAACGAAGGTATCCGGGTTAGAGTTCGAGAACTTCTCGTACTCGCCGTAGAGAACCGTATGACCCAGTGGCGTCCAACGCTCACGCAGACCACCCTTGATGTAGTAGGTGTCGCCCGATGCACGGTTGAGGCCGCCAGCGAACGTGTTGGTGATGTTGCCGTCAGCATCCGTGATGACCGTGGCCGCGGTTACGCCGTTCGGGTCGATGTGACCGTAGGCGCCATACAGCCAGAGGCCGGTCGGCACGTGCTCGACGTAAGCACCGAGCTGGAAGTAATCGACCCAACGGTTGTCATACTGGGCGCTAGTCGGAACGATGGCGGCGATGTTGCCGACGTCGTTGATCGCGACGCCCGTGTTGGTGATGCCCGGCTCCGTGAAGAAGTCCTGGCTGAACTGGGTGTAGGCAGCGGCAGCAGCAAGCTTGAAGCCGTTGAATTCACCCGAGTAGCGAGCCGCGACGTCCCAGAAGTCGTCTTCGCCCCAAGCGGCCGAGAACGAGAACCCGGCGAAGGTTGGAGAGTCGTAACGGACCGAGTCACGCGGAGCGCCGAAGCAGTCACCGCCTGCACCGCCACCGCCGTAGCAGAAGCCACCGAACTGCTGCCAGTTGAACTGGGTCAGAGCGCCGCTGGTGCTGTTGCGGAGAGCAAAGCCGTTGTAGTCGAACATCACCCAGTTGGCAGGAACGAGCGAGCCCGAACCGTCAACGAGGATTGCAGCGTTATCCGAAGCGGACGACTGGAGACCGACGCCGATCTTGCCGAGATGGTCGCTCTTCAAGAACCAGTAGGACTGGAGGAGCTGAACCGAGTAGGCACCCGACGAAAGGTTGTTCGGCTGGAGCGCCGACGGATTGTGCTGCGAGTACTGGTTGATGGTGAGCGAGTCGCTGTCCATCGCTTCGACGTGGATCACGTAACCAGCAGACCAGCCTGGAGAGATCGTGGCCTGACCGGTGAACTTGAAGTGCGAAGCAAGCGTGGAGCCGAGGCCCGTCACGTAGACGTTCTGCTCACCGCCGTCATCCCACCACATGACCTGCTCGCCGACCCAACCGGAAATGGTCAGCGAAACCTTCCGGTTGCCCTTACGGGCTGTCGTTGCTTCGAGCTCGGCAATGCGCTCTTCGAGATCGGCGCAGCAGTTGCCCCCAAGGTCGGCTGCAGACGCGCTGCCGGCGGAGAGACCGCCCGCCAGCAGGCCCGCTGCCACCAGGGCGCTAAGGCTGAATTTATTCATCATTAGTCTCCCGTCTTCATCTCAGCTGATGGCGGACGCTGAACTGGTTCTACGCGAGACAAGAAACCGCCTTAGCAATGCGCAGTGCGATTTCCCTCAGGTATCGCTGCGTGCCAGGGGGGACACTGCTGTGATTCGCCGGAGTGCAACAATTAGGCAGTGGCGAATTGGTGGTGACGAATCCACGAGTGTGGCGAAGGGGCAACGAGAGTCATTACGGTAACGGGTTCGTAAGAGGCTTCGTGTAGAGGCCGGAAGTTGGGCGCGGTGAGTTGCGAAGGCCATTGAAAGGGTCCTGCAACGCAACGGCTTACCGTTCGGCGGTGAGTGGGCGCCACAAACAAGAATCCCAGCACCGGTTTGCCAGCATCAGGTTTCGCTAGGCGCGAGCAAGTCCGGCCTGCTTCGGGGCGGATTTTCGCTGGGGATGGTCTGTGGATAAGCCAAGCTGGGGGCTAGCCACCGGCGCATTGTTCGCTTTGGGAGCGAGCGGCGCTGGTGTCGGTGGGGCAGACTTCTGGCCTGGCCCTGGAGGCAGGTTGGCGCGGCAGCCGCGCTGCGGCGCAATAATGAAGACAGCTTCCAGAACGGGAGGCTTGGGCTTCGCGCCGCAAGAATGCTGGTTCCAGAGCGGCAGCTCGAGGGCGCCCGCCATTTTGCTAAACGGGTCTGCCGGGGCTCAAAAGCAAGAAGCCGCCCCGAGGGGCGGCTTCCGCTATCTTATGTAGGACGTGGTGCTCAGATCAGAAGTTGATGAGCGCGCCAGCCTTGATGTACTGGAAGTCTTCGTAGCTGGTAGCCGTGTCGTTGCTGTAGTCGAGGTGACGGTAGGACACCCAGAGCGACATAGCAGCAGCGTCGATCTCCTGGACAACACCCAGACCCCAGAGGTTGAACTCGGTGTCGGAGCCGATGTTCGCGAAGGCGCCGCTTGCCTCGTTGTTCTCGTACTCGCCGTAGAGAACCGTGTGGCCCAGCGGGGTCCAACGCTCACGCAGACCAGCCTTCACGTAGTACGTGTCGGAGTCGCCGGTGGCGAGGTCATACTGAGAGTTGCCGTAAGCGCCGTAGACGAACAGGCCAGTCGGAACGTGCTCGAGGTAGGCACCGACCTGGAAGTACTGGAAGGTGTCACCGATACGAGCGGCCGGGAGCCAGTTCTCGCTGCTGTTCTCGTTGTAGGCAGCAGCAGCGGCGAACTTGAAGCCGGCGTGCTCACCCGCGTAGCGAGCGGCGACGTCCCACATGTCGTCTTCGCCCCAAGAGGCCGACACGGAGAAGCCACCGAAGGTCGGCGAGTCGTAACGAACGACGTTCTGCGTCCAGCCGTTGCAGTCGCCGAGAGCGCCGCCGCCGACGCAGCCACCCGTGGAGCCCCACTTGGTGCCCGTCAGAGTGCCGTTCGACTGACGGATGTAGAAGCTGTTGTAGTCGAACGCGACCCAGTTGGCGGGAACGAGCGAGCCCGAACCGTCAACGAGGATGGCGGTGTTGTCGGAAGCCTGCGACTGAAGACCGACGCTGACCTTGCCGAGATTGTCGCTCTTGATGAACCAGAACGACTGCAGGAGGCCGATGCCATCCGTACCGGACGGGTCCTTCGACCAATCCTGGCTGATGCCGAGCGAGTTCTTGTTGCGAGCCTCGATGTGGAGGACGTAACCGGCATACCAGCCCGGAGAGATCGTGGCCTGGCCGGTGAACTTGAAGTGCGAGGACAGCGTGCCGCCGATGTCGCCGACGTAGACGTTCGACTCGTAGCCGTCATCCCAACCGACGACCTGCTGGGCGACCCAGCCCGAAATCGTCAGAGAGACCTTGCGGTTGCCCTTGCGAGCGGTGGTGGCCTCAAGCTCTGCAATGCGCTCCTCAAGATCGGCGCAGCAGTTGCCCCCCAAATCCGCGGCCGAGGCGCTACCAGCGGAAAGACCGCCAGCCAGCAGGCCTGCTGCCACGAGGGCACCCAAACTATACTTTTTCATTGACCTACTCCCGTCTGCTTACTTTATCCGGCGACGCCACGCACAAGTGCCGCCTACTCCCTACGAAACTCGACGCAACCTCTTATTCATTCTCACCGCGGCGGTCGCGAGACCGAATCACCGCTCGGGGAGAAAGATTAAGCAGAGATTGATTGCCCAGGAAACAGGCGGGGTGCCCAATCCCGCGGAATCCAGAGGGCTTGTGTCTCGATGGCCACGTTACGCATTTTGGCCACAAACGTCTGTGTCCCCACGCAATTTCCCATTTTTCGCCGTGCTCTAGGGTGTCGTTTATCCCCAAAGTGGACAGGTTGGGTGCGGGCCGTTCTCGGGTTCGGCCGCTGGCGTCGGGGTCGAAATCGCCGTTCGGGTTGGGTCGGTAACTTGCCTTACGTTGGTCCGGCTGAGCGCCGCGAGCCCTGAAGGTTCTATAATAGGAGAGTATGGCGCGTTGTCGGCTCTTCAAATGAATAGGTGCGCCTTTGATGAGGCGCCCGGCAGCGGCGGGTGGCTGCGGCAACGCACCCGAGCCTCAATCTTATATTCTTCCTTTAACTGTCATTCGCTTGCCCAAATCACGGGGCTACATTATTCTGTTGCAGCGCAATACGCGGCGCCAATCGATCGAGACGCTCGCCTCCGGGGGACGAAGCATGATTGTCATGCGGGGCGGCGCGCCGGTCGAAAGACTGTCGGAAGGAAACCTCGTACAGGGCTGTTAATCCGCTGCAAAGAAGGCTCGCGCCAAGGAGTGATGTTCTTGGGGCGAGGTTTCGGCAGAGGAGCATGTCAAGTGCGCGTATCCAACGCCGACGAGGGGCGCCCAAACGGCACGGAAAGCAGAAGAAGATAAATGGATGCGACGCGGTTGGACCGGCGATCGGTCCTGATGACGGCGGGTGCCTTCGCGATGCTGGGATTAGGCATGCGAACGGACATGGTCGCCCGTGCGCTTGCCGAACCGGTGACGGATGCGGCAACCGCTTTCAATCCGATGCTTGTGCAGAACCTTGCGCAGCAGCTTTCGGAGAGCGACTTCGTTCCTCCCGAGCTGACGCTGCCCGACTCGTTCAAGCAGCTGTCCTACGATCAGTTCCGCGACGTGCGCTTCCGTACGGATCAGGCAATCTGGCGCGGCGACAAGATCGATTTCGAGCTGCAGCTGCTGCCGGTGGGCTGGCTCTATAATACGCCGGTGGAGATCTGGCTGGTCGACGGCGCTTCGGCGAAGCGTCTCAAGGCGGACGGAAACCTGTTTTCGATCGGACCGCTCATCAAGGATGCGGGGCCCGGCGCGCCGTATGGCTTCTCCGGTTTCCGCGTGCACGGTCCGATCAATCGCCCGGATTATTACGACGAGTACATCGTCTTCCAGGGCGCCAGCTATTTTCGTGCGGTGGGCCGCGGGCAGCTCTATGGGTTGTCGGCGCGCGGTCTCGCGATCAACACAGCGCGGGCCGGTGGCGAGGAATTTCCGCTTTTTCGAGCTTTCTGGGTCGAGAAGCCTGCACAGGGTTCCCGTTCAATCGTTATTCACGCACTTCTCGATAGCGTGTCGACAACGGGTGCGTACCGATTTGTTGTCGAGCCCGGCGAAGCCACCACTGTGGAAGTGGAGGCGACACTCTATCCCCGTCGTGCGCTCACCCATGTCGGCTTAGGGCCGCTTACCAGCATGTACCTGCACGGTCCCGGTCATCATCGCATCGATGACGATTTCCGCCCGGCTGTCCACGACAGCGACGGACTGGCCATCTTCAATGGCAACAGCGAGTGCATCTGGCGCCCGCTCACCAATCCGCGCACGCTGCAGATCAGCGCGTTCCTCGACAAGAACGTGAAGGGCTTTGGACTGTGCCAGCGGGCGCGCTCGTTCCATTCCTATGAAGACCTGGAAGCGCGCTACGAGAAGCGCCCCAGTCTTTGGATCGAGCCGAAGGGCACGTGGGGTTCGGGCTATGTCGAGCTGATCGAGATTCCGACCACGGTCGAGATCCACGACAACATCGCCGCGTACTGGAAGCCGGCAACCGGCCCGGCAGCAGGTGCGCCTTATTCGTTCGCCTATCGCATGTATTGGACGGAGACGCTGCCGATCGGTTGGGCGGGCGCTTCGACGGCGGCGACTCGTGTCGGACGCGGCAAGCGCGACGGCACTACGAAATTCGTTGTCGACTTCACAGGACCGGCGGTGACGCCGGTGCGTCAGTTGCCGGTTGCTGTGGTCACCTCGAACCCGGGCACGGTGTCCGACATCGCGGTGCACGAGAATCCGGAAGCGAACGGTGTCCGCGTGAGCTTCGAGCTCGATCCGGGCGGAACCGATCTTTGCGAACTTCGTTTGGCTTTGAAGCTTGGTGATCAGCAGATCTCCGAGACCTGGCTCTATCGATGGACAAGGTCATGAGCGACATCACTGTGGCCGGCCAGAAAATCGGTCGCATTCCCGACGCGAGCAGCCCCGAGCTGCTGCCCGCGGAGTTGCCGCTCGACATGCCTGATCAGGACTTCAAGGCGCGCGGTGCGAAGCCGCGCCGCCGGCCGGGCTACTGGATGCCCCGCGCTGCGGTCTTCACCGGTGCTGCATTGCTTACGGCGGCGTTTGCCATCGAGCTCTATGGCGTGCTGGCGGTTGAGCAGGCGACGCCGCTGCAGTTCCTGTTCCTCATTCTCTCGACCATCGCATTCGGGTGGATCGCGCTTGGCTCGCTGAACGCGGCGCTGGGCTTCATTCCCCTGTTCGGAGGCGAGAAGGCCGACACCATCGATCTGCCGCAGCCCGGCTCTCCGCTGAGCACGCGTACGGCGTTGCTGTTCCCCGTCTATCACGAGGATCCGGCGCGCATTGCCGGCACGGTGCAGGCGATTGCGCTCGAGCTGCAGTCGATGGACAGCGCCGCAGCGTTCGATGTCTTTATATTGTCCGATACCCGTGATGAGCGTGACGGCGCTGCCGAAGAGAGCGCTTACCGTGCGCTGCGTCACCGGCTGAAGGATATCATTCCTGTTTATTATCGCCGGCGGCGTGAGAACCATGCGCGCAAGGCTGGCAACATCAAGGATTGGGTACGGCGCTTCGGCGGCGCATACGAGCACTTCGTTATTCTCGACGGCGACAGCGTCATGTCTGGGACGACGCTGGTGCGGCTTGCGCTGGCGATGCAACGCGACCAGACGGCGGGTCTCATCCAGACTGTGCCTCGGCTGACCGGCGCTACGACGCTGCTGCAGTACCTCACGCAGTTCGCGTCGAATGTTTATGGGCCACTGGTTGCTGCGGGTCTTGCCTTCTGGCATCGCGACCAGGGCAACTACTGGGGCCACAACGCCATCATTCGCACGATTGCCTTTGCTTCGGCGGCAGGCTTGCCGTCGTTGCCGGGCAAGGCGCCGTTCGGTGGAGACATCCAGAGCCATGACTTCGTCGAAGCGGTGCTTTTGGCGCGTGCCGACTGGGGCGTGCACATGGTGCCGACGGTCGAGGGCTCGTATGAAGGCCAGCCGCCGACGCTTCCCGACGTGGTGGCGCGCGACCGGCGCTGGGCGCAGGGCAACCTGCAGCACCTCGGCATCGTGTTCACCTCGAACATCACGACGATGGGCCGACTGCACCTTTTGATGGGTGCTACATCCTATCTGATGTCGCTGGTGTGGGCTTCGTCGCTGGTGGTCGGCATCGTGCTGGCCTTGCAGGGCCAGCAGATGATCCCGAGCTACTTCATCGACGAGAAGACGCTGTTCCCCGTGTGGCCGGTGACGGACCCGGGCGCGGCGCTGCGGTTGTTCTTCGCCACGATGCTGATCGTGCTGATGCCGAAATTCCTGGGCCTCGCGCTCGAACTGAAGCGCGTGCATCAGGCGCGTGAGACCTACGGCTCGGCGCGGGCGGTTATGGGTGTCGTCACGGAGACGCTGTTCTCCATCCTGCTGTCGCCGATCCTGATGGTGACGCAGACGGCGGCGGTGTTTCAGGTGTTGTTCGGCATCGATTCCGGTTGGCGTGCGCAGAGCCGCGACGGTGCCGGCATCACCTTCTCGGATGCGGTGCGCTATCATCGCTGGCACATGCTGATCGGCGTGGTGATGGGCTTTGCCTGCTATGAGGCGTCGGCCTTGGTCCTTGCCTGGATGGCGCCGGTGATCATCGGCCTGGTGCTGGCCGCGCCGCTGAGCTGGCTGACGTCGCGTCCGGCAGCCCGGCCACTGCGTTTGCTGCTGTCGACCCGCGATGGTCGCACGCCGCCGGCGATCGTCGAGAGTGCGCGCAAGGCGTCTGGCGAGTGGGCTGACCACATCGCAATGCGCTCGCTTGAAGCAAGCAACGTGGTGGAAATCAGGGCGGCTTGATTTTTCGTAGCTGACACAAGCGTCGGCGAGCTCGCCTGACGTCGACGTCTCACGAGGCGATGGCCGTGCATTTTTGCGCCGCCGATTCACGTCCTCGCTGGTAGACGCTCGGACGATCGGGGCGCTCGCGCCGGGGCGCCTTGCGCCCTTGCCGGCTTCGCGGCCAAGTGGCGGAGCGGTCGACACCCACGGATTGCTTCAGCTTGCGTCAGGGGTGGATGTCGCGTTGCGGCGGAAGGCTTCGGCGAGCATGTCGCGGGCGCGCACGGGCGGCGCGCTGATGAATGGCAGCGGGCGGCACACTTCTACGGCGGCGGCCCCGACTCGTGCGGTCAGTGCGCCGTTGAAGGCACCTTCGCCCAGTCGCCGAGACAGCCTGCGCAGCAAGTCCTGGCCGAGGAATTGACCGAGCAGATCGTCGGTCAGAGCAACGCCGCCGGTCGCCAGGATATGTCCGACGACGAGCCGGCCGAGCCGCAGTGCGCCAAGCGGTCCCGGGCGTCCGCCGTACAACCCGGCGATAGTGCGCAGCATGCGCAGGTTTTCGATCAGAACGTAGAGCATGGCGATCCACGGCATCGGGCTGATGGCCGTGACCATGCCGATGCGCTTGGCTGCTGCGAGAACAGTGCGGCGCGCTTCCTGGTCGAGCGGCATGATCAACTCGCGATCGGCAAGGGAAAGCAACTCGCCCGGATCAAGGACGGCTCGCTCGTGCTCGGAGAAGCGCGCAAGCTGCCACTGCAAGTCGGGTCGGCCGGCGAGAATTCTCTTGAGATCGCGCAGCGCGCGGCGCTCGCTCTGCATATCGCCGGTGTCGATGGCGTGCGACACCTCCTGGCGTAACGCGCCGAGGCGGGCGAGGCGGAACAGGCCGTAGATCTCGCGGAAGATCAGAACGAGGGTCGAAAGGCCGACGAGGCAAAGCAGCGCGAAGGCGAGCCAGCCCACCCAATCCTGGCGATCGAGCGCGACTTCCACGTAGCGGGTGAACCAGGTAACGGTGGCGAGCGCGAGAAGTCCGGCGAGGCCGGACAGAAGCATGGCGCCCCAACGGATACCGCGGGAAAGATCGCCGGCGGTCGGACGCACCGTGGTGCGCTGTGCCTGGCGCCGGCGGCGGCCTGCAAGAGGTCCGGTTTCGGTTACCGGAGGCGCGCGCGGCGGCTCGGCGGCGGCGGCGCGCAAGGCCGGGTCGTCGGGCGAGAATGCACGCGGGCGGCGGATGTCGTTGTCGGACGTCATGCGAATTTCCCGATCATCACGCGAGCCAATCCGAGAGCAGGAAATTGAGGGCGCGGTCGAGCCGGATGTGCGGCAGGGGTGGGGACTCTCCGTCGATGCCCGGAGGCATGAGCCGGGGCGGACGGAAGCGGACGAAATGCAACCCGGCCGGCGCTGCCCCGGGCTTCAGAGCGTTGCGTGGATTTGCCTGCAGGTCACCTGGAAACACAGCAGCTTCGGTCTTGCCGTCGAACACCCTGTCGCCGATGCGCTCGCCCGGCATTGGCACGCCGACAATGCAGGGCAGCCACTCGTTGCCGACCTTGGCGTCGGTCTCCCTGGTGGCGCGCAGGGCGGCGAGGGCCTGGACGCCGACATCGGCGCCGGTGTCCTCGGCGCGGCCCATAGCGCGATCAATGATGACGCGCAGGATCGCTTCCAGCCGGTCGTGGCTCGATGAATTGATGTGGTCGGCCTTGGTGGCGGCGAACAGCAGCTTGTCGATACGGCGGGGGAAGAGGGCTGTAAGCCAGTTGCCCGAGCCAATGCGGAAAACGCGCAGGATGGCATTGAGGGCGCGCTGGAGATCGACGACGGCGTCGCCGCCCTCGTTCAGCGGGCCGAGCACGTCGACGAGCACGATCTGGCGATCCAGCCGGCTGAAATGATCGCGGAAGAAGGGCTTTACGACGTGGGTCTTATAGCTCTCGAAGCGGCGCGCCATCATCGCCGCGAGCGAGTTGCGGCCGTAACTCGGCTTTTCGCCGAGGAGCAGCGGGCAGAACGTGAGCAGCGGCGAGCCTTCGAGATCGCCGGGCAACAGGAAGCGGCCGGGGCCGGTGGTGTGCAGAACGTGGTCGTCGGCGCGGGCGGCTTTCAGGTATTCGGCAAAGAGCTGGGCGCCGCGCTGGGCGATCTTCTCGTCCTTCGGGGCATTGGGATCGACGGTGGCGAGGAACTCTCGCCAGGCTTTGGAGTGCGCCTGGCGGCGCGGGGCGAGGGCTTGCTCAACCGCCTCGGCGCACCACTGCTCGTAGGTGATCTCCAACAGCGGCAGGTCGATCAGCCATTCGCCTGGGTAATCCACCACATCGAGGTTGAGGCGGGAGACACCGAGGGCGCGCCGCAGCGCACTTGCCGAGCGATATTCGATGGTGATGCGGACCTGGCTGAGCCGGCGGGTGCTTTCGGGCCAGTCGGGCGGGTCGCGGGCGAGATCTTCCAGGTGCCCCTCGTAGTCGAAGCGGGGTACCTGATCGTCCGGCTGCGGCTCGAGGTAAGCGCGCTCGATGCGGCCCTCGGCCTCGGGAAGGAAGAAGGGCAGGCGGCCACCTGAGACCAGATTGCGGATCAGCGCGGTGATGAAGATGGTCTTGCCGGCGCGGGACAACCCGGTGACGCCGAGCCGCAGCGTCGGAGTCATCATGTCGCTCAGCAGGGCGCCGGCGCGGTGCCAGGGCTGGCGCGTTGGATCGTCCAGGGCGGGTGGCGGCGATGTTACGGACAAAGGGGACCTCTCGCGGTCCCCTTAGCTAGTGCGAAGCAGCGGTGGCGGCAAGCCAGCCGCGCGTATCGCGCGTCAGCCGTAGAAGACGACGAGCACGGCGGCCGCCATGACGACGGTGCCCATGAGAATGATCAGGCTGCTGCGGATGAACTCGGCCATGAAATCCCTCCACACGGATTACGTGATTGTTAGGTACAGTTTAGCGCGTGACCTTTGAACGGAAGCTGAAGCTTGCTGTCAGGTGGCATTCATATTTTGTGTCGGCTGCGCAATCCTCATTGCGGCGAGCCTGTTGCCAGAGGCGCTGGAGCGGCCGGCATCGCGGTCCAGCCCTTTTCCGGCATCGAAATGGTGATGCGACGCTGGTCGAGCTGCTGCTCGGAGAGCCATGGCAGCGTGCGCTCGAAGACGACGGGCTCGACCTTGCTGGCAAAAAGACGCTCGACGAGGTCGGGCCGTGGCGGCGCCGCAGTGACGAGGCTGAGCGAGAATTTATAGTCTCCGGCTTCCTCGGCGATCTTCGGGAACGGGTTGCCGACGGGATAGAAGCGAACGGTATCGGTGAAAGTGCCGTGGCCGGGGATCGACAGCGGGGCGAATGAGCGGTTGGGGGCGTCGGCGTCGACCTGATGCTCTCCCAGGAAGGCGCTGTAATAGCGTTTCGTCTTGTGGGATTTCAGGTCCTCGACGTTCAGCTCCATCGAGAGGACGGTGCCGGTGCGGGCGCCCGAATTGGTGATGGTCACCGGCACGACGAAGACCTCGGTGTCGCCGCCGCCGTCGCGCGCATACTGAACGACGGGTGGGACGTAGACCTCGATCTCAGCGGTCTTGAAGCTCGATTCGTAAAGCGAGAAGCCCGAGATCACGAGGGCCAGGGCAGACAGGACTGTCGCCTGAATGCCGCCGTAGCCGATGGCGGCGGTGAGGCTTGCGAGCGCGCGCTCGTCCCCCGGGTGTGGCCCGCTGGTGGTTGGCATGTCGTCTCCCCGTTAGGCCGTGCCGGCCCAGATGACGGGGAGGATCTCGCTGATCCATTGCGGCGGCCGGATGGCGCCGATGTTCACGGATGGTAACGGATTGCTGCGGGTGCGGAGCTTAGCGCTCGAGCCATACGACGGCGCCCCAGCGAGCCGTGCCGAGCTTGCGCGGGTTGGGCTGCGGTAGGGGCAGTCGCATGAGCAACGTCATCAGCCAGGAGAGGCGTTTGAGGCGCAATGCCACCTCGGCGCTGGAGAGGACCTCGCGCACGCGCCAGCCGAGAGCTTCATAGAAGGCGACGCCGTTCTCAGGCGCAAAGTGCATGGGCGCGCTCGCGAGGATGTCCTGCATGTTGCTCATGAACATCTCTCGCACGGCGGGGCTGATCTGATCGGACACCCACCACTTGACGCCCGCGCGCTTTAGATCGTCCGAGAGGCTGCGCACCAGCGCGTCGTCGAGGTACATCAGCAACCCTTCGCTGAGGACGAGGACGCGCTGGCGCCCTGCGGTCACGCCATCGAGGAAGGCGGCGCGTGCGGCGTTGTCGGCGAGGTCGACCTTGACGCGTTCCAGCTGGCAGCGCGGCGTTTCGTTGGCCAGCAGCCGGTTCTTCTCGTCGACGAGGCCCGGGAGGTCTGCCTCGATCCACGTCAGCGTTTTGGGCAGGTCGAGCCGGTAGGGGCGGGTGTCGAGCCCAGCAGCGAGGTTGATGACGCAGTCGCAGCCTTCGGCGATAGCGGTGGCGATGATCTCGTCGATGCTGACGGTGCGGGCGATGATGGGCCAGCCATTGCGCATGGCCTTGGGCGCACGCGCAACGATCTCAGGTCCGGTGACGCCGGCCAGGCGTTCGGCCAGGGGATCGCGAAAGACGGCATCGGGACGGGCCGATTCCACAGCGCGGTGAAAGGCGACCCAGTTGGCGGTATCCGAGATCGTATACGTCTTGCCGGTCTGGCGGCCTGTCTGGTCGCCTATCTGGGCCTCGGTCATCGGTTACTCTCCGCTGCGGCGGCCCATGCATTGCTCATGACCCCCGTGCCCGAATTTTGTTGCCGTGTCATGAAAGCTCTAGCCGATACTCCAGGATGTCGCCGGGCTGGCAGTCGAGCACGGCACAGATGCGCTCCAGCGTGTCGAAGCGTATGCCTTTGACCTTGCCAGACTTCAACAGCGAGACGTTCTGCTCGGTGATGCCTATGCGCTCGGCAAGTTCCTTGGAGCGCATCTTGCGACGCGCCAGCATCACGTCGAGATTGACCACGATTGTCACGGCGCCCTCAGACGAAGCTGGCATTTTCTTCCGCTAGACGTGCAGCTTCGCGCATCACGGATGCGAGAGCAACCAGCACGCCGCCAACCACCAGCGCGACGTAGTCGTTGCTCGAGAGCGTGAGCAGCAGGATGCGTTGGCCGGGCGGATTGGCGAGGGAGAGCGCAAGCGCAAGTGCCGTGGCGGTGAGCGGGCCGAGCGGCGCCTGCGCCAGGACCGCAACTCCGAACCGGTGCAAGTGGAGGGCTGCAGCGCTGCTGAATGCATGTCCGCGAGCGAAGTCTTTGAACATCGCGCGGGCGTTCCACAGTCCCCACAGCATCACGCTGAATGGCACGGCCGTTATCGCTGCAGCGGCCAGCACTTGATCGTGGCCGAGCGGAAGATTGGAGCCGGCCTGACCCATACGCGTCAGCAGCATATCGCGTGTCCAGGTCGGGACGAGGAAGGCAGATCCCATCAACGCGACCATGGCCACCATACCGGCCGACGTCAGTCGAGCCATGGTTCGAGACAGGCGGACGAGGGTAGCTCGCGTGGGATTAGCGGGTTTCAACATGGGCATGTCCTAACTTGATTGCGATGATTAATTATCGTAACACGATAATAAATCATCGTAAAGGATGGGGCAATTATGGCTTGTAAGATGCGGGTGGCATTCTTGACGGCGATTTTGGGTGTGGGGCTTTCGGCGTGCGGGCACGTTCCCATCACCTCACTGTACTCGCTTTGGAAGATCGATTTTGAGACCACCGACCCAGGGAAGATACGGGCCGCGATAAAGCTGCCGCGAATGATCAAGCCGCGCGCAGGGGGAATGCATTTGAGGATCGCCGTGAAGGCGGGCGATGCACCCGAAGTGGCGGAGGACTTCGCTCTCGTCGAGGTGACGGACCGGGACGAGTTGCGCGCACTCGATTATGCGATCGATCTCGGGACGTCGGTCTATGCGTATCGCATCCTTGACAAGGATGTTCCGCGGCTGGAAGCATTTCGCTCGACGCTCTTGCAGAAGAAGCAGCAGGGGGCGAGCGGTACACTGAGTATCGCGATTATTCCCGAGGCCTGCCGTACGGGACCGCTACCGCGGGGATCGCTGCTGTTTTCGACGTATTTGCGCACCAGCGAAACGGGGACGTACGTTCCACTGACGGCCGACGTCGATTTGCACACCCTGGACAGCAAGCGTGACATAGCCGCGCTCATTCCGCTCTGCGCCTGAGAGGCCGCGCGGACCTAGTCTCCGCGGCGGCGGGCCATGAAGGCGATGCGCTCGAAAAGGTGCACGTCCTGCTCGTTCTTGAGAAGGGCGCCGGCGAGCGGCGGGATCAGCTTGCGGCTGTCGCTCTCGCGAAGGGTATCAGCGGAGACGTCCTCGTTCAGCAGCAGCTTGAGCCAATCGAGCAACTCGGACGTCGACGGCTTCTTCTTGATGCCGGGCATGTCGCGCAGGTCATAGAAGATGCGCATCGCTTCGGAGACGAGCTTTCCCTTGAGGCCGGGGAAGTGCACCTCAACGATCTGGCGCATGGTCTCGTCGTCCGGGAACTTGATGTAGTGGAAGAAGCAGCGGCGCAGGAAGGCGTCGGGGAGCTCCTTCTCGTTGTTCGAGGTGATGATGACGATGGGGCGGTTGTGCGCCTTCACGGTCTCGCCGGTCTCGTAGACGAAGAACTCCATGCGATCGAGTTCCTGCAACAGGTCGTTGGGGAACTCGATGTCGGCCTTGTCGATCTCGTCGATGAGCAGCACCGGGCGTGCCTCGTGGGTGAAGGCCTCCCAGAGCTTGCCGCGCTTGATGTAGTTCTTGATGTCCTGGACGCGGGGGTCGCCGAGCTGGCTGTCGCGCAGGCGGGAGACGGCGTCGTATTCATAAAGGCCCTGGTGGGCCTTGGTCGTCGATTTGATATGCCACTCGATGATGGGCACGCCCAGTGCCTCGGCCACCTCGATGGCGAGGGCGGTCTTGCCGGTTCCCGGCTCGCCCTTGATCAGGAGGGGGCGGGAGAGGGTGATGGCGGCGTTGACGGCGACCTTGAGGTCGTCGGTCGCCACGTAGCGGCGCGTTCCTTCGAACTTCATCGGCGGGGGAGGATCCTTTGTGATCGGAGGCCCGGCCGGCCTCAGGGCTTTGTCGACATTAGTGTTCCGGGCAAGCGGGCGGCAAGGTCGGGCGGGGTGCGGTGATGCCGCAACGCTTCACCGTGCCTGGTTTGCAGGCGGATGCCTACCTTGCCGACCGATTCGCAGGCGCTGCCTTTTTCATTCCACTGCCGCAACTTAAGTCTGTTCTCGGAACGCCTTGACATACGTCGTTCCTGCCGCCAATAGGAGGCGCTTAAAGCAGCTTGTTACCGCCGGTTGAGGGGCCGGCCGTTCTCTTCAAGCCTCGTGGAGGCACGGATGAGCAAGCGAAGCGCCAAGACGCCTGTAAAGGCGAAAGCTTCCTCGGTGAGCCGCGCTGCATCGGTGCGTGCGGCAGGGAAAAGCATTGCCGGCAAGCCCCCCAAGACAAGAGCTGCTGCGAATTCCGGGGCGAGTGACAAAAAGACTGTCGAGAGACAGGGTATCGAGAAGCAGAAGGTTGCGGGGAAAAAGATGACGGCACGCGCCAAGTCTTCGTCGATTGTGCTGCCACCTGACTACCGTCCATCCGAGGACGAGCCATTCATGAACGAGCGGCAGCGGATCTATTTCCGCAACAAGCTGCTCGCCTGGAAGGATGAGATCATCCGGCAGGCCCGCGAAACGCTTGCTGGGCTGCATGAGGAATCGACTCAGCACGCCGATCTTGCGGACCGCGCGACATCCGAGACCGACCGGGCGCTCGAGCTTCGCGAACGTGACCGCCAGCGCAAGCTGGTCGCGAAGATCGATGCGGCGCTGGCGCGGATCGAGGACGGCTCCTACGGGTACTGTGAGGAGACGGGCGAACCGATCGGCCTCAAGCGGCTCGATGCGCGTCCGATCGCGACACTGTCTGTCGAAGCACAAGAGCGCCATGAGCGGCGCGAGCGGGTCTACCGCGAGGACTGAGGTCGAGGGCCGCGGTGGCGCCCTTTCATCCTTGCTTGTGACCGGTGAAGGCCTCGCGCGGGGAGCGTGCGGGGCAATCAATGCCAGCTTTGCGCGCTCGCCCGTTGCGCTGCTTCGCGCGCCCCTACCTCAGCTTTCTCTCGTTGGCTTCTCGACGCTCGGTCCCGGCTGCCGCTGCTCTGCGGGCTCCAGCCGGCCTTGCTCGTTTTCAGGCTTAGTTGCGGACGGCGCGAAGACATCGGGATAATCATCCAGGGTCGTCATGTGGTGCACGTGGATGTCGCGCTGCGGGAACGGTATCTCGATATTGGCCGCCTTGAACGCTTTGAAGATGCGGATGCGCAGATCAGACCGCGCGTCGCCGACCTTGTTGACGTCGGGGACGACGCCAAGGACGATAAAGTCGAGACCATCCGCGCCGAAGTTGTCGAAGCCCGCCCAGGGCGGAGGGTGCTTCTGCACGAGCGGGCATTCGGACGCCACCTTGAGGAGAATTGCAATCACCTGTTCGGGATCGGAATTGTAGCCGGCGCTCACGCGCACCAATGCGCGGCCAAGCGCGTTGCGATGCGTCCAGTTCGTCACGGTCGTGGTGATGAACTCGGAATTGGGCACGATCAGGCTGGCGCGATCGAAGGTCTCGATCTCGGTGGAGCGCACCGAGATGCGACGAACGAACCCTTCCTGGTTATTGACCGTGACGCGGTCGCCCACCTTGATTGGGCGCTCGACGAGCAGGATCAGGCCAGAGACGAAGTTGTTGACGATAGACTGAAGGCCGAAACCGATACCGACCGACAAAGCACCAGCAACGATGGCGAGGCTCGTGATGTCGAAGCCGGCGTATGAGATGGCTGCCAGAGTGGCGACGGCAAATCCGATGTAGCCGGCGCCGGTGTAGATGGAGTTGGCAAGGCCCGACTCGATGCGGCCCTGGGCGAGGGCGCCGGCCGCCAGCCAGCGCTGAACAAATCGCGTAACTGCCAGTAGCAGCACGAAGAGCACCAGCGCGGCGAAGATGCGCGCGGGTGAGATGTGTATTCCGCCGATCTCGAACCCGAACAGGACTGCGCGCACCCAGCTGGTGATGTCGGTGACCGACAGTCCCCACGAGAGCAGCAGCAGCGGCAGGGCAATGACGAACAGGGCAATCGTCAATAGAACCCGCTCGACGCGGGCGAGCTGTGTGCGTCCAAACTCGTCGAGGCTGAATCGTTCCTCGATGATGGCGCTCATTCCGGTCGAAGGACCAGCTTGTCCGGGCACCAGCGCGGCGATGCCGATATAGAGCACGGCGACGGCGAGGATGCCGGCCCCCGTCGTCAGCAGCTGGGTGAGGAAGAAGCGCCCGAGCGCGACATAGCCCAGCATCGACATGGCGAGGAGCGCGATTGCCAAGCCGACGATCAGGAACTTGAGCCAGACAGGGGACCAGCGAGAAACCGGCGTGCTGACGATGTTGGTGGGCGATGTGAAGGGCGTGCGTGCGATGAACAGCAGCAGCAGCGCGTAAAGAATGCTGGCGATGAATGCGACGACGATGCTGGTGGAGAGCGGCAGCGCAAGAATGCCGATGAGCCGCTGCAACATGTAGTCGAGCGCATAGACGGCGGCGATCCCCTGGACGGCGTAACAGACGCGCCGTGCACCGGTGTCGTCGAGGTCGAAAATGCGCCAACGTGGGCGCCGTGGCTGGAGCAGCGCACGCGCGAACGCGAAGATCGCGATCATGACGAACAGCGGGAACAGTGCAGCCGTGGCAAAGCGCTCCACCTGCCAGTACAGCAGACCGAGTTCGTCCAATCCCGCATAGAGCACTATCAGCGCGACCACGGATGGCAGCGCTAGCAGCGGGGCAACCCACGCGACCGCGGCAGCGCGCTCGGGCAATGACGGAGTCGCTGGCCCACCCTCGTCGAGCTGCCGGCGCAAGATGCGCTGGCGCAAGTATCGCAGCCCGAGATACGCGCCAAGAGCGGCGCCTACGACCCCAAGAAGACCCCAACCGGAGAGCCTGGCGGCGGACCACCAATTGGAGAGGACGGATCCGACCTGGCGGCGGGCGAATGGAACCTGATCAGCGGCTTGCGTCCAGACACGCCACTGCAGCGGCGTGTCCGTCTGGCGGAGCAGGAAGCGGGTGAAGATGCCCTGGCGAGCGTGCTGAACACGGCTGACCAGCTGGCGCGCGCGCAGCTCGATGAGCGCCGCCTTCTTGATGGCGCCGTCGATCTGCGCGGCAATGCCATTGAGGCGCTGACGTTCCGCGACAACGTCGGGGGCTTCGGGCGGCTCGCCTTCCTTCGGCGGAGCGCCGAGTTTGTCGATCTGCGAGCGAACCTCGGCCAGCGCCGGCTTCAGATTCTCGCCGGCATTCTTGGCGTTGGTGGAGATCTTTTCGATCTTGCCGCGCAGGGTGGCGAGGTCGCTCTGGCTCCCAGGGGCCTGCTCGAGATTTTTCTCGGCCGCGTCGATTTCGCCAGCGAGGTTGTTGACCGGGCGGACGAGCTCTTCGACCGGGATGCCCGCGGCCTTCGGCTCGGGGAGAACTGGTGTCGCCTCGGGTGCCGGCGGGGACGCGGGGGCGGTGGCGCCATTGGCCGGTGCTGCTGGCGCAGCCGGATTGGTTGCAGGAGCAGTTTGAGCAGGAACTGCGGCGCCGGGGGCTTGTGCGGGCGCCTGCGCCGCGCCGGGAACTGCCGGTTGTGGCTGCGCTGGGTTGGCGGGAGGCGCTGCCGGTGACGGCTGGGTCTGCGCGGGTGCCTGCTTCTGCTGCGTCTGCCGCGCAGGCGGTGCGGCGGGGGCCGCTTGGGTCGGGGCAGCTGGTGTTGGTGGTGCGGCGGCAGCCGGCGGAGCCTGCGGCGTGGCCCGCGGCGTGGCGGGAGCTGCGGTCTGCGCCGATATCGTCGCCGTTGCCATCGCGGCGAGGCAGAGCGCCGTGGCGAACAGAGTTTTGAGCGACGATGGTGAGCGCATCAGGGGCCTCCGGCGCGAAAACAGATCAAATGGCCGTGGTTTGGCCGGTCGTCACTCGGCAGCGACGCCGAGCGGATGCGGCGGATGTTGCCTGAGCGATGGCGGGGACTTCGTCTCGCCCGCCTCGGGTGTCGCGCCAATGCCGGTCTCGATCACGATATCTACGGGACCGCCCGTCAAGAGCAGATGCTCGACATTGTCGCGTCTGATGAGGACAAGCTTGTGTTTGGCGTCGATCGTGACCTGATCGATAACCTCGAGGCGCTTTTGCGCCTTGGGTGCGAGCAGAGAGGTGAGACCGCGTGACCGCATCATTTTTCGCACGATCACTGCCACCGCAACAATGGCAGCAGCAAGGAAAGCGACGACGAGAACACGCAGCAGAACTTCCGTCATTTCTCACTTCGCTGGTGTAAGGTGCGAGGATCGTTCGCAGTTTCGAATGGCGTCATTGCATCGGTCAGCGCCACTCCCGGGTATAGCCGCGAATTTATGCGATTTTAACCCTAATGATTGAACTGTTGACGGGTAAAGCGCCGCAACCGAAACAGCCCCGCGCGGGCATAATACGGGCATTGATGCCAGTCAGACGCGGTAAATATCGGTGCGAAGCTTCTTGTGTGTAATGCGTACAGAGTACATCGCTCATGCCGGCGCCCCACGCCTCCACCAGTCAGAATCATATAGCTTCCCTGCGCATGCGAGAGCACGACGCAATCGATCTGCCGTCCGCTCCATTTGATACCGTCACGCAGATGCAGGGGTTGAGCAGTTACCTGCCGACCGTGGGCGCCGTCGTCCTCGGTGCGCTGATTGCATTCGGCATCGTGGCGAGCGGCGCGGGAACGCCGGTGCTCGTCACCATGCTGGTGGCGCTGGCGACCGTTGGGCTATTCGCCCTCTTCGCCTATTCAGCCGGTTTCATTCGCTTCGGTCAGCGCACGCCCATCGGCGACGTCGTCATGGCGGCGACGGACGAGATGGACGTTGGCGTGATGATCGCCGATCGCGATGGCGTGCCGCGGTACACAAACGCCGCATTCGACGACATCGTCGGTGGCGGAGAGCGCGATGCGCTGACGGCGCTGCAGCAGCTCATGGCACGCGATGCCGGGGCGAGCGCGGCGCTGTTTCGCCTGACGCGCGCGGCCGAGCGCGGCGAAGAGCTGTTCGAGGAATTCTCCGTGACCCGCGGCGCAGGCGGCACGCGCAATCGGATCAACCTGCAACTCTCGGTTCGTCCGGTGCCGGACTCGCTGAACCTGGACGCGCCGGGGCTGGTGGTCTGGCGGCTGAGCGATGTCACGGCGGAGCGCCGCCGCGAATCGGATCGCGTGGCCGGTGTCGAGGTGCAGCTTGCGCAGTTCGACAACGCGCCGATCGGGCTCGCTTCGGTCGGGCCGGATGGATCGCTGCTGCACGTCAACTCGACGCTGGCGCGCTGGATCGGCCGGACGCCGCGCAACGTCATGGAGCAGCAGCTGACGCTGGCGGATATCGCTTCCGGTGATGGCGCGGAGTTGCTGTCGCGGCTGACGGGCGGCGTGCCGGACGAGCTGCAGACGATCGATATCGATCTCACCGGCGAGGACGGCCGGGTGATGCCGGCCCGGCTGCTGGCGCGCACGGTGCCGAGTGGCCGTGGCCTGACGGTTGCCGTTGTCGACATCGCCGGCGAGGCTGCAGCGGAGTTCAAGGGAGATGCAGCGGGTGCCCGCTTTGCCCGCTTCTTCCAGTCGGCACCTTTCGGCATCGCTATGCTCGGATCTGATGGCCGCATCGTCAGTGCCAACGCCGCGTTCTGCAGGATGGCGCTCGACGGCGCTGCTGGAACAGGTGTCTCGGCTGTTGATGCACTTGCGCGCGCCGCCGACACGACAACGCGTGCGGCGGTGGAAGAGGGCCTGAAGAAGGTCATCTCTGGCCGCGTGCACAATGTGCCGATCGATATCACGTCGGGCGGGAAGCGCGAGATCGTCACGCGCGTCTACATGAGCCCGTTCGCCAGTGGTGGCGCGCGTGAGGCTGCTATCCTCTACGTGGTGGATGCGACTGAGCAGAAGGCGTTGGAAGCGCGCTTCGCGCAGAGCCAGAAGATGGAAGTGGTCGGCAAGCTGGCGGGCGGCATCGCGCACGACTTCAACAACATGCTCACCGCTATCCTCGGCTTTTCGGACATGCTGCTGACCATGCATCGCCCGAAAGATGTCGCCTACAAAGACATCATGAACATCAAGTCGAGTGCCAACCGCGCAGCCGAGCTGGTGCGCAAGCTGCTGGCATTGGCGCGGCAGCAGACGCTGCAGAACGAGGTCGTCAGTCTCGGCGAGGTGCTGAGCGATGAGTCCTCGCTGCTGAAGCGCTATCTCGGCGAGAAGAGCGAGCTGCGGATCGAGACGTCGCCCGATCTTTGGTATGTGATGACTGACAAGCACGAGTTCGCGCAGGCGCTGTTCAACCTCATCACCAACGCCAAGGATGCGATGCCGGACGGCGGCACGCTGACGATCAAGGCGCGCAACGTTCCCGAGCGCGAGACGCAGAAGTTCGAGAACCGCGAGTTCACGCCGGGCGAGTACGTGCTGGTCGAGGTGAGCGACACCGGCCACGGCATGAGCCGCGAGGTGATGGACAAGATCTTCGAGCCGTTCTTCACCACCAAGGCGATCGGCAAGGGCACGGGCCTCGGCCTCGCGTCGGTCTACGGCATGGTGAAGCAGTCGGGTGGCTACATCTATCCGGACAGCGAAGAGGGCAAGGGCACGACGTTCCGCATCTACCTGCCGCGGCACCATGCCGACGAGGACGTTGTCGTCGTCAAGGAGCGCAAGAAGGAGCAGAAGGCTGCCGACCTCACCGGCACCGGCCGCGTGCTTCTGGTCGAAGACGAAGAGGTGGTGCGCAACTTCGCGGCGCGGGCGCTGAAGCGTCAGGGCTACAAGGTGCTGGAAGCCGGCAGCGGCGTCGAGGCGCTCGAGGTGATCGAGAAGACCAAGGGCAAGATCGATATCGTGGTGTCCGACGTGGTCATGCCGGAAATGGACGGACCGACGCTCTTGAAAGAGATGCGCAAGAAGAACCCGGACATTAAGATCATCTTCGTGTCGGGCTACCCCAACGACGCTTTCAAGGCTGCGCTGGGTGACGAGAACTTCGCCTTCCTGCCGAAGCCTTTCTCGCTGCCGCAGCTTGCCGCGAAGGTGAAAGAGGAGCTCGCCCGCTAGAGCGTTGGGAGTCGCAAGGAACGGCGACGTGCTCTAGTGCTGAATGGGACCGATGATTTACGCTCCGGACTGATAAGGTCCGGGGCGGTCACGGTCCAAGGGGGAGGCCTATCCAATGACGTTCATTCTTCGTGTGATCGTGCTTGCCCTGATGGGCGGCCTCATGACGCCGGCGCTTTCCGCTGCCGAGAAGATCGTGCCGCGCGCGGGCTTTGCTATCGCGCCGTTGCCGACCGACGAGGCCGTGCAGAGCGGCATGGCGGCGATCCGCAGTCTCGTCATCACCAACCATTCGCTGGTGACGCATCGGCGGATGCCGCCCGATCACGCGCAGCGGTTTGCGGCGCAGGTGAAGGTGGAGGCCGACAAGATATTGGCAAAGACTAGCCTTTCGGGAGAGGCGCTCGACAAGTTGAAAGCGCTGCTGGAAGAAGTGGTGACGGGGCTTGGCGCGGTGGCCAAGCCGACCGAGCAGTTGAGCGCCATGGATGGTCTACAGCGCGCGGACGCGGCGCTGGCGCGCTATCCGCAGGAGTTCGATGATCCGACGTGGAAGCCGCTGCAGGCGGTGGAGTAGGCGGGGTGAACCGCCGACGCTTGAGAGGGTATTGTTTTGCGATGCTGGGTTCGATGAAGTAGAGCCGATCCTAGTTTGTAAGGATCGAAGATTGCTGCCACGGCGTCTAAGTCGTCATCCTCGGGCTTGTCCCGAGGAGCCACCTATCGCATCTCGCTGATGGTGTCTGTTGCTCGCTGGATCCTCGGCTTAAAGCCGAGGATGACATTTCGCGGCTGTCGCGCTGCTAGAACTTGCCGGTGATGCCGACGACGGGACCCTGCTGCACCACGTCGAATTCGTAGCGGTCGATGCCGCTGCCCTGCACGTAGTTGACGGAGAGTGCGCGGTAGCCGAGATAGCCGTCGAAATCGATCGCGGCGTGCGAGCCCAGATAGAAATTGTAGGTGGCGATGGCCTGCCAGGTCATCTTGCTGCCGACGCTGAAGCCGCCGATGTCACCGCGAAAGACAAACGAGTCCGTGGGGCTGTGCTGGTAGACCATGCGCGCTCCCAGGAACGGGTCAACCCAGTCGACGCCGCCAGAGCGGGCGAGTGCGATGCCGCGCTCGATGACGAGGTTGCGTATGTCGAGCGTGCCATCGAGGGATAGGTCGACGTCCAGCTCTTGATGCCAATAGCGACCGCCAACAAGCAGATCGAGAGTGGTGTCAGCTTCGCCGGGGCCCGGGCCCATGCGCCAGCGGTTGGTCTCGTACATGCCGCCGAATTCGACAATCCATTGCTTGTAGTCGGCGGAAAGCGCTGCGCCGACGGAGCCTTCAACGTGAGCCGAGAACTGATGTGAGCGGGCGAAGCTGTCGGAGTCCGAGTTCTTGGTGAACATGACGTCGGAGAACAGCGTGATCGCGCCGCGACGCGCCTCCTGGTAGCTCATCCAGGCAAAATCGAGCGAGCTCAGGACTTGGCCCGGGTTCTGATTGATAGTGAAGTCACGGCCTTTGACGGTGGCATCGCCGTTGATCCAAGGGAGCCAAGCGTAAGGCGTGAACTTGAAATGCCAGCCGCTCGGGCCGGGCTTGATGGGTGAGGTTTGCGCCGACCATTGCGGAGTGCCGTCTGCGCGGGCAGCAGTGGCGAAGATTGCGAGCGCGACGCTCATGAACATCGGCACGCGCATTCGAAGCCTCCCTCGGCGGGATTTCCACAAGCTTCGCACATTGTCTGATTCGTCCGCGTGCGGTTGTGGCGCGCGGGCCACTGGCGATCCAGCGAGAAGCTATGGATCGTCGGGAAAGACGAGCGTTGCGGTGAAGCGTGCGCCCCAGCCCTGCGCATCCGTCTTCGGGTTCTCGACCCAATAGCGCACAGCCGGACCGATGCTGAGCGCTGCGCCACCGAGCCGGATGAGCTTGGTCAGCGACAGATTGATGGGTACGGACGCTTCATCGTCGAGCCAATAATAGAAGGCCTCGCTGTTGATGCCGAGCGTCCAGGCATCCGATGTCGTGTAGCTGAGGAACGGCTGGAGATAGAGTTCGTTGATCTCCGGCTCATCGATGTCGCCGCCGACCGACCAGAGCTGGCGCGTGAGAATTCCGACCGTCCAAGGGCCACGCGGCTGCCATACGATGGCGGCTGTCGGGCCCAAGCTCCACTTTTGCGAGCCGAGTTCCGGGTTGCTGGCTGGAAATCCGACGACCGGGCCCAAACCGACCGACAAACCTTCGGCGACGGGGCCGGTGGGCGAAGCGAAGAAGCTGAGGTTGACGCCCGAGAGGCCGTAGTCCGTACCGCCGTCGGGGGTGACGTTTGCTTGCTCGATCATGGGCATGAAAAGGCGGGTAATGACATTCCAGCCAGGCGTCACGTGCAGCGGCAGCACCGGCTCCAGGCGCAGATAGTTCGAGGTGCCGTCCCGGGTTGCTCCGAGCTGTCCATCCCAGTTGTACAGCAGGGGAACGGTGGCGAGATCGGCGATAGGGTTCGCGGTTTTTTTGGCGAGTTCGAAAAGCTGTTCATCTGCCTTCGCGGCGGTGACCGCGAGTGCCACGAAGACGAGGGCGAACCGAATGCCGTGCACGTGACGCTCCAGCGCGGAGAGCAGGTTCTGCGCAAGAGATGCCTTGATTCTAGCGCTCAGCCGAAGACGTAGTCGATGATGTAGGTGCGCGCTTCAGGTGAGAGACCCGGGGGAGGCTTGACGAACTTGGCGCGGTGGATGGCGTTGACCGCTGCATCATCCATCGCCTTGTTGCCGCTGGAATGGAGCACGCGCACGTAGAGCAGATCGCCCTGCTGGGTGATCTGGAAAGTGACGAGCACGCGGCCCCACAGCGCCACTGGCCCGGGCCGTGTCTTCACGAGCGCGTCGATGACGCTCTTGGTGAACTCGTCCGATTTGCCGCCGGCGCCGACGCCGCGCACCTTCATGCCGCCGCCGGATACCATGGCCTGCTGTTGCTGCTGCTGGCGTTGCGGACGGCGCGGTTTGCGATCGTAGTGTGCCTTCACTTGCTCGGAGAGATCGTTGGCGGCGGCGTCGAGCAGGGCCTCTAAGCTCGGTAGCGTCGGCTGGCCACCGTCGTGTTCTTTCTCGGCTTCCTTTTCGGGTTCCTTTTCCTGCGGCTTTTCCGGTTCAGCCTTCTCTTCCTCGGGCTTTTGCTCTTCCGGTTGTTGCTGCGGCTGCTCCTCGACCTGCTGCTGGGGCAGGGCAGCCTGCTGCTGGGGCTGTGGCGGCGCTGGCGTCGGTGGGCCGTTGGCGCCTTCCTGCCACTTCTGCGTCTTGGCGTTGAAGTCGGGCTCGGGGACGATCTCGACGCTGACGGTGTCGGCGCCCTGGCCCATACGCTCGCGCTCGCGCTGCTGCTGCTGGAGTTCATGCTCGATGGCGGAGAGCCCGCCGAGGTTCATCACCTGCGCGGCAATCAGCGATGCATACAGGAAGGTGACGAAGACGGCGCTGACCCAAAGCGTGCGCTCGCCACGTTCGGAGCCGGCGCGGATACGCTCGTCGGCGTTGAGCGCGCCAATGAGCGTGGCTTCGTCAACTGCTTCTGGCTTGGCGTCGTTAGCGTCGGCGTCTGCCACCACCTCGGGCGCAGCCTTCCCGTCCTCGGGCTCGTTCCCGGACTCGGCTGCAGGCGTCTCGGCCAGCGTCTTCTCAGCCGCCAGTTGCTCCGCCACTGTCGCGATGTCGGCCATCTCGGCTCGCGAATCGGCTCATCCCAATGATGGCCCAGTCTAGCGTGCCTGCAGCCGTACGCTTGCGGCCAATTGGCCACCATGCACACCGGAAAGATTTCGCTTTGTTTCTCGGGCGGTAGAGGACGATCAGCGGCGACGGTCGTAGCCAGCGGGCTGAACGACGTCGAGGAGGGTGTCGATCATGCCTACGGCGGTCGCCAGGACGAGGGCGTTCATCTTGTAGGCCTGCTCGGCCTCCACGAGCGTGACGATGCTCTGGGTGGCGTCACCGAGGGGGAGGGCGCCGATGCGGACGGGGCCGCCCTGCGGTTCAGGCTCGTTTGGCGTTGCTGTCGTGCCGATCGCGGCGATGTCCTGCGCCACGGCCTCGATTCGCTGGGCCTGGGTAGCCATTCCATTGGCAGCGGTGGCGATGATGGAGAACACGAGCAAACCCTGACGACGCGAGACCCTGGGCCGAAATGCTCGCAGGCATGGGGTTTCTCGCGTCTTAAGAGCGCCGGAGGGCTGCCGAACATGGTTACGAGGTGCTGGACCAACAAGAACAAAAAGTGTACATTCGAGTCGAATTTGAGAACGCTCGACGCTTGCCATATAGGTGAACGACATGACGAACCGGCCGGAATTGAAGGTCGTTGAGGGGGGTGCGATGGACAAGTTGAAGGCCCTGGAGGCGGCGCTCTCCCAGATCGAGAAGCTGCATGGCAAGGGCTCGGTCATGCGGCTGGGCGCCAATGACCAGTCGATGGACGTGGAGGCGATCTCGACCGGGTCGCTCGGGCTCGACATTGCGCTCGGGATCGGCGGTCTGCCGCGCGGGCGCATCATTGAAATCTATGGCCCTGAATCTTCCGGCAAGACGACGCTGTCGCTGCAGGTCGTGGCCGAGGCGCAGAAGACGGGTGGCATCTGCGCATTCGTCGATGCCGAGCACGCGCTGGACCCGGTCTATGCCAAGAAGCTTGGCGTGAAGATCGAGGATTTGCTGATTTCTCAGCCGGATACGGGCGAGCAGGCACTGGAGATCGCCGATACGCTGGTGCGGTCGGGTGCGATCGACGTGCTGGTGATCGACTCGGTGGCGGCGCTGACGCCGAAGGCCGAGCTCGATGGCGAGATGGGGGATATGCAACCCGGCATGCAGGCGCGCCTGATGAGCAAGGCGCTGCGCAAGCTGACGGCGTCGATCTCCAAATCGGGCTGTATGGTCATCTTCATCAATCAGATCCGCATGAAGATCGGCGTGATGTTCGGCAATCCGGAGACGACGACGGGCGGCAACGCGCTGAAGTTCTATTCGTCGGTTCGCCTCGACATCCGCCGTATCGGGCAGATCAAGGAGCGCGACGAGGTGGTCGGCAACCAGACGCGCGTGAAGGTGGTGAAGAACAAGGTTGCGCCCCCGTTCAAGCAGGTCGAGTTCGACATCATGTACGGAGAGGGTATCTCCAAGGTTGGCGAACTGATCGACCTCGGCTCCAAGGCCGGCGTGGTCGAGAAGTCGGGCGCGTGGTTCTCCTATGAGGGCGAGCGCATCGGCCAGGGCCGCGAGAACGCCAAAGCGTTCCTGAAGGAAAACCCGAAGATTGCCGCCGCGATCGAGAAGGCGGTTCGCTCGAATGCCGGTCTGATCGTCGACAAGCTGCTTGTCGAGGAAGAGCCGGACGCCGAGGGCGAGGAGCCCGACGAGGATGGCGTGCTGCCCGACGACGAGGGGAAGAAGCCAGCCCGAGCAAAGCGCTGAGGCGCTTCCAATTTGACGGTTATTGAGCGGCGCTGGAGGATTTCGGCGCCGCTCTGTTTTTTGGGGGTGACGCCGCCGGGGAAGCCCAAAGCCGCGCGGAGGCGGAGAAAGCGCCGCAGGCGCTTGACACCTGGCCTTCCGATCCGCGACGGATAGGCCGGCAAATCGGGCGGGTTGTGTTTTCCTGCCCGGACCAGGCGCCCTCTCCGAAAACGAGCTTTCGAAAGCGACCCATGGCCTCCGTCAACGACATCCGCCGCGCGTTTCTCGATTTCTTCAAGAAGAATGGCCACGAGGTCGTGCCATCGTCGCCGCTGGTGCCGCGCAACGACCCGACGTTGATGTTCACCAACGCGGGCATGGTGCAGTTCAAGAACGTGTTCACCGGACAGGAGACACGGCCGTACGTGAGGGCGGCCTCATCGCAGAAGTGCGTGCGCGCCGGTGGCAAGCATAACGACCTCGACAACGTCGGCTATACCGCGCGCCACCACACCTTCTTCGAGATGCTGGGCAACTTCTCGTTCGGCGACTACTTCAAAGAGCGGGCGATCCCGCTCGCCTGGGACCTGCTGACCAAAGACTTCGGTCTCGATCCGAAGCGGCTGACGGTCACCGTCTATCATACGGACGATGAGGCCTACGGCATCTGGAAGAAGCTGACCGGCTTCTCGGACGACAAGATCATCCGCATCTCGACCAACGATAACTTCTGGCAGATGGGCGACACCGGCCCGTGCGGCCCGTGCTCGGAGATCTTCTGGGATCACGGCGACAAGATTCCCGGCGGCCCGCCCGGATCACCCGATGCAGACGGCGACCGCTTCGTCGAGATCTGGAACCTCGTGTTCATGCAGTTCGAGCAGCTGCCGGGTGGAGAGCGTCTCAACCTGCCGAAGCAGTCCGTCGACACGGGCATGGGGCTGGAGCGCATTGCAACGGTGTTGCAGGGCGTCACTGACAATTACGACATCGATCTATTCAAGGCGCTGATCGCGGCTTCGGTCGCGGCCACGGGTGTGAAGGCGAGCGGCGAGCACAAAGCTTCGCATCGCGTCATCGCCGACCATCTGCGTGCCTCGAGCTTCCTTATTGCCGATGGCGTGCTGCCGTCGAACGAAGGGCGCGGCTACGTGCTTCGCCGCATCATGCGCCGCGCGATGCGTCACGCGCATCTGCTGGGTGCGCAGGAGCCGCTGATGCATCGGTTGGTGCCGGCGCTGGTGCACGAGATGGGCGACACCTATCACGAGCTGCAGCGCGCGCAGCCGCTGATCACCGAGACGCTGTTGCTGGAAGAGACGCGTTTCAAGAAGACGCTGGAGAAGGGCCTCGGCCTGCTCGGCGATGCGACCGCGAAGTTCAAGAAGGGCGACGTGCTGCCCGGCGAGACGGCTTTCAAACTGTACGACACGTTCGGCTTCCCGCTCGACCTCACCGAGGATGCGCTTCGCTCGCGCGGTGCTGGCGTCGATACCGAAGGCTTCAACGCTGCGATGGAGCGGCAGAAGGCCGAAGCGCGCAAAGCCTGGAAGGGCTCGGGCGAGGCTGTGACTGAAGCGATCTGGTTCGAGGTGAAGGAGCGCGTCGGGGCGACGGAGTTCCTCGGCTACGACACGGAGAGCGCCGCGGGCGAGATCGTCGCGCTGGTGAAGGATGGCAAGGAAGCCAAGAGCCTCAAGGCGGGCGATGAGGCTGCAATCATCGTCAACCAGACGCCGTTCTATGGCGAATCCGGCGGACAGGTCGGCGATGAGGGTGTCATCGTTGGGGCGAAGGGCGCGCTGTTCCGCGTGACCGATACTCTGAAAAAGGCGGGTGGCCTGTTCGTGCATTTCGGCAAGGTCGAGAAGGGCAGCTTCAAGACCGGCGATACGGTCGATCTCGAAGTCGACCACGACAAGCGCTCGGCGACGCGCGCGAACCACTCCGCGACGCATCTTCTGCACGAGGCGCTGCGGCAGGTCCTTGGTCCGCATGTTGCGCAAAAGGGATCGATGGTGGCCCCAGGCCGCCTGCGCTTCGACTTCTCGCATCAGAAGCCGATGAGCGCAGAAGAGATCGCGGCGGTGGAGACGCGCGCCAACGCGATCGTGCTGCAGAACTCTCCGGTCGAGACGCGGCTGATGGCTCTCGATGACGCCATGGAATCCGGCGCGATGGCGCTGTTCGGCGAGAAGTACGGAGACGAGGTGCGCGTCGTCTCCATGGGCGATGGCGGGCCGGCGGCGAACAAGGCGTGGTCGGTCGAGTTGTGCGGCGGCACGCACGTGAAGCGCACGGGCGACATCGGCGTCGTCAAGATCATCGCCGAGACGGCGAGCGCATCCGGCGTGCGGCGCATCGAGGCGCTGACTGCAGACGCAGCCCGCTCCTATCTTTCCGAGCAGGAAGCGCGCATCCGGGAAATCGCCTCGGCGCTGCATGTGCGTCCGGAGGATGTTGCAGAGCGCGTCAAGGCGCTGGTGGAAGAGCGCAAGCAACTGGAGCGCCAGCTTGCCGAAGCGAAGAAGCAGCTCGCACTGTCGGGCGGTGGCGCTGGTGGCGGCGAAGGCGCGGGCGCAGGCGGCGGCATCAAGTCGGTGGGCAGCGTGAAGCTTCTTGCGCGCACGGTGCAGGGTCTTAACCCCAAAGATCTGCGCGGACTGATCGACGACGGCAAGAAGCAAGTCGGGTCGGGTATCGTCGCCATTGTCGGTGTTACCGAGGATGGCAAAGCCGGGCTCGCGGTCGGCGTGACCGAAGACCTGATCAAGACGTGGAACGCGGTCGACCTGGTGAAGGCCGGCGCTGAAGCTCTTGGCGGGAAAGGTGGCGGCGGCCGCCCGGACATGGCGCAGGCCGGTGGTCCCGACGGCTCGCGCGCAGGTGCTGCGCTGCAGGCGATCGAAGAGCTCCTCAAGGCAGCGTGAGCGCGCAACAACGCCTATGAGGAAAAGGTATTTCCTGCCACAATTGCGGGATGTTTCTGGGCTTGGTCCCCTGATGGCGTGTGCATCTCATGCTGTGCGCGCATCAGATGCGGGAGAATAGATGACGGCGGAAGGCACAGACTTCACAGTCTATCGGGAGGCGATGATCCTCCTTGCCACTGCCGCCGTGCTGGTGCCGATCGGTCAGCGTTTCAGGCTAAGCCCAATTCTAGGGTTTCTCATCGCTGGCGCGGTGCTCGGGCCGCATGGGCTTGGCGCGCTCAAGTGGGCTCTGCCGCCCCTGCAATGGATCACTGTTTCCGAGGAGCGCGGGCTCGGTGCCATCGCCGAGCTTGGCGTGGTGTTCCTTCTCTTCATCATCGGCCTGGAACTGTCGCTCAAGCGATTGATCACCATGCGCCGGCTGGTGTTCGGGCTCGGCACCGCGCAGGTGGCGATTTCGGCTGTCATCATCGGTGGCATTGCAGGTCTGTTCGGCCTGAAGCCGGCGGCCGCAGTGCTTGTCGGACTGTCGCTGGCGCTGTCATCCACCGCTGTGGTGATCGAAGTTCTGTCCCGGCGCGGGCGTCTCAATACGACAACGGGCCGAACGTCCTTCGCCATCCTGCTGTTGCAGGATCTTGCCGTCGTCCCGCTGCTGTTCCTCGTCTCCATCCTGGGCCCAGACCATCAAGGGAGCTTGCTCAGCGGACTGGCTCAAGCGTTCGGACAGGCGGTGCTGGTCATTGCTGTTATCGGCGTGGTCGGCACGTGGCTGCTGCGGCCGTTCTTCCGGCTCGTGGCGTCAGCGGATTCCACCGAGCTGTTCGTCGCAGCGGCGCTGTTCGTCGTCGTCGGCAGTGGTCTGGTGACGGCGGCGGCGGGGCTGTCGATGGCCTTGGGCGCTTTCATGGCCGGCCTGCTTCTGTCGGAGACCGAGTATCACCGCGCCATCGAGGCGACGATCGACCCATTCAAGGGGCTCTTGCTCGGCGTCTTCTTCTTCTCCGTCGGGATGAGCCTCAACATCCCCGCGCTGTTCGCCGATCCCTGGCCGATTTTGCTCGGCATCGCGGGATTGCTGATCATCAAGGGCGGGGTGCTTGTCGGGCTGTTGCGGCTGTTCCGCATCCCATGGCCTTCGACGATAGAGACAGCGGTGCTGCTCGGCCCGGGCGGTGAATTCGCATTCATCGTCATCGGGCTTGCGATGGTCGGCCACATTATTTCGGAGGAGAATGGTGCGCTGGTGCTTGCCATCACGTCGTTCTCGATGGCGCTGGTGCCGGTGCTTGATCATTTCGCACGGCGGCTCTCGGGAAGTCTCAACGCCAAGGATGTAAATCCTGTGGTGGCAGTGCTGCCGCCACAGGAACGCGTCGATGCCATTGTCATCGGCTCTGGGCGTGTGGGCCGTCTGGTGTCGGACATGCTCACGCGGCACAACATCAAGCACATCATCATCGAGCGCGACCCGGCGGTGGTGGCTCGAGGCCGGACGAAGGGACTGCCGGTGTATTACGGCGACGCCAAGAACCCGCTCTTTCTCAAGCGCTGCGGCCTGGATGAGGCAAAAGGCGTGGTGATTACGATCAACAAGGCGTCGGCTGTCAGCGAGATCGTCACCACCGTGCGCGAGTTGCGCGACGATATTCTCATCGTTGCCCGCGCGCGCGATGCCGAGCATGCGCGCCACCTCTATAAGCAGAACGTGACCGATGCAGTGCCGGAGACGATCGAAGCGAGCTTGCAGCTTTCGGAGGCGACGCTGGTTGGTCTCGGCGTGCCGACCGGGCCGGTGATCGCGTCGATCCATGAAAAGCGCGATGAGTTCCGCGAGCAGTTGCAAGGTGCCGCTGGGCGGCCGACGCGCGGATTGCGAGCAAGTCAGGTCAAGAAGACGAGCTAATGGCCATTCGCGGTGGCCGCACGCCTTGATACGGCGGGTCCGATGCGGTCGATGCGATTGGTCCAGATGCCGCCGCTAAAGCTGCTCGGTAAGTCTTCGAACTGTTGCACCTCATCGATGCCGGTAGAGAACTGCCCGCCATCGTGGGGACCGAGGATGAAGACCTCGACCCCGGCCTCGTGCATCCGCTGCAGGAAGCGATTTGGCCATCCCCACAGCCAGGGCGCGATGTTGCTCGGGACGAGCATCAACCCGGACCGGCACGCAGCGGGTACCTGTCCGAGCCATCCCGCCTTGATGTAGTCAAACACGCAGGCCTTGAGCGACGTCTTTGAGCCGTACCGGATATCGGGAAGCTTTGTATGCACGGCCTCGATGGGCGGCGCTGCGCCGTAGATCATGAGCCGTCCGCGTGCGTCCGAACTGAGGTGTGAAAGGAAGGCGGCGAGCTTGTCGCCCTCGCTCGCATCGTTGCTCTTGATGTGAACGAGGAAGCGCTTATCGGGAAACGCCGCGAGCACTTCGTCGAGCGACGGCATCGCGCCGATGCCCTTGCCGCGGAATGGGAAGGTCTTGCCGCCATCGGCGGTGTAACCGTATCCGATGTCCAGCGCCTTCAGTTCGGCGAGCGTGTGCTCGCGCGTCACGCCCTTGCCATCCGTGCGGCAGTCGAGCGTCCAGTCGTGAAAGACGGCGAAATGCCCGTCGGTCGTCGGGTGGATGTCGAATTCGACGATGTCGGCACCGGCGGCGAACGCGGCCTGCATCGATGGGAGCGTATTCTCGATGAAGCCGTGCTCGGGTGGGTAAATGCGGCTTGCCGTGCACGTCTGCGCGTCGAGATCTTCGCGCGTGAAAGTCTGACCGAGCCCGCGGTGAGCCAGCAGGGTTGGGCTATCTTTGACCGGTGCCGACAGCAGTGAAGTGTTGTTGAGCCAGATGACAGCGGCGAGCAGCACGAGGATCGAGAGTGAATAGCGTAGTAGTTTGCGCATCAGAATTCTTGCCTACAACCGAGAGGTGCGCACTCAACGGGGGCAAAGCGGCGGTGACATGGCGGCAGGAGGGTTTAGAATTCACCATGCTGCGGCTTTGATGACCGCAACGGCTGGATAAAAGGCCAGCCGTGCTAGGAAGGCGAAACGGCATCCGTAATTCAAGCAGGGACAAGACCATCATGCGATCGGCCATCGCCAACAAGACCGCGACACGCATTGCCGCCAGCATGGCAGCGGCGTTCGCCATCGTACTGCCGGCGCAAGCAGCGCACGTCGAGATTGGCGTACTGACGTGTCAGGTGTCGGGCGGCATCGGCTTCGTGTTCGGATCGAGCAAGGATCTCGACTGCACCTTCAAGGGCCCGCGCAGCGTCGAGCACTATTTCGGTTCGATCGACAAGTTCGGCATCGATCTCGGCTTCACCGACAGAGCCAAGATCGTGTGGACCGTATTTGCGCCGACGCGGGATCTCGAGCCGGGTGCGCTTGCGGGGAAGTACGGCGGCGTCTCCGCCGAGGCGACCGTGGGGCTGGGCGTCGGCGCCAATGCGCTGCTCGGCGGGTCGCACAACTCGATTGCGCTGCAGCCTCTGAGCGTGTCGGGGCAAGAGGGCCTCAATATAGCGGTTGGCGTTGCGGCGCTGCGTCTGCGGGCCGAGTGAGGCTCACAGGCGCTGGCTTGGCTCGGCCCGATTTTTCGACCTGATCACATGCGGCTTGTGCTCGCAGCCATCTTCTGGTCCCGGCGATCGATACCCATATGATTGTCGGGACAGGTGCTGGTAGACCTCATGGAGGCGCGGCATGTCCGACAGCAGATCTGAAATCGCGCAAGCAGCTTTTGCATCCGCACCGTCAGAACACCCGGCTCCGCCGCCGGGTGTCCAGCCCGGCATCGAGATCCCGGGTCAGGAGTTTCCGAGCGCCGTCTACCTCACCATTTTCGGTGCGTTTGCTTGGATGCTGTTGGTCGCGTGGTTCGCATTCGCGGCGCCAGATGGGACCAATCTCGACCTGATGATGGTGACGGTGCTGGGCCTGATGTTCTTCGGCATCCCGCTCGCTATTCATCACACCACGGTTAGGCACACGATCGAGGTGCCCCTTACGGTGCGCCGGTTCGAGGCGGAGCCGTTTCAGACCTACACCGGACCGATGCCGGCATGGCAAGCGTGGGCTGAGGTGGCGCTGATCCCCGTGGCGCTCGCTTTTGCTGCGACGCTGTTCGGGGCGGTCTATTGGCTCGTCGGATGACGCGCGAGCAATCGGCGGAGCGATGAGCTCCGCCGACGATCGCTCTCAGGCGGTCGTTTTTAAGCCGCCTTGGCCATTTCGATCTGCAGGTTCTCGTCGATCTTGTCGAGGAAACCGTTCGTCGAAAGCCACTTCTGCTTGTCGCCGACGAGCAGCGCGAGATCCTTCGTCATGAAGCCTGACTCGACGGTCTTTACGCACACGCGCTCCAGCGCGGCGGAGAAATCTGCCAGCGCTTTGTTGTCGTCGAGCTTGGCACGGTGGGCGAGGGCACGCGTCCAGGCGAAGATTGAGGCGATGGAGTTGGTGGACGTTTCCTTGCCCTTCTGATGCTCGCGGTAGTGGCGCGTAACGGTGCCGTGCGCAGCTTCCGCTTCAACCGTCTTGCCGTCCGGCGTCATCAGCACGCTGGTCATCAGGCCAAGCGAGCCGAAGCCCTGTGCGACGATGTCGGACTGCACGTCGCCGTCGTAGTTCTTGCAGGCCCAGACGTAGCCGCCCGACCACTTCAGGGCCGAAGCGACCATGTCGTCGATGAGGCGGTGCTCGTACCAGAGCTTGCGCTTGTCGAACTCGGCCTTGAACTCGGCGTCGAACACTTCCTGGAACAGATCCTTGAAGCGGCCGTCGTAGGCCTTGAGGATGGTGTTCTTGGTGGAGAGGTAGGCGGGGTAGTTGCGGTTGAGCGCGTAGTTGAACGTTGCGCGCGCGAACTCGCGGATAGAGTCATCGAGATTGTACATCGCCATGGCGACGCCCGAGCCCGGCGACTTGAACACTTCCTTCTCGATCACTTCGCCGTCCTCGCCGACGAACTTGATCGTCAGCGTGCCCTTGCCGGGGAAGCGGAAGTCGGTCGCGCGGTACTGATCGCCAAAGGCGTGGCGGCCGATGACGATGGGCTGCGTCCAGCCAGGGACGAGGCGTGGCACGTTCTTGCAGATGATGGGCTCGCGGAAGATGACGCCGCCGAGGATGTTGCGGATGGTGCCGTTGGGACTCTTCCACATTTCCTTCAGGTTGAACTCTTTGACGCGCGCCTCATCGGGGGTGATGGTCGCGCACTTCACGCCGACTCCGTGCTTCTTGATGGCGTTGGCGGCATCAACGGTGACCTGATCGTTGGTCGCGTCGCGGTTCTCGACCGAAAGGTCATAGTACTCGATGGGGAGATCGATATACGGAAGGACCAGCTTGTCCTTGATGAGCTTCCAGATGATGCGAGTCATCTCATCGCCGTCCAATTCGACGACGGTTCCGGTTACCTTGATCTTCTGCATCGGGTTCCCTTGGCGTGGGTGGGTGTCTCGCCGAGCACATTAGCCACGATGGTGCGTCGCAACAAGTTGTGCGAGTGGCGGGTGCGGCGGAGCGCAAACGGGCGGTGCCCGGCTTGTTGCTCCGCGCGGGTCTGCTATGGGGTGGGGCATCGGCGGTAACGCATGCGAAGGCACTGGAAGCCGTGACGGCGCAAATCGAAATCAGTAGCGAAATCGTAGATGGCCTCAGGGCGCCCTGTATCGGCGCCACCGGACGGCCCGTGGCCGAGGTCGTGCGTGCCTGTCACGAGCGGACGATCGACGTCGGGCTGGAAGAACTCGGCATTGCGGGGCTCGACCGCGAGACGCTAGAGCCCCTGCTAACCTACTGCGCGGAGGAGCGCTGCCGGGCCGAGTATGTCACGTGCCCGGGCTGCAAGCGGCGGACCGAAGCACTGGGGATCACAAGCTTCGACGACTTCATCGCGCGCCATGAGGAAATCGTCATCGGCGATGGCGCAGTGTGCCTTCGGGGCCAGGGTGCGGGCACGCTGGCTGCGCCATCCATCGCGGCGCTGGAGAAGTCGTGGGCGGGCGAGGAATACTGGTTCTGGGCGCGGCGGGTGTTGCGCAAGCTTCGGCACGGGATCAGACGGGCGAACATCTCGGGAAGTGCATTCGCCGGCGCAGGCGAGACGCCGTCGATCGTGCTGATGGAGCCGCAACTTGCCGACAACGTCGGCATGGTGGCGCGCGCGATGGCGAATTTCGGCCTAGATGACCTCAGGCTGATCAACCCGCGCGACGGCTGGCCGAACGAGAAGGCGCGCATTGCCGCCTCGGGGGCGAACTATGTCATCGATGACGCGCGGGCGTTCCCATCGCTGGAAACGGCAATTGGCGACGTCAACTGGCTGGCGGCGACGACGGCGCGGCAGCGGGACCTGCGCAAGCCGGTCATGACGCCGCTGGAAGCGGTCGCGGAGATGCGCCGGCGAATCGCCCAGGGGGAGCGGTGCGGGGTACTGTTCGGGCGGGAGCGCTCAGGATTGGAGACCACCGAGGTTGCCAATGCCGATGCACTCATCATGATCCCGGTAAATTCTCGTTTCGCTTCTCTCAACCTCGCCCAGGCGGTGCTGATCTTAGGCTATGAGTGGATGCGGGGTTCCGAGGGGCAGAGTCTCGGCCGGGTCACTACCTACGAGAAGCCGCTCGAATCGGGGCTGTACATGGGCGCCGACCGACTCGCTACCAAAGAGGAACTGATTGGATTCTTCGAGCATCTCGAAGGGGAATTGGAGCGAATGGGCTTCTTCAATCCGTCGCATAAGCGTGCAACCGTGGTTCGGAATGTGCGCACCATGTTTTCCCGCATGGGGGCTACGGAGCAGGAAGTCCGCACCCTCCGTGGTATTGTTGCAACGCTGGTTAAGGGCAAGGGAAATGCCCGCAAGCCGTCATCCTAGCTGCCATGATCTGGCCAAGTTTAAAGCCGAGCGATGCCGCTCCCGATGGGCTGTTTAAAGCTCCAGCGCGCACCCGACTGTCGCGGCCAGAGCCAATAGTAACAATATAACACAGGGACGGTTTCAGGAGATGTGGATCATGAAATGGGCGGGGAGCGGTTGGGCGTGCGCGGTTATCATGGCCGTCGCTAGTTTTTCGGCGACGCCCGCCGGTGCGCAGGAGCTGAGCGAGAAGGCGACGCGTACGTTCATGGAATACGCCTGGACGCTGACGCCCGAGCGCTTCACCAGGCCCAATGGTGAAACGATCCTGATCGACAAGACCAAGCGCGACGAGGTCATGGTGCCTCTGGATGTCGCCCGTGAGGTGATCCGCGCAGGCCGCCTGTCGGCCCATGCCCAGGTGTGCGGCCTGGCCCAGGAGCAGGGCGACAATCACAGCTCGCTGATGCGCCGCCAGTCGCAGTCGAAGAAGTGGTCGCCACAGCAGATGGTTTACATCAACCAGCTGCACCTCACCGTGGTCATGCTGCTGACCGGCCGCATCAAGCTGGTCGAGAAGGCGGACGATGTGAAGGGTGACGCTAAGGAAGTCGTTGTGGCCGAGGAAGCCCAGAAGGCTGCCCAGACCTGCACGGCCGAGCAGAAGGAAAAGGTGAAGGAGCTGATCGCCGCCTATGTGAAGTCGGGCCCGGCGCTGGCCTCCAGCGCTGCCCCTGCTGCGACCGGCACGACGCCTGCCGCCCAGACGAAGTAAGCCCCAAAAGCTGGAAAGCGGTTGCCTCGGTTGACGCGGCCGCTGGCAACCGGTATCTAGCCATCCTCTGCGCGGGCCAAAGGTTAATGGCCCGCGTTTTAGTTGCGCACCTGTGGCGGCGCCCGCGTTCGGCGGCGCGGCCTGTCGGCTTCGAGAGCTTCGGCGCTCGCAGCAGAGGAGGGGGCGCTCCGCAAACAAGCAACCGCTGGAGTGCTGTTACAATGACCAAGCGCCTTCGCGCCAAATACAAGATCGATCGTCGCCTCGGTGAAAACATCTGGGGCCGTCCGAAGAGCCCGCTCAACAAGCGCGAATCGCGGCCCGGCCAGCATGGCGAGCGCCGCGTGCAGAAGCTGTCCGACTACGGCCAGCAGCTGAAGGCGAAGCAGAAGCTGAAGGGCTACTACGCCAATCTCAACGAGCGCCAGTTCCATCGCATCTATGTGGAAGCCTCGCGCCTCAAGGGCTCGACCTCCGAGCACGTGATCGGCCTGCTCGAGCGCCGCCTCGATGCCGTCGTCTATCGCGCCAAGTTTGTGCCGACCGTGTTCGCCGCCCGCCAGTTCGTCAGCCATGGCCACGTGACGGTCAACGGCCGCCGCGTGACGGTTTCGAGCTATCGCTGCAAGCCGGGCGACGTGGTCGAGGTGCGTGAGAAGTCGCGCCAGATGCCGCTCGTCCTCGAGGCCATCAAGAGCCCCGAGCGCGACGTGCCGGATTACATCGAGGCCGATCATGGTCGCCTCAGCGCCAAGTTCGTGCGCGTGCCGACCCTGTCGGACGTGCCGTACCCGGTGCACATGGAACCGAACCTGGTGGTCGAGTTCTACTCGCGCTAATCGCGTTCAGAGCGAACCGAATTTTTCAAAGGCCTCCGTTCGCGGGGGCCTTTGTTTTTTGCGCGTGCGCGTGCGCTTGCACCAAGGGGCGCGCGTCAGAGCGGTTCGGGGTCGGCGACCGGGGAGGGGAACGCGCCATCGCTGCCCGTTGGACGGTGACGGCGACCGGGGTTGGTGGGCATGGTCACGACTTGGCCTGCCGAAGGGGCTGCCTCGACTGGACTGCCATCGGCTTTCGCGGCCGCGGGGCGTATGGGCGGCACGGTATTGGCCCAACCATATGCCAGCATGGTGATGATGGCAGAGGCGGCGAAGAAGTAGACGCCGGGCATGACGACTGCTTCTGTGTAGCCGGAAGAGTTCACGTAGAAGATCATCAGCGCCAGCACCATGACGTCTGTCATCGAGTAGCGGCCAAGCCATTCCATGGTCGAGAAGGAGCGGCGGCGGAACTCTGGCGAGAGATCCGGCGAGGTTACGAGCGTCAGCAGGTAGAACAGCTTCAGGAACGGGAAGAACACCGACACTGCGAACACGACGGTGCAGAGGAAATATTCCTCGCTCTCCCACAGGGCCCAGATGATGGTCGCGATCGAGTGCTCGTTGGTCCACACGTAAACGGTGGTGAAGCGGATCACCGGCAGGATGACGCCGAGGGCGAAGAACACCGTCGCCAGGATGATCAGGAAGCTGAGCAGGAAGTTGCGGACCACCGAGAGCTGGCGTGGAATGCGCGGCTCGACCGCCATGATCTCCGCCGTGGCGGCGACGTCGGTCTTTAGCCAAGCGTAGGACAGGATCATCAGTGCGACGGCGGTGGTGAAGAAGTAGACGGCCGGGAGGCTCGCGGCGTCGTACACGCCCTGGCTCTTGAGGAAGAAGATCGTCAACGCCAGAACCAGCACGTCGTGCATCGACCATTTGCCAATCCATTCGATGGCCTTGAGGCGCTTGGCATGGCGGCGGAGTTCGGCGGCGGGCAACGTGGAGACCAGCAGCAGATACAGCAGCTTCACGACCGGGAAGACGATCGAGAAGATCAGCACGACGAGGCCGAGGAACGTCTGGCCCTGGCGGAGCAGCACGCCGACGGTCGACAGCAGCGAATATTCGCTGGTCCAGAAGATGAATTTGGTGAGCTTGAGGATGGGCAGCGAGATGCCGAGCGCGAGGCACACCGCGGCGGCGATGATGGCAAAGCTCAACAGGAAGCGCCGGCCGCCGAGCCGCATGGGCGAGTGATCCTCACGATACGTTGGTGCGGATTATAACCGTCCGCGCGGGGACCACTCAATGCACGCGGCGCGGCAAAACTAGGGCCGATGCGGCCTTCTCGCTCAGTGCGGCGTGCCACGATCCTTGAGGGGGAAATACTGGAGCCACGGGCGGGCCTCTTCGATTGCGCGGACGATGGAGGGGCGGGCAAGCAGCCGCGCGCGATAGGCCCGCAGCGCGGCATACTCCTCGGGAATGGGATAGCCCCAATGGGCATAGAAGAGCGCTGGCCCGGCCGCGCACTCGGCAATACCGAATGTGTCGTTAGCGGCCCAGGTTCGTCCGGTCATCCAGCGGTCGAGCCAGGAATAGCTTTTGTCGAGCAGTGCCTGCGCCTCAGGGTCCGCGTGGGGATCGCGCTTGTCGGGCTGGCGGATGGCATTGAGGACCATGCGCGTCAGCGGTGCGGAGACGTAGTCGTCGAAGATTCCGTCCATCTGCCGCGCCTCGATGGCGGCGTTGCGATCGGCGGGCACCATCGGCGCGGCGGTGCCGTGATTGAGGTCGAGGTATTCGATGATCGCAGCGGATTCGACCACCACGCGGTCGCCGTCGACCAGCACAGGGAATTGTCCGGTGGGCGCGAGGCGGGCAATGGCCTCGGCGTTCTTGGAATGCTCGCCATCGACCATCAGGAAGTCGAAGGGGACGCTGCGCTCGTAAAGCGCGATCAGCACCTTCCAGTAGAACGAGGCGAGCGGGTGTCCATAAACGCGCAGCATGAAGTGTTCTCCAACCCGTCGGATGTGTGGCGGCGCGAACATGGGCGCCTCGGAAAAGCAAAGGGCGCCCCGAGGCGCCCTTTCGATACCTATTCGGTCGTCCGGCCAAGGGCCTCAGGCGACGGCGATCTTGCTCTTGTCGTAAGCCACGCCCTTCTCATCGAAGAGGGCGGTCAGCTCGCCGGCTTCGAGCATCTCGCGGACGATGTCGCAGCCGCCGACGAACTCACCCTTGACGTAGAGCTGCGGGATGGTCGGCCAGTTCGAGAACGACTTGATGCCCTCGCGGATCGAGAGGTCCTGCAGGACGTTGATGTCCTTGAAGTCGACGCCGAGCAGTCGAAGGATGTGATCGACCTGGGCGGAGAACCCGCACTGGGGCATGTTCTTGTTGCCCTTCATGAACAGGACGACGTCGTTCGTTGCGAGCGTGTTGCGGATCCAGTCCTGTACGTCCTGCTGGGGGGTGGTCATGTGGCGTCCTTCCGTGTTCGGCCTCTTGCCGGTGCGTACCGGCATTTATGTCTGATGCGAAGTCTGTTGCGAAATGTGTGCCGCCGCGCGGCAAAGTCAATCGGAGCGGTGCGGCCGGGTCAACCGGCCGCTGGGGTCCCGCAGGATCGATGGGCTTTGAGATAGGGCTTTTGCTCAGGGTGCTGCAGTGGTGAGCGCCAGCGCGTGCAGGGCACCGCCCATGCGGCCGCCGAGGGCCTCGTAAACCATCTGATGCTGTTGAACACGCGTTTTGCCCGTGAATTCAGGGGCTACGACGTGGGCTGCATAGTGATCGCCGTCGCCGGCAAGGTCCCGGATCTCAATCTGCGCATTGGGGAACTTGGCTTTGATCAGTCGCTCGATCTCACCAGAATCCATAGCCATGTGCGCACCTCCTCGAATAGCTGTCTGGCCGAAAGCATAAGCTGTTTTTTCGGCGAGCCCAACGAACAACTTGACTGTCGGATTTGTAGGTTTTCCGACAGGTTGGGCGCGCGTCAGCCCCTCGAAACGATGATCAGTGTGGGCCGGCCATGAAGGCGGGGAGCCAGCCTTCGTTGGCGGCGCGCAGGTCGGCCAGGGACAGCGGCTGCTCGCCCTTGAGGGCGATGCTGTCGCCGCCCGTGCGGGCCACGATGCGGGCAGGAAGAGCCAGCAGGCGCGCGCGTTCCAGCACCTGCTCGGCCAGCATCGGGTCGACGGCCACGACATAGCGGCCCTGGTCCTCGCCGAACCAGATGGCGTGCGCGGGCAGGCGTCCTTCGTAGGCGAAGATGTCGGCGCCCATATTGCCGGCGAGGGCCATCTCGGCGATGGCGACGAGCAGGCCACCATCGGACACGTCATGCACGGCCGAAACCTTGCCTTCGCGGATCAGAGCGCGGACGAGACGGCCGGCCTTGATCTCGTCGGCGAGGTCGACGGGGGGAGGGGCGCCTTCGAACTTGCCGGTGGCCAGCTCCTGATAGAGCGACTGGCCGAGGTGACCGGCTTCGCGGCCGATGACGATCAGCAGCTCGTTCTCGCGCTTCAGCTTGATGTCGGCCATGTGGGCGACGTCGGGGATGAGGCCGACGCCACCGATGGCGGGCGTAGGTGGGATGCCGACGCCGTTGGTCTCGTTGTAAAGCGAGACGTTGCCGGAGACGACGGGATAGTCGAGCACGCGGCAGGCTTCCGCCATGCCCTTCACCGAGCCGACGAACTGGCCCATGACTTCGGGGCGCTCGGGGTTGGCGAAGTTCATGTTGTCGGTGATGGCGAGCGGATCAGCGCCGACGGCGGTGAGGTTGCGCCAGGTTTCGACGACAGCTTGCTTGGTGCCCATGGCGGGATCGGCAGCGACGTAGCGCGGGGTGACGTCGCAAGCGAGCGCTAGACCCTTCTGCGTGCCGTGGACGCGCACGACGGCGGCATCGCCGCCGGGGCGCTGCACGGTGTCGCCCATGACCATGTGATCGTACTGCTCCCAGATCCAGCGACGCGAGGCGAGGGCGGGGCCACCCATCAGCGTTTTCAGGGTATCCAGCATGGCGTTCGGCGCCGGGACCCACTCGGGCAGGATCATCTTGGGCGGCGTCGTCGGGTACCAGGGGCGCTCGTAGATGGGCGCGGAGTTGGCGAGCGTCGTCACCGGGATGTCGGCTTCGACCTTGCCGTGGTGGGTGACGATCATGCGGCCGGTGTCGGTGGTCTCGCCGACGATGGCGAAGTCGAGGCCCCACTTGTGGAAGATGGCTTCGGCTTCCGGTTCCGAGCCCGGCTTCAGCACCATGAGCATGCGCTCCTGGCTCTCCGAGAGCATCATCTCGTAAGCGGTCATCGCCGCTTCGCGCTGGGGCACGTGGTCGAGGTTCAGCGTGATGCCGACGCCGCCCTTGTCGGCCATCTCGCACGAGGAGGAGGTGAGGCCGGCGGCGCCCATGTCCTGGATGGCGATGATAACGTCCTTCTCCATCAGCTCGAGGCATGCCTCGATGAGAAGTTTCTCGGTGAAGGGGTCGCCGACCTGAACGGTGGGGCGCTTCTCGTCAGACTTATCGTCGAACTCCGCGGAGGCCATGGTGGCGCCGTGGATGCCGTCGCGGCCGGTCTTGGAGCCAACGTACACGACGGGCAGGCCGACGCCCTTGGCGGCCGAGTAGAAGATCTTGTCGGCGCGCGCGAGGCCGGCGCACATGGCGTTGACGAGGATGTTGTTGTTGTAGCCCGCGTCGAAGTTGGTCTCGCCTCCGACGGTCGGCACGCCGACGCAATTGCCATAGCCGCCGATGCCGGCGACGACGCCGTCGACGAGGTGGCGCGTCTTGGGGTGGTCGGGGGCGCCGAAGCGCAGGGCGTTGAGGTTGGCGACGGGGCGCGCGCCCATGGTGAAGACGTCGCGCATGATGCCGCCGACACCGGTGGCCGCGCCTTGATAGGGCTCGATGTAGCTCGGGTGGTTGTGGCTTTCCATCTTGAACACGACGGCATCGCCATCGCCGAGGTCGACAACGCCGGCGTTCTCGCCAGGGCCCTGGATGACCTGCTTGCCGGTCGTGGGCAGCGTCTTCAGCCAGACGCGCGATGATTTGTAGGAGCAGTGCTCGGACCACATGACCGAGAAGATGCCGAGCTCGGTGAAGCTTGGCTCGCGGCCGAGGATTTTCAGAAGGCGCTTATATTCGTCCGGTTTGAGGCCGTGCTCAGCGACGATCTCCGGGGTGATGGTGAATTCTTTGGAGGCGGTGCTGGCGGACATGCTCTCGGTCTTTGCATCCATGCGCGGGGCTTCTGCTGGCTCGTGTGATGGCTCAGGAGCGATTCTGAGGGGCAGATGCCAGCGCTTATAGCCGCGACGCTCGGCGTTGTCGCCCTGCAGGTGTGGCGCAGCGGGCGAGAGGATCAAGGCAACCGTCAGCCATGCGACGGCGCAATGACATTGCTCAAGTGAGTGTGGTGCGGCGTGGGCTGCGTTGATGTGCGCACGGAGCAATCATTGACAGACTCGGCGCACGGAAAAGGCCCGAAGATGCTGCGCAATTGCTTCGTTGCACGTGGAAGGCAAACTGCGGCTGGCTACCCGGTGGGGTAGGTTCAGGCGACTACCCGCGACAGTTGCGCGCTGCGCCGGGATCATTGCTGCGATGCACCATTCTGCATTTTCGTCGCCCGCCCGGGAGCTTAACTATGTCCTTGTCGCTGACGGGGGCGTTCTCCCTAGTTGCCAACCCGTCGGCCTTCTCTCGCAGCAAAAGGAGCTGGAGCATGTCCGCGATCAAGAAGGGCACTATTGTTGCCGCCATGCTTGCAGGGTTCACCGCACTCACCGTTCAGGGTGCCACCGCAAGCGAGGAGCAGAAGACATTCAAGCCGATGCACGCCGTCAGCGTCCACGTCGGAAGCAAGCACGCGATCGGCTACTTCGAAACCGTTTCGGGCGTCTGCCAGCTTACCTTGGTCGTCGGTGAAGAGCCGACGGGCGCGGGAGTTGTCGAGATCACGCCAACTCGCTTCCGTGCTGCAGTGAAGGCCGGACAGCGCGTGTCCTTCGATACCGGCGAGGGCAAGGAGCTGGCCTTCTACTGCGGTCCGGCTGCCACCGCGATGTCGGTCGAGACGATGCAGCAGACGGCTTACACGCCGGTTGCACGGTAAGAAGCAGCGGGTAGACGAGCCGCCTTCTAGATGAGGTGGCAAGGGCGCGTCGGGCTAGGGTTCGGCGCGCTTTTTTTTGAGTGCGGTTTCGATTTTCAAAGGCGACAGCATTTGAAGAAAGATCGGGCGCCCATGTCCGCGAATGCGATGAACGCCACCAGGACGACCATGTTGTGCGCTGCCTTGCTTGCAGGCCTCTATGGCATCGGCACGCGCAAGAGCGCGATCGAAGGGGCGGAAGTTGCCGCCATCCCATCGTCGGGTTCCAACCGCGGCAAGGGTGCGACGCACTAGAGGTGCGCCGGCCCTCCGCGGAAGCACGTTGCCGTCAGTTCAGGGGGACGTTGATCGTGCCCTGCAGGGTGTAGCCGTTGTAGTCACCCGCGCCGAGCCCATCCCACGAAGCGAGGCCGCGGACGTTCCAGCCGTTCGTCGTCATGACGTTCAAGCCGCCCTGCAAGCGCCCCCAGAAGTCGCCGGGACCAACGACGTATCCGTCGATGATGGAGACGTTTGGATTGTCGAAGTCCCACACGCCTTTGATGGCGGCGAACGGCTCGAAGAACGTGTCGGCGGTGTGCGCGAAGCGGTAGCCGATCTCGGGGCCAAACTGCAGGCGGCCAAGCGAGACGCTCTGGCCGGCGACGAAATTGCCGGCCGAGTTGGTGAACGCATCGGCGCTCTCGCTGATGTAGGCGAGGTCGGCTGACGGGGTGATGCGCCAGGCGTCATACATCCAGTTGCCGGCGAGAGTGCCTTTGACCAGCCAGCGCGAGGTGTCGAAGTCTCCGGTGGTCGAGCCGAGCGTGAGGTCGTTCGATGACCGGCCCCAGGCGGCGCGCACATCGAGGTAGATGTTTTCGTGCACACGCGCGGACATGTAGGGTCCGATCATCCAGCCATTGCCGCTGACGCTCGAGGCGAGGGCGCCGGTATCATCTTTGGACCAATCGAACTGCGCCAGAACACCGACGATCACGTTGTCGGCGACGCGATAGTCACCGCCGAAGTAAAGCACGCCGACGTGACCGCTGCTGTCGAGGTTGCCGCTGTCGTCGTCGAAGGCTGAGTAACGGCCTTCAACCCAGATATCCCAGGGCGAAGCGCTTTCGTAGGCGAGTGGTAGCGCACCGCCGTCACCGGCGCCGAGCGACATGCGGTCCTTCTGCATCTGCGCTTGGGCTGCTTGGTGCCGCAGTTGAGATAGTGACTGCGCGAACTGGATGGTCTTGCCGCCCGTGGCTGAAACGGCCGCGTCATCGGAGTGACCGGCTCCCAAGCCCATGGCTGCGCCGAAGGCAGAGGCATTGCCGGCGACGTTCACCGACCCGGTGCCGGTGCTGGCGTACTGCTGTGAGCCGACTTGCTGGGAGCGATGCAGCAGGCTCGTCGCACCAGGATCGTTCAACAGGATGCCGTTCACACGGTTCTGGAGGAAGCTCTTGGTCATCGCCGCCGATCGGTCCGTGTTGGATGGCGTCGGTGTCGGTCCCGGGTCGGGATTGCACGACGATGCCGAAACTGTGGTGCTCGAAGGGTTCGTGTCGTTGGACAAGGCCAAGCTGGTGGCGTCGGCGGCGTTTGCGACCGTGTAAGTCTTGGTACCCGGCGCAGTCCAGGTCAGGCGCACCACGTTACCGCTGTTCTTTAGTGTAAACGTGCCAGCCGAAATAGAGCTTACAGTTATGCTCAATTGTTCGCCGATCGCGAAGTTCGGTATCGAACGGACCGTCGTGTTTACGTAGGTCCTAGTGTAGAAACCACCGTTAACGTTTTGGCAGCCGATCGAATTAGCGGCCTGCGCCGACGTGCCTACGAGACATGCGCCGATTGCGGCGAACCCCCCGAGCAGGCGGCGGGTTACTGGCCTTGATCGGGCGGGCGTAGCCATTTGCGCATCTCCTCGCATTGGTCGTTGGACGCCACGCAACGAGGTGCACGCAACCGAGGGCTCGGAGCCGGACATTGGGCTGGACGTGATGAGGAAATGCTCATGTCGTCAACAACCGTACGGTGAAACTATACGTCGTTTAAGAGACTCATCCGGCGATTCGTGCAATTTCCGCGTGCTCAAAGTGAGCCAAGCGGCCGCTAGTGTTGCGGCAGAGCACCAGCTGGCCGTGTGGGGGGAGCGGTGTGGTCTTTGGCTCGACTAGACCATTGGCTCGAGGGCGCTGACGAGCGCGCTTTCGAACATGCGGCGGCCGTCGGCTCCGCCCAACGGCAATTCGAACAAGCGCTCGGGATGCGGCATCAGGCCGACAACGCGGCCGTTCTCGCTGCAGATGCCGGCAATGTTGCGCTGGGCGCCGTTGGGGTTTGCCTCGGGCGTTGCTTCGCCGGCTTCATCGCAATAGCGGAACACGACGCGGCCCTCGCCCTCGAGGCGGTCGAGCGTCTCTGTGTCGGCGAAGTAGTTGCCTTCTGCGTGCGCGACCGGCAGGCGGACAATCTGGTCCTTGCGGTAGCAGTTGGTGAAGAAGGTCTTGGCGTTGTCGACGCGCAGCGTGACGTCACGGCAGATGAACTTGAGCGAGGCGTTGCGCATCAGGACACCGGGAAGAAGCCCCGACTCGCACAGCACCTGGAATCCATTGCAGATGCCGAGCACGGGCGTGCCTGCCTTGGCCTTGGCGATGACGTCGCGCATGATTGGCGAGTGGGCCGCCATGGCCCCGCAGCGCAAGTAATCGCCGTAGGAGAAGCCGCCGGGCAGTACGATCAGGTCGGAGGCCGGCACCGAAGCGTCGCCGTGCCAGACCATCTTCACCGGGAAGCCGGTGATCTTCTCGATGGCCACCTGCACGTCGCGGTCGCAGTTGGAGCCGGGGAAGACGATGACGGAAGCGCGTAGCATTGGGGCTCTACCTGGTGGACGGGTCAGTTTGGCGGGGCCAGAGGTGACTTGCTGGCCTTGGCGCGGTCAACAGCCGCGCGCGAAGCATCAGTGAGGGCTTTATCGCCGGCCTTCATCTGCTCGACAAGAGCGGCGAACTGGCCCTGGTCGCCGTATCCGCAGGACTTGCTCTGTGCGGTCCAGACGCCGGTCACCTGCTTGCGGAAGGTGCGCATGGTGACGGCGGGGTAGGCCGGATGCCAGCTGGTCGTGATCGAGATCTCGGCGCGCCAAACGTCGGGGCGCGACACCATCACCACGTCGAAGCCGCTGCCCTCGCCGGTCTGGGCGCTGGGCAGCGCCTGAACAGCGGCACGCAGTGCCTCGAAGCCGAGCGAGCAGTCGATGTCGGGTGGATTGCTCGGATTGCTGGTCAGATTGCCCTGGGCGATCGCAGCGGCCGGCAGGATCAGTCCGGCCAGCCATACTGCGGGGCGCCGCAAACGCATATCAGGCGGCCAGCTCGTAGCTGTAGTTCTCGATGACGGAGTTGGCGAGCAGGTCCTTGCACATGCGCTCGACCGTTTCCTTGGCGCGAGCCTCGTCGGTCTCGGAAAGCTGGACCTCGATGTATTTGCCTTGGCGGACGTCGTCGACGCCGCCGATGCCGAGCGCGGCGAGCGCGTTCTGGATGGCCTTCCCCTGCGGATCGAGGACGCCGTTCTTGAGAGTGATGCGGATGCGGGCTTTCATGTGAGCTCGGGCAATTGGCATTGGGCACTAGGCAATAGCAGGGACATTCCCAATGCCGATTGCCTAGTGCCGATTGCCTTAGTTGGGTTTGCCGTTGGCGGTCGGGTTGGATGCAACCAGCACGGGGCCGAGGCCCTTGGCCGGGCGGTTGCCGGTGAAGACGCCGAGGCGGCGCGCCACTTCCTGGTAGGCCTCGAGGAGACCACCAAGGTCGCGGCGGAAACGGTCCTTGTCGAGCTTGTCGGACGTGGCGATGTCCCACAGACGGCAGCAGTCGGGGCTGATCTCGTCAGCGAGGACGATGCGCATCTGCTCGTTGTCCCACAGACGGCCGAACTCGATCTTGAAGTCGACGAGGCGGATGCCGATGCCGAGGAAGAGGCCGACGAGGAAGTCGTTGATGCGCAGCGCGAGCTGCATGATCTCGTCGATCTCCTGGGGCGTCGCCCAGCCGAACGCGGTGATGTGCTCCTCGGAGACCATCGGATCGCCGAGCGCGTCGTCCTTGTAGTAGAACTCGATGATCGAGCGCGGCAGCTGCATGCCTTCCTCGAGGCCGAGGCGCGTTGCAAGAGAGCCGGCGGCGACGTTGCGCACGACGACCTCGAGCGGAACGATCTCGACTTCGCGGATCAGCTGCTCGCGCATGTTGAGGCGGCGCATGAAGTGCGTCGGCACGCCGATCTCACCAAGGCGCTGGAAGACGTATTCGGAAATGCGGTTGTTGAGCACGCCCTTGCCTTCGATGAGCGCGTGCTTCTTGGCGTTGAACGCGGTGGCGTCATCCTTGAAATGCTGGATGAGCGTGCCGGGCTCGGGGCCTTCGTAAAGCACCTTGGCCTTGCCCTCGTAGATGCGACGACGCCTGTTCATTTGAGCCTTTGTCCTTCGACTTGAAATTCTATGCTGTGCGACGATCGAGCCGACCTGCCGGCAAGATGTAAGCTGCTGTATTTGCTGTTTTTTCTTGTCTGCAGGTGCCGAAGATGGGGAGACGGCTTAGAAGGTCGGACACCTAGGGGGACACTAGCCGAACCCATCCCTGGAAACAATCTTAAGGATGGGAAAGGTCGCAAGTGTCGCTAACGGATTGGAACTGGTCATTGAATGCCGCAAGGGGCCGGGTTATGGCTCCCGCGGCCGCAGTTTTCATGGCGGGAGCTGCAACCTTTTCTGCCATGGGGTGAGGCCCTGCGGCGACATGCTCAGGTGGAGAGACGAATGACCACGTTTGACGATCGCGAAAAGGGTTTCGAGAAGAAATTCGCGCTGGATCAAGACCTTAAGTTCCGGGCTGAGGCGCGGCGGAACAAGCTGCTGGCGGAGTGGGCCGCAGCGAAGCTGGGAATCACGGGCGCGGCGCTGGAAGATTACGTCCGCTCTGTCCTCAAGGCCGACCTTCAGGAGAAGGGCGATGAGGACGTTTTTCGTAAGATTCACAGCGATTTCGCTGCAGCCGGCGTGAGCATTCCGGACGCCGACATCCGTGCCCAGATGGCCGAGTGCCTGGCCAAGGCGGTCGGCGAGATCGAGGGCTCGCGCTAACGCGGGCCCTCAGGCCTTGAGGCCGGCGAGGAACTTACCGAAGCGGAGCAATCCGTCCGGCCAAGGTCCGTGTCCAGAATGGTCGGCAATATGGCCGGCCTGTCCGACATCGACAAAACCCGCTCCCCAGGCGTCGGCAAACGCCCGGGCGCGGTCCTGCGCGCAGTAGGGATCGTCGGCGGCGGCGAGCACCAGCGCTGTAAAGCCGAGAGGGTGCATCGGCACAGGCGCGAAGCCGAAGCTGTCGGCAGGCCAGGCGTGTCCCTGATTGGGGGGCCAGGCTGATGGGTTGTCCACATCGGCGGGGGCGACGAGGAACGCGCCGGCGACCTTGCCTTGCAGCTGGGGCGCAGCATAGGCGACGGCGATCACGCCGAGGCTATGCGCAACGAGCACGGCAGGCCGCGTCGCCTGTCCGACAGCCGAGACGATGTTCGACACCCACGCGTCCTTGTCCGGCGCGTGCCAGTCATCCTGTGCGATGCGCTTTGCGGTGGCAAGGTTGCGCTCCCAGCGGGACTGCCAGTGGTCGGGACCCGAGTCGAGCCAGCCCGGCACGGTGAGGATGTCGACGTCTGCTGTTTTCATGCATGCCTCGTGTTGGTCGCGCGTGGAAATCGTGCGGACAAGTTATGCGCAAATGGCGACTCACCTTAGAAGAGCAAGAGGGGAAAAATGATTCTACGGTGATGCATGCGCAAGCCAAAGCTGATGGGGCAACTGGTGCTGGTCGCGATGGCGGCTGGGTCGCTGGTTCTAGGTGCGCAGCAGGCCCAGGCCGATGCGTGGCAGCCGGGACAGCCAGGACGCTGGGTTCCGGGCACGCCGATGACCGACTGCCAGTGCGTGACCGACTGGAGCGGCATGTACATCGGCGGCAAGGTCGGTGGCGTTTGGAGCGACATCAGCTGGGATGAGCACTACACCGAGTTCAACGCTCCGGGCGGCGCCAGCTTCTCGCCGAGCAGCTTCCAAGGCGGCGTGTTCGGTGGCGGCAACATCCAGATGGGCAACTGGATCTTTGGTCTTGAAGCCTCGTTCATAGGCATGGGGCTCAATCAATCGACGAGCCCTGTTGTTTCCACAGATACCTTCAAGACGGAAATCGACTGGCTGCTGTTCGTGGAGCCGCGCATTGGCTACACGTGGGACCGCACGATGGTCTACGTCAAAGGCGGCTGGGCTGGCGGCAATGCCACTCTCTCTGCTTCTGGCTTCAACTCCAGCGGTGCTTTTACAACGGCTTCGACGTCTGATTTTGTCGATGGCTGGACGATTGGCGGCGGCGTCGAATACGCTTGGCATCCGAGCTTTATCGTCGGCATCGACTATCAGTATGTCGACCTCGATCTCTCGACTGCAGCCTCGTGCGATCTTTGCCTGATCGGTATTCCGATCGGGGATCCGGCGGCGGTTACAGGCAACGCGAACCTGTCGCTGGTGACGTTGCGCGCGAGCTATCTGTTCCGTCCGGAAGACTGATTTCCTGATCGGTAAGCGCAGCGCTGGCTCACGCAGCCGGCTGCGCTGCCGCTTTCTTACCCCTGCTCCATTCGACCAACATGGATGCGTCCACGACGGCGGCGATGATGAGCTGCGTGCCTCCGAGCGGGAGGACGACGCCCCAGTACTGTTCGAGCAGTGCGCCGGCAATGACGATGAACGCAAGGCTGGCGATGATCGGCGCTGAGGGCATTGGGAAGGTAATCCCTGCTGCGGTGTAAGAGCGGCGGTAGAGCCACACGACAAGCGCCACCACGACCGCCAGAGCCACATACCACGGGACGCTTCCGGGGAGCGCGATGTCTGTGGCGCGGTCGATGTTCCAGGTGGCGAAGAGCCCGAGCGTGAACATCGCCGGTGTGATCGCCGTTAGGGCGATGATCGGGGACCACAGGGTGGCATGAAGCACCGTGGGAGCTGCTCGGGCGACAAGGACGAGATTTACCACCAAGGCCAAGGCAAGCGCGGTGAAGGCGAGCGAGAGCAGGAGAGATGCTGCAGCGTATTCGCCGCTCGACGTGATGAGGGCGAGGGCTGCCACGGTGCGCGGCATTTCGATCAGGCCGCTTGAAAGAAACAACAGCCACAGGCCGAATCCGATGCCGGCGGTGTCGATGATAATCATGAGGGAGATGCTCACGATCGATCCCGCGACGAGAGTGGCGATGGCGGTGGTGCGGAAGGCGTGCCCCGGCTCTACGACGAGGCCACCTACGTCTTCCAGCGCGCTTGCAAGGCCGCCCGCCTGAATGAGAGCGAGCAGCAGCGACAGGCCGACGAGCGCGTACCACATGCGGTAAGCGTTGCGTGGTGAAGTGGCTTCCCAGCGTCTGATAGCGGGGAACAGCAACTTGGCGATCTCGAACAGGATCATGGCGTTGAGCAGCGGCATGATGCCGATGGCGAAGACCGAAAGGTTAGTGATCGCCTCGCTGTCCTGATGTCCGACCTGCGCGAGCGCGGCTGTATCTATTCCGGGGAGCGGGATGTTGGTGCCAAGACAGTAGGCGGCGAGCGCCGCAGCGGTGATCGCAAGCCGGCGCCAGACGGCTGGTTCTATCGATTTCGGCATGGTCGGTACGGCTCTCCCGGCACGGCAAATTAAACTAAAACCACCAAGTCATCGCATGCTTTCGTGCGGTCGCTGTTACCTTTTGTGCTTTCCGCACCCGCAGCTCCCCATGCCACCACACGTCACCTGCATGGTTGTTTTCGCGCTAAGTTTCGTGGCAGTCGTGCCGGCCCAATCGTTCGATTGCGCGGAGAAAAAGTGCGGGCAGATGCAGAGCTGCGCGGAGGCCTACTACCACTTTTCAATCTGCGGCGAGGGCGAAAGGGACGCCGATAACGACGGCATCCCGTGCGAGAACGTGTGCGGTAAGACCATGGAGGAATATCGGCGGCTGCGCGGCGCGACGTTGCCAGGGACTGATGCGCCGTTAGAACAGTTCGCGCCGCTGTCGGAGACTGATGACAGCTCTGCGGCCGCGGGTGCGGCAGGAGCCTTCCAATGTGCTGGCAAGCGTAGGTGCGGCGAGATGGGGAGCTGTGCGGAAGCGCGGTTCTATCTGACGACCTGCGGTGTGCGCTCTCTCGACCGCGACAAGGACGGCGTGCCGTGCGAGAGCTTGTGCGGGGGGCGCTAGGTTGGCCGGATTTCCGCGGCCGACGTCACCTCGGGTTCGGGTGTCGCAGATCGTGTCTTGTTGCGCGAGTCACCCCAGGTGAAGACGCCGACGCCGGCAAGGACGAGCGCGGAGCCGATGGCATCGGGAAGCGTGAACGGCTCGCCGAGGAGCTGGATGGCAAGGCCAATGGTGACGATGGGCGAGAGCGTGGCGATCATCGACACGGCTTGCGGGGATGTGCGCGAGAGTCCGGCATTGATCAGGAAGGTCGGCAACACTGTCGCCACCATGGCGCAGCCGAACGAGAGCCAGAGAAAGCGAGGGCTGGCCGCGAAGTTGCCGCCGCCGAAGATCAGGTGATGGGCGACGCAGAACAGGCCCGCGGATGATAGCGCGATGCTGGTGAAGAGCACGGGCCCGAGCGGGACGATGCAGCGCTTGGCGAGGATCTGATGCCAGGCGAATGAGATGGCGGCTCCGAGCACCAGCAGCATACCGATGACGGTGTTATGGCCGCCTGTCGGCAGGTCGGTGATGAACACGATCGCAAGCCCGGCGTAGGTGACGAGCGCTGCCGCGACGCCGAACGCAGTGATGGGCTGGCGGTAAAGGGCCGCGCCGATGAACATCACGAACAACGGGTAGGTGAATAGCACCAGCCGTTCCAGCCCGGCGTTGATGTATTGCAGACCGGCGAAGTCGAAAGCTGAGGCGACGTAGTAGCCGAGGAAACCGACGAGCACCGCCCAAATGATGCTCGATGCGTCAGGTGGGGGCAGTCCCTTCGCGCGGCGCTGGGCGTAGGCCCATACGCCGATGGCAACGAACACGGGTGTTGCGAACAGCATCCGGTAAGCCAGCATCAGCGATGCATCCACCTGCTCCGCGAAGGCGAGCTTCACGAAGATCGCCTTGGTGGAGAAGAAGGCGGCGCCGGTAGCGGCGCAGGCGTAGCCGACCGCGCGGCTGGCGGTGGAATTCATGCGAGTTGCGATCAGGCCTCGCCGAACACGCGGTTGAAGATCGTATCGACGTGCTTGAAGTGGTAGCCGAGGTCGAACATCGCTTCGAGTTCGGCCGCGGAGAGCTTGTCGGTGACGTCCTTGTCGGCCTTGAGCTCGGCGAGAAAATCCTTGCCCTCGAGCCACGTCTTCATCGCGTTGCGCTGCACGAGCCGATAGGCGTCCTCGCGCGAAGCGCCAGCCTGCGTCAGAGCAAGCAGCACGCGCTGCGAGTTATGCAGGCCGCCGAGCTTGTCGAGGTTCTTCTGCATGTTCTCGGGGTAGACGACGAGCTTGTCGATGACGCCGGTGAGGCGCGCCAGCGCGAAGTCGAGCGTGATGGTGGCGTCGGGTCCGATCATGCGCTCGACTGAGGAATGAGAGATGTCGCGCTCGTGCCAGAGGGCGACGTTCTCCATGGCGGGAAGCGCGTAGGCGCGCACCATGCGGGCGAGACCGGTGAGGTTCTCCGTCAGCACAGGGTTGCGCTTGTGCGGCATGGCGGAGGAGCCCTTCTGGCCGGCGGAGAAGAACTCCTCGGCTTCCAGGACCTCGGTGCGCTGCAGGTGGCGGATCTCGATCGCGAGGCGCTCCATGGACGAGGCGACCACGGCGAGCGTGGCGAAATACATGGCGTGGCGGTCGCGCGGGATCACCTGCGTGGAGACGGGCTCCGGCTTGAGGCCCATCTTCTCGGCGACATACACCTCGATGCGCGGATCGATATTGGCGAAGGTGCCGACGGCGCCGGACAGGGCGCAGGTCGAGATCTCGTCGCGGGCGGCGATGAGGCGCTGGCGGGCGCGATCGAACTCGGCATAGGCGTAGGCAAGCTTCAGACCGAACGTGACCGGCTCGGCATGTATGCCGTGGCTGCGGCCAATGCTGGGCGTTGTCTTGTGCTCCAGGGCGCGTCGCTTCAGTGCGGCGAGCAGGGCGTCGACATCGGCGATCAGCAGGTCGGCGGCGCGCTTCAACTGCACATTGAGGCAGGTGTCGAGCACGTCGGACGAGGTCATGCCCTGGTGCACGAAGCGCGCCTCGGGGCCGACGATCTCGGCGAGGTGGGTGAGGAAGGCGATGACATCGTGCTTGGTCTCGCGCTCGATCTCGTCGATGCGGGCGATGTCGAACTTCGCGTGACGGCCCTTGTCCCAGATCTTCTTGGCCGCGTGGTGCGGGATCACCCCAAGCTCGGCCATCGCCGTGGCAGCGTGAGCCTCGATCTCGAACCAGATGCGGAAGCGGGTTTCAGCGTCCCAGATCGAAACCATCTCGGGGCGGCTGTAGCGCGGAATCATTCTTGGGCCTCGCGGGGAATAAAGGAGAGCGGACCCGTAGCAGACACCGGCCCTGGTCTTCAATCGGAAGACTAATGATGGGTATCTGCTGGAATACTTGCTTGTTGCAGTTTAGCGAAGTGCAAGCGGGCACAAAGCCCACAGTGCCGCGATATTGCTGCAACGCACACAAGAATTACTTGCGTTGTTGTTGCAGTCCTCTAGCAACGTCAAGAATGCGCCACAATTACAATCTCGTAACGCTGCGCTGCGGCAGTCGACACTGTGGACAGATTGTCACGTTAGCCATTGAAATCACGGCTCTACTCTTGAAGGTGTGGGAGTGAAACGAAAAGTTACTTAGAGGCATCGCATAGACTCCTATAACGAGGATGCCTCATCCCGGATTTGACCGGGCGCAAGAAGGTAGGAAAACAACGAGGGCAAAGGCCGCGTAATGTCTAACCAAATGCAAGGTGAGATCGCGCAGCTCAATTCCGAGCTGGAGCAAACGGACGATCCCCGTGAGGGCTATGCGAAGGTGCAGGCCAAAATTCGTGGTTATCGTCAGGCCGGCATCAAGGTGCCGGACGATCTAGTGCTCATCGAGCGGCAGCTTGTTGCTGAGTGCCTGGCTGCTTCGCAGGGCCGCGACTGATAAATCGTCCGCCGGGGGCTTCGCTCGAAGCTCAAAAATAAGACGCGACCTTCAACGTCGCGAATAGGCGGACAAGAGAACTTTCGGAATGAATTAGCGCCGAGGTCATACCCCGGCGCTTTTGTTTTGTCTGGTCGAGGACGCGTTGTGCGCGTCAGTTCTGGACGTAGGTGAGGCGCCCATCGGGCTGCTTGACCCAAGTGTAGAGCACGTAGCCCACCTGCTTTATGTCGCCCTTCTCGTCGAAGGCGAGATCGCCGATGACGGTGTTGAAGGGTACGCCAGTGCGCATGTAGGCAGCGACCGTCTTGGGATCGACGGACTTGGTTGCCTCGATGGCCTGCTTCAAGACTTGCACGGCGGCGTAGCTGTAGAGGGTATAGGCCTCGGGCTTATACTCGCGCGCTTCGAAACGCTCGATGACCTGCTTGGCCTCGGGGCGCTTCTGCGGGTCGGGTCCGAAGGTCATCAACGCGCCCTCGGCGGCGGGGCCGGCGATGGCAGCGAATTCGTCGCTGGCGATGCCGTCGCCCGACATGAAGACGGCGTTGACGCCGCCTTCGCGCATCTGACGGAGGATGAGGCCGCCAGCGGTGTGGACGCCACCCCAGTAGACCAGATCGATGCCCGCGTTCTTGAGCTTGGAGACGAGGGCGCTGAAATCCTTCTCGTTGGCGCTGACGCTTTCAGACAGCGCTTCGGAGACGCCGCCGGCCTGCATGGCTTTACGAGTCTCGTTGGCGAGGCCCTGGCCGTAAGGCGTCTTGTCGTCGAGGATGGCGACCTTCTTATCCTTGAAGTTCTGGGCGATGTAGTTGCCGGCAACGGCGCCCTGCTGGTCGTCGCGGCCGCAAGTGCGAAACACGTTCCACATGTTCCGCTCGGTGACGACCGGGTTGGTGGAGCCCGGCGTGATCATCAGCATGCCATTCTCGACGTAGACCTCCGATGCCGGAATGGTGACGCCCGAGTTGAAGTGGCCGATGACGAAATGGACGCCCTCGCCGAGGAAGTTGTTAGCGACGGAGACGCCCTGGCGTGGGTCGGCCGCGTCATCGCCAACGAGAAGCTCGACCTGCTGTCCATTGATGCCGCCGGCGGCGTTGATATCCGCCACGGCCTGTTCGGCTCCGTTCTTGAGCTGAGTGCCGAAGGCTGCGTCGGTACCGGTCATGGGACCAGCGACGCCGAATTTCAGCTTTTCGGGTCCGCTATCGCAGCCGGCGACAAGTGCGGTGATGGCGATCGCCAAGGCTGCGAAAGCTGTTGCTGGTTTCATTAGAACCTCTCGGGGTGAACGGCGGAAGGAAGCTCGCGGACAAGAAGTGCGGCATGTTTGTCCGAATTATGGGAAATGTCATCCCCGCGGTCGAGGGGAAGTGCCTTTGCGTCGCCACCAGAAAAATCCAGCGCGCTCGTAAGCCCACGGATATTGCTCAATCATCTGGCGCACGCGGGTCATGCGAAAGCCCCAAGCGCACGCCGTTGCGACGACGATGTAGTCGACGATGAAGTTGCGCAGCGAGAGCAGAGGCTCTTGGAACAGCGCGTAGTGGAGGAAGCGGACGGCGCAGGTGAGCAGAAAAGCCGATGTGAACACCTGCCAGGTGGGACGCCAAGTGGAGGCGATGGCGGACCCTGCCGCGTGCGCCGCCGCCCCTCCGATCAGGACGGTGATGAGCAGAAAGATCCAAAGTCCATTGTCGCCAGTCTCGTAAAAGCCCATCGCGTTCTGCTTCTCCTAGTGACGTCCGCCCTCGAGGTACGCGGCACGCACCTCGGGGCTCGCCAGAAGCTCCTGACCCGTTCCGCTCAAGGTGATGCGGCCGTTGACCATAACGTAGGCGCGGTGCGCCAAGCGAAGCGCGTGAAAGGCGTTCTGCTCGACGAGAAAGACGGTAAGGCGCTCGCGGGCGTTGAGCTCGGCGATCACCTTGAAGATCTGTTTGACGATGAGCGGGGCGAGGCCGAGCGACGGCTCGTCGAGCAACAGCAGCTTGGGCCGGCTCATCAGTGCGCGGGCGATGGCGAGCATCTGCTGCTCGCCGCCTGATAGCGTGCCGCCGCGTTGATGCATGCGTTCCTTGAGGCGGGGAAATATCGCGGTGACGCGCGCAAGCTCGGTTTCATAGTCGTGGTCGCCGCCGGTGAACTCGGCGCCGAGACGGAGATTCTCCTCGACGGTCATGCGGCCGAAGATGCGACGGCCTTCCGGCGACTGGGCGAGACCGAGGCGGGCGATCTCGTGCGTCGGCATCTGGGTGATGTCGCGCTCATCGAAGACGATACTGCCGGAAGCTGCTCGCGGGCTGCCGAAGATGGTCATCATCAGCGTCGACTTGCCGGCGCCGTTGGCGCCGATGAGCGTGACGATTTCGCCTTCTGGCACGTCGACGTCGACATCGTGCAGGGCGGTGATGCTGCCGTAGCGGGCAGTGACGCCGCGCAGCGACAAAAGGGGCGGGGTGCTCGTCATAGGCCCACCTCCGCTTCCGCCTCGGCGACTTCATCGTCCTCGACGCCGAGGTAGGCGGCGATGACCTTCGGATCGGACTTCACGCTCTGTGGCGTGCCATCGGAGATTTTGACGCCGTACTCCAGCACGACGACGTGGTCGGAAATTTCCATGACCACCGACATGTCGTGTTCGATGAGCAGAATGGACGTGGCGTGTTCATCGCGGATGGTGCGCAGGAGCTCGTTGAGGGCGAGGCTTTCGCGCGGGTTGAGGCCGGCGGCGGGCTCGTCGAGGCAGAGCAGGACCGGGTCGGTGCACATGGCGCGCGCGATTTCGAGACGGCGCTGATCGCCATAGGGGAGCGAGCCGGCGGCGTCGTCGGCGCGATGCAAAAGGCCGATGCGGTCGAGCCAGTAGCGCGCGACATCGACGGCGGCGGCTTGCGCGGCCTTGTAGCTGTCGGCTCCGAAGAGACCGAGCAGCGACCAGCCGGATGCATTCATCAGCGGGTTGTGTTGCGCGACGATGAGATTTTCCAGCACGGTCATGCCGGAGAACAGGCGAATGTTCTGGAAGGTGCGGGCAACGCGCGCGCGCTTGGCGATCTCGAAGTCGGGCATGCGCTCGAGAAGGAAGAGGCCGCTGCGGGTGGTGTTGTCGCGAATGATGTAGCGGTGGCTCGAATCGGTCAGCGCGGCGACGGCGGTGGGCTCAATCGGGCCGTCGGTAGACAGCACGATCAGGCCGCTCGTCGGTTTGTAGAAGCCGGTGATGCAGTTGAAGACGGTGGTCTTGCCTGCGCCGTTGGGGCCGATCAGTGAGGTGATGTCGCCGCGGCCGACAGAGAAAGACAGATCGCGAACGGCAATGAGACCGCCGAAGCGCATGGTGAGCCCTTCGACGATGAGCAGAGGGTCGCGGAGCCAGCGCATCAGCCGTGGCCCTCCTGCACGTGCGCGCCGGAGATTGCCTTGGCATCCTCGTTCAGAGTGATCGAAGGCTCGCGCGAGGCGATGAGGCCGCGCGGGCGCCAGATCATCACCAGCACCATGGCGAGACCGAAGATCAGCATGCGGTACTGGGCCGGGTCGAAGCTCGGACCGAAGATCGCCTTCAGCCAGTCGAGCTCGCGCAGCAGCTCGATGCCGCCGATGACGACGACGGCGGCGACCGCGACGCCGAACAGCGAGCCCATGCCGCCGAGCACGACGATGGCGAGGATCGTTGCCGATTCCATGAACTCAAAGGAGCGCGGATTGACGAAGCCCTGGCGCGCGCCAAAGAACGCACCGGCAAGGCCGCCGAACATGGCGCCCATGGCGAAGGCGGTGAGCTTGGTGTTGACGGTGTTGATGCCGAGCGAGCGGCAGGCGATCTCGTCTTCGCGCAACGCTTCCCAGGCGCGGCCGATGGGAAGGCGCCGCATGCGCTGGGTGACGAATGCGACGAGCAGCGCGAGCGCTAAAATCACATAATAGAGGAACACTGATCGGTGCACGGCGGAGGTGCCGGGCAGCGAAATGACGTCGGCGAATGTCGTCTCGCCGGTGCGCGAGGTGAAGGGCAAGCCGAAGAACGTGATGCGCGGTGTCTGGATGCCGGCGTTGCCGTTGGTGAGTGCAACCCAGTTGATGAGCACGAGCCGGATGATCTCGCCGAAGGCCAGCGTGACGATAGCGAGGTAATCGCCGCGCAGGCGCAGCACCGGGAAGCCGAGCAGGATGCCCCAGAACGCGGCTAGGACGCCGGCGAGCGGCAGGCAGATCCAGAATGCCCAGGGGCCGAGCACCGGAATCGTCGCGGGGATCACGTAGGTGGCGATGATGGCGTAGGTGTAGGCGCCGACGGCGTAGAAGGCGACGTATCCAAGATCGAGCAGGCCGGCGAGGCCGACGACGATATTGAGACCCCAGGCCAGCATTATGTAGATCAGGATCTGGACGCCGAAATTATCGATCCATTTGATGGCGCCGCCCTGTCCGGTGATCAGCAGGGTGATGAAGGGAAAAAGCAAAAGTAGGCCGAGGCCGATGCGTGGTGCCCAGACCTTGTGGCGATCGGAAAGGTCGAGGGGCGGAAAGAGAACGCGCTTGGGCCGTTTGGGGTGTGCGTAGAGTCGCCAGAGCAGCCGGCCGACGAAGACCGCCAGGACGGCGAACAGGACGAGCCACGGGCGAGGGTCGATCGACGTTTGCAGCGACAGGTCGCGGTCGGTGCGGAAGGCGATGATCGGGAAACAGAGGCCGAGCGTCACGAGCGCCCAGATCGCGGCATCCTTCAGAATTGCCTGCATGGAGTGCGATGCGGGCGGCAGCCCGCCCTGGCTGCCAGAAGTCATAGATCAAACCTTTTCGACGTCGGGGCGCCCAAGCAGGCCGGACGGCATGAAAATGAGGACGATGGCGAGAATCGAGAACGCGGCGACGTCTTTATAGTCGATAGAGAAGTAGGCCGACCACATGGTCTCGATGAGACCGATGAGCAGGCCGCCAATGACGGCTCCGGGAAGCGAGCCGATGCCGCCGAGAACGGCAGCGGTGAAGGCTTTGACGCCCGGTGTGAAGCCGTCGGAGAAATTGACCACGCCGTAGTAGGTCATGAACATCATGCCGGCGACGGCGGCGAGCGCACCGCCAATGACAAAGGTGAGCGACACGGTGCGATTGACATCGATGCCGAGCAGCGCGGCCATGCGGCGGTCCTGCTCACAGGCGCGCTGAGCGCGCCCGAGCTTCGTCTTCTGTACGAGTGCCCAAAAGGCGACGAGGAGGATGGCGGTGACCGCGAAGATGAGGAACTGCTTTTCGGAGATGGTGGCGTAGCCGCTGCCGATGGGGATCGAGATCGTATCGTTCAACATCGGGGGAACGGGCTTGTTGCGCGGGCCCTGAGCAACCTGCACGAAGTTGGAAAGGAAGATCGACATGCCGATGGCGGAGATGAGCGGCGCCAATCGGAACGATCCTGCGAGCGGCCGGTAGGCGACGCGCTCGATCACCCAGCTCCAGAGCGCTGTGAGAAGCATGCCCAGCACCAATACGATGAGAAGGGCAAAACCGAGCGCGGTTACGCCGAGCACCTGGGTGAGGATGAGGAATAGAATGAGGGCGATGAAGGCCGACACCATGAAGACATCGCCGTGGGCAAAGTTCACCATGCCGATGATGCCGAACACCATCGTGTAGCCAATGGCGATGAGCCCGTAGATCGAGCCGAGTGATAGACCGTTGATCAACTGCTGGACGAAATATTCCATGCTACCCCCCGGCTCGACAAAGCTTGGCAAACCTAGAGCAAAAGATGCGATCCGTCGCAGAATGGTTCGTCGTCGGTCTGTTTGCAGCCACAGATATTGAACGTTCCCGTGTGATCGACGACGAAGCGCATCGGCTCGATGCCGGTGCCGTTGTGCGAGCCATCGCAGAAGGGCTGCTTCTGGGAGCGGCCGCAGCGGCAATAGAAATACGGCTTCCCTTCCGTCAGTTCGACCTGATAGGGGCCAGTTTGGGCCACGATCGGCTCGTCAGCCATGCGCAACTTCTCCTGCTTTTTGATTTCGAGCGCTTGTCCCGTTGCACCATTTGTAGATGGCTAGCGGCTTCGATGCGGCGCGACAAGAGCGGCAAACCCCGCATTGGGAGTCGTGGGCGCGTAAATTTGCGAGGCGTCGTGTTTTGCAGGTCACAGGCACGTCGCGGCTGCGCCAATGACCGATATCAGTGCAGCAATTGGCGAAATGATTCGCAGGTGGACGCGCGCGTAGCGATGCACGGGCGTCACAAGTGCTGGGGAATCGTGCGAGATCAGCGGCGGAAGGCGGGCCCCGTCCGGGCTGGCCTGATCGGCTCTGGCCGGTTGGGGTGGAAACTGCATGACCTGTGCGCGCCGTCGCGGCAGGATAGTAGGCGACTTGCGCTGGAGTGCGCGCGGCCTGGCGGTCGCGGTCGCGCTGGCGAGCGTATGCTTCAGCCCGGTATGGGCGCAGACGATCGAGGAAGAGAGCGACCGCGTTCCGGGGCTCCCCGAGCCCTCGATCGCAGTAAACTTCCCACGCTGGTTCGGCGATCCGGCGGGTGTGCGAACGATGCTCGCGGGCCGGGGCATCACTTATGCCGTCAATTATATTGGTGACGTGCTGGGCAATCCGGTGGGCGGGTACGCCCAAGGCACGCAATATATCGGGCGGCTCGATGTGGAGGTTGGAGTCGATCTCGAAAAGGCGGCTGGCTTGAAGGGACTCAGGTTCTTCGCCAACGGCTATCAGATCCACGGGCAGAGCATCACGGCGGCGAACCTCGGCGTGCTGATGCCGGCGAGCTTCATCGAGGCGCTGCCTTCGACGCGGTTGTTCGAGATCTATCTGGAGCAGAAGCTGCTCGATAATCACATGTCGCTGCGCGTCGGCCAGCTGTCTGCGGATTCGGAGTTCATCATCAGTGAGGCGGGTGCCGCTTTTCTCAACGGCTCGTTCGGCTGGCCGTCGATCACAGGCATCAATTTGCCCGACGGCGGTCCGTCCTATCCGATGGCGGCACCGGGTGCGCGACTGGCGTTCACTCCGAACGACAGCATTGGGTTCTTGTTCGGCCTCTTCAGCGGCGATCCGGCGGGGGACTGCCCTGACGACGAGGTTCCGCAGGATTGCAGCCCCAACGGTCTACTGTTTCCGTTCACCGCGCCTTTGTTCATTGCGGAAACGGCTATCAAGTACAATCAGGGTGAGGGCGAACTGGCCGGGAAGTTGAAGCTCGGGACATATCGCTACTTTGGGACGTTCGTTCCGCAAGCCGTCGGAAACAATGGGCTGCCCATCGGACTTTTCAGTCCCACCGGGTCCGTGGCGGATAAAGACTACGGCTTCTACGCGCTTCTCGATCAGATGATTTACCGCGTGCCAGGCAGCAAAGAGCAGCGCGGCGTGACGCTGTTCGGCAGCTACATCGTGGCTCCGCCTGAAGGCAATCTCATTCAGCATTATTTCGAGGCGGGCGTGACGGCGCACGGCCTGTTCGACGATCGTCCCCGCGACACGCTCGGGGTTGGCTTCATCTACACCGGAGTCTCGTCGCGGGTGATGGACTTCTACCGGGAGATCGGCGATCCGGTGGCGCCCAGCTTCGAAGGCGTGCTCGAGGTGAGCTATACGGCGGAGATCATGCAGGGTCTCTACGTACAGCCCGACTTCCAATACTTCTGGAATCCCGGCGGGCATACGAACGACCCGGTCGATCCTCTGAAAGCCATTCCCAACGCGGCGGTGTTCGGGCTGCGTACGACAATCAGTTACTAGCGCCGGCAACTATTAGCGCTGCGCGTAATGGAAAGGAGAGGCGGGCTGCTGTAGGGCTTCACGCATGAATGACATGCGCCCCATCCTCATTGCCGGACCGACCGCGAGCGGAAAGTCGGGGCTCGCGTTGCGTCTCGCCGAAGAACTGGGCGGAATCGTCATCAATGCGGATTCGATGCAGGTCTACCGCGAGTTGCGCATCCTGACGGCGCGGCCATCAGCGGCGGAGGAACAGCGCGCGCCGCATGCGCTCTATGGGTTCGTTCCAGGGCGGGAGAGCTATTCGGCGGGGCGGTATGCCAGGGACGTAGCCCGGGTGCTGGGCGAGGCGCAACGCGCGGGACAGCGGCCGATCATCGTCGGCGGCACGGGGCTTTACTTCAAGACGCTGACGGAGGGGCTTTCTCCGATACCCGCCGTCCCGGACGATGTGCGCCAGCACTGGCGTGCGCGAGGCGCCGAGGTGGGGGCCGGTGTGCTGCACGGGGAGCTTTCGGCGCGCGATCCGGAGACGGCGGGGCGGCTGGCGCCGACCGATACGCAGCGGATCGTGCGGGCGCTGGAGGTGCTGGAGGCAACGGGCGTCTCTCTGGCCGAATGGCAGCGAGTGCCGCGGCAGAAGATCATCGACCTCGCCGATGCAGTGCCGCTGCTGGTGCAGGTGGAGCGCGATGAGCTCTATCGACGGATCGACGAGCGCTTTTGCGCGATGATCGATGCGGGGGCGCTGGATGAGGTGATGCAACTTGAACGCCTCGGGCTAGACCCCGCGTTGCCGCTTTTGTCGTCGCTCGGGGTCGGTCCGCTGCGCCGTCACCTTGCCGGGGAGGTCTCCCTAGAGGCAGCCCTCGGCGAGGGGCAAACGGAGTCGCGGCAGTACGCCAAGCGACAGCTGACTTGGGCTAGAAGTAATATGATTGCGTGGTATCATGTTTCCGCGCAAGAAATGAAAAGCGAAGTGGCAAAAATCGTATCTTTAGTTCAATAGCCTCATTGACCCGTCATTTTCGGCACCATACGTTGCGCGCCAACAGTTAAGGGGGTCGGATTGCGACCCGAAAGCCTTGGAGCTGGTTATGGCACGCACGATGACGGGCGCAGAAATGGTGCTCGAGGCGCTCAAGGATCAGGGCGTCGAACATATCTTCGGCTATCCCGGCGGCGCGGTGCTGCCGATCTACGATGAGCTGTTCCAGCAGGATAAGGTCAAGCACATCCTGGTTCGCCAGGAGGGCGGTGCGCTGCATGCGGCCGAGGGCTATGCGCGCTCGTCGGGCAAGGTGGGCGTGGCGCTGGTGACGTCCGGGCCGGGCGCGACCAACGCAGTGACCGGGCTCACCGACGCGCTGATGGATTCCATTCCGCTGGTGTGCATCACCGGGCAGGTGCCGACGCACCTCATCGGCAACGATGCCTTCCAGGAGTGCGATACGGTCGGCATCACGCGGCCGTGCACGAAGCACAACTGGCTGGTGAAGAACGTCAACGACCTTGCCCGCATCCTGCATGAGGCCTTCTATATCGCCAAGGCAGGGCGGCCGGGTCCGGTCGTGGTCGATATTCCAAAGGACGTGCAGTTCGCGACCGGCAATTACGTCGGCCCGTCGAACATTGCACACAAGACTTATAAGCCGCGCGTGAAGCCGGATCAGACTGCGGTGCGCGATGCCGTGGACCTGATGGCGCGCGCCAAGAAGCCTGTGTTCTACACGGGCGGCGGCGTGATCAATTCTGGCCCGAAGGCGAGCCAGCTGCTGCGCGAGTTGGTGCGTCTCACCGGCTATCCGATCACGTCGACGCTGATGGGGCTTGGTGCTTATCCTGCTTCTGACAAGCAGTGGCTGGGCATGCTGGGCATGCACGGCACGTACGAAGCCAATCTGGCCATGCACGACTGCGATGTGATGGTCGCGGTGGGCGCGCGCTTCGATGACCGGATCACCGGCCGCCTCGATGCGTTCGCGCCGAACTCGCTGAAGATCCAGATCGACATCGATCCTTCCTCGATCAACAAGAACGTGAAGGTCGACATCCCCATCGTGGGCGACGTTGCCTACACGCTGGAAGACATGCTGCGCGTGTGGAAGTCGAAGGCGCCGCAGCTCGACAAGGCGGCGCACAAGAGCTGGTGGAAGCAGATCGACGGCTGGCGCGCGAAGAAGTCGCTCAGCTACAAGAACTCGAACGACGTGATCATGCCGCAGTACGCGATCGAGCGTCTGTTCGCACTGACGAAGGATCGCGACTCTTACATCACCACGGAAGTGGGCCAGCACCAGATGTGGGCGGCGCAGTTCTATCACTTCGACGAGCCGAACCGGTGGATGACGTCGGGCGGTCTCGGCACGATGGGTTATGGCCTGCCGGCGGCGATCGGCGCGCAGCTTGCGCATCCCAAGTCGCTGGTGATCGACATCGCGGGCGATGCCTCGATCCTGATGAACATCCAGGAGGCCTCGACTGCGGTGCAGTACGACCTGCCGGTGAAGGTGTTCATCCTCAATAACCAGTACATGGGCATGGTGCGGCAGTGGCAACAGCTTCTGCACGGAAACCGGCTGTCGCACAGCTATACCGAGAGCCTGCCCGATTTCGTGAAGCTCGCCGAAGCCTACGGCTGGACGGGCATGCGCTGCGACGATCCGGCCGAGCTGGATGACGCCATCCGCGCCATGATCGAGACGAAGGGGCCAGTTATCTTCGATTGTCGCGTGGCGACACTGGCAAACTGCTTCCCGATGATTCCGTCAGGGAAAGCGCATAATGAAATGCTGCTCGGCGAGGACGTTTCCGACGAGGAAGTCGAGAACGCGATCGGAGCAGAGGGCAAGGTTCTGGTCTGATGACAGATGTGCGAAGCGATATCGTCAAGGGTACGGTCAGCGTTTCTGGCTCGAGGAAGGTGGCGCACGTGCGCGGGCTGCTGGCGCTCGGGGCTGCCGCTGTGATCGGACTTGGCTCGACGTCGCTCGCGGCTGCGCATGATCCGGGCTGGGATCAGGTCGAGAACATCAAGGAAGCGGCGACGCGGCTGGCGCAGATGCAGCGCACGCAGGGCGCGACCAAGACGTTCGGCTTCATCGATGCCTGCTACCGCACGCACAGCTTGTCGTCGGAGTACACCAAGGCGTTCGAGGCGTGCATCGCGCAGGACTACATGGAGACGCAGATCCTGACGATGATCTACTCGCGCACGCCCCCGGACGTACTGAAGCGCCAGGGCGCTCCAACGCCGAAGATGCTGGTCGAGACGATGTCGCGGCGCGTCGGCGCGGCGTTCGGTCAGTACAAAGTGCCGAAAGAGAAGATTGTAGCGTTCCAGCGGAACGTCGATGAGCACGGCTTCCCGCTTTTCTTCAAGACGCTTTTCCCGGGGGCGAAGCTGCCGCCTCGCCCCGCCGATGTCGTGCCGACGCAGCCGGAAGCGGCTCCCGGAAGTCCCACTACAGCCCCAGATGCGGCCCCAGAGAAAAAGCAATGAACATGGCCAAGCCACTCGCGAAAAGTCACTACGTCGGCCCCGGCGCCGTGCAAGCCGTCGTCTCGCGCACGCTATCGGTACTGGTCGACAACGAGCCTGGCGTGCTGGCACGTGTCATCGGCCTGTTCTCAGGGCGTGGCTACAACATCGACAGTTTGACGGTGACCGAGACGGAGCATGAGAAGCATCTGTCGCGCATCACCATCGTCACGCGCGGCACCCCTGACGTGATCGAGCAGATCAAGCATCAGCTGGAGCGGCTGGTGCCCATCCACCGGGTGCGCGACCTCACCAACGAGGGCGTGGCGCTGGAGCGCGAGCTGGCGCTGATCAAGGTGTCCGGCAAGGGTGAAAAGCGCATCGAGGCGCTGCGGATCGCCGAGATTTTCCGGGCCAAGGTGGTCGACACCTCGACGGAGCATTTCGTCTTCGAAGTGACCGGCAAACCCTCGAAAATCGAGGAATTCATCCAGATCATGACCGAGCTCGGCCTTGTCGAAGTGTCGCGCACGGGCATAGCCGCCATTGGCCGCGGGCCTGTAAGCAGCTAAAGGAGCTGCGCGGAATAACTCCGCCGGTCGCGTTTTCCGGCCGGCGCCCACCCGATTGCTGCATCCCGCAGCTCGATATCATCACTCGCTACGAGCCAGAAACGTCAGAGGAAGCCATGCGCGTTTATTACGATCGTGATGCCGACACCAATCTCATCAAAGGCAAGAAGGTTGCCATTGTCGGCTATGGCTCCCAGGGCCGCGCGCACGCGCTGAACCTGAAGGACTCGGGCGTCAAGGACATCCGCGTCGCGCTGCGTCCGGAGTCGACGACGGCCAAGAAGGTCGAGGCCGACGGGCTGCAGGTGATGTCGGTGGCCGATGCCGCCAAGTGGGCCGATCTCATCATGATGGCGACGCCTGACGAGCTGCAGGCCGATATCTACAAGAACGAGATCGCCGACAACATCCGCGACGGTGCCGCGATTGCCTTCGCGCACGGCCTCAACGTGCACTTCGGCCTGATCGAGCCGAAGAAGAGCCTAGACGTGGTGATGATCGCGCCGAAGGGCCCGGGCCACACGGTGCGCGGCGAATACCAGAAGGGCGGCGGCGTGCCGTGCCTGATCGCTGTACACCAGGATGCGTCGGGCAATGCGCATGACCTGGCGCTGTCGTACGCGTCGGGCGTCGGCGGCGGCCGCTCGGGCATCATCGAGACCAACTTCCGCGAAGAGTGCGAGACCGATCTCTTCGGTGAGCAGGTGGTGCTGTGCGGCGGCCTCGTTGAGCTCATCCGCGCGGGCTTCGAGACGCTGGTCGAAGCCGGCTACGCGCCGGAGATGGCCTACTTCGAGTGCCTGCACGAGGTGAAGCTGATCGTCGATCTGATCTATCAGGGCGGCATCGCCAACATGAACTACTCGATCTCGAACACGGCCGAGTGGGGCGAGTACGTCTCGGGCCCGCGCATCATCACGCCGGAGACGAAGGCGGAGATGAAGAAGGTTCTGAAGGACATTCAGACCGGCCGCTTCACCTCCGAGTGGATGCAGGAATACAAGTCCGGCGCTGGCCGCTTCAAGGCCACGCGGCGCCTGGCGGACGAGCATCCGATCGAGCAGGTCGGCGCAAAGCTGCGTGACATGATGCCGTGGATCAAGGCGGGCGCGCTGGTCGACAAGTCGCGCAACTGAGGCGCGGGCGCAACTGCAACTCGGCTGAACTTGGCGCATACTGTTGACCTCATCTGGGTCAACAGGGAGTTCAGCCATGTTGCGTGTTCTGTCATCGATCGCGTTGGCGGTCGCAGTGATTGCGATGCCGCTTGCGATGTCGTCCGGAGCGGCTGTCGCTGGTCCGAAGAATGCGACGAAGATCTGCAAGCACAAGACGTCGAGCGGCAAGATCAAGACGTGGCGCTGCGGCGCCGATCAGCCGTGCTGCTCTGCGGAGATGATCAACTACTATACGTGCGGATCGAAGACGCTCGGCTGCCTCTAGACAAGCAGGAAGCCAGAAGGCTCGCGCAGCGGGCTTTGGGGAGGTAGCGTCAGGCTACAGCCACGCGAGCCTTCCAGGCAGTCGCCCTGCAACGAGGAAGGGCTCGATGCAGGGCGCGCAAGGAAACGGACGGCGGAGAAGCGGGGACCTCCACCGTCCGCTCCAGCGGCGCCACGGTAATGGCGCCGCCGGATTTCTGATCTCACACCTGCGAAAGGCCGCGTGGCCGGCGGGTGCAATTCCGGTCATCGCCGCACGCGTTGAAACGCGCGACTGCGAGGATGCCGTCAGTGATGATCGCTTGGGCGAAGCAAATGCAAAGTCCCCCTCGGCACTGCTTGCTGACACCCTCAGTCCACTCCTGCATCGTGGAACGAGCGTGGTTTGTTCTTGGCGAAACTAAGATTTCGCCGCGGAAATCAAGTTTGAGTGGGCCACTTCGATTTTGGCCATAAAGTTGCCGGAGCGCGCTGCAGTGCGAGCTATTCCAGGACAGGGCGCGGTGGTTCGGGTTAGCGAATGTGTGCTCAGCATCGACGAGTGGTGCTGGCCGCTGGCCGAACGGGACCAGGCGGCGATCGTCAGCTATTGGGAGCGCCGACGCGCGGCATGCCCGTCGCTGTTCAACGGCGACGTCTATCTCTTCCGCGAGCATGAAATCGAAGCAGGCCGGCTGTCGGGGACACTCTTCAAGACGGATTTCCGCACGATGCTCTATTGGCGGTCGCTGCCGTTTGCGACCAGCGATGTCGTGCGCGAAGCCTCGGGCGCGGCGCTGATCCGGTCGGCTGATGGTCACCTGTTGTTTGGGCGGCAAGCGCCGGGGCAACTCAATTCGGGGCGCGTCTATCCGCCGAGCGGGGTGATCGATGCGGATGATGCTGCGGCGGGGCGGATCGACATCGACGGCTGCATCGTGCGCGAGCTTGGTGAAGAGACAGGGCTGACTCCCGGCGATCTGCAGCGTGTGCCGGGTTATGTCGTGGCGCCCGCGGGCGTGCATGTCGCCATCGGTATCGAGTGGCGCAGCGCGCTGACTGCGGAGGCGCTGCGCGCACGCATCATGCGTTTCATCGAGGGGCAGGCGTCCCCAGAGCTCGATGATATCGTCATCGTGCGCGGCGCCGACGACGGCACGGAAGACATGCCGGTGCATGCGCGCGCTTTTGCCCGCGGGCTGGTCTGACGGCATCTTTGACGCGCGCCATGGATCGTGAAGCGTGCCGAGGCATCGGCGCGCTTGACCCGTCAGAGGAATTGGGCAGAGTGCGCCGGTTTTCATAACCGGATATCCCGCATGGCGCTGCCGCTCTACACGCTCGACGTCTTTACCGATCGCCGGTTCAGCGGCAATCCCCTCGCTATCATCACTGACGCCGACGCGCTGAGCGCGGAGCAGATGCAGGCGATTGCCGGCGAGCTGAACGTGTCGGAAACGGTCTTCGTCATGAAGTCGCAGAATCCGGCGCATTCGGCGCGGATCAGGATTTTCACCCCGGGCAGCGAGCTTCCCTTCGCCGGGCATCCGACGATCGGCACGGCGATCCTGCTGGCGCAGCTGCGCACGCAAATGGTGAATGGCGAGCGTGACGCGATCATCGTGCTGGAACAGCCGATCGGCACGGTGCGCGTGGGAGTGAGGCTGCGCGAGGGACAGGCGGCGCTGGCGGAGTTCGACGCGCCGAAGCTGCCGGAGAAGACCGCGCTGCCGCCGTCGCGCGACCGGATCGCCGATGCGCTCGGGCTGCTGCCGCGCGAGATCGGTTTTGAGAACCACACCCCGCAGTGCCTTTCGGCAGGGAACACGTTTGCGTTCGTGCCGGTGTCGAGCCTCGAAGCGATGGCGAAGGCGCACGTGGAGCAGAGCCATTGGGACAGTGTGTTTCCCGGCAGAACGTTCGGCGGCGTCTATCTCTATACGCGCGAGTGCGTGCACAGCGGCTCGGCTTTCCATGCGCGCATGTTCGCGCCGCAGATCGGTGTCCCTGAGGATGCGGCGACGGGTTCGGCAGCGGTGTGCTTCGCCGGCGTGGTGCACGATTTCGATACCCTGCCGGACGGGGTGCATCGCAGGATCATCGAGCAGGGCTATGAGATGGGTCGTCCCAGCTCGATCGCGCTGACGCTGGTGGTGACGGGCGGGCGGCTGGGGACGGTGCGGATTGGCGGCAGTGCGGTGCGCGTCATCGACGGTGCGATCACCGTCTAGGCGCGGCGTTCCTGCCGGGGCATAAGGCTTAACGGCTGGTTCCTCCCGCGGGCGATAATGGGCCACCGCGGGGGGCGCTCGATCGGGGGGCTGGCGGGCCAATTCGGCGCCCGACTAGCCAATTGCGCCCGGTTGTATTAAGAGATGGCCATGCGCCAGATGACAGGCATTGATGGCAAAGGCTTTTTCCGCGCGGATTCGGTCCGCGGCGGCGCCTCGGCGCGACTTCCGCAGCTTCTGAACCTGCTCCTTAGCAGCCCCTGAGCCGATCAAGGTTCCGGTGATCCCGGGACGGTGCTCAGGGGGATGACAAGTCGAGCCAGCTGGTTGAACATTCGCCGAGCCTTGAGGGCCGGCCGGAAGCGAAAGAAGAATTCAGATGAGCACCGATCCACAAACGCCCGTGGAGCAGTCCGAGGCAGAACGCGTCGTCATTTTCGACACCACGTTGCGCGATGGCGAGCAGTGCCCCGGGGCGACGATGACCTTCGAGGAGAAGCTCGAGGTCGCCGAGTGCCTCGACCAGATGGGCGTCGATATCATCGAAGCCGGTTTCCCGATTGCGTCGGACGGCGACTTCGAGGCGGTGTCGGCGATCGCCAAGCGGGTGCAGAACGCGACGGTGGCGGGCTTGGCGCGCGCCATCAACGCCGACATCGACCGCGCAGGCGAAGCGGTGAAGCACGCCAAACGCGGTCGCATCCATACGTTCGTCTCCACCTCGCCGATCCATCTCGCGCATCAGATGCGCAAGACCGAGGCCGAGGTGCTGGAGATCATCACCGCGACGGTGGCGCGTGCGCGCAACCTCGTCGAGGACGTCGAGTGGAGTGCAATGGACGCAACGCGCACGGGCATCGACTATCTGTGCCAGTGCGTCGATGCAGCAATCAAGGCGGGCGCGACGACGATCAATCTGCCCGACACGGTCGGCTATGCGACGCCGGACGAGTACGCGGAGATGTTCCGCCAGGTGCGCGCGCGTGTGCCGAATGCCGACAAGGCGGTATTCTCGACGCATTGCCATAACGACCTCGGTTTGGCGGTGGCGAACTCGCTGGCGGCGCTGGGTGGCGGTGCGCGGCAGATCGAATGCACGATCAACGGCATCGGCGAGCGCGCGGGTAACGCGGCGCTGGAAGAGATCGTCATGGCGATCAAGACGCGGCGGGACAAGCTGCCGTACGACAGCGGCATCGACAGCACGATGCTGTCGCGCGCCTCGCGTCTCGTGTCGGCGGTGACGAATTTCCCGGTGCAGTACAACAAGGCGATCGTCGGCCGCAATGCGTTCGCGCACGAGAGCGGCATCCACCAGGATGGCATCCTCAAGTATCAGCAGACCTACGAGATCATGACGCCGGAGTCCGTCGGTGTCGGCAAGACGTCGCTGGTGATGGGCAAGCACTCGGGCCGCAATGCGTTCCGCACGAAGCTGAAGGAACTGGGCTATGAGCTCGGAGAGAACGCGTTCGAAGATGCGTTCAACCGCTTCAAGGCGCTGGCTGACCGCAAGAAGCACGTCTACGACGAGGACATCGAGGCGCTGGTCGATGAAGGCATCGCCCACATGCACGACCGGATGAAGGTGGTTTCGCTCACCGTCATCGCCGGCAACATGGGGCCGCAGCAGGCGACGCTGACGCTCGATATCGATGGCACGCAGCACACGGTGCAGTCCGCGGGCAACGGTCCCGTGGATGCCACGTTCAATGCGATCAAGCAGCTGGTGCCGCACGAGGTGAAGCTGGATCTCTATCAGGTGCACGCCGTGACCGAAGGCACGGACGCGCAGGCCGAGGTCTCGGTGCGCCTTGAGGAGGGCGGGCGCATGGTGACGGGCCGCGGTGCCGATACGGACACCATGGTGGCGTCGGCACGGGCCTATGTTTCCGCGCTGAACAAGCTGATGGTAAAGCGCCAGAAGACGGCGCGCGCCCAGTCGCTCTAACGTCTACGGATCTGCTTTTGGGCGCCGCTGCAACTCGATTTGCAGCGGCGCCCTTTTCTTTGCGGTTGCGTTGGCGCGGCAGGGGATTGCGCCTAAGGTCTTTGCGAAGACTGTTTTTGTGGGCTCGGGAGAGCCAGGCTGGGGCTGGCTATGCTGCGTGGCGTGGCGGGTGCGTTCAGGGATGACATTGCAATCGACCTCGGCACGGCGAATACGCTGGTGCACGTGGCCGGGCGCGGCATCATCATCGATGAGCCTTCTGCTGTGGCCGTGCGCTCGCACCGCGGTACGCGAGAGATGCTGGCCGTCGGCCGCAAGGCGAAGGCGATGATCGGGCGCACGCCGGAAAACGTGGAGCTGGTGCGGCCGCTGCGTGATGGCGTCATCGCCGATTTCGTCGCCACCGAGGAAATGCTGCGGCAGTTCATCAAGCGCACGAAGACGATGCTAGGCTTCCGTCGTCCGCGCATCCTCATTTGCGTGCCGGCGCAAGCAACGCCGGTTGAGCGGCGGGCGGTGTACGATACCGCGGTGTCGTTAGGCGCACGCAAAGTCTACTTGGTGGCAGAGCCCGTCGCTGCGTCTTTGGGCGCGGGGCTTCCCGTGGGCGAGCCTGGCGGAGCGATGGTGGTCGATATCGGTGGCGGCACGTCCGATATCGCTGTCCTGTCGGGTGGCAAGATCGTCTCGGCGCGCACGCTGCGGGTGGCGGGCAACGCGATGGACGAAGCCATCGTGCGCTACATCCGGCGCCAGCATCAGTTGCTGGTGGGTGAAGCAAATGCAGAGCGCATCAAGGTGGAGGTGGGCACGGCGCTTGCCGCAGCGAATGGGCGATCCGCGGAAGTGCACATCCGCGGGCGGGATCTGCGCCAGGGCAGCGCAAAGTCCATCGTGCTGCGCTCGAGCGACGTTGCCGAGGCGCTGGCGGAGCCCGTGGAGGCGCTCGCGGAGTTCGTGCAGCGGGCGCTGGAGGATCTACCGCCCGACACCCTGAGCGATATCGCGCGACGTGGCGTGCACCTCACCGGGGGCGGGGCGCTGCTGGACAAGCTCGACACGGCGCTGACGCGGCGCATTGGCGTCAGGTTCCGGGTGCAGAACAATCCGATGCATTGCGTTGTCAAAGGGTCCGCGGAGATCATCGCGTCGCTGCGTGCGCACGAGCATCTGCTGATGACACCGTAAAGGTCAGGCGAACTTCAAGCGTGCGAAGCGCTTGTTGGCGGCGTCGTGAATGCTGCTGGCTGGCCCTTTGAACTCGACGCCGATCGAGTTTGGCTGACGCCAGGCGATGGCGGCGGGATAGATCATGCCCGACGATTTCTCATAGAGGTAGAACGTGTCCGGCAGGCCGACGGTGTTGGCGATGAGCAGCTTGGCGCCGTTCGAGGACATATCGCGGATGGTGCAGTCGAGGAGACGCAGGCCGTCGGCAAATATGATCTTGCCCTCCTTGAGGACGCGCCGGCGCGGAACCTTTCGTTTCTCTTCCATGGGTACCGGATCCATCGGTTCACCGGGCGCCGGACTGCAGGCCCCCTGTCGGGATGCCAGTGAGAGATCAGCCTATCCGTGATTCTGCCCGGGTGCAGTAGCGGCGAGGCCCGGCGGGGGCAATCTGCGGGGCCCGGGACCTTTTTTCGCGGTTTTCCTGCGATCCAAGCGGTTTGGCGGACTGGCGAATTTTCCTGTAGCGCTGCGGCTGGACAGGCGGGCGCGAGGGTGCTAAACGCAGCGTCAACGAGGGCTCGCGTGGCGGGCCCTTTTGACGTCTTGGCCCCGCGGCGAACGCCGAACCAGTGGCCGGGACGCGCCGCTCGGCGGCATGGGTGATTAGCTCAGTTGGTAGAGCAGCTGACTCTTAATCAGCGGGTCGAAGGTTCGAATCCTTCATCACCCACCAATCTTTTCAATGGGTTAGTCGAACTCTTCGCCTGCAGATTACCACCGGATCGCTCTTGGGTCGGTCTTGGGTCGGAGTTTAGTTTTGCTATGGTGCACGAATAAAAGCGATGATGGTGGGGCGGAGCCACTTAGAGGCGGGCAACGCGCGATCGCATTCGGCATCGACATTGTGTTCTTTATCACCGTCATTCTTAGGATCGGAGCTCCCGATGCGGCTCGCGTTCCTGATACGCGTGCATTCCACTTCCCGGTGTAGTTCGCGCTAGCGAGGGTGAGCTGCTTTGGTTTTCTTCTTGGACGGGCGCCCGCGTCGGCGGATTGGCGTCACCTTTCGATCGAAGCCAGCAACCCAATCATTCGCTAGATCGCCGGCAAGACTGCCCAGCTCTTCATGTGTGAACCACGGCTGGAGGAGGACTGTGCCGTTACGCATGTTGGTGTCGGCATGAAGCAGAAGATAGCGAACGTACTTGGCCTCGTACTTCGATAGAATGTCCCGGACTACTTCCGCAGCATACGTCGGCGTCTCTTCAAGAACACTCATCTGGACGTGGGGTTGGTAGCTCTCAGGGCGATGGGGCAAGAGACACCAACCCGGCTTGGATGTCTCGACCGTCTCGAGAGCTGTCCGTTCGGCGGAACCGGGACTGTCGGCTTGCACTATTACGTCGGCCACCTCAAACCGTGGCCGGCATAGACGGACATGATACGTCTTGAGAGTCGCGGCAGCCTCCGCGCGTTGCCTCTGAGCCTCCAGCCAATCCCTGATCTCTCTCTCCAGCCATACAACCCTTACGTCGCTGACGTAGATCCGACCTGGGAACTTGCCTTCACGCTCCAAGTTGCGGATGTGATTGGGATGAAAGAGCACGATCGACCGCAGCTCTTTTATGCGGATGAAGCGGTCCCCAGTGTCGATCACAATCTTTGGACTCAACGGTCCTACAGGGCGGGTATCGACCTTCGCCTGCATCCAATCCAAGACGTCGCGAAACGCCCATGCCATTCGACGGGCCCCGAGACGAATGCGCCTGGGGAATTTACCAGCGGCTTCGAGCCGTGTGAGTTGGTTGAGGGAGTACGAGACGCAGTGTCGAACGGCGTGCGCATCGAGGCAGATGTTGTCGGACGGTTTGGAGGGCTTAGCCATGCTTGGCTTCCGGCTGACAAAAGGGGTCCCTTTTGTCACCGGTCTGGAATCGCATCGATCAAAATGGTAAACTCCGTATTCTGAAGGGTTTGCGCGGGCTCCGTTCGGTGCGTGCGCGCTCCTTCAAAAGGGACCCCATTTGATAATGTGAGCCGCACGCGGTTTTCCGCGCACGAGAGCGGCTTGAGAATTGAAAGGTATGTTGATCGGCTACGCGCGTGTCTCGACGGAAGACCAGAACTTAGGACTACAACTCGACGCGCTCGCGCATGCCGGTTGTGAGAAGATCTATCAGGACGAGGGGATCAGTGGAGCGGTGACTGATCGCGTGGCGCTCAACGATGCGCTTGCAGCTTTGGCGCCTGGTGATGTGCTGGTAACGTGGAAGCTCGATCGTCTCGGACGCAGCCTCGCCCATCTGATTTCGATCACGACGACGCTGGAAGCTGAAGGCATCGGCTTCCGTTCGTTATCGGAAGCGATCGACACGACGACGGCCAGCGGACGGCTGCTCTTTCACGTGATGGGCGCAATGGCAGAATTCGAGCGAGCACTCATCAGCGAGCGCACCCGCGCAGGCATGGCAGCCGCCAGGGCGCGCGGCCAGCATCTCGGCCGGGAGCGCAAGGTCACCGAACGAGATGCGCTCTGGGCGCATGAAGCCATTGTCTCCGGGCGACTGTCGCCAGAGGAAGTCTCGCGCACGTTGAGCATTTCCACGCCGACGTTGTACCGCACCTTGCAACGGGTTGGGCGGGAACAGATCAGCTTGGGAAGCTAGAACATGTCTGAGAACGACAAGAGCTCAAAGAACAACGGCGCGCCTGAGATCCTTCGCCTGTCACCCACCGATGCGACGGCCTTTGCTCAAGCTCTGCTGTCGCCTCCAGAGCCGAGCCCCCGCTTGGTCGAAGCTGTGCGACGTTATCTGAAATGGAAGCGCTCTTAGAGGCAGGCGATCTGTACGCGGGCAAGGGAGTGCATGGAGACTACCGTGGCTGGACACCACCCTTTTTGTGATTTGATCAACGATTGGTCCGCAGCTCGTCTCGCTCGCGTAAATGAACAGAGGCGGCGGCTCCTGGATGATCGCGTTGAACGGGAACCTCGGCTCACCTCAAGTCCGCCTTCTGGTTCATTTGAGTGAATTGTGCGGTGCTGTCGGCGTCGGGTCATATCCGAGTACGATGAGACCCGGACGAGGAATGATGAGCCCGAAGTGCTTCGACTGTCGGCCGCCGAGGCAATGGCCTTTGCTCAGATCGAGGACAGTTTGCGTCAAGCGTTTTGATGACTTCCTAGAGCATGGTGTCAACGATTTCGTTGACCGGACCAGGGGCGGGGAGGGGCATGAACTATAATCGCCAGCTAGTCCGCAGGTCTATCGACGGCCAACGGCACACTTTGATGGCGCTGCTGAAGAATTGCCCGCGGCCCACGCGCGGTTGGATTGGGACAATCCGCTTTGCGCTGGGCGTCAGCCAGCCCGTTCTCGGAGGTCGCTTGGGGGTGGCCAAGCAACGCGTTTCGCAACTGGAGCGCCGCGAGCGGGAGGGAACAATTCAGCTCAATCAGCTGCAGGATGTCGCCCACCATTTGGGCTGCGATCTCGTCTACGCACTCGTGCCACGCGAACCTTTGGAGCAGGCGGTGATGCGACAGGCGCGGAAGATCGCCGTGGCCCATCTGTCGGCCGTTCAGCGGACCATGCAGCTCGAGGGCCAGGAGACCCCGATCACGGAGGAGCGCATTCGCGACTACATCCAACGGCACGTCGACGACAAGGACCTCTGGGAGACGTAGTCGATCGACAGCGTTCCGCAGGACCGCTTTCGCTCGAGCGTCGCGACTAGCGCACTTCTGCTCTGGGAAGCAGAGCGGCCGTTGCTTGAAGCATGCGCAGGTCCGCTTACAGGCTCAACGCTGTCGTCACAGCCGTCCAATGGCGGCCGGAACCGGATGCGAGCAGATATACACTTGCAGACATCAACACTGACATCCGGCGGGGGCCACCGGCCAAGAAGGCGACGGGCGGTTTGTCCCATTTGCAGAAGTCGGCACACGACCGGGTTCGCTCGAACCACGTGACCCTGCCCACGTCCGCTTCCGGCGGCAGACCAGCCGTCGCGTGCAACCACGAAAGGTCCGCTCCCAGGGGCGACGCAGACGTCTCTGAGGTCAGCCGCCTACAGGTGACGGATGCGAACTCGTATACAGGAACGGACCTTAGCCCGGCGCTGACCGCTGCCGTGGCACTTGTGACCAACAATGTCCGCTGTCGAGCTGTTAGAGGACATTCGCTGCTTCATGATCGGCGAAATGCTGGTCATCGCCGATCACGTCCGTTAGTGCTGCGTTAGCTTCTTCCTAGGCCTACATACTTCTTCACAAGAACACTGCAGATCGTGTCTGTCAGGCAATACCGCATTTCGGGCTACCCTCGTCTCTCCTCGCAAAAAGGTTCTTCAACGATGGCTGATGCAGATCGCCTCGGAAAAATCGCCTCGATCGGCCAAGACCTCATCACGACGCAGTTGACGATGGCAACGCAAACGCCGTCGCAAGCCCTCGAAGGCACGTGGGTACTTGGGTATTGCATCGGAATCTTTGATGCGCTCGCTCAACGAGCTGACCTGGATGATGCTGAAGGTTTCAGCGTCATCACTCTCGGCTTCCTCGGTCTCTTCGCGGACCCTGCTGATCCCGAGGCCGCGGCATTCATTCGCCGCTCCTTGGACCGTCAGGACAATCCGCGCTTTCAAGAAGGCGCTACCGCGGGAGGCAACGACGTTTTCGATTGGGTTGCCGACCGCACGAAAGCACCCAACGCGCTCTTCGAAATTCTTACGCGATGACCCAAGAAGAGCGCCAAGTCGGACGCCAGCGCACTTCGTCAGCTTATCCCCTCGCCGTGACGTCGATGTCCCCTTGGTCCCATGTGTGGACGGCACCCCGTTGGCAAGGACTTTCTGGTCTGTCGCGCAGAGCTGGTCGGTAGCGCCCATGTGTCCGGCCTTTTTGCTCGGCGCGAACACCGATGGCCTTCATGCTATCCGCAAGATCAGCTCCCG
>NZ_FPEJ01000010.1 GCF_900117445.1 Hyphomicrobium sp. NDB2Meth4 | reverse complement strand
CGTGAAACACGTTCTTAGCGATATCGAGGCCGACCGTGACTGGCTGCACCATCTGACTTCCTCCATCTCTAGCCCGATAACCATACTGGTCGCTCGGGCCGGCTGATGGATGCCGTCCACAGCATCAATTGCGGAAGTCGACGGATTCCTGGTCGGCGCGCCGTCGTCATCGCCGGCCAGGTCTGCTCTTGGTGGGCAACCGCCCGTCAGATGCGAATCTTCTCTCTTCTCTGCGATCTCAATCGCAGCATCGACTTGAATGCCGAGGTACTCGGACTGTGCTCTATATTTAGAGTATCTCTGTCCTTTCCACCTGTGTTCCCTGTTGGCAGGGTTCTAAGCTCCAGTTTCCGTCAGGCAGAAGCAGCCGCCGCCGAAGCGGGGTCATGACCGTGAGTCCGCACTTTCAAAGGCGAAATTCAGTCGGCATCTGAATGTATCAGAGGGCATCGAAATGACGTTCGATGAGTACGTACAGGGCGGCAAAGAACTCTACACCGACCTTGCGGAGGCCGTGGCAGCAATCCTCGAAGCGGCCATCAAGGCGCACCCTCACATTCGGCGCCTTCAGGTGCAGCGCAGGGCGAAAGCACCGGACAGCTTGGCGGCCAAAATCGGAAGTGGCGAATCGGGCGCGATTGAAGAAAAGGCGAAGGACCTAGCTGGAGTACGAGTCGTTCTCTACTCAAACAGCGACGTTGATCGGCTGAGTCACTCACGCATTTTATTCGACAACTTTGAAGTCGTTTGGGAGCGAACCAAGCTTCACTATCCTCGCGGTAGCGAAGGAAGCAGTCAATATATCGGCGACAACTACGTTGTCCGCCTGAAGGAGAGTCGCACCATCCTGCCCGAGTACAGCCGATTTGCCGGCCTTGTCTGTGAGGTGCAGGTGCAGACCATTTTGAACCACGCGTGGTCAGAGACCGCGCACGATACCATTTACAAGAGCCCAAAGCTCAAAGGCGTTGGAGCGGCTCAACTCCGAAAAATCGAAGAGCGGATGAAGCGCATCCAGGAAACGTATCTGCTGCCGGCGGGATACGAGTTTCAACAAGCACTCAACGATTTTGAGCGGATAGCTTCGGGGCAACGCCTGGTCGCCAGCGATATTCTGGCAGCGATCCGAGACGCGCCCGACAACAATCTCCGGGTTGAGCGGCTAGAGGAATACGAGAGTCTAGTACTTCCGATTGTTGACGATGTTCCGTCGGTTGCTTCTGACATCAGACGCACAATGGTCGACGCGGTCAAACGCTCACTCGTAGCTCCGATCAAGCCTATTGAGACACCGATCGGGACTCTGCCGGGCCGAGGCATTGGTGACGTGGTAGACGGCGTGCTCTCGATACTTAAGACACTTTCCTACGTCGAGCCCGATAAGAGCTATCAAACTCTTTCAGAAATCTTCGTGTTGGTCGACGAGGGGGCGCGGACCAAGGTAGTTCAGGCTGTTGGACAGCTTGCGCAGCATTCTCTGCGCGTTTGGCAGGAGTATGGGCCTGCGGTTCAGGAGATACTTCTTGACGCAATAGCCGCCACACCGCCGGACAGGTTGGCTTCGACGCGACCACTCATGATCGAGGTGGCAGGTCGGTGCCTTGCGCCCGAGGTGACTGGCACGTCGAACACTTCGACAACGTTTACATGGCAGACGGGCGCCGTCGCGGTATCAGATCGGCTCAACCAAGTTCGAGACCGAGCGTTCAGTTTGCTGACGGAGCTAATGCAATCGTCCCAGAGCGATCTGGAGCGGCGTCAGATATTCACGGCTCTGCAGAACTCGACCCACCTACCTCATCAAGGTCAGTATGCCGACGACCTCATGCGCCGCGCGTTTGCGGACACGGTCGCCTTGATCCGGTTCTTGTCGACAACATTCGAAGAGTTCGGGGATCCACTCAAGGAAACGATCGAACAGAGCGTATTCTTTCTCTTTCGTCGATGCAGGGACATGCCCGCTGACCTGTTGAAAGACCCTTCCCTGGCCGCCGCTCGGGACGAGGTCATGGCCGCGGCGAGAGAGTTTCGGGATCGCGTAAACTTATTGGGGGACTACGTCGCGTTTAAGGCCCTCGTGGGATTCGAGACTGTGTTCCCCTACGAATGGGAAGAGTCTGAGCGAGCCTCAACAGACTTTGAAGCAAAGACTGCGCATCGTCAGGAGCGCATCGATGAGTTGCTGACTACCGTCACAGCAACCACGGCCGACGAGTGGTTTAAGCGCATCAACGAGTATGCAGCGATTGAATCTGAAGACTTAGCGACGTTCCCACACCTCGGTGCTTTCGTCGCTAGCGTTGCGAAGGCTCACCCAAAGATCGGAAGTGCTTGGCTCGACCGTAGCCAAGACAAACCAATCGCTCAGTTCATTCCAGGGCTGCTTCGTGGACTTTACACCAGCGATCCGGCCGCGGCGATCCGTTGGGTGGACGAAGCTACAAAACAGAACGACAACTTGAGCAGCTCGCTGCATTCCTCCGCTATGCCGACCCCGCCTTACCAGAGCGGCTTGCAGAAGTGGCACGCCGCGCAGTCGAGGCCAAAAACGATTCCGCGGCCTTCACCGTGCTAGAAGCCGTTGCTGCCCGACCCGAAGAGTTTGGGCTGCCCTTGGCTCGTCGGCTTTGTGGCGAAATGATTGCCTACCTCGATACGCGACAACGCTATCGATGGACCCACCCCATTTGGCTTTGGGGCAAGCGTGAGGGTCTGCTGATGCAGCTCGGCGATAGTGAGCGAAGAAATCTTTTCATTGCTCTTCGCAATCTTCCCAAGATCGACTACCACGCTGAGGAGATATTGGCCGCGTTTGCCAGCAGCAACACGGCTGCGGTCATAGATCTCTTTGGTGAGCGGCTTGAACGGCAGAGGCAACGCGCCCGCACCTCTATCGACGACAGGTTCGAAGCCGTACCGTTTGACTTCAAAAGGCTGCGGGAGGCCATGACAGGCGCGTCTGCGCTCGCACTGCCACGAGCATTCGAGTGGTACGTTCAGGATCCCGTGCTGGCAGAGTTCAAGAGCGCACGCTTCATCTCGAATCTGTTTCCAGAACCCTCAGCCGAGCTGATCCAGCTCCTCACGGAATACGCCACGTCAAAGGAAGTTCAGCGTCAGCAATTTGTAATCGCGATAGTGACGAACTACCACGGTTCGCCTGCGGTCCACGTCGTGCTGCGCGAGCTTGTTGCCGTCCTGGATATTGACGATCCGCTGTTGCGGGATGTCCGCATCGCTCTCGGCGCTACTGGGCTGATGCGCGGAGAATTTGGCCACCGTGACGCACTGTTAAGCCAGCTGTCGGCCCTCGAATTATGGTTGGCGGACCCTCGTGAGCCAGTACGGCGCTTTGCCGAGGATTTGCGCAAGAGCCTCGACAATGCAATCGCAGCAGCGCAACGGAGCGCAGAGGCCGACATTGCGATGCGAAGACTTGAATACGGTGAGCCGTTAAGTGATCCAGGTCCAAGGGGGGACGGGACAAATCAGTGAATTAGCGGCATTTGTCCCGACTCTGGTAAAGGCGGCTTAGACTACCTCCGGCGCCACTAGCCGCCAATCGCAGTGTAGGCGTGTTGCGCGTCGGCATGTCCGCTAGGGGCCCTGGCTGTGTTAAATCCGCGGACTTCCGGTTGCGAATGTTGAACTGACCTACCTGCTCCGAATCCAGACAGACGGTTCAGGACGGGCGCTGATTTCTGCTTCCTCGGCATTGCTGCCATCAGGTAGCGATCGGCTCGACGGCGAGCTAGTGCTAGAAAAAAAGCACACATTGAGCGTCGGCCCCGCGCACCCTTACTGTCCACATCGCGGAGCGCGGCGGACACTCCTGGCCGCTCGCGTTGCGGAGCGTTCTCATTTCTAGTCGCGAACTAAGTACACAGTCACGCCGTTGTCATCCTCGGTAACGTGGATGGAAAAGGGGTCGAAAGGCAGGTGCTCCGGCGAGATAAGAACCTGCTCTCTACCGATCATGGCGATCAGTCCAGCGATCACCTGAGCGTAGGTTCTCTCTAACTCCGTCGGCATATTGGACCTCTCAGCGATGTGCGTTACTGCTTCGCAGGATGGTCATGTTTGTCGAGGTTTCGTCGAGAGCGAGTGAACGCAATGTCGACGTTGATATGGAGAAGATACCGCGTGCCAAGACCACGAGTGGCTGGCTTCTTTCTTGCGCTCCGAGCCGCCATAGTCGGGCCCGGCCTTTGCCGCAGACGTGCAGCAATTCCTATGTTGTCTTGGAATCGCAGGTGTCAGAACATTCATCATTCTCTTCGCACCGGTCGACAAACCTCCTGACAAGCACGTAGAAGACCGGCACGAAGAAGATCGCCAGCACGGTGGCGGAAACCATGCCGCCGAACACTCCTGTGCCGATGGCATGTTGGGTTTCGGCGCTTGCGCCGTGGGCAAGCATGAGTGGAACGACACCTAACGTGAAAGCGAGCGAGGTCATGAGAATCGGACGTAAGCGCAGACGTGCAGCTGTCACGATGGCCTCGCCCATCTCCACCCCTTGAGAGCGAAGTGTTTTGGCAAACTCGACGATAAGAACTGCGTTCTTCGCGGAAAGACCGATGATGGTGACAAGACCCACCTTGAAGAAGACATCGTTGTCGAGGCCTCGCAAGTGTACTGCGAGGATCGCACCGGCGATGCCGAGAGGCACCACCAGCATGACGGACAGGGGAATCGACCAGCTCTCGTAGAGCGCGGCGAGGATCAGGAAGATGACGATCATCGATAGTGCAAGGAGCGTCGGGGCTTGCTGGCCGGATAGCTTTTCCTGGAGGGACTGGCCGACCCAATCGAGCTTAAAGCCCGCAGGCAGCTGTTCAGCCAATCTCTCCATTTCAGCCATCGCGTCGCCGCTGGAAACGCCGGGAGCAGCATTCCCGGTAATGCGGACCGCTGGGAAGCCGTTGTAGCGGGTCAATTGGAGGGGCCCTGCTTCCCAGGTGACGGACACAAGTTCCGCGAGGGAGACCATGCCGCCTGCGTTGTTCCGCACGTAGAGCTTTAAAACGTCTTCAATCTGCATCCGATTGGGCGCATCAGCCTGCACAATTACCTGCTGCATGCGCCCGGCATTCGGAAAGTCGTTCACGTAAGAAGACCCGATGGCGGCAGTAAGCATGTCGCTGATCACGGAAAAGGGAACGCCAAGGGCTTCCGCCTTTTGGCGATCGACCCGCAGCTTGAGATTTGGCCCATCCGGCAATCCTTCGGTGGTAACCCCGGTGACGAGCTTGCTGTGCGCCGCAAGTTCCAACAGGTGGTTCTGTGCCGTCACCAAAGCCGCGTAGCCGCGATTGGCACGATCCTGGAGGCGCAGCGAGAACCCCGAGGTCGTGCCGAGCGCCTCGATGGCCGGCGGCTTCACGCTCATGACGATCCCCTCCGGAGCCCTAGCCATCGCTGCAGTAGCACTCGCGATCTCGTCGTCGACGGTTCCGGCGCGCTGCTTCCAATCCTTGAGAGTCGTAAAGCTCATCGCGGCGTTGGAACCGGATCCATACATACCAAAGCCGACAACTGAGGTGTTGCTTTCCACGTCTGGGCGCTGCGCAACATGCGCGTCGTACATCTTAACGATGGACAACGTCCGCTCCGCAGTCGCATCGGCGGGAAGGGAGAACATGGTCATGAAGTTCCCTTGATCTTCGTTGGGCACGAAGGAGGAGGGCAATCGCACGAAGGCGTAAATCATGGCGAAGACGATGACGAAATAAATCACCATCATGCGCCCACCTCGTCGGATGAGAGCACCTACCCAGAAACCGTACTGTTCCGTGAGCCGATCGAAGGCGCGATTGAACCAACCAAAAAAGCCCCGTCGAGCGTGATGCGAAGTGTCAACCGGCTTCAACAGGGTGGCGCACAGAGCCGGCGTCAGCGTCAGCGCCAGAAAAGCGGAGAATAGAATGGAGACCGACATGGCCACCGCGAACTGCCGGTAAATGGCACCCACCGAACCGGATGCAAGTCCCATGGGGACAAAGACAGCGGAAAGCACGAGGGTGATACCGATGACCGCGCCGGTGATCTCCCCCATCGCTTTCTGCGTAGCTTGCTTGGGCGATAGACCCTGCGTAGCCATGATCCGCTCAACGTTCTCGACGACGACGATCGCGTCGTCGACGATGATGCCGATGGCCAGGACCATTCCGAACATGGTGAGCACGTTAATCGAGAAGCCAGCCACCCACATGACCGTCAGGGTTCCAAGCAGCGCGACGGGGGCAACGATGGCTGGAATGAGCGTGTAGCGGAGCTTTTGCAGGAACAAAAGCATCACGAGGAAGACCAGCACCATGGCCTCGACGAGCGTGTAGATGACCTTCTCGATCGAAATCTTGATAAAGGGCGAGGTGTCATAGGATATCGAGTACTTCATGCCCTTCGGCATAGTCGGCGCAAGCTCGGCGAGGCGTGCTTTGATCGCGTCGGCCGTGCGTACGGCATTAGCGCCAGGCGAGAGTTGAACCCCGGCCGCGGTCGCCGGTCGTCCGTCTTCGCGGATTGAGAAAGCCATGCTTTGGGCGTTCATCTCAACGCGCGCGACATCACCCAGAACGAGCTTCGAGCCGTCCGGCCGCGCGCGCAGTACGATGGCTGCGAACTGCTCGGGAGTTTGCAGCTGTCCTTCTACGGTCAATGGCACGCTGATTTTCTGCCCCTTGACCGTAGGCTCGGAGCCGATGCGGCCAGGCGCGATCTCGGCATTCTGCGCCCGGATCGCCGTCTGGATGTCAGACAACGAGAGGGAGTACGAGATGAGCATCGCGGGGTCTATCCAGATGCGCATGGCTTTCTCGGAGCCGAACGACTGAACCCGTCCGACCCCTTCCACGCGCTTGAGCTCTTCGGCGATGCTGCGGGTCATGTAATCCCCGAGCTCGAGCTCATTGTACGACGCGTCGGTGGAGCTCAACGTCACGATCAGGAGGAAATCTGAGGTCGCCGATTCGACAGTCACGCCGAGCTGGCGCACCGCCTGAGGAAGGCGGGGCTCGATCGCCTTTAGCCGGTTCTGCACATCGACCTGCGCAAGGTCCGGATCGGTGCCGGGCTTGAACATTGCGGTGACACTGGCACTGCCGGATGTGTCCGCCGAAGACTCAAAGTACAGCATATTCTTGACGCTCGACAGCTCCCGCTCGATCAGACTGACGACGCTGTCATTGACGGTTTTCGGCGTTGCGCCGGTATAGGTTGCGTAGATGCTTACGCTCGGGGGAGCGATGGTTGGAAAGCGCGACACTGGTAGTTGGGGCAAAGCCAGGGCACCAAGCAGCGCGATGAAGAGCGCGATAACCCAGGCGAAGACTGGACGATTGATAAAGAATGCGGGCACTTGCCGTCTCCGCCGTTAGCGCTGCGCATCGGCTGCTGCGAGGACGAAAGGCACAGCGCTTATAAGGTCGCCATCGCGCGCGCGTTCCTGTCCTTCAACCACGAAGGTCTCGAAGGGCTTGAGGCCGGCCGTCACGATGTAGCGACCTTCAACCAGCTCCCCCAGCTCAACGGTACGGAGCGTCGCTCGTTTGGCTTCGTCAACGATGAGGAGCTGAGGTTGCCCGCCTGGATTCCTCAAGACCGCCTGCTGCGGAACCATCACAACATCACGTTTGGTACCGCGCGGCAGTCTGACCCGCACGTACATGCCGGGCAGCAGGACCCTGTCCGGATTGTTGACCTCCACGCGCACGCTGACATTGCCCGTGCCCTCGTCGACACTGATGTCGGAAAAGAGAGTGCGTCCTGCTAACGGATAGAGATCGCCGCTAGCCGAAAAGATGGCGACGGGGATCCGTGAGCTATCGTCGAGTTGACCCGATCGCACAGAAGCGCGGATGACTTCAAGCTGCGACGCCGGCTGCCGAACGTCGACAAAGACTCGGTCGATCTGCTGCACGATCGCGAATGGCGCCGCTCCGGAGGCAGCTGCCAGCGCGCCTTCGGTGACCAACGCCGACCCGATGCGTCCCGCGATAGGGGCGCGCACTATGGTGTACTCAAGTTCGAGGCGCCGACGCTGCAGTGTCGCCTTCGCTTCGGCAACGTTTGCCTTCGCCTGCGCCAGTTCGGCGACCGCGTCGTCATAAGCTTGGTTGCTGATCACGTTGGTGGTGATCAGTTTCTTAGCTCGCTCGAACTTGTTTAAGTTTCGGACGACACCCGACTCGGCGCGCTGCAGCACCGCTTCGGCGCTTTCGACCTCCGCCGCGAAAGGAGCGGCATTGATTTGAAATAGGGGCTGGCCGGCGACGACCTCGGAGCCTTCTATGAACATCCGCTTTTCGACGATACCGCCAACCTGCGGCCTGATTTCAGCCGCGCGCACCGCCACCACGCGGCCCGGCAACTCATCAAACAGTGTCACGGTCTCAGTTCGCGCTGACAGCACAGAGACTGTTGCGGGGGGACTATTGGCTTCGGGCGCTCCGTCTACACGACAGCCGACCAAAGCCAAGACAACCAAGAGTAGATTGATACGCAAGTAGCTGATCAAGTTCATAGTCGCGCCTAGAGCACGTGGCACAGCAGCGGCCACACTCGCCAGCCTCGCTTCCCGCGGTTGGCCGAATGTCGAGGTTACGTCGAGGCCGTGTGGACAGTGCCGCCGTAGTCTCAGAACGGGCCCCAGGTGGGCCGTGGCGTGAAGCGGATGTAGCCGATGTCGGCGCCGAGCCGCAGCCCGAGGCCGGTGCGGATGGGCGCCATGAGCGCGGGGCCACCGAGAGCGCCCACGTCAGCTCATGTTCCCGCAGTGGCCTGTCGCCGTTCCGTTTCGAGTAGAGCCGACTCGCGCGCGCCAATATATGATCGCGTAAGCGGCGTGACCGCCGGCTTTTTGGTCAGCTGGATTTGAAAGACGTTGACGTCTTCATACCGAAAGGCTGCTTCGCCGGCGGATAAATAGAACTCCCACATTCGGCAGAATCGCTCGTCATAGAGAATGGCGGCTTCGCTCCAGCGATTTAGGAACCGTTCTCGCCAGTGACGTAACGTCAATGCATAGTGACGCTGCAGCACCTCGATGTCGCTGATCACTAGCCCATGGCGCTCGATGACAGGAACGATTTCCGAGAGCGACGGGACGTACGCGCCTGGGAAGATGTATTTATTAAGCCATGGCATGACAAATCCAGATCCTGCCGAGCAGCCGATGGTGTGCAGCAGCATAATTCCGTCGTCGGCCAAAAGCTCGTGGCATTTTGCAAAGAACCGATCGTAGAACTTGCTGCCGACGTGCTCAAACATGCCGACTGAGACGATCCGGTCAAAAGTTCCGCAAACCTGTCGGAAATCCGCAAGCCCGAACGTCGCCGAACGATTGCCACCAGCCTTACCTCTGCGATCCTCCGCGAAGCGCAGTTGTTTCTCCGAGAGGGTGATCCCAAGAATGCTGGCAGCACCCGCCGCGTTTGAGAGATAGAGAGCAAGTCCGCCCCAGCCGCATCCTATGTCCAGCACGCGATGATTCGGCTCGAGCGCGAGCTTCGCGGCTATGTGCCGCTTCTTGGCGAGCTGCGCGCTATCCAGATCGACATCTTCGCTTTCGAAGTATGCACACGAGTACTGCATGTCTTTGTCGAGAAACAGCGCATAGAGACGCTCGTCGAGGTCGTAGTGGTGCGCCACGTTGCTTCGGGACCGGGCCTGATAGTTCGTCTGGATAGTGCGACCCCAGGCAGAGCGTGCTCTGTCGATGATGCGCGCGAGCAACGGTTGCCGACGATTACGTGATCCCTGCAAAAGCAAGCAGAGAAGATCGAAAATCGATCCGGCTTCCATCGCCAGGCGGCCTTCCATGTACAGTTCGCCCAGCTTCAAGTCCGGGTCAGTCACGAAGGCGAAAACAGCGCGCGAGTCTAAGAAGCGGCAAGCGACGCGTGGTCCTCTGCCATCGCCAAATTTGTGTTTGCCCGAGGGAGTAAGTACCACGAGATCGCCCACCGACACGACGGGCGCCAGAGCGTGAACCAGAAGTTTGTCGATAGTAATGACTATTCTCCGAAGCTGCCTACGTGAACGCGGTCGTTTCAAACGAGATCAGGAGGACGGATACAGGCTGTATCCTCTGCCGCGCACTGTATGGATCAATCTCGCGGGATAGGTTCTGTCGATCTTCATTCGCAGCCGGCTGACGTGCGTTTCAACGACACTCGTCTTGGGGTCGAAATGGAAGTCCCAGATGCGCTCCAACAACATCGTCCGGGTCAACACGCGCCCCTCATTTCGCATTAGCATCACAAGCAGTTCGAACTCGCGCGGGAGAAGGTCAATCACACGGCCTGCCCGCATCACAGTGCGTGAAATCAGGTTCACTTCGAGATCAGCGACTCTCAATGTTATCTGCTGTCCCTGAAATGGCGGTCTGCGCGCGAGCGCACGAACGCGCGCCATCAGCTCACTAAAGTCGAAAGGCTTGAGCAAATAGTCGTCCGCGCCAGCCTCGAGACCCGCCACACGGTCGGCGACGCTGCCGAGAGACGTCAAGAATAAGATCGGAGTCGCCGTGCCAGTCTGCCGGAGGGTCGCAACAAGTGAGAGACCATCAATCTCAGACAAGTCGCGATCCAGAATGATCACATCGTAGGGCGATGTGGTTGCGAGCATCAAACCACTACGTCCGTCCGCGGTGGACTCGATCTGTTGACCGGCTCTACTGAAACTGCAGGTCAGTTGGCCAACGGTTTCAGGGTCGCCGTCGATAACGAGAATGCGCATAGCCGCAACGGCATCCGGGAGTGGCATGTGATGCATCCGCTGCAATTCTTCCGGTTCAAGCAATGTGCTTCTCGTCAAGTCACACGTCGCATCCAGGAATTCCGCCATGTAAGCGTCAGATCGCTGCGACGAGAGTGCGCGATGGCAGGAACCCGCCACGTGCGTCTCTTGGCAGCTCTGTAGCGGACTCTTGCAGCTAACCGCCTATGGCCTGCGCAGACTTCGTGGAGACTCTGTCGAGAGCGCACGAAAAGTCCCATGGTCCAAGTGGGGTTGGGCGGCATGTGAGGGCCGCTTCGGCTCCTTCGCCGGCCAAAGTAGACGTGAGCGCGCCCGCCGGGAGAGCGTACCCGCAAATTAGAATTCCCGGTCGCGGGCCAACGGCGCATCATTCGCCCGCACGTGCCTAGCGCGCCAGGGCAGCCTAGGTGCTGCACGCGACCTCCACGATGCATTCACGGCATCTGCGCGATCTAATGGGACATGGGCTCCCTCATCGTCGCCAACGGAGCGAACAGAATGCGTAAGTCAATGTCTCTGCTTAGTGCGGTAGCGCTCTTGTCACCTGTCGCAATCGAAGGCGCGAAGTAGGTCGGTCGCATGCGGGGCGTGCAATCGCAACCCATCGTGGGCTCGATGCCTTCGTTATCAGCCGAAATGGGCAACAGGGGCGACGCGCACGGTGATCATTGCGTCGACGCCTGTCTGCGGCACCTTACAGACATGTAAAGCCCGCGCCACATTGCCGAGTGCCCGCCGTGTCATCTGGCGTTCAAACGCGGGTGAGCGGAGGGGGCGCCGTCGCCAACCCATAGTGCGTGCCTGGGGGAACAATGATCGGCATAATTGCACTCAAGAACCTGCTGCACGATCCAGCGCGGTTCTTGGCCACGGCCGCGGGTATCGGACTGTCGTTCGTGCTTGTGACCGTGCAGCTCGGCCTGCTCGCCGGCTTCGATCGCACGATCTCGGCGCTTATCGATCATGCGAACGCAGATCTGTGGATCGTTCCAGTCGGTACTGCCGCCTTTGACGATCCTGCGCAGCTGGAGAGTACTCAGCGATATGCCGCAGCGACTGTTGAAGGGGTGAGGCGCGTCACACCAATGCTGGTGGGGTTTGCCGAGTGGCGGAAACCCGGCGGCGGCAGCACGAGCGTGATCGTGGTGGGCAGCGATCCAGCAACGGGGGTGATTGAACCCTGGAACCTATCGAGCGGAAAGCCCTACGATCTCAAGGCGCCAGATGCGGTCGCAATCGACGCGTCCTATGCCCAACAGCTGGGCGTGAGTAAGCGCGGCGATATTGCCCGCATCGAGGGACTCCAGGCGCGTGTCGCGGTTATAACAAGCGGCATCAGGTCCTTCACGACATCCCCCTACGTCTTCACACGGCTCTCGCAGGCCCGCGCGTTTCTTAATGCGGATGCCTCGCGCGTCTCTTACCTCGCAGTTGGGCTCTCGCGTGGCACTGACGCCGCACTCGTAAGAGAGCGCATCGCCAGCAAGCTACCCAACGCAGAGGTGCTGACATCGGCGGAGTTCCGGCGTCGCAATGTGGAGCGCTGGCTGCTTGAGACAGGTGCCGGAATTGCACTCCTGGCCGGAGCCGGGCTCGCCGTGGTTGTCGGCTCGGTGATCATGATGCAGTCGCTCTATACGAGCGTGAACGATCACCGAAAAGAATTTGCGACGCTTCGGGCAATGGGTTCATCCAAACGCTTCCTTGTTTCAGTGGTCGCTTGTCAAGCGGGTATTTGCACGCTTGCAGGATGCGCGCTGGCCTTGATTGGAAACACCGGCGTGATCGCCATTTCGGCGATCTCCAGTTTGCCAATCCAAATAACCCCGTCCTTGATGCTCGTCCTGACCGCAATCGCCGCCCTGATGTCCTCCGCTGCAGCGTTTGCAGCAGCAGCAAAGGTCGGACGCGTCGACCCTGCAGAGGTGTTCGCACAATGAGCAACGATGCAGTTCTCGAAGCCGAGAATATTGAAATGGTGCTCGGCGACGGCGCGCGCTCCGTTCAAGCGCTCAAGGGCGTGTGTCTGTCCCTGGTTGCTGGCGAGTTCGTATTGCTCGTCGGCCCTTCCGGCAGCGGAAAATCGACGTTGCTGTCGATCATGGGCTGCATCCTGAAGCCAACCAGGGGCGTGGTGAGAGTTGTGGGGCAATCGACCGAAAACATGGACAAGGAAAGGCTTGCACAGCTCCGTCGCCAGCATGTCGGCTTCGTCTTCCAGTCCTACAATCTGTTCCCCGGACTGACGGCGCGCCAGAATGTCGAAGCCAGTTTGGCAATTCGCGGTCACCGCGCGGCGCTCTCCCGTGAGACCGCAGAGAACGCGCTTCGGTCAGTGGGTCTTGCCCATCGACTGCATTCGTTGCCTGGACAGATGAGTGGCGGCGAGCAGCAGCGCGTCGCCATCGCGCGGGCGGTAGTATCCAATCCGAGCATCATCCTGGCCGATGAGCCCACGGCGGCCCTCGATAGCGAAGCCGGGCGTGGCGTGCTGCAGGAGCTTCGCCGCCTGGCAAGGGAACAAGGTCGAGCGGTGCTCGCAGTGTCACACGATGCTCGCGCGTTCCCGTTCGCGGACCGGATTGTCTGCATGCAAGACGGGAGAATTCTCAGCGCCGCGGCGGAGCTCGATCCAGCGTCTGCATTGCCTAGTCTGGCGGGAGACAACGGTCATGCTTAGCCGCCATGTGGGATCCGCGCTTCTGGTCGCCGTCGGCGTGGCGGCCGGTGCCATGCTCGCGAAATCCCCGACGTATCTCGCAGCAGCGGGCGTTACCGCGCAGACAGACCAGTCATTGGACGTGGCCGCCGGGTCTGACTGGATCGCAGCAGCCCCCGGCAAGGTCGAACCGATCTCCGGGGAGACAAGCATCGCCGCCACAAGTGCTGGTCGGATCGACAAGATCGTCGTTCGTGTGCGCGACAAGGTAGCCGAAGGAGAACTTTTGGCGATCGTCGATGACAGCGAGCAATTGGCACGTGTGCAAGCGGCCGAGGCCGAGGTCTCGTTCCGGGAGGCCGAAAGAGACAACGCCATTTCAAGTTCGTTGCCCAATCAGCGGCAGTCGGCCGAAGACAATGTCGCGAACTCCCAAAGCGAGGTCTGGAGAAGCCAGCTGGCGCTCGATCGCCTCAGCGCTAATGGCGCGTCGGTCGACGCTCTGAATATCGCCAAAGCCTCTCTTGCCCACAGTAGAGAGTTCTTGGCCGAAAGCCGGAACGCGCTCTCCGCATCGGAGAAATCAAATGATGCGCCGCGGCCAACTCGAACAGAGTCGGCGCTGGCAGTTGCACGGGCAGAACGCGCCATCGCGTACGCCGTTCTGGAAAAGACCCGTATCCGTGCGCCGCGCGCGGGTACAGTCTTGAACATTCTTAAACAGCCGGGCGACACTGCGAGTGCAGCGTCAGACGACACGGTGATCGCTATGGGCGACATCGATCGACTTCGCGTCCGAGCTGAGATCGACGAAGTCGACATCGCCAACGTAACGCTAGGTCAGCGCGTCGTCGTCCGCTCCGACGCATTCCCTGAGAAGGACTTTGCCGGCGCCGTGTCGTTCATCGCTGCCCTCGCGCGTCCGAGGGGTCTGGCTGCGCATCAAGCAGTCTCAACCGTCAAGGACAACGCCATTCAAGTTATCGTCGACCTCGCGGCGGCATCACCCCTCGTGCCAGGCATGCGGGTCGACGTGTTCTTCGAGCCCACCCAATCGTCCAACAGTAAAGGAGACGGCCTTGGCACAAACTAACACCGCTGCGAAAGCATCTGGATGGCTCCTGGCGTTCGCCGCCGCGACATCATTCGGCGCATTGTTCTCGGGCGGCGCTGTAACGGCGGCAGCTTCCCGCCCCGCGTCGTTTGTGCAGAGCGCCGCTACCGAAGCAATTGCGATCTTGTCGAACAAGGCCATCGCCGATCAAGACAGGCGCGTGCAGTTCCGCACCGCTATCTTGAAGTACTTCGATGCTGTGGCAATTGGCCAAATGGTTGTCGAGCCGTATTGGTCCCGCGCCAGCCCAGAGCAGCAGAGCCGCTTCCAAAGCGTATTCTCCGGTGCGCTAGCGAACATCTATACCGATCGCTTCTACGACTACGACGGCCAGTCGCTGCAGATCAAAGCGGTGCAACCTGGTGCTGCTGGCACCACGATGGTCCGCTCGACAATCTCCACGCCAACCGGGAGCCACGTCTATGACGTCGATTGGATCGTTACCGGTCCCAGCGGGCGCGAGAAGTTTCTCGACGTCGTGATTGATGGCGTCAGTACGTCGACGACCACTAAGCAAGACTACGGGTCGTTCCTGCGTGGGGCAAACGGCAAACTCGAAGCCCTTACGGCGGCGCTCAAAGCACGAGCAAACTAACATTGGCAATGCGCTCGGGGGGAGTTCTTGCACGTGAAGCAGGTAACGAGGCTAGTACGTGTGATCGCGGCCGCATCGCCGCCGTTGTTTGCGTTGTCTGCATGCGCCGCGCTGCCTACAGACCCAACTGTGCGCGCCGAAGTGGAACTCCTCAACGATCCGTTGGAGCCAATGAATCGCGAAATCTACGCGTTCAACACGGAGGTGCGGCGCGCGCTGGAACCGCTGCGCAAGGCCACCGCTTCGGGAGAGCCGCTCGCACCCATCTGGATCGGCATCCGGAACGTTCTGATCAATCTGAGAGAGCCGTTGGTGTTTATCAACGATCTGGCTCAGGGACGCGAATGCGCGGCCGGCGCATCTTTGCGGCGTTTCATGGTGAATTCGACGCTGGGTGTGGGCGGTGTTTTCGACGTTGCGAAGTCGTATGGCATAGACGCCCATGACAACGATTTGGGGCGAACACTGGCGGTCTTCGGAATTCCGGACGGGCCATACCTGATGTTGCCTGTTCTCGGACCCGCCGATCTCCGCGCAACGGCCGGTATCGCAGCCGAGTATTTCGCCGATCCCGTCGATTTAGGATTGCGGCGCGTAGGCGCGTCCGCTGCCAGCTGGTCCATTGCCGCTCTGGACGTCACCGAGCGGAATTTCGAGGCCGCGCCGGATATGGAGAAACTGGAGCGCACGTCTCTTGATGGCTATGCGGCTCTGCGATCGGCGTACCGCCAGTACCTTGCCGAAGATCTCAAGGATGACAATTGCCCCGCAGTGCTGCAGCCAATCGCGGGAGCTTCTTCGGCCACAGAAAATGGCAATTAGCGCGACCTTACAGATTTGCGATGTGGCTGCCGGATTCCAGCCCCCATGTGCGCCTCTATCTATCTCTCTCTGCGAGATAGCGAAGCTTGGAGCGCGCAGGTTCGAGTGGAGGGTAGCAAACGAGTCGCCACGCAAGACCAAGACGAAAGCACTCACGACGCTGTGTGGGGGGATACCAAGCGGCGATCATCTTCAGGGGGAAGATCATGCAGTCCTACAGGAACCGCTGGATCGTCGTATGCGATTTCGACGGAACCATTTCAACCGTTGATGCGACAGATCGGCTGCTCGAGGTCTACGCCGACCCAGAGTGGCTAAGCATCGAGCAGGATTGGAAGGACGGGAACATAGGATCGCGAGAATGTCTCGGCCGTCAGGTTGCGCTCTTGCGCGCGGACCTCTCGCAGATCGAGGCGCTCGCAGATACCATCACCATCGACCCGCACTTCACTAGCTTCGCCGATTTGTGCAAACACGAGTGCATCGAATTGGTCATCGTTAGCGACGGGTTGGACAGGGTAATCGCGCGCATTCTCGACCGCCACGGACTGGGTCACATCCCAGTCTACGCCAACGCGCTTCTCGCGTGCGGCGACGGCGCGCATCGCATGCTCTCGCCGCATCAGAATGCTGACTGCTGCGCCGGAGCCGGCACTTGCAAATGCGCCGTGGTCGCCGACCTCCAAGGCGACGGAGCAATCGATCCGCGCGTTCTGTTCGTCGGCGATGGTCAGTCGGATTTCTGTGCCGCGGCCAGAATGGCGGATGTCGTCGCTGCGAAACCCAAACTGTTTGCTCACTTGCGATCCATCGGCCGGCCCTGCGTTCCGTTCGAGAACTTCGCTGATGTGAGACGTCTCCTCGCGGAGTTGATCGATGCAGGAAATCCCCTCGTCACGGAAGAGTTGGCCCATGAATGCAATTGAACGCAATCTGCCGAAAAGGGCCGATGACGCCCACACTGAAACCCATGCGCTCCTCGAACTCGAGAGCAGATACTGCTCGCACGGCGATACGGTGCACTACACGGACCCTCCCAAGATATTCGAACGCTGCGAAGGCGCCTATATCTACGACGCCGAGGGGCGGCAGTTTCTCGATCTCCAGATGTGGTATTCGGCGGTCAACTTCGGCTACTGCAACAAGCGTTTGAACGACGCCTTGAAGCAGCAGATCGATCGGCTGCCGCAGGTCGCCAGCCAGTATCTCCACCGCGAGAAGATACAACTCGCCGCAAAGATCGCGCAGGAAACGGAAAGCAGATTCGGCCAAAAGGGGCGCGTGCACTTCAACGTCGGCGGCGCGCAAGCCGTGGAAGATTCGCTCAAGCTGGTTCGTAACGCTTCGAACGGAAAAAGCCTGATGTTCGCCTTCGAGGGCGGCTATCACGGCCGCACGCTCGGTGCGTCCGCTATCACGTCGTCGTATCGCTATCGCCGCCGCTACGGGCACTTCGGGGACCGCGCGAACTTCGTTCCATTCCCGTATCACTTCCGTGGGCCGAAGGGCATGACCAAGGAAGAGTACGGCCACGAATGCGTTAGGCACTTCGCGCGGTTATTTGAGAGCGAATATAACGGCGTTTGGGATCCCAAGTCGGGTACTGCGGAGTATGCCGCCTTCTACGTCGAGCCGATCCAGGGCACTGGCGGCTACGTCATTCCGCCGATGAACTTCTTCAGGGAGTTGAAGAAGGTGCTCGACGATCATGGCATCTTGCTCGTCGTCGACGAAATCCAGATGGGCTTCTATCGCACCGGCAAACTTTGGTCGATCGAGCACTTCGGAGTCGAACCGGACGTGATCGTCTTCGGCAAGGCGCTCACGAACGGCCTCAATCCGCTCTCGGGAATATGGGCGAAGGAAGAGCTCATCAATCCGGGCGTTTTTCCGCCCGGCTCAACGCACTCCACCTTTAATTCGAACCCACTGGGCACCGCCGTCGCGCTCGAAGCCATGAAGTTGATGGAAGAGAACAACTACGCCAAGGCGGTGCCGGAGAAGGGTGCTTACTTCCTCGAGGGTCTCGAGGATTTGAAGCGGCGCCACAAGATCGTCGGCGACGTCGATGGCCTGGGCATGGCTCTGCGCATCGAGATTTGCGAGCCGCACGACAGCTTCACACCGTCGAAGGTGCTGGTCGACAGGATGGTCGACGAGGGGCTGAAGGGCGATCTCGAATACAAGGGCACGAAATACGGTCTCGTTCTCGACATCGGGGGCTACCACAAGAACGTCATCACGCTCGCCCCGTCGCTCGAGATGTCCTACGGCGAAATCGATCTGGCGCTTATCCTGCTCGATCAGCTTTTTCGCCGCGTACAGGCCTGACGGGCTGGCGATGCAACTCAATCTTCTCCATTTGGACAATGCGCTGCTTGAGCAGCCGTCTTTCATAGATCTGTGCGGGAGGGCCGACGCCAAGCAGATCAATATGCAAAGCGACGGGCGTCAGGTGCGGCTCTGGGCGACGACATCTCAGATCGAGAAAATGCGCGACCAGCTGCGCGGTGTCATGGTGGGTCTCGACACCAACGATCCCGTGGTTACGTGGTATGGCTCCGGTGATTTCCATCATGTTACGGCCGTCATCATTTCCCTACTCGCAGAGCGTCGAGATGCGCCGATCACCATTGTGCACTTTGACAACCATCCAGATTGGGTGAGGTATCGCAGAGGGATCCACTGCGGATCATGGGTCCATTACGTTCTCGAGAGCGGATTGGTTTCGCGCGTCATAAGCATCGGCGTATCGAGCGGCGACTTGGCATGGCCTGAACTTAAGGGGGCCGCGCTAGACCACGTTGCTAGTGGCAAACTCATCGTGTTTCCGGTCGATCCTCCAGCGACCTGGGTGTGGCGCAACTTGGCCTCGGGGGCCGCACATTGCATGGATGGGCATCGGGTAGTCTGGACGCATTGCGACGGCGTGCCAAGACCCGAGAAGCTGGCCACGTTGGGGGCGCTGATCGGGAGCGACGCCATTTATGTTTCGATCGACAAGGATGTACTGAGCGAAGCAGCCGCGGTAACGAATTGGGATCAGGGCCAGCTCGGTCTCGACAGCCTTATCGGATGGCTCGAAGGACTTCTGACAACGCAGAGCGTCATAGGTGTCGACATAGTCGGCGACTACTCCCCTGCCGAACTCGAAGGTCCTTGGATCACCCGCGCCTTGAAGCAAAGTGAACTCCTGCTTGATCAACCATTCACGCGCGTGACGGGAGTCGCGGCGGCCGCCGCTAACCAAGCAACAAACGTCAAGCTGCTGTCAGTGCTCGATACGCTGCTATGCTAGTCTTGCTGATCATTGTCTCCATTACGTTTGATGTTGCGCGAGAGCTCTGCTTCAAGATCGCGGTCGGCGGTGAAGCCGAACACTCTTTGTCGCTGATCCCTGTGTTGCCGCACTCCAAAATTGTCCATGCCCGATACGGGTGGACCGCATGCGGGTTTCTCTGTTGGGCCGTTGAGGTCATCATCTGGACAGCTGTCCTCACACAACTCCCATTGAACATCGCGTTTCCGCTCATGAGCATAACCTACGCCGCGACTCCGCTCGCGGGCTGGCTATTCCTGGGTGAGACCATCAGCACACGGCGGTGGGTGGGCGCGGGTTTTGTCACGGCAGGTGCCGCGATGATCGGATCGACGGGGATCGGCTAATGCGAAAACCGCAAGCGACACGCCCTCTTGGCGTCGATGCCGGACGGGCGGACGACCTAGCGATATTCAGGCCGGGGACCAATGGGCTCGGAGTCCTCTTGGTTCACGGAATCACAGGTTCGCCGCTGGAAATGAAGCACGTCGCCAAGCGGCTCAATCGCGCCGGCTATACGGTCTACGCGCCGCTGCTCGCGGGGCATGGCGTCGACATTGCTACGTTGCGTACCACTCGGTGGGAGGATTGGTTCGAAAGCGTTTGCGAAAGCGCACTATGGCTCGGCGAACGTACCGATCGACTCTATGTCGCCGGTGTGTGCGTCGGGGGCTTGCTGGGACTGCGCCTAGCCTACACAACGCCGCTTGTCCACGCCGTCGCCGTTTACTCGCCGGTTCTGAACTACGACGGCTGGAACACGCCCTACTACTACCGCTTGGGGCATATCAGCGTTCCGGTCGCTGTGGCTTTGGGCATCAGCCGGTTCATAAGTCTGAAGGAGCGCCCGCCGTTTGGAATAAAGTCGGAGCGCATTCGACGCCTGCTCAATTCGAGCGAGACGGGGATTAGAGGGACGCTGCCGGCCTTTCCTGTCGATACCCTGTGGCAGAATCTCCGTCTGTTCAAAGTTATCAGACAGATACTGCCGCAGACGACGACACCGACGCTTCTCATCCATGCCCGCGATGACGATGTCGGCGGTCCGAACAATCCCGACTACATCGCCAAGAATATAGGCGGTCCTTGCCAGATCGAATGGCTCCACAACAGCTACCATATGATCCATGTTGACCAGGAATACCCAGCCGTTGCAGAACGAACGCGCGCGTTCTTCGCAGAGCACATTTGACGCAATCAACGCGTCCTGTCGCTTCGTTCACTCGATCGACGAACTCGACCGGGCATCGTGGGAGCGTTGCTATGCGGGCTGCGTCGAAGGATACGATTATTACCGAGCGATCGAGAAGGCCGGAATCGACGGATTCTCTTTTGGCTGGTTTGCGGTCGAGCAGGGTTGCACCGTTGTTGCTGCGGCCCCGGTGTTTTTTACCAAGTACGACTTGGCGACGACCGCTCAGGGCACTGTAGCTGCGGTTCTGAGTGCGCTACGTCACTGGATCCCGGGGGGATTGAGGCTGCGGCTTTCGTGCCTTGGTTCTCCGGAAACGGAAACCTGCGACTTTGGCTTCGATCAAGATTTTAGCGCCGAGCAGTGCAACTCGCTGTTAGAGGTGATGCTCAACGCGTGGTCGGAACATGCGGCCAAGCATGGCATTTCGCTTCTCGGTATCAAGGACATTTCTCAGGTAGACTATGATCGGTACGGCGGCATTCTTCTTCGCCACCGGTATACTCCAGTTGCCAGTCTACCTACGGCGTACGTGGCCGTAGATTTTGACAGTACTGAGGAATATTTGTCCCGTCTTAGTCACGCCACGCGCAAGGACATGCGGCGGAAACTGCGGCGGCGTAACGAAGTTCGCGTGGAGTTCGCCGATCGGCTTGACGATGTTCTTGTTGAGCTGATGGAAATGTACAGCGAGACGCGAGCACGAAGCGACTGGCAATTCGAAACCCTAAGCGGTGACTATTTTGAGAACCTGAAAGCCGGTTTGGGCGATGCGGCGCTCGTCGTGCTGTACTACAGCGGGCGGCAGCTGATCGGGGCTAATCTACTATTGGTGAATGAAGATACGCTCCTCGACAAGTTCTTTGTCATGCGTTCCGACCCCGGTCGCGATCTCAACCTCTATTTTATCAGCTGGTTTACAAACATCGATCTCTGTCTTCAGCGGGGGCTGAGGTTCTACCTGAGTGGACAAGCAGCGTATGAGGCGAAGCTCAGACTGGGCTGCAAGCTGCAGCGCAACTGGCTGTTTTTTCGACACAGCAACATCGCCGTGAATTGGTTTCTGCGCCTGGCTGCCCCATTGCTTGCTGTCGAGCCGCCGCTCGAAAGGAAAGATGCGGATAGGCCAACTGCCAGATGATCAGCTTTCGTAGTTGTGTGCAGCAACTGTGGATCTGGGCGGCTCTCATCGCCATCGAGAGCGCGGCGCAGATCTCGCTCAAGCTCGCCGCCAATCAGATCGGTGAGATCAGCTGGGAGTCGGATTGGCTTGTGCGCGCTGTGAGTGACGGTTGGTTCATCGCGTCACTTGTGTGCGATGTTGCAGGTTTCCTCGTGTGGATTGCGCTGTTGCGCCGCCATGATCTTAGCTTTGCAGTGCCAGTTTCAAGCCTCTGCTTTGTGCTTGTCTTGGTGTTGAGTGTCGTCGTTCTGAACGAGCCTGTGAGCGCTCTTCAAATTGTCGGCATGGCAACAATTGGGGTGGGAATCTATCTGGTCGCCCAGGACGAGGAGACCCCGCCCAAATCGCCCCCAGCGGCCGCATCGAGCTAGCGCAGCCGACAAGGCGATCAGCCGTTTCGCAGTTATGCCTTTAGCAACGAAGCCAACGGCTCATGCAAGCGAGCCGTCATCATGGTGCGAGCCTTTCGGCAAAGAGAGTGAAGTGCGCAAATCCTTGGATAGCCGCCGTTGCCATGTATTTGACCAGCCCAGCATCAAGCCCTTAGTGCCATACGCCATCTGGGCCCACCCCCAAGGGTCAAAGCTATCCACGTGATGTTGGATCAGGCGATCGCGAACATGCAGCAGCGAATCGAAGGGACACGATACTTGCCTGCCGGAAGCGAGCAGCACGTAGCTGACGCGCCCTTCCACACGCGCGCTCACCAGACCAGCATCGACGATCCTGTATGTCAGTATGCTGTCCTGAGTTCTTGAAAAAAATAGCGTCCAAAGGCGTTCCAGGTGCTGCGCGGGCACATCGCACAATATCGGCGTAGTGAAGACGCCGGCCCGATCGTAGCAAGCCGCTATGGCCGACGGGTCGCGGCGATGCAGTGCCGAAAACAGACGGTTGGTCACTTGGCGTACCGACGCAATTTCTTCGCTGACCATTCACTCGTCTCCAGTCTACGCCCTCTTGAGACAACACAGAGATCGTCGGCAGCGGCGTGTCGGTGCATTGCGCGGCCCAGTTCCGCTGGCTGCGTGTGCCGGTCGCAATCAGTCGGCCGGCCTATCCGTGTTCAAAGCGACTTAACCGAGGGCAAAGTGCTCCAGCTTCTCGCGGTTCAGGAGGTGGAGCCGGCCCGCCGACATGAATGCGATGATCTGCTGTTGAGCGAGACCAGCCAGTGACCGCCGCAGAACATCGTCGGTCGTTCCGACAAGGTCTTGCAAATGGTGCACTGCCTTGCCGAGATTGAGGATTTCTCTGCCGTTCGACTGGGGCTCGCTGCGGTTGAAGCGGGAGAGAAGGTAGGAGGCAACTCGGATTGATGGGTCCACATTGCGGCGGAGCACCGCCATCGCAAGCCTGTCGACAGCACTTGCGGTCGCGTCGGGGGCTGCCCGATTGCCATCGAACGTTCGCCGTGCCGACCCGAGCGATACGGTCTTCGCCGAGCATGCAAATACACGGGCCGAGGTCACAGCGCGGATGGAATACTTCATCTTGTCGACCATCGAGAAACCGGCGACTTCCCCCTTCTCGAGTGTATCTATCAGCGTGACCCGTCCTCGCAGGTCTGGCTGTTCAATGCCCAGAACGCCGGCGATGATGTAGAAGCGCGACTGGGCCGGCTCCCCGGAATGCGCAATATACTCTCCCTGCCGGACATCTCGGGCGCCTTCGGCGTGATTGGGATGGCCCGCCTCAATGGCCCAGAGCTGCAAGTTGTCGACGAATCCCGTCTTCTGATTGTCGCTTGCCCAGAAGCTCCACATCGCATCCTCCGAAGATCTCATCCAGCGCTGACTCCGGGCTGATGCCCGGCAGGCCGGCCATCGCTGCCGCATACATTAAGTTGCGGACCAGAAGCTGCTTCCGATCCTGTTCGATCAGAACTTCAATTCTGAAGCTTGGCGTCACGGCACGCCGATTCACCTGGATCCGTTGCCTGTTGGAACCGCAGCATCTCCCTCGCCACGGTGCGAGGCATGGTCATGCTGCACGTCGTCGTCCAAAGACTGGCGACTCAGCGGCCGAGCACTCCCCTGCGCCGCTGCCGCTTCCGCAGCGTTGGCTGCATCAATATCTCTGGCAGGGATTGCGTCATCAGGGCTGGCGATAACAACGGCATCAGGCGGCTGCGCTTCTCCACCGAACGGTTGCATAATTATGAGATCTTGCCCCGCCAGGGCCGAAGAAGGGTTGGTGTCTGCATCGCCGACTTTGACACCATGGTCGCGTTCGAGATCGGCTGTATCGATGCCGCGATTGACAATAGTCCGGTTGACGATGCTGACCGCTTGAATGGTTGCGGATTCTTCCACGTAAGTTGTGTTCTGCTCGACCGGCAAAACGGCTTGCAAAAGGGAGGGTGAGGCAATCGCCTGCGTTTCGACGAAACACCATTCATGCGGGGCCGGGTCATACTCTGATTGCCAAGTGGTGCTCAGAGCGACGCGCCAGGTCTTGCCCCAGACGCGCGCCGGCGGAAACGGCGCCCAACCGATGTGTGTGGCGCCCGACTTCCACACCACCCATGCGGGTGCCCAAGTATACCCAGGCACCCAGAACCAATAGCCGTTCAGGTCGCGGTCCCACCAACCGTAGTGATAGACGATCGCTCCGAACTGCTCGTTCGAATCCCAGACCCAACCATATTGGGAGGTATGGACCCACCTCCCTACCGTATAGGGGCGCCAGCGACGAGACACGCGCGGCGTCCAGGTCCAGCCGTACCGGGCGTGGCGACGCCATTGACCATGCGGCTTCAGTTCATTGAAGAAGTATCGAAACTGGTCTCTGCGCTTTTCCCCGTTAGCAGCCATGGAAGATACAGACAGCGACGGCGGCCACGTGAGGAAATCTCCCGCCGTCCAGGCGATGGCTCCAAAGAAGGTTGCCAACAGCATCGAGCGCATTTTGACACTCCCCTAGATCCGCCTCCCGCCGCTCCAATGGTTGGGGCATCGACGTTCGTGCAGCCGTCTTAAGCCCGTATGGGTAGCCGGCGTTTATGGAGAACCCGTAGAGGAACGGTCCGGGACCTGTCGGGCACAATGACCCGTCGTATCGCTACTGGTCGTACCGTTGGGCTGGGATCCGGACTCGATCAGTTTGGCGTGTGGCGCCATCGACCGTGGCGCACAAGCGCTGCCCAATTTTCGGCCTAAGCGCACGGTAACGCCTCGGCATGACGAGCGAAATAGTTACCCTCGCAGACGCCCATCCAAGTGATATCGCGACCTTCAAGAAGGAACTGCAAGAAGCATTTGCGGTGGCCGTGGTCGACGAGTTTGGAACTCTGCCGGACGGGCCGATCCCATCCGACCAAGACCTAAATGCAGCCATCACAGCACCTGGAGCGGTGGTTCTGCGCATCCTATCAGACGGTCGAAAGGTTGGCGGTGCCGTCGTAACCCTCGACGTGAACACAAATCACAACTCGCTCGATCTGTTCTTCATCAAGGTCGGAGAGCATGGTCGCGGGCTGGGCCTGAAAGCCTGGTTGGCAATCGAGCGACGCTATCCCGAGACGGTCAGGTGGCAGACGCATACTCCATACTTCGAGAAGCGAAACATCCACTTCTACGTAAACAAGTGCGGCTTTAAGATCGTAGAGTTCTTCAACCGGCACCATTCCGACCCGCACCAACCGGCAGGTCCGGGCGACCTACCCGGAGATGGTGAAGCCTTTCAGTTCGAGAAGGTCATGAGGCCGCCTAATGTATGCTTCGACCCCGCCTAGCGCGACCGCTGACCACCCAAAGCTCGTCTGATGGACTGGGCTCGATCAACGCCAGAACGCTATGATGGTGGCGAGCGACACGGCGGATGTGAAGTTCGCCGCGGTCTGGTCATGGCGGGTTTGCCACGCGCCGGAAATCGTTGAGGCGGCAGAACACAGCTAGCGATCTCCAGCGTGATCACGCTGGAGGCGCAAGCACCCGATTGAGTCCGGGTCATAAGCGCGGATCGGTAGGTCCGCGGCACTGACCACACCTGGGTAGCGGCGCCAGAGACTTATCAGGGAAACAATCGCAGTCGGCTGATGCGCCGCATCAAACGGAGTTGTTTTCCAATCGCTCTATCGGCACGGGCCTGCCCATGAGCTGGCCGCCGGACCGCTCTTGTTTTGCTACTGCCCGTGGCAGATGGACCTCGAAGATTGCACCATTAGGTCTCGCTGCGCGCGCCAGCGCAGTTCCGCCGTGCGCCTGTGCGATTGCCTGCACGATAGCAAGTCCCAAGCCACTGCCGCCGCCTGCGCGTGAGCGCGATTCATCCGCGCGCCAGAAGGGCTCAAAGGCCCGGCTTTCCGCCCCAGGCGGCAAGCCGGGGCCGCTATCGCAAACCCGCAGAATCCCATTTTCGAGAGTTGCGCGCGTTTCGACTCGGAGGACACCCGGAGCTGCATACCGCCGGGCATTTTCGAGAATAGCGAGAAGCGCCTGCCTCACCCGCGCGCCATCTGCTCTAACCTGTACGCTGCCCAAGTCGGACACAAGCTCGATGCCTGCGTCCTTGAGTTCCGGGCCGACAATGGAGACCACCTTTGCGGCCTCCTCTGCGAGGTCGACGGCTTCGAGCCGAAGTTCAAGTCGACCACTTTGAGCGAGCGTGAAAACCTTAAGGTCATCGACGATGCGTGTGAGGCTTTCAACCTGGGCAATCAAGCCGCGGATTGATGCCGCGTCCGGTGCGAATACTCCATCGACGACCCCTTGGAGACGACCGCGTAGAATTGTCAGGGGAGTTCTCAGCTCGTGTGCGATAGCCACGTTCCACGCGCGCATCTCAGCTTCCGACTGCCTCAACTGGCTGGCCATTCCATTGAAGTCGTCAACAAGCTGACGCGTCTCGTCAAACATAGCGCCATCAGGTGTGGCGCGGGCCGACAAGTCCCCGCGCGCGATGTGACGTGCGGCCGTCCCGACAGCCTCGAGCGGCCGGATCAGACGACGCGAGAAGCGCACTGCGGCAGCAATCGCTCCAGCCATGCCCAACAGCCAAAGCACAAAGAATGCCGCCCATTCGAGCGGCCCCGGCCAGAGGTCAGCCCAGCTCATTCCCTCAGGAGGCAGAGGGGTATCTCCCATCAACAACTTTGGATCGAAGTAGATGACGAGCGCGTAGAATAAGGTGATGCCAACGATCATCACTGCGAGCGCAAGGCCAGTGACCGCCGCCATCCAAATGACGAGCTGACGGTTGAGCCCCGTTGGCGATCTCATGGCAGCTCCGTCAACCGATAGCCGACGCCGCGCACGCCCGCGAAAAAGCCCGTAGCTCCAGCCGCATCGAACTTGCGCCGCAAGTTACTCGCATGGCTGTCGACTGTTCGCTCAAGCGCGTCGCTCTCTGGGAAGCAGGCATCGATCAACTCTGCGCGGCTGAACACGCGCGAGGGTGCCCTGGCCATGTGAGAAAGGATGCGAAATTCCGTGAGCGTCAGATCAAGTCGCACTCGCCCGCGCTCCGCAACGTTGACAAAAGCGACGTGAGAAATCTCATCGACCTCAAGCTGACCAACTCGGATCGTCGTTGGTAACTTTTGCCCATGAGCACGCCGAAGCACTGCTTTAACCCGGGCTACCACCTCGAGTGGATTGAAGGGCTTTACCACGTAATCGTCCGCACCGATGCGCAAGGCTTGAAGCTTGTCGAGGTCCTCATCGAGCGCCGTAACCATGATAACTGGCGTCTCCCCGCGCTGCCGTATGGTGGCGAGAACCTGATAACCGTCGGCTCTGGGCATCTTGACGTCGAGCAAGACAATATCAGGCTTCAGGCGGTCGTGATGCTCTATCGCGGTAAGCCCATCGGTAGCGCGGACCGTGCGTAGACCTTCGCGTATGAGATAGGCTTCGAGGATGCCGGCGACCTCCGCGTCATCCTCGGCGATCAGCGCAAGAGCGTTCATGGTATTTCCCGCGTGGGACCGGCGCGGTCCCTACCGAAGTTGAAGTTGTCCGACCTATTTGCGGAGACTGCGTCGAGACTTTGTCGGGCCTCTGTAGTGTCGCGTCGCTGAGCCGGCAACTGCTCTTCGGGACGCATGGCGCCCAACGCGCTACGCGACGTCCAATTGCCCCCGTGCCAAGTAACCATGAATCGAACGGCTAGAGGCCAGCAGCGTTCAACGAAAGCGGAGCCGTGCTTTCTAACCGCCTCGCGGATGCCCACGTTCGCGACCGCTCGCCAAGTCAGGGGTGCCTCCCAGCCAGTCTAGGTCTCAACCTCATTGGCGGGGGGCTGAGTTGGACCGCGACGATTAGCGGCGATAGCGACGTCGGCATGCGCTCGGCGCCGATCTGATCAACGCTCCTCTGCATTCTAGATGAGCTGGCAGTGTGTCCTGCTCCGAAACTGCGTACGACACTCGTTCGCTGCCGGATAGAAGAGCACCGGCACCCGTCCTGTGACTTCCAAGTTGCTCACTCCGAGACCGCCTTCTCGGCAAAGCGGTCTTTGCCGCTCTTCGGCTATGCCGAGTTTTCGGACATCACCAGCTCGTCGAACCTGCCCCTAAGCCAGGTCAGGGCGTAGGTCAGCACCACCACGCAAAGCGGACATGCACTTCAGTAGAGGTCGCAGCCCGCGATCCCTGCGATAGGTATCTTGGCATCAACTCGTCGTCGACAGTTCGTTCAAGCGCCTCCACGATTGCGAGTGTCGGAGGTCTGGTTCGAGCTCGGATGTGCTCTGGAGGAACTCGCGGAGATTATACGGCACATATCTCGCCTTATCCGGCGTTAGCAGGTCGACAAGCCTTACCGAATCCATGGGGTAGCGTTGAGCCAACGATTTCGACCGCTTCTCATCAACGTGAGTTAGTTGGAAGATGACAGAATCGAGCTGCTCGACTGGCTGGAGGTAGGCTGATATCCGCTTGACTGCATCGGGAAACGCCGCTTCGGTATCCATTGCGATGTCTGCGAACGCCAACGACGTCGCCGAAGTTTGAAAACGAACCTCTTGGGGCCAGACCTTTTCCACGAAGGTCGTGCCACGCGCATGCCAATCGGCGGCTCCTTTGATCATGGCGCCGAGCTGACGGACCGCTGCGGTACGCAGATCATCATTTGCTGCGCGCAATGCGTCCCGACCCTCCGCAGAGGTCAGTATCTTCTTCCCGGTGCCCGCGGTCGCAACCACGAGGAATTGACTGAGTCTAGCCGCAGCCTGATCCTCCCATCGCCAAGTCTCGGACACTGCAAATGCCTCAAGATAGTCGGCTTTGATCAAGTTAAACAGATTTGCCTGCGGCAGCCTGTTGTCATACAGAAAGCCGTTCCACGCTGGTTCGGAAAGCCGATGGCTGTGTTTGAGCATCGGCAACAGCGAAGACTTCGTCCAATTCGGATCAAGCCAGAAGAGCCACTTCAGGTGAATGAAGATCATGGATGCCGCGTGGTCGGCACCCTCTCCGGGGGCCTGAAGGGTTGCATTAATCCGATCGCGCAGCGCTCTTGGTATGCTTGACGGTTTAGCGGGCTTCGTCTGAACCAGAGTTTGAATTAGTGCCTCGGTAAGCTCCCCGACAGGGCCGTTTATGGCATGGCCGAAGGTCCGGCGGGAGCGGCGCTGTTTGACGCCGCCCGTCGACAGGTCGCCCATAGCGCTGGAAGTGGCTTCGTTGCCTGCAGCGACCAGTGAGGCGAAAACCGTGTCCCACACGGCGAGCGCCTCGTCCGGTCTCCTCTGATAGAATTCAGGCATTCGATTTTGCAGCCACCGGCAAGCTGAATGAGCCAGAGAAACAATGGTCTCCTTGGGGAGGTTGGCCAGCCTCCGGGCGACAAGCCACCGGTAGCGCTGTCGATCGGGCATGTCATCCGAGAAGATCGTGCGCCAAAGGCGTTCCGGATAGTTCCCTTTCCTGGACTCGAGGGTGAGCACGGCAAGAGCACGCGCAGGACGGGTTTTATAAAGGCCAAGAAACGGGTTTCGCTCGACAAAGCCCCCAGCAGGGCGGCGCTCTATGGCATCGATGCGCGCTACTACATCGTTCAACGGCGCGTCCATCAGACTTGTTGCGTCGGTGTCCAGCTTCACCCAGCCACTACGACTATCATGACTTTGATCTGCGTGCTCATCCCATGAAGGTCGCCACTCAGGATCACTCCCCCGCAGCAGGGCAACAGCATCTTCCGTAATCTTGCTAATGGTCAATCCATTGTGGATTAGCCATCCGATACGAACGGCAGCCCATCTCGCTTTGCGCACGCGGTACTCGTCTTCCTCCTCGTTGGCCCACTTGTGGGGGCCGGAAACTGTCCGAGCCTCGATAGTAGCTCTTTCGGGATCGGTGAACTCGGGCCACCTCGCTCGAATGGTCCATAGAAGCTCGCGCTGATGGTTTTCGCGCCAGAACACAACGTCAGAAAGACCTGCGATAGCCTCGGCGGCCTCCGTTGCAGGCATTGCCGACGGAAACATCCAGGCCCAAACACTCAACTTTGCGAAGTACGACGGCTCGTCGATCGGCCACTGGCTCAGCTCTCGATGCGCAGCTGCCGGATTTTCGCTGACGAGCTTCTCGAAAAGCTCTGCGAACCACAGGAAAAACGAATCCTCATCATCGAGATGCACGGTGCCGGGCTTGTCTTCGTGATGAAGTGTCGGCGTGCGAGAGTGAGTGTCAACCTCAAGGTCTTTTTTGATGCTCGCTGCGTGAAGCAGGCAATCTCGGAGGCAGGCAACAAACCATGACAGCCGCTCAGCGGGCAAGCTGAGTTGTTCTGACCGATGAACGAACTCCACATCAGCATTCATTATCCTTCCCAACCGAAGCTCTTGCTCGCCGATCGGCGGTCCCGGGTGAAATCTTGTTGGTGTGACCTTCAGGTAGGGCTCCATTACTTTGCGCAGTTGCCTGAGGGTTGAGCCTCTCCATCCATCCTGTTTGATGACGCCGAGAAGATCGTAGAAATCACGGTGCTCAGGATGCGCGTCGTGTTGAGAAGCTTCGAAATAAAGGCGCCAGCTTTGGCGGACGGTTGCGTCGATGTCCTGCTGCTGGCGCAAGCGCCAGTTGATCAGATCCTCAATGGCAGGATGCAGCTGGTGATGATGCGATGCCCACCAGATTGAAACTGGATCGCCTGCGCTGGCAGCTATCCACCTTCCGAGGTGATGCAGTCGAGCGGGAAGTGGCTCGGCTCTGCGCGCTATTCGGCCAGCCAATCGGGTGAAGTTTGCACGGTGGTCGTCATGACTCTGCGGTTCCAGGACGTTGATGCCAATTACCTGCTCGCGCCCGTTAGTTCCTTCAGGGCGAGCAGGATCTCCATCTAATCGATAAATGGCGAGTGGATCGAAGTCTTCTTGCCTATCACGCCAGCCGTTCTGAACTCGACCATAGCGAATGAGGCTATCAAACACGCACAACCACTCGGCAGGGATTGGAGGGTTCGCATCAGCAAGAGCAGACGCACCCGTTACAGTCAAAGCCATCGAGGCCACTCGGCCTCGCTCATGCGGCTCGAGATTGCGTGGCCCAACTCTTGCGAGCTCTATTGTATCAGCATGCCATCTGTCGATGCTTTCAGCCCGTCTCGCCCAGGCAGTCAGCGTTCGCCAAAGAGCCGAGTGCTCGTTGTCTCCGGAGCTGTAGGGGATTGCCATCACGCCGCGATCCCACCACTTCTGCTGCGTTTCTCCGGCCTGACCTTCCGAGAATGCGAACAACCTCGCCTTTGATCCCCGAGCGTTCAAGCCTTCCAGCAGATAGCGAATAGGGACGTCGTTGGCCGAGTAACCGAGAAGGACAACGGTGTAACGGGAGATGAGCTGGTTCATGAACCGGGTCGCCCAGCCATCAGCCAAATAGGCGCGCCCCATGTCGGCAATGCCCAGCACGAGGCCTCTTAGGCTTTCTGCCGGTCGCGCCGAGCCATCAAGCCTGCCGTGAAGATAGACTAGCCCCTCCAGCTTCTGCGCATAGTCCAGATCAGGTAGGTAGGGTGGCACGAAAGTCTTTAGCCGCTTGCCTGCGGCCTCGAACAAAAGATCAAAGTTCGTTGTGACAAGACGTGGATTACCCTGCATGTCGCTAGACAGACGAAGTATCGTCTGATGTTTTCGCAAATCCGCCTTCCGGCGGGTCCTCAAAAATTTGGTAACAAGACGCTCGACCCTAGCAATCCCATAGCTTTTCTGAAGGTCACCAAATAGCTGATCCAGCGGCATCGACGCTGAGATATCATCGGCGCCAAGTTCATCGGCAACCATTTTAGCCAGCTGCACGAAGCTTGGCATTCCAGCGGGAACAGAAACACCTGCTCCGCATAAGAACACCACATCGCCCTTGTCGCGAGCATCCAACAGCTCAAGCGGAATATCCGGGCCGTCCGCAAAAAACCTCATCGAATAGTAGTCCTGCTGGTGGCGCGCATGGATGATGGTGGGATTGCGATAAGCCGCACATTGGATCGACCAGCGAGTGAACGTTCAGACCGCAACGTCACATGGAGCTGTTTGCTCGCACTCCTCGTCGCCCCCTGCGGCAACATCCAATTGTAGCTCTCATGAATTCATGTGGCATCCCTTATGCGGCGCTCCTCACCGAGCGACACGATCCAGCCGCCCGCACGATCAGGTCGCGTGAACGTATCTGTAATCACCGTCCTAGCAAGGCGATCGCGTACGACCTGCGGCTCTGCATCGATGGCGGCGCGTATAAGATCGCGCTCCACTCCAACGAAGACTGGTCTGAGGTCGATGCGAGCGAGCGCTTCCTGATCCGCGGGGGCAACCCTCGCATTAAGGATCGGCCCTGCGCGCGTAACGATACCGCCGATCAGCCCGTCCATGGCGGTCGCATTCTCCACCTCGTTTACAGGTGAAGCATTCAACAGAGTCCGGGCGTTTCCTCTGTCGTCTGAGAGCCGGCCCTGATGCGGCTGATGCGTGAGATGGCGAATCGATTCAGCGAGCGCGGCATGGCCAAGCGGAGCGATCAAGTTTGCAATGTGCAGACGTAATAGCCCAATGAATAGAGCGTCCTCTTCATGCAAATCTATCGGTTCGCCTTCATCGACAGGATCTCGAACAGAGATATGGGCATCTTTGGGCGCTTCGGTGGTCGTTCCCCAGCGTGTCGCGATCGCGACTCGCTTGACGGTGACCTTGCGGCCTTGGGCTACTATGTTGATCCGTTTAGCCTGCGCCCACCCACGTCCCAACGCCTTCGATGGCCCTCCAGTATCATGGCAGCCCTTCGCTTCGGCCACCGTCAGCGCGGACAGGTCTGCAGCGCAGGCAATCCAATCGGGAAGGTCCCCGCGTGAAAGAGGTACGATCTTGATCCGTCGACTACGATCAAGATCGACGGTCCGACTGTTCAGATGAGCGAAGATGGAGAGATTGAAATACCGCTCGAGATAGGCCCGAGCGACGAAGCGCCCCAGCAAGCCAGACAATGCGACCTTAACTTCGCGAGCGTGGCCGAGCGGCTTCCTAAAGACAAATGGGGTGCCCGAACCAGTTGGTGCCAACAGAGCATCCAAGATTGACCACGTGCCGTACGCCGCGCCAGGTGTTTGTAACACCTCACGGATACCGGCATCTTCGATTTCAGTAACGTCGAGGTCGACTCTCGCGCCGGTAACTGGACTATCCGCCGCCGGCTCGAACGTGTGAAGAAAGGTCCTGATCAATTTGAATTGCCCCGCGCAATAATCACGCCCCAAAGTGACGTCTAGGGCGTATTGAAGCAAAACAAACTTTGCATGAGTGAACTATCCGCCACAATACGCCTGCGGCCAACGAGGATTGGCTTCTTGGTGCGGCCAACGGATCTAGCTTCGGTGCGCAGGATTATGCGTGTGAACCGGCATGCAATTTTGACCCCTTGCTGGGGGTAATCGGCGCGCAATTTTGACCCTACCCCCTGTGCTGAGAACATTGCCCTTGGTGCGTGCGTCGGCACGAGGGCGAGCGGGGGATGATCA
>NZ_FPEJ01000001.1:362500-1273242 GCF_900117445.1 Hyphomicrobium sp. NDB2Meth4 | reverse complement strand
TGATCATCCCCCGCTCGCCCTCGTGCCGACGCACGCACCAAGGGCAATGTTCTCAGCACAGGGGGTAGGGTCAAAATTGCGCGCCGATTACCCCCAGCAAGGGGTCAAAATTGCATGCCGGTTCACATTCTTGAGCGCATCATATTGCTTGAGAACATCATCCTTGGTCGGCTCCAGGACGCAATCGAGCCGGCGCAGCACAACGAGCGGCAGCATAACGCGCCGATACTGCGGCGGCCGGTAAGGACCTCGAAGCTTGTTGGCGACGGCCCAGATTTTTTCTGAAAGGTCCTGGTGCGTTTGTGCGGGCATTTAATCAGCCTATATTTTCATCGGAAATTTGAAGAGAGACTTTCGTCATTGGCCAGCCGGCCGCGTTCAGTTCCTCGGCCTCGGTCTCGAGCTGCCGGATTTGAGCGCGAAGCTTTCGCGCTTTTTCATATTGCTTCTCAAGCTGCTGTTGCTCGCTCGCGCTCGGAACCATCACGCGGAATTTCTTGAGGTCACCCATGGAGACCATCGGGACCGTCATCCCCGTTGCAAGCGACTGCAGGAGCCCCTGTCCTAGCGGCGATGACAGGTAGCGATAAAGATCGAGCGGTCTCACCGGACTGCTGTCGCGCAGACGCAAAATTACGAACGCCTGCGAGGGCAGCCAATTTCTGGGCCCGTGCTGCTCATGAACTACGCCGACCGCGCCAATGCGCCCGCGCACGGACAGGAGAACGTCTCCTTTCTCCACCCGCTGACGCTCGGCCTTGGCGAGGTTCCGGTCACTCACCGTTACAAGCTTGGCGGGCTGCCGAATGGTGCCGTCAGCCTGAATGTCCTGCAGGCCAATCTCGGCAAAGGAGCGCGCCGCGTCCCCTTCTTCCCCGGCTATAGCTTGCGGCCTGATGATCTCGGCAATGTCGGCAAGATCGAGTGTCTTGGTTTCCTCAAGCAGCGATGCGACCTGCTGTTCTTCGGCACTGCGCACGTAACGGTCAGCCGAAATGTTGAAATCGTTCTGCGCAATCCGCTCGTACGTGGCGGCTGCGGAGCAATGGGTGCTGCGGCGGTTGAGAACGATCGAGGCAATCTGCTCCACGGGATCGAGAGGAGTCTTGGACTTTGCGCGGGCCTTGCGGCCAAGGTCATCCGAGGCATCGACGAACAGCACGTCGCGCACATGTTGCTGGGTCTCGAAGATCAGCACCGATGATTGGACATTGGCGTTGGGGGCAAAGGCGTCCCGCGGCAGCCTGATTACGGTAGAGAGAATGCCGCTGCGGACGAGCTTCTCCTTGTAGTCGCGTTCCCCTCCCGAGGTGCGAAAGAGAAATGCCTCGGGAAGAATGACCACCAGGCGACCCTTGGTCTGCGCGATGAGGTGAGCGACCTGGGCGGTCTCTCCGTAGTGGAAGCGGTGCGGGAAGCGGCCGTAAGGATCGAGCGTTGCCTCGTCCTTGAGGCGCAGCCCGAAGCTCGTGATCGCGGCGGAATGTTTGAACTGAACGAGTTTCCGGCCATCCAGCCAGGCCGGCTGACGGATGGGATCGCCCACACGCATTTCGAGCTTCCAGTCTCCCAGATAGGCAAAGAGGGCCAGGATGCGGGCGGTGTCGGAATTGCCGAGTTCGCAGCGGACATGCCACCCGGCGCGTGCGAGGAACAGCGGCATCCAGCCCGAAGTGTCGAACGGGCAGTAGAGGGGATGGCTATCGGGCTTGCCGAGAAGCTTCTCGATAAGCCGGGCCATGTATTCCGGCCACTTGAAATAACCGATCGGCGTGTCGCGCATCGCCGTCTGTGGAGCCGTGGCCAGGAAGTCGAGGAAGGCATCGATGAACGGCCTCCCCTCGGGCGAGGACAGGATCGGGAGAAGCGGTCGCAAGGTCTGAAGGGTCTCCTCAAGGAGGCCCGGCTTAAGATCGAAGATGCGTTCCCTCGGTGCAGGGGGAAGATCGAGCTCGTGTGACAGCTCGATCCGCAACTGCTCCCATGCACGCCAGGTGAGGGTGTCTGGCCCCTGCCTGATCGAGGAATGCGGCCGGAGGCTTTCGCGCTTGGTGATGGCGACCAGCTCCAGAATCGTCTCAAGGGCGTAGTTCGGACTGATGCCCGCCCGGGCCCAGGAAGGGGCAAGGGCGCCATAGAGCTGGGAGGGGGTCGGAAGGGCGAAGGTCAATGCCGGCTCCTTTTCGAACGGCGACCTTTTCGGCGCACATAACTGTCGAGACGATAGGTCGTGATCAGCGCTTCTCCATCTTCGACGACAACAATGCCCCCCTTATCCAGCGCTTTCTTCGCTGTACGCTCAAAGCCACGAATAGCCTCGAGAAGGCGCCCGAGACCCTTGCGGTTAAGGACGACCTTGTCCTGGTTCGGCTCGCCGAACTGTCGTGCGAATTCGAGGAGCTCGAGGTTGATGCCTCGCTGGGACATACGCTGCTGAAGGTGTCGGGTTCTGGCCATATTCGCCTCCGTCTACGGGCGCAATATGGAAAGTCATCGCAAAATAGTCAACTACTGATTTTTTTTGTTTTGACTGACTTTTTTGGCAGCACTCCAGGAGCCGAGATTTGGAACAAACCGCCAACAGAGCGAAGCGAAGCGCTCCAAAGTGGTTGCTAATTGGTTGCTAATCGCGGAATGTTCACCTGGTGCGGACAGGACACGCACCACCTAACCCATTGAAATCGTTGGTGCGGACGGTGGGAATCGAACCCACACGGCGTTGCCGCCTCAGGATTTTAAGTCCTGTGTGTCTACCAGTTCCACCACGTCCGCTTTGCCCGGCTCAGGCTGGTCAGGGGCGCCTTTATGGGGCGGTTCGGGCTAGCTATGCAATGCCCTCGCCGGGATGCGTCGCCCATCGCCATGCCGAATTGCCGCCAGCAGCAGCACATAGAGCAACAGGCCGTTGAATGTGTGCCACAAAAAGTGCGTTCCGACACCGCGGCCGCCGCGCATGATCCAACGACAGACCTCCAGATCGATGGTGCGGAAGGTCATTGAAATGAGGAACAGGGCCGCGCCGGCAAAAAGATACTTTGCAGCTGGATGACGTTGCAGCAGCAGCACGGCGCCCACCAAGACGAGTGCGATGAAGGCCGGCGTATAGCCGAGAGTGCCATTGAAGCAGCGCTTGCCGGCGCCGCGCGTCATCGGCAGCAGCTCGTTCGAGCAGGGAATGCCCTGCGCGTACTTGACTGCGAAAAAGAAGCTGATCAGTGCAGCGATGACTATCATCCACGGCGCGCCAGCAAAGCGGCGTAGCGCATAGCCCAGGTAGCTGAGCATGAAAAGCGAAATGGGCACGGTGTCGAAGGGAATGGACCACACGGTTGCGTAGGTGTGGAACATGAAACTGCCGATGCCGATGCCGATTACGAGCATGATCATCACGCGCTCGAAAAGCGCGTTCGCACGTGCCGGGCTGGCGAGGCGCTCCCATACGATAATGACTGCGAGGATGGCCGCGGTGCTCAGCGCGGCAACATTTAACGTGCTTTCCAGCGAGGCGCGGCGCGCAATGTTCATCACGTAGCCGCCCATCGCGATCGTGATGATGAGGATCGCAACCAGCCATTCGAGCGCCGAGCGATCGGAGCGCGGGGCGCGCGCAAGCTGCCAGCCGGCAATGAGACCGGCGATGATGAAAGCCCCGTTCGAAATAGCATTGAGCGGCTCGGCCCAGAACGAAGGGTCGGCGCCACGTTCGCAATAGCTATAGACCTTGCTCCAATCCATGCGGGCTCAGAGGCGATAGAGGGCAGCAGCGGCTTTGCGTCCGCGCACGCGCTTGACGATCGAGGCCATCAGCGATCGAAGATGAGCTCGCACATAGCCGCGCACGCCGAACTGCTGGAGGCGATAGCGGAACTGAGCGGCTGCGTCTCGCCCCGGCGCGGCACCCTTGAAGCGGGCGCGCGCGGACAGCTTGCGGTCGCGTCCCATAGTATCGATTTGTGATGAGCCGAAAACGTCCGGCTCCACCGGAGGCGGCAAGACCCCGTAGGTGTTGAGGCCAAAGCGCCAGGGCCGACGCATGTCCTCATCGACGGGGAGCGTGCGCTTTTCGATGGACTCGGCGAATTTGATCGCTCCCGTGCGGTTGATGAGATATGCGCCCGTGCCGTTCGGGACGGTCCAGTAACGGACCAGTTCGCGGCCGTTGCCGAGCGGGGCGATGGGCTGCACGACCGATTTCGTCGCGTTAGACAGCCGGATGATGTCCCAATCGCCAACTGCGCTCACCGCGGCTTCTATGGTGGGGACCAAGTCATCCGATAGCTGCACGTCATCTTCGAGGATGAGAGCGAATTCGGTGTCGCTGTCCTCGAGCAGCCGATGCAGCCGCAGATGGCTCGCATAGCAGCCGATCTCACCGGGCGTGAAGGCCGGCTCGTGCTGCGTGTTGCCGTCGAAGAACTGATCGCGCAGGTCGGCCTCTAGATGCCTGCCGTCCACCGCCGCGAAGCGTTCGAACGCCAAGCCGACGCGATCACATTCGGCGATCATGCGGGTGAGGCGATCACGGTCGCGGTCGAGGTTGATGACGAACACCCACATGCCTCGCCCCGCCTCGACCTCACCCACGACAACCTAGTCCTTCTTCTCCGGCGCGACGACGCGAATATGCAGCTCACGAAGCTGCTTGGGCATAACTTCGGAAGGCGCACCCATGAGGAGATCGTTGGCCTGCTGATTCATCGGGAAGAGAGATATCTCGCGCAGGTTCTTGGCGCCGACCAGCAGCATGACGATGCGGTCGATGCCGGCAGCCATGCCACCGTGCGGCGGCGCGCCATACTGGAAGGCGCGATAAAGTCCGCCGAAGCGCTCCTCGACTTCCTTTTGACCAAGGCCCGTGATCTCGAACGCCTTCACCATCGTGTCGGGGCGATGATTACGCACCGAGCCTGAAGCGATCTCGAAGCCGTTGCAGACGATATCGTACTGATAGGCCTTGATCTTGAGGCGATCCTCGTCGCTGCCGGCGGCGTTCAGAGCTTCCAGTCCGCCCTGCGGCATCGAGAACGGATTGTGAGAGAAGTCGATTTTCTTGTCGTCCTCGTTCCACTCGTAGAACGGGAAGTCGACGATCCAAGCGAGCGCGTATTTGCCCTCGTCGATCAGCTTCAGCTCTTCGCCGATGCGGGCGCGGGCCTCGCCAGCGAACTTATAGAAGCGCGCGGGATTGCCTGCCGCGAAGAAAACCGCGTCGCCTTCCTTGAGGCCAAGCTGCGTGCGGATCTGCTCGGAGCGCTCGGGGCCGAGGTTCTTGCCGACGGGACCGGCCGCCTCGTTCTCGCGATAGAAGATGTAAGCAAGACCCGGCTGACCTTCGCCCTGCGCCCACGAATTCATGCGATCGCAGAAGGCGCGCGAGCCGCCGCCCGGCGCGGGGATCGCCCACACGCGGACCTTGGGATCCTTTTCGATCATGCCGGCGAAGATCTTGAAGCCCGAGCCGCGGAAGGCTTCCGTCACATCCTGCATCTCGATCGGGTTGCGCAGATCCGGCTTGTCCGAGCCGTATTTGGCAATCGCCTCATCGTAGGGGATGCGCGGCCAGCCGTGGGTAACTTCCTTGCCGGCGGCGAACTCGTCGAACACGCCCGTAATGACGGGCTCCATCGCGGCGAAGATGTCTTCCTGCTCGACGAAGCTCATCTCGACGTCGAGCTGATAGAACTCACCCGGGAGGCGGTCGGCGCGGGGATCCTCGTCGCGGAAGCAAGGCGCGATCTGGAAGTAGCGATCAAAACCCGAAACCATCAGCAGCTGCTTGTACTGCTGTGGTGCCTGCGGCAGTGCGTAGAACTTACCAGCATGAATGCGCGAGGGGACAAGAAAGTCACGCGCGCCTTCAGGCGATGACGCCGTCAAAATCGGCGTCGAGAACTCGAAGAAGCCGCCTTCCACCATGCGCTTCCTGATCGAAGCGACGATGGCGAGACGCTGCATGATGTTCTTGTGCAGTGTCTCGCGGCGCAGATCGAGGAAGCGATACTGCAGACGCAGGTCTTCGGGATAGTCGGGCTCGCCGAACACCGGAACGGGGAGCTCCTTTGCCTGCGAGAGCACCTCGATCTCAGTGGCGAACAGCTCCACCTCGCCCGTCGGCAGCTCAGCGTTGACGGTGCCTTCGGGGCGCTCGCGCACCGTGCCATCGACGCGGATGACCCATTCGGAGCGCACGCTCTCCGCCGTCTTGAACGCCGGACTGTCGGGATCGGCGACGACCTGCGTGATGCCGTAGTGGTCGCGCAAATCGATGAACAGCAGCCCGCCGTGGTCGCGCACGCGATGCACCCAGCCCGACAGGCGCACCGATTTGCCGATGTCGGAGGCGCGCAGCGCACCGCACGTGTGCGAGCGATAGCGGTGCAGCGCGGTCTCCGCCGTGCCCGCAACTGCCTGTTTCGCCTTAGCTTTCGCCTTCGCTTCCGTCATCGTCAGGTGGTCCCGCCGCGATCAATCAAAAATTGCTTAGCGGCGGGAAAAGCGCATTTCACCAAAGGGTTGTCAAGGCGGAGGTTAACAGCCTTTTGGATGCAGCTAACTGGGGCGCTTATTGGGGCGCGACGACGGCGATCAGGGCCGCGGTTTTCAGCGGTTGTCCTTTCTGGCCTGTGCCACCTTCGTTGCCTGCGAAACGGAGCCGACCTGACTGCCAGGAATGATACTGCGGCGGCGCGTGCTGGGGATTGGCTGCATGCCGTTGCCCGCGGTGCGATCGGCGGATGCGGGATTGACGAAGTTGGCGCTGCGGCGTGCGGCCAGTGCGCGGCGCGCCGCATCGACGTTGGAAGAGCGCGCCTCCAGCGCCCTCTGGCGCACCAGCTCGCGATTGACGCGCTTCAGTGCCGCGGACAACGCCTGCTTGCGCTTCAAGGGCTGCTCCGTATTGCCGGGGAACGAGCCCCCGCGCGCATCCGACTTACCGCGCAACTCGCGCTGACGCTGACGCACGAGCGTGCGCACCTTGCCCTTTTCGGCGCGGATCTGCTTCTGCAGATTGCGCAGCGCTTTGGCGTCGGCATCGTAGATCGCGGGATGATGCGTCTTGTCGACGAGTTCGAGCTGATCTCCGCTGAGGATGCTGCGTTCGGTTGCGCGCGAATGGGCCATCAGAGGTCTCCGTTTTGCTTCGCTGGCCCAGACCCTAACGGGGCGGATCGGTGCGCGGGCGGCTTTGGCGCGGCTTGCTTGCCGAAGTCTGACCGGGGACGAGACAAATGCGGCAATAGGCAGTGGGCAGTCGGCAGTGGGATTGCAGAGGCGGTCATTCGGGGGTGTCCTCCGCGGTGAGGGACCAGCCGAGGATTTTGAGGGCGCTTTCGAAGCGCGCCTGGCAGAGCCCCTGATGATGGCGCGTGCAGGGCAGACCTCCCTCATAGGGACCGAAGCAGCGGCGGCGGCGACGGCACTTCTTCAATGCGCAGACGCGCGGCAGGCCCGCGGCCGAGGCGATCATGCGCTCGATGAACTCCGCCTCTGCTGCCTCGCGCGTCGTGTACTCGAAGACGCCGGGGGATTTGCCTGGGCGGGTGCCGCGGGGTGAGGGGGTCATCTTGGCTCGCTCCTTTCGCGGGGCAGGCAGTAGGCAATGGGCATTAGGCAATCGCGACGTTCCCAATGCCTATTGCCGAGTGCCCATTGCCCACACTTCCTCGTTCTCGCGAGCGCATCGCTCCGAGGCATTGCACATCACTTCGGGAGCACGGGCGCCGAACGACCGCCATCCTTAGTCAAAACCGGCAGCCTTCCGGCGCCCGCGTTGGCCGCTGCCGTGCCGGAGGTGCGATACTCGGCGTCAGCGCGTTTCAGGTCCGGCCCTTGGCTTCCAACAGCGGGGCCGCATCGTCAGGACCTTCCACTTCTGCGCTCGCGTGGTGCGGGGGTGCGAGCGCCGCTGCCGACGGGCGTCCGTGCGTGCGGTTGCCCGCGGCGCACAGCTCCGATCGACGGCCCCGGAATCTGAGGGAGCGACTCCTCGCGACAGCGCGGCGACGGTGCAGCGCTGCCTCAACCGGGCACCATCCTCTGTCCCGCTTAGCCGCTCAGCTGCTGCGTCCCAGATGGGCAGAGGTGGGGGAAGTATGCGGGAGGGAAGTGGGGCGGGGATTAGTTTGTGGGTCGCGGCACTCCAAACGTCATGAACCATGCGCTTGTTGGTCGACCTACGGCATGATGTGCATCGGCCCAGCAATGCCTATAGAGCACTTATCGCAGAACAAATATAAAAGGTACAATGAGGGTTGCAGCAGCAGGTTTTCCTTTCACTCCGAACGCTACTTGCCGATGCGTATCCACATTGCGTCTGCAGCCGTCCATAATCCCTATGCAGCAGCTAACGAGCTCCAGCATGTTAGAAAGACTTATTGCACTCGACCCCAGAGTTTTTGAGAATCTATCATATGATCTATTGATGCTCTGCGGCGTGCGAAACCTCGTTTGGCGTACTCCCGGTACCGACGCCGGCCGAGACCTTCAAGGTTTGTATATCGTCCAGGATTTGTCGGGCGAACTGGTGTCTCAAACCTGGTACTTCGAGTGCAAGCGTTATAGCACTTCGCTCTCGTGGCCTCTTGTCTTTGAGAAGGCCGCGCATGCTACCAATCACGGCGCCGATTGCTTGTTGTTCGTCACTACCTCTTCCTTCAGTCCGCAATGCGTCGATGAGGTGAGCCGTTGGAATGCTCGTAAAGACCGGCCTGTTATTCGGTGTTGGCCTGGACACAAACTCGTGGACCTCATTCGCCACGAGTCAAAGCTCACTCTCAAGTATCGCCTAACCGATAGCTCACCCGCTGACCAAGGATCACTTATTGTCCTATCAAACCACATGTCCAAGGCCATTCAGTCGGTATACACTGCGGCTGAGTTCGGCTTAAATAACAAGCCTACACTCGAACTTGCTGCGGCCCTAGGCGAACTACTCGATTCGATCGTAGCGGGTATGAGGGATGGTCAACTCCACCTAATAAACTACCTTAAAGACGTTCTCACGGACGGTTATACTTGGTGCTCATTCAGTGGAGCCCCCACGCAAGTAGATGTCCGCGTGCTCCGCGCCCTCGTAACTACGATAAGGAGCGCGCAGGGCGCCGATACGCTGACCGTGACCTTTGCAGCCGGCGGCTTTCTAGTCTCGACCAGCAACTGGCTTTCCTCAAAGCTCAACGATTCAATTCTAGCCCTGCTCCGTGAGCTTTCATTCTGGGGAAATCTGGAGATGACTACGGAAGAAGCCGGTGTTGCGTTTTCGGTGAGGCGCTCTGATGGCTGACATTCCCCCACACGGGCTAGACTTGGCCATTCTCGCCAATTTTGTGCATCAAGTCATAAACCCCTTGAACGGGGTTTGCGGCACGCTCGACAATCTCGTCGACGGAACGATTTCCCAGGCGCGTAGCAAGCAACGCCTAAATGCCGCGCGCGCTCAACTTGAACAAGCAATCGTGTTGGTACGAAACTTAGCCTACTTCTCGGAAATGTCCGCCTGGGAAAGCGGCGTTATCCCAGCCAATCACGTAAAGAGTTCCTGCCTAGTTCCGGAGATAATTATTCAAGCGGCAATGTTTTTTCAAGAGCTGGGCGCAACCAAACACATCGAAATTCTTCTCGAAAATCCGAACGATCAATTTAGGGTCGAAGGCAATGCTGATTTGTTGCGACAAGTATTTATGAATCTCTTTGACAATGGGGTGAAGTACGGCAAGCGCAATACACAGATTTTGATAAGAACTTGGACGCAACGGAAGACTGGGGCACTCCTGGTGAGGGTTTCGGGGCGCAGCATGTATATCCCCGTTGAGGAGCAGCAACAACTTTTTGATTTAGGTTTTCGTGGACGGGAGGCAAGGGATACACTCGCATCCGGGTCGGGCCTTGGGCTTTACATTTGCCGACGAATTCTAGATTTATTCCACAGCGCCACAATCGAGGTCGAATCGTCATCGCCGGTTGGAGACATCGCTTTTTTAATTCGTTTCCCCGTTCAATCTTAAGCAGGTAGTTCGCATGCCCCAAGAGGCTATTTTGATTGTGGATGATGAGCCAATTTACTTGGAGTGGCTCGAAGAATTTTTGGTTTCCCAAGCTTACAGTGTGACTTTTGTAGAGTCGGCAGGGGATGCGGCGCGCCTCACGGCCGACGAACCATTTAGGATGATTATTTTTGATCTCAACATTCCCATTCCGCAGGAAATGCGAGAGTTGGCAAAGCAGCGCGGAGAACTATATGTAAAATACCCAGGGCTTTACCTCGCATGGGCAGCGCGAAACGCAGGATATAGGGATCGCCAAATAATAGTTTACTCCGTACATAGGCTGGATGAGATCCAGCGAGAGTGCGACAAAATTGGGTGCACCTACATAGCGAAGGGCCGCCCAAGCATTTTTAAACAAGAAGTTCTGGGTGTGTTGGCTTATGATCCAACGCGTAAGGCTGAGATGAAACGCAAGAGCGCACGGGGAAATTCGGAAGGGGCAGCTTCGCATCAAGTGCGGAATCCCGCATCTGCGCCCCCCCTAAAGAAAGCAAGCAGCCGGATTAGCGCAAAGGCCCCTGCCAGTGGAGTTCGGAAGGGGAGAAAGGGTAAGTAGCCTTCGCCCTGTCAATCAGGCTCTCAGCCTCGAAAGGTGGCTGAGCCGGAGGCGAGCGAACTTCCTCGATCAGCCGCAGTTGTTTTTGACGACGTTCTGGGCGGTGACGAGCCACTTGCCGTGGGCGGGCTTGGCCTTGGGGATCAGCGCGACGGCCATGGTCGCGTCGGCGCAGGCCTTTTCCTTCTTGCCGCCCTCTTCGTACATGATCGCGCGATAGAGATAGTAGAGGTCGAGATCGCCCTTCATGCGCGGCATGACCTCGCCGTCGATGTTCTCGATGAGGCGGGAACACGCGGCGATGACGCTGGACGGGAATGACGTGCCTTGCGTGCAGGTCTCGTCGTCCTTCATCGAATCCAGCAGGCCGTAGGCGAAGGACGCGGTGGGCGCGAGGGCGAGCGTGGCGGCCAGGACTGCGCAAGAGATTTTCATGAAATCCTCCCCGTGAAAAATGCGAGCGGGAGAGCGGCGCGCCGGGCGCGGGCTCCCTGTCGGAACGACGTTCGGATCACACGAAATTTCGGCGCGGGGATCAAGCGTGGAGTGCGGGCAATAGGCATTAGGCAATCGCGGCGCCCCAATGCCGATTGCCGAGTGCCCATTGCCCAAAGTCAGTCGTGCCAGGCTTCGGCGATGCCGGTGAAGAAGGCGTGGGAGCCGGAGCGCAGGTTGCCGAGGGCGTAGCCGCCTTCCTGCACGATCAGCGTCGGGGCGCCGAAGCGGCCGATGCGTTTGCCGATGCGCTGCATGCCCGCATTCGTCAGCGCGAATGAGCCGGTCGGGTCACCGCGCATGATGTCGAAGCCGATGGAGAGCACGAGGAAGCGCGGCTTGAAGTTGCGTATGACGGCGAGGGCGCGGTCGAGCACGATCATATAGCGATCATCGTCGACCGGCGGCTCGAGTGGGAAATTGTGGTTGAAGCCGAGGCCGTTGCCTTCGCCGCGCTCGTCGGCATAGCCGGAGAAGTTCGGGTAGGCGTGGCTGGGGTGGCCGTGGATCGACACCGTGAGCACGTCGGGGCGCGCGTAGAAGATGTCCTGGCCGCCGTTGCCGTGGTGATAGTCGATGTCGAGCAGGGCGACGGGGCCGTGGCGCGAGAGATAGTGCGCGGCGATGGCCGAATTGTTCAGGAAGCAGAAGCCGCCGTAGATGCGGCGCTCGGCGTGGTGGCCGGGCGGGCGGCACAGCGCATAGACGAAGCGCTCGCCCTTTTCGACCAGCGTGGCGCCGGTGAGGGCGACGTTGGCGGCGTCGCGGGCGGCGGCGAAGACGTTGCGCGTCAGCGGCGTGAAGGTGTCGGCGCAGAAGTAGCCGGCGCGGTCTTCGAGCGCGCGGGGGATGCGGTCGGGGCGGCGGATGGGGAAGACTTCGGGGTAGATCAGCGCCTTGTCGTCGAGCTTCTGGCCCATGGCCTTCAGGTAGCCGACGAGGGCGGGCGTGTGCACGGCGGTGAGGTGATCCTCGCCGAAGTGGCGGGTGGCGACGCGCTCGATGGGGAGGCCTTCGAGGCCCTTGAGGATGGCGGCGACGCGCACGGGGCGCTCGACGTAGCCCTTCTCGCGCAGGTGATGGATGTTGTGGCGCTCGGAGACGACCATCTTGATGGGCAGCAGGTATTTGCCGCGCGTGGGGACGGCGCGCTCGGGCTGGGTGCCGATGGGGGCGAGGCGGACGGGGTTGTCGGCGAAGGAGCCGACGATGCGCATGACGAAGGGGTCGTCGGACTCGAACGCGTACTGGTCCACCAGGATGTTGCGGACGACGGCGCGGGCGTCGGATTTGGGCAACATGGGCTTGCGGCCGAGCGGGTCGAACAGCAGCGTCGTCAGGTAGCCGTCGTTGCGCGGGTTGGCGTCGACGTCCCAGAGCGTGCCGAGCACCTTCTGCACGTCGTAGCGGGCGTAGAAGCGCAGGCGGCGGCGGTTGATGGCGGCGCGCGATTTGTCTTTCAGCTTTTCGGGCTCGGCGGGGGGCACGTCGAGGAACATGCCTTTGGCACCGCGGGCGGCGAGCAGTTCGCGCAGGGCTTCGTAGAGGGCGATGCCGATGCCGCGGGCGGGGCGGCGCGGGTCGGAGGCGAAGTACTGCAGGTAGCCGTAGTTGAGCTCGGAGAAGTAGTAGACGAAGGCGAGGCCGGTGATGCGGTCGCGGGCGTCGGTGGAGAGCAGCAGGATCGGGTCGAAGGTGATGGAGCGGCGGTTGAGCAGCATGTAGGCGATGCGGTCGATCGCTTCGGCCTCGTAGGGGAAGGCGGCGCGGAACAGGTCGGAGGCTTCGGCGAAGCGGCGGCGGTCGGCGTCGGAGACGAGTTCGAAGAGCCGCCGGAACCTGATCATTCGGCGCGCTCCGTGTGCGGTTGCGCTGTTGCTGGGGGCGGCGGCTGCGGGTCGGGGAAGGCGAGCGTGTCGGCGGTGTAGGTTTCCGTCACCTGACTGATGGGCGTGCCGTTGGGCAACGTGAGGATGGCGCGGTGCTGCAGGACCTCGTGCGGGATCTGCAGGGTGCCGTTTGCGGGGGCGGCGGAGAGTGGCGTGTTGTCGTTGGCGGCGCGCATCTCCCAGCCGTCGGGTAGCGGCGACCATAGCAGCTTTGCCGATAGCGTGCGGCGGCGGAAGTCGAGCGGCTTCACAACGCGGCCGAAGGCGGTGTCGGTGGTGTCGAGCGTGGCGTTCATCTCGGGCGTGAGGCGCGAGGGGACGTACCAGTTCTGCGCCTCGGAGAGGACGTGGTCGCCGCACTTCAAACGCACGCGACGGAAGCGGACGGGCTCTGTGGCGCTGACGCGAAGAAGCTGGCGCTGCTCGGGCGTCGGCGGCTCATCGGCGCTCGTGACGCGCTCGGCGATGATGCGCGCGGGTGAGGCAAGGGCGTGCGTGGCGCACCAGCGGTCGAGAGTGAGCGTGGCGCTGTCGTTGGACAGCAACTCGACGTTGAGCGTCTGCAGCAGCGCGAGCGCTTCGAGGCGCGTTACGTAGTCATCGCGCCAAGAAGCAGGCGCAGGCGATCCGGCGCGCGCCAGCGTGGCGAGAAGCAGCAGCGCGAGCGGCGTCAGCGCGGTGCGAAAGATGAGACGCATTGGTTTCCACCGTCGAGGGATGCCGCGTATTCGTCACGCAGCGTCGAGATAGGTCGCCTCAAGGCGATTGCGACCGCCGTTCTTGGCTTGATACAGCGCCCGGTCGGCGGCGTCGATCATCGCCTCGACGGTGAGCGATGGGGAGACCGTCGCGGTGGCAATGCCGACGCTGATGGTCACGTACGGCAGGCCGTCGTGGCGGCCGAGATGGCGGATGTTCAGGTCGCGCACAGCGGAGCAGAGGCGCTCGCCCAGGATGCGCGCCTGATCGGCGTCGACGCCGAGGAGGCAAGCGATGAATTCCTCGCCGCCGAAGCGGGCAACCAGGTCGCTCCTGCCACGGATTCCGGATGCGATGGCACTGGCGACGAGACGCAGACATTCATCGCCGGCGAGATGACCGTAGTGGTCATTGTAGGCTTTGAAGTGGTCGACGTCGGCGAGCAGGACGGTTACCGGCATACCGAAGTTGTCGGGATTGTCGAAAATCGCCGCGCAGTGACGATTCGAGGCACCGCGGTTGGCGAGGCCCGTCAGCTCATCCGTGTCGGAGAGCGTCTTGAGCAATTCGCGATCGGCGTTGAGTGCCGCCGTACGCTGCGCCTCGCGCGCGCTGAGCAGATACTCGAACCGCTCATGACGCTGGATGCGATAGTTGGCGAGCAGACTGAAGGCTCCAACGAGCATTACCTCGATGCAAACGGCCCAGCCGAGTGGACCTTGCCACAAGGCGGCGGCGGCCATCGCGAGACAACAGATGACAGTCGAAATGCAGGCGAGACGGAATCGTGGAACGACCGTAGTGTTGCCGAATGCGAGGCCAAAGAGCGGCGACATGAACGCTGCGGGGGCCGACGGCGCCGCAGAGAGAAGCGGTACGCATGTGAGCACGATGGCAAGGAATGTGCCGCTCGCGACAACCAGCTTTTCGCGCAGATCCGGCGAGGCATGGCGTGCTGCGATCGCCGCGACAACGCACACAGGCAGAGCAGCGAGGCGAAGCCAGATCCCCTCGAAACCTATGTCGGGCAGAAAGGCAAAATCGGTCAGCGCAGTAAGCACGAAGGCGATACCACCGAACGCCATCGTGAACTCGAGGTGGCGCTGGCGGTCATCCGCAGTATCCTGCTCGTAGCGCCGCCAGAGGCGCTCGGAAAAAACGGTTGTGTAGGACGCCTGAAAGCGCGCGATCGCCTCATCCAGCATGCGGATGAAGTCCGGATCAACGGCTGCATTCTGGAGCGGTCGGCGTCTCGCGAGAAACGGCATTCTGACCTTGGATCGCTGGCTTACCTTGGATCGCTAGAACCCTGATTTGAATCTTATCCGCAGAGCAGATGCGGATTCGTATCCGTCGCGATGCGCGATGATGGGTTGCAGAGACAGCGTAAAGGAACAGTTGCCCTGCTCGCTCAAGCCTTTTTTCAATTTTGGCCAAACAGCCGCATGAAGGTTTCGATCAAGGCGGCGTCGACGAACTCATCCACCCGGACGACCAGCCCGTCGCGCACCGTGAACACCGAGCGCATCTGTCCCGAGAGAAGCTCACCGCTGGGCTTGTGCCGGTAGACGAACTCGATGCGTGTGCGCACGACATCTCCGCTTACGGAGAAGATGCGCGGCTTGAAAACGAGGTAATCGAACTGCTCGCGAATGCCGAGCATCTTCGCGGTGACGCTGTCACGGCCGCGCGTCTCCCCCCCGAGCAGCAAAGCGTCAGGTGAAACGTTGAGCGTGTAGACGATGTCTGGGTCCACGTAAGCCGCCATGCAGCCTGCGGGATCAGCCTGCCACTTGCTCAGCAGCGTTTCTGTGACTTCCAAAGGGGTTCGCATGCGCCCTGCTCAACCGGAGGATGGCGCGGAACTTAGTACAACGCGTGCGGGAATGTCAGTGACACCGATTACACTGGACCGGGAAAATTTGGCATTTCGCAGGGCTGGAAACCGGCGCAACTGCTCAGCGCATGGCTGCTTTTGCTAAGCCATATCAATCGTTTCGATGTTTCCACCGTTAGTGCAGGGCGGGGCGGGAAGTGTCGCTCAATTCGTCGCTTTGTTCCTGGAGTTGCTCGGCTAAGGCCTGAGCCACCTCAAGCTCGATGGCGTATGGGGCGTCATCGTCAAACCGGAGAAGCACCATCCGCTCTCCGGTTGCATGACCGACCGAGCAGGTCTTCGGCAGACGGGTCATTTCCGCAACCGCACCGGCGCGGGGCGCCATGGCGGCAATCGCTTCCAGAACCGGCACGAGATCTGCGGCCAGTCCGGCAGGAATGCTGAGTTCGCACTCCTCACCCTTGGAGTTCACGAAAGTGAGCTGAAAACGGCGCTTGTCCTGCGAAACTGCCGTCTCGGTGAGCGTAGTAGCATCGAATGTTTTCATCGCTGACCCCCCAGCCAAGCCTCGTTCCATTGTGGAATCGAGTCGAGGCCCGTCACAAGGGGCGGGCGGGGGGTAGGGCGATTTAGCGCTTTACCTGTGGTCAAAAAGAATAACGCGGCCAGTGGCCGCGTTATTCTTGTGCAGTTGCTGCTAGCTGTTGCTGTTGTTGAGCCAGCTATCAACGTCCTGCTTCACTTGGTCCTTCGCGTAGCCGTAGCGGGCCTGGATCTTGCCCTCGAGCTGCTCGCGGTTGCCGTTGATCTGAGAAAGATCATCGTCAGTGAGCTTGCCCCACTGTTCCTTGACCTTACCAGTGAACTGCTTCCAGTTACCTTCAACGCGATCCCAATTCATCGGGTATTACCTCCACATTTGAACACGGAGATAGAACGCGCGGAGCGGCGGTGCGTTCCAATCATTTCGAGCCACTTATTCAGTATGACGGATCAAATGGACAGCGTGCTGACATTATTTCAGGATCCCGCGTTCCGGCTCTGGTACATGCTGGGCGGAGCTGTGCTGTTAGCGCTGCCAATGGTCTTACTCGCGCGCTGGTATCACCGAGAAATCCTGAAGTCGCCGGGTGGCCGCGAATTGATGAAGCGGCAAAATCGCAATCCCGTTCGCAGGGGAAACGTCGTTGCGGCGTCATCGCAGCTCAATACCGGCATCGGCCTGATGAAGAGCATCTCACGCGGCCGTTTTGGCGATCACGCTCGGGCTACGCAGAACAAGGCGTACTGGGTCGTAGGCTTGTGGGTCGCGGCGAACGTCATCTATTTCGGACTGCTCATTTGGGCGGATGAAGTGGCCCGCTCGTCGCTCGCGCCCTGATACGGGTGCGCGGCACAGCACTGTTGCACTGCGCCGCGGACACCTCTTTTTCTTAGTCGTTCGAAGAGCGCGCGTTAGTTCGGCGCGTGATTGCCCGGCGTACGGTCGGACGTCTCGCCGCTCTTCGTCGTGTCGACCTGCGTGGGCGGTGTCGTGGTATCCTTCTGGGGCGTGCGATCGGACGTCTCGGCGCCCGGCATCTGGTTCGACGGAGCGCCCGTGCCCGCGGTTGGATTCATGGTGCCTTCCGTCTTCATCTTGCCGTCGGAGGCTTTGTAATTATCGTCGGCAAGTGCCGGCGAAGCGGCAAGCGGAATGGCGGTAAATGCGATTATCAGCAGTTTGTTCATAGCGTTTCTCTCCTTGGCTGCGTGAGAGGGAAACGCACTGATCACCGTCAGGTTGCATTCCGTGTACGGCTCGGCTCACAGCGCTGAGGCTGCGGTTATCAGCAATCCGCCGACGATCGCCGTATTAGAAGCGAAAACGCCCTTCAATGCCTCGCGAAGCTGGCCTTCAGGCTGGTCCCAGAAGTTCACAAGTACCAGGCTGGCGATGACCGTGAAGATGGCGAGGCCGATCGCTGCCGGCGCCACGGCGACGCCTACCATCAAACACGCGCCACCGATCAGCTCGAGCACGCTGGCGATGTAAAGGCATTCACGCGGCTTAGGCACACCGCGTGCTGCCAGCATCGCGGTGACATTCGCGCCAACAGGGCCGAAGTGATTTAGGCCCGCCCAGACAAAGAGACTGCCCATCAGCATCTGACCGATGGTGATGAGAATGCTGATGATGCTGGCGTCCATCGCGTGCTTTCCCTGATTGGTGAGGCTCGCCGCACTGGCGTAGCCACCGACTCGGCGCGTTGCGGCATCATGCATGCCGCCCGCGGTCAGCGGTAGATGTAGGTGACGGTGAACGTGCGATCGACGAGCGTCGCGTTTCTGGGAGGAAACGGGTAGGCGGTCTGGCGCGCGGCAAAGATGACGTTGAAGTCGAGATCGGAATCGCCGCCGCTCTTGAGCAGCTTGACGTCGGCGCGTGAGCCATTCTCGTTGAGCACGATGCGCACGGTGACGCGACCGCGTGCGCGCTCACGCGGCATCGTCTTCTGCAGCGCGCGAATGACGTTGCGGGCAAACTCGTCGTTTTCGCCCGAGCGCGTGATGCCCGGGGGCCGCTGCACGGCGGAGGAACTACCGGCATCCGACTGCGTCGCGGCGCCATCGTAAGGCACCGACAAATCGAGCGCCGAGGTCTGCGTGCGCTTTTTCTGCGGCTGCTTGGCCTGCTGCTTGGCGGGCGGCTTCTTCGCTGGTTCGGCCTTCTTTGCTTCCTGCTTGGGCGGCTCGGGCTTGGGCTCTTCCTGCTTTGGCGCCTCTTTGGGCTGTTTGAGTGCGTCGGCGGTCGGCGCGTCCTCGAGCGCGGGCAAAGCCTCGGCGGCGGCGTCAGGTGCAGGGGTCTCGACAGGCGGGGCCTCTGCGGGCTGCGCCGCCTCTGGCTCTGGCGTCGGCGGCTGGGGCGGCTCGGGAGGCGTCTGCTCGGCCTGCTGCTCGGGTTGCGGCTCTACCGGCTGCTGCTCGGGCAGTGCCGCCGTCTGCTGCTGCTGAGGCTGGGCGCCGGGAGGGGGCTGGGCCGGCGTCGGCGGCTCCATGCTGTCCTTGAGCGTCGCGCCATCGACGAGCTCGACGGCAATCGCATCGCTGGCGCCTTCAGGCGTGCCAAGCGTGCGCTGATTGGCGGAACCGATACCGATGATGAGCAGCGCATGCACCAGCATCGCGCCAGCAAAGCCCGCCCAGAACACGCGGTCGCGCCGACGCAGGCTGGCGAGGTGCTCACTCGTCGCCGCCGGCCGATCCACCGTCAGCACGATCCCCCCGGCGTTCATGCAGCTTGCTCGTCCCGTCCTGTTCGCGATTGCGGCATGGCGCGATGATTGCGCCGCCCTCGTGCCAGTTGTCCATGCGATCTAGGCATTTTCAACAACGCGACGGTCGCACGTGGGACACAGGGCGCGGAAAATTCACCGAAAAACGCAGAAAGGGCCCCTTCTCGGGGCCCTTTTCATCGTGCTCGGCGGCGGATCGGCGGTGGCAGCCCTTCGGGGCCGAGCTAATGCTGCAAACTGTAGAATCAGGGGCTGAGGTTGGCAACCGCCGGGATGTAGGTCGGGTCGAGCACCTCGGCGAGGTCCCACATCACGCGGCGGGCAGCGGCGTCCATGCTGGGGTCGCGGACGATGAGCTCGGCGCGGCTGCCCAGCGGGTCCTCGTACTCCTTCGAGTAGGGGAGCACGGGCTGGCGGCCGCCGCGGCCGATGGCGGCGATGCGGTTGGGGGCGACGCCCGAGGCGATCAGGTAGTCGGCCACGGCGCGGGCCCGCTGCTGGGACAGGTGGGTGTTGTTGGCGCGTGAGCCGCCATCGGTGTAGCCGTGCACCTCGACGCGCATTCCGGGGCAGGTCTCGACGAGGCGGGCAAGGCGATCGAGCTCAGGGCGTGCTTCGCTCTCGATGCGGCCGCTGCGCGTGAACGGCACGGGGTCGAACAGGCCGACGCGGCAGGGATCGTTCGAGATGTCATGGAAGCGCGAACCGCGGCGCTCCATCTCGACCGCGGGGGTCTTGGGGAGCTGCGGCACGCTGATGGCGCCGGTCTCGATGGAGTTCGAGTGCGGCTGCGTGGTAGCGGCGGTGTCGAGCAGGCCACGGGCACGAGCGGCGGCAACGGCGGCGATCGAGCGATCGATCTCGTTGTTGCGGGCGATACGGAAGTCCCGGGCACGCTCGGCTTCACAACGCGGGCTGGCGTCGGTTGCAGACTTGCAATGCGTCAGGCTGGCCTGAAGCTGATGGGCGCGCTCGGCTTCGCAGCGCGGGCTGGCGTCGGTTGCGGACTTGCAATGCGTCAGGCTGGCCTGGAGCTGATGGGCACGCTCGGCTGCACAGCGCGGGCTGGTGTCAGAGGCCGACTTGCAGTGCGAGAGGCTGTAGGACACCTCGGTGGTGTTCGCGCGATCGATGCGGCAACCGGGGGCGGAGTAACCGACAGAGCGGCAGTCGCTGAGCGCAACTTGCGGCGCCTCGATGGGCTGGCATCCAGCGGCTGCAGAATTTGCGCAGATCGATGCGGGATGACCGACGGCGGCGACGTAATTGTTCGGGACCTGGCCGCGCGCCGCGGCAACCGCCGCAAGCGAGGCATTGATCTCATTGTTGCGTGCTACGGCGAAGGCGCGGGCGCGCTCATCGGCGACGCGCTGCAAGGAAGCCGTGGCGAGTGCCTGCTGGGTGGCTGCGAATTCGCGAGCGCGCTGCATCTGGCACTTCGCGCGATCATCGTTGGCCAGCGTGCACGGAGCGAGGCGAGCCATGCGCTGACGCTGACGCTCGGCGGCAACGTTTGAAATCGAAGCGTTCGCGAGCGCGTTCTGGCGCGCCGCGAACTGACGCTGACGTTCGGCGGCGACGGAGCTGAGAGAAATCTCGATCAGAGCGTTCTGCTGGATCTCGAGACGGCGGGCTTCCTCGGCGCGGGCGCGGGCCATGACGGCTGCGCTCTCGGCTGCGCGGGCTGCCTGACGGGCGCGCACCTCAGCGGCGAGCGCCATGGAGGCGGCGGCCAGAGCGTTCTGGCGGGTTGCGAAGTCACGCTGACGCTCGGCGAGGCAGCGCGGCGTCTGCGAATCCGGCGTCTTGCAGTGCGTGGTGCTGAGATCGTGGCGGCTGATGCGCTCGACGCGGGCGATGGCCGCGTTGATTTCCGCATCGCGCTGACGCTGCATGGCGTCCTCAATTATGAGGCAAGCGACGAAATCGGAAGCGGTGGCGCAGTGGGTATGATCGGCCGCTACGGCCGGTATGGCGATCGTCGATAATAATATCGGCAGGAGCGGGCGAATACGCATGAACAGGTCCTCGGCTGCTGGGCGGGCGCGGCTAAGACGCGCTTGAAAGACCTGATCAAATTGCAGCTAATTTGCTTAAAATTCAGTGCGGTGTAGGACTAAGTTCAAGCCAACTCGTGACACAAAACGGAACGATCGGCGAAAAAGATCGCTGTACGACAGCAACTCTCACGGGGATCGGAATAGGGCCTCGTTGAGGCAAAGTCGGCGCGGTGCGTGCGCCTGCTGAACAACGCCGGGCCAAATAGAAAAGGCCCGCCGCGGAGATGATCCACGGCGGGCCTTCGATGCTTCGCGGACTGATTACTCGGCGGCTTCGGCAACCTCGGTCACAGTCACGCCCATGCGTTCGGCGACGCCGCGGCCGTAGGCGGGGTCTGCCTTGAAGAAGTGGGCGACCTGACGCTTGACGATCTCCTCGGGCACGCCCTGCATCGCCTCGGCGATGTTGTTCATGAGCTGAGCCTGCTGATCAGGGCTCATGAGGCGGAAGAGATCGCCAGGTTGCTTATAGTCGTCGTTGCCGTCGCGATGGTTGTAGCGCGTCGCATCGCCGGAGATCTTCAGCGGCGGTTCGGCGAAACGCTCGTCCTGCTTGGCGGAGCCGGCAACAGAGTTTGGCTCATAGTAGGCATCGACGTTGCCCGTCACCGGCGGGAAGAACCGCATCGGTCCGTCCTTGTGATAGTGGTGCACCGGGCACTTGGCGGTGTTCACGGGCAGATGCTCGTAGTGCGTACCGAGGCGATAGCGATGCGCATCCGCGTAAGAGAAGATGCGCGCCTGGAGCATCTTGTCGGGTGAGAACGAAATGCCGGGCACGACGTTCGAGGGCGAGAAGGCGGCCTGCTCGATCTCGTTGAAGTAGTTCTCCGGATTGCGGTTGAGCTCCATCACGCCGAGTTCGATCAGCGGGTAATCTGCGTGCGGCCAGACCTTCGTCAGGTCGAACGGGTTGTACCAGTGCTTGCCGACGTCGGCCTCGGGCATGACCTGGACGAACACGTTCCACCTGGGGAAGTCGCCGTCCTCGATCGCGCCGAACAGGTCAGCCTGATAGGATTCACGGTTCTTGCCGATGATGCCTTCGGATTCGCGATTGGTGTGGTTCTTGATGCCCTGCTGGCTCTTGAAGTGGAACTTCACCCAGAACCGCTCGTCCTTATCGTTGATGAACGAGTAGGTGTGCGAACCGAAGCCGTGCATGAAACGCGGGCTTTGCGGAATGCCGCGATCGGACATCAGGATCGTCACCTGATGCAGGCTCTCGGGAGACAGCGACCAGAAATCCCACATGGCCGTGGGCGAGCGCATGTTGGTCTTCGGGTGACGCTTCTGGGTGTGGATGAAGTCGGGAAACTTGTAGGGATCGCGAATGAAGAACACCGGGGTGTTGTTGCCGACGAGGTCCCAGTTGCCTTCCTCGGTGTAGAACTTCAGAGCGAAACCGCGCACGTCGCGCTCATGGTCCGCGGCTCCCATCTCGCCGGCGACGGTGGAGAAGCGGGCCAGCATTTCGGTGCGGGCGCCGGGCTGCAACGCCTTGGCCTTGGTGTACTTGGTGAGATCGCCGGTGATTGTGAGCGTGCCGAAGGCGCCCCAGCCCTTGGCGTGAACGGTGCGCTCGGGAATGCGCTCGCGGTTCTGATGCGCCAGCTTCTCGATGAGCTGATAGTCCTGCATGAGGACAGGGCCGAGCGGCCCAGCAGTGAGAGAATTCTGGTTGTCGGCGATCGGTGCGCCGGCGGTGGTGGTGAGCGTTACCTTGGGCGATTTGTCTGACATGGGGTGACTCCGGAGTGGCTCGTCGCTTCCCACTCAAGGGGCCGTTACCTTAGAGTGCTTGTAAAATGATCTTTCCTGAGATCGCCTATAAGGCAATCTTATTGGCGCGCTTAAAAATCTGCATAAATACTTATGTTTGCGGCCGGGCCACTGACGACCGTCAGTCAGTCGGACCCCCGGGCGCTTCATCCTACCGCACGTAACGGCTAGCGAGTCCTGAATCCCGTGGAGAATTGTCGTGTTCTCCACCAGGGCCACGCGCCAAAAGTTCTTCCCCCGAGACACATGTTGGGCCGGCGGCGCAATTGCAAGCGCCCGCACCATTGCTCGCGCAGGCTGCAGGGCGGTCTACGCACGTGCAGTTTCTGCCGCGCTTCCTCGCGCCACTCCGACTTTAGTCGATGCCCGAAAATCCATGCGCATGGCTGCCGTGCGTTGGCGCGCTACCTCTCACCATCCGTGTTCACTACTTCGTGATCGGCTCTGCGTGTTAGCCGAACATGTGTTTGCGCGCTCCCTTCATGAGGAACGTCTCACTCACCTTCTCGGCCACCCAGCGGAGCAGTGCCCGGCGATGACGTGATCGTCGGCAAAGATCTATGGGAAGGAGCGAGTGAATGATTGCTAGTCGATTGGTAGGAGCGATGGCCGCGACCGTCGCCCTCACGGCGACGGCGTTGGCCAACGATAGCGTCCTCAAGTGCATCGAGGATGCGAACAACTGGTGCATGCAGCAGGGCGATTACGCCAACACGCGGTACTCCAAGCTCGACCAGATCAGCACCGGGAACGTCGGCGAACTGCGCGTCGCCTGGACGTTCTCGACTGGCGTGCTGCGCGGGCATGAGGGCTCTCCGCTCGTCGTCGGCAATACGATGTACCTTCACACGCCGTTCCCGAACATCGTCTACGCTCTCAATCTCGACGACGAGAACCGGATCATTTGGAAGTATGAGCCGAAGCAGGACCCGTCGGTTATTCCGGTGATGTGCTGCGATACGGTCAATCGCGGCGTGCAGTACGCAGACGGAAAGATATTCCTCTACCAGGCCGACACATCGGTCGTGGCGCTCGACGCCAAGACGGGCAAAGAGGTGTGGAAGGCCGTCAACGGCGATCCGAAGAAGGGTGAAACCGGCACCAGCGCCGTGCTCATCGCAGGCGACAAGGTGATCGTCGGCGTCTCCGGCGGTGAGTTCGGCGTGCGGGGCCACATCTCGGCGTACGACATCGCCGATGGCCGCCGTGCATGGCGCGCATACTCGGTCGGTCCGGACAGCGAGATCCTGTTCAACCCAGAGAAAACGATGTCGCTCGGCAAGCCGGTCGGCAAAGATTCGTCGCTGAAGACCTGGAACGGCGAGCAATGGAAGCTCGGCGGCGGAGGCACCTGGGGCTGGTATTCCTGGGATCCGAAGCTGAACCTCATCTACTACGGCACCGGCAATCCCTCGACATGGAATCCCGCGCAACGCGCCGGACCCGATGGCAAGCAGATCGATCAGAAGTGGTCGCAGTCGGTCATCGCGCGCAATCCGAAGACAGGCGAAGCCGTCTGGGCCTACCAGTTCACTCCGTTCGACGAGTGGGATTACGACGGCGTCAACGAGATGATCCTCGTCGACGACATGGATGTGAAGGGCGCGAAGCACAACGTGCTCGTGCACTTCGACCGCAACGGCTTCGGCTATACGATCGATCGCAAGTCGGGAATCCCGCTGGTCGCGCAGAAGTTCGATCCGGTCGTCAACTGGGCAACGCACGTCGACCTCGACCCCAAGAGCCCGACGTACGGACGTCCCGCGGTCGTGGCCGCCAAGTCGACCTTCCTCAACGGCGAAGACTCCAACACCACGGACATCTGCCCGTCGGCGCACGGCACCAAGGACCAGCAGCCAGCTGCATACTCGCCGCTGACCAAGCTGTTCATCGTGCCAACGAACCACGTCTGCATGGACTATGAGCCGTTCAAGGTGGAGTACGCGGCGGGACAGCCGTATATCGGCGCCACTGTGTCGATGTATCCGCCGAAGGGCTCGCCGAACATGGGCAACCTCATTGCCTGGGATGCATCCGAGGGCAAGATCGTGTGGGCGAACAAGGAGCAGTTCTCGGTGTGGTCGGGCGCGCTGACGACCGCGGGCGGCATCGCCTGCGTCGGAACGCTCGAGGGCTACTTCAAGTGCGTCGACCAGAAGACGGGCAAGCTGCTCTACAAGAACCGCACGCCGTCCGGGATCATCGGCAACGTGTTCACCTACGGCCACAAGGGCAAGCAGTACATCGGCGTGCTGTCCGGGGTTGGCGGCTGGGCGGGCATCGGCCTTGCCGCGGGCCTCACCAACCCGACCGATGGCCTCGGAGCCGTCGGCGGCTATTCCGGCCTCAACGGCTATACCGCACTCGGTGGTTCGCTGACGGTGTGGTCGCTGCCATAAGCCCGAGCGCTGGCCACGGCCGGCCCGTGAGAAAATCAGCGGGCTGGTGCGCTTTGGCGCACCAGCCTTTTTTTCTGCCGAGTGAGCCGCCGGGACCGCCCGAAAAACCGCCCTTTGGGGGTGCCTAGTGTTGCATCCCCATCTTCCGGCCGCCGCCGTGGTGAGCGATGTTTCTGCCTACCCGCGACAAATCCGATTTGATGCGCTATACGGCGATCAAATGCGTATCGTCAGCACCTCAGAAGATCTCTCCCAAGCCGTCCGGCGCCTTTCGACGAGTGACTTCGTCACCGTCGACACCGAATTCCTGCGCGAATCGACGTTCTGGCCGCAGCTCTGCCTGATCCAGATCGCCTCGCCCGAGGAAGCGATGATCGTCGATCCGATGGCGCCCGGCATCGACCTCGCCCCGTTCTGGGAGCTGATGGCCGAGGAACGGGTCATGAAGGTGTTCCATGCCGCGCGGCAGGACATCGAAATCGTTTATGCCCGGGCAGGACTGGTGCCGCGGCCGGTGTTCGACACGCAGGTGGCCGCGATGGTGTGCGGCTTCGGCGAGAGCGTGTCGTACGTCAACCTCGTCAAGAGCGTGACCGGGGCCGACCTCGACAAGTCGTCGCGCTTCACCGACTGGAGCCGCAGGCCGCTCTCCGACAAGCAGCTCGAATATGCGCTCGGAGACGTGACGCACCTGCGCGAGGTCTATCGCCATCTCAGGGCCGACATCGACAAGGCGGGCCGCTCGGACTGGCTGAACGAGGAGATGGGCATCCTCACCGATCCCAAGACCTACGAGCAGCATCCGGAAGAAGCCTGGCAGCGGCTCAAGCTGCGGGTGAAGAACCGCAAGGCGCTGGCGGTGCTGATGGAGCTGGCGGCGTGGCGCGAGCGGCTGGCGCAGGCACAGGACGTGCCGCGTTCGCGCATTCTGCGCGACGATGCGCTGTACGACATCGCCAATCAGGCGCCGACGTCGGCGGAGCAGCTCAGCCATCTGCGCACGCTGAGCGAGGGCTTTTCGCGCTCGGCGCGGGCGCGCGAAATCATCGAAGCGGTGAAACGCGGGTTGGCGCGCGATACCAAGAGCGTGCCGCCGATCTCGCGCGGCGCCCAGCTTACGGCCGAGTCGACCGCGCTGATCGAGCTGCTGCGGGTGCTGTTGAAGGCATCGGCTGCGCGCCATCGCGTGGCGACGAAGCTGATCGCCGGCTCCGAGGACCTGGAGCGGATCGCCACCGAAACCGAGCCTGACATCCCCGCGCTCAAGGGATGGCGGCGGCGCCTTTTCGGCGAGGACGCGCTGCGGCTGAAGCGCGGCGAGATCGCGCTGACGCTGGCGGGCAGCGAAGTGGTGCCAATCGCGACGGCGAAGGCCGATCGGGAGCCCGCGGAATAAGATTCGCCCCTGCGTGCGAGCCAGTCGCGTAGAGATGACAGTCTCTGGCGCGCGGAGTAGTCTTCGCGCTCCGAAGCAACGCAATGGGTTCACCGAGCAATGCCGAAAACTGCTCCGCCGCGCTTGCCCGTCGCACAGCTCGCGTATCTCGCCGTGTTCGGCGTGTTCGTGTTCATCTATCTGCGGCGCGTGCTGAACGGGACGGCCACGGATCTCGACTGGATCACGCTCGGCGTGGCAACCGTGCTGCTGCTGGTGACGGCCTATCGCGTGTTGATTGCGCTGACCAAGCCCGGTGCGTAATGCCGGCGCGGGCCGGGCTATTTGCGACCGGGATCGTAGTGGTTCTTCTGGCGCCACTCGGAGAAGAAGTAGGCGAGCGTATCGTCGATGTTCTCCGGCAGCACGATGCGCACGGTGATGAGCTGATCGCCAGGCTCTGATCGGCCGGCGGCCTTGACGCCCTTACCCTTCAAGCGAAACACGCGGCCGGAGCTGGTCCCTTTGGGGATGGTGATCTGCACGCGGCCGGAGATGGTCGGGACTTCGACCTTGGCGCCGAGCACTGCCTCGTCGATCGTGATCGGTACGTCGATGAGGATGTCGTCGTCCTCGCGCTTGAACTGCGGATGCGGGCGCACGCGTATCTCAATCAGCGCATCGCCGGCCTCGGCCGCGCCAACACCGCGCTGGCCTTTGCCTTTGAGGCGAAGCACCTGCCCATCGGTGACGCCGGCGGGCACGTTGAGATCGAGCATGCCGCCGCTCGGCAGCGTGACGCGCTTGGTGGCGCCTGCCGCTGCCTCGAGGAAATCGACCTCGAGGGTGTAGCGGACGTCCTGGCCCTTGGCGGAGAAATTGGAGCGGGGGCCGCCGGCAGCGCCGCCGCGTCCCATGCCGCCGAAAATGTCGGAGAAGATGTCGCCGAAGCCGAACTCCTCGAAGCCGGCCGCCCCGGCGCCGGCACCTGCCCTGGCGCCATTGCGGGCATACTGACGGAAGCCTGGGTGGCGCGGCTCACCGCGGGCGTCGATCTCGCCGCGGTCGAACGCGCGGCGCTTGTCGGCGTCGCCTAGGATCTCGTAGGCGGAGGAGACCTTCCTGAAGCGCTCCTCGTTACCCTTGGAAATGTCGGGGTGGTATTCCTTGGCGAGTTTGCGGAAGGCGCGCCGAATGTCCTCGTCCGAGGCGTTCCGCGATACGCCCAGGGTTGCATACGGATCATCGGCCATTGCGAACGTCCTGTCCCCTTATGCCGACCCCCCGGTCAGCTGCCACAGTCTAGCAGGAAATATGGCGGCGGCAGGCCGGTGACAATGGGTTGGTGCTGACACCTGGGGAGAGAAGCATTGTTTGCGGATGGTGTGGCGCAAGTGGCGAGCAGGAAGCGGTTAACGGCCGATGCGGATTTCCGGGGTCTTTTCCACGAGCTGGGCGAGGGTATCGAAGCGGCGGCGCAGGCGCTCGCCGTCGAGGCCGGCATAGGCCTTGGGGATGGAGAGGACGAGCTTGTCGCCATCGTAGCTGAGCGGGGTTTCGTCGATGACGCCCGGCACTCCGACCGACAGCATGTGCGCGGTGCGGATGGCGGCGGCGATGATGCGGGCGCGCTTCTGGGCCCGTTTGGAGATGAGCAGCTTGAGGCGGGAGGAGAGGTCGTCGGCGTGCTCCTGGGAGGCGCCGGCGTGGCGATAGAAGATCGCCAGGGCCATGAAGACGCGGCCAGGGTGATCGATGCCGGAAAGTCCGGAGTGGGCGAGCAGGTTGAGGCTCTGCTCGCCGCGGTAGTCGGGGTGTTCGCGCCAGCCGATGTCAGAGATGAGGCAGGCGGCGTAGCGCAGACGGCGCTCCTCGGGCGTTTCCTTGGGACCGGGCGGCTCGAACAGCGCGTCGGTCCACTTGCACAGCTCCCAGGCGTGGTCCACGGAGCGCGACCGCAGGCTGGCGTATTCGGCGCAGAACGAGAGCAGAGGATCCTTGCGGCGTTCGTGCGCGGGCAGCAGCGAGTAGATGAGGCCCTCGCGAATGCCGAAGACGGAGAACACCACCTCGCTGGGGTTGAGCGCTTTCAACAGGCGCTCGAGGACGAAGGCTCCGTAGGGCAGCACCTCGCGGCGCGCCTTGGCCAGCTCGTCATAACCGGAAAGACCGGCGAGCTTCTTGGTCTTGCGCAGGAACTCGCAGAAGGAGATCGCGACCATGGTCGGGATGGCGTAGCCGTGCGTGACATGCAGCGGATAGTTGGTCTGCTCCATGTGCAGCTTGGCGATGGCGCGCCAGCTTCCACCGACGGCGAAGAACGGGCGGCCGGCACCCTGGCCGATCCAGGGGACGCTTGCCAGGGCATCATCGATGAGCGGCTGAGCCTTCTCGATCTTGTTGCCCGTGGCATCGATGAGCCGGAGACCGCCGACGGGAAGCGTGACGGCCTGCTTGGTCCGGTCCGCGGAAATGTCGATCAGTTCCAGGCTGCCGCCGCCCAGGTCGCCGGCAATGCCGTCCGGGTCGACGAAACCCATCATGATGCCTTGCGAGACGAGGCGCGCTTCCCGCTCGCCGGAAAGTATCTCGATGCGCAGGCCGAGCGCCTTCTCGGCGCGAGAGATGAAGTCAGCGCCGTCTTCGGCTTCGCGAACCGCGGCGGTGGCGAAGGCGCGCACGTTCTTCACTTCGAGGATGCGGGTGATCGTGCGAAAGCGGGAGAGCGCGGCAAGGGCGCGGTCGACGGCATCGGTGCCGAGGCGTCCGGTGGACGCGATGGACTTACCGAGGCCGCAGAGAACCTTCTCGTTGAACAACGGCGTCGGCGCGCGCACGGCGCCCTCGTACACCACCAGGCGCACGGAGTTGGAACCGATATCGATAACGCCTATGGGCTCGAGCTCGTGCACCCGGTTTTGCTCGCCGAACAACCGCTCCAAGCTCGTCAAAGGCAGCCCCGCTTCGTCTTTTTAAGTCAGTCTTTGTGCAGCATGCTGAAGCGGGGTGGAAAGTTCTCCTTGAGCGCCTGGCCACGTCCCGAAAGACTCGGGTTGGTGAGAAAGTAGCGATGCGCGTTGAAGGCTTCCTCGCCCGGTGCCGGATGAATGCGCTCCGAGGAGCCGTCCGACAAAATCCTCCAGCTCTGCTGGTTGTCCTTGAGGTTCGCGACCATGATCTGATCGAGCACCTGCTCGTGCACGGTGGGGTTCATGATCGGCACCATGGCCTCGACCCGGCGGTCGAGGTTGCGTGGCATCATGTCGGCGGAGCTGATGTAGACGGCGGCCTTCGGGGAAGGCAACCCCTGGCCGCGCCCGAACGCGTAAATACGGGCATGCTCGAGGAAACGGCCAACAATGCTTTTTACGCGAATGTTCTCGGATAGACCGGGGATGCCCGGACGCAGGCAGCAAACACCGCGGCAGATGAGGTCGATCTCGACGCCGGCCTGACTCGCCTCGTAGAGCGTGGTGATGATCTGGCTGTCGACGAGGGCGTTCATCTTCATCCAGATGGCGGCGGGGCGGCCGGCCTTGGCGTGCTCTATCTCCTCGCGAATGTGCGCGATGATGCGCTGGCGAACGCCGTGCGGGCTCGCAGCCATGGCCTCGAGCTCGGCGGGCTCGCCGTAGCCAGTGACGAAGTTCAAGATGCGCGTCACGTCACGGGCGATAGCCGGGTCCGTCGTGAACAGCGAAAGGTCGGTGTAAACGCGCGCAGTGAGCGGGTGGTAGTTGCCGGTGCCGATGTGGCAGTAGCTGACCAGCTCCGATCCTTCGCGGCGCACGATGATGCCGAGCTTGGCGTGCGTCTTCAGCTCGATGAAGCCGTAGACGACGTGCACGCCGGCGTTTTCCAGATCGCGCGCCCAGCGAATGTTGGCGGCCTCGTCGAAACGGGCTTTCAGCTCCACCACGGCGGTGACGGATTTGCCGGCTTCGACGGCTTCCTTCAACGCCTGCACAATGGGGCTGTCACGCGAGGTGCGATAGAGCGTCCACTTGATGGCCATGACGTTCGGATCGGCCACCGCCTGACGCAGGTACTGCACCACCACGTCGAAAGATTCGTACGGGTGGTGGACGATGATGTCCTTCTTGCGCACGGCGGCGAAGCAGTCGCCGCTGAACTCGCGGATGCGCTCGGGGAAGCGCGAGACGAACGGCTTGAAGAGTAGATCGGGCCGGTCGGCGACGATCAGCTGCGCGGTGTCGGCGAGCGCGAGCAGGCCGTCCTTGATGAAGACCGCGTCCTCGCCGACCTCCAGCTCCTCGATGACGAACTTCTTCAGGCGATTGGGCATTGCCGCTTCGAGCTCGAGGCGGATCACGTGGCCGCGGCGGCGACGCTTCAAAGCGGATTCGAACGAGCGGACGAGGTCTTCGGCTTCTTCCTGGATCTCGACCTCGCTGTCACGCAGCACGCGGAAGGCACCCTGGCTCTTGATTTCAAAGCCGGGGAACAGCTCGGAAATGAACAGACCGATGATGGTCTCGATCTTGATGAAGCGCAGGTCCTTGTGCTCGGCGTCCATGCCACCGAGGCGGATGAAGCGTTCGAGCTGGCTCGGGATCGGGATGAGGCCGTTCATCGACTTGGAGTCGGAGCTGCGCAGCATCTCGACGGCCATGGTGAGGCCGCGGTTGAGAATGAATGGGAACGGGTGCGCGGGGTCGACAGCGATCGGTGTCAGGATCGGGAAGATATGTGTGAGGAACAGGCGTTGCAGCCAGCCTTTCTCGGCCGGCTTCAGATCTCCGGCTTCGAGAATATGGATGCCGTTCTGCGCCATCTCCGTTTTCAGGCTGCGCCAGCACGCTTGCTTGTCGGCAACGAGCGAGGCAGCAAAGCGGTTGATGGTGCGCAGCTGCTGCGACGGCGTGAGGCCGTCCTGCGAAGGCGTCTGCACACCCGCTGCCACCTGACCGTAAATGCCGGCGACGCGCACCATGTAGAACTCGTCGAGGTTCGACGCGGAGATCGATAGGAAGCGCAGGCGCTCGAGCAGGGGGTGGCGCTCGTTCTGCGCCTCTTCGAGGACGCGACGATTGAATTGCAGCCAGGACAGTTCGCGATTGTAAAAGCGCGCGGGCCCCTCGGGCGGGGGCTCGATTGCTGCTGCAGATTTACGTACCGCTGCCTTCTCGCGCACTTTGTTCCTCGCGCTGGCCATCGTGAATTGTCCTCGCCCGCGTCGTTTGTGATCGCGGGGACGCTAAGTCACAAATATGACATGCTCGCCACGGGCGGCATTTAAATCGCGTTACTCACGGGTTTCCCCCATCGCTGCCAGCACCTGTGCGGCCAGCGGTCGCGTCACCTTCCTGTGCGTCGCCAGAGCCAAACGGTCGATGCCGGCGACAATATTGCTTGCCGCAGCCATCGAACGCTCCATGCGGACGCTGAGATAGTCGATCACCTGGGGCTCGACGTAGAGCTGGCGGTCATCGAACAGCTTGACCAGCACCGCCTTGAGAAGCGCCTCGTCGGGGGGCTGAACCTCCACCATCGGCAGCGCGCGCAGCCGCGAGCGAAGGTCGGGCACGTGAAATTCCTGCTCGCCCGGTGGCACGCGCGACGTCAGCAGGACGGAAAGTTTGCTCTCGCGCGCCCGGTTGAGCAAGTGGAAGAGCACCTTTTCATCGGCAATCCCCCGGTCGATATCCTCGACGACGATGGCGGCGGCGTCCGGCAGGCTGGCCACCAGGGTGTCGCTCAGCTCGGCGGCGCCGACGATGCCGGCTCCCGAACGCAAGCGCCAGACGTTGGCGAGATGGCTCTTGCCGGAACCCTGCGGGCCGGCAACGAAGGAAGCCGGGTGCGGCCAGCGAGGCCAGGCGTCGATCATCTCGACGGCGGCGGCGTTGGAATTAGAGACGAGAAAGTCCTCGGCGCCCAAAGCCTGGCGGTGGGCGAGATCAAAGACAAGCTGGCGCGGAGAGGCGGTCATTCATATTCGCGAGTTGTGAACGGGTGGTGGTGTGTTGCCGATGATTACGGCGAAACTGGCTTCTCGAGCGTAGGTGACGTGGCGGTCGCTGTGGGCAAAGCGGTCAGCGTGGCTGGCGGCGCGATGCCGCTGTAGAGCGGGCTGGCGAGATAAATCTTCAGCGCGAACCTGACAAGCACACCAACGGCGGCTGCGATCGGCACGGCGACGAGCACGCCGACGAACCCGAACAGGTAGCTGAACACGAACAGCGAGAAGATGAGCCAAACAGGGTGCAGGCCGATTTTGGAGCCGACGATGTTGGGTGAAAGGAACCCGGCGTCCAGCACCTGAGCGCCGGCGAAGATCCCGACGACGATGAGAATCGGCACCGCGTCGGGCCAGAACTGTACGATCGCGATGGTGGTCGCGGTGATGAAACCCAGCGCCCAGCCAACGAACGGCACGAAGCTCATGAGGCCGGTGGCGAGGCCGACGAGAAGGCCATAGCGCAAACCCATCAAGCCCAGCGCTACCGCATAGTAGACGGAGAGCACGAGGCAGACGGTGCCTTGACCGCGGATGAAGGCGGAGACGGCGTCGTTCACCTCGGAAGCCAGACGGCGAATGGTGGGGGCGTGTGCGCGCGGCAGCCAGGAATCGACCTTGGCGAGCATCGGGTGCCAGTCGATCAGCATGTAGAAGACGACGAGCGGCGTCACGAGCAGCAGCGACAGGAAATCGAACAGCGCCCGGCCCTGGCTCCACAGCGAGCCGGCGACGAAGCCAGCGAGGCTGGTGATGTTTTCGGCGATGGTATTGGAGCTCCGGTCGAGACCTGCGGCGACTTCCGGATAGTGGGTGCCCAGCCGCTCGCGCGCCCAGACCTCGAGAAGTCCGCGCAGCCGCGCAATCTCATCAGGCAGGGCGACGGCGAACTGCTGCGCCTGGGTCAGCAGCAAGGGGACGAGGAAGATGATCGCGGCGGCAATGATGCAGGCGAAGGCTGCGACCATGAGGGTGGCGGCGATGCCGCGCGGCAGCCCCCAGCGCGCTAGGCGGTCGGCGGCCGGGTTGAGGAAGTAGGCGATGACCATGCCGGCGACGAACGGCAGGATGACGCCGCGCAGCAGGGCAACGAGCAGGATGAGCACGAGCCCGGCGGAGAGCCAGAACAGGACCTGACGTTCGACGCGCATCGCTCAAAGCCTCTCGTCCGGCCGATCGGCCAACCCTTGGCGATGCCGCTGTCCCTCAGCCGCCCGCCTCAGGCGATTCATCCGACATGTGTCGCAGCCAACTATGCAGGTAAGCAGCGAGCGACGCCACAGTCAGCGCGCCCGTCAGCCACACCAGCACAAAGCGCGTCCAGCCGAGCCCGAGCCCGAACCCTTCGTCGGCAAGAACTGTCGCCGCCAGCACGATCTGCGCGACGGTGTTCGCCTTGGAGACGATCAGCGGCTTGATACGGACGGGGTGATCGAGCACCCACGACAGAATGACGGCGATGACAATGAGGATGTCGCGCGAGACGACGGCGACGACGAGCCACAAGGGAAGCTTTCCGTCAACGCCGAGCGCCAGAAAGATGCTCACGATCAACAGCTTGTCCGCAAGCGGGTCGAGATAAGCGCCCAGCTCGGTCTGCCAGCCGAAGGTCTTGGCGAGGTAGCCGTCCACGGCGTCGGAGATGCCGGCAATGATGAAAACGATAAACGCGACCTGCGTCTGACCGGTGATGAGCAGCCAAAAAACCACCGGGACGAGGATCACTCGCCCCACGGTGATGATGTTGGGGATGTTCAGCAACCGGTCCACGCGCGTCCACCTGTTTTGGCGACGCGTCGAGGCGCTCCGCCTTGTTGTTATTTCGCCGCTTGTCGCCGCTGCGTTATCGCTGGCCTAATAGGATGAGCGAAGAATGAGACGGTCTGAGCCATTTTCCAGCGCCAGGCCACTGCCGTAAAGGGCCGTGGCGAGTTCGCGCGCGCCGCCGGGGAAGCGCAGGGTGAGATCGGCACCGCGGGCCGATTCCACTTCGATGCGCACGTCCTCCACGCCCGGCAGACTGAGGAGCTGACGACGCATCTGGCTCCATTCGGCAAGGCTCTGATACTGGGCGCGCATGGCGACTGCAACACCCCCGCCCGAACCTGCGGACGAGTAGGCCGGCGCATAGGCCGATGAGGATGCGGGCGAGACCTTGGTCGCCTTCCAGCGGCCTTCGAGCACACCAAGCCCGACGACGGCTGCGAGCTCCATCGAATAGGCGGTGTCGCCATCGAAGATGCGATAGCTGCGCTTGAGGTTGAAGCTGCCGACGGCATCGATGCCTGACATCGTGACGTTGAGGCGTCCGGTTGCCGGATCGGGATCGGCGATGGCGAGCACCACGTAAGGCGAGCCGTACTCACCGGCGAGAGTGCGTTCCGCACCGCGGCCCTCGGTGGCCGTCTTGAGGGTGTCGGGGCGGACTTCGCCCTTCACCGCCTGCAGCGCGAACGGCGTCAGGGAGTGCTCGAGGTCAAGTCCGCGCCAGGCGTTGGTCCAGGCGCGCGCGGCCGGGCCGGTGTCGATCAAGCCGTCGGCGGTGCGCACCACCGGCACGACAATGATCTCGCGCGCCTGTTCTTCGACGAAGGCGATGCCTTCCTGCTGCAGCACGGAGCGGACGCTGTCGGCGCGGAAGGAGAAATCGAGACTGGCGATATAGCGGGTGGACGAGTTGCGCTCGGAGCGCACTGAGACACCTTCGAGGAAGCCTGACGATCTGAGGCTAGAGAGGCGCTTCAGACGGTCGAAGTCGGTGACGGGCACAAGTCGCTTCAGAAGCGAGTGGAACGCGGCCTGCTGGCCATCGCTCATCGCCTGCTTCTTGGCGGCAACGGCGTTGGCGGCCTCGGCATCGACAGGGTAGTTGCCGACAGTGAACACGTCATCGCTGGCCGAAGCGGCGCTGGCCGCTGCCCAGACAATGGCCATGGCGGCCATTGTGCACACAATCTTCAACCGGATGGCCGGCACGCGACTTCCCTCCCCGCTCTGCAGCCTTGCCTCGCCGGCAGAATCGCCGCGAGTTGCCGACCTGACGCCTAAGCTGCTAGAGCCTTTCCGCTTTTCGTTGAAACGCGGACAGGCTCTAGACTTGTGTGTTGTCGTGCTTCTTATCGGAAAACCGGTTCCCACTTTTCCGGAAGCACTCTAGGACGCCGCATCTCCGGCAGGTAAAGCCGGCAAAAGTTGGGTTCCGAGGTCACATGACAGACGCAGATCGGGAACGCAACCCGGCCATCACCTATCGCGACGCCGGTGTTGATATCGATGCGGGAAACCGCCTCGTCGAGCTGATCAAGCCGCTGGCGCGGTCGACGCGGCGCGCCGGGGCCGATACGGACCTCGGCGGGTTCGGGGGGCTGTTCGACCTGAAGGGCGCGGGTTTTCGCGACCCGGTGCTGGTTTCAGCGACCGACGGCGTCGGCACGAAGCTGAAGATCGCCATCGACACGGGACAGCACGCGACGATCGGCATCGACCTCGTCGCCATGTGCGTCAACGACCTGGTCGTGCAGGGCGCCGAACCATTGTTTTTCCTTGACTATTTTGCCTGCGGAAAGCTCGACGTGGAGACCGCCAAGGCGGTGGTGTCGGGCATCGCGGAAGGCTGCCGGCAGGCCGGGAGCGCGCTGATCGGCGGGGAAACGGCTGAGATGCCCGGGATGTATCAGCCGGGCGACTACGATCTCGCCGGCTTTGCGGTCGGCGCGGTGGAGCGCGGTGAAATCCTGCCGCGCAGCGATATCGTCGCGGGCGACATGCTGATCGGGCTGGCCGCTTCAGGCGTGCATTCCAACGGCTATTCGCTGGTGCGGCGCTTGGTTAAGGAAAGCGGGCTTGCCTGGGAGACCGAAGCGCCATTCGAGCCCGGGCGGACGCTGGCCGAAGCGCTGCTGGCGCCGACGCGCGTCTATGTGAAGCCGGTGCTGGCGGCGATCGAAGCCGTCGGCGGCACGCAAGGGCCGATCAAGGCGCTTGCTCATATCACCGGCGGTGGGCTTTCGGAGAATTTGCCGCGGGTGCTGCCCGACGACGTGGCGGCACGAGTGGATCTTTCCTCATTCGTGGCTCTGCCGGTGTTCGGTTGGCTGGCGAAGACGGGCCGGCTGCCCGACGAAGAGATGCTGAAGACGTTCAACTGCGGCGTCGGCATGGTGATGGTCGTCGCCCGGAACGAGGCGGACGCGCTGGTGCGGCTGATGCAGGAGTGGGGCGAGGCGCCTTACGTCATCGGCGAGATCGTGCCGGGGAGCGGCGAGCGCTCGGACGCCAAGGGCAAGGGCGATTCCTGGGCGGTTCAGTATTCGGGCGCGCTGCGCTACGCCTGATCATCACGTGTAATCGGCCTCGGAGCGCTGCCGCGGTAGGAGCGCGCCGACGTCGTGCATGCTACGGCGCATTGCTGGGACCCGAGCAGACCACCTGCTCCTGTGTGCTTGGCACGCAACAGCCGCCACATTTCACAAAACCGTCAAACGCAGGAGATTCCCGCTGCTCGCGCACATCCGATCGGCGGCGGCAAAATTCGCGCTTTTTCCTTCGTGTGACAGGTCGTGACGGGCGCTTCCGAACCTTACCGATCGGTAAGGATTCCGTAAGGCCATGGCCAAGTAGGAAAGGCAATGTCAGGCCGATTAGGGGGGCTGTTAGAAGCCTCGCCGACGGGAAGTGTATTTGCGTACCCTGCTGCCCCTGTAGCCAATGGCTGCGGTTGCCGCTTGAGCGCGCAGAAACGGGCGATGAAATCACGTTATCCGCTTGATCGTTAAACGAGCCGTTTAATGCTCCAAAAAGTCGGCGCGGAGCTGAAACCTGCCCTGGCATTTTTGCGGCGAGGCTTCGGCGTCGCTCAGCGAAGTGCTATTCAGGCTTTTGCCGCTGCCTCCGGGTTCGAAATCGTCGCGGAAATAAGCACGGCAATTGATGGCGGTGTCATTCCAGCAATGACGCTTGCTGCGCTCACCGATCTTCTCGTGCGCGTCGATTTGAATTCGGCACGCACAATTATCGTCAGCACCGCGAGCCTCCTGTCGGACACCGGCTTCGAGCGTATCGTATGCTACGAGCGGTTGCGCGAACGTGGCATCGATCTCATTTCCGCCGACGCCCCGGATGCCTTCGCTGCAGAGTCTGACGAACATCCGGAAGTGCGGAAAATCCTTGCTGCATCGGCACAATTCGATGCCGCGTCGGCGTCGTCCGCATCGCGACTGACTGTCAGCGCACGGCGCGCATCGACGGGTCCGGCGCGGCGGCGTCGCTATGCGGATATCGAGCCGGAAGCCACGCTGATGGCGAAGCGCATCTACCAGTCCAGTCGCGTCAGCGGTGAGCGAGTCACTCTGCGCGAGATTAGCGCGAAGCTAGCTGAAGTCGGCTTTGTCGGCGCGAATAAAAAGCCGTTTCATCCCGAAGCAATTCGGCGAATGCTGAAGGGCCATTGGCCGCGGAATAAGACGTCGCAGTGATGCAATTCGTCCAAGTGATTGCGTCATAAATTGTCATATTCCGAATCAGTGTTTACGCACCCCTGATCCCCAAGTTATCGATGCCTCGGCTAGCGCGGATCCGGCAGGGTCCTCGTTCGGCGGCATGGTCGCGTAATTAGGTTCAAGTTGCGTTGGCCGTAGGCCAGTTGAAGCGTAGTGCGTAGGAGTTGGGTATGAGTGGGGGAGTAAAGGCTGGGTGGATCTCCGCCCTTGCCGTTAGCGGTCTGATGCTGGGCGTAGCCAACGCTCAAGCCGCAGACCTCGGTGGAGATTGCTGCAGCGATCTCGAAGAGCGTGTCGCCGAGCTCGAGGCGACGACGGCACGGAAGGGCAACCGCAAGGTCAGCCTGACAATCTCCGGCTGGGTCAACGAGTCCGTCACCTTCTGGGACGACGGCAAGGAGAGCAACGTCTATATCGGAACGAACTCTTTGGAGCAGTCGCGCTTCAAGTTCGCCGGCAAGGCCAAGATCGATAAGGATCTCGAGGCCGGCTACACGATGGAAATCGGCATTGCCAGCAATGGGTCCGACAAGTGGACTCAAGATGCTTCGAACAACGAGAGCAGCAGCTTCAAGCTCCGCAAGAGCAACTGGTACATCAAGAGCAAGACCTACGGTAAGGTCACGGTCGGCCTCGAAGGCACCTCGACCTATCACTTGCTCGACGATGCCGACGGCGCCAACACCCGCAATTACTCGGACGCCCAGGCCGCTTCCGTGGCGATGGGCAAGTTCAAGACGGTCAAGAGTGCGACCAACAGCTACGGTCTGTACTGGACCGACATCATGCGTGGCTGGGACGGCTCTACGCCAGGCCAGAGCTCGCGCAAGAACATCGTGCGCTACGACTCGCCGGAGTTCGGCGGCTTCGTAGCCTCGGCGTCTTGGGGCGAGGACGACATGTGGGATACCTCGCTGACCTACAAGGGCGAGCTCCACGAGTTCAAACTGATCGGCAAGATCGGCTATGGCGAGAGCACCGATCCGACCGCCACGAAGTGCGGCGGTCCTGCTGGCGACTTCAAGTGCACCTGGTGGGGCGCTGCCGGCACGGTGATGCACGCGCCGACCGGCCTCTATGTCTACGGTGGCTACGGCGAGCAGACGATCGACTCGCTGGGTGCGGGCGCCGAAGATTCTAGCACGACCTGGCTGGTCCAGGCCGGTATCGAGCGCAAGTTCCACTCGCTCGGCACGACCACGCTCTTCGGCGAGTTCCGTCACGATGACGCGGGCGCCGGGTTCAACAGCAGCAACGTTCAGGTTTCGAACGGTGCCGACCTCGACTTCTGGGCCGCGGGTGTGGTGCAGAACATCGAGGCTGCGTCGATGGATCTCTACCTGATCTATCGCCACGCCGAGGGCGACTACACCGACACCAGCAACAAGCTCGTCAACATCGACGACTTCGACATGCTGATGTCTGGCGCGCGCATCCAGTTCTAAGCGCTAGACCAAACCTACTCTCTCGACTTGGGCCGCCATTGTTGGCGGCCCTTTTTTGTTTGCAGAATGCGCGTTTGTCGCGTGGCGCGATTGCATCGCGCAGATTCAATTGAACGTCATTAATCCATAGTGAACGGGAGTTACCTCGCTCGGGTCGTGTTCCAGTGGGGGTTCTCGTGTCGCGTACTTCACTTCTGAGCGGTGCATCCGCTCTTGCGCTCAGCGCATTCTCGGTCTTCTCGATCTCCGTCCCGGCAGCCGCCGACTTCACGATTCCAAGCGGCACCACGAGTACCACTGCGCAGACGCTGACCGATGGCCAAAGCGGTGTCGTTGAAAGCGGTGGAACGCTGCAGGTAACGGGAACGGCCATCACGTGGTCGGCGGGGTCGGTCGTCATCACCAATGACGGCCTGATCGAGGCCACGAGCCGCGCGATCAACACCAGCGGCAGTGCCAGCAACCGAAGCGTTACGTTCACAAATACGGGTACGGTCGACTCGGCGGACGATGCGTTCCGCATCAACGTCAACGTGACGAGCGGCACGATCATCGTGAAGAACAGCGGCACGCTGCACTCGGACACCGGACAAGCGATCGACTTCAATTCGATCACGGCGGGGACGGCGACTATCGAGATCTATAACTATGCCGGCGGCATCATTTCATCGTCCGGGCACGATGCGATCCGTCCGGGCCAGAACAGCACAGTTTACAATTACGGCACGATAACCAACGAGGGCGCCGATCCGCTGGAGCGCAGCGGCATTCGCGGCGACAACGCAACCAACTTCACCGTCTACAACTACGGCGAAATCATCGGCGCGCACCATGGCGTCGACCAGAACAACGACGGCACGCTGGGCGACCCGACCGGAAGCACCGTAACCGTGGTCAACTACGGCACTATCACCGGCCTCAATGGCTCGGGCGTGGGCTCGGACGGTTACGGTACGGTCACCAACTACGGGACGATCACGGGCTCCTATGACGAAGACGCCGGTGAGGGTGACGGCGATGGCGTCGACATCGACTTCATCGGCACGATCAACAATTACGGCACCATTCAGGGCACCGGTGCCGACGGCGTAGAGAACCACTCCGAAGGCATCGCCATGGGCGGTGGCACAATCAACACTATGCTGGCGCGGTGATCGCCGGTGCAGACCGCGGCATTCTCATCGACGACAGCAACGGCGGCAATGCGTACGGCTCCGTCAGCATCATGAACGCGGGCACAATCGTCGGATATGGCGGCGATGCCATCACCGTAATCGGCGACAAGGACGATGATCTCACCAACTACGGAACGATCATCGGCAACGTGGATCTCGGTGGCGGCACGAACATCCTGGACAACAAGGCCGGGGGCCTGCTCGAGGTCGGCACGGTGCTGAGCATCGGTGCGGGGAATACGGTCAACAACGACGGCACCATTTCGCCGGGCGGAACTGGCACGGTGGAGACGACGGCGCTGACGGGCGGGTTGGCGCAGAGCGCGACCGGCGCACTCGCCATCGATCTCGATGCTGCTGCAGGCACGTCGGATCGCGTCGACGTGTCGGAAGCGGCGGACCTCGATGGCGTGGTCAAGCTGTCGGTCGCAGGTCTGGCAATTGCGGGCGGGACGACCACAGTGCTGACAGCCGGCGACGGTGTTACGCTCGACGGCCTCGAGCTGATCGCCAGCCCGGCGCTGCAAGCGTTCCTGATCTACCCGGACGCCAATACGGTGCAGGTTTCCTACAATCTCAGCTTCGCTCCGAATATCGGACTGACGCAGAACGAGACGGCGATCGGCGAGCATCTCAACGACGCGGTCGATTCCGATGCGACGAAGCTCACCGACATCACCTCGGCGCTGCTGGCGGTGACCACGGATGGCGAGTACCGCTCGGCGCTCGATCAGCTTTCGCCGGAGATCTATGGCGACAGTGCCGTTTCCACGCTGTACGGCGCGCACGCTTTCGGCAATTCGCTGTTGAGCTGCCACAAGCGTGAAGCGCAGTTCGCCGCGGTGAGCGAGGACGAGTGCCTGTGGGCGGCGTTCGCGGGCCGCACTCTTGATCAGAACGCTTCCGCCAAGGGCCTCGGCTACGACGAGCAGACGTGGGGCTTCTCCGGCGGCGGCCAAGTTGCCGTTGCGCCCGGGCTGATGCTCGGCCTTGCGGGCGGCATCGAACAGGGCAACGCCGATGCCACGAACGGGGCGAGCGCAGACATCGACCGGGCGTATGCTGGCCTGGCGCTGAAGCATGTCGCCGGTCCGTGGGTCGTTGCGGGCGCAGTGTTCGGCGGCACGGGCTCGACCGACACCACGCGGCCGATCAACTTCGGTGGCCTCGGCACCACGGCAACCGGCGACCAGACGGTGTCGCATCTGAGCGGCCGCCTGCGCGTCGCCTATCAGATGGGCGGCAACGCGCTCTATGCGAAGCCGATGATCGACGTGGAGGCAACGCACCTTTGGATCGGCTCCGTACAGGAGCAGGGCGGCTCGGGTGCTCTGTCGATCGCCAGCAGCGAGGAGACGGTTTTCTCCGCCGCTCCGGCTGTTGAGATCGGCGGCGAGGTTATGATCGACGGCGGCACGCTGGTGCGTCCGTTCGCGCGCTTGGGCGGGGTGTTCTACAGCGAGGACCACGTCACGATCACCAGCAGCTTCATCGGCGGACCAGCGGGCGTTCCCGGGTTCGCCACGCAGGCCGAGGTCGAGGACGTAATGGGGAACGTCGGCGCGGGGCTCGACCTCGTGTGGCGTGACGGCACGACGATCAAGGCGCAGTACGACGGGCTGTTCGGCTCCGAGGTGCAGCAGCACACATTCGGTGCCAAGGCGAGCGTGAAGTTCTGACGCGGTCGGGAACCGATAACCATCCAGGCATCCGGGGTCGCCGACACCGGATGCCTGACGGCCCCGGGCGTGCTAATGGGCGCGAATGAGCACCACGTCATCGGGCCCGGATAAGAAGCGGGTCGGCATCCTGATCTCTGGCCGCGGCTCCAACATGGTGTCGCTGATCGAGGCCGCGCGGGCCGGCGACTATCCGGCGGAGATCGTCTGCGTCATTTCCAATCGCCCCGAGGCTGCGGGCCTTGCCCGGGCGGAGGCGCTCGGCATTCCGACCCAGGCGATCGACCACAAGGCGTTTGCATCGCGCGAGGCGTTCGAGGTGGAACTCGACCGCGCCTTGCGTGGGCATGGCGTCGAGATCGTCGCGTGCGCGGGTTTCATGCGCAAAATGACCGCGGGCTTCGTCGAGGGCTGGCGCGATGCCATGATCAACATCCACCCCTCGCTGCTGCCCTCATACAAGGGGTTGCATACGCACGCGCGGGCGCTGGAGGACGGCGTGAAGATCGCCGGGTGCACGGTGCATTTCGTTCGGCCGGAGCTCGATTCAGGCCCCATCATCGCCCAGGTGGCGGTGCCGGTGCTCGACGGCGACTCGGAAGACAGCCTGGCGGCGCGAATCCTGGAGGCGGAGCACCGTCTTTATCCCCACGCGCTGGCGATGGTCGCATCGGGGGCGGCGAAGGTCGAAGGCGACAGGGTGGCTTACCGGCAATTCCAGATTAACCAAATGAATTCATTGTATTGGCCACCGTTGAGCTGACCATTCGGCGTTGCAGCAGATCAGCGGTCTAGCGCCAAAATGAAGCGGAAACGTGCAGTCGCATGGACACTTATGACAGCCCGGTGATACTCCTCGGCGAGCCTTGGGGGGCACGGTTCTAATCCGTGCGCGGTTCTGCACGGGCCCGTTTCGTCGCCCAGTTTACAACCCGTTGGCTGGATTAGGCATAGAAGCTCATTCTTTGCGGCTTTTCCGCCGGGAGACACGTCATGACCGTGATGTCGACGCAGCCGACGGCTGCTGCTGCTGAAACAGATGCACCTGCCCACGCGCAGGGTCTGGGCGATGAATCTAGCGTCTGGTTCAAGCTGTCGCCGCTTCTAAAGGCTGGCGTCGATAACCCGCTGCACATCCTGATGCAGATGGCGGAGCGCTACGGGCCGGTCATTCCGATCAACCTCGCCAACCAGCGCATCGTGCTCTTGTCGGAGCCGGAAGACTTCAAGCACGTGCTGGTCACCAAGGCCGACGCTTACATCAAATACTTCGACGGACTGAAGCCGATCTTCGGCAAGTCGATGATCACCAACGACGGCGCGCTCTGGCAAAAGATCCGCATGCCGCAGCAGCCGGCGTTCCACCCGGATATGTTCGCCGAGTACATCCCCTACTTCCTGGCGGCGATCCGCACGAAGATGGACATCTGGTCGGATGTGGCAAAGTCCGGCGAGACCATCGAAATGGTGGAGCAGACCTGGACGCTCGCTGCAGACATGATCTGCAAGGCGCTGTTCGACCGCGACATGCCGTTCAATCCGCACTTCGTGTTCAAGTGCGTGAAGACCTATACCGACGTGATGAACCACAAGGAGATCCGCCTCAAGAAGCAGGCTGGCGAGATCTTCGAGATCACCGAAGAGGACGCCGCCAAGGCGATGGAGGCCTGGGCTGCCGTGCCGCCTTCGCTGCTCGCCGCCGACCCGCGTGAAGAGCGCGAGCGCACCCTCTTGAAGATGATCGAGGCCGTCGTCGCCGATCCGAACGTGCCGGAATTCGACCAGCAGCAGGCGATCGACGAGATCAAGCAGTATCTGTGGGCCGGTACCGAAACGACGGCGCTGACACTGGCGTGGGCGCTCTATGAGACCGCGCGCCATCCCGAAATGGCGGAGCGCATCCGCAAGGAAGGCGAGGAAGTCTACGGCGATCGCGAGCCGACCGCCGCCGACTATTCGGCCCTCGCCTATACCCGCGCGCTCATCCAGGAAACGATGCGCATCTATCCTCCGGTCTGGGGCCTGATCCGTGTCGCCAACGAGCACGACGTGATCGGCGGCAAGGAGATCCGACCCGGCGACCGCGTGGTGCTGTTCTCATATGGCGCACATCACAATCCGCGCTTCTGGGAGAGCCCGGAAGAGTTCCGGCCCGAGCGCTGGATGGCGGGCGCTGCCAAGAAGCAGGTGAAGTATTCCTACCTGCCGTTCGGCGGCGGCAAGCGGTCTTGCATCGGCGGCGCCATGAGCCAGGTGGAGAACACGCTGGCGCTATCGCTGCTGCTGCGGCGCTTCCGTCCCGAGTACGTCGGCAACGATCCGGCCGGCATCAACGCGACGGTGACGCTGACGCCGAAGGGCGGGCTCAAGTTCAAGATCCGCGAGCTGAGCTAAGGACTTATTGTGCTGCGGGGCTGGGTGTGCCGGCCTCTGCCTTCCGACAACAACGGACAAGAAAAAAAGCGCCGCCAATCGAGCGGCGCTTTTTTTGTGCCTGAAGCGCTGTCGCTGATCTTAGTCAACCGGCTGCCGCCGCATTGGGCTAGTGTGGGGGTAAGGGAGCAGAACCGAGTTGCAGCTCCCGTCAATGGACAGAAAGGCGAAACCTTCAGATGCTCCTCCTTGCCCGCATGATCTCTCCGCGCTCTCTTGCTGTTTCGGGTATTGCAGTCATCACGCTGGCGCTCGCCGGAGCGGCGGTCGCGCAGATTCATCCGGACGCCAAGACCGGAAAGGCTATCGCCGAAAAGCTCTGCGTTGGCTGTCATATCGTCGGCGCAGAAGCTGCGGGCGCGTCGGTTTCCTCTGACGTGCCGAGTTTCGAGCAGATCGCCAACGTGCCGGATCAGACGGTGAAGTCGATCGCCGGCGCGATCGTCATCCCGCATCCGCCGATGCCGCAGATCCAGCTGACGCGCGAAGAGATCGGCGACGTCGCCGCGTATATTATAAGTCTCAAGAAGTAGCTGACACGCTCTTGCTTGAGTGACACGAGCGGAAATCAGCCTTGCATGCGGCGGAGGTCGCGCAAGCTGATGGCCGGCGCTCGCGCCGGGCGCCCTTGGCACCTTGCCGCTGCGCGGCGCTCTTTTTCAGAGCGACATGAGCTGAGAGCGGCTTTGTGTGCGGCGAGCGCCGTGCGCGTTGATAGCCGCGCCTTAGGCGCGGGGCGCCTTGCGCCCTGGCCGCTGCGCGGCGCTCTTTTTCAGAGCGACATAAGCTGAGAGCGGCTTTGTGTGCGGCGAGCGGTGCGCGCATTGATCGCCGCGCCTTAGGCGCGGGGCGCCTTGCGCCCTGGCCGCTGCGCGGCGCTCTTTTTCAGAGCGACATAAGCTGAGAGCGGCTTTGTGTGCGGCGAGCGCCGGAAGATTTGGTGCGCTCGATCATCGGCATGAAGCCGAGGATGACAGGCCCCCTCCCCGACCCTCCCCCGTGATCGGAGCGGCTACGTGCGCTGCCGATTCACGCCCTCGCTGATAGGCGCTCGGGCGATCGGAGCGCTAGCGGGGGACGAGGTAGCGGAGCTTGACGACGCCGTCGGGGAAGGCCTCGATGCCGTCGAAGGTGAGCGTCGGGCGGATCGTCAGATCATTCAACAGGTTGAGGCCGGCGCCGAGCAGAACCGGGACCAGGAAGATCTCGACCATGTCGGCGAGCCCTTCCTCTAGCGCCGACTGCATGGTGACGGCGCCGCCGACGATCCAGATGTCGTTGCGCGTCTTCTCGCGGGCGAGCTGTAGCGCCGCGCGGATGCCGCGCGTCGTGGTGGTGACCCCTTCGGGGAGGTCGCCTAGGGAGCTCGATGTGAGAACGTAGACCGGCTTACCGGCATAAGGCCAATCTTCGCCAATGGCGGAGATCAGCTCGAAGGTGCGGCGCCCCATGATCAGGGCGCCGACCTCGTCTATGAATTTGTCGTAGCCGTAGAGGCGCGCGTCGTATGGCGCCAGCCAGTCCACGCTCCCCTCGCGGTCGGCGATGAAACCGTCAAGACTGGTGGCAACATAAAGCCGGACGCGCGCCATTAGGAGTTAGTCCCCCCTGGACCGCGCGTTGGTACGCGGTCGTTAGCCGACAATTTCCTTCGTCGTGAAGTTCAATGCAATCTCGCGCTTGGCAGAAGCGGCGCTATCGGACCCGTGGACCGAGTTGGCGCCCTTGGATTCGGCAAAGCGCTTGCGGATGGTGCCGCGCTTGGCCTCTGCCGGATCCGTCGCACCCATGAGAGCGCGATAGGTGGCAACGGCGTCCTCGCCTTCGAGAACCTGAACAACGATCGGGCCGGAGGTCATGAACTCGACCAGCTCGCCGAAGAAGGGGCGGGCCTTGTGCTCGGCGTAGAATTCCTTGGCCTGAGTTTTGGTCCAGCGCACGCGCTTCTGGCCAACAATGCGCAGGCCGGCCTTTTCGATGGCTGCGTTGATTTCGCCCGTCAGGTTACGTGCGGTAGCATCCGGTTTGATAATAGAAAACGTTCGCTCGATGGACATCCCTCGACCTCTTTAAGGGGTTGGATTTTTATTGAATTGCGGCGCCTTATAGCCGGGGCGCGGCGGCGCAGCAATGCTGCGGTGGACGAACCGACAAGCCATTGGTGCGGCCAATTGACGAAGCAGGGTGCATCGAACCACATTGGTGCCATGCGAAAAGGCCAGCATAGGCCAGGGGCTGAGCATTAGACGTTGCGTCAGTTTCCCTTCTTGATACGAGATCTCCATGACTGGCCAGCAGGCTGACATCCAGTGGTACATCGCGCGTGAGGGCAAGCAGCACGGCCCGCTTTCCGACGCCGAAATGCGCACATTCGTCGCGCAAGGACATCTAAAACCGACCGATCTCATCTGGCGTCCCGGGTTTGCCGATTGGCGTCCAGCTCCGGCGGTATTTCCCTTTCAACAGCCTCCGCCCCCTGCTGCGCCGCCACGCCCCGCGGCACAGGGCGCGCAGGGAGGACCGGCCCGCGGTCTCGCCGGACCAGCGGCCCAGCCGTCATTCGAGCCCGACCGCATTCGCGTGTCCGACCATGCCGATGGCGGCGGCGGCTCGCGTATCAAGCGCTTTGCGTTGGTAGCGGTGCTGCTGGCCCTGATCGGCGGCGGCGGATGGTTCGCCTGGCAGAGCGGCGCCCTCAACATGGTGCAGGACAAGCTCAGCGCGTCGCGCGAAGGTGAGCAGGTGCCGACCGTGTCGGCGCCAGCCGATAGCTCCACGCCTCCCCCGGCGCCGAGTGTCGCTCAGGCCGATGTCGCTGCGGGCGCAAGCCAACTCGACGGCAAGTTCGAGCAATTGCCGGCCTGGAGCGTTGTGAAGCGCGAGTTCCCCGACTGGTACAACGACCAGCTTCGTCAGGCCGCGACCCTTTCAGCGCAAAACCAGCCGCAGGACGCCGTCAACAAGCACCTCGCCGAGGCGCTGGTGGCGTTGCGCCGCCAGCATGCCAACGAGGCGCTGTCGGCCAGCACACCGCGGCTGAAGGACGTGGCTTCCGCGTTCCTCGCCAATCTCAAGTCGTTGTCGACCAAGAGCGTGGGGGCTTGCTACGGCTTCATCTCGCAGGGCGAGACTGCACCGGCGGTGCTCGAGGTGCTGCAATCGCCCGAGCAGGGCGCGGCGGTGCAGACGCAGATCGCGGCCATCTTCGAAGCTATTGCCGACGGGCGCAAATCGCCCTCGCCGCACGACCGGGCGGTTAAGGAAGACTACGACGTTCTGGTGCAGGAGCTGGGCAAGCTGGGCTGGAAGGAGCAGGACCTGCAGGTCTTCTCGAACCCGTCGCTGCTGTCGCGCGAGCCGCCGGAGCGCGTGTGCCAGATGGTGCAGGACTGGTTCGCCGCGCATCTGTCCATCGCCGACCAGGGCACGCAGGAGCGTCTGTTGGTCGAAACGCTGAAGCCAGTCGTTTCGGGATAAGCGGAGATGCTCGCGACCGCCACGAAGATCGCCATTACCGCCATTCTGGTGGTGGCGATCGCGGAGGCGGCGAAGCGGTCCTCGTTGCTGGGGGCCGTGCTGGCGTCGATCCCGCTGACGTCGGTGCTGGCGATGATCTGGCTCTATGCCGATACGGGCGACACGGGAAAGGTTGCCGATCTGGCGGCGGGGATCTTCTGGCTGGTATTGCCTTCCCTGGTGCTGTTCATCGCGATGCCGCTGCTGCTGCGAGCGGGTTGGGCGTTTGCGCCGAGCCTTGCCGTATCGTGCGGCCTGACGGTCGCAGCGTACTTCCTGATGCTGGCCATCTTGAAGCGGTTCGGCATCGCCATCTAGCTGCGGCGGGCGGTTCGCCGGCCCGAGGATGACACGGCGAGGCGGAGCGGCTATGTGCTCGCCATGCTGCACATCAACGATCTCAGCTATCGCATTGAGGGCCGGCCCATATTCGAAGGGGCGACGGCTGGCATTCCCACCGGGCACAAGGTGGGCCTCGTCGGCCGTAACGGCGCCGGCAAGACGACGCTGCTGAAAATCATCGCCGGCGACCTTGCTCCGGACATGGGCTCGATCACGGTGCCGCGCACGACGCGCATCGGCCACGTGGCGCAGGAGGCGCCGGGCGGGAACGAGAGCATCATCGACACGGTGCTGGCCGCCGATACCGAGCGGGCGCAGCTGCTGGCCGAGGCAGAGCACGCCAGCGACGCGCACCGCATCGCGGAAATCCACGAGCGATTGTCGGATATTGGCGCGCATTCGGCGCCGGCGCGGGCGGCGCAGATTCTCTCAGGCCTCGGCTTCGACGAAGTGGCGCAGCAGCGCGCGTGCCGGGAGCTGTCGGGCGGCTGGCGGATGCGTGTGGCGCTGGCCTCGGTGCTGTTCTTAGAGCCGGAAATTCTGCTGCTCGACGAGCCGACCAACTATCTCGATCTCGAAGGCGCGATGTGGCTGGAGACGTACCTGCGCTCTTACCCGCATACAGTGCTGATCGTCAGCCACGACCGCGACCTGCTCAACCGCGCGGTGACGGCGATCCTGCATCTCGACCGTGGCAAGCTCACCTTCTATTCGGGCGGCTATGACGATTTCGAGGAAGCGCGACGCGAAAAGCAGCGGCTGGAGCTGAAGCTCAAGAAGCACCAGGACGAGGAGCGGCGGCGCATCCAGGCGTTCATCGACCGCTTCAAAGCGAAGGCGACCAAGGCGGCCCAGGCGCAGAGCCGCGTCAAGGCGCTGGCGAAGATGCAGCCGATCGCGGCGCAGGTGGATGAGCGGGTGAAGCCGTTCTACCTGCCGAACCCGGCGAAGGCGCTGGCGAGCCCGCTGATGCGCTTCGAGGACGTGTCGGTCGGGTATGCGCCGGGGGCACCGGTGCTGACAGGCATCAACCTGCGGATCGATCAGGACGATCGCATTGCGCTGCTGGGCCAGAACGGCAACGGCAAGTCGACCTTTGCAAAGCTGATCGCGGGCAAGCTGAACCCATTGTCGGGCAATGCGTTCGGGGCGAAGCGGGTGGACGTTGGTTATTTCGCGCAGCATCAGCTGGACGAGCTGAACCCCGGCAAGACGCCGTACGATCACATGGTTGAGCTGATGCCGGAAGCGACGGAAGCGCAGCGGCGCACGCGGCTTGGCACGTACGGGTTTTCGGCCGACAAGGCGGACACCAAGTGCTCCAACCTGTCGGGCGGCGAGAAGGCGCGGCTGCTGCTGGCGCTCGCGGCGTTCCATGCGCCGCATCTGCTCATTCTCGACGAGCCGACGAACCATCTCGACGTCGACAGCCGCGAGGCGCTGGTGCACGCGCTGACCGAATACGAAGGCGCGGTCATCCTGATCAGCCACGACCGGCATCTCATCGAAGCGTCGGCAGATCGGCTGTGGATCGTGCGCGGCGGTACGGTGAAATCCTACGATGGCGATATGGATTCATATCGCGCCGACCTGCTTGCCGAACGCGGTTCGGCAACGCGTGCGCGCAATGGCGGCGCGAAAGCGGAAGCCTCGCGCGACAGTCGCGCGGACCAACGGCGCGCTGCGGCTGATCGGCGCGCACAACTCGCGCCGCTGAAGAAAGCGATGCAAGCGGCTGAGAAATCCGTCGAAAAACTGAGCGCGGAAATCGCGCGTCTCGATCAGCTGCTCGCCGATCCGCAACTCTATGCGAAGGATCCGCAGCGCGCGCAGAACACTGCGATCGAGCGCGGGCAACTTGCGAAGCGTTTGAGCGATGCGGAAGAGCAATGGCTGCTCGCAAGCGATGCGTACGAACGTGCGAATGTTGACGCAGCCGACGCTGCAGATGCGTAGCGCGCAAACTTTTCGTGACGATTCAGCGACAAGCTAAATGTGCGAGATATGCACATGAATATTTGTTTTTGCGCGCCCCAATAGTGGCCGCTGCATGGCCAGTGTAAGAACGAACGTCTGGGAGCTGGCAGCCTCGGTCTTAAGCGGGGACCGTGCCCAACGCGGTGAGGGCCGTTCGGGGTCCGCAGCCAGCTCTCAACAGCATTCCCCTATCATTGACCTACTTGTCAGCGGCTGCCCCAACGGCCGCTGACAACACGTCGTCCGTGTTCGGGCGCGCGGCGCAGCATGTAGGCCCATGCATCGAGCGTTTCGCCGCCGGCAAGACGCACTTGCCTGACGATGCGATCGTACTCGTTGTCATCGGCGCCGTGCACGAAGCCTTCGTATTCGTCGAGCCAGATGAGCGAGGCTTGCGGTTTCGACATCAGCACGAGCTCGCCGTGCACGATGGCGTCGATGTCGTCGACGGCGAGCGCGCCGGGATAGTCGCCGAGGTCGAAGAGCTGGGCTTGCGGTAGCGAGGCGGGGCCGAGGCTGTCGGACTCGCGCGCCAAGCGCAGCCGCTCCTCGGTGCCGAGGGCGCTGCGCACGCCGCTCATCAGCGTGCCGTAGACGAAGAGATAGCGAGCCGAGTCGTCGTTCATCGGTTCTATGAGCCTCCGGCAGCCCTTATGCTGGATCCCGGGTCTTCGCTCGGCGAGCCTCGCGCGCCCGGGATGACAGAGAGTTTCGCGTCGTGAAACGAGAATACGCTTATTTCGTCTACATCCTCGCAAGCAAACGCAACGGCACGCTTTATGTCGGCGTCACGAGCGACCTCTACGGGCGCATGAGCGAACATCGCGACGGTCTCATACCAGGATTCACGCAGAGATACGGTGTGAAGACGCTGGTCTATTTCGAGGAACACGACGACGTTGGGGAAGCCATCCGCCGCGAGAAGCGGATTAAGCGTTGGCGACGCGCCTGGAAAATCGCGCTGATCGAGGGCGGCAATCCGGGATGGCGGGATCTTTGGCTCGATCTCACGGCATAAGTCTGTCATCCCGGGCGAGTGAGCGCAGCGAACGATGACCCGGGAGCCAGCACAAGATTCCGATTCTGCGACGCTCCTCTCCTGGGTCCCGGATAGCGGCTCGCGGTGCTCGCCACTTCCGGGATGACAGGCGTGGCTCTCTCCCCGCGCGCGGGGAGAGAGGAGCGGCGGTTAGCCGGCGATTTTGGTGAAGTCGGCGACGTTGAGGGTGGCGGCGCGGATCTGCGAGAGAAGATGCAGACGATTGAGGCGCAGCGCGGGATCGTCGGCGTTGACGGTGACCTTGTCGAAGAAGGCATCGACGGGGGCGCGCAGCTCGGCGAGCGCGCGCATGGCGCCGGCGAAGTTCTCGACGGCGAGGGCGGACACCGTGTCGTCCTTCACCTTGTCGATGGCGGCGGCGAGCGCCTTTTCCTCGTCGAGCTGCAGTAGCTCCGCGTCGTAGTCGCCAGCGTGGCTGGTCTTATCCTTCTTTTCCTCGATGGAGAGGATGTTCTGCGCGCGCTTGATGCCGGCGAGCAGGTTGACGCCGTCGTCGGTGCCGAGCAGCTCGGACAGCGCTTCGACGCGCTTGACGATGAGCGCGAGGTCGTCCTGGCCGGGGAGCGCGAACACGGCATCGATGAGGTCGTGGCGCGCGCCCTTGTCGCGCAGGTAGACCTTCAGGCGCTCGGCGAAGAAGGCGAGGAGATCCTTAGCTGCAGCTTCGTCCGCTTTTGCACCCTGAGCGAGCGCAATCGTTCTTAGCAGCGGCATACGCAGATCGTTTTCAATGACGATGCGGATGACGCCGAGAGCGGCGCGGCGCAGCTGGTAGGGATCGCCGGAGCCGGTGGGCTTTTCGCCGATGGCCCAGAAGCCGACGAGCATGTCGAGCTTATCGGCGAGCGCGACGGCAACGGCGGCGCCGTCATCCTCGCTTTCGAGCGGAACGGAATCGGTCGGGCCCTTGGGCTTGTAATGCAGCTCGATGGCGCGGGCGATTTCCGGGTTCAGCTTCTCGTGCGCGGCGTAGTAGCGGCCCATGAGGCCCTGAAGCTCGGGGAACTCGCCGACCATGCCAGAGACGAGATCGGCCTTTGACAATTCGCCCGCACGCAGGGCCAGCGCTGCCTCGCACAGCTCCTGCTCGGTGGCGATCTGGTGGGCCAGCTCCTTGATGCGCTCGGTGCGCTCGAACTGGGTGCCGAGCTTCTCGTGGAAGGTGATGCCCTTCAATTCGTCGCGCATCTCGTCGAGGGTCTTCTTGAGATCGGTTTCCCAGAAGAACTTGGCGTCGGACAGGCGCGCGGCGATGACTTTCTCGTTGCCGGCGATGATGGTCTTGCCGCCGTCTTTGGCCTTGAGGTTGGAGACGAGCAGGAAGTGGTTTGCCAGCTTCTTGCCGTGACGCAGCGAGAAGCACTTCTGGTGGGTCTTCATCGCGCTGGTGAGGCACTCGCCCGGCACTTCGAGGAACGATTTGTCGAACTCGCCCATGAGCACGATCGGCCATTCGGTGAGGCCGGCGTTCTCGGCGGCGAGGGCGTCGTCCTCGACAAGCGTGAGCTTGGCTTCCTTGGCGAGCGCGTGCGCGCCTTCATTGATGGTGGCAGCGCGCTCGGCGAAGTCGAGCACGACCTTGTTGGCCTTGAGCTGCTTTTCATAATCGGCGAAGTCGGTGACCTTGAACGGCTCGCCGCCCATGAAGCGGTGGCCGCGCGTGACGTTGCCCGACTTGATGCCGGCGATTTCGAAGGGGATGACCTTGCCGTCGAGCAGCAGGATGATGGAATGCAGCGGGCGCACCCAGCGCAGCTCGCCGCCGTTGTCCAGCTTGGCGTTGAAGCGCATGGTCTTGGGCCAAGGGAAATTCAGGATCGTGTCGCGCAGCACCTCGGCGATGATCTCGCCGGCGGCTCGGCCGGGCTTCTCGATGCGCGCGAGATAAAAGTCGCCCTTCTTCTCGTCCTTGACGATGGTCGCCTCGTCGATGGAGGCGAGGCCGGCGGACTTGAGGAAGCCTTGCACAGCCTGCTCGGGTGCGTTCGTGCGCGGGCCCTTCTTCTCCTCGGAGATGGCGGGCGACTTCTTCGGCACGTCGGCGATGACGAGCGTCAGGCGGCGCGGCGTTGCGAAGGCGCGCGCATCGCCCACTTCGAGGCCCTTCGCCTTGAGACCGTCGACCATGAGGCGGCGCAAATCTTCCGATGCGCGCACCTGAAGACGGGCGGGAATCTCTTCGGAGAACAGCTCGAGCAGAAGCTCTGACATGGGGGCGCTTTTCTTCGGTTTCGTTGTGAAATTCGGAGGCGCACTCATACGTTATCGGCGCCGCGGTGTCATCTCGTAAGGATTTGATCTGACACGAGCGGAGAGAGGATTGGTCGGCTTCCAGCGTCGTGCGGGGGAAGGCCGGCGCTCGCGCCGGGGCGCCTTGCGCCCTGAGCGGCCTGCAGCCGCTGATTTGATTTGATCGGTCTGACACGAGCGGAGAGAGGATTGGTCGGCTTCCAGCGTCGTGCGGGGGAAGGCCGGCGCTCGCGCCGGGGCGCCTTGCGCCCTGAGCGGCCTGCGGCCGCTGCGCTGACACGAAGTCTGTCATCCCGGGCGAGTGAGCGCAGCGAGCGATGACCCGGGAGCCAGCACAAGATTCCGAGTCTGCGACGCTCTTCTCCTGGGTCCCGGTAGCGGCTCGCGATGCTTCGCCGCTTCCGGGATGACAGAGAAGTTCTAGGGCGAGACGGGCTGGGGCTCGGCGGTAGGGAGCGGCGCGGTCTCTCTTGCGACGACAGCGTCAGCGATGTCGACCAGAGCGCCCGTCGCTCCGAGATAGCCAAGGCCGACGAGGATCAGCGCTACGGCGAACCAGAACACTGGACGCGCCCGATTGAAGAGCAGCAGCCAGGCGACAATCAAAGCTGGCACACCGACGATTAGTCCACCAAGAACGACAGGCGGCATTATACGCTTCCTCCCGCGGTTTTCAGCCAAGCGCCGCAGCAGGCCTTGGCCAGCTCGCGCACCCGGAGAATATAGCTCTGGCGCTCGGTGACGGAAATGACGCCGCGTGCGTCCAGCAGATTGAAGACGTGGCTGGCCTTGATGCACTGGTCGTAAGCGGGAAGCGCCATCTCGTGGCGGCCGTCCTTCTCGCCCGCTTCCAGCAGCGCCTTGCACTCCTTCTCGGCGTCAGCGAAGTGCTGCAACAGCAGCGCGGTATCAGCGTACTCGAAGTTGAAGCGCGAATATTCCTGCTCGGCCTGAAGGAAGACATCGCCGTAGGAGAGCTTGCGCGCGTCGGTGCGGCCGTTGAATGACAGGTCGTACACGCGGTCCACGCCCTGGACGTACATGGCGAGGCGTTCGAGACCGTAGGTGATTTCGCCCGACACCACTTCGCAGTCATAGCCGCCGACCTGCTGGAAGTAGGTGAACTGCGTCACCTCCATGCCGTCGCACCAGACTTCCCAGCCGAGGCCCCAGGCACCGAGCGTCGGGCTTTCCCAATCGTCCTCGACGAAGCGGATGTCGTGCAACTCGGGAGCGATTCCGATGCGGCGCAGGCTTTCGAGGTAGAGATCCTGCATGTCGGACGGCGCCGGCTTCATGATGACCTGAAGCTGGTAGTAGTGCTGCAGGCGGTTGGGGTTCTCGCCGTAGCGGCCATCCTTGGGACGGCGTGAGGGTTGTACGTAGCAGGCGTTCCACGGCTTGGGGCCAAGGGCGCGCAGCGTCGTTGCTGGGTGGAACGTGCCGGCGCCGACTTCCATGTCGTAGGGCTGCAGGATGACGCAACCCTGCTCGGCCCAGAAGCGCTGCAGGGTGAAGATGAGGTCCTGGAAGGACTTCTTCGGGTGCAGCGGCGGCACTTCTACGGCGTGCGCGCGGGCGGATTTTGCTTCGGCGGTCGGCATGTTGGGCGGCCCTTGTGGAGTTGGGCCGCACTATACGCATGGCGCGGGTTCTGTCACGCGGGCAGCTATTGCAGGCGCTCGGTGATGCGAACCTCGGGCGGCAATGGCGATATCATGGTGGCGATGCGGGGATCATCAGCCGGCTTGCCGTAAACCTGGGAATAGAGCGTTGCCAGCCAGCGCTGCAAATCTTCGCGCGCCAGCGTTGCCGGCGGGGTCTGCGCAAGCAGCAGGAGCTGCATGGGCGGCGGCGTGCCGGCGTGGGAGAGCGGCAGGATATAGCTGAGGCCTTCGATAAGACGGCAGCCATGGCGCGCATAGAAGGCGAGGCGGCGGCGGATGGGGCTGGAGGCGTCGAGGTCATCGCGAGGCGCGTCAACTTCGAGAATGCCCGGCGCGCCGGGGGCATGCTCGGCGGCATAAGCAACGGCGGCGGTCAGCAGCGCCGAGCCGAGGCCGGAGGAGCGCGCATTGCCCGCGACCGCCACGTACTCGAGCAGCCAGAATTCCTTGGAGTGCGGGATGAATGTGATGGCAAAGCCGATGATTTCGCCGCCGGCCGCCTCGGCGATAAGGCAGGCGTAGCGGTCGTCGTCGATCTGCGCGCGCAACTGCTGCAGCGACTTCTGCTCGGATGGCTCAATCGCGTCGCGATAAATGGCCGTCACTGCATCGAAGCGCGGATCGCCGGCAGAACGCAGGGGTACAATCGATACGGTCAATCGGCGGTCCTCGGGGCAACGACAGTCGCGGCTGGCCGAGTTTGCCAGCGCTAGTTCAACGGGACGTTGACGGTGCCTTGCAGAGTGTAGCCGTTGTAGTCGCCGGCACCGAGCCCATCCCAGGACGCGAGGCCGCGTACGTAGAGGCCGCTCGACGTCATCCAGTTGAGACCGCCCTGCAGACGACCCCAGAAATCGCCCGGACCGACGACGTAGCCGTCGATGATGGAGACGTTGGGGTTGTCGAAGTCCCATACACCTTTGATGGCAGCGAACGGCTCGATGAAGGTGTCAGCGGTGTGCGCGAAGCGATAGCCGATCTCAGGGCCGAACTGCAGGCGGCCGAGCGAGACGTCCTGCCCGGTGACGAAGGTGCCAGCCGAGTTGGTGAAAGCGTCGGCGCTCTCGGTGATGTAGGCGAGCTCAGCCATCGGCGTGATGCGCCAAGCGTCATACATCCAGTTACCAGAGAGCGTGCCCTTCACCAGCCAGCGCGAGGTGTCGAATGCGCCCGATGCTGCGTCGACGTCGATGTCGTTCGAGGAGCGGCCCCAGGCGGCGCGCAGATCGAAGTAAATGTTGTCGTGAATCTGCGCCGACATGTACGGGCCGATCATCCAGCCGTTGCCGTCGACTTTCGAGGCAAGGACACCGCTATCGTCCTTGGCCCAATCGAATTGCGCGAGGACACCGACGATCATGTTCTGCGCGAGGCGATAATCGCCGCCGACGTAAAGCACGCCGACGTGGCCGCTGCGATCGAGGCTGGCACTGTCGTCGTCATAGGCGGAGTAGCGTCCCTCGACCCAGATGTCCCATGGGGAAGTGGTTTCGTAGGCGAGAGGCAGAGCACCGCCGTCGCCGGCGCCAAGCGCCATACGATCGCGCTTCATTTGCGCGTCCGCCGACTGACGGCGAAGCTGGCTGAGGCTCTGCGAGAACTGGATGGGTCGCGATCCATCGACATCCGTTGCCGCGTCACTTGCGCCGAGCCCCATTGCATTGCCGAGACCAGAGCCAAGGCCCATGGCGGCGCCAAATGCAGAGGCGCTGCTGGCGACGTTGGTTGCGCCGCTGCGCGCGCTTGCGAACTGCTGGGGGGCCGCTGCGCCGGATCGGTTGAGCAGGCTTGTCGCTGACGGATCATTGAGCAGGATGCCGTTAATGCGCGAGGCGAGGAACGCGCGCGTGGCGTTCGATGCAGAACCGCCCTTATCGCCGCTACCTCCGCCTCCGCCGCTTGCGACGCATGAAGCCGCAATCGTGATCTCGAACGGGATCGCCTGCACCAGCATGTAGGTGTTGAGCGTCGTATCCGAGTTCGATCCGGTTACCGTGTAGGTGAGGGTGGCGGTGCTGCTGGAAAGCGGTTGAACTAGGAGGGCGGTGTTCAATGCACCGTTGATCAGCTCGAAACTGCTGCCGGCCATTCCGGAGACTCTGAACGTGATCTTGTCTCCGACCGCGAAGCCGGTGCTCGTGTTGAGAACGCCGCTTCCAGAGGGCGTGTAAGCGGTTCGATTGAACACACCGGAGTTTACGTCCGAGCAGTTGGCGAGGGCTTCTGAGGAAGTTGCAATCGGCAATGCAAAGCAGACAGCAGCCAGCAGTACATGGCGGTGTAGCGCGCGCATCGGTTCCTCAATGGATGAGTATGGAAAGCAAATGAGAACCCGACGCACGTCAGCCGGACGAACCCAGTAATTAACGATTCGTTAAAAAGTGATTCGCGGCGATTGACCACCGTTCAGCACAGAGTATCGCTTGGTGTTACCACCAGGATACACACAGGTTATCCACATCAGAGACCGCGCGAGGGCGGGGCACCGAAGGCCGTGCGGAAGGCGCGGGAGAAGTGCGCCTGGTCGGCAAATCCGGCAGCGTGCGCGGCTTGAGTGAGGCTGGAGCCGGCAGCGGCGTCGCGGATCGCCGTGCGCAGACGCTGCCAGCCGCGGTAGCGGCGGAAGGGCACGCCAACCTCAGCGGTGAAGAGGTGCTGGAAGCGCGAGATGGAAAGGCCGGCCGTGCGCGCCAGTTGCTCAGCCGAGACCAGTTCTGAATGATCGCTCTGAAGCAGCCCGATCGCGTGCGAGATGCGCGGGTCGAGCGCGCGCCTCGCGCTGCTGCGCGCGAAAGCGAGCGCGTCGGCAGTCATGTCGTGAAGCTCACCGGATGCGGGCCGCTGCTCAAAGAGGTTTCGCATGAGCGCCACGTCGCCTGACCCGACAAGCGCCCCGTCCACCTCTTCGGCGTTGCGCATCAGCGGAGCGAAGACTTCGGCGCGGCCCATGCTCGGTTCGAGATAGAGGACACCAAGCGGGGCGCCGCTGACGTCGAACTCGTACGTCGTCCCGGCGCGGATGACGGCCGCGCGGCAGGTGTGCCAGGCGCCATTGCCTATGCGCAGACGGAAGGTGTCGTAGAGGCCGGCAAGATAGACGGCGGTGCTGTGGGCGTGCGGCGCGTTGTGCGCCAGGGGACCGGCGAAAACGGACCAGCCGGCATCGACATGCCACAACGAACCGCGGGTGCGCTCGGCAGCACGTTCGTTCAAGCGCCGGGGCGCTGTCATTTTCTATCCTCACCACAACCAGACGCAGGAAGGTTGCAGAGGACAGACAAAGTGGCAATGGACGAAAATGGCGAATTTGCCCGGGGACGCGTTACGCGACGCGGGCTCCTTGGCGCGGCCGCGGGGCTCGCCGCGGCGCCGCTGGCGCGTGCTTTGTTGCCGGGTGAAGCGCTGGCGGCTGGACCGAAGCTTGGTCTCCCCAAGTCCAGCTTTGCACGCTTCAGGCTGGGCGCGTTCGAGCTGACGATGCTGCCCGATTCCGATGCCTTCATCGACGGCCCGTTTCCGATCATCGGCGAGAACGCTGCGGAAGCCGATGTGCAACGGTTGATGATCGAGAACCTGTTACCGCCGAAGACGTACCAGCCGGGCTTTACGCCGATGGTCGTCAATACCGGAAAGGAGTTGGTGATCTTCGACACCGGCAATGGCGCGAACGGCTTCGTGAAGCGCCCTGACGGCGGCTGGCTAGCGGCGCAACTGGCGCCTGCCGGTTTCACGCCGGAGCAGATCGACGTCGTGGTGCTTTCGCACGGTCATATCGATCACGTCGGCGGCATCATGGAAGGCGTCAAGCCGTTGTTCCCGAATGCGCGCTATGTGATCGCGGGAACCGAGTACGACTTCTGGACGAACGAGAGTGCACACACCAGCGACATGGCGAAGCTGATGGCGGGGGTGTTCCGCACCAATGTCGTGCCGGTGAGAGACCGCGTCACCTTCATCAAACCGGGGGACGACGTCGTCGGTGGCATCCGGTCGATGGCTGCTCCGGGACACACGCCTGGGCATCTGGCGTTCATGATCGAGAGCGACGGCAAGAACATGCTCTTCTGGGGCGACTGCGCGCATCATCAGGTGGCCTCGCTGGCGCGACCCGATTGGCATTGCATGTTTGATTCAGACAAAGAACAGGGCGCCGCGACACGCAAACGGATCTACGACTTGGCCGCCACGGAGCGAATTCCGGTGCAGGGCTATCACATGCCGTTTCCGTCGCTGGGATACGTCGAGCGCAGACCGGAGGGCGGGTATCGATGGCTTGCGCACACGTATCAGCTCAGCCAGCCGTCCGCGGGCTGAATACCCCCACTCTGCCCCTCCCCCGCAAGGGGGAGGGGAAGCTATCGATGATGGTCGCGTGTTGACGGGGCCAGCAGGCTACAGCAAGCTGCACGGAGGCCGATGCCGCCTGCCGCTTGCGCCCGAAAGGGTATGGTGAAGTGCATCACACGATGCGTTGATCCTTCAGCCAGACGGCGAACGGGTCGGCAATGCAAGCGCTGATCTATCTCGTTCGCCGCAATGCTAGAGGATCACATGGGTCAAATCCCTGACGCCAAAGCCATGGCACGCGCGCTGCGCAATGCCCTCGGCGACAAGCAGGTCACGCTCTCGCACAGTGAGTGTCTGGAAATCGTCGCCAAGCAATTCGGCGCGGAGAACTGGAACGTGCTCGCGGCGCGGATCGAGGCAGAGCAGAGCGCGGCGACACAGCCGGAGAAGAGCGCAGTTCGCTTCGCCGACGCCATCCCCATCCTGCGCATTTTCGATGTCGAGAAGGCGAAGGAGTTCTACGTCGGCTTTCTCGGTTTCACGATCGATTGGGAGCATCGCTTCGGCGACGACTTTCCGCTTTATGCGCAAGTCTCGCGCGCGGACATCAAGCTGCATTTGTCGGAGCATCACGGCGATGCCAGCCCCGGCTCGACCGTGTTCGTGTGGATGCGCGGGATCGCCGATTACCACCGCGAGCTGACCGACAAGAAATACCGGTACTACCGGCCGGGGCTCGAGGACGCGGCGTGGGATGCCAAGGTGATGCAGGTGGCCGATCCGTTCGGCAACCGGCTGCGCTTCAGCGAACCGAACGCGGCGGACGATCCGCGCGCGTAGCAGCGTGCAGCGCCCGCGGGCGCGATCTTGCCGCTGACAGGCAGGGGCGTGATCCTCGGGACGAGCCCGCGGATCAAAACTCTCAAGCCGCGCTGATTTTTGGCTTACTTGTTGGCTTTGAGGAGCTGCTCGCGCTCGGCGAGCAAAGAGTCGAGCTTGGCCTGCTGATCGGCGATGCGATCGGCGGTGCGGCTTTCGTCGGCAGCGCCGGAATAAGCCGCGGCCTGCTCGACCAGCTCGCGCAGGTTGTCGCGCAGGACAGCAATTGCATTGTCGAGCTCGGCAAGCAGTTCGGGGTCGGCGGCCATGGGCTTCCTCTACGTGGGATCAGTCGTGACGATGATAGGCTGCCCACTCTGATAAGCCTTGAGCCTTATCAAGGGCTGAACCTTTACGCGCTGCGGTGACGAGCGGGCCGATAAACGCCGGCCTCGGGGTCCCACTCGAGCTTGCCTAGGTCTTTCGGCACCGTGTTCAGCTCGGGACCGCGCGCCATCTGCTCCTGAGTTTCGCGTGCTACATCGGCCGCACGCGCCATCTCACGCGCGATCCATTTGAAGCCAGCAGAAATGCCAGCGCCAATGAGCAAGGCGGCGACGAGCTGGGGCATCGGTGACACTCCCTCATGCAACGCGCGCCGGCCCTCTAGACGGCAGCGCAGGTTACAACCCGAACCTAGACCAGAGGGCCCGGGCTTCGACAGCGGATATCAAGTCCTCGGCAAAGGCAAGACGCGGCCTCGTTAATTCCTCGTAACCCGCGGCCGACGGCGAACGGCGCAAGCGGCTCAAAAGCCCACCCTTTTCAAGGGGAACGACCTTCAGGCGCACCTTTTCGCCGAACAGCTCGCGCATTTTTGTGCGCACGTCCGAGATGCCGTCGATGAGGCCGTATTCGAGAGCCTTCGGGGCAGACCAGAAGGCGCCGGTGAACAGCTCATTGTCGGCGGCGGCGAGGCGGCCGGCGCGGCGCTCCTTGACCACACCGATGAAGACGTCGTGCACGTCGCGCTGCACGGCCTTGATGCGCTCGACGTCTTCGGGGCGCTCGGGACGGAACGGATCAAGCGAATCCTTGGCCGTACCGGCGGTGTAGACGCGGCGCTCGATGCCGAGCTTCTCGATGGCCTTGTCGAAACCGAAGCCAGAGAAGATGACGCCGATGGAGCCGACGATGGAGGACGCGTCGGCGTAGATCTCATCGCCCGCGACCGCAAGGTAGTATCCGCCCGATGCCGCGACGTCCTCGCAGAAGACGTAGACCTTCTTTTTGTTCTCTTCGGCGAGCTGGCGGACGCGATGGAAGATCAGGCTCGACTGCACGGCAGAGCCGCCCGGCGAGTTGATGACGATGGCGACGGCAGGCGTCTTCGAGGCTTCGAACGCCTTCTCTATCGCGCTCGCCGCATGGCCGAGGGAGAGGCCGGGACGCAGCGGCGTCGACATTCCGATCGGACCGGAGAAACGCAGCACGGGGACAACTGGACCCTGGCCGAAGAACCACATGCGCTATGAGCCTCGCGAAGACCTGATCGTTGGGTGAGGCGCCGGTTTTAGGGCATTGGCTCTGCGCACGCTAGAGCCCCGTTGCGGCTGGGCCGTCAGCGGCGCGCCCCAGGCAGCGGCAGGCTTGCTCCAGCGCGCAGAACGGCCTGCACGGCGGGGGTGAAATCGTTTCCACCGCTGTGGAGCACAAGGCCCGAGAGAAGCTGCAATGGTGCACGGCTGCCCTTCATGCCCTCGACGATGACACGATGCGCGTTGTCACCGGGGCGGGGATAGAGGGGCATGATCTTGATGCCGCCGAAACGCGGATCGAGAGCGGCGAGCACACGCAGCATCGCATCTGCCTTGTGCACGATGGTGGCGAGCCCACGCGGTGCCGCCATGCGCGCCATGAAGCGTGCCCAGCTATCCAGCTCATCATCGGGCATGGCATGCGCCGCGGCTTTGGTCGCGTCGGGCGCGAGCGTGCCGGAGGCGGTGTTGTGATAGGGCGGGTTGGCGATAACGTGGGTGAAGCTTTCCTCGATCAGCCCCGCGGCGCGCACCTCGGTGGCCGATGCGCCAACCGAGAGGGTGACGACGCGGACGCGATCTGAAAGGTCGTTGCGGCGGACGTTCTCTGCGGCGAGCGCTGCCAGTTGCGGGTCGCGTTCCAGCAGCACGACTTCGGCGGTTTCGATACGTCGGGCGACGCATAGCCCCGCGGTGCCGACGCCGGCGCCGAGGTCGAGCACGCGTTGCGGGCGATCGACTGTAGCGGCGACAGTCGCGGCGAGCATCACGGCGTCGAGCCCGGCGCGATAGCCGGAACGCTGCTGCAGGATCTGCAGCGCGCCGCCGAGGAATGCATCGTCAGTAACGGCTGAGCAATCGCGTGAAATGGTTGGCGGAACTGTCATAGCGGATGGCCCGGACTCAGCAGGGAGTGCCTTTCGCCGCACCTACGACGCAGAGGGCGACAAATGAGCATTGCGCCAGTCCTGCAGCGGCGATGGCAAGCAGAACCATCCACAATACAACGCGCAGTGCACGCCCCATCGGCTTAGGTACCGGAGCATCCGTCATGGCTCGACCATCCACTGGCCGAGGTCGGCATCGAGAAGGAGCCGGCGGGCGGCATCCCAGCGATCATCAGGCACGGCGATCCGCTGCATCACGGCGCCGAGCGAGCCCTGCACGGTGCTCATGTTGCCATCGAACAAGGCCGTCTCGATCCCCGCATCCTCCAGCAAGGCACGGAGAAAGCTCAACAAGACCGGATCGTTAGTGGTTACGAGGTCGCGCATGGGCCTACAGTAGCCGCTCTGGACCGGCTGCGGCAAAGTTTGATAGTACGGGGGCCGATAGCGGGGCTATACCAACAGCAACAAACGAGAACCCGGAATCCCGCCTTTGGCCCAGATCATCCCCCTCGACTCCGCCCGGAATGGCCCCAATGGGTTGCAGCCGCTGCTCGACCTCGTTTCGGCGGACATGGAGGCGATCAACCGCATCATCCTCGACAAGGCCGTGTCGGATGTCGAGCTCATTCCGGAGCTGGCACATCACCTGATCGATTCTGGTGGCAAGCGCCTGCGGCCGATGCTGGCGCTCGCGTCGGCCAAGCTTTGCGACTATCCGGGGCAGGGGCATATTCGCGTCGCCAGCGCGATCGAGTTCATGCACACCGCGACGCTGCTGCACGACGACGTGGTCGATGAAAGCGGCCTGCGCCGCGGCAAGCAGACGGCGCGCATCCTGTGGGGCAACCAGGCGAGCGTGCTGGTGGGCGATTTCCTGCTGGGCCAAGCGTTCCGCATGCTGGTGGATGTCGGCTCGCTGCCGGTGCTGAAGATCCTTTCGAACGCGGCCGCCGTCATCGCCGAAGGCGAAGTGATGCAGTTGGCCGCCGCCAACAACACGGCGACGACCGAGGACGAGTATCTCGCCATCATCAACGCCAAGACAGCGGCGCTTTTCTCAGCGGCGGCAGAAGTCGGGGCGGCGATCTCCAATCGTCCGGCGGCCGAACAGACGGCCCTCAAGGCTTATGGGCGCAACCTGGGTCTCGCGTTCCAGCTGGTCGACGATGCGCTCGATTATTCCGGCGACAGCTCGAACCTCGGCAAGGCGGTGGGCGATGATTTCCGCGAGGGCAAGATCACGCTGCCGGTGATCCTATCGTTCCGGCGCGGCTCGGAGGAGGAGCGGCGGTTCTGGACGCGGACGATTGCCGAGGGCGATATCCAGGATGGTGACCTGGAACGGGCTGTGTCCTTGATGAAACAGCACAAGGCCATCGAAGCGACGATGGAGCGGGCGCGCTCGTTCGGTGCCGTGGCGCATGATGCCCTGGCGATTTTCCCGGACCGGCCCGAAAAGGCCGCAATGCTGGACGTCATCGAGTTCTGCGTGCATCGCTCGCACTGAAAACGTGGGCGGCTTATACGCTCTTATTGCCGGCCGCAGGGCTCCATCCTAGGATTCGGCGCTTCGCATCAGGATCGGGGAACGCCGGTGGGTTCGCTTAAGCAGACGATCGGACGTAAGGCCGGCATGGCCGGCTATATCCTTGGGGCATTGTGCCTGGTGGCCGTGGCGGGTGCTGCCGCTCAGTCGGCGGCCGCGGAGCAACCGGGCATCGTGCTGGTGAAGCTCGGCATCGCGGACATGAGCAAAGCCGAGCAAACGAACCTTTGGAAGCTGGTCGACGAGTACGCGACCGTCGATGCGCTGCAGGAATTCTGCGGGACGAAGCTCAATCTGCAGCGGCGTGCGTGGGTTGCGGTTGCCTCGTGCGTCGAGCCGGCATCGCTGAAAAAGGTGTTCGCCAAGTTCCGGACCAAGAAGAGCGAATACCTGAAGCAGTGGCAAACGCTGCACGGCGAGGCGGAGGCCAAGAAGAACGTCTGCGAGCGCTTCAAGCCTAAGCTGGCCGAGTATACCAAGATCATGAGCGGCCAGATCGAGCAGGCCGCCACCGCCTGCCGCAATTGTTTTTTCTGTTAAGTTGGCTGAGGCTCAAGCGGGCGAGGTTAGTTGCCGAGAGTGGTGGCGGTGATCCACCACTCGGGATGGTGAGCCTTGAGGCTGTCGGCTGCGTCGGCCGCGGCACCGGCATCGGTGAAGATGCCGTAGGACGTCGGTCCCGCACCCGACAGGCTGACGTACTGGCAGCCCGGCTTTGCGGCGAGCGCCGCTTCGGCCCAGGCGCTCTGCTCCATGATGGCGTGCGCGGCGTTGCGCAGATCATTGCCGATCCCGCGCATGTGCGCGATGAGCGCGTCGGCGTCCGACATTTCAGGCGGGATGACCGGCGGGTTGGCGTGCTCGAGCGGCTGCGTGGCGAGTTGCCGGAACACCGTGCGCGTTTTTTCCAGCGGCGCTGCTGCCATCGGGCAGACGAGCACGGCATCGAGGCTGGCGAGCGCGGGCAATGGCTCAATGTGCTCACCGACGCCCCATACGAGCGCGGAGCAGTCGGCAAGGCATACGGGAACATCGGCGCCGAGCGAAGCCGCGATGGCGTGCCAGTCGATCTTGCTTTGCGGGTTGACGCTGCGCACGGCGCGCAGCACAGCCGCCGCATCGGCCGAACCGCCGCCAATCCCAGCTGCGATGGGGAGAGCTTTCTCGATCTCGACGGCGCCCAAGGTCAGGCCGGGATCGGCTGCTGCGAGGCGCTCCAGCGTCGTATCGACGAGATTGCGGCCGGTGATGGCGCCGACGTAGGGGCCTGACACCGTGACTGACGGTGTGGCGCCGGGGCGAAACACCACTTTGTCGCCGACGTCGGCGAAGACGATCAGACTTTCGAGGAGATGATAACCGTCCGCACGGCGACCATGAATGCGCAGCGTAAGATTGACCTTGGCGCGCGCGCGTTCGGCAATGACCGTCATTGGACTTCGACCATTAAAGAAGCGGCCCCGACGAATTGACGGGGCCGCTCGAATTACACGCCTGTCGTTGGCGGAGGTTACTCTACCAGGGCAGGGTTAAGCTTGGTTTCCTTACGGCGCTTCTGCTGGATCTTGCGCATCGTCTCGCGGGCGCCGACCCGGGCTTCAAGGCTGGGCGGCAGGCCTTCGACGAGCTTCTGCTTGATCTTCACAACCTCTTCGGGCTCTGGGTCGAGCGTCAGTGCCTGATCCCACTGGAATTTCGCCTCGCGCTCACGGCCGACGCGCCACAGGGCATCGCCGAGGTGATCGTTGAGGACGGGGTCCTGCGGCTTCAGTTCCACGGCGCGCTCGAGGAAGCGCACGGCCTCCGCGTAGTTGCCGAGCTTGTAGTGGGCCCAGCCGAGGCTATCGACGATGTAGCCATCATCCGGCTTCAGGGCGACGGCCTTCTCGATCAGGTCCATGCCCTCCTTGAGGTTCATGTTCTGGTCGATCCAGCTATAGCCGAGGTAGTTCAGGGCGAGCGGCTGGTCCGGGTAAAGCTCCAGAGCCTTCTTCAGATCGGCTTCGGCAGCCGGCCACTTCTTGAGGCGCTCATAGCAGGTGCCGCGCGAATAGAAGATGCTCCAGTGGCGCTTGTCCGGATTGGGGATCAGCGCGATGGCCTTGGTGTAGATGTCGGCGGCTTCCGCGTAACGCTTGCGCGCACGCAGGATGTTGCCCAGCGCATCGAGCGGCTTCAGGTCGGTCGGGTTCTCGGCGATCTGCTTGTCGAGGATGACTTTCGCTTCCTCATCGCGATCGAGCGAGTTGAGATCGAAGGCCTTGCGGATGTCGATCGCCGGCTGCAGGGCGCTGCCGGGAGGGATGCGGTTGTAGGCGTCGATGGCATCCTTGTAGCGCTGGCCGGTCTCGTAGGCGCTGGCGAGTGCGGCAAGGGCGAATGCGTGATTGGGCTGAGCGTGCAGAGCCATCTGCAGATAAAGGACGCCCATGCTGAGGCCGCCCTCACTGGTGAGCGCTTCGCCCAGACCATAGAACACCTCGGCCATGCCTTCGGCCGGCGTGGTGACAAGCAACTGGGTCTTTTTGCCGGGGCCGATTTCTTCGCGCAGCTCGCGCACGAGAACGTGCGGCTCCGACTGGTTGCGATCGGTCTGCTGGTCGAGGATCTCGTTGGCGAGCTTCAAGTTGCCGTTGCGCGCGGCGTGGCGTGCGTAGGCCAGCGCGATGCGCAGTGTGGTGGCGTCCTGGCGCATCGAATGCTCGTACGCGGTCTCGGCCTCTTTGCTGCGGCCGAGCACGTCAGAGATCAGCGCCTTGTGATAGTTGAGATAGAACTGCGCCCACTCGGCCTGCTTGGGCATGTCGAGGAATTTGAGCGCGCGCTGCGCATTGCCATCGGCCGCGGCGGCCCAGGCGCGGGCAAGCGCGCTGGTCAACTCGCCGATCGGACCGTCGCTGGCCTTGCGGAATTCATCGTCCGATTTCTTGAAGTCGCCCTTCTTGAAGGCCTCGAGACCGAGCAGAAGGTGCGCCATCCGGTTGGTGGCATCCTTGGCGACAAGCTGGCGCGCGAGCGGCACGGCTTTGTCCCAATGTCCTTCGGTCGCTTCGGTCTGGAAGGCTTGCTCGATGAGCACCTTGTTATTGGGATCGAGCGACAGGGCGCTGCCATAGAACGAGGACGCGGCGTCGGCGTCATTGATGCTCTTGGCGATGTTGGCGGCGAGGTAGCTGCCGAACAGCGAGTGCGCGGTCGTCTCGGTTGTGAAATCGGTGGCGGCTTGTGCGGCACCAAGGCCGAAGGTGAGGACGCCGATGGTGGTCACCGATGAGTGCAACACCTTGCGAAGGCTAGCCCGCATTCAACCTGATCCTTCTTGGAGGCCGGAGGTGATTCCCGTAGCGGCACAGACTAGCAAATAACGCGGCGATTTGGCGACAGCCACGCACTGGGTAACGTTGAATCCGAATAATTCACCGCGCCCCGGTTTTGCTCTCTGTGAGAAGCCAGCCGGCTCACATTCCAGCGTAATTCGGGCCACCCCCGCCTTCGGGGCAAACCCAGTTGATGTTCTGGCTGGGGTCCTTGATATCGCAGGTCTTACAGTGCACGCAGTTTTGCGCGTTGATCTGGAAACGCGGATCCCCACCCGGTTCGACGACGATCTCGTAGACGCCCGCCGGACAGTACCGCTGAGCAGGCTCGGCAAATTCGGGCAGGTTGATGGCAACGGGCACACGAGCGTCGGTAAGCTTAAGGTGAACCGGCTGGTTCTCCTCATGATTGGTACCTGAGAACGACACGTTCGTGAGGCGGTCGAAGGTCAGCACGCCGTCGGGTTTGGGGTAGTCGATGGGCTTGGCGTTCTGCGCCCGCTTCAGGGTGGCGTAGTCGGGCTTTTTGTGGCTCAGCGTGAAAAGGCCGCCGGGGATCAACGTGTTGATCCACATATCGAGACCGCCCAGGGCAATGCCGAGATAGGTGCCAAAGCGCGACCAGAGCGGCTTGGCATTACGCACCGGCTTCAGGTCGGCGGCGATGTCACCTTCCAGGACCGCGGTCTCATAGGCTGAAAGCTCGTCCTGCTGGCGGCCTTCGGCAAGGGCTGCGAATGCCGCCTCGGCGGCGGCCATGCCGGAGAGGATGGCGTTGTGACTGCCTTTGATGCGGGGAACGTTGACGAAGCCCGCGGCGCAGCCGAGCAGGGCGCCACCCGGGAAGGTCAGTTTCGGGATCGACTGCCAGCCGCCCTCGGTGATGGCGCGGGCGCCGTAACCGATGCGCTTACCGCCCTCGAATGTGCCGCGGATTGCGGGGTGGGTCTTGAAGCGCTGGAACTCGTCATAGGGCGAAAGGTAGGGGTTCTCGTAGTTGAGGTGCAGCACGAAACCCACCGCCACGAGATCCTCGCCGTAGTGATAGAGGAACGAGCCGCCGCCGGTGCGGTCATCGAGCGGCCAGCCGAACGAGTGCTGGACGAGGCCCGGCTGGTGCTTTTCGGGCGCGATGCGCCACAACTCCTTGAGGCCGATGCCGAATTTCTGCGCATCGCGGCCATCGGAAAGACGGAACTGCTCGATCAGGCTCTTGGTCAGCGAGCCTCGTGCGCCTTCGGCGAAGAAGGTGTACTTGCCGCGCAATTCCATGCCGCGCACGAACGCGTCGGTCGGCTGGCCATCGCGGCCGACGCCCATGTCGCCGGTGGCGATGCCGACGACGGCGCCGTTGTCGTCATAGAGAACCTCGCTGGCGGCGAAGCCCGGATAGACCTCGACGCCCATTTCGGCTGCCTGCTCGCCGAGCCATGTGACCAGCGCGCCGAGGCTGACGATGTAGTTGCCGTGGTTGCTCATGAGCGGCGGCATGAACATGTTGGGCAGCCGCAGAGCCTTGGTCTTGGTGAGGAAGTAGAAGCGATCGTCGGTGACCGCGGTCTCGACGGGGGCGCCCTTCTCTTTCCAATCAGGAATGAGGCGGTTGAGGCCTTTGGGGTCGATGACGGCGCCCGAAAGGATGTGGGCGCCAACGGCGGAGCCCTTTTCGACCACGACGACGGAGACATCGCTGCCGGCCTCGGCAGCGAGCTGCTTGAGGCGGATCGCAGCCGCCAAGCCCGCGGGGCCTGCGCCGACGATGACGACGTCGAACTCCATCGCCTCTCTGGGCGGCAGCTCGGCTGCGTTTTCGGCCTCGGCCATATTGGATGTCACCTCGCTGTCGGGGATTTTCAAATATGTCTAAAGTGGTCGTAGGTCTGGAGGGGCGGCAGCGTCAAGCGCCGCGGAGCCGCGAATTGCCGCGACTTGCCATAAGGCGCCGGCGATGACGCTGTCAGGCAAAGGCAGCGTGTTATAGGGTCCCGGCATGATCGAGGACGAGACAATTCGGAAGGCTGCCGGCCGGCTCCTCGCCTGGTACGAGGCGATGGGGGTCGATGCCGCCCTGGCGGATGAGCCGGTGGACTGGCTCGCCCGCGGTGAGACGGCGCCGGGGGCTCGCTTCGCTTTGCCGGGGATGGCAACCGCTCCAGAGACCGCGCCGGGACCCCCAGCAGCTCGGCCTGGCGCTGCACCTGCGCCTCGGCCTCCGCTCAACGCACGCCCCCCGACAACGACACGGCCGGCACGACAGTTCCCCGCGAAGGCGCCGGCGGCCGGCGACGCTGCGCCTGATGTCGCAGGCGTTGCCAATCTTGCTGAGCTCAAGGCGCGGCTCATGGCATTCGAGGGGTGCGGGCTCAAGGCGACAGCGAAGAACCTGTGTCTCTACCGGGGCGCGGAAACGGCTCCGCTGATGATTATCGGCGAGGCGCCCGGGCGTGAGGAAGACCTCGAAGGAAAACCCTTCGTCGGCCGTGCCGGACAATTGCTGGACAAGATGCTGGCTTCGATCGGCATGGACGAGACGAACACGCACATCACCAACATCGTCTATTGGCGCCCGCCGGGGAACCGCACGCCGACACCGCAAGAAGCCTTGGCATGCCGGCCGTTCCTGGAACGGCAGGTTGCGCTGGTGCGGCCGAAGGTGGTGCTGGCACTTGGCGGGGCATCGGCGAAGCATCTATTCGACGCAGCCGACGGCATCATGCGCATTCGCGGCAAATGGCGCGAACTCAATATCGGCGGGACCAGCGTGAAGGCGATGGCGACGCTGCACCCCGCCTACCTGCTGCGTACACCGGCGGCGAAGAACATGGCGTGGCGCGATCTGCTCGCCGTGAAGGCAGAGCTGAAATAGCAAAGAACGACAGATGGCAAAGATCGACGAAAGCTTCGAATTCAAGCCGGTGCGCTTCGCAACGCTGACGGTGTCGGACACGCGCGACAAGGCCACGGACAAATCCGGCGACACGCTGGAGGAGATGATCCGCGCGGCGGGGCATGCGCTGGTGAAGCGCGAGATCGTCACCGACGACATCACGCAGATCCGCGCCAAGGTCGAGAGCTGGATCGCCGATCCCGGCATCGAAGCGATCATCACCACCGGGGGCACCGGCTTCACGGGCCGCGACGTCACGCCGGAAGCGGTGAAGCCTTTATTCGAGAAGGAGATCGAGGGCTTCTCGGTCATCTTCCACATGATCTCGTTCAAGACCGTGGAGACGTCGACCATCCAGTCGCGCGCGTGCGGTGGCACGGCGAACGGCACTTATATCTTCTGCCTGCCGGGTTCACCGGGCGCATGCAAAGATGCGTGGAACGGCATTCTCAAGTGGCAGTTCGACAGCCGCCACCGGCCATGCAATCTGGTCGAGATCATGCCGCGGCTGAAAGAGTCGCGCGGCTGAGCCTGGTTTCAGGCGGCGGCGCGGGCGCGCTGGATGGCGGTCGCTTCCAGCGTCGCGTTGGCGCTTTCGAACAGCGCAGCCGCGAGCTGGCCGCCGACCACGAACACGAGGCCGAAGAGGACCGCCGGTAGCCCGAGCATCACGCCGAACGGCGCACCGAACAGGCCAAGAGCGGAAAGCTCGCCGACGAGGCCAGCAAAGCCAGCAGCAGCCGCGAAAATTCCGGAGAGAAGCATCAGCCAGCCAGCGCCGCTGAGCATATGCGCGAACGCCTTGCCGACACCGAAGCGTGCTTCAAACGGGACCCGCTGATCCGCGGGGGCGTGCTGACGCGAGATGATCTGCGGCAGGTTGCCAGCGGCGGGCCGCTGTTCTTCGCTGGCGTAGCCAGCCTGCTCGTTGTTGGCGACGTTGTAGACGCGCTGGCCGGTGGTTGCACTCGGCGGCGTCTGCGGTGGCTGCGGCCCGGTTGCGGCGGCGCCACCGGCTTCCTTGCTGCGCGCGACGCGCGCTTCGCCCCAGCGCCACTCGGCGATGCGGAAAAGACCTTCGCGTGCTTCCTGAGCTTCAGGCGTGCCGCCATGCTGTTCGACGAGATGGCGATAGAATTGGAGGGCGTAGTCCATCTTGCCCTCAGCTTCCGCGCGCCGCGCGGCCTGAAGCACTTGCGCGGGCGTGAACTGCACCGAAGAAGAAGAAGAAGTCTGCACCATGACGCAACCCCCTGACACTCAAACAAGTGGTGCAACGCTACCACTGTCAATTGCCGAAGTCCGCATCAATGCTGCGGGATGCACGGCAAAACCACCAACTTTGCTAACGCCACGGCCGACAGATTGTCGCGGCCACGCCGCAGTTCGTATTGCTAGAGATCGTGCGGCTGTTCGAGGCGGGCGATATGTAACCCCGGAAAGCCGACAAGAGTTTCAGTGAGACGATCGCCATTCGCGCTCGTCCGATTGCTTGCTGGACGCACCAGCCAATATCCGCGCGCGCCGCGTGCCTTCAGCGCTGCGCCGACATGCTCGACCTTGAACGAAGGAACGCCCGACGCAACGATGAGCACAGGCACATCGAGCGGCATGTCGCTGACGCGCGGGAGACGTCCGGTTTCGATGGCGAGCTTATCGGCGGTGTCTTCGTCGATCAGAAGGAAACGTCCGGCCGCGGAGCGAGCGACGGGCTTGCGACGGCGGACGGGTGCGGCCCGAGGCGGCAGCGGCAGAGAAGACAGACGCGATGAATTGCTGGTGGACACAGCTTTTACCCCCGTAAAGCGCTGAGCGTTCTTAAGTCACCTAAATCTAACGGCAAAATTACGACCGCACGAGAGCGCGAATGCGGCGCGGGCGAGTTTGCTGTCGGAATTGTAAGCTGCCGTCAGGTGCGCATGGCGCGCGGAGCGAGCTGCGGCGCGAGATTGCCGAGCGCACCGCGCATGTAGCCATCGCGGCGATAGCGGGTCGCGTCGGAAATAGCGCGGGCCGACAGCACGCGCACACGGCGCGGGCCGATGCGGCGGATGAGATCGACGTCCTCGCGCGCGGTCAGCGGACGATGGCCGCCGGCCTCGTCGTAGTGGCGGCGTGAAATGAGCAAGCCCTGATCACCGTATGGCATGTGCAGGAGCGCACAGCGCAAACGGGCAATGCCTTCCAGGGTGCGCGGTGCGAATCCTTCATCGTCGAGGGCATAGCGGAAGGCTGCAGCACGGCAGCGCGTTGAGCCGCGGTCGACGCGCTCCATGAAGTTGTCGGCCTCGCGCTCCCACCCGGCCTCGAGAACCGTGTCGGGGTAAAGGAACAGCAGCCAGGGGTGACGGGCGGCGTGGGCGCCGGCGCGCATCTGGGCGCCGCGATTGGCGGGCGTTGTAATGAGGTCTGCGCCGGCGTGGTCGGCGATCATGCCCGTGTGGTCGGTCGAGCCGCCGTCGACGACGATCACCTCGCGGACGACGCCTTCCAGCGCCGCCGGGACCAGTGCGGTCAGGGTCGCCGGCAGGCTCGCTTCAGCATTGAGGGTGGGAATGATGACCGAGATCATAGGCTTCTGTGCCACAGGCTGAGCCAAGCCAACAACAGGTAATGCGAGAGCTGATCGATCTTAAGTCATGTTCTTGCTTTGTTCGCAATGATGCGATAGCCTCGCGGGTACACAAGCCTGAGAGGCGAAGGTGCGGAAGCGACAGCGGGAAAAGCCGACAATCGATGCGACGCCTGGCGGCCTCGTCGACGATGAGCGTCGGCGCGGGCGAGGTGCGCGCTCGAACCACACGGGGCGTTTCGAGGGAGAGCGGCGCGAGACATTCGACGACGGCTGGGAAGGGCTAGGCGACCTCGACGCCTTCAAGACGACCGTGTTCGATGATCCCGCGCGCACCATCATTACGCGCAACGACAGCCCGGACATCTCATTCGATCGCTCGATCAATCCATATCGAGGCTGCGAGCATGGTTGCATCTATTGCTTCGCGCGGCCAACACACTGCTTTCTGGGGCATTCAGCCGGGCTCGACTTCGAGACAAAGCTCTATGCGCGCACCAACGCGGCGGCGCTGCTGGAGCGTGAGCTGGCCAATCCGCGCTATCAGCCGGCCTGCATGGCGATCGGCACGAACACAGATCCCTATCAGCCGATCGAGCGCGAGCGGCGCATCATGCGCTCGGTGCTGGAGGTGCTGGAGCGCACCAATCATCCGGTCGGCATTGTCACGAAGTCGGCGCTGATTACGCGCGACATCGACATTCTGACGCGCATGGCAGCGAAGGGGCTGGCGCGGGCGGCGATCTCGGTGACGACGCTCGACGCAAAGATTGCGCGCGCGATGGAGCCGCGGGCGCCGACGCCGCGACGCCGGCTCGATGCGGTGCGCCAACTGGCAGAGGCCGGCATTCCGACGACGGTCATGGTGGCTCCGATCATACCCGGCCTCACTGACCCGGAGATCGAGCGCATCCTCGAAGCGGCCAAGGAGGCGGGTGCGCGCTCGGCGGGGTACGTGATGCTGCGGCTGCCGCTGGAGATCAGCGTGCTGTTCCGCGAGTGGCTGGCCGGCGCGTTCCCCGACAAGGCCGACCGCGTGATGCATCTGATGCAGTCGATGCACGGTGGACGCGATTACACGTCGGAGTTCGGCATGAGGATGCGCGGCTCGGGGCCCTATGCCGAGCAGATCGGCGCGCGGTTTCGGCTGGCCGTCAAGCGATTGGGACTCAACGCAGATCACAGCGAGCTGCGGGTCGACCTGTTCCGCCGGCCCGTGCTCGCGGGGCAACAAATGCAGCTTTTCTGACGCTTTTCCTCAGGGAGATGAAGACGCCGCTTTGACTTGGCGGGAGCGACGGCCGAATGATCGGCGGTCATGGGAACGCCTGTCGCCGAGCCACGTCCGAGACCGACCTTCGAATTGGAGGCGGCCGAGCTGCAACTGCACGGCGGCCCGGTAGCTGGCGTCGACGAAGCCGGGCGCGGTCCCCTCGCGGGGCCGGTGGTCGCCGCGGCGGTGATCCTCGACCCGGAACGCATCCCCGACGGGATCGATGATTCCAAGGTGCTGGACGAGGACGCACGGGAGTTCCTCTACGGGCGCATCAGGGCAACTTCGATCATCGGCGTCGGCATCGCCAATGTCGAAATGATCGACGAGATCAACATTCTGCACGCCACGATGTGGGCGATGGCGCAGGCGGTGTCGCAACTGCCGCAGCTGCCAAAGCTGGTCGCCATCGACGGCAACCGAGCGCCGAAGCTGAATTGTCAGTCGCGCACTGTGGTGAAAGGCGATGCGCGCTGCCTGTCGATTGCGGCGGCGTCGATCATTGCCAAAGTCACGCGCGACCGGATCATGGTGAAGCTCGGCACGAAGCATCCCGGCTACGGTTTCGAGCGTCATAAAGGCTATGGCACGCCAGAGCATCATGATGCGATCAAGCGGCTCGGCGTGACGGTGCATCACCGGCGCTCGTTCCGCACCGTGCAGCTTGCGCTCGGCCTCATCACGGAAGACGTGAAAGTCCTCTGAGCGCTTCGCGCATCGATGATGCGCCGTTATTCCCAGAAGTTCTTGATCGCACCCGCTTCGCGCTTTCGCGCGAAAGGCATCCAGCGGCGCCCAGGCTTCCGCGTTGTATAGATTCCTCAAGCATGCCAAGTGCTTGAATAGACTCGCCTCTGCATCGACAACCGAGAAATCGCTGGTCAAGGGAGTCCACGGCCCGCTAGACTCGGGGCTGTCGAGGCGAGTTGGAAGCTCGGCTCGACGCGTGTTCCCCCGTTGTTTGAGAGTTGCGTTCCCATGGTTCTGCGTCGTTCGCCTGCGGCCCAATCGGCCAATCGCATCATCGTCGGTGATTGCCTTGCGGCCCTGAAAAAACTGCCCGACGCTTCGGTCGATCTGGTCTTCGCCGACCCCCCATACAATCTGCAGCTCTCAGCGGACCTGATGCGTCCGAACAATACGCGCGTCGATGGCGTCGATGACGAGTGGGACAAGTTCGCGAGCTTTGAGGACTACGACAAGTTTTCGCGCGCGTGGCTGACCGAGTGCCGGCGCATTTTGAAGCCGGATGGCGCCATCTGGGTGATCGGCTCCTATCACAACATCTTCCGCCTCGGCGTGGCGCTGCAGGATCTCGGCTTCTGGATCCAGAACGACATCGTCTGGCGCAAGGTGAACCCGATGCCGAATTTCCGCGGCAAACGCTTCACCAATGCACACGAAACGCTGATCTGGGCGGCGCGCGATCAGCGGGCGCGGGCGACGTTCAACTACGAGAGCCTGAAGGCACTCAATGACGACTTGCAGATGCGCTCAGACTGGCTGTTTCCGATCTGCTCGGGGCCGGAGCGCCTGAAGGATGACGGCGGGCGCAAAGCGCACCCGACGCAGAAGCCGGAAGCGCTGTTGCAACGTGTTCTGCTCGCCTCGACGAAGCCTGGAGATCTGGTCCTCGATCCTTTCTTCGGCACGGGTACGACCGGTGCGGTGGCCAAGCAGCTTGGCCGCCGGTACATCGGGATCGAGCGGGATGCCGACTATGCGAGGGCGGCCGAGGAGCGTCTCGCGCGGGTGCAGCCGCTGCCGCTATCAGCGCTGCAGACGGTGAAGGGCAAGCGCGCCGAACCGCGCGTTCCGTTCGGGACCATTGTGGAGATGCGGTTGCTGACACCGGGCGCGATGCTGCTCGATTCACGCAAGCGTATCAAAGCCGAGGTCAAAGCCGACGGTACCCTCGCATGGGGCGGAAACCAGGGCTCAATCCACCGTCTGGGGGCGATGGCCCAAGGCAAGAGCGCGTGCAACGGCTGGACCTATTGGCACTTCGAGGTCGAAGGCAAATTGAAGCCGATCGATATCCTGCGCGACGAGGCCAAGAGGCAACTGGGATTGAGCGACACGCCTACGGTCATTGCTGCTGAATAAACAATGACTTTGAGCGAGACATCCGCTCCTATTTGAGACAATTTGGCCCCGATGCGCGTTCGTAGACTGACGTAAATCGGGGCCAATCAGCCGTGCTCGTCGCCGGGCGATGACACCGCAGTAGACTGATAACCCTTCTCGGCGTAAGGCAGTAGCCCTTCACATCGATATTCCTGGGACGGGCATGCGTCGCAACTCGGTGAGAACCGACCGCTTGCTGGTAATCGGAGCGGGGCCAATCGGCTTGGCTATGGCGGACGCGCTGAAGCAGCGCGGGGTCGCTTTCGATCACGTTGACGTCAGCGACGGAATTGGAGGCCTTTGGCGCCACGGCGTCTATCAGGGCGTCCATATCGTCTCGTCGAAAAAGTCGACCGGCTACACGGATTATCCGATGCCGGCGCACTATCCCGACTTTCCCTCCAGCGCGCAGATGCTGCGATATCTCGAGAGCTTCGCGCACGACCGTAGCCTCATGGACGGCCTGGAGCTGCGCCGCAGGGTGGTGCGGGCTCAGCCGCTCGCGGACGAGAGCTGGCAGGTGACTTTCGATGACGGCGAGGAGCGCACCTACAAGGGCGTGGTCGTCTGCAACGGGCATCACTGGGACAAGCGCGAGATCGACTATCCGGGGCGCTTCACGGGCACTCTCATTCACTCCGCGGAGTACAAGGAGTCCCGGCAGCTGGCCGGCCAGCGCGTACTGGTGATCGGAGGCGGCAATTCGGGCTGCGATATCGCATGCGAGTCGGCCAGGGTTGGCGCGTCGTGCGACTGGAGCCTGCGTTCGGGCTACTGGTTTCTGCCGAAGACGGTGTTCGGCGTTCCGCTGACGGACCTGCCAATCTGGAACCTTCCCGTTACGCTGCAACGGTTCATCCTGCATTCCGCCGTGCGCATTTTCATCGGCGACTATCGCCGCTACGGGCTGCAGAAGCCGGGGCACAAGCTGTTCGCGCGACACCCTGCGTTCGGCACGGACGTGCTCAACTATCTGCGCCAGGGCCGCATCAAGCCGCGGCCGGATATCGAGCGGTTCGCGGGCACGAAGGTGCACTTCGTCGATGGCAGCGTGGGCGAATACGACGTGGTGGTCGCCGCCACGGGCTTCAAAAACTCGATCCCGTTCCTGCCCAAGAGCCTGGTGCCGATCGAGAACGACGTGGCGCACGTCTATGGCGGGGCGTTTCCGGCCAACGTGAAGAACCTTTACATCGTCGGCTGGGCACAGGCACGGAACGGCTTCGGCACGATCATCTCGCCGGCATCGAAACTCTACGCGGACATGATCGCGCTACAGGACGAGATGGAGCTGCCGATCGGCTTCATCCTGAAGTGGCGCGGCTTCAAGATTCCGGAAACGCAACTGCTCGATCCGGGCGCGACACGGCGCACGATCTGGGTGGCGCGACGGATCCTGCCGCTGCTGAAGCGGCGCTCGCGGCTGCTGGCCGAGAAGGGGTTGCGCGAGCCGTTCGATCCGGCACGCTATCCGTTCGAGGATGAGGACGGTCGCATCCAGGCGACGCAGGCTTAGTTGCTAGGCGACGCAAGCTGAGAGAAGCTTGATGTGCGGCGGGCGTCACGCACGCTGAGATCCGGCGCTCACGCCGGGGCGCCTTGCGCCCTTGCCGCCTGAGGCGGCGTTTTTCTTGGTGACGCGAGCTGAGAGAAGCTTGATGTGCGGCGGGCGTCACGCAACGCTGAGATCCGGCGCTCGCGCCGGGGCGCCTTGCGCCCTTGCCGCCTGAGGCGGCGTTTTTCTTGGTGACGCGAGCTGAGAGAAGCTTGGCCGTTGGGCAGCAGACAACGGTTCATGGCCGCGGAAGCGGCCATGATGTTCAGCTAGAGGGCGTTCGCCCGTTTAGCGCTGGACGCGCTCGCGCTGCGGCACGTCGGTGGGGCGCAGCTCGCCGGTGCGCTCACGATAGGCGAGGCCCGGATAGTACGGGTAAGCGTAGCCGCGATAATAGAAGAGGTATGGGCCAGTGGCGTAGTTCTGGTCCGGACGGCGATACTTCACCTCGCCCGACGGCGTGCGATAGAACTCGGCCTTGGCGGGGGCTTGTGGGACAGCGATGAAGGCCAGCGCCGCGAAGGCCGCCGAGCCAAGTGCTAGGGTAATCCGCATTATTCGCCTCGTTGATCCTGAATAAGGACCACGGAACATCGTTCCCCCCGGGTCCGCCTCATTTTGAGAAGGTAACAACGGACGCTTAACTAAGGGTGACTGCAATGCCACGCATTGCGGGCAATGCGCAGCGGAACGGGCGTCACAAGGGAGCGTTCGCAGGTGCGAGACAGGCCCGCGGGTTGACCCTGCCAAGGGACCATGAGGGGGGGCGGCGCCCCACGCTCGCGGCGGGTTGCCGCTACCCTGAGGAGGGCCCTCCCCTGAGGTCGATGCCGGGCGGCCGACTGAGCCGGCGAGGCAGCGGCCCGTCACCCGACCGGGCACCTGGACGGGCCAGAAGGAGACGACTGCTGCTAGGTGCAGCAATCCTCCGCGTCAGGAACTTTTCTGTTATCATTGGCGTCATAAGGTGGGGGTCGCGTTTCCCCCTGAGTTGCGGAGCTTACTATGGCCGCGCGTGCATACTGGAAGGGCTTTCTCCGGCTCTCCCTCGTTTCGATTTCGGTCGAGCTCTACAACGCCGTCGAGACGAAATCGGAAATCTCCTTCAGACAGATCCATAAGCCCTCGGGGCGGCGCATCAACTACACCAAGACGGTGCAGGGCGTCGGCGAAGTGAAGAGCTCGGACATCGTCAAGGGCTACGAGGTCGATCAGGACACCTACATCACGCTCGAGCCTGACGAGATCGAGGCGGTGAAGCTCGAGAGCAAAAAGACCATCGATCTGGTCAAATTCGTCGATGCGACCGAAATCGATCCGCGTTACTTCGAGCGGCCCTACTACATCACGCCAGCCGACAAGCACTCGGCGGAAGGCTACGTCGTCATTCGCGATGCGCTGAAGAAGACCGGCAAGGCGGGGCTTGCCCAGCTGACGATCGGCGGGCGCGAGTGGCTGGTGGCCATCACGGCGCTTGGCGACGGGCTGCTGATGGAAATGCTGCGCTATGCCAACGAGCTGCGCGAGCCGGCCGACTTCTTCGATACCGTGCCTTCGCTGAAGCCGGACAAAGAGATGGTCGATCTCGCGGTGGAGCTGATCGATCGCAAGGCCGGAAAGTTCACGCCCGATCAGTTCGAGGATCACTACGCGACGGCGCTGCACGACCTCATCAACAAGAAGATGAAGGGCCAGAAGATCAAGGCGCCGCACGAGGAGGTTTCGCCGGGCGGAGCCAAGGTAATCGACCTGATGTCGGCGCTGCGCAAGTCGATCGGCGAGAGCAGCGGAGCCAAGCAGAAGAGCACGAAAACCGCGAGCCGGCGTGCACCAGCTGCCCGGCGCAGCGCGAAAAAGCGCGCCTGATCTTCTCGCCGGAGCAGCGTGCGATGGCTTCGAAAAAAGCGGCGGGGAGCGACGGCAGAGGCAAAGCACCGCCTCGGCCGGAGCGTGATCCACGCAAACTGATCAGCTTCGATCCTGAAACTCTGCAGGCGCTGGAGTTGCTGGGACGCGACTCCATGAAGGACATGCAGGATCTCGCAGATGAAGCGTTCCGCGACCTGTTGAAGAAGCACGGCCGTCCGAGTTCGCTGAAGGAAGCGCTGAAGCAGTCGACGCGGCAGATTCCGGCCAACGATGGGGCGGCAAACTCGCGGCGAAAGTCGCGCTGAAGCATCCGGCCGAAGCTTCGTATGCGCGCTTTGCATGAGCGCGATACTTAATGGACAGCGTTAAGCGCAATTTCTTGATCACTCGTACAAAAGGCGATCAAAGCGCATTATTGCGGGGCCCGCTCTAGTTAACAGAAGGTATATTGCAAATCGTTTCAACTCTTTGAAAGAACTCCCTATTCCCTTCCTGCGTTTGGGATGCAACGAAGCCCCCGTCTGCAACAACTGAGGGAGTTCACATGCAAGCCCTACGCGCTGGAATGCTCGCCGCCGCGGTCGTGCTGCCTTTCGCAGCCGCCCATGCTCAGACCGGTATCGCATCGCACTATTCGGACCTGTCGACGACGGCCAGCGGACGTTCGTACAGCTCGGGCGCCATGGTAGCCGCGCACCGTAGCCACCCGTTCGGCACCAAGCTGCGCGTCAAGAACCTCCGCACTGGCAAATCCGTGATCGTTACGGTCGTGGACCGCGGGCCTTTCGTGAAAGGCCGCATTATCGATCTGTCCAAGGGCGCGGCCAACGCGCTCGGCTTCTCCGGCCTGCAGCGCGTCGAAGTCGCTGTCGTCGGCAAGGGCAACAAGTAACGGACAGAAAGCCGAAGCTCCCGAGCTTCTGCCTACTTCGGTGCAATGCCGAGGGAAAAGAGGCCTCCCGGTCATGTCCGGGGGGCCTTTTTCGTTTATCGGGCCGCGTCGGAGGCGATGATCGGGCTGGGATGAACAACAGTTAGAAGGTGAAAAGTCGAAACTGGCGCTTTGGGAGGCCGGCGGAAAACGTACATTGCCGGTGTAGGGGGCTCGGTTTTGCGTAGCGAAGGAGCAGGCGAGGGCAAATAATTCCGGGGGCGCCGGTGGCTTTGGCTTACCGATCCGATATCGACGCCATGCGCGCGGTCGCTGTCGTCATTGTTTTGTTGTTTCATTTTGATTTTGCGATCGTTCCGGGCGGATATGTCGGCGTCGACGTGTTCTTCGTCATTTCCGGCTTTTTGATCACGTCCATCATTCTCAGCGAGCGCGACACCTTCTCGATTGCGACGTTCTACGCGCGGCGCGCGCGACGAATCCTGCCGGCATTGCTGCTCGTCATTGGAACCTCTCTTGCAGCGGCGATGGTGCTCTTCATTCCGCAGGACCTGGCGCGTGCGGCCGAGAGTGCCGTGGCGGCAATTTTCTTCGTCTCCAACTTTCTGTTTCAAGACCAGTCTGGCTACTTCGATGCGGCCGGCCATCTGAAGCCGCTGCTGCACACGTGGTCCTTGGCGATCGAAGAACAGTTCTATCTCGTCCACCCCATCTTCCTTCTGGCGCTGGCGAAGTTGCCGTGGCGCGGGGCGATGGTTGCAGGGCTGATGGCTGTCTTTGCGGCGTCGCTGGCCATCAGCGCGATTACGACCTTCACCGACCCGCTTGCGGCTTACTACCTGCTTCCGGCGCGAGCCTGGGAGCTGGCAACAGGCTCGCTTTTAGCCCTCGGTCTTTTTGGGCAGCCGAATTCCGGCAGGACTGCTGCGCTGGCAAGTCTGTGCGGACTTGCCTTGATCATCACTGCCGCGACCACGTTCAGCGAGAGCACAGCGTTCCCAGGCGTCGCGGCTCTCATGCCGGTGGGGGCGCGGCGATGATGATCTGGGCGGGACAGCGGCCATCGGCGCTGACGCCGGCGCTAGCGTGGCGACCGTTGGTGTGGATCGGCCTGATCTCGTACTCGCTCTACCTATGGCATTGGCCAGTGCTGGTGTTCGCACGCTACGCAAACGGGGGCGAACTCGATGCCGTGCAGACGGCGCTGGCTCTCGCGATGGTTCTCGTGCTCGCGACCGGCAGCTACTTTTTCGTCGAGCGGCCGGCCCGCGCCTGGACGTTGCCCGACCTGTCGCGCGCGCTCGGCGGCGGTGCCGCCCTTGTTGGTGCAGCGGCGTGCATTGCGTGGCTCAGCGGCGGTCTACCTCAGCGCCTTTCGCCGGAGACGGCTGCGGTTCTCGGCAAATCCGAAAGCTCGCCGCGGCTCGAATGCGTCGATCGCGGTATCTCGACGGAAAGCGGCAGCAGCTACTGCGTGTTCGGTGCGAAGGGACGAACGCCCTCGTTCGTGCTGGTTGGTGACAGCCACGCCAACGCGGTAGCCCCGGCCGTGTTCAAGGTGGCAGCCGACATCGGCCGAGCAGGATATTTCATCTGGGCTCCCGGATTTTGTCCGCTGCCGGGCGTTACTGAGATCCGAAACCCGGACTATAGCCGGCCAATGCCGGACTTCATCGCGCTGATGGCGAAGGCTCCGCAGGTCAAGCGCGTAGTGGTCGTCTGTTACTGGGGCCTGCATGTGAGCCCTGAGCGGCAATTCAGAAAGCTGGAATTTCGAGATGCGGGATACGACGGCTCCGGCCGCGCCTATAACAGGACATCTCTAGCGCGGGGGCTTTCGCGACTGACGGAAGCGCTGCCGGGCCGCAGCCTCGTGCTGTTCGAAGACGTGCCGACGGGAGCTGAGCTCGATCCAAAAGCTGCGGCGCGGCTGATGCACGTTTGGGGAGATGCTGGCGCTGGCGGCATCGGCCTCGACCGGAGCGCGTACGAGCGGCAGCGCTCGCATTATCTGCCGATCCTGCAATCCGTCGCCGCCGAAAGGCCCGAGGTCGAGATCATGCCGGTCTCACAGTATCTGTGTGGCCCGACTCGGTGCCTTGGATGGCTCGATGGGCAGCCACTCTATCGCGACGACGATCACATCGCGCGCGATGGTGCAATGCTCATGGCGGATGCGTTCAGGCGAGCTATTGCGCCATCGCCCGCGATAGAGCCCGCAGCGAGTGACGCGATCATCACCGGAGCTATCCCGAAGGCAAAGACAAATAGCTCGGCATTCTCGCTAGATCGAAGTTGCTGGAACAACAATGCATTAAACCCGGTGTGCCACGACGGCGGGCGTTGAACCCGCAGGAGACTGGCGCCACCACGCGCTCCACTCCCAAACGGGCCAAAGTCTGTCCTCAAAGGGAGATGCACATGTCGACTAATCTGGTTGCGAGCGTTGCCAAGCTACTCACCCCCGAACTGCTATCGCGCGTCGCCCAAGCGCTCGGCATCGACCAGTCGATGATCGAGAAGGCTGTTTCGGCCGGCGTGCCTGGATTGCTGGCTGCGTTCATGTCGCTGGTGAACAAACCGGGCGGCGCGACGAGATTGGCCGACGCTGCCTCGCAAGTGCAGCCGGGAGCGCTGGCCGAATTTGCCAACAACGGACCGGCGGGCCAACGCGATGCGATGGACATGGGGCTCGGCGCGATCTCTTCGTTGCTGGGCGGGAATACGGTGTCCACGCTCGCGCAGTCACTGGGGCGCTATTCCGGCATCGGCGAAGGCGCATCGAAGGGCCTCATCGGCTTGCTCGGTCCAATGGTGCTTGGCGTGCTCGGGCAGCAGCAGCGGGCGAGCGGTCTCAGTGCCTCTGGGCTTGCGAACCTGCTGCAGTCACAGGCAGGCAACATCTCTCGTGCGCTTCCATCCGGATTTGCGCGGCAGCTCAGCGACGCCGGTATTCTCGATCAGCCAACGAACGTGACGGGTATGAGCCGCACGCGTGCGGACGATCGTTCGCAGTGGGGTTGGGTCGCGCCGGCACTCGCGGTGGTCGCGCTCGGTGCGCTGGCCTGGTACCTGTTCGGCCGGCCGCACGAGACGACTACGGTTGCCAACGCGCCGTCCGCGGTAGAGACACCGATGCAGGCTCCAGTAGCGCGCGACCTGACGGTTACGGCCGCTGACGAGCCGCGCTGGATCGGTCGCCCCATCTTCAGCCGCAACAATGAGAAAGTCGGCGAGATTGCCCAGATCAAACGCGGCGCGGACGACAAGATCACCGACATCTTCTTCGACGGCGGCACGTTCCTGGGCATGGGTGACCGGCGCTATCACATCACAGCGAACCAAATTCAGGAGACGCGCCCAGACGGCGTGGTTCTGACGCTCGATGAAGCGCAGGTTAAGTCGCTGCCGGAAGCTCAGGGTGCGATGAAGCCGCAGTGAGAGATCGCATCTGCGGACGCTTGCTGACGGCGAGCGTCCGCTAGGTCTCGCTCAAGGCGTGGGAGATGATCTTGCGCATGACACTGGGAATGGCGGCGCCGTGCATGTCGCGGCGCGCGACCCATTGGCAGCGGTCGGGCTCGGCCCAGAAGTTGAGCGTTGCATCGTTCGGCACCAGAGCGCGATAGACGACCACCTCAAGCCGGAAGTGCGTGAAGACGTGCACAACCGTGCCCGGCACCGCCCACCAGTCGGCGCGCACGGGCGCTGTGCGGAGCGCCTCCTTTACCGGAGGGAGAAGGTCGCCCCAGTGGGTTCCGGGCACCTCCAGCATTCCACCGAGAAGACCTGCTTCGGCGCGCTTGCGCAACAGCACGTGGCCATCCTCGCGAAGGGCGACGAAAGCGTAGCCGACACGTTGCGGACGCTCGGCGCGCTCGAGGCGCATCGGCAATTGCTCGGCGATGCCGTGCGCAGAGGCGGCACAGTCCTGCTGCACAGGGCAAACAAGACATGATGGGCGCTTGGGTGTGCAGATGCCCGCGCCCAGGTCCATCATCGCCTGGGCAAAGTCGCCGGCGCGGCGCTGCGGCGTGAGGCTCGCGGCAAGACGCTTCAATTCGGTTTTCGCTGCAGGGAGCGGCTGTCGCACCGCGAAGAGGCGCGCGACGACACGCTCTACGTTGCCATCGACCGGAGTTGCCGCCTCACCGAAGGCGATGGCGGCAATGGCGTTGGCTGTGTAGGGGCCGATGCCCGGCAGCTTCTGCAGCTCTGCGACGGTGGAAGGGAATTTGCCGCCGAGTTCGGTGGCGACCACCACTGCGCACTTATGCAGGTTGCGGGCGCGGCTGTAGTAGCCGAGGCCAGCCCAGGCCGCGAGAACGTCGTCGAGCGGTGCCGCGGCCAGCTTTTCCACAGTCGGCCAGCGGACGAGAAAGCGAAGGTAGAACGGGATGACGGCTTTCACCGTGGTCTGCTGCAGCATGATCTCGCTGAGCCAGACGCGGTAGGGATTGGCGCGCTTTCCAGGGGCGACGCGCCATGGCAGGTCGCGGCGCTCTTCGTCATACCAAGCGAGCAGCGCGTCGACCGTATCGGGGCCGGCCGGCCGTAGCGGCAGTTGCTTTCTCGCAACAGCAGTCAAGGGATGATCTCCCGGCGCCCGCGAATCGATCCCTTGATGGTAATCGTCGAAGTCATCGCTGGATACGTCCTCGCCCGGGTTCCTCACATGGCTGTCACCGCATCGCAGTTTCGCCGACCATATGCGCCGCAGACTCGCGGGCAGGGTTTCATATCGGCGCGGGCCGTCGGCAGCTACGTTCCGAAGCTAACGCATAAGGCCTTCGAGAAGTACGGGTTTGCAGCGGCGGCGCTGATTACCGATTGGGCGGTGATCGTCGGCAAAGAGGTTGCCAGCTATACCTTGCCGGAGCGGCTGAAGTGGCCGCGCGGGGTGGATTTCGGCGCCGAGGCGGACGAGATGCATTCGGGCCGTCCCGGCGCTACGCTGATCGTGCGGGTGGAGCCGGCGCGGGCGCTCGACGTCCAGTATCGGGCACAGCAATTGATCGAGCGCATCAACGGTCATTTCGGCTATCGGGCCGTGGCAGAGCTGCGCATTCTGCAGGCGCCGTTGCCGGAGCGGCCCGCTCCGCGCGCTCCAGTTGCAACGGGGCCGGTATCGCAGATTCCAGCGCCGGAACTATCCAGCGTGGGCGACGAGAGGCTGCGCACGGCGTTAACAGCCCTCAAAGCAGGCCTGCTGCGGCGCGGCGAGACCCGCTGAGCGGGCGCGCTCAATCCCCTGAAACGAACCAAACTTACGCTTCATTCACTTGGACGGCAGCGCGTTTTGCCTTATTCCGACGCCCGATAGCGTGGTAGTCGGGGGTGGACCCCGGCGCCCGCAGACGGCGTCGTGAATTCAGGCAAGGAGCACACACGTGTCCGCATCGAAGTCCTCATTTGGCCGATTTGAGCTTTCGCGGCGTAGCGTGCTCGCCGTCATGTGCGCAGGCGCTGCTGTCGCCGCCGCGCTGCCGGCCCTCGCCCAGTCACGTGGGCCCGCCGAAGTCCCTGTCGAAGAACTGATGAAGCCGGTTGGCCTGCCCGACCTGGCGCTCGGTCCGAAGGACGCGAAGGTTACGATCGTCGAGTACGCGTCGATGACGTGCGGTCACTGTGCGCACTTCACCAAGGACGTGTGGCCCGAGTTGAAGAAGAAGTACGTCGACACCAACAAGGTGCACTACGTGTTCCGCGAGTTCCCGCTCGACAATCTTGCGGCGGCCGCCTCGATGCTGGCGCGCTGCACCGGCGAGGACAAGGCGTTCTCGCTGATCGAGGTGCTGTTCGAGAAGCAGAACGAGTGGGCGTTCGGCGAGGGCAACCCTGTGCCGCGCCTGTTCGAGATCGCCAAGCAGGCGGGCTTCACGCAGGAATCGTTCGACAAGTGCCTGACCGACCAGAAGCTGCTGGATGAGATCACGGCGGGCCGCACGCGCGCCGGCGAAGTGTTCGGCGTCAGCGCAACGCCGACGTTCTTCATCAACGGCAAGAAGCTCGATGGCGCGCCGACGATGGAGAAGTTCGACGCGATGATCGAACCGCTGCTGGCAAAGAGCTGAGCGGGGCAATCGTGAAAAAGGCGGGCGTCGTCGCCGCACTGTTGGTGCTGTCCTCGCTGCAAGGATGCGGGGGCAGTTCCTTGGTGAACACGACGGCGCTGACGCCAGAACAGGCCGATGCCGGCGGCGCCGGCTCGGCTTTTGCGTCTTCAGAGGGGAGCAAGGCGGAGGAACGTTTCAATCCGTTTGCTGATCCTAACGAGCGGTCGACGGGTGGCCGCGAGGTGCTCGCGGATCCGACGTTCGCCGACGTCATGAAGACGGGGCCGCTACCGGAGATGAGCTTCGGGCGCGCCGATGCGCCGGTGACGATTATCGAGTACGCGTCGCTGACGTGCCCGCACTGCCGGCACTTCCACATGACGACGTATCCGGCGTTCCGGAAGGAATTCATCGATACGGGCAAGGTGCGCTACATCCTGCGCGAGTTCCCGATCGGCAAGACGTCCGGCGCGGCGACCATCGCGCTGCGCTGCGCGCCACCAGACAAGTACCTGACTTTGTTTGGTAAATTCATGGAGCAGCAGCCGTCCTGGGTCTCCCAGGAGGTGCGGCTCGACCCTATATTCAAAGTCGCCTCGCAAGTGGGGATGACGCGTGCGCAGTTCGATGCGTGCCGCGAGAATCAAGCCATGATCGAGGGATTGAAGTGGGTAAAGGACCGCGGACGCACGCTCGGCGTCATCGGCACTCCGAATTTCTTTGTCGGGAACAAGCTCGTGAAGAAGGAGCTCTCGATAGAGGATATCCGTGCCATGGTCGGACCGCTCGTGGCAGCGCGTGCCACGGCATCGGCTGATACGCCGCGCTAGTCGTTCACAGCAGCCCATTCCTGTTGTGGCGCAGGCCGTCTGCGCTTGGGAACCGCTATGAAGATTACGCGCCTCAGACTTCTGGGCTTCAAATCGTTCGTCGAAGCGACCGAGCTTTTGATCGAGCCCGGACTGACCGGCGTCGTCGGCCCGAACGGCTGCGGAAAGTCGAACCTGCTCGAAGCGCTCCGCTGGGTGATGGGCGAGACGTCGCACAAGAGCATGCGCGCGGCGGCGATGGACGACGTCATCTTTGCGGGCACGAACGGGCGGCCGGCGCGCAACTCGGCGGAAGTGACGATCTTCCTCGACAACACCGCGCGGCGGGCGCCGGCTGAATTCAACAACGCCGATCACATCGAGATCACACGACGCATCGAGCGCGAAGCGGGCAGCGCCTATCGCATCAATGGACGCGAGGCGCGGGCGCGTGACGTGAAAATCCTGTTCGAAGATGCCGCGACGGGGGCGCGCTCTCCCGCGCTGGTGCGGCAGGGGCAGATTGCCGAGATCGTCAGCGCGAAGCCGGAACAGCGGCGGCGCATCCTGGAGGATGCCGCGGGCGTCGCCGGGCTGCACAGCCGCCGACACGAGGCGGAATTACGCCTGAAGGCAACCGAAGCCAATCTTGCGCGCCTCAACGACGTGCTGGGCCAGCTCAACACGCAGGTGGAAAGCCTGAAGCGGCAGGCGCGGGCGGCGCGACGCTACAAGGAGATTTCCGAGGCGATCCGCCGGCAGGAGGCGCTGTTAGGTCACCTCTCGTGGATCGACGCACAGGCGCACGTCGATAGCGAGGAAGCGGCGTTGCGCGATGCCGTGGTGTTGCAGGCCGCGGCAACGGAAGCGGAATCGCAGGCGCTGGTCGAAGAAGCACGACTGGCAGAGGGCATGACCCCGCTGCGCGAGGAGGAAGCTAAGCGTGCGGCGATCCTGGGCCGGTTGCGTATCGAGCAGGAGAATTTCGAGCAGGAAGCCGAGCGCGTCGCAGAGCGTGAGCGCGAGCTAAGAGCGCGCGCCGAGCAGCTTGCTGCCGACGCCGCGCGCGAGGAAGCGCTGATCGCCGAAGCCCACCAGATCCTCGGCGATCTCGAAATCGAGATCGAGGATCTGGCCTCAGCGGAGGTCGAAGCCGGCGATAAGGAACGGGCGGCTCGCGAGCGGCTGGAAGAGGCTGAGGAAATCCTCGCCGAAACGGAAGCGCGCCTTGCTGAACTGACCACGAAAGTTGCCGAGCACCGGGCGCGCAAGCAGAGCGCGGAGGCCAGCGTCAGCGAGCGCCAATGGACGGTAGAAAAGCTGACGCGGCAGCTTGGCGAACTCGAAGCGCAGGCGCGCGAGATCATGGCGCGGGCGCCGGACGCGCACAAACTGCAGCAGATCACCGAGGCGGGGCAGCAGCTCGCCGACCAGATCGCCAAGTTCGAGGTGCAGGCGCTGGCGGCGGAGGACAATGCGCGTACGCTGCTCGTTGCTTCTGACGAAGCGCGCGAAGAAAGCAGCAAGGCGCGGCTGCGGCTCGCGTCTCTGCGCACCGAGCGCGAGACGCTGGTGAAGCTGCTGATCGGCAATCAGCCGACGCAGTATCCGCCGGTCGTCGATCGCATGAGCGTGGCGCCCGGATACGAAGCGGCGCTCGGCGCGGCACTGGGCGATGACCTGGAAGTGCCTGCCGCCGAAGAGGCGGCCGTGCACTGGCGCCATGTGGATGTGCCACGCTCCGATCCGGCATTGCCCGCGGGTGTCGAGCCTTTGGCCGCGCGGGTCGAGGCACCGCCGGAGCTCGACCGGCGCTTGCGGCAGACCGGCGTCGTGGCCGGGCGCGAACAGGGACACAAGCTGCAGCCTTCGCTAAAGCCGGGCCAGCGGCTCGTCACGCGGGCGGGCGACCTTTGGCGTTGGGATGGGTTCACGGCCGCCGCCGAAGGCGTGACACCCGCGGCGCAGCGCTTAGCGGAGCGCAACCGGCTGTCGTCGCTGGAACTGGAGGAAGCGGAGGCGCGCACGGCTGCTGCCTCCACCGCCGAGGCCGAGCAGGCGGCGGCGCAAGCGCTGGCGGCGGCACGCTCCGAGGAACAACGTCTGCGGCAGCTCGGCCGCGAGGCGCAGGCGATGCTTGCGAAGACGCGCGAGAGCCTCACCACAATCGAACGTGCCGCACGCGAAACGGAAGCTAAGCTCGCTACCGTTTCGGGTGCCCGGGCGCGCGCAGAAGAAGAGCTGAAAGCGGCGCAGGAAGCGTTGGAGGAAGCAGAAGCCAGTGTCGAAGCTCTGGCGAGAACCGAGAACCTCGAACCGTCACTCAATGCGGCCAAGAGCGAAGCGTCGGTGCAGCGGATCACGGTCGCGGAGGCGCGTGGCGCAGTTGGCGACATCGAGCGCGAGCGGCGGGCGCGGGCCGATCGCGGTGCCGCCATCGGCATCGAACGCGATCGGTGGACGATCCGCTCTTCGGGAGCCGAGCGGCAGATTGCAACGTTGAGAACGCGTCTTGGCGAAACCAAGACCGAGTTGGAGAGCCTTGCCGACATTCCGGCGATGCTGGAGGAAAAGCGCGGCAAGCTGATGAGCGCGTTGTCGGACGCAGAGCGCGAGCGGCAGGTTGCGGCCGACGCGCTGGCGGAAGCCGACAGGGCGCTCCGCGCCAGCGTGCAGGCGTTGCGCGCGGCACAAAATGCGGTGTCGGAAGCGCGCGAAGGGCGCGCACGTACGGAAGCGAAACTGGAGGCGGCGCGCACGCGGCGACAGGATGTTTCGCGCCTCATCCGAGAGAACCTCGGCATCGCGCCGGAAGGTTGCCTGGAGATGGCGCAATTTCCCATCGGGGAGAGGCTGCCAGCCCTGCCAGACGTCGAGCGCAAGCTTTCAAACCTCAAGGCCGATCGGGAACGCCTTGGCGGCGTCAATCTCGCGGCCGACGACGAGTTGCGGCAGCTCAGCATTCAATCGGCAGGGATGGAAACCGAGAAGGCGGACGTCGAGAATGCGATCGCCAAGCTGCGCAGTGCTATCGGCCAGCTCAATCGCGAAGCACACAAGCGGCTGAACGAGGCGTTCGAAGCTGTGAACACGCATTTCGGGCGTCTGTTCACGACGCTGTTCGGCGGCGGCGAAGCGCGGCTGGAGATGATTGCGGGCGATGATCCGCTGGAAGGGGGCCTCGAAATCATCGCCAAGCCGCCGGGCAAGAAGCCGGCGACGCTGTCGCTGCTTTCGGGCGGCGAGCAGTCGCTGACGGCGATGTCGCTCATCTTTGCGGTGTTCCTGACCAATCCATCGCCGATCTGCGTGCTGGACGAGGTCGATGCGCCGCTCGACGATGCCAACGTCGATCGCTTCTGCCGGCTGCTCGAGAGCATGGCGGACGAGACGGCGACGCGGTTCCTCGTCATCACGCATCATCCGATGACGATGTCGCGCATGAGCCGGCTGTTCGGCGTGACGATGGCGGAGAAAGGCGTATCGCAGCTCGTGTCTGTCGATCTGCAGACGGCGCAGCGTTACCGCGAGGCGGGCTGACACCCGCTGCAAATTGAAGACAATGGGGGAAGGAACGATGCGGTTCGTATTGATCGCAGCAGCACTGATGCTTGCGGGCTCGGCACATGCCGAAGGCTATGACCGCAGCCTCGCAGAGGCGACGCCGGCGGCGGCGGACTTGATCCGCGGCAAAGCGCACGACTGGCGCCAGGCTCCGGAAATCGTCAAGGACCGCGCGGGCGACATGATCTTCGAGGCGGGCAAATTTCCATACAAGGGCGACATGAACCCCGACGATATGATCGCGTGCCTCGACGAGCTGGCGCTCAAGTCGAACGCGGCCCGCACGGTCGATACGATGATTGCCGAGTGCGGGGGCGTGCCGGGCTTCGCGGACGTGGACTAATCGCGCGGTGAGCCGTCGCGGCGGGCGCCGAGGTGCTGCAGCACGGGCTTGCGGAGCGCACGCACCTTCATCGGTTTGCCGATGGGGGCGACGAGTTCCTTGCTGGCCTCGACGATGAGCACGCCGCAAAAGGCCGGCGATACGCCTTCGCCGACGCGCTCCCACGCGGTGGCTGAGCGGAGCAACATACGGCGGCCGATCGGCGGGAAATAGAGCGCGCCGCCCCAATCGAGCGGCGAGAACATCGCAGCGGTCAGCAAGTGATCGAGCTGGCGCCGGCTGTAGGGGCGGCCCTGTCCGAACGGCGTGTTGTCGAGCCGTGCCCACACACCGCGGCGGTTGGGGACGACGAGGATGACGCGTCCTTCGGGCGCGAGCACGCGCCACATCTCGCGCAGAAGGTGCCGGGTGTGCTCGGCCACCTCCAGACAATGCACGACGAGGAGCCGATCGACCGAGCCATCGGCCAGCGGCAGACGGTCGTCATCGACGAGCACGGTGTGGGACGCGCCTTCACGCGGCCAGCGGGCCGCGCCCTGACTGTCAGGCATAAGCGCGCCGAGGCGGCGCACCTCGCCGCGAAAGGCGCCAAGGTAAGGCGACGCATAACCAAGGCCGACTAGCGTCGATTGCTGCAGCCCGCGCCAGCGCGCGCGGATGCGATGGGCCAGCAGGCGGCGCACCGTCTGGCCGAGCGGCGTTCCGTAAAATTCCTGCAGTTCGTCGACGTCCAGCAGCATGCTGTCTCGAGACTATTCGCGTTGCCCGTCAATCTGACGTCTCTGCGCGGCATTTCAAGCCTCGCCTTGGGCTACGCGTTGTCTTAATGACGGCGCGCGGATACCCTCTTGGCGTCGCCCGACATAGCAATGAAGAGAGCCGGTCGTTATGCCGAAGCTCGAAATCGAGCAATTCCTTTGTCTTTCCGACAACTATGGCGTCCTCATTCACGATCCTGAGGCGGGGGTTACCGCTGCGATCGACGCGCCTGACGCCAAGACCATCCTTGCGCAGCTCGAAGCCAAGGGATGGACGCTGACACACCTTTTCGTGACGCACCATCACGGCGATCACACGGGCGGCAACCTCGCCCTCAAGGAGGCAACGGGCTGCACCATCTATGGGCCGGCCGCCGAAGCGGAGCGGATTCCGGGCATCGATGTCGAGGTTACGGATGGCGACGTCATCAGGTTCGGTGATTTCGACGTCAAGGTGATCGAGACGCCGGGGCACACGATCGGGCACATCGCCTACTGGATACCGGACGCGAAGGTGGCGTTCGTTGGCGATACGCTGTTTGCGCTCGGCGCGGGGCGGGTCTTCGAGGGCACGGCGGAGGTGATGTGGCGGTCGCTGCAGAAGCTGATGCGGCTGCCGCCGGACACCGAGATCTATTGCGGACATGAATATACCCAGGCGAATGCGCGATTTGCGCTGACGCTGGAGCCGGATAACCTCGCGCTGGTCAACCGCGCGAAGGAAGTCGACCTGTTGCGGGATCAGGGGAAGCCGACGCTGCCGACACGGCTTGATCGCGAACTGGAGACAAATCCGTTCCTGCGCCCGAACGTTACCGCGATCCGGGCGAAGCTCGGGATGCTCTATGCGCCTGATTGGCACGTGTTTGCAGCGATCCGCGAGCGCAAGAACAAGAGCTGACCTGAATGGCCGAGCCCAGCGCCGAAGAAATCATCCGGATGCTTGATCTGAAGCCGCACCCGGAAGGCGGGCACTATCGCGAGACATTTCGCGACGATCGCGGCGATGGAAAGCGCGCAGCTTCAACGGCGATCTATTTTCTGCTCGCGGCAGGGGAAGTCTCGCACTGGCACCGGGTCGATGCCGCCGAAGTGTGGCTGTGGCACGCGGGGGCGCCGCTGGAGCTGGCGATCGCACCTCCCGATGGCCCCGCGAGCAGGTCAGTCTTGAGCGCCGATCTTGCCGCCGGGGAACGGCCGCAGGGCGTTGTTCCTCCGGGGTTTTGGCAAAGTGCAAAGAGTCTGGGCGAATGGACCCTGGTGAGCTGCACGGTGGCACCGGGATTCCAGTTCGAATCGTTTGAGCTGGCACCGAAAAGTTTTGCTCCGCCCGAAGCTTAGGGTGTTGCATGTGCGGCGCAACCGGCTGTTGCGCACAAAGCTCATAATCGAGTTTTCCACCGCTAATGCTCAGCCACAAAAGCTGCTAAGCGACCGATCTCGCAGAGTTTTCCCCTGGGCTTGAAGGAGTGACGGTTGCCGCATCCCTGCGACTCACCAAAGAGTCGTTGCAACTCAATATTCCTACGGCCACGCGGGGGATGCCGGTTATGAAGCGCGAGTCATCAGGGCCAATTCTGACCACGGTGTTCGTCGATTACGACAACGTCTATCTTTCTCTGAAGCGCAAGAACGAGGAAGCAGCCAAACGCTTCTCGAAGGATGCCGGTCTCTGGCTCAAGGAGATTGCGTCGGGCGCGCTGATGACGCCGACGAATACGCCGGCTCTCGATGTGGAGCGCCGCATCGCCATCAGCCGCTGCTATGGCAACCCCGTGCCGCGCCGGAACCAGAGCGACAACTCGACCGACATGAGCTCGTTCCCGTTCGTGCGCCATCACTTTCTGCGCGCGGGCTTCGAGGTCGTCGACTGCCCGCCGCTGACGCAGCAGCTCAAGAACTCCGCGGACATCCGCATGGTGATGGACGTGCGCGACTTGCTCACGCACGACACGCGGTTCGATGAGTTCGTGATCCTGTCGGCCGACGCCGACTTCACACCTGTGTTGCATCGCCTGCGCTCGCATGCGCGCCGCACGGTGGTGTTCTCCAACGATCACACGGCGACGCCGTATACGGCGATCTGCGACGCGGAGATCCGCGAAGCCGACTTCCTGTCGCTGCTGATCGATGGGCAGCTTCCGAACCGCAATCAGGGTCGTGGCGAACAGGCGGCACTGCCGAGCGCGGCTTCCATCGAGACGGTGCGCAGCGAAATCCTCGCCGAGGTGGCGACGGCCGTGCGGACGGCAGACCAGCCGCTGGCGCTCGAGGCTCTGGCCGATCGCTGCGTGCGCGTGCTCGGACACGACAAGACAGTCGGCTCGGCGTGGGGTGGCACGGGAAGCTTCCGTGATCTGCTTTCGCGCGGGCTGCCGGACGACATCCGCCTGACCGGTCAGCCGCCGTATTTCGTCTATGACGCCAACCGCGCCATCCAGGACGACGCTCCTCGCATCGAGAAGCGTGTTGAGCCACGCATCGACACTCCTCGCGCAGATGTGCGTCCGCAGCCTGCGGCGCCGGCTGCACCGTCCGAGACGATGCGTGCAGAGCCTTCGATGATGCAGCGTGCGCTAGCGCCTTTGCTTGGTGCCCAGTCCACTGCACGTCCGGCTGGTCCGGCGCCCGAGATGCAGGCTCCGATGCAGCGCGCGCCGATGGGACCGATGCATGCAGATCCGATGATGGGCCAGCCGATGCAGGTGCGGCCCGCAGCGAACCCGGGTGCACCGCAACCGCAGCCGCAGCGGACCGCGCAGGGCGCCGCAGCGATCCAGCAGTCGATCGCACGCATCCACGAGGCGAGCCAGGCACCGACGCTGTCGCCGCAGGACTACCGCACGCTGTTCGACGTGATGGCGCAGGAGATCGCTGCCAACGGTCTCGCGGGCCAGCAGACGCTGACGAACATCGTCAAGCGTGCGGAAAACCATGGCATCGACATTCGGCGCGACGACGTGCGCTTCGTGCTCGATGTGGTGAGCGAAGCCGATCCCTGGTTCGACCAGGGCGCCTCTCCGAGCCTCTTTGCCTCGCGGTTCCGCAACTTCGTGGTGGCGCGCTGCCGTGGCCAGGGGCTCAACCTTTCGGCCGACGAACTCGATCTGATCGAAGCGTGGTTCGCCGCTCCGGTTTCGCAGCAGCAGCCGCAGCGCAACGTTGCACCGGGTGGTCAGCCGGCTCCCTCGCGTCAACCGCAGAGCATGAGCGCGATGGTTTCTCCGCAAGAGCCAGTGCAGCAGGCCGTCGGCGGCGGAATGGTCGACAGTGGACAGCAGGAGCGCTGGTGGAACTACGGCGAGGCGCAGCCGCAGGGCAACGCCGACCAGGGCGACGATTATCCGAGGATCATCCGCACGCGCCTCAGAGGCTGAGGGGCGGAGCGAGAAGCAGATACAAAAATGGCCGGGCAAATGCCCGGCCATTTTCTTTTGTCGATTGATACGACCGATCAGGTCGCCATGTAGTGACCGCCGTTGACGTCGAGGCAGGCACCGGTGACGAAGCCGGCGTTGTCCGAAGCCAGGAAGGTCACCGCACGCGCGATCTCCTCGGACTCGCCAAGGCGGCCGACGGGGATCTGCGGGATGATCTTGGTGTCGAGAACTTCCTTCGGCACCGCGGCGACCATCTCGGTGGCGATGTAGCCCGGCGCGATGGTGTTGACGGTGATGCCCTTGGCGGCGCTCTCGTAGGCGAGAGCCTTGGTGAAGCCGTGCGTGCCGGCTTTGGCCGCGGAGTAGTTGGTCTGGCCCATCTGGCCCTTGCGGCCGTTGATGGACGAGATGTTGATGATGCGGCCGAAGCTGCGCGCGCGCATGCCGTCGATGACGTGACGGCACATGTTGAAGAGGCTGTCGAGGTCGACGTTGATGACCTCGTTCCACTGCTCCTTCGTCATGCGGTGAAGCATGGCGTCGCGCGTGATGCCGGCGTTGTTGACCAGCACGTCGACGGGGCCGACCTCTTTCGTCACCTGAGCGATGCCGGCGGCGCAAGCGTCGAACTCGCCGACGTTCCACTTGAAGACGGGGATGCCGGTCTCGGCCTGGAACTGCTGCGCGGCGGCGTCATTGCCGGCGTAGTTGGCAGCAACGCGGTAGCCTGCGTTCTTGAGCGCGACGGAAATGGCGTGGCCGATACCGCGCGTACCTCCCGTCACCAGGGCGACACGAGCCATGAAGAACCTCCCTCGGATGGTCTCTTGTTGATTTGATCAGGGGTGGGCGGGCGCTCCGGCCGCTGAGGGCCGGAGCGGATTTCGACGAACTTCTATCAGTCGCGCGCAAGGCACATGGCGATGCCCATGCCGCCGCCGATGCACAGCGTGGCAAGGCCCTTCTTGGCGTCGCGGCGCTTCATTTCGTGCACCAGCGTCGTCAGCACGCGGGCACCGGAAGCGCCGATCGGGTGACCGATGGCAATGGCGCCACCGTTGACGTTGACCTTGTCGGTATCCCAGCCGAGGCCCTTGTTCACGGCGCAAGCCTGCGCAGCGAAGGCTTCATTGGCTTCGACGAGGTCGAGGTCCTGAGCGGTCCAGCCGGCCTTTTCCAGCGCCTTCTTGGCGGCGGGGATCGGACCGGTGCCCATGATCGAGGGATCAACGCCGGCCTGGGCCCACGACACGATGCGGGCGAGCGGCTCGATACCGCGCTTCTTGGCCTCGGCCGCCGTCATCAACACAACAACCGCCGCGCCGTCGTTGATGCCAGAGGCATTGGCAGCGGTGACTGTGCCTTCCTTCGGGTCGAAGGCCGGGCGCAGCTTGGCGATGCTGTCGAGCGTGACGCCGTCCTTGATGTACTCGTCCTGGTCGACGACGGTGTCGCCCTTCTTGCCCTTGATGACAACGGGGACGATCTCGTCCTTGAACTTGCCGGCCTTGCGGGCGGCCTCGGCCTTGTTCTGCGAGGCGACGGCGAAGTTGTCCTGGTCCTCACGCGTGATCTGCCACTGGCGCGCGACGTTCTCGGCCGTGGTGCCCATGTGATAGTTGTTGAAGCTATCCCAGAGGCCATCCTTGATCATCGTGTCGACGAACTTGACGTCGCCCATCTTGGTGCCGTTGCGCATGTGAGAAGCATGCATCGACTGGCTCATGCTCTCCTGGCCACCGGCCACGACGATCGAGGCGTCGCCCGCTTTGATCTGCTGGGCGCCGAGCGCTACTGCGCGCAGGCCCGAGCCGCAAATCTGGTTGACGCCCCAAGCCGGCGCGTCGACTGGAACGCCGGCGCCAATGGCCGCCTGGCGGGCTGGGCCCTGGCCCTGACCGGCGGTCAGTACCTGTCCCAAGATGACCTCCGAGACGTCGCCCGGCTCGACCTTGGCGCGCTCGAGAGCGGCCTTGATGACGATCTCGCCCAGCTTGGAAGCGGGAAGACCAGCGAGGGCGCCGTTGAACGAGCCAACTGGGGTGCGTGCCGCACTGGCAATGACGATGGTGTTGTCGTCGCTCATCCGTAAAGGCTCCTCCTCGAGCATGCGGATTCTTATAGATCGGGCTAGCGCCGAGGCGACGGTGCCCGTTTTCAGGGGCCCGGCTGGCCGCGGTGCATAAACCACGTATTACCAAAGCTTAGGCTTGCCGCCAGCTAATGCGCCAAATGACTGCGCCGGTCAACACAAACGGCTGGCACCGGTGGGCGGGGGTGTGTTACGCTGCCGCAGTGCAAAAATCTTCTGCAACGGCCCAGCAATGTTGAACAAACCCGACGCGCCAGCCGACAAAAGAGAAGCGGTTGTCATAAAGAAATATGCCAACCGGCGACTCTACAATACCGAGACGAGCACCTACGTCACGCTGGAGGATCTGGCGTCGATGGTGCGGTCGGATCGAGATTTCGTCGTCTACGATGCGAAGACGGGCGATGACCTCACGCATTCGGTGCTCACGCAGATCATCGTCGAGCAGGAGAACCGGCAGGGCGGTCAGACGCTGCTTCCTGTCCCGTTCCTGCGCCAGCTCATTCGCTTCTACGATGACAGCATCGGACGCATGGTTCCGGGCTACCTGCAGTTCAGCCTAGAGAATCTGGTGAAGGAGCAGGAGAAGATCCGGGCTCAGTTCGCCACTGCGTTCTCGAACCCGACCGCTGCGTTCGAGGTCTATCAGGACCAGGCACGCAAGAACATGCAGATGTTCGAGCAGGCGCTGTCGATGTGGAGCCCGTTCACCGGCGTGCCCGGCACCGGCAAGATGCGGACCGAGGGCGAGAAGCCGGGCGCGAAACCCGGTGAAGCCAGCGAGATTACCGAGCTCAAGGCGCAGCTCGCGAGCATGCAGCAGAAGATCGACAAGCTTTCGGGCGACAACTGATCCTTCTGCACTGACGCCAAAGTCGGAATCAAAAAAGCGACCGTCAATGCGGTCGCTTTTTTTATTTCAGTGGTCGCCGCGGCGCTGCGCGATCAGTCGACCGCGCCGCCGATGGCGAGGTCGCGACGGGCGACGCGGATGCCGATGGTGAAGCCGGCGACGACGTCAATGGCAGTCGCAACCATGATGAGGAAGAAGGTCGACGTCGCAGCCTGCGGCACGAGCAAGAATTCGACGATGCAAGCGATGAACACGACCATCGACAGGCCGTGATCAACGAGCGAGGAGGTCGATGTGTACGTCGACTTCACGATCTCGGCGAAGAGGAGGAACAGGGTCAGCAGAACGATGAGATCGCCGACCGTGAACTGCCAAACGCCGCCGCTCAGCATGTTCAATTCGAACAGCGAGGACTTCAGCACGTCGGTGCCGCCGGAGACGAAGACCACGACGTTGTACAGAATGAACGCGAGGATGATTGACGGCAGCGACCTAAGCGACATTACGCAGTCCCCCTGTTCGGCGCGTGTGGCCGGGCTATGACAAATCTATTGCCACGGGGGCCTTGCTGCTGCAACGCCGAATGCCCCCCGAGCATCGGCGCAATGTCCCCTGCCGTCAGGGCCTTTTTTAGACGTCGGCCTTCGGCTCGAGAATCTGACGACCGCGGTACTTGCCGGTCTTCAGGTCGATGTGGTGGGGACGGCGAAGCTCGCCCGACTCCTTGTCCTCGACGTAGGCCGGCGCGCTGAGCGCGTCGTGCGAGCGGCGCTGCCCGCGCTTCATCGGGGAAACCTTCTTCCGCGGAACTGCCATAGTCCTGAACTCCGTAGTCTTTTCCGGGGAAAGGGCTAAATTCGCCCCGCTCGGGCCCAAAGGCCCGCCGAAACCCCGTTTGTGGGAAATTTCCGTTGCACAGCCCGGCGCAGGGTTCACCCCGCCGGGCACATGGGCGCGCCTTATACCGACATTCTAATGGGAGTGCCAGAGGCAAGCTGAGCGTTAACGCTGGATGTCGACGCAGGCTGAAGCCGAGCGGCCCCGGGCGGCCCGGGATTGGATGACCGAAGCCTTGCGGGCGGTGCGGGGTCCTGGCGAGCCGGCATCGCGGATGATCGGGTTGGGCAGGACTGCCGCTAACTGGGCCGCCTGACGCGGACTGAGGCTGGCGGCGGAACGGCCGAAATGGGCGCGGGAGGCCGCTTCGGCGCCGAACACGCCCGGGCCCCATTCAACGATGTTCAGATAAACCTCGAGGATGCGCCGCTTGGACCAGGCCAGCTCAATCGCGAAGGTGAGGGGAATCTCTACAGCCTTGCGCAGGTAGCTCTTGGTTGGCAACAAAAACAGGTTCTTGGCGACCTGCATGGTTATCGTGCTGGCCCCGCGCGGGTAGCCGTCGGAGGCGCGCCGCAGCGCGTTGGCAGCCTCGATGAAGTCGACGCCCCAGTGCTGACAGAAGCGGCCATCCTCAGAGACGATGACGGCGCGCTGGAGGTTGGGCGAGATGCGCTCGATCGGCACCCACTGCTTGTTTATCGAGTTGCCGGTGAGGAAGCGCTGGACCATCAGCATTGAGATCGGCGGGTTGACGAAACGGTAGGCGACGATCAGCACGAGCACGGCGATGAACCAGCCGGCGAATACAAGGAAAAGGGCGTGCGCGGCGCGACGCGCCAGATCGCGCCAATCGCGGCGGCCCGGTGCGATTGAGACGGGTGGCGCCTCGGCATCGACGGCGGATACGGGCCGGACGGCGAAATCAAACGATGGATCGGGGCGCGGAACGGGTGGCGGCGGCGGCGCGGACGGACGTGCGGCTGGCGGGGGCTGAGGCCGCGGTGGCTCGCTCCAGCGTGACTGATCGCCGGGGAGAGCCGGCGGTGACGCCGGCATTGGCGGCACGGGCGGGCGCGGCGGAGGTTGATATCCGCGGGCGAAGGGCGGCGGGGCGGCGACCGGCCTCGGCGGCAGCGGCGGTGGCGCGGCGTTGGGACGTGGAGCCAGCGGGCTAGGCTGCTGGGGTACTTGCGTCTGCGCGGGCAGCGGAGGCGGGGCGCTCTCACGCACCTTCTCCGCGGCCGGTGCGGCGGGTATCGGCTCGGACGCGATCGGCGGCGGGCTCTCGGATTTGCTCTCGGGCCGCAGGGCGGCATCGGGCCGGGGTTGGGGCTCGCGCTCGGGCTCCGCGCCAACCGTCCCGCGCGACGCCGACGCGTCCGGGATAGACGGCGACGCTGGCTCGGGTGACGCCTGCTGCTCGACATGCCGCTCATTTGGCGGGTCGGTCTGCTTGGCTGCGATGCTGGCTTCGACCTGCCTCTCCGTTTCGGGTGCCGCGCTCGCGCTCGGAGGCTCGACAGGAGATGCGGGCGCGGGTGCTGCTTGCGCGGGTGCGACCGAGGCAGGCTTAGACGGCGGCTGTGCGGGGGGCGAGGGTTCTGTCCGACGCGGGACCTGCGGCAACGGTCGATCCGACGGCCGGGGCACGGCAAAGGGCTGCGGCTCGAACGTGCGCGAGATCGGCGGCACATCGGGCTCGGAATAAGGCTCGGGCTCTGGCTGGGGCTCTGGGTCTGGCGTTACCGGGGCTTGCGGCGGCTCCGGATCGGCGGGCTGGTGCGCTGCGGCGTCTCTGTTCAGTGGAGCGGGGCGCGTCTGCTGGTCGAAGAGCGGCACACCGGCATAACGGCGCACGGGTTGCGTCGTGTCGCGTTCCAGATGATCGAAATAGGCGCGTTCCGCTGCATCCGCTTCCGTCTCCCCGAAGCGGGCCGGATCCTGCACCGCGGCAGTCTCATCGGACGTTGCTTTGGAGTGATGTTGCTCGCCGGAGGGCTTTTGCGCCTCGGCGTCGGCATCTGCCTTGTTGCCGGGTCGTGCGCGCTGAGGATCGGACCTGTCCATACTTTGCTTGCATCGCCCCGATGCTGTATCCGCTCGCGTGTCGCTTGTGCCGTATGGCACCGGCGGCCTGGCCCGGCTCTAGATCTTTGTCTTGTCGCGCTTCTTCTCGGAAAACGGGTTCCCACTTTTCCGGAAGCGCTCTAGGTACTCTGAGAATGACGTTCATGCAAAGGCTCGGCGCTGCAGCGGGCCTTATCGAGCAGCGCCTCTCCGAATTGCTCGCAGAATGCGGGCCGGAAAAGGGCGAACGCCTCGCTGATGCGATGGAGCATGCGCTGCTTGGAGGCGGCAAGCGCTTCAGGCCGTTTCTCGTCGTTGAAACAGCGAGACTTTTTGATGTGGTCCCGGACAAGGCGATGGACGCCGGTGCGGCCTTCGAGTGCGTCCACTGCTATTCGCTGGCGCATGATGATCTACCAGCGATGGACGACGACGACCTGAGACGCGGGCGTCCGACGGTGCACAAAGCGTTCGACGAATGGACCGCCATATTGGCCGGCGATGCCCTGCTGACGCTCGCCTTCGAAATCATGTCGCGTCAGGGGACCCACCCTGATGCTGCGGTACGGTCGGAGCTCACGCGGCTACTCGCACACGCCGCCGGCGGCCGCGGGATGGTGCTCGGTCAGATGCTGGACCTTGCCGCGGACAAGCGAGGCGAACCGGCGGCTCCGACGATCGGGCATGTGCAGCGGCTGCAGGCGCTGAAAACCGGTGCGCTTCTCGCGGCAGCGTGCGAGGCCGGCGCTGTACTGGGCGGGGCGACAGGCGAAATGCGCGCGGCGGTCAGGCGCTATGGCGAGCATCTTGGGCTGGCCTTCCAGATTGCCGACGATCTGCTCGATGCCGAAGGCGACGCCGAAACGGTCGGCAAAGCGACGGGCAAGGACCATGCTGCGGGAAAGGCGACGCTCGTGTCGCTGCTCGGGATCGAGGCTGCACGCGCAAGGCTCGAAGACGCCGTGCGTGGCGCCGAGCGCGAGCTAGCTCCGTTCGGCGATAAGGCCGCTACGCTGATCGAAGCGGCACGCTTCACAGCGAGCCGTGGGCACTAGTCGTATTTCTGGCTGACGCGAGTGGCGGGATGCTTGGCTTGCGACGATCGTCGCGCGAGCTGATAGCCGGCGCATCTTTGCGCCGCCGATTCACGCCCTCGCTGATAGGTGCTCGGACGATCGGGGCGTGACGCCGGGCGCCCTTGGCGCCTTGCCGCTTCGCGGCATGGGGGTCTGAGCTGAAAGCAAAAAGGCGCCCGCAAGGGCGCCTTTCGATTAATCGATCACCGCTGACGTCAGAAGTGGAAGTTGACGCCCGCGCGCACGGTGTGGAAGTCGGTATCTGTCGTGTAGGTGCCGGACGGGCCCGACAGCGTCTGTTCGCCGAGATCGACATAAAGATATTCGGTCTTCAGCGACCAGTTCGGCGCGAACTTCCACTCCATACCGCCGCCGAGCGTGTAACCCGAGGCGATCTCGTCTTTGCTCATCGAAACGCTTGGCGTCGTGATGCTCTGATTGAGATCGGCGAAGGCCCAGCCGCCGGTGAAGTAGATCAGCGTCGAACCAGCGGCGTAGCCGATGCGGCCGCGCACCGTCGAGAACCAGTCGATGTCGGTCTGCACGTTGGCGAAGCCGCTGTTGAGCGACGTGGAGTCGCTGATGTCAGCGCCTTGCAGGTCGGCTTCCATGCCGAGCACGAGCCAGTTGAACTGCGCGTTGTAGCCGATCTGGCCGCCGCCGTACCAACCGTCCGGATTGAGCGAGCCGCTCGCACCATTGTAGTAGGCGGGGTTATCATTGCCCCAGCCGTAGCCAGCGTTGGCGCCGAAGTAGAGGCCTTGCCAATTCCACGCGTTGTGCTCGCGCACCGGCTCGTAGATCGGCTCAGCGCGCGGCGGTGGCGGTGTATATGGTCCCAAGTCTGCGGCGGATGCGCAGGTCGTCCATGCGCCAGCGGCGAGGCCGGCAAGCAGCAGCTTTTTCATGATTAGATCCCCGTTCGTCTGATGACGATTGCGCTCTTAACGTTCAGAGAAGCGCGCAGGTTCCCGTCTCGTGCGCGGGCTAGGCCATAAAGCTATGCAGCTCCAATGGCCTAAGCTTGGCGAAGGAGAGTCGAAATCAGGGAAGGAATTTGACGTCGGCTAGTTTGGCAGGCCGGGCGTCTTCTTTTCACGCGGATCGCCGGATTCGGCCTTCTTGTTGTCGAAGATCTGCTCGCTGTGAGCACGCGCGCCCGCGACTTGGTTCGCCGACAATCTGCATTCGTTGTTCTTGTCGAGCAGGGCAAACGCCCGGTTCGGCCGTTCGACAAATTCCATGCGGTCGACTTTGCCGTCCTTGTTGGAGTCGTAGTAGCTGAAATCAGCCGTCTCGAACATGCGATCGATGGAAATCACCTTGGCGTATTCGGCGCTGTCGAGAGCGCCGTCACGGTTGGTGTCAGCGGCGTCGAAGAGCTCGCCGGCGTACGCCTTCCATTCATCGCAGGTGACGATGCCGTCGCGGTTGCGATCCCAGTTGCCTGCAGCGGACAGGAATACGCGATCGACATCGGGAACGGACGAGCCAGAGCACGCCGCGAGAAGAAGCGCGAAGGCACTCACTGGACCGACGTGCAAAGCGCAGCGCAATGCGGGTGTTTTGATCTTCATTGTCGTTTCCCCCAATGCACGACCGCGCCTCTAGGCCGTGTGACGTTCTTCAGTCGACGCTTCGTTCTTTTCTGCCGCGCCGGCGTGATGGCCCCCGCCACCGAATCGACGCTCGATATAGTCTTCCACGAGCTGCTGGAATTCAGCGGCAATGTTGGGACCGCGGAGAGTTGTCACCTTCTTTCCGTCAATGAAGACGGGGGCGGCGGGTGCTTCGCCGGTTCCGGGCAGCGAGATGCCGATGTCGGCTTGCTTCGATTCACCAGGGCCGTTCACGATGCAGCCCATGACCGCGAAATTGAGCGTCTCGACGCCGGGATAGCGCGTGCGCCATTCGGGGATACGGTCGCGGATCATGTCCTGGACGTTGCGTGCGAGCTGCTGGAACACCGTCGACGTGGTGCGGCCGCAGCCGGGGCACGCGGTGACGATAGGCATGAATGAACGCAGGCCCATCGATTGCAGGATTTCCTGAGCGACGCGCACTTCGAGTGTGCGATCGCCGCCAGGCTCGGGTGTCAACGAAACACGGATGGTGTCGCCAATGCCGGACTGGAGCAGGAGGCCGATGCCGGCGGTGGAGGCGACGATACCCTTCGAACCCATGCCTGCTTCGGTGAGGCCAACGTGCAGTGCATACTGGCTGCGCCCGGCGAGCAGCGTGTAGACCGCGACGAGGTCTTGCACAGCAGACACCTTGGCGGAGAGGATGATGTCATTCGCCGACATGCCGAGTTCCTCGGCGCGCTGCGCGGAGATGAGAGCGGACTGCACGATCGCCTCGTGCATGACGGCGCGCGCATCCTTGGGCGAATTGGAGCTGGCGTTCTCGTCCATCAGGCGCGTCAGCAGCTCTTGATCGAGCGAGCCCCAGTTGACGCCGATGCGCACGGGCTTGGCGAAGCGCAGCGCGGTCTCGATGATGGCCGCGAACTGGCGGTCCTTCTTATCCTTGAAGCCGACGTTGCCGGGATTGATGCGGTACTTGCCCAGCGCTTCGGCGGCGGCGGGATTATCCGCGAGAAGCGTGTGGCCGTTGTAGTGGAAGTCACCCACGAGGGGCACGCTGACGCCGCGCTGCGCAAGGCGGTCGCGGATGTGGGGCACGGCCTTGGCGGCTTCATCACGGTCGACGGTGATGCGCACAAGCTCGGAGCCGGCCCTGGCGAGAGCTGCAACCTGGGCGGTCGTTGCCTCGATGTCGGCCGTGTCGGTGTTGGTCATCGATTGGACCACGACAGGCGCGCCGCCGCCGACGATCACGTCCGCAATACGGACGGGGTGGGTGCGGCGCCTCTCGGCGATGAGATCGGTGGGCGAAGCCCGCATGGGTGCCGTTTCCGCCAGTTGAACCAACCGTCTACCTAATCCAGTGCCGACAAGTTGGCCAGAGGGCGGCCGAAATCACACTATCCACGTGGCCGGTTGGCGCGGCTCAGCGAGGCCCAACTGAGCGAGATGGCCGCCAAAACCGACATAATCAGCACGATCGAGGGGCCGCCGGGGCTGTCGAACGTGGCGGAGAGCCACAGGCCGGATATGACGCTGCCTGCCGCAATGAGGGCCGTCAGGGCAACCATGCGCTGCGGGGTGCGCGACAGCGGACGGGCGGCGACGGCGGGCACGACCAGGAACGCCATCACCAGCAGGATGCCGACGATCTTCATCGCGACGGCGATGGCGACGGCGAGCAGCACGATAAAAGCGGTGCGCACCAGCTCGCGGTCGACGCCCTCTGCGGCGGCGAGATCCTCATGCACGGCCAGACGCAGCAGCGGCTGCCAGAGCCAGGCGACGATGGCGAGCACGATAGCGCCGCCGATGAGGATGATGGCAACGTCTTGTCCGGTGACGGCGAAGACATCGCCGAAGAGGAAGCCGGTGAGGTCGACGGGCGCGCCTTTAATCATCGAAGTGGCGATGACGCCGGCGGCGAGGGCTGCGTGATGCAGCAGGCCGAGGATGGAATCGAGCGCGACGACTTTCTGGCGCGAGAACCACAGCAGCAGGGCAGCGACGGCGAGCGCAACAATCAGCACGCCCCAGGTGACGTCCATCTGCAGCGCGAGGCCGAGGGCGACGCCGATGAGGCCAGCCTGGGCAACCGTCTCACCGAAGTAGGCCATGCGCTGCCAGACAACGAAGCAGCCGAGAGGCGCGGCAACGACGGCAAGCCCCAGGCTGGCAATGAGGGCGCGCAAGAAGAATGGCTCGAGCACTATTCGTCTCCGCGCGCAGGGCGGCTCGGCTCACCGTCTCCGCCCGCCTCGTCGGCGGCTGCAGGCTTAGGCATGCCGGCAAGGTCGTGGCTATGATCATGGTGATGGCGATAGAGGGCGAAGGCGCGTGCAGCCTCGGCGCCGAACAGGCGCCCATATGATGGATGCTGCGCTACGGCCTCGGGCATGCCCGAGCAGCAGACGTGATGGTTGAGGCAGATGACGCGGTCGGAACGGGCCATGACGATGTGCAGGTCGTGCGAGACGAGCAACACACCGAAGCCGGCTTCATCGCGTAGCCGGGCGATCAGGTTGTAGAGGTCGGCTTCCCCGCTGTAATCGACGCCCTGAACCGGCTCGTCGAGCACGAGCAGGTTCGGCTGGCGGAGCAGGGCGCGGGCGAGGAGCACGCGCTGCGTTTCGCCGCCGGACAACTCGCCGAGCTGCTGGTGACGCGCCGAGGCGGCGTCGACGTGCTCCAGTATCTCGTTGATGTGCGTATCGGAATAGCTGCCGCCGAGCCGGAGGAAGCCGTCGACCGTCATCGGGATGGCGATGTCGCTATCAAAGCGCTGCGGAACGTATCCGATCTTCAAGTCGCGGCGGCGGTGCACCACCCCGCGGTCGGGGCGCTCCAATCCGAGCAGCACGCGCACCAGCGTGGTCTTGCCGGCGCCGTTGGGCCCGATGAGGGTGACGATCTCGCGGGCGTGGATATCAATGTCGACGTCGATGAGTAGGTCGCGGCCATGGCGCGAGACGCAGATGCCGCGGGCGGAGATGAGCGCGACGGAATCGACTGGCTGCGAGCTGGCATCGCCATGGCGGTGCGCGCAGGCATGGCCAGAGCCATGACCGCACGGCGCCAGAGCCGGAGCGGCCGGTCCTTCGCGCTGCGACATCGGTGGATCAGTCCTTCTTAGACTCGCAGTTGCGGCACAAGCCCGACACTTCGACGAACTTCACGCGTGGGTGGAACGAAGCCTCGCGCGCCAGGCGGTCGATGGTGTCGAAGATGCCCTCGGAGTCAACCTCCTGCACGGCATTGCACTTCTCGCAGGAGAGAAAGATCGGGCGGCGGCCGGTGCGATGGTCCATGCGCCGGCAGGCGAAGAAGGCGTTCTTGCTCTCGAGGCGATGGATGACGCCGGCTTCGAGAAGGGCGTCGATGGCGCGGTAGACGGAGATGGGCGCAAGACGCGTGCCCTTCTCGGCCAGCTTGGCGAGGATATCGTAAGCGCCGATCGAAGCGTGCGTCGCGGCGATCTCCTCGAAGACGTCCTGGCGAAGCTTGGTGAAGCGCAGGTTCTTCTCGGTGAATGCCTGGTTAGCTCGTTCGACGGCTTTCGCCAGTTTGCGCTCTGCCTGGGTCGTCGACAGCGTCTGCTGTTTGGCGGTGGCCTCGGTCATCGCTTCATCCCGAGCGTTTCTATTTGCAGTTACTCTATACCACCGGCTTTCGCGAGCATAGGAGGCATGCGGGAAAGGGATCATAAACCTACCCGATAGTGATCCCTTTTCCGCCAACTTCATGTGGTTGCTAGCAGTACCGGAAGGAAGTCGGGAGCCGGCGCCGATGGGGCGCCATCGTTCGCTCTCTAACGTATTCAATCTCCGAGAGCCCCAAATAGAAAATATGCCTTCTCAATCCGCGTATATTATCGCGGCACGGCGGACAGCCATCGGTCGCATCGGTGGACTGCACAAAAGCCGGCGCCTGGAAGAGCTTTGCGCTCCGCTGATCGGCGTTGCACTGCAAGATAGCGGTGTCGATCCGGGGCAGGTCGACGAGTTGATCGTCGGCAACGCTTCGGAGGGCGGCAATCCGGCCCGGCTGATCGCACTGGCTGCCGGGCTGCCCGAGATCACGCCAGCGGCGACGATCGACCGGCAATGTGGCTCGGGTCTCGATGCAATAGTCGCCGCCGCCCGGTCGATATCTCTCGGAGAATCCCGCGCCATCGTTGCCGGCGGCGCGGAGGCGATCTCGATGGCACCCTGGCGTGTCGCCAAGCCGCGTAGCCTGCAGCAGCTTCCGCGCTTCCTGAGCTACGACCCCGGTGCCGCAGAAGAGCGCGACGGGCCGTTGCATCTTGAATCGAGCGAAGCGCTTGCAGCGCGCCTCGGCATCAGCCGCGCCGATCAGGACGCTTACACTTTGCGGTCCTATCTCAAGGCGGAACAAGCGCGCGAGAAGAAGCGCTTCGTCGGTGAGATAGCGCCGATCCGCTCCAATCCGGAGGAGGCGCGCGATCAAAGCTCGTCGGCGCCGGACTTCAAGGACTTGGCGCAACTGGCCCCCTATCTTCCGCCGGATGGAACGCTGACGCCGGGCAATACCTCGACGCTGCACGATGGAGCTGCGGTCGCGGTCGTCGTCTCGCACGAGGTATGGTCATCACTCGGCAAGCCACGGGGCCTGCGGCTACTGGCGCACGCGACGCGCGGCACCTCGCCTGATGACGAGGCTGCGGCGCCGATCGAAGCGATGAGGAAGTTGAAGGCCGGATACCGCGGCTACAAGGCATCCGACATCGGCGCGATCGAGATCAGCGAGTCCTCGGCGGCGCAGGCCATCGCGCTGGTGCGGACCCTCGAACTGGACGAGGACATCGTCAACGCCGACGGCGGGGCGATCGCACGCGGACACCCGTTCGCGGCGGCAAGCTCGGTGCTGGTGACGCGGCTGTTCACGCGGATGGCGCGCGGCGAGAGCAAAGGCCCCTCGCTGGGCATTGCGACGCTTGGCGTGGCGGGCGGCATGGGCATTGCCGCACTTTTCGAAGCGGTCTGACGCGATCGCTCGCCCCATACCCAAAACCTACTCGCAGTTGGGCGCGAAGTGCCCAAATTAACGTTACGCTTGCATTTACATCGGCCTCTGCCCAAATCTCGCTAGAGCGCGCGCTGGACGTCCCGGCCACTCGGACACCCGTAACAACATCCAAGTGCATGGGATCGCCGCAATCCTGCCCCGAAGTGGCCAGGAGCTGTGGTCATCCTGCATCGTCGCGTGACCTTTGCGCCGCAACGAAGCGATGCGGCGACGGATTGTCCGGCACCGGCCGGTTGAGCGGGATATGCAGATGGACGTGAATCAGACTTTCGACGCGGTGATGGCCAACCCGGCCGCATACGCGCGCAACATCCTTCTCGGCGTGCTGGTGATCGCCGCGCTGATCGCCTTGTTCAAGGTGGGCCCGCGGCTGTGGCGGGTGATCGAGGACGTCTTCTTCTCGAACTGGCAGCTCGCGATGCTGGGAACGGCAGCGATCGTGCTGTCGCTGGCCGGCGGCTGGACCACCTGGGACGGCATGACGAATTTCACTGGCGAACCGGTGCTGTCTTTGATGTTCACCTTCGGCATTCACGGCGTGATGCTGATCGTGGCGTGGCTGATCGGCGAGAGTTTTGCCACCGGCATGAGCTCGGTGCCGCGCGGCGGCTACGCGCGGGTGACGGCGCCTCTGGTGGTGGTAATCGGTCTTGCCGTTGTGCTGCTGACCGCGGCCGTCTCGTTCTACCAGTGGAAGCACGGCATCGAGGCCGATTACTGGATCCAGGCGCTGGCCGCGGGCGGACTGTTGTTCGGCGTGCTCGGTCTCATTACAGTGTTCGCGCGCACCGATATCGTCGCGCCGTATGCCCAGGCGCTCCGCATCATGGCGAAGAACTCGATGCTGTGGGTGATGTTCCTCGCCTGCATGTCGACATCGGTGTTCTTCTCGTTCGACAGCCGCTTCAACGTGGTGTTCCCGAAGGAGCAGCGTGAGCGCGTCTCGGAGCTGCGCGCGACGAACCAGGTTTCCGGCATCATCGCGGACATCGGCGACACGATCGCCAAGCAGGAGCTGGAGCAGACGTCGGCGCTGTTCCAGAGCGAGGGCTGGCATGCCTACGAGGGCCAGCTCGACCAGCTCGCCTCGGCGGCGCAAAGCTCAACCGGCGAAATCGAGAAGTACTTCAACGACCAGATCGAATTGCGCAACCGCGCCATCAAGGAGCAGCAGGAGCGTATCACCACGGCTCAGAGCGGGCAGGCGGGCCTTGCCGGCAAGAAGACGTCGCTGACGGACGAGCTGGCGCGCCTCGAAGCCGACCGCTCGACGCTGGCGGCGGACTACGCCTCAACGAAATCGGAGCTGGATAATCGTGCAAAGGCGATCGATGCCAAGCGCGTCGAGGCGATGGCCGAGAGCAAGGGTGTCGAAGGTACGCTGAAGGAAGGGCGCGGGCCGGTCTATCGGCAGATCATGGGCGACCTCGGCAAGATGCAGGCCGCCTACAAGATCCAGGACGACCGCGTCAAAGATGCCAAGAAGCGGCTCGACACGGCGGAAACGCGCATCTCGCAGATCAAGCGCGAGCTGGCAGTCGTCGACGGTGAACTCGCCAAATACAAGGGCGAGGAAGAGACCGCGTCGCAGCGCATTCAGATGACGCAGCAGAACACGAGCGCCGAGGACACGAGCCAGCGGATCGATCCGGGCCGCATGCTGCCCGCGTTCGAGACGGCGCGGGCCGAGTTCCGGCAGGCGCCGACCGCTGAGCGGCTGGCCGAGGTGCAGCAGCGCTGCTCGCAGCTCTACAGCGCGATGTACTCGGCCGATGTGACGAAGTCGAAGGTGTCGGGCATCGACTGCGATCCCAAACAGGCGACGGAAGCGGCGGCATCGTTGTTCACGCTGCAGAGCGGCACCAAAACGTTCAATGCGAATTGCGTCGGTGGCGACAAGCTAGCGGCACAGCGCTCCACGGATGCGCTGTTCGGCTTTGCGGTAAAGTGCCTTTCTGACAGCGGACTGCCGAGCAAGCAGACGGACGAGCTGCGCACCAAGATCTCGTTCGCCGAGATGAACCGCGACGACAAGGCCCATCGCTTCGTGGTGTCGTGGAACGCGTTCCAGGACGGTAACCGGCTTGCATATCTGGCGCTGGCGATTGCCATCGGCATCGACTCGCTGATCTTCATGACGGGCCTGTTCGGGGCGAACGCTGTGCGCTCGCCGCTGGCGGACGTGCCTTCGCCGAAGGGTCGCAACTCGCAGCAGCTTGAAGCGATCGTCGAGAATGCGCTGCTTCCAGACACGTTCGAGAACGCCCAGGCGACGCTCAACGCGATGCGACCTATCACCAATGCGTCGGGCTTCATGGCCGAGGTGCGTCCGGAGCGGCTCGATCCGCACACGGCGCAGCGGGTCATCGGCGTGCTCAATGCGGGGTCCACTATCAACGCCGTCGAGTACGACGAGGCGGCCGGGCGGTACCTGGTACGGGCGGAGCTCTACGAGTTCCTGTCGATCGTGTCGAAGCGCTCGTTCGAGGCGGACAAGTCGAACGTCGATATCGCGGAGCTGGAGAAGCTCGTCGGCGTCGCGCTGCTGCCGAACATCAACGAGAACGCCGACACGGTGCTGCACTACATGCACCCGATCGATGAGGATCGCGGGTTCACGGCGGAGATCAACCTCGGCGAAGTGATCGACGAACACCGACGTACGGTGCGTTCGACGCTGAACGCGGGCGCAACGCTCGGGAGGGTGCAGCGGCGCGGAAAAGGTGCTGACGAGTTCTGGATCCACAAGGATCTCTACAAGACTCTGGCGCGCATCCGGGCGCGCACGCTGACGGCCGACTACGGCGCGCCACGCCTAACAAACGGGGCTGCGACGCAGCGCGCGAGCTTCGGCGGATCGCTTACGCAGCGGACGCAGTCTTTGGAGCAACTGACCGAGCCGACGCGGGCGCTGGAGCACAAGCCTGTTGCGAACGAGGAGACGACCAAGGCCATTCGCAACAATTTCCTGGAACAGCTGCTGGCGGCGCTCAACCTGAGGCCGGAAGCATGGGAGCGGGTTTCGGGCAGCGCGCACATGGCGGCGATTGCGGCGAATGAAGCCTTCAATCGCGCACGCCGGGCGCACGCATCGCTCGACGCGCTGTTGCGCACGCGGGACGACGAGGCACGGCTTTCGTTCGATGAAGCCTATTCGATGATCAAGAGCACGCTGCAGCCGCATTCGAGCTGGGAGCGGCAGATGCTGGACGACGCATACCAGGAGCTGGACCAGCATTGGCCGGTGCTGATGCTGCTGCCGAACGGTCCGTTTGAATTGGTGCTGCGCGATATCGTCGAAAAGCTGGAGCCGGATGCAGGTGGCGGCGCGCTCACCGCGGATCAGCAGTCGCTGCTGGACATCTCGCGGGCGCTGTTCGAGGCCTTCCAGGCGAACTCGCGTTCAGATGAAGCCGCCTGGCGCCGCCTCGGCACGAGCATCACGGCGGCACAGCATGCAGAAGCGCGCGTCGCGGCCGGTTCGACCCCGATGCTGCAGTAACGCACTACAAAGGACGTCGGAGCGCCCCCTGTTGCGGATGAGCAATGCGGGGCGCTCTACTTTTTTCGGCCATTGCATCGACCCCGTTTCGCCATCGCACCTGCCCGCTTCCGCCGCGCGCGCGATTTAAGTTGCGCGCACATTTTCAAAGGCGAGGAGATATTGCGATGTCGATAATGCGATACGCGGCGCTCACCATTGCGCTGGCCGCTCCGCTGATGAGTGCGCGGGCAGGCGAAGTGAAAATCGATGCCGAACTCGGCCAAAGCGTAATTGCCGCCAGCAAGCCCGGAACGGTCTACCTGCGCTTGAGCCTCAAAGGCCTTGCGGCCGAGAAGCGCGGACGGCGCACGCCGATCAACGCGGCCATCGTCATCGACCGGTCCGGATCGATGCAGGGACAGCGGATCGAGGCCGCGCAGGAGGGCGCACGGGTGGCGCTGAAGCGCCTTTCCTCCGACGACAAGATCGCGCTCGTTGCCTACAACCACAATGTCGACGTGCTCTCGGCCGCGGCGCCGTTGCGCGATCCTGAGCGGCTCAACGCGGCGATCGACAAGCTGGAGGCCAGCGGGACGACGGCGCTTTATGCAGGCGTCGAGGAAGGCGGGCGGCAGGTCGAAGAATACCTGTCGGAGAACGGCGTCAATCGCGTGGTGCTGCTTTCGGATGGGCTTGCGAATGTCGGGCCGTCGCAGCCGAGCGATCTCGCCAAGCTAGGCCGCAAACTCGCTTCAAAGGGCATCTCGGTTTCGACGATCGGGCTTGGCCTCGACTACAACGAGGACCTGATGCAGCGGCTGGCGGCTGCATCTGACGGAAATCACGCGTTCGTCGAGCGGCCGAGCGACTTGGCTGAAATCTTCGATCGTGAATTCGGCGATGCGCTGGCGGTTTCGGCGCGCGACATCACGATCATCATCGAGTGCAAGAGCGGATTCACGCCCAAGCGCATCCTCGGCCGCGACGGCAGCATCGAGGGTGACAAGGTGACGTTGAAGCTGAACCAGCTTCAGGCGGCGAACGAGCGCTATGTCGTGATCGAGATGGAAGGCGCGGATACGCACGGAGAAGGTGCGGCGGACGTTGCCGACGTGCGCGTGACGTACACCGATCTCGACAGCGGCAAGGCGGCCGAGGCGGAGGCCAAGCCGACGGTGCGCTTTTCTAGCAATGCGAAGGAGATCGACGACAGCCTCAACAAGACGGTGATGAGCCAGGTGACACAGCAGATAGCGACCGAACAGAGCGAGAAGGCGGTCGAGCTGCGCGACAAGGGCGACATCACCGGAGCGCGCAAAGTTCTGGAGGACAACGCGCTGTACCTGAAGCGGTCGCGCGATACCTATTCCTCCGGGGCAGCGCCCGCGGCGACGTCGTCGATCAAGGGCCTGAGCGATTTGGAGAAGCAGAGCGTAGAGGCTGCAAACAACCTCGATGAGGAAGCTTGGAGCCGCACACGCAAGATGATGCGCTCCGAGCAGCACAAGGCGAAGGTGCAGCAGGCTTATTAGGTCTGGGTGACACGAGCCGCGGGAAGCTTTGCCTACGGCTGGCGTTGCGCAAGTTGAGGTCCGCGCCACTATTGCGCTGTCGATTCACGCCCTCGCCGAGACGCTCGGGCGATCGGAGCGACGGCGCGGGCGCCCTTGGCGCCTGAGCATGGCAGCGGAGCTGCCATGCTGACGAGACACGCTGGGTCCCGGGTCGGCGCTCGTCTGTCGCCTCGCTTGCCCGGGATGACAGAAAAACTAGGGCTGGAAGGGGATGACCTTGGAGCGCTGCTCGCCGAGGCCTTCGACGCGAAGCAAAAGCTCATCGCCCGCTTTCAGGTACTCAGGCGGCTTCTTGGCGGAGCCGACGCCGGGCGGGGTGCCGGTGGTCACCACGTCGCCGGGGTCGAGGACCATGAAGCGCGAGATGTAGGCGAGCAGGAACGGAATCGAGAAGATCATCGTCGCCGTGGAGCCGGTTTGCTTGCGCTCGCCGTTGACGTCGAGCGACATGGCGAGGTTCTGCACGTCGGCGATCTCGTCGGGCGTTGCGAGGAACGGGCCGAGCGGGCCGAAGGTCTCCGCGGACTTGCCCTTCACCCACTGGCCGGCGTGCTTCACCTGAAAGCGGCGCTCAGAGACATCGTTGCAGAGGCAGAAGCCGGCGATGTGCGCCATGGCATCCTTCTCTTCGACGTAGCGCGCCCTGGTGCCGACGACGAAGGCGATCTCCACCTCCCAGTCCATGTGGCGCGCGTCCTTGGGGTACATGATGTCGTCGTTGGGTCCGACGATGCAGTTGGGCGCCTTGTTGAAGAGGATCGGCTCGGCCGGAATCTCCTGGTTCGTCTCCTTGGCGTGATCGGCGTAGTTGAGGCCAATGGCGATGAAGTTGCGGGTGCCGGCGACAGGGGCGCCGATGCGCACACCTTCCGGGACGAGCGGCAGGCTCGCCGGATCGATGGCGCGCAGCTTGTCGAGCGAGGCGGGCGAGAGCGCAGCGCCGGCGAAGTCGTTCACGTGGGCGGAGAGGTCACGGATGTTGCCCTGGCTGTCGATGAGCCCGGGCTTCTCGCTGCCGGGCTGGCCAAAACGCACAAGCTTCATGGATCGGCGCTCGCTGGTGAGATGATGGAAGGAATGGGCGGGATAATTATGCGGTACTCGCTATCGCACTCTGCCTCCCGGGGCAACTCGCCAGCTGCGGGAATTGGGAATCTGCGCGCCAGTCCAGACCGTTAACGGAAAGCGGCCGCCGCGTGCTGCCGACTGCCGCAGCGTGAGGGGGCGCGCGCGGTGCTAAACGCGGCGCATGGCAAACCTGCTGCGCACCTGCATCGCACTGGCGGTGCTGACATTCGGTCTGCAGGCTTCGGCTGCAGCCAATGACGACCTCGAAAAGCGGCTCGGCGATGCGCGGAGCTGGGTGACAGCCGCGGGAAGCTATTCCGGCCAGCGCTTCAGCACGCTGAATGAGATCACTGCCGACAACGTGCACGAGCTGCAGCCGGTGTGGAGCTTCTCGACCGGCGTGCTGCGCGGGCACGAGGGTGCGCCGCTGGTGGTCGGTGGCGTGATGTACGTGCATACGCCGTTTCCAAACATCGTCTATGCACTCGATCTCGATCACGAGGGGCGCATCCTGTGGAAGTACGAGCCACGGCAGGACGCTTCGGTAGCGGCGGTGATGTGCTGCGACACGGTCAGCCGCGGACTCGGCTATGGTGATGGCAAGATCCTGCTGGCCCAGGCCGATGCAACGCTTGTGGCACTCGACGCCGAGACCGGCGCGGTGGTGTGGGCGGCGAAAAACGGCGATCCCAAGCTCGGCGAGACGATGACGGGCGCACCGCTCATCGTGAAGGACAAGGTGATCGTCGGCATCGGCGGTGGCGAATACGGCGCGCTCGGGCGGTTGTCCGCCTATCGGCTCTCCGACGGAAAGCCGCTGTGGTCGGCGGCGTCGGCGGGGCCGGACGCGGCGATGCTGATCGACCCGCAAAAGACGACCGAACTCGGCAAGCCGGTGGGCGAGAACTCGTCGCTCAAGAGCTGGGAGGGCGAGGAATGGAAGACAGGCGGTGGCCCGACGTGGGGCTGGATCACGTACGATCCGAAGCTCGACCTCATCTATTATGGCACGGGCAATCCGGGCACCTGGAACCCGATCCAGCGCCCGGGCGACAACAAATGGACCGATACGATCTTCGCGCGCTCGGCTGAAACCGGCGTTGCCAACTGGGTCTATCAGATGACGCCGCACGATGAGTGGGATTACGACGGCATCAACGAGATGATCCTCGCCGACATTCCGGTCGGCGGCGCGCTGCGGCAGGCGCTGGTGCATTTCGACCGTAACGGGTTCGGCTATACGCTCGACCGCGTGAGCGGCGAATTGCTGGTGGCGGAGAAGTTCGATCCAAGCGTCAACTGGGCGAGCGGCGTCGATCTGGCGACGGGGAAGCCGCAGCGGGCCCAGGCCTTCAGTCCGGAAGCGGGCGGTGAAGACACGGTAACGGAAGGCATCTGCCCATCGGCGCTCGGAGCCAAGAACCAGCAACCGGCGGCGTTCTCACCGCAAACGCAGCTGTTCTACGTGCCGACCAATCACACGTGCATGAGCTATGAGCCGTTTCACGTGTCTTACACGGCCGGTCAGCCGTACGTCGGAGCGACGCTGACGATGACGCCGGCGCCTGGTGACGCCAATCTCGGCAACTTCATCGCCTGGGATGCCACCAACGGGAAGATCATGTGGTCGGTGCCGGAGCGGTTCTCGGTGTGGTCGGGGGCGCTGGCAACGGCGGGGGGCGTGGTGTTTTACGGCACGCTCGAGGGGTATCTCAAAGCCTTGGATGCCCGCACGGGGCGCGAGCTCTATCGCTTCAAGACGCCGTCCGGGATCGTTGGCAATCCGATGACCTACGAGCACAACGGCAAGCAGTACGTTGCCGTGTTGTCGGGGGTCGGAGGCTGGGCGGGGATCGGACTTGCAGCGGGATTGTCGAGCCCGGATGACGGCTCGGGCGCGGTGGGCCTAAATCTGGCGCTATCGAACTACACGGCGCTCGGCGGGGTGCTGACGGTGTTCGCGCTGCCGTAACGGCGGAGGCAGGCGCCCTGGTCCGGGGTGGCGGAGAGGGTGGGATTTGAACCCACGATACCCTTGCGAGTATGCCGCATTTCGAGTGCGGTGCTTTCAGCCACTCAGCCACCTCTCCAAACCCGCAATTCCGGGCCGAGGCGATGCCTCGTGGCTGATGGCAAACCGGCCCGGGAAGTTCGGAACGGTGCTCTTAAGAGAAACGCGCGAGCCTGACAAGGCCCGCGTCGGGCCGCGCACGCAGGCTGGACCAAAAGTCGCCGAAACGGGCGAGTTGCGCCAGCACCGGGCGGGGTCGGCATCGGTGTGGAGGCTCTGACTGCACTTGCGCACCCCCCTCTCAGCTCTCATGCCCCCGCGCTACAACCGCGAAGCGCAACCAAAAGGGTGGACGATCGATACGCGAGTGTTGCCACTTAGGGCTAGGAGGAGCATTGCATTGCGCATAACTTCGGGCGTCGGTGGGGGCCGATTGTCATGCGTTTTTTGATCCTTTTCTTTTCACTCATTGTCATTGCCGGGTGCGCCACGATCGTCAAAGGCACAACCCAAATGGTGGCGATTGATACGCCCGGCGCGCCGGGAGCCAGCTGTGAGCTTTCTTCGCCGGGGATCGGATCGCGCAGCGTCGTGACGCCTGCCACGATCGAGCTCGATAAGAGCCAGCACAACATAGCCGTGACCTGCCGGAAGGCTTGCTTCCAGGACAGCGTTGCTATGATCCCGTCCTATACGGAGGGGATGGCGGCCGGCAACGTGATCGCAGGCGGCGTCATCGGGCTGGGCGTAGATGCGGCGACGGGCGCGATGAACAAGTATGCCGATCGCACGTCTGTTACGATGATCCCAATCCAGGGTTGCCGCGCTTAGCGTCCAACAGCCCGCGCATCTTCATGCGTGCTCTGCCCGCATTTTAGCGCGCGGAGCGCTTACTCTTGGCCCGCTTTCGCCGATACCGCGACTTCGCCTTTCTGCCACGTCGCCATACGGCAACTGGGTCTCGGCTTCGGCCCATGCAGAGAGTTGCGCCAGCACCACGCTGCCGGCGCGGTAAGACGAGCACCCAGCGGATAACGGGGATAAGGCAGGTGTGCCGCTGGCTCGCCGATCCCGGCTGACCACAAAATGCCTCAGTCGTATTACGCGGAGGTCAGTCGATGCTGAATACGCAATCTCTCGAATGGCTGATGGCATGCGAACGCCTCAAAGACGAAGCCATGGCCGTCGAACGGCAGTGCGAGTACATCCTCAACCGGTTTGAGCGTCTCGATCGCGAACCGACTGCGGCTGAACGCGATGCCCGGCGCCACGACTATATCGAAAATCGCGATCGGCTGTTCCAGCTCAACGCTGAGATCGATGCGATTTCACGGCGCCTGGAAGGCAATCACTAGATTTCAGCCGCACACGAAAAAACGCGAATTTGCGTGGCAATTTCGGTTGCCGCGCAAACTCGCGTTGAAAAGCGCTAAAGCCCCGGGAGCTTTTGTCGTGACCTCAGGCGACCGGCACGCCGACGAGGCGCCAGACTTCGCCGATGACATTTCCGAGCAGAAATGCCGACCAAAGATAAAGGCCGACGCCTGCCCACCAATGGCGGTCGTGCGACCGCGCCACGCTTTCGACGGTGTCGCGGCATGCGGCTGCGTATTCGCTCGCGACCAGCTTCAATGCCTCGGTCATTGCTGTTCCCCTTGCGATCCTAAATCCCACCAGACTCTGAGCCGATCCTGGTTAATACCTTGCCAATACGTGATTTGTTTATGAGCGTCGATCAGAAATTTCGAGGTGCAGATACCGCGACAAAGAATTATTTCGGCGGGATGCACAGTTTCAGGGGAGCATGTGCATAGCGGGCAAAACGCATTCGAGCTCATTGGTTGCCCAGATGCTGCCATGCTAGCAAATTGGGGTCGCCGTCGAATGTAAAGAGGTGGTAAATTGAAAGCGTTTTGTCTTGCTTTTGCATTTCTGCTGGCATCGCTTCCAGCGAATGCCGAGGAATTGCCGCAGACAAGTAATGCGTGGCGTGCAGTTGAGCCCGATCTAGCAGAACCGGGCAGTTACCAGTGGACCGTGGTCGATGACGCAACGGGCAGAGCACAAGCTCCGGCCGTGGCGGACGAAAGAGCCCAGAAGAGTGCTGCGGCGCGCGCTGCGCTGGCGCAGATCAGAGCAGAAACCGATCGCGTGATGGCCGAAGCCCGTAAGAACGGCGCCAAGGTTTCGCGCATCCGCTACGACTTGCGGATCCGCTGCATGGTCGAAGAGGTCGAGGTCGGATCCGAGACCCAGGCCGTATCGGCGGGCGGCATGCCCTACATCTGGGGTTCAAAGGACGAAGAACAGCCCGCCAGCGGCACGATGGAGCTTTGCGAGGTGGACTATTCGCAGAAGGTGCGCTCGCGCCCAATCGAAGGCGAAGCAGCGCCCGCCCAACCGGAAGTAGTCGATTTCAAAGTCGCCTTCCCGGTGGACTGAATGCCTGACGCGGTCCTCCCGTCTCTCGGGATCGCGTTGTCGAGAAGCGCGCCGGGGCCCGCGGGGTGTCCCGGCGCGCTGCGTTTTCAGGGACGGCGCTGACGGCGCGCCCAGTAGATGGCGAAGATGCCCATCCACAAGAGCAGCGCGACGACATCGAGCAGCGTCGAGAGTTCCTGGACGGCACGCTGCCATGGCTGATCGGGAGCGCCGAGCCAGATGGCCGCGCTCGCAACTACACCGGCAATAAGACAAAGGCCCGTGAGGACCCAGATCGTACGGACAGTTCGTCGAGTCATGGTGCGATCATAGCGATGCTACGTGCAATGCGCGAGGCCTTACGCGTCGCGGAAGCGCGCCAGTTGCCAAACCAGCCGGCCGAAGACGGCGTTGGTCAACTCAAGCGAAAAGGCGAAGCTGCCGGCGCCCAAGTCGCGGTGCTCGATAGTCATTTGGCCGGGGGAGAAGAGGCGCGGAATGGGCAGGCGCCGGTCGCCCAGCGCGAGGAAATAGCGTGCCGAGCGAAAAACAAGCGCCTCGCCTTCGACGGTGACGCGCAGCTCCATGCCGATGCCGCGGCCGACATACTCCTCAAGGCCAGTCGGGCCACGAAAGCGCTTTGCCGAGTGGATCGCCTGCGGAAAGCGGCCGGGGCGATTATAGATCCGCAACCAGCATTGGCCGCCAAGACGCTCGTCCTCGCTGACGATGACGAGTGCCGGTCCTGTGGCGCCGCTCGTCAGCGGCAGGGGCGCTCCGACGGCGCGGGCGAGGAATGACAGAAGGCGCCCAGCCCACGACAGGGAAGTGGCTTCGACTTCACCCGCGTAGATGATGGTTTGGCCCGGCGCGAGGCGCTTGGAGAAGCGCCGACGCACCGCTTCGGGAAGCTGCGCCCATGCCTCTTCGCCGAGAAGAGTGCGGAAGCGGATATCGTCGATGGCGACTTGCCTGTCAGGTGACGCGACTAACGCGGCTGGCAGCTCATTGGGCGGGCTGGATTGCGGAAACGCGGACACGGCATATCATCCTCATTCATAAATTGATGATCGAAAATTCAGGTTCGGTTTTGGCGCGGCGGCTTGCGGGATGCCTTGCCGACGAAGCGAGCGACGGTTCCGCCCATACGGATCAGAGACATCAGCGTCGGCGCGGGCAGGCGAATGAGTTCGCCGAAGCTGCGGTCTACGGTTTCGGTGAAATCGAGCATGGAGGCGAGGCGTTTGCGCACGCCCGGCCCTACTGCGGTGTCGTTCTTTGCATCGGCCAAACAGGTTCGCAGCACGGCGATGGCAGGATCAATCTCGCGAGTCTTGCGGGCCTGGGCGATGCGCCGGACCATCTCGAAAACGTCGGCTTCCGCTTCGTAGAAGTCGCGCCGGTCGCCCATCGCGTGCACACGGCGAATAAGATTCCAGGACAGCAGCTCGCGCAGACTGGTGGAAACGTTGGAGCGGGCCATGCCGAGGCGCTCGGAAATATCCTCGGCCGTCAGGGGCGTCTCGCTGAGGTAGAGGAGCGCGTGAATTTGCGCGACCGAGCGATTCACGCCCCAGTTTGCGCCCATTTCACCCCAGTGGACGACGAAGCGCTCCACCGGCCCGGGCATGAAGTCATCCCTTGCTGTAATTTCTGTCATGACAGAAATTTGCGACACGGGAGATGGACTGTCAACCTTTATGTCTGAGCGAATGATGCCGATTCAGGCGGCAGACTGCCCGCCTTTAGCGCTCGATCGAAGCGCTTTGCACGGTGCTTCAAGCGGTCGGCAGTGCTATCATTACAGTAATGAACTGCCGCTCATTCCGTCTTTTGATGTCAGCCCGCCGGCTTCGGTGGGCGCCTACTTGCGCGAAGTCACGCAGGAACTCCGCCGGCGTGAAGTGCGTTGTTCCTTCGCGAGAGGATTTGCTCATATGCTCATCAATTACGGCTTCGAGATCGCTATCTCGGTCCCACGTGCGACCCCTTTGATCTGCTTGCTCGACGTTCATCCCGAGCGCAGAGCCGATATAAACTTCGAGGCCCCTTTTCAGTCGGAGCCGGCGACACAAGCGCACACTTTTGTCGATGGCTTCGGCAATCAGTGCCGCCGTTTGATGGTGCCAGCGGGTGAGATCAGCCTTACGCTGGACGGCACCATCGTCGACAGCGGGGCTCCTGACGCCGTCAACCCGACCGCGCAGGAAGTGCCCGTCGACGCCCTCCCCAATCAAGTGCTGACGTACCTGCTGGGCAGCCGTTATTGCGAGACCGACCGTTTGAGTCAGGTTGCGTGGGACATGTTCGGCGGCATGAAGCCGGGCTGGGCACGCGTGCAGGCCATCTGCGACTTCGTGCACGGGCACATCACGTTCGGATACCAGCATGCGCGGGCGACGCGAACGGCACTCGAGGCCTTCGAAGAGAAGAAGGGCGTGTGCCGTGACTTCGCCCACCTGATGATCACGTTCTGCAGGTGCCTCAACATTCCTGCGCGCTACGTCAATGGATACCTCGGCGACATCGGCGTGCCGGCCGATCCGGCGCCGATGGACTTCAGCGCGTGGACCGAGGTGTATCTGGGCGACCGCTGGTACACGTTCGACGCGCGGCACAACAAGCCTCGCGTTGGTCGTATCGTCGTGGCTCGCGGACGCGATGCCACCGACGTAGCGCTGCTCAACACGTTCGGGCCGCACACGCTCAAGACGTTCAAAGTGTGGACGGACGAGCGCGTGCCAACCGTGCGTGCGGCGAGCGCCTGACACAAGGCGCGCTTCGGGAATTTCCCGGAATTATCGTCCAATTGCTGACTTGTTCGCGCCACCCAGGTGCGGTTGTCTCCGCGGCATCGATTGTCGTGGAGACTTCTCGTGGAAAGCCTGTCCGCAGCCGTCCAGAGGTTGTTCAGCAGCCCCGCCTTCAAGTTCTTCCTGATCTGCGGACTGATACTCATCATGACGATCCCGCTGCTGCTCGTGTGGGGTCTCGTCAGCGAACGAGAACACCGCGCCGAAGAGGTGCGTCGCGGCGTCGCCAACGAATGGGGCGGTCCGCAATATATCGACGGCCCGCTGCTGGTCGTGCCGTACACCGTCAAGCGCGTTACGGGGGAAGCCGATAAGCGCGTCGAGGAGATCGTGGAGCGGCGCGCGGTGTTTCAGCCGCAGACACTGAAGATCAGCGGCAAGGCGGCGACGAAGGTGCTGCACCGCTCGATCTACGATGTGGCCGTCTATACGGGGCTGCTCGATTTCGCCGGCAGCTTCGCAGCGCCCGACATGTCCGAAGTGGCTGCCGACATTCAGGCAGTGCGCTGGTCCGATGCGGTGCTGGCCGTTGCCATCAGCGACGTCGCCGGGCTGAAACGAACCGCAGCACTGACAATCGATGGCAGCGATAATCTCAACTTCGAGCCGAGCATCGGCGTGCCAGCCATGCAGGGCAACGGCATCCATGTGAGGCTGGCACCGGCAAAGGCGCTATTCGAGAATGGCGGTGCCGCAGCGACGGGCGCTGGCGGCATGCGCGGGTTCGACTTCAAGTTTTCGCTGGCGCTCAATGGATCGTCCGAGCTGACGTTTGCACCGGTCGCACGGCAAACCATCGTTGAACTCTCGTCGGACTGGCGCGATCCAAGCTTCATGGGCGCGTTTCTGCCGAACGATCGCGTACTCAATCCAGCGGAGTTTGCTGCGCGGTGGAACATTCCGCATCTTGCGCGCAGCGTGCCGCAGTCCTGGAGCCTTGCCGAGCAGCCGCTCGAGCGAATGCGTTCTTATGCTTTCGGCGTGCGCTTTTTCGTGCCGGTCGACTTCTACCAGCTGGTGACGCGAGCAGCGAAGTACGCGCTGATGTTCCTGGCGACGGCGTTCATGGCTGTATTCCTGCTGGAGATCGCTTCGGGACGGAGCGTGCATCCGGTGCAGTACTTGTTCGTCGGACTGGCGATGACGTTCTTCTATGTGCTTCTGTTGTCGTTTGCCGAGCAGGTCGGCTTTCTTGCAGCGTATCTGGTAGCGGCCCTGGCGACGGGCGGGCTGATCTCGCTGTACGTGGCAAAGGTTCAGCAGAGCTTCGGCAAAGGCCTGATCATGGCGGGCGTCCTCGCGGTGCTATACGGCCTGCTCTACATGATCCTGCAGCTGGAAGACTATGCGCTGATGGCAGGCGCCATTGCCGGCTTCGTGATGCTGGCCATCGTGATGTTCGCGACGCTCAACGTCGACTGGTCGGGCAAGTCGCGCAGCGCAGACTGACGGCTAGTGCCGATTGATTGGCGGATGGCGTCGTGTTCCAGCCGGAACAGCGGCGCCTAAGCATTTTCATAAAACTCTCCCCGACTGGCGCCGCGTAGCAAGGCGCAAAGCACAGGGAGAGTAACATGAATGCTCCTTCTGACCCGCACGCCGGCAGCGAACCATCGCCACCCTATCCGGGTCATCCTTTCGGCGGCCTGATCCGCGACGGCGGCGCCGGCATGCGCGCCGTCGATCCACGCGATGACAATGCTCGCCGCGACGAGCGGGCCGCTGAAGAAGAATCCGGCGGCTTCGATTTTCACCTCGGTGTCTACGCACGATTTTGATCAACGAGCGCGCGCAGGACGCGCGTCGCGAGGAGTATCGCCATGAACATCATGCCTCAGGCGCTCAACAAACTGCGCGCCAAGCTCGACTACGATCTCGTCGCCAGCCCGTTTTCGGCACTGCCGGAATACAAGGCCGTCCGGAACCACGAGAACCTCGGCGCGCTACTGGGCATCAAGAACCCCTTCTTCCGTTCGACAGAGGGACTGCAGGGGCGGCACACGCTGATCGACGGCAAGCCGGTGCTGAACTTTGCATGGTGCGATTATCTCGGCCTCAGCCAGCACCCGGAACTGATCGCGGCGTCGAAGGCGGCCATCGACACATATGGCACGTCGGTGTCGGCGAGCCGCATGGTTTCGGGCGATACGCCGCTGCATCGCGAACTGGAGAATGAGATTGCGGCAACGATCGGCGTCGATGCGGCGCTGGTGTTCGTCAGTGGCCATGCGGCCAACGTCTCGACGATCGGCACGATCATGACGGCGGACGATCTCATCGTGCATGACGAGTTCGTGCACAACAGCGCCGTGGTCGGCATGCGCCTTTCGGGCGCCACGACAATGAGCTTCAAGCACAATCGGCTCGACCAGCTGGAACGTATTCTGCGCGAGGAGCGCACGAAGTACAAAAACGCGCTCGTCGTCATCGAAGGGCTCTATTCGACGGAAGGTGACATTCCCGACCTAGCGCGCGTGATCGAGCTGAAGGAACGCTATGGCGCTTGGCTGATGGTCGACGATGCGCACGGATGCGGCGTGCTGGGCAAAACCGGAGCGGGGCTCGCGGAGCACTGCGGCGTTGCCGGCGACAAGGTCGATATCTGGATGGGCACGCTGAGCAAAGCATATGCCTCATGCGGCGGCTACATCGCGGGAAGCTCCGACCTGATCCAGGCGTTGCGCTATTCGGCTCCGGGGTTCGTGTTCTCCGTCGGCCTGCCGCCGAGCATGACTGCGGCGGCGCTCGCCGCAATGCGCGTCGTGAAGCGGGAGCCGCACCGGGTGGCAAGGCTGCATGAAAACGGCGCCTACTTCCTGCGCGAAGCCAAGCTGCGCGGCCTCGATACCGGGCGCGCAGTCGGGATCGGCATGCTGCCGGTGATGGTCGGCGCCACGACCCGCGCGGCGAAGGCGGTGACGTCCGTGCTCGAGCGCGGGATCAACGCCTCGCTGATCATGGCGCCAGGCGTGCCGGTCAATGCGGCGCGGCTGCGGTTCTTCCTGACGGCGGACTTCACGCCCGATGAGATCTCGCGGGCACTGGACGTGACGGCGGAGGTGCTGCGGCGCTGACACCTTCTGCCCGGCCCTCCCCGTCAGAGGGAGACATTAGGGAAGCTGGAGGGGCGCCGTTGCGGGAGCGGCGGTGTGGCCGATCACCTCGTAGCCGCGGGCGACGAGCCGCCCCTCCGACGCGTCGGCGACCATGGCAAGGCGCGTGTTCCAGTTGAGGATCGGGCGCGTCAGCCATGGGAACTCCGGGTCGAGTTCGGTCGGCACGGAATGCATCTGATAGGCGCGCCCAGCGCTGTCGATGCCGCGCGTGTGGCCGCGCCATCCGGGGGCCTGCCAGTGGTTGGCGATGGCGTTGCCGCCCTCGTGCACGTGGGCCTCGGTCTCAGTGCGCTCGATGACAGCGGTCTCGGTTGGCTTGATACCGGCGAGGGAAAAGATCGCTGGAGCGGAGATTGGGCGGGTCGCAAGTATCTCTTTTGCCGCGGCGAACGAGGGTGCCGTCTCGAAGACTTCGCGCAGCAGGTGCGCCGCCGTGACGTGGCGCATGCGCCAGACCCGATGGCGGTTGATGGCCCAATCGATGTGATAGTGGCCGACGCGATGGCGCATCGGAGCTTGATTGAGCGCGGCCGAGAAGCGGCCCGGGGCCATGCCTTGGAGGACGCCCGTGTATCCAGGCCAGGTGAGCGTCACGAATGGGCCGGCTGCCCCGGCGACGCGGGCGGCGATCACGTAGCGGCCGAGACCGTGGGTTATCCAATCGAGCACGCGCACGAGGCGGGCGCTCGTTCCATCGGGCGAGGGCGCGACGCGACAAGTGCAGCCCCACTCATAGTTGACCGAGAGGAAGTAGGCGCCCGGGCGGCCGAGCTTGGCGGCAATGGCGTCGATCTCGGGTAGATAGGTGCTGTCCTGCTTGGCGAGCCAGCGGCGCGAGACGGCGTCGAGCGTGTGCAGCACGCGGCGGGGCACACCTTCGGTTGCACCGTCCATCAGCGCGTGGGCTCGGGCGGCCTCAAGCTCCAGGGTTTCGAGGGGGAACGCCGGTCCGGTATCGTGGACGGGAATGGACTGCATGGGTTGCATCGCCCTCCTTCGGGACCCGTAATGCTGGCAGCTCGCTTGGTCTATATGGTGACGCCGGCCGAGTTCGGCGGACCGGAAAGCGACCCAACCCAGGATGCCCGGCCAGGGCGCGGACCCGGTTGACAATTTCTGGGGGCTCGACGATAAACCCGCCTTCTCGCGCTCCCTTAACCGGGGGCGCGCAATGCGCTGCCCGAGGCCTGATTGCCCTTAAAAGAGGCGATCCATAGAAGTTCGCAGCTCGACTGCGACGCCACAGGGCGCGGTAACGCAAGGGAATTGCCATGTACGCTGTCATCAAGACGGGCGGCAAGCAGTATCGTGTTGCTGCTGACGACGTCATCACTATCGAGAAGGTCGCCGGTGAGGCCGGGTCGAACGTAGAGTTCGCCGAAGTCCTCTTGATCGGCGGCGACAACCCCAAGATCGGTAGCCCGTTCATCTCTGGCGCCAAGGTCGTCGGAGAGTTCGTCGAGGCCACCCGCGGCCCGAAGGTCATCTCCTTCAAGAAGCGCCGCCGCAAGAATTCGCGCCGCAAGCGCGGTCATCGTCAGGACCTCGTCAAGGTCCGCATTACGAGCATCGTTGGCGCCTAAGCGGCTGCCTGAACCAGATTTGAGGTACTGACCAATGGCACAAAAGAAAGCTGGCGGCTCAACTAAGAACGGCCGCGACTCGCATAGTAAGCGCCTCGGCGTGAAGCGCTTCGGCGGCGAGCACGTGATCCCCGGCAACATCCTGGTGCGCCAGCGCGGCACGCAGTGGCATCCGGGCACGGGCGTCGGCATGGGCACCGACCACACCATCTTCGCGGTGGTCGAGGGCAACGTCGAATTCAAGACCAAGAGCAACGGCCGGGTTTACGTTTCGGTGCGCGAGGGCGAGGCCGTCGCTGCCGAGTAGCGCCGCCTCCGACGTTCAGGAAATTCCAAGGGGGATGTCGCGGCATCCCCCTTTTTCGTGGCAGAACGGTAGCCTCAGGGCAGGCCGACAGCAGGACCGGAGCGCGCGGCGCCATGCGCTCGCAACGTTTGACTTATCGACCGATCGACGCGCGCGACGCGAGCCGCATTGCGGTGCTGGCAGGCGACTGGGACATCGCGCGCATGACGGCGCGCATCCCACATCCCTATTCGCTGGTCGATGCAGACCAGTGGATCTCGTCCATCGAGAGCGACGAGTTCGTGCGCGCGGTAGAACGGGACGGGGAGCTGATCGGCGCTGTGGGCTACATCCAGCGTGATGCCGAACAGGCCGAAATCGGCTATTGGATTGGCAAGCCCTGGTGGGGCAACGGTTACGCCACGGAAGCAGCGAGCGCGCTGATGGACTTCTGCTTCGGAGAAGCCGGCTTCAAAAGGCTGACCTGCGGCCACTTCATAGATAATTCAGCGTCGGCACGCGTTATCAAGAAACTGGGTTTCCGACGCGTCGGCAGCGACCAGCAGTGGTGCGAAGCGCGCAAGAGCGAAGTGCCGACGATCCGATATGTACGCCGGCGGCCGTGGCTCGGTCGCCTTTGGCGAGGTGGTAAGCGATGAAATTTCTCGACCAGGCGAAGATCTACATTGCATCGGGAGCAGGCGGTAACGGCAGCCTGAGCTTCCGGCGCGAGAAGTTCATCGAGTTCGGCGGCCCCGACGGCGGTGACGGCGGCAGGGGCGGGGACGTATGGGCGGAGTGCGTCGACAATCTCAATACGCTCATCGACTATCGCTACCAGCAGCATTTCAAGGCCAAGCGCGGCGGTAATGGCGCTGGCCGCAACCGGGCGGGCGCCAACGGCGATGATTGCATCCTCAAGGTGCCGCCGGGCACGCAGATCTATGCTGAAGACCAGGAGACGCTGCTCGCCGACCTGGAGAAGCCGGGGGAGCGTGCGCTGCTGGCGCGCGGTGGTAACGGCGGTTTCGGCAACGCGCACTTCAAGTCATCGACCAATCAGGCTCCACGCCGGGTGAACCCCGGCCAGCCAGCTGAAGAGCTGACCATTTGGCTGCGATTGAAGCTGATTGCGGATGCGGGCATCGTCGGCATGCCGAACGCGGGCAAGTCAACTTTCCTCGCGGCGGTAAGCGCAGCGAAGCCGAAGATCGCGGCCTATCCGTTCACGACGCTGCATCCCAACCTCGGCGTGGTGCGCGCGGGCGATTTCGATTTCGTGCTGGCGGACATTCCCGGACTGATCGAAGGGGCGAGCGAGGGCGCCGGCATCGGCACGCGCTTTCTTGGCCATGTCGAGCGCACCAAGGTCCTGCTGCATCTCGTCGACGCGACAGAACCGGACGTGGCAGAGGCCTATCGCACCGTGCGGCGCGAGCTGAAGGCCTACGGCGGCGGGCTCGACAAGAAGAAGGAGATCGTGGCGCTCTCGAAGTGCGACGCGATCGACGAGGCCACGCTGGCAGAGCAGGTCGAGGCACTGAAGAAAGCCGCCCGAAAGAAGCCGCTGGTGCTCTCGGCGGTTTCGGGCAGCGGTGTGCGGGAAGCGCTGTTTGCCCTGGCGCGGGAAATCGACCGCGGCAACAAGCAGGAAGCCGAGGAATCGCAGCCGGCCGACAAAGAGACGTGGCGGCCCTAGTCGCAACCGCTGCGAGAACTGTCCCGTTTAGAGTCGCAGGCCCGCCCCGCGTTAACAAACCGGTCACTGCGAATGCATCGATTGTCCGGAAATTACGGGCTGTTCAGTGCCTTAGAGCAATCCTACTCACCAAATTAGCCGATTAAGCCGGGTGCCGTCGGCGGGTGAATGATTGCAGCATAGACGCGACACGACCTTTGTGACCTTACCGATCGTGGCACTCGCTGCCGCGGGGTTCGGCGTTGTATTGGCGTCTCTGGCAATCGGCGCGCGCGAGGTGGACACCATCGCACTGGAGCGCCAGCGGGCGACCATCGAGCAAGCTATCGATCAGTTCGGGCTGTCCCTTGCGCGCGAGTTGCGTGTGCAGTCGGTGTGGAACGAAGGCTATGAGAAAGTGCACGCGGAGGATCTGCCGTGGCTGCACAAGTATTATGGGACGTATCTCAACCAACTGTTGGGGTACGACCGGATCTACGTACTGTCGAGCGACGATAAACCGGTCTACGGGTTCGATGCTCAAAATCCGGGTGTCCGCTCGGACTATGCCAAGATTGCGCCGGGCCTGAGTGACCTCGTCGAGGCAATGCGGGTCCCGAAGCCTAAGCTTCCTGCCGACAACATCCTCAATACGGAGATTTCGGTGGGCCAGGGCTACAAGGTGCATCACCGCGCCGTGGCAGACGTCCGCGCTATCGATGGCCGCCCGATGACCGTTGTCATCTCCACGATCGTGCCGGACCATGCGCCGCCCGATGCGAATGAGCCGCGCCCCTATTTGCTGGTCGCCATCGAGAATCTCGACAAGGCATTCACGCAGCAACTCGGCACCAACTTCGGATTTCGCGATCTTCAATGGATCAGCGGCGATGTGCCCACGGGGTACGATACCGAGTTGGTGCGCGCTGCCAATGACGGGATTGTGGGCACGCTGGCGTGGCGTAAGGATAGGCCCGGTCTAGACTTCATGCTGCGGGCCGCGCCGGGCCTGATGCTGGCGCTGCTGCCCATCGCGCTGTTGACGTACCTGCTCATCGTGTGGGGAAAGCGGCAATTGAAGCGCATCCTCGAAAGTGAGCAGGATGCAACGCGCGCCGCCCGCACCGATGCTCTGACCGATCTTCCCAACCGTGTGGCGCTGCGCGAGCGGCTTGGGCTCATGCTGGATGCTGCCCGGGCTAAGTCATCGACGGTTGCAGTGGTGTCGGTCGACCTCAATCACTTCAAAGGCATCAACGACGCATTCGGCCATGCAATCGGCGACAGTGTGTTGAAGGCCTGCGCCCGCCGCCTGGAAGGCCTTGTGGGTGACGACTGCCTCGTCGTGCGGCCCGATGGCGACAGCTTCGCCGTTCTGGCCCCTGGCCTCGACAATACCGGCGTCGCCCAGCTCGCCAGCAAGGTCATCGAAGAGCTTATCGAACCTTTCGACGTCGATGGTACCCGGGTGTTCGTATCAGCGTCTGTCGGCTACGCCCTGGGTTTGCGTGACGGCGACACCGGCGACGAGCTGATGCGCAGGGCCGAGCTGGCGGTCGGCAAGGCGAAGGAGGAAGCCGATAGCGTTGCGATTGCCTTTGCGCCGGACATGGATGCGGAAGTCACTTATCGGCTCATGCTCGAGACGGCGCTGCGGGCTGCTGTCGCCGATGAGGCAATCGAAGTCGTCTACCAACCGCTCATGGACGCTAGCGGTAAGCGCGTGCTCGCTGTCGAAGCGCTGGCGCGCTGGACCGATCCGGATTTCGGAGCGATTTCCCCCGACATCTTCATACCGCTGGCCGAGGAAACCGGGCTCATTCAGGCCATCGGAGGGTTGGTGTTGCGCCGTGCGGTGACCGACTGCAAGGCATGGCCGGACGTGTCGGTTGCCGTCAACGTGTCGGCCTCGCAGATTCACCACGGCGACGTGGTCGACGTGGTGCGGAAGGCGCTCGCCGAGAGCCGGACGCCGGCGCACAAGCTGGAGATCGAGATCACGGAAAGCGTGCTGCTCACCGACGAGAAGCGCGCCAACGAGCAGATGCGCGGCCTGCAGGGGCTCGGTGTGCGGGTGGCGCTCGACGATTTCGGAACCGGTTACTCGAGCCTGCAATATCTGCGGCGGTTCGGCTTCGACAAACTCAAGATCGACCGCAGCTTCATCGATGGCGCCGGTGATCCGATGGGCAGCTCGGTGGTGCTTGCGTCGATCATCAAGCTGGGGCAGGACCTCGACCTAACCATCACCGCGGAAGGCGTCGAGACAGAGGAACAGCGGCGCTGGCTGCAGGCAGCGGGCTGCCACCAGCTGCAGGGGTTCTTGTTTTCTCGTCCGTTGACTGCGACGGAGATGACGGCATTCATTGCCTCGCATCGGAAGAACAGAGCCGTGGCGAGTTGAAACAGTCGGCTTTGCCAAGCAGCAAATTGCTCGACTTGGGTTGATCGACCGATTAGCTGGCCCTGTCGAGGGGTAACGGGACGGGACGCCAATATCAGCATGAACGACAGCTATGACGTCATCATCATCGGCTCGGGCCTAGGCGGGCTGACCGCTGGCGCGCAACTGGCCAAGGCCGGCTGCAAGACGCTGCTCATCGAACGCAACACCAGCGTGGGCGGAGCTGCCTCGACGTACAAGGCCGGAGATCTGGTGATCGAAGCCTCGTTGCACGAGACGTCCGCGCCGGATGATCCGAGCGACCCCAAGCATGCCGTGCTGAGCGACATCGGCGTGCTCGACAAGGTGACGTGGGTGCCTACGGGCTCGGTGTACGAGGTGCGCGGCGGGCCGCTCGGTGCAGCGTTTACGCTGCCGGATGGCATTGCCGACGCGCGGGCAGCGATGATCGACCGCTTTCCAACGCTCAGCGAGGGGATCGGCGACATCCTCTCGGAGATGGAGCGGATTGCGAGCGGCCTGGGGCAGCTCAGCCGCGGGCGCGCTTCGTTCGACGATCCGCTTGCCGGGCTTTCTGCCCTGATGAAGGCGATGCCGGTGGTCGGCGGCTGGCGGCAATCGCTGTCGCAGCGGCTCTCGGCAGCATTCGGCGACAACGAAGGCGCCAAGTGCGCGCTGGCTGCGAACCTTCTCTATTGGCACGATGATCCCGATGCCTTGTGGTGGATCCTGTTTGCGGTTGCGCAGGGCGGCTACATCGGCGCTGGCGGACGCTATGTTCAGGGTGGATCGCAACGTCTCAGCAATGCGATTGCAAAGGCGTTCAGAGCGTCCGGCGGAGAGCTGCTGCTGCGACGGACCGTCAGCGAAATCCTGATCGGCAACGATGGGCTTCCGGTCGGCGTCGTGCATGAGGGTCGTGAAGGCGATCGCGTCGAGGTGCGCGCTCGCGTCGTGGTCGGCAATGCCGCGCCATCGGTGATGGCGGCGATGCTGCCGGATGCAACGCGTCAGCGCTTTTTTGCGCCCTATGCCGAGCAACCGTTGTCGATATCTCTTTTTTCGGCAACGATCGGCGTCTCGGAGCCGCCGCAGCAGTTCGGGCTCAACTCGTATGCCACCATGCTACTGCCCGAGTGGATGCAGACGCTCAGCGATTATCGGCGTGGCTCAGATGTCATGGCGCGACTACCGGGCGAGGCACTGCCGCCGCTGGCGGTCGTCAACTATGCGGCAGTCGACAGCGGCCTCGGCGGGCCGCCCTATCCTGTCTCCGTGGTCGGCGTGGACAGGATCGCCAACTGGCGGGGGCTCGATCCAGAGGCTTACGAGGCAAAGCGGTCTGCTTGGCGCGATGCACTGATCGCCGCTCTCGACCGAACCTATCCGGGGTTTGCCGGCAGCGTGACCAATTGCGTTTTCAGCACGCCGGTGACGATGAACAGTTATCTGGGAACGCCCGAAGGCGCGGTCTACGGGTTTGCGCCGCTGCCGCCGAAGGCGCCTATCTGGCGCGGCCAGGTGCGCTCGCCGCGGACGGCAATCGACCGGCTTTTCCTAGCGTCGGCATTCGCGGGTTGCGGGGGCTACACGGGCGCCATTCTCGGCGGCGCGAATGCCGCCCGGCATGTGCTGGCAACGCTGCCGGTTAGCAAAAAATAGGCAGATGGCGTGCTAGGCCGGCGGCAATGGAAATGCCTGCCGCGGGGACGCACATGGACGATACCAAGGGACTGCGCTCGAAGCTGCATCAGAGCTGGGGCTGGCTGCTCGCGCTCGGCATTGTGCTGATGCTGTTCGGATTCCTTATCCTGACGACGCCGATGGGCGTTGTGACGGCATCGCTGACGACGGAGATCTGGATCGCGGCTGCGATGATTGCGGCCGGCGTGCTGCAACTCATGCACGGCGTTCGCGCGGGCGACTGGAGCCATTCGATGTGGCAGATCCTCGGTGGCGCGATCTTCATCCTCGGCGGCATCATGATCTTCCTCTACCCCACGCTCGGGCTCGTCTCGCTGACGATGATCATTGCCGCAACGCTGGTGGCACAGGGCATCACATCGCTGATGGTCGGCGGCGGCGTGGGCGATGTTTCCAGCCGCCGCTGGCTGATCCTTTCGGCGGTGATCTCGATCGTCGCGGGCCTCTTGATCCTGTTCGATCTGCCGTCCTCGGCCGGTTGGACGCTCGGCACCATCGTCGGGGCGGCGCTGCTGCTGCAGGGCATCAGCCTGACGCTCCTGTCGCTGGAAGTGCGCCGCGCCTCTTGAGCTTGCTTGCTGCGGCTGCTGACTACTGGCGCGCCTGCGCCAGCCAGACCGTGTGCCCGCCGCAATCGGGATCTTCGACGGCGTGGCGGATGACGTCGAAGCCGTTGGCGTCGAGGAGCCTGGTGTATTCCTCGGCGGCAAGGCTCGCGTGATAGAGGCGCTCGCCATAGAGCTGGCCCATGGCCTCACCGTCTCGTGGGCCGGACGTGAACAGCAAGAGACCACGCGCGGCGATGTGGTCGCGGAAGATGGGAAACATCGCGCGCTGCGCATCGCCGGTCAGGTGAAAAAAGCTGTCCCAGGCGACGATGGCATCGAAGCGCTGCGCCAGCGCCAGGGTGCGCATGTCGGCGACAACCCACGTCATCGCGGGGAAGCGTGCTGCGCATAGTTCAATCATCGCAGCTGCGCCATCCACGCCGGTCAGGCGGCATCCCTTGTCGATGAGGTAGCGCGCGATCGGCTCGCCAGCGCCGCACCCGAGATCGAGCACGCGACGCTCGGGCGGCAGCCTTTCGAGCAAGGCTTCGAGGTATTGGACCTCCATCAGATCACGGCCGCGATCGCGGTCGAATGCGGCGGCATTGGTCTCGTAGATGTGCAGAACTTCGGACATCGTTCCTCGTCAGTGCGGCTGATAGGCGGAGATGTCCCAGATTCTGCCGACGCCGTCGAATGTCGCTGTGACGAGGCGCTTGCCGTCCGGGCTGAATGCTGCCGCCTGGACCTCGCTGGCGTCGGTCGACAGGATGGCGAGTAGCTTTCCGGTCGCCGCGTCCCAGATGCGCGCGTTCTTATCGTGCGAGGCGGTGACGACGAGCTTTCCGTCGGGGTTGAAGGCGCCGTCCATGACGGGCCGGCCGTGACCGTCGAGCGTGAACAGCAACGCGCCGGTCGATGCGTCCCAGATGCGCGCGGTGCGGTCGCCTGAGGTGGTGAGGACTTTGCTGCCGTCGGGGCTGAACTCGATGTGCACGATACTGCGTTGGTGACCTTCGAGCGTTGCGAGGCGGGCGCCCGTGGCCGCATCCCAGATGATGCCGGTCTCGTCGCTACCGGCGGTCGCGAGGCGCTTTCCTTGCGGATCGAAGGCGGCGTCGAGCACCATGCGTTTGTGGCCGGTGAGCGTGGAGAGCGGGTTGCCAGTGGCGGCGTCCCAAAGTCGGGCTGTCTTGTCGGTCGAAGCGGTGACGACCTTGGTGCCGTCCGGGCTGAAGGCGGCCCGCATGACGGGGCTGGTGTGGCCAACGAGATCGGCAACGATCTTGCCGCTGGCTGCATCCCATACGGTCGCCTTCTTGTCGCGGGCGGCAGTGACGACGCGCGAGCCGTCCGGGCTCCAGGCTGCGTATTCGAGCATGCCCGCGTGGCCATCGAGCGTCAGCTGAAGTGCGCCGCTGGAAGCGTCCCAAATGCGGGCTGTGCCGTCGCGCGATGCGGTGACGATGCGCTTGCCATCTGGGCTGAACGCGGCGCTGCGGACGGCTTCGGTGTGGCCCTGAAGGTCAGCCAGCAGGGCGCCGGACTTGGCATCCCAGACGCGCGCCGTGTGGTCGCTGGAGGCGGTGACGACTTTCGACCCATCAGGACTGAAACTGGCACGTGCGAGGTCGCCTGTGTGGCCTTTGAGGACGAGGGCGGGCTTCGGTGCCTCGACTGCCGGGGCTTCGGCGCTGGCGCCGCCGGCGGCCAGGAGGACGGCCGTCGCAGCAAGAAATGCCAGGGCAATGGAGCGCCCGAAGGCCCTCGGCGGAAATACGGTCATGCGCTTCCCCCAAACGTGGTCGGGCGGCCCCTTTCGCTGGGGCTGCCTCGTTGTTCGCCAGTGCCACGCTTCAGGGCCAATCAGGCCTTGTTTTTGGGGTGAGGCTACCGCTTTTGGCGCGACTGGGCTATCAGGCTGCCTCAAAGCTGCGATCCTCAAGCCCGCGCCGAAGCGCAAGCCATGACAACAGAAGCAAAATCCGCCCCCAAATCAATCGTGCGTCCTGAGTGGACCAATGCGCGACGCATCGTCGTCAAGATCGGCTCGGCGCTGCTGACCGACCGTGCAACCGGCACTTTGAAAGCGGAGTGGCTCGCCACGCTGCTGGATGATGTCGCTGCGCTGACCGCCGCAGGCAAGCAAGTGGTGCTGGTGTCGTCGGGCGCGATTGCGCTCGGCCGCCACACGCTGAAGCTGCCAAAAGGGCCGTTGGAGCTGGAGCAGAGCCAGGCAGCAGCGGCCGTGGGGCAGATCAGCCTGGCGCACGCCTATCAGGAGATGTTCGGCGCGCGCGGCCTTGTTGCGGCGCAGGTGTTGATGACGCTGGGCGATACCGAGGAGCGGCGACGGTATCTCAATGCGCGCCACACCATCGAGACGCTGCTGGACCTGAAGGCGGTTCCGGTCGTCAACGAGAATGACACTGTGGCGACGACGGAAATCCGTTACGGCGACAACGACCGCCTTTCGGCTCGGGTTGCCTCAATGGTATCGGCGGACTGCCTGGTGCTGCTGTCGGATATCGACGGACTTTATACGGCGCCACCGAATGCCAACGCGGACGCCAAGCGCCTCGACACAGTGACGGCGATCACGCCGGAGATCGAGGCGATGGCCGGCGATGTCGGCACCGAGCTGTCGAAGGGCGGCATGAAGACCAAGGTCGAGGCGGGCAAGATCGCGCTCGGCGCGGGCACGCACATGGTGATCGCCAGCGGCAAGGTCATGCACCCGCTGCGCTCGATCGGTGAGGGTGCGCCGTGCACGTGGTTCCTGGCGCATTCCGATCCGATAACAGCGCGCAAGCGCTGGATCGCCGGACAATTGGAGCCGAAGGGCTTCGTTTACGTCGATGCGGGTGCAGTGGCGGCACTGGCGGCAGGAAAGAGCCTGCTGCCGGCAGGCGTGGCGCGGATCGAGGGCAATTTCGACCGCGGGGACGCGGTGATCATTCGTGCGCCGGACGGGCGGGAGCTGGGCCGCGGGCTCATTGCCTATGCGCGGGTCGACGCGGAACGCATCATCGGCAAGAAAAGCGCGGAGATCGCCACTATATTGGGGGTGTCGCGGTGCGATGAGCTGATCCATCGCGACGACATGGCCCTGCACCGGAGCTCGAGCACATGAACAAGCCTGAGCGGATAGACGCTGCGACCGAGGAGACGATGCTCGCCATGGGCCGGCGGGCGCGTGCGGCTGCGCATGCTCTTTCGCTCGCTGCGCCGGAGGCGAAGACTGCGGCGCTGCGGGCTGCTGCCAAGGCGATGCGCGACGCAACCGCAACAATCCTTGCGGCAAGCGAAAAGGACCTTGCGGCGGCGCGCGCGGCCGGGCGCCCTGCGGCCTTCATCGACCGGCTGATGCTGAACGAGGCGCGCATCGAAGGCATCGCCAAGGGCATCGAGGAGATCGCCGAATTGTCCGATCCGGTCGGCACGGTGCTGGCGGAGTGGGCGCGGCCGAACGGATTGCGGTTTCAGCGCGTGCGCGTGCCGCTTGGCGTGATCGGTATCATTTTCGAGAGCCGGCCGAACGTGACGGCGGATGCCGGTGCGCTGGCGCTGAAAGCCGGCAATGCCGCCATCCTGCGCGCGGGCTCGGAGAGCTTGCATTCGTCCCTCGCCATTCATGCGGCGCTGGTCTCGGGCTTGAAGAGTGCCGGGCTGCCGGAAGCCGCCATTCAGCTGGTGCCGACGCCTGATCGCGCGGCGGTGGGGCATATGCTCGCCGGTCTCGAAGGTTGCATCGACGTGATCGTGCCGCGCGGCGGCAAGAGCCTGGTCGAACGCGTGCAGAAGGAAGCGCGCGTGCCGGTGTTCGCGCATCTGGAAGGTCTGTGCCACACGTATGTCGATAAGGACGCCGATCTCGACATGGCGGTGAGCATCGTCGTCAACGCGAAGATGAGGCGCACGGGCGTTTGCGGGGCGACAGAGACGGTGCTGATCGACAAGGCGGCGCCCGCGCAATTCCTGCCGGCGCTGGTCAAGGCGCTGATCGAAGCCGGGTGCGAGGTGCGCGGCGATGCAACAGCGCAGGGCGCCGATGCGCGCGTCATCGCTGCGAGCGATGCCGACTGGGCGACGGAATATCTCGATGCAGTGGTTGCCATGAAGATGGTCGACGGCGTCGGTGGGGCGATCGATCACATCGCGCGCTACGGCACGCAGCACACCGATGCCATCGTGACAGCGAACGCAGAGACGGCGGAGCGCTTCCTGCGCGAAGCGGATTCGGCAATCGTGCTGCACAACGCCTCCACGCAGTTCGCCGACGGCGGTGAGTTCGGGTTCGGCGGAGAAATCGGCATCGCGACCGGCAAGCTGCACGCGCGCGGGCCGGTGGGCGTCGAACAGCTCACGAGCTTCAAGTACGTCGTGCGGGGGAACGGCCAAATCCGGCCGACTTGAGCCGGGAAAGGAGTGTCATGCGTTCCCTGACATCGCTCATCGCCATGCTTATCGCGGCATCTGTGGCGGTTTCCATTCCAGCGGAGGCGGCCAAGCGCAAGGCGCTTCGGTCGTGGAAGCCGGCGCCCGTCCTCAAGGACTGCACGCGGCTCAACGGCCGGTTCGGGTACTACGGCAATCCGTGGTGCTCGCCGGCGGAGCAACGCGCATGGGATCGCGCCACGTCGCAGCGGTAATCCCGCTCTGGTTTCATGGCCTAGTGCAGTTTCCTCGACGCGCGTAAGTTGCGCGGCCGATGCCACGCGAGGAGCACACACCATGATCAATGCCTGGGCCGCGACAGCGGCGAAGCAGAAACTCGAGCCATTCTCATACGACCCGGGCCCGCTCGGCGCCAAGGAGGTCGAGGTGGCAGTGGAGCACTGCGGGCTGTGCCACTCTGATCTATCGGTCATCAACAACGAGTGGGGCTTCGGCAATTATCCGGTGGTGCCCGGACACGAGGTCATCGGGCGCGTCGTGGCGCTCGGCGATAATGCCAAAGGACTGAAGATCGGCGAGCGCGTGGGCATCGGCTGGAGCGCGCAGAGCTGCCTGCACTGCCATGAGTGCCTCGGCGGCGATCAGAACCTTTGCGCGGAGGTGGTGCCGACGATCGTCGGGCACTACGGCGGGTTCGCCGACCGCGTGCGGGCGCAGTGGCCCTGGGCCATCCGCATTCCGGAGGCTTTGCCGCCGGCCGATGCGGGACCGCTGTTGTGCGGTGGCATCACGGTGTTTGCGCCGTTCAAGGTATTCGGCATCAAGCCGACCGCCCGTGTCGGCGTGGTCGGCATCGGCGGCCTCGGGCATCTGGGCCTCAAATTCGCCAACGCGTGGGGCTGCGAGGTGACGGCATTCACATCGACGGACAGCAAAGCCGACGAGGCGCGCTCGTTCGGTGCGCATAACGTCGTCAACAGCCGCAACTCCGCCGACATCGCGAAGATGGCCGGCACGCTCGACATGCTGTTGGTGACCGTCAATGTTCCGCTCGACTGGCGGGCGATGCTGGCGACGCTGCGGCCGAAGGGGCGGCTGCACGTGGTCGGGGCGGTGCTGAAGCCGATCCCGGTGCTGGCGTTCGATCTCATCGCACAGCAGAAGAGCGTTTCGGGCTCTCCGACCGGATCGCCGGTGTCGATCGCGGAGATGCTAGAGTTCGCCGCCCGGCACAACGTGCTGCCGCAGACAGAGCACTTTCCGATAGCGAAGGTGAACGATGCCATCCAGCATCTGGTGGATGGCAAGGCGCGCTATCGCATTGTGCTCGACATGTAGCAGCGAAGGGGGCGGCAGAAAAACAGCGCGCCCGTGGGTGGCGCGCTGCTCTTCTCGTGGGCGAACTTACCGTGTGTGCGTGGTCACGCCACGTGGCGGCGCTGGTTTTCGTTCAGAAGCTTGATGACTTCGGCCTGCGGGCGCGCCTCGCTGAAGAAGAAGCCCTGACCTTCCTTGCAACCTTCGGCGGCGAGGCATGCGAGATCTGCCTGCGTCTCGATGCCTTCGGCAACCACCTTCATATCGAGGCCGGAGGCGAGGCCGAGAATGGCACGCACGATGGCGAGCGTGTGCCGGTTGCCGGTCAGATCGCGCACGAACGAGCGGTCGATCTTGATCTTGTCGAACGGGAACGACCGCAGATAGCTGAGCGAGGAATAGCCGGTACCGAAATCGTCCATCGAGATCCGCACCCCCAACGCGCGCAGGGCGTGAAGATGGGCGATAACGTGGTCAGTGCGGTCGAGCAGCACACTCTCGGTGATCTCAAGATCAAGCCGCGCGGGGTCGATGCCGGAAGCCGTCAGCGCATCCTTGACGTTTTGGTAGACGTTGCCGACGCGGAACTGCATCGGCGACAGGTTTACGGCAAGCTTGACGTGCTCAGGCCATTCGGTGGCATCTGCACAGGCACGCTTCAACACGAAGTTGCCGAGCGCGGTAATAAGGCCAGTTTCCTCGGCAAGGGGCACGAACTCGGCCGGCGGCACGAATCCGCGCGTCGGGTGCGGCCAGCGCAGCAATGCCTCGAACCCGACCACCTCGTTGGTCGATAGTTCGACGAGCGGCTGGTAGTACACCTCGATTTTCTCGGTGGCGATCGCTGCGCGCAGGTCGGTCTCGATCTGGCGGCGCGCCTGAGCCTTGGCGTCCATCTCCTGCTCGAAGAAGCGGAATGTGGACTTGCCTTCGGACTTACCGCGATAGAGCGCCAGGTCGGCATTGCGCAACAGGCGGTCCGCGTCCTCGCCGTCGGTGGGAGCGACGGCGATGCCAACGGTTGCACCGACCGTGAGCACGTGGCCCTCGATCATGTAGGGCTCGCTCACGGTGTCGATCACCCGCTGTGCGAGGATTGCAAGCTCCTGGGGCGTCTTCGAGTCAGAAACGAGGATGGCAAATTCGTCGCCGCCAAGCCGCGCGGCCATATCGCGCTGACGCGTCACGCGCTGGATGCGGTGCGCCACCTCCTGCAGAAGGCGATCACCCATTGGGTGACCCAGGGTATCGTTGACGAGTTTGAAGTTGTCGAGGTCGATGCAGAGCGCGCCAGCGAAGCCGCCTGAGCGGGCGCGGGCGGCGAGCGCGTCACCCATGCGCTGCCGGAACAGCACGCGATTGGGGAGTTCGGTCAGCGCGTCGTGGTGCGCCATGAAGGCGATGCGTGCTTCGGCCTGCTTACGCTCGGTTATGTCGACCACCGCCAGGAGAATCGCAGGGACGCCCTCGTATTCGAGCTGGCGTGAAAAGACGACGGCCTCGATCGTGCGCCCGTCGCGCGTCGAATGCTTGACAGTCACGACCTCGGTCTCGTGCGAGCAAGCTACGTCGTCGACGCGCTCGTCATGTTCAACGCGCAGATCATGCAGCTTCATTTTGAGAAGCTGGTCGCGCGTGTAGCCGTAATGGCTCTGGGCCGCCGCATTGGCGGCAATGAACGACTGCGTATCCCGGTCCAAGACGAACATGGGCACCGGATTGTCGTCGAACAGCAGGCGGAATGATGCCTCACGCTGCTTCAGCGTTGTAATGTCCATCCGAAGGCCGATGACTCCGCCGTCGCTGGTCTTGCGCTCCTCGATGAGGATGCAGCGGCCGTCGGACAGATTCTGCTCGTGGGGTCCGCGCGGGTTATAGAGTTGGTCGAGACGTTCCTTGATCCACTCTTCCTCGCGCCCCTTTGCTTCGGGGTAGTCGCCCCGGCCGACGCCGATGCGCAGCGTGTCTTCAAGACGGACGCCGACTTTGAACAAGTCAGCACTACGCTTGTAGATGTCTGCGTATTTCTGATTCCAAAGGATGTATCGGCCCTCATTGTCGAGGAACACGATGCCCTGAGGGAGAATTTCCAGTGCCGCGCGAAGACGCTCGTGCGCGGTTGCTGCGTTCGCTATCGCGGCGTCGGCAACGGCGCGTGCATTCTTCACCTTCGCGCCACCGCCATGCAGTGGATCGAGCATGGTCCAGCAGCGATCCTTTGCGGCCTCGAGAAGGCTGCGCGCGGAATCTAGCGCCGCCCTACGACGCTTCCCGCCATTCGTTTTCGTGAAACTCTTTGCCATCTGCTTCGCCGCTGCTGATCGATGGCGGCCAAAGTGCTTGGCTCAGACTAAAAAACAATTGCGCGTTTCTGCCCGGCATGCCGATGGCAGGGACGAAAAAGTCTATTTCTTGAGCACAGTTCAGTGCAGAGAATATCGGATAGCGGTCTTGGGCCAGTATTTGCGCCCACCTACGATGCGACTGCCCAGCGCTTGGACGTGCCTGCTCAAAGTTGCGCCATGTGAGGGCATGGCAAACATCTTCTTTACGAGGGTGTGAATTTAGAGCGCGCGGATGTTCTAATCCGCGCGCTCTAATGCGTGGGCTTAGTCGTGGTGCCACACCGGCAGGTCGGGGAGCTGCTCTTCGGTCACCTCAGTGACGAGGTTGCCGTCCTTCTGCTTCACCTGATCGAGCGTCATCACCGCGGCCTTCTCGCCGATGCCGAGGAAACCGCCGTATTCGATAGCGACGCCTTTGATCTCGCCATTCTTATCTTCGAGCAGTGACTCGACCTCGGCGATTTTCTTGCCGCTGGCGTCGTAGATATCCATGTCCTCGACGCGATCGACGGTCGCGCCCAGCGGAGCGACCATCTTGTTGTCGTCCTCGGTCTTGCGCAACTCGCCGATGATCAGCACGCCGACTGGGGCTGCCATAGGTGCAGCGGCTGACTTGTCCAGCGGCTCGGGCGCAGTGCTTGGCTGCGGAGCTGCCTGCATATTCGTCGAGGGCTCAGTACCGGATTTATCCATAGGCTCGGGCGTATTAGACGCCGGCGGGCTCTGCATCGTGGTCGATGGGGAAGAACCAGATTTCTCCATCGGCTCTTGGGCGAACACTGGTCCGGAAAGCAAAACGGCGGACGCAGCGAGTATCAGCTTGGTCTTCATTTGGACATCTCCTTTATCGACCACAGCAGTAACAACTCTTATTGTCCCCCGAGAGTTTCTTCAGCGGTTCTCCTCGGCGCCACTCACCGGGCGCTCCGGCACCTCGTACGCGATGTAGCGGACGATTTTCCACTTGCCGTCAGGCTGCTTGCGGAGCACGTCCATTCCCGGCTCGGTCGAGTTGACCGTTTGCCCGGTGGGTAGAGTGACGGTGAGCTTCCAGACAAGGCGCACCACGGCGAGGTCTCCCGACACTATGATCTCGCGGATGTCGAGGCTGTAGCTGTAGCGCTTACTCTTGTCGCGCAATGAGCGATGCAGCAGCGTGCAGATGTCGTCGTAGCCGCGCTCAGGATAGCCACGGAAGTCGTAGCGCAGCTCGGATGAGAACAACGCGCAGACGGCGTCGGCGTTTCCGCTGTTGAAGTCCTTGGTCCAGGCCTGCAGCGTGGCGCGGATTTTCTCCTCGGCGTCGTTGGCGAATGCCTCGCTGGCCGGCGCTGCGAACACAAACAGCGCGAGCAGGGCGGTCGCCAACATATTGTCGCCGCAGGGAAGCATCTAGGCGCGCGCCTCCGTCAATCGCTTGTGGACTTTGCCGAGAGCATCGGCGACGGCATCCTTGAAGGCGCCGGTGATCGCTTTCGCGTCTCCGTCCTTGTCCGTCCAGTTGTGAAGGAAAGCGACGGTAACAGGAACGTCGCGGACGATCATCTGGCCAGCCAATGCGAGGCAATGGAAGCCGTTCCAGTCAATGGAGCCGCCCTTCATGTAGGCCGCCGTGTTGACCGGGACGACGAGGGCGATCGCATCGGCCATCGCTTGGATGCGCTTAAATTCGGTGAGCGTTTCCGGCTTCTTGAAGAACTCACCGGCAAGAGCGCGCTTGTAATAGTCGACGAACTGCGATGCCGGTGCGGCCATCGTGTCGACGTCGTTGAGCGCAGACCGATATTTCGACGTGTCGGGCTTCTCAGAGTCAGCTGCCGCTTTCACCGCCTTCCAGCCGAGGTCGTCGCCTTTGGGGGCGCCGATGAGATAGGAAAAGAAACTGCGCGTGGAATCAGGGATGCGCACCTTTGTCAGCCCGGCCCCGGCAATGAATTCGCGCACCATCTGCGGCGTCACGCGCCTCATCGCCATGTCGGTTGCGGTGTTGTCGCTGTGCGCGATCATGGCTTCCAGCGCGCTGCGTGCTTGCGTCGTGCCGGTAAGATTCTCGAACACGGGGCTGACGAGCGAACGAACGCTATCATCGAGGGTGAGCTGCTCGAGCTCGTCGAGATTACCGGCTTCGACCTCGCGCAGAAATTGGGCGAGCACGAAGGTCTTGAAGCAGCTGCCGCAGAACAGCTCGGCGTCGGCGTGATACTTCACACGCCATGGGTTGGCCGCCTCGTCGACGTCGACTTGCGCACCTTTCTCTCCCGGCAACGCGACGAAGCCGTCGAGCAGGTGCGGGATTGCGTGTGCGTCAGGAGATTGGGGGGCGGCTTGCGCGGCGGTGCGCGTGAGCGTCATCGCCCCCGCCACTGATACGGCCGAAGCCAGGAACTGACGTCTACGCATACTGCCTCCTGATGACCGGCGGGGCGCAGCGCCGGTCGCCCACAGGAATGCAGAGCAATCATGACTGGCGCGTTACTAGCGTTGCATGTCGCACCGCTCGCGCACGGTTGGGGAGTGCTCGATGCAGTTGCGCCTGCCGGATGCTTCCAATCGATGCGATTTTTCCTATTGATCAGGAGCCTATCGCCTACAATCAGATGCAACGCCGAATAGTCATTGGTCGAAAACAACCAACGTGATGGACGAGTCCGCGCAGTCACCTTCATTCAGCAGCTCGATGCCGCCGTTGGCATATGCCGGCCAGCGCATCGGCGTGATGGGTGGCACGTTCAATCCCCCGCACGAGGGGCATGCGCTCGTTGCCACCACCGCGCTGCGCCGGCTGAAGCTCGACCAGCTCTGGTGGATGGTGACACCCGGCAATCCACTGAAGAGCGGCAACGGGCTGCCTCCCTTGGCCGAGCGCCTGGCGGCCAGTCGCCGTCTCGTTACCGATCCGCGCATCACAGTGACCGGCTTCGAGGAAGGGCTGGGGCAGTCCTATACCTATGCGACGCTGACCCACCTCACGACCCGAATACCCGGCGTGCACTTCGTCTGGGTGATGGGTGCGGACAATCTGGCAAGCTTCAACCGCTGGCGGCGCTGGCGCGACATTGCGGAGCTGGTGCCGATTGCCGTGGTGGATCGGCCTGGCTGGCGTTTCAAGGCCCTCGCCTCGCCGGCGGCGGTGCGACTCATGCCCTTCCGCGTCCCCGAAACCGCTGCCGGCGGATTGGCGACGATGCACCCACCGGCTTGGGTTTTCCTCAGCACACGGCTGTCAGGGGCGTCATCGACGGCCCTGCGAGGCACTGTCCGAGAATCGTAAGCAGCCGAAATATATACAATTTTTTACAATCCCGCGTTGCATATGAAAAAGCTTGCCATGCATTAACTATTGCTGGATGGCGCCCCTAGGCCTTATGTTTTGTGGTGGCGGGGAGCTGGTATGCTCTCCGCAGAAGAGCGCCGAGGGTGTGGGATTGCGCGAAGCACCCCGGTGCAGGCCCCAAGGGGTGCATGAGGAAGGGACAACCAGCACACGATGCGAACCGCACTTGAGGGTGCCCGTACGGGCGCGCCTCACGCCGAGCTTTTGTCAGACGGACAGAAATCGGCAGCACTGGTCCAGGAAATCGCCCACTGGCTCGACGAGGCCAAGGCCGAGGAGATCGTCACGATCAACCTCGCTGGAAAGACCTCGATCGGCGATTTCATGGTGATCGCAACAGGTCGGACCGACCGGCACGTCGGCGCAGTCGCCGACCAGATCAGCCGCAAGCTGAAGGAAAAGGGCCTCACCCGGGTTCGGGTCGAGGGTCTGGAAGCGTGCGACTGGGTGTTGATCGATACCGGCGACATCATCGTGCATGTATTCCGCGACGAGGTTCGCGAGTTCTACAACCTCGAGAAGATGTGGTCCGCGGAACGCCCGGGCGAGCCAACTACGGCTCACTGAGCGCGCTTCAGGCGGCACAATAGCGGCGACGGCGCCTCCCTGCGTGGGAGGCGCCAGCCGGGATGAGCGGTCATGCGCCTTATCGTTGCAGCAGTTGGCCGCCTCAAAGACGCGGAGAAAGATCTCTGTGCGCGCTATCACAAGCGCTTCGATGCTGCCGGCCGGTCGCTCGGGCTTGGCCCGCTCATCATCACCGAACTGAATGAAAGCCGTGCATCGGCAGCCGAGGCCCGCAAGGGCGATGAGGCCACACGCCTGCTCAAAGCAGCCGGCGCGGCGAGCCAAATCGTTGCCCTCGACGAAGGCGGCAAGCTGCTTTCGAGCGTAGCGCTGGCGGACTGGCTCGCAAGGCAACGCGATGATGGCTGCAAGGAGCTGGCGCTTCTGATCGGAGGCCCCGACGGCCATGGCGGAGAAGTTGCATCAGCCGCCACGCTGAAACTGTCCCTCGGTCCGATGACGCTGCCGCACGGATTGGCGCGTGCCATTCTCATCGAGCAGCTCTATCGCGCCACAACCATCCTGTCGGGCCATCCCTATCACCGCGCATGAGAAGGGGTGGGCGGCTCGGCCTCTTGCTCCGTCTTCTGATCTTAACGCGAGGTAGCAAACCTCGTTCAAGCGCGAGAGGCTCACTTTATCGAGTTTTCATGGCTGTCGATCAATGTAGTGCACTGTCGGCACGTTAGCTGACAACGGACTACGGAGGGAGATTTCCATGTCGAGATGCCGGCCGATTTTGGCGGCGAGTGTCAGCGTGCTCGTTGGCATGGCGGCACTTGCATCCGTTGCGGATGCCCGGGGATTTGGCGGTGGTGGCGGCTATGGCGGCGGTGGCGGCCACGAAGGCGGCTTCGGTCCCGGCGGTGGAGGCGTCGGCCCTGGGGAACATGGCTATGGACCGCCGAACGGCGGTTATGGTCCCGGCGGCGGCGGATATGGCCCGGTGCCAGGGCGCCGCAATCCCTGGGCGGCAGGTGCGGTTCCGTGGATAAACATGGACTACAACGACCTGCTGCAGACGCCGCCGAACAACTCAGGCTCGCAGCAGCCGAACGATTGCGACTATCTCTTCAAGAAGGCAATGGACGTGGGCACGCCACAGATGTGGAAGCTTTTCAACGACTGCGCGCACAATCGCTGACCTCACAGACTCGACGCCAAAACTTTGCAGAAGGCGCGCACGCACAGACGTGACTGCGCCTTCTTCTTTTTAGTCGCTGCGATCTTACCGCGCGGCGTCGCATAAAATCCCAAGACGCAATCTTCCGCCCGACGCTCCGTGTCGCTCCTATCGCGGACGCGGATGGGACGTGAGCGCATGAACTAGCTGCGCCAGGCCGCGTCCTCGACTTGATTCATTTCCCCAACACGCACGGCTAATCCATTGTTAGCACTACCCTCCTATAGTCCGCTCATGGCAGATTGGATGGCCCTCACGCCGCCAACGCGCATGATGCCGTTCTGCTATGCCGGTGCGAGCCCGGTATGTGTCCGCTAACCGCGAACCAAGGGCCGCCGGTACAATGTTGCTCGCCAATTTGAAGGTCTCGCGCAAGATTGCGTTGGGGCTAGCGTGTGTTCTCGTCGTGTTTGCATTCACGGGAACCGCATTTTTCTTCACTCTCCTTGCAATCGACCGCACGACCGAGGACGTCTCAGCGGCCGTCAGTGTGGAGAAAACACTCAGACGCGCGGCTTCGTACGTCTACGACGAGCAGCAGGCGCGCACCGCCAACGACGGCGCATCTGTCATCCAGGCCGCGTCGAGCAACTTCTCAGAGCAGATCAATAAGGCGCTCGAGAGCATCAAAGATCACCCGGAACTAGCATCGCTCGCCAGCGATGTGCACGCGATCGACAGCACTGCGGCCGCATGGCGCCGCGCTGCCGGTGGCGACGGCTTAACAGTCGGCGAGCGTGGCAATGCGACGGCCGCGTTCGATGCCTTCCGGGCTGCGGCAAAATCTGCAGAACAAAAGACCGATGCGATCGTTGCCGAGAAACAAGCGGAGCGAAACTCAGCGCTTTATTGGGCGCACGCTACGCAATTGCTCGGGAGCCTGTTCGCGATCGGAATGGCGTTGATGGCCGGCTGGTGGCTGTCGCGCGCAATCGCTCGGCCGCTGGCGCAGATCACAACGGCGGTGCACGGTCTGGCTTCGGGCGATCATGATATCGACGTCCCCGCAATCAAGAGCACCGATGAGATCGGCCTCATGGCGCAGGCGGTTGCCACGTTCAAAGAGGCCGCGATCGAAAAGCGGCGTCTGGAGCGGGAGGCCGAAGCTGCGCGCGTTGCTGCCGAAGAGGAGCGGCGCAAGCAGGAAGCAGACAGCCAGTTCTACATCGAAGCGCACAACACGTTCATGCGTGACTTCTCGGCTGCTCTGGAGCGTCTGTCGAAGGGTGATCTCACCTATCGTCTCAATACGCCCTTCACCGAGGACTACGAGAAAATCCGTCACGACTTCAACACGACTGCTTCGAGCCTGCAGGATGCGATCCTGACGATTGCTTCCAGCACGCAGGCGATCCGCTTCGCCACGAGCGAAATCTCGACGGCGGCGGACGATCAGTCCCGGCGCACCGCGCAACAGGCAGCAAGCCTGGAGCAGACCGCCGCGGCGCTGGATGAGATTACCGCGACAGTGAAGAAGACGGCCGACGGTGCAGGCCATGCACGCGAAGTCGTTGCTTCGGCGAAGTCGGATGCCGAAAAGAGCGATGAGGTGGTGCGCCACGCCATCTCAGCGATGGGCGACATCGAGCGCTCCTCGCAGCAGATCAGCCACATCATCGGCGTGATCGACGAAATCGCCTTCCAGACGAACCTGCTTGCTCTCAACGCCGGTGTCGAGGCTGCTCGCGCTGGCGAGGCGGGCCGCGGCTTTGCCGTCGTCGCATCGGAAGTGCGGGCGCTGGCGCAGCGCTCAGCGGAAGCTGCCAAGGAGATCAAGGGCTTGATCTCTGCGTCGACCAAGCAGGTCGAGCAGGGTGTCGGCCTCGTCGGGCAGATGGGCCAGGCGCTAGATCGGATCATGACCGAGGTCACGGAGATCAACACGATCGTCTCCGAGATCGCGGCAGGCGCGAAAGAGCAGTCTGTCGGTCTGCAGGAGATCAACACCGGCGTCTCGCAGATGGACCAGGTCACGCAGCAGAACGCGGCTATCGTCGAAGAGACCACGGCCGCAAGCCACGGTCTTGCTCGCGAGATCGAGAAGCTGCTGGATCTGGTTGGCCGCTTCGAGACCGGACAGGAGATTGCCGCCGAGCCCGCGCATCGCGAGCCGCGCGCAGCATCTCAGAAGACTCGCCCAGCCCTCAAGACCATCGGTGGTCGTGGAGTGCCGTCCGCAGTGCGCAAGCTAGAGGCGATCGCCAATGAGCAGGACTGGGAAGAGTTCTAAGAGCGGAACGCGAAGGGGCACGACCGGGAAGCTGCAGCTCGCTGAGGTTCTCGACCTCACGGCTGCAGCTCCTCTGGCCCAGTCGCTCCTTCCCCGCCGTGGCAGCGATCTCACGATCGACGCCAGCAAAGTTCGCCGCGTCGGAGCGCAGTGCCTGCAGGTGCTGCTTTCCGCCGAGGCCACGTGGAAGGCGGACGGTGTCCGCCTCACGGTAGAAAATCCAACCGATGAGTTCCTGGCGAGCAGCGAGCTGCTGGGGATTCAGATCAGTCAAGACACGGCACGAGCGGAGCCCGCCTGATGAGCAAGACGATCCTCACTGTCGATGACTCGCGCACCATGCGGGAGATGTTGCTGCTGGCGCTCGAAGATGCCGGGTACCACGTGTTGCAGGCCGAAGACGGCATCAAGGGGCTGGAGGTGCTGCAGGACAAGCGCGCCGACGTGATCATCACCGACATCAACATGCCGCGACTCGATGGCTTCGGCTTCATCGAGCACGTGCGTCGCGATACATCGCATAGAGCGGTTCCCATCCTGGTGCTGACCACGGAAAGCGACGCCGAGAAGAAGAGCCGTGCCCGCAGCGCAGGCGCGACCGGCTGGATCGTCAAACCGTTCCATCCCGTAAAGCTGGTGGATGCGATCCGCCGGGTTTCCGGCTGATAGATCGGAGAGGGGATAATGGCGGGGAACGAGATGGACTCGCTGAGACAGATCTTCTTCCAGGAGTGCGAGGAGCAGCTCGCTGAACTGGAGTCCGGCCTGCTGGAAATCGAAGGCGGCGGAGAGGATCCGGAGATCGTCAACGCGGTATTCCGCGCGGTGCATTCGATCAAGGGCGGCGCTGGCGCGTTCGCTCTCGATGAGCTCGTGCGCTTTGCACACGTGTTCGAGACGGTGCTCGATGAAGTGCGCAAAGGGCGTCTTGATCCGGCCGGTGCCGTCGTCGAGGTGCTGCTGCGATCGGCCGACGTTCTCGCGGACCTGGTGCGCGTGGCCCGCGATGGCGGATCGGTCGACGCGGAGCGCATCCGCACTGGAACGGAGGAACTGGCATCGCTGAGTGGCACGCCGGTGGCTACCGGCGATTTGGCCGAAGAGGACAGCGTCGAAGACCTCGGGTTCACGCCCGTGGCCGTCGCCTTTCCAACCTTCGACGACATAGCGGCGGAGCTGCCGACTGAGCCGGAGCCGACGGTCTTCGAATACACGGTAACCTTCAAGCCGCACGCCAGCCTTTACGCCAGTGCGAACGAGCCGGCGGTGCTGCTGCGCGAGCTTGGCCGTCTCGGCGAGATGACGGTCTCTTGCGACACGAGCTCAGTGCCTGCTCTCAGCGAGATTGATCCTGAAGGATCGTATCTCGCCTGGATGATCGAACTGAAGACGACGCAGTCGGAAGACGATGTGCGCGCCGTGTTCGAATTCGTCGACGGTGATTGCGATCTAACGATTACGGCGAACAACGGCGCCGCGCCGCCGGTTGAGGATGCCGACTTCGAAGCGCTGCTGCGCAGCATTCGCGAAGCGCCGGTCGATGTCGCCGCCGCTGCCGACGAGCCTGCCATCGCGGAAGCGGTCATCGCCGACGTTTCGGTTACTGCCCCCGAATTCCCCGTTGCTGTCCCCGATTTCGCTGCGAAGCCCGACAGCGCCAAGAGCGAGAGCAAACCAGACAAGGCGGAGAAGGGCGACAAGTCAGCAAGCGGAGAGGCTGCACAGCAGACGATCCGCGTCGATCTCGATCGCGTTGACCGGCTGATGAACCTCGTCGGCGAGCTGGTGATAAACCAGGCGATGCTGTCGCAGCGGCTGGGCGAGGCAGGACTTGCGCGCTCGGCCGAATTCGCGACCGGCCTCGACGAATTCGAGCAACTGACGCGCGACATCCAGGAAGGCGTGATGGCCATCCGTGCGCAGCCGGTGAAATCTGTGTTCCAGCGTATGCCGCGCCTCGTGCGCGAGGTGGCGGCCGCCACGCACAAGAAGGTGCGGCTCGTCACCGAGGGCGAGGGAACAGAAGTCGACAAGACGGTCATCGAGCGGCTCGCCGATCCGCTCACGCACATGATCCGCAATGCCATCGATCACGGATTGGAGAAGCCCGAGGACCGCATCGCCGCGGGCAAGCGCGAGGAAGGCCTCGTGAAGCTTTCGGCATCGCACCGCTCGGGACGCATCGTCATCGACATTGCCGACGATGGAGCAGGAATCAACCGGCCGCGCGTACGCGCGATCGCCGAGGAGAAGGGCCTTATTCCGGCCAATGCGCAGCTTACGGACGACGAGGTCGACAACCTCATCTTCCTGCCGGGCTTCTCGACGGCATCGACCATCTCGGACATCTCCGGCCGCGGCGTTGGCATGGACGTTGTGAAGCGGTCGATCCAGGCCCTTGGCGGACGCGTGTCGATCACGTCGCGCCCGGGCCACGGATCGACCTTCACGCTCAGCCTGCCGCTGACGCTCGCCGTGCTGTACGGCATGGTCGTCACGGTTGCCGACCAGACTCTGGTGGTGCCGCTCACTTCGATCATCGAAACGCTGAAGCCTAAGCCCGGCGATATCCATGGGTTTGGCGGTGAGGCGCGCGTCATCGCGTTGCGCAACAATTTCATTCCTTTGGTCGATGTCGGCCGGGAGCTCGGTTATCGCAACCACAGCACCGATCCAGGCGCTGGTGTTGCGCTGCTGGTTGAATCTGACGGCGGTGCTCAGAGCGCACTGCTGGTGGACGGCATCCAGGGCCAGCGCCAGGTCGTGATCAAGAGTCTCGAAGCCAACTATGGGCGCGTGCCCGGCATCGCCGCCGCGACAATTCTTGGCGATGGCCGTGTGGCCCTGATCGTCGATGTAGATGCCGTCGTCGCTGGTTCGCGTAACGGCGGCAACCCCGAATCTGTTCTTGCACTGGCAGGATGAATCCAATGAGCGAAAGCAGCGCAGCCCTTCTTCAATCCCGTTCCAGCTCCGCCCGGGAGCTGATTGCATTCGCTGTCGGTAAGCAGGAGTTCTGCATCGACGTCATGGCGGTGCGGGAGATCCGCGGCTGGACGCCGGCGACGGTCCTGCCGCACTCGCAGTCGTATGTGCGCGGGGTCATCAACTTGCGCGGCGCCGTGCTGCCGATCATGGATCTTGCGGTGCGGCTCGGCTTTCCGCCGGCTGAGGCGATGGGACGTCACGTCATCATCGTCGTGCAGGTCGGCAGCCAGGTTGTCGGACTGCTGGTCGATGCCGTGTCCGATATCCTTACCGTCACTGCCAGCGAGATTCTGCCTCCGCCGGACGTTGCATCGGACATGGCCAAGCACTTCGTGTGTGGCTTGCTGGCGATGGAAGGGCGAATGCTCAGCATCCTTTCCGTCGATAGCGTGCTGCCGGAACGCGAAGGGACCGAGGTGCAATGACATCCGCCGCTGCGAGCACTGCCGGCCGACGCGGTCAGCGGCTCATCGAGGGAGAGTTTCCGCTCACCAAGGACGATTTCCGCCAGATCGCGGATATCGCCTACAATGACGCGGGTATCGACCTTGCCGAGTCGAAGGCCAGCCTCGTCTATTCGCGACTGGCGAAGCGGTTGCGCGCGCTGCATCTAGAGAGCTTCCAAAGCTATTGCTCGCTGTTGATGCGAGACGAAGGCGCGGCGGAGCGCCAGGAGATGGTGGCGGCGCTGACGACCAACGTCACCCGTTTCTTCCGCGAGCCGCATCATTTCGAGCACCTGAAGACGCACGTGCTGCCGCCGCTCGTTTCAGTGGCCCGTTCCGGCGCTCCCGTGCGCATCTGGTCGGCTGCGTGCTCGAGCGGTGAGGAGCCCTATTCAATAGCGCTGGCGATCCTGTCGGTCATTCCGGATGCAGCTTCGCTGAATGTCAGAGTGCTGGCGAGCGACATCGACCCAAATGTCTTGCAGCGGGGCGAGGCGGGCATCTACAGCGATGCCGCCACCGTCTCTATTCCCATCGATGCGCGCAAGCGCTGGTTCAAGTCCGTCGATGGTCGTGACGGCAAGAGCTGGCGTGTCGGTGAGGAGATGCGCAAGCTCGTTGCGTTTCGCAAGCTGAACCTGATTGGTCCGTGGCCAATGCGCGGGCCGTTCCACGCCATCTTCTGCCGCAACGCGCTCATCTATTTCAAAGAAGCGACGCAGGTCGACATCTGGTGCCGCTTCGCACCGCTGCTGGTGCCTGGCGGGCGGCTCTATATCGGCCACTCGGAGCGCGTGTTCGGCGAGGCTGCGCCGCTCTTCGTCAACGAGGCCATCACAACCTATCGGCGGGAGGGCACTTCGGCATGACAACTGTACGTGTCCTGGTTGTCGATGATTCCGCCACCATGCGCGGGCTCATCTCGCTCGCGCTGCGGCGCGACCCGGAGATCGAAGTCGTCGGCACGGCGAGCAATCCGCTGACTGCGCGCGATGCCATCAAGACGCATAACCCGGACGTCATCACGCTCGACGTCGAAATGCCGGGCATGAACGGCCTCGAATTCCTGGAGAAGATCGTGCGGCTGCGGCCGACGCCGGTGGTGATGGTGTCGAACCTCACGGGCGAAGGCACGGAGACGGCGATCGAAGCCATGCAGATCGGCGCGGTGGAGTGCATTGCAAAGCCGGGGCCGGGCGATACCCTGCCTTTCGCCGAACTACCGCGGATCGTAAAGGCGGCGGCTGGCGCTCGTGTCCGCTCGCGTGCGATGGCGACAGCCACTGAGCCCGGCCCGCGCGAGCAGCGCCGCCCGCTCGTCAATGCCTATGATCCCGACGGGCGGATCGTCGCCGTCGGATCGTCGACCGGCGGCGTCGAAGCGTTGTCGGCACTGATCTCGCAGTTTCCAGCGAACTGCCCGCCGACGCTGATCGTGCAGCACATGCCGCCGGATTTCACGGCAAGCCTCGCGGCGCGGCTCGATCGCCTCAACGCGCCGAAAGTTTCGGAAGCAGTCGACGGCATGGTGATCGAGAACGGGCACGTCTACATCGCGCCGGGCGGGCCGAAGCATCTCGAGGTCGAGAAGAACGGTGGCGCCTTGCGCTGCCGGCTGCGCGCCGCTCCGGCTGTCAACGGGCATTCGCCTTCCGTGGACGTATTGTTCCATTCGGTTGCGCGACATGCCGGATCGAACGCGATCGGCGTCATCCTCACCGGAATGGGGCGCGACGGCGCGCAAGGTCTCAAGGAAATGCGCGAAGCCGGCGCACGCACAATTGGTCAGGACGAGGCGTCCAGCCTCATCTACGGCATGCCAAGAGCAGCTTTCGAAGTCGGAGCGGTGGAGCGACAGCTTCCCCTTGATCGGATCGCAAACGCGGTTCTCGTCATGACCAATCTCCGCGGTCGTCAAGGGAGGGAGAACAACTAATGGCACTCGCAGACCAACTAAAGATCCTCATCGTTGATGATACGACGACCAGCCGCATGCTGGTGCGCGATGGACTGCAGGAAATCGGGATCAAGAACATCTCGTTCGCATCGGACGGCGAGCAGGGACTGAAGCATGTGATGACGCAACAGACGCACCTCGTCATCTCGGACTTCAACATGCCCAAGCTCGACGGTCTCGGCCTGCTGCGCGCAATTCGTCAGCACACGCCGACGCAGAAGCTGCCCTTCATCATGCTAACGGGCAAGGGCGACAAGGAGCTGGTGCAGAAGGCGATCCAGTTCGGGATCAATAACTACCTGACGAAGCCATTCACGGTTCCGGCGCTGAAGACAGCGCTCGAAGCCGTCGTCGGCAAGCTCAATTGATGACGCAAACGCTTACCAGACGCCACGTGATGGAAGGCCAGTACCACGTCTCGGACGATCCCGATCTCGTCCTGACGACGGTGCTGGGCTCATGCGTGTCCGCATGTCTTCGCGATCCCGTGGCGCGCATCGGCGGCATGAACCACTTTCTGCTGCCGGGGGATGGTGAGCGGCTGAAGACGCGCGATGCCGAGCGCTACGGCGTGCATCTGATGGAACTGCTCGTCAACGGATTGATGTCGATGGGCGCTAACCGGGCGCGGCTCGAGGCCAAGCTTTTTGGCGGGGCGCGGACGATCTTCAAGAACTCGGACGTCGGCGGCATGAACGCGACCTTCGCCGAGGGCTTCCTGCGCAACGAAGGAATCGCCATCGTGAGCAGCAGCCTTGGCGGAAGTTCGGGGCGGCGGCTGGAATATTGGCCGGTTTCCGGCCGTGCACGGCAAATCTTTATCGGTGAGGCGGGTATCATAGCCAAACCCGCGGCGGTGCCGAAGCCGTTGCCGGATGGAGATCTCGAACTGTTCTGAGGGGCCGGGCGCTCTGCGACCGGAAGCGTACATGAGTAAGCCTGCTGCGCCAGACATTGCGCATACGCCGCTTCCAGCGTTGCTGGAGGTCGTCGGCGAAGAGTTGCATCAGCTTGCCGCCGATGTTGAGCGCCTGCACACGATTGTGGAGCTGCCGGGCGTGCGGCAATCGCTGCGCGATGCCCAGTGCTTCGATGTCCTGCAGGGCATCGATCATGTGACGCAGAACCTCGCCGGGCTTTCCAAGTTTCTCGCCAACATCGCAACGACCGCTCCGGACGCCTGGACGCTGGATACGCGCTCGGCATGCGATGCGGTGCTGCTCGCTGCGCTGTCAGAGCGCTTGAAGCAACCGAGCCAGCCGCGGCAGGCCAACGCGGGAGGCGAGGAATGCGAGTTTTTCTGAATCATGCGAAGGCGCGGCCCGGCTTTGCGCAGGTACTCGAAGAGGCCGCGCGAGCTGCCGGTCTCGATGGCGATCAGTGGCGCGAAACAGCACGACCGCGGCCTGTTGGTCCGTCGCTGCTCGACGTGCTCACCGATGCGGTCCGCGAGCTGCGCGTTTCCAACCTCTCAGTGATGGTGCAGGCCTACCTCGAACAGCAAAGCACGCGCAAGCCAACACCGCGGCGGCCGATGGCAACCGATCCGCAATCGATTTCGGCAGAGCTGCGCATCACCGACAAGATGACATCGCCCGAGCTTGCGCGTCTGCGGCGCCGGTTCGCGATGGCCAATCATCCCGACCGCGTGCTGGCGCACGAGCGCGAAATTGCGACGCGCCGCATGATGGTCGCCAACATGCTGATCGATCGCGCGATGAAGCGCAGGATGTGTCAGTGATGAGGTGCGGCAAAAACTTCGGACATACGAAAAGCAACAATTCGAACTATTGCTTTGAGGGGACGCGAAGACCTCTGAACTAAGATCGATCCAACGCGCCGAAGAGCGCGCAGTGCTTCAGTGGGGTTGGTCAATCAATGTCGGCCGATAGAAATCTGGCGGTGATCGAAGAACGCCGCGACAGCATCCGCGAATGGTTGCTAAGCCAGGCCGTGCAAACCAATCTGGAGCAGCGCCATCTGGATTCTGGATCGCGCGAGGAAGCCTACTGGCATCACGGCTACCAGGCAGCGCTCGACGATATGCTGAAGCTGCTCGGCCGCTAGTAGCAGCGGCGGCGATCGTCCACGGCGCTCAAGGCTTGGTGTGGTGGTAGATCTTGCAGCGCGGGCACTCCCACGTCGTTCCCTTAGGCCGGCTTGGATGGATGCGATTGCTGGGCGGGGCGAAGTCGTGAAACAACTCGCATTCCTTTTCGAATGCAGCGCGCGCCGAAGCGAAAAAGCCCACTTTGAACAGCGCATCTGAGCCGATGCATTCGCATAGGCGGCTGCGCACATCGCTGTCGGAACGGCCGACGTGCTTGACGCGGAAGTTGCCACCGGGATCGGTGCTGCCGAGCGCGAAAACTCCCGCAGTACGCCGCGCGACGGCGTGATTGATCCCGTCGTAGCTCAGCCGGTAAGGACCGAGCAGCCCCGTGTTTGCAGCCATCGTCCGTCCCCCTCGCGGCATTTCCCCACCGCCGCAATGATCAGTCACTAACGCCCGCAGTAGCTGCGTGCGTCCGTCGTCCACTCACCAAAGCCCGCCTCGACCATATTGCCAATGACACGGCAGACATAGGACTTTTGGGCCGGCAGATTGTTTGGCCCGGCGTGGTAGCGGGCGATCGCCTTCGTCCACGTACCCTCGCGTTCCTTCAGCTCGCTAAGAAAGCGCGCTGCGTAAGCGACGTTCTTGGCCGGGTCGAACATTTCCTCGAGCGAACCGAAGTTCTCCGAGTGGTAGCGGTGGTTGATCTGCATGCAGCCGATGTCGATGTGCTTGGCGCCGCCGCGGCTGGCCTGCCGGAACGTGCTGAGCGCCGCCGGCTTGCTGGGCTCATAGGCGGCGCGGCCATCGATGTTCAAAGCATAAGGCTGCAAGGTGCCGCCGTGGCCGGACTCTGAGAGGCCGATCGCATAGAGCATGCCGAGCGGGACGTTGTGGATGGCAGCGGCACGCACGAGCTCGCGCTCGCACACGTTTTCGCCGCTATCGAGCGCCATCGCGGGCGCGCTAGATATAAACGCCGCCACCAGAGCGAGTATTGGTCGTCTCATAGCTGTCGTTCCGGCTGATCTGGGGGTTAGTGTCACCGTTGGCCGAGCCGCGCTGCCCGTCTCCCTGTCCCTGGCGCTGGTGCGCCGACGGGCCGGACTGCGACTGCGCTTGCGATTGCAGGCTGGTTCCGGCGCCGGTCTGGGAAACCTGCTGCCCGGAGCTGCCCGCATCGGCGATGCGCACTGAAGCGGTGTCGATGTTGTAGCCCGCGCCGCGCAGAAGCTTGGCGAGCGTATCCTGATCGGCGCGGATCATATCGGCGGTGTCGCTGCGATCGGCCTCGACATGCACGGTGAGTTCCTGGTCCTTCAATTCCATGCGGACGGTCACTGTACCGAGGTCGATCGGCTGCAACTGAATGTGGAGGACCTTAAGCGCGGGCTTGCTGCCGGTCTGATCGGTCGGGGAGGCAAGGCGCTCGATGAACTCTGGGCCGATGCCAGCATCATTGACGATCTGATCGGCGATCTGCTGCGCCGGTCGCGTCATAGCGGAAGACAGATCGTCGGCGGAGGTGAGGATGCCATCCACGGGCGTCGCCGCAGATTGATCGGCGGGCAGCAGCTCTGCTCCCTGACCCGGCAACTTGCCGTCCTCATTTGTAGTGTGAGGTTGCGGCCCGGCCACCGGCGACGTAACCGGCGCGAAGTGCGCTTCCTGACGCAAAACGCTTGTGGTGGTGCGCTTCGTCTGGCCCGGCGGTTCGCTGCGCTGTGGCACCACCGCTGCTGCGCTGGCTGCCAGCTGCGCGGGCGGGAGCTCTGCATCAGCACTTTCCACCATAGCATCAGCCGGTGACGGCTGCTGTGCGCCGGGCAGAGCCCCGTCGACATCGGGACGGCCGGATGCTGCAGCGGCATCATTGGCCGAGGCGGCGGCGTTGGCGAGGTCTTGGGCAACGTCAGCGACGATCGGCACTGCAGTGTGCTGTGGCAAGCTCGGCTGCGGCTGCTGGGCTCCGGCCGCGGTAGCAACTGGCGTCTGCTGGGCATTGAGTGCCGCTGCGGCGATAGCACTGAGGCCAAGCACGTCTGCGGCCACCGCTTGGCGGGCAGGCACTGCGACGTCATCGGGCGTATCATCGCTGCCGAGGGTGAGATCAATTTCGGCAAAGAGATCGGCGGCGAAGTCCGTTTCGGGCGCATCGGCTGTGCCCGCGGACTGCTGGGTTTCGTCTTCCGCCTGCGCGTCAATGCGCTGATCAGATCTCGATGTCTGGCGCGGTGCCACATCCTTAGTGGCGCGGCCGTCGTCCTGCTCGAGCTTGTTGAGGACGTCGCCGAATCCGCTGTCGCCCTCGTCAGCGGGCGCATCGCCCTTCGAACCGGAATCGCGTGCACCAACTGGTGCAGCTCTGGTCGGGATTTGGGCGGCAACGCTTCCTGGCGTCGTCATTGGGCACCCTCATTCAAGAGCTGGTCGACACGAGCGATGGCCTGCTGCGCACTGCTGACGACCGGTGGCGTGTAGCCGGCTTCTGCCGGTTTATCGGCGGTTTCCGTCGCGGCTGCCGCTTGTGAGAGCGATGGGGCCCGAGAGATGTCTTTCGCCACATCGAGCGCGGCGTCGAGGAGCGCCTCCTCGTGGGCACTCAGCTTGGACCTGTCGATGCTCCAGAGAGCGCGCGAAGCCTCATCGAAATTGTCAGTCACGATGAGGGCGGCGGCCTCGAACAGACGCATCCGCGTGGCCTCTTGGGGGTACTGCTTGGGGTCGATAGCGGCGATGCGACCGGCAAAGCGCACCAGCTCCACATTTGCGATCGCAATCGCTTCCTCGGCAATGGCGAGAGAGGCCTCGATGCGCGGGACATCGGGTAGCTCCCGCAGTGCAGCGTCGAGCTTTGCCAGCCGCTTCTCGTCGTCCGCATACTTATGGGCGACGATCTCCTGCGCGAACTGGCGCGCGAACGTCCCAACGAAGATAGACGAGCCGAAGCGGCGAAGGTATTGCGCGGACAGTGCATCGAACCTGTCGAGCTGGCCCATCTTGGCGACGAGGATCGTCTCACGGCGCAGAGCCGATTCCTCAACGATCGTTCCCGGAGAAATGACCCGCGCCCTGTCGAGCAGGTTCGCGGCCTTGGCCTGGTCGTCCTTTATGATCAGCAGGGCGCGGACGAGGGCAACGTGTCCGCCAACGGTGCGGTCGAGGGCTTCAACATCGATGGTTTCGAATTGCTCGGCGGCTTCGGCGTCGCGGCGCTCGCTGTATGCCAGCGCGCCTTTGACCAGCCGCTCGTCGATGCCGAGTTCTTTGCCCGACGCTGTCAGGTTGCGCAGAATGCGCGGGTCACCCCCGCTCAGCACATAAATTACCGCGGCGCGAACGTTGCGCGGGTCGCTCCATGCCTGAGGCCCGAACTGGGTCAACTGCGTGGCGACCCTGGCGATGCGCTCGCTCTGCTCCTTGCGCGCGCGCGTGCCTTTGAGGGCTGCGTCGTCCTGATATTTCTGCAACTCGCGGACAAGCTCATAGGGCTGCTGCCCGGGCTCTTGTGCGGCCGCCGCCGGGGCGAGCGGCAGCACACCGGCAATCAGCAGAACTGAGCAGAGCGCAGCGCGCATCAAGATTTGTCCTTTGTGAGGAGGATCTCGATGCGACGGTTCTCGGCAGCAAGCGGATTGTCGCTATCCTTGAGCTGGTGATCGGCGTGTCCTTCGATGCGCATGACGCGCCCTTCGGGGATGCCGGATCGCATCAGCATGTAGTACGCCATTTGCGCTCTGGCGGTGGAAAGCCGCCAGTTGTCGTAACCGCCGGGTCGGAAGGGTCGGCCGTCGGTGTGACCGCGAATGACGATTTGCTCGGGACGGTCGACGAGGGTCTTGCCGATCTTTTCCAGCAGTACGACCAGTTCGGGCTGCGGCTCGGCCGACGCGATGCCGAACATCTCGAAGTCGGGCTGGTCGGTGATGGAAATCAAGACGCCCTCGTCGGTGCGGCGAACGTCGATGCCAGGGATCGGCGACAGGCCCGCCTGCTCGATCGCCTGCTCTAGGGGATGCCGCAGATCCTCCGGAGCATCCTTCATATCAACTCGCTGGGCGATCTGCGCCTCGAGGCCTTGCGGCTGCGATGCTGCGCCGCCTGCCCCGGCGGCCCCATCGTGCGCTGCGCCAGGCGACGTCTGACCCGGCTGAGCAGCTTCGAAGCGAGAGTCTGGATCGAAGGGATCGCGGAACGCCTCGCCGGCGTGACGAGGCGCAATACCGGTGCCGCCTTTAGCCGCTTCTTTCCCAGCTTCGGCGGCGAGCTTGTCGAGCGCTGCATAGGGCTCGCTGAACAGTTTGGCATCGTTGCCAGCGCCGTTCTCGGATTTCTTCTCCGACTTGCTGCCTTTGTGCTTCGAGGACGAATCCGGAGCAACCTTGTCGCCGTCGCCGTTCTCGCTACCGGGCTCGACGGCGAAAATGCCCTTCGGCCGCGCGGTGGAATCGTTGAGACGCACCGGGTTGAAGTAGTTTGCGACGCCAGTAATGGTCTTGTCGTCGGTGGCGTTGATCAGCCACATGACCATGAAGAACGCCATGAGTGCCGTCATGAAGTCGGCGTGGGCGATCTTCCAAACGCCGCCGTGATGCGGTGCGTCGTCACCGTTGCCGCGGCGACGGATGATGACCAGCTCGTGGTGTTGCGTATCCCCGCCGCTGTCGTTCTGCCCTGTCGTCATGCGGACTGTCCCTCGCTCGCTTGGAGCCACGATGCGATGCGGGTTTCGAGCAAGGACGCACCGGCTTTGATCTGAATGTCGGTCTTGTCGGTGACCGTATAGACCGGCTCTAAGATCGACGCAGGTAAGGTGTCGCGTACGATTGCGAGGAGATCTTCGGGACCTGATATCTGAAGGCCGATGCCCGGATTGGTGGCAGCGAGATCGACAATGATGTTACGCAGCTGCTGCACGGCCTGGGTGCGGGCCGACTGCGAAACCAACGGCATAAGAACGCGCTCTGCGGCCGTCGCGATTTGATCTTCCAACGCACCAAATGCAGCGGCGATCTGCGCGGAAATGCCGGCACCGGTATCCGCGCACCATGCTTCGCGCGCTTCGGCTGCGCTCTTTTCCCAGGCAGCTTTCTGTATCTGGAGTTCCGCGATGGCGTCAGCTTCGGCCAATCGCTTGCCTTCCTCGATGCCACGCGCGTAGGCGTCCGCGACGCGCTCTTCCCAGTCCGCTTCGGGCGTTACCGCGGCAAGCGGTTCCTCGGGCACCGCTTCGACCAGCGGTGCGGCACTGAAATCAACCAGGAAGTGCGCTACGGGGACGACGCTCAATCTATGTGCCTCCGCGCAGCCATTGCTTCAGGATGGCTACGACCTGGTCCTCGTCGTAGTCGACCATCTGCTCAAGCCGCTTCTGCGGTACGCGATTTATCTTGCTGGTCAGATCGCCGATGAGGTCAGGCGATGTGTCGGCCGCAAATTGCGGTTCGATGCCAGAGAATGCGGCGGCGATCTGCGGCTCGAACGGCAACTCGGCCGCGGCGCCAGCAGCTTCCGGAACGACCGGCCGCGGCTGGAATTCGAGCAGCATGCGCGTTGCGGGGCGCAGGCCGAACCAGACCAGGACGATCGTTGCGGCCATGATGACCAGCGCCTTCACGATCGTGCCGACCTGACCAAGAAGGTATGATCCGATGCCGGGCTCGGAGAGCGGCTCCATAGATTCGGACGGCGAGAGGAACTCGACCGCTGCCACGGTGATGCGGTCGCCGCGTTTCTGATCGGCGCCAGTCGCGGAGGCGACGAGGCTCTCGACTTCTTTCAGCTTCGCATCGACGGCTTCCTGCGAGGCGTTCGCGCCAAGGAGCGCCTCGAGTCGCTTGCGGTTGACAACGACGGCGACGGTCAGCGCCTCGATGCGATATCCATCGCTTACGGTGGAGATGGTCTTGGAGTTCGCTTCGAAGTTCTTCAGCTCCTCCTTGCGTTCACTGGAACGAGAAGAGCTGTTGGCGCTGGCGCTGGAGGTCGGCTGCTCGGCCGGCAGGTTCTGGTCGACGCCGACGGGCTGCGTATTGCCGGCATCGCGCGAGTTCGTCTGCTCCTTGACGGTGCGACGCGAGCGCTCGAACCGGGACTCCGGATCGAAGTTGGTCTCGTTGATCTGACGCTTGTCGATGTTCAAGCGCGCGGCGACGCTAAGCTGGAAGTTGTCGACCCCGATGTAGGGCGCCAGGGTCTGGCTGACGTTCTGCTTCAGCTCGCTGGCTACGGTGCGTTCCAGCTCCAGCATCTTGGTAGGCGCGACGTTGAAGCTGCCGTCACCGGAAGCCAGAACTGTGCCATCGGTGCTGAGCACACGAACCTTGTCGATGGTGAGGCCGGGGACAGCTGCAGCAACGAGGTGGCGGATGGCCTGGGCGGAGGAGAAATCCGATGAAGCGTCGGTTCTGATGACAACGGAAGCGGAGGGCTGCTGGGTGCTGCGGCGGAAAGAACCGGCGTCAGCCATGACGATGTGCACGCGCGCGGCGCGTACGCCCTTCATGCCTTGAATGGTGCGGCCGATCTCGCCTTCGAGAGCACGCACGCGCGTGATCTCCTGCATGAAGGACGTGAGGCCAATGGCGCCCATCTTGTCGAACAGCTCATAGCCGGCGCTAGCGCTGCTGGGCAGCCCCTTCTCGGCAAGCAGCATGCGCGCGCGGGAAGCCTGGCCGGGATGGACGAGAACTGCGGTTCCTTCGGTGTTGACGTCGAAGGCTATGCCGGATTCTTGAAGGGCAGCGCCGATGCGCGCCACGTCCTGTGATTCCAATCCGGTGTAGAGGGTCTCGTAGTCAGGCCGGCTCAAATAATAGCTGCCGAACCCGACGGCGATGAACACAGTGAGGCCGACGAGCCCGAGCACGGCAAGCCGCCGCGGACCCAGGGCCATCAGGTTGCCCCACAACTGCTTGAGCTGATCGCTCCAGACCATGCGCCTCCCCGGCAAATCGAATCCGGCTTATGAGTTTGGAGCGATCTTTGAGCGGGAACCTTGCGTGAAAATTGCCATAAGAAAAGCCAAGCCCCCTGAGAGGGCTTGGCTTTTCCGATTGTCGGAACTTGTGGCCTTAGCGGAACAGCGAGAGGATGCTCTGGCTCGACGAGTTGGCGATCGAGAGCGCCTGAATGCCGAGTTGCTGCTTCACCTGCAGAGCCTGAAGACGGGTCGACTCTTCGTTCATGTCTGCGTCGACGAGCTGGCTGATGCCGCTCTCCATCGCGTCCATGAGGCTGGAGACGAACGACTTCTGGATGTCGATGCGAGCGCTGGCGGCACCAAGCGTCGTTGCACCAGCGGCCATTTCGGTGATGGCGGCGTCGGCACCCTTGATGTAGCCGTCGAGGATCGCGAGGTCCGCAGTGCTGTCCGTCAGGGCCGAGATGTCGAGCGTGGCAATGGTGAAGGTACCAGCTGCGTCAACGGCGCCCGTCGTTGCGTTACGGGTCGAATCGAGGATGCCGCTAGCGGCAGCGTTCGAGTCGAACAGCACCATGGATGACGTGTCGACGGTGATGTTCTGGACGGACACGGAACCGCCAGCGCGGCTGATCGAGGCGACGATATTCTTGCTGGCGTTATAGCCTGCAGCGCTCGAGTCCACCGAGAGCCAGTTCTGACCCTGCAGCGTGGCTGAATCAGCCATGCCCTTGAGCTGGGCCTGGAGTTCGCCGATTTCCGTCTGGATCTTCTCGCGGTCAAGGCCGGGCTGCGCGGCAGCGACGAGCTTGTCCTTGATCTGCGAGACGATGTTCTTGGCTTCGTCGATGGCGGTGTAGGCCACGTCAACGACGGCGGCTCCGAGGCCGAGGGCGTCCTGCACGGTCGAAAGCGAGGAGACGTCCGAGCGCATCGTGGTCGCGATCGACCAGTAAGCGGCGTTGTCGGCAGCGGTAGAAACACGCAGGCCGGTGGAAATGCGGGCCTGGGTCTCGGTGAGAGCATTGTTGGTAGCGGTAAGCGACCGCAACGCCGTCATGGCGGCGACGTTGGTATTGATACTAGACATTGGGTTTGTCCCTTGGTTACGCGGTACAGAAACGGGGACATACCGGGTCGCTACCGGCATGACAGCTCGGCATCATGCCCTTGCGCCCGCAGAAGGACGCAACCTGTCATGCATCAGACATACGAAGCAGCGGTTGCGACATTGCTAAGAAGACGGCGGCAGCAACAGCCAAGCGCCTCGAACCACGCCAGTAGCCGCGGACGTGGATAATGCCGGATTAAATTCGCGATTGCAGACGTTCGAGTAGCTCGACCAATAAAAAAGGCCGGGCCCTTCTCAGAGCCCGGCCGGATCTTCGGTGCTCGGCTCTTACTGGAAGAGCGAGAGAATGCTCTGGCTCGACGAGTTGGCGATGGAGAGCGCCTGAATGCCGAGTTGCTGCTTCACCTGTAGAGCCTGGAGACGTGTCGACTCTTCGTTCATGTCCGCATCGACGAGCTGGCTTACGCCGCCTTCGATGGCGTCCATGAGACTGGAGACGAACGACTGCTGGATCTCGATGCGAGCGCTGGCGGCGCCGAGCGTCGTGGCGCCAGCGGCCATCTCGGTGATCGCCAGGTCGGCGCCCTTGATGTAGCCGTCGAGGATAGCAAGGTCGGCGGCGCTGTCGGTCAGGGCCGAGATGTCGAGCGTGGCGATGGTGAAGGTACCGGCAGCGTCAACAGCACCGGTCGTAGCGTTACGGGTCGAATCGAGGATGCCGCTGGCGGCAGCGTTCGAATCGAACAGAACCATCGTCGAGGTATCGATAGAGATGGTCTGTACCGACAGCGTGCCACCGGCACGGCTGATCGAGGAGACAACCTGGCGGGTCGCGTTGTAACCAGCGGCGCTGGAATCGACCGAGAGCCAGTTGAGGCCCTGGAGGCTCGCAGCGTCCGAAATGCCCTTGAGCTGAGCCTGCAGCTCTGAGATTTCTGTCTGGATCTTCTCGCGATCAAGGCCGGGCTGCGCAGCAGCGACCAGCTTGTCCTTGATCTTGGTGACGATGTTCTTGGCTTCGTCGATGGCGGTGTAAGCCACATCAACGGTCGCGGCGCCAAGACCGAGCGCATCCTGCACGGTCGAAAGCGAGGAGAGGTCCGAGCGCATCGTGGTTGCGATCGACCAATACGCGGCGTTGTCGGCGGCTGTGCCGACGCGCAGACCGGTGGAGATGCGGTCCTGCGTCTGGGTCAGCGCATTGTTGGTGGCGGTAAGAGAGCGCAGCGCCGTCATTGCGGCGATGTTGGTATTAATACTAGCCATGTGGCAGGTCCCTAAGATTAACGTTTCGGGGACATGCCGGATTGGGTCCGGCGCAACAGCTCGGCGTCATGCCCTTGAGCCGCGCGCACGCAGGCTCAACCTGTCATGCGTCGGCTTTTAGATAACTCACCTTGAAATAGGGTTAATGAATTGCAACGGAGGGTGGAGGCCGAGCGCAGTTCGGCCTCCACCCTCTGGGCGGGCCCCGGCTTAGTTCTGGAACAGCGTGAGGATGCTCTGGCTCGACGAGTTGGCGATCGAGAGGGCCTGGATGCCGAGTTGCTGCTTCACCTGCAGAGCCTGGAGGCGAGTCGATTCTTCGTTCATGTCCGCGTCGACAAGCTGACTAATGCCACCCTCGATAGCGTCCATGAGAGCGTCGACGAACGACTGTTGAATTTCAATGCGGGCGCTGGCGGCGCCGAGCCCGGTTGCGCCGGCAGCCATCTCGGTGATCGCCAGGTCGGCGCCCTTGATGTAGCCGTCAAGGATGGCGAGGTCGGCGGCGCTATCAGTCAAAGTGGAGATGTCCAGCGTGGCGATGGAGAATGTGCCGGCCGCATCGATGACTCCGGTGACTGCGTTGCGGGTGGAATCGAGAATCCCGCTGGCGGCTGCGTTGGCGTCGAACAACACCATCGCCGTCGTGTCGATCGAGATGGTCTGCACCGAAATCGTGCCGCCGGCCCGGCTGATCGAAGAGACGACCTGCTTCGTCGCATTGAAGCCGGCCGCGCTGGAATCGACCGAGAGCCAGTTCTGGCCCTGGAGACTAGCCGCGTCGGCGATGCCCTTGAGCTGAGCCTGCAGCTCGGAGATTTCCGTCTGTATCTTCTCGCGATCAAGGCCGGGCTGCGCAGCAGCGACGAGCTTGTCTTTGATCTTGGTGACGATGTTCTTGGCTTCGTCGAGCGCGGTGTAGGCGACATCGACGGTCGCCGCGCCAAGACCGAGCGCGTCCTGAACTGTCGACAGAGCCGAGTTATCGGAGCGCATGGTGGTCGCGATCGACCAGTAAGCGGCATTGTCGGCTGCGCTTGCGACGCGCAAGCCGGTGGAAATGCGATCCTGTGTCTGGGTGAGAGCGTTGTTGGTTGCGGTAAGAGACCGCAACGCAGTCATCGCGGCAATGTTGGTGTTGATGCTGGCCATTTGCGTAGGTCCCTAAGCCTGGTCCGATTGCTACTCCATGCCGGATCAGCTCCGGCGCGATGACGCGGCCTCATGCCTTCGGACCGGTGGGCGGTCCAAGCCATCGCAACGCACAGACAACGCACGCAAGCTACGCAAAGGAGCGAATCAAGCCCCCAACGAGTAGATTCCACCCGTCGATCAAAACAAAAAACAGAATTTTGAACGGCAGGGATATGACCGTCGGTGGCAGCATCATCATGCCCATCGACATGGTGAGCGTTGCGACGATCAAGTCGATTACGAGGAACGGCAGAACCATCAGGAAGCCGATCTCGAAACCGCGGCGCAGCTCCGAGATCATGAAAGCGGGAATGATGATGCGCAGGCCGAGCTCGCCGTCAGTGGCCGGCGGGGGCGGGGGCGGTGGTGGCGGCGCGGTGTTCGGCGCGCCACCGTTCTGTTTTGGCCAGAGATGCTCCTGTGCCAGATCGCTGAACAGCTTCAGGTCTTTATCGCGCACGTTGGCGAGCATGAAGCTTTTGAAGGGCGCTGAGATCTTGTCGTAGGCTTCCGCCTCGGTGATCTTGTTCTCCATCAGCGGGACCACGCCGTTCTGCCAGGCGCGATCGAAGGTCGGCGCCATGACGTAGAGCGTCATGAAGAGCGCGAGGCTTATGAGGATCAGGTTGGCCGGGGTGGTCTGAAGGCCGATGCCTGCGCGCAGGAACGACAGGGCGATGACGAAGCGCGTGAAGCACGTCACCATGATGAGGATGCCCGGGGCCACCGAAAGCACGGTGACGAGAATGACGATTTGGACGATGCGGCCTGCCGCGGTGGCATCTCCGGCCGGCATCAGCGATTCCAAGCTCGGCACCTGCTGAGCGGCGGCGTGGGCCGAACCTAGCAGCAACAGGCAAATGATGAGACCGATGCGCTTCATTCGACGATCAGCCCCTGAATGATGAGCTCGTTGACGACGCCGCCGCTGCGGGCGCGCACGCGCTCATTGAGATCCTCGGAAAGGTGCTGGAAGCCGGCGCCGCCTTCGATCTGCTTGACCGAAATCGTGCGCAGGAATGCGACGATGTCCTCGGAGATGCGCGCCGAAAGCGCTTCGACGTCGTCGGGAATCTCCTCGAACACGAGCGAGGATTCGAGCCTGATCCACACGACCGGCGTGTCGGCAAGATTGGTCACGATCGGCGCCAGCGGCTGAAGCTTGGCCCGTTCCATGCGCTGGCGCTCGCCCAAATAGCCGGCGGGCTGCGCGGTCTCGGCGCGCGGCGGTGCATCGGCCGTCGAGACGATCTGCTGGCCGCTGAGGAAGCCAACGGCCGCGGCAAGCAGCGTCAAGCCAGCGACGATGAGCAGGAACTGCATCACCGACAACTGGCCCTTAGGCTGTCCCTCCTCGGTCATCGCCATGCGCAGCGCCCGCTCACCATGGCAGCAAATCGTCGGCGAGCTGCTGCCCCCAGGGCGGCTGCTGCACTTCCATCAGGCGGCCGCGACCACCGTAGGCGATGCGCGCTTCGGCAATCTTCTCGTAGGCGATGGTGTTCTCAGCGGAGATATCGACCGGGCGCACGATGCCCGCCACGTTCAGGACGCGCAACTCGTAGTTGACGCGCACCTCCTGGGAGCCGCTGATCACGAGGTTGCCATTCGGCAGCACGTCCGAGACGACAGCCGCGATCAGCAGCTCGATCTTCTCCGAGCGCTCAATGCCGCCCTCGCTTTTCGTCTTGGTCTTCGATTCCGCGCTGGCGCCCAAGTCGGCGGCATTGGCGATGGTGATGTCGCTCGACGTTGCGCCGTAGGTCGCGCCGAAGTTCAGCTTGTTGGACGCATCGCGCTTACGTTCGGAGTCATTGGCGATCGACGCCTTGTCCTTGATGTAGATCTTGACGGTTACGGTGTCGCCGATTTTGCGCGCTCTGAGATCAGAGAACAGGTCGGCATGGGAATCCTGCCAGATCGAACTGTTTCCGCGGTACACCGGCGGCGGCGACGGCTCCGTCACCATCGACACGCGCTTCGGCACCATGCCGGATCCGACCGGGGTCATGTGCGGCTCGCGATTGAAATCACGCACGTCGACCGCGCAGCCTGCGAGGAGTATCGCCAGTGAGACAAAGCAGAGACGAGCGATCATGATCTGCCCTCACCGGGGTTGGGTGCAGGCGGCCGCGCCGCGGCTGCATTGGCCGCGGGCATGCGCGCTGCACCTGCGATCGTGGCGGCGAGACGGGCTGCCTTTTCGGGAGCCATCTCATTGAGAATGGCGCTTGCCGCTTGCGGATCCAGCTTTACCAGGAGCGAAGCGGCGGTTTCCTCGTCCATTGAAACGAGCTGCGAGGCGGCCGCATCCGGTTCCATCTGGGTGTAGATCTTCACGAGCGTGGTTGTGGCGCGCTTCAGGAACTGGTCGCGGCGCTCGACCCAGGATTTGTATTCGGCGCTCTTGGCCTCCAACGTCGCGATGCGGCGGCCGATCTGCTGCTCCATCTCCGCAAGCTTTGCTTTCTGCAAGGCGATGCGCGCTTCCGCTGCAGAGTTGGAGATACCGGCGCAATAGCCGCGCGCGAGATCACCGCCCTGGCCGTCGACGGCTCCGGTCGTCAGATCGCTGGAAGCCGCTTGGCCGTCTTCGGAAAACAAGCGGGCCGCATCGGCTGGCGATGGAACGCTATTTTCTTTGCTTTTGTTGATCGCTCCGGTCGTAACGTCATCGACAGGGATGAGCACGAGCTTCTTGCTTTTGTCGCGGTCGGGCTTGGGTTCGGGAACGGGAGGCGAGGCGACGGGAACACCCACCGGTCTGCGGGGTGGCGTACGCGGAACGGGCATAGCGTCCATGGCACGATGGATTGCCTCGGACTTCGTGATCGGCGCAACCGTTGGGCTCCAGCTCTGCTGCGCCAACGCCGGCGCAGAGGCGCACACCACGCAGACGAGCAGCGCCGCCGCCGCGTGCAAGAGCGGGATGACGCTGGCCATTCTCATTATTGCACCACGAGGTCGGCCTGGAGGGCACCGGACGTCTTGATCGCCTGCAGAACTGCGATGATGCCTTGCGGCTTCAAGCCCATGCGATTGAGGCCGCGCACAAGCACCTGAAGGCTGGTGCCACGAACGATGCGCAGCGCGCCGCCCTGCTCATAAGTTGAGATATCCGTTTCGGGCGTGACCACGGTCTGGCCTTCGGAGAAGGGCAGCGGCTGGGACACCTGCGGGGTTTCCGTAACCGTCACGTTGAGGTTTCCGTGACTGACGGCGACGGTCGATATCTGCACGTCGCGGCCGATCACGATCGTGCCGGTGCGTTCGTCTACGACCACGCGCGCGGGCACGTCCGGCTCAACGATAAGCTCACCGATCTCCGCCATCAGGCGCGTTGGCGTGATGCCGGGCGGGCGCTTGACGGCTACGCTGCGCAAGTCGGCGGCGCGCGCCAACTGCACGCCAAAGCGGTCGAGACCGTAAGCGTTGACGGCGTCGGCGATGCGAATTGCCGTTGAGAAGTCCGGGTTGCGCAGCTCGAGACCGATGAATTCGACGTCCATGAACTGGCCGGGCGCTTCGCGCTCGATAAGGGCGCCATTGGGAATGCGGCCGGAGGTCGGCACGTTTTGTGTGACGGTCTGGGCCGCGCCGGTGACTTGGTAGCCGGACACGGTGACGGGCCCCTGCGCGACGCCGTAGACGAGATTGTCGGCGCCGTAGAGCGGCGTCATGATGAGCGTGCCGCCGAGAAGCGAGGTTGAATCACCCAGAGACGACACTGTGACGTCGATGGTGACACCGGTCTGGGCAAACGCCGGCAGCTCGGCGGTGACGATGACCGCGGCGGAGTTGCGCGTGCGGGTATTGAGCTTGCGGACGTTGACGCCCATGCGATCGAGCATCGACTGCAGTGACTGCTCGGTGAAGGGCGAGTTGCGAAGGCTGTCGCCGGTGCCGTTCAAACCGATGACGAGACCATAGCCGACGAGCTGGTTCGGGCGCACGCCCTGCACGGACACGATGTTCTTGATCCGCGTGGGCGAGCCGAAATTGGGAAAAGCAGAAGGCCCCATGTCGCCGTCAAAACGGCCGATGTCGCCGCTGCGCGATGCGCTCGGCGCTCCGACCATGCAGACAAGAAGGATGGCGACGAGGGCGATGGCTCGCTTCATTGATCACTCACGTGAACCGCGCCATCGGCGCCGATAGTGCCTTTGATGATGCGACCGCTATCGGTGTTGCGCACCGATACGGTGTCACCGGGTCCGCCTGACTGCAGGGCGATACCGCTCGCGGTAATGGTGAGCGCCCCGCTCTGGAAGATGACGGACGCCGCCTGACCCTGCGTGACCGAGTGCGGGGCGCGGATGGAGTCGTTGTAGATGGGTTGTCCGGGGAGCAGCGTTTGCTTGGCGACTTTGCCCACGAGACCGTCGCGGGATGGCAATTGGGTGGAGGATGCATCGTCGTTGGTACGGAACGCACGGTCGACGAGCATTGCCTGCTCGATCACTTGTCCAGGATAAATCGTGACGCGCGGAACGGGCAGTTGCAGCTGGCCGGCGGCGAGCGGGCTCGCGCAGCCGACGATAGCGACTACCGCGAGAACCCATTGCGTCGAACGAGATTTGAACCAGGACAGGATCATGGCTATCCCCTCGATATCGTGCTGTACATCTCGTCGACGGCCTGGATGACTTTGGAGTTCATCTCGTAAGACCGCTGCGCCGTGATGAGCTCGGTGATTTCCTTGACCGGGTCGACGTTCGAGAGTTCGAGATAGCCCTGCTGCACCGTGCCGAAGCTCGGATCTCCGGGGATGCCGACGGTCGGCGTGCCAGATGCCGGGGTCTCGCGATAGAGGTTGCTGCCCAACGCTTCGAGTCCCGCGTCATTGGCAAAGTTGGCCAATGCGAGCTGACCCAGCGACTGAAGATCGGTCTGATTGCTGATGCGCGCAAACACCTCGCCCGTCTCGTTGATGATCACCTCGGTGGTATCGTTCGGAATGGTGATCTGCGGCTGTACGATGTTGCCGTCCATGGTGACGAGCTGACCATCGGCGTTCTTGTTGAAGGCGCCGGCGCGCGTGTAGAACGTATCGCCATTGGCTCCCTCGATCTGGAACCAGCCGCGACCGTTGATGGCCAGGTCCAGGCTGTTGCCGGTGCTGGTCAGCGCGCCTTGAATGTGCAGGTTGCGGATGGCGGCGGTGCGTACACCGAGCCCGAGCTGCGCGCCTTCCGGGATCGGCGTCTGGTTGCCGCGGTTTGGTGTGCCGGCAGGACGCTCGGTCTGATAGAGCAGATCGGTGAATTCTGCGCGGGCGCGCTTGAACGATGTCGTGTTGATGTTCGCGATGTTGTTCGCGATCACCTCGACGTTCAGCTGCTGCGCGTTCATGCCAGTCGCTGCGATGGCCAGTGCTCTCATTGGACCTGCTCCTTAGATTGCCATCCGGCTGACTTCCATGTACGCGGAGACAACCTTGTCGCGCACCGCGATCGCCGTCTGTAGCGACTGCTCGGCGGCCATCAACGTTTCAACGACCTGCTGAACCGTCGCCTTGTCCTTGATGCCGGCAACAGAGACTGCTTCTGCCTGCTTCAGGCTGTCGACAGTGTCACCAGCCATACGCGCGAGCATGCTGCCGAAATCGGCGCCTGGCTCGGAGACGGCGGCGGCGCTAGCCGATCGCATCGTCGCGTCGCCCTGCACGGGCGAGCTTTGGCCGACGCCGAGAGCGGGGAGGATCTGATCGATCATCAGCTGCCCCTCAACAGGTCGACGGTCGACATCACCATGGCGCGCGACTGTTTCATCATCTGAAGATTAGCCTCGTACGAGCGATTGGCCTCACGCATGTCGGCCATCTCTACGAGCATGTTGACGTTCGGGTATTTCACGTTGCCGTCGGCGTCGGCGGCGGGGTGACCCGGGTTGCGCTCGATGCGGAAGGGCGTCGGATCGGTGCCGATTTGCTCGACGCCGATGACGTTGGTGCCCAGCATCTCGTCGAAGTCGTTGGAGAAGACGATCGTCTTGCGCGCGTAAGGGTCGCCGCCGGGCGTGTTGGCCGTCGATTGCGCGTTCGCCATGTTCTCGGCGATGACGCGCATGCGGTGCGACTGAACGTCAAGTCCAGCAGCGGCAATCTTCTGAGAAGCGTTGAGCGGATCGACCACGGTTAGCCCTTAGTGCTGGTTAGCAGCATGCGGTGGAACGCTTTCACCACGCCGTTATTCAACGCGAAGGCACTGTTGACCTCGCCGGCCTTGACCAACTCCTTCTCGAGGCTGACCGAGTTGCCGGAATCGTAAGTGGCCCAGTTGTCCTCGTCAGTCTGCGGGGCGGCCGAACCGGTGGCGATCGGCTCTCCCAGGTGCGCGGGATCGCTCGTCGCCATGGACAACTGCTCGGACTGGAGCACGGCCTCGAAAGGTTGCACATCGCGCGCGGCATAACCCGGCGTGTTGGCATGGGAGATGTTGCTGGTGATCGTCTCCTGCCGGAGAGACAGCCACTGGCTCCGCTGCGAGGCGATGTCGAAGAGGTAAAGTGAGCTCATGCCGGTCGCTATGCGTTGATGTTCGCATAGCTGAATAAATGCTTAAGCTTGTCCCAGGCTTGTCGCGACCTGACCATCGGCCGGCAGGGGGGCGTCGTCGATGGCGGGGACGGGCATCAGGCGGGCGTCGGCAATGGCTTCAACAAGCCGCCGCGTGTTCTCATCGGGCTCATCGGAGGCCCCTTCAAACGCGACATACGTGATCTCGACGCCGGCGCGTTGCGCTTCGAGCACAAGGCGGAAATAAACGTTGACGCACATGTGGCGGAATTCCATGTCGAGCGCGACCGTGGGCGGGTGGTCCCAGCCGACATCGACGTCGCCAGAATGGCCGAACGATATGGTTCCGGGCTTGAAGAACAGCTCCGCCGAGGACGCAATGAGATTGGCGATGTTGGCGAAGCGCTCGGTGCGCACGAAGTTTATGTAGTCGGCCGGCTCGACGAGGCGCAGGTCCGAGGCCAACTCGCGGATGCCATGCCCCAAAGCACGCTCGCGCTCGTAGGTGAATCTATTGGTCTGCTTCATCATCGAATGGGAGCGCCTGTCTGCGCAGGCCGGCCACGGGACATGATGTATAGGATCACGTTTGCAACAGCCCTGTAGAATTCCGGGGGGATGAGCTGATCGACCTCGACCTTATCGTACAGCGACCTTGCGAGAAGCTTGTCTTCAACGACTGGAATGCCATGGCGTTCGGCTTCGGCGCGAATTTTTAGCGCGACGAGGTCCAGCCCCTTGGCGACGACGAGCGGCGCGTGGCTCTCGGTGCGGACGTAGCGCAGCGCGATGGCATAGTGGGTCGGGTTGGCGATGACGACGGTTGCGCGTGGAACGCGGGCAATCATGCGCTTGCGGGCGCGGTCGCGGGCCAATGAGCGCAGCCTCGCCTTGATGATCGGGTCGCCGTCGGATTGCTTATGCTCGTCCTTGACCTCCTGCTTGGTCATGCGCAGCTCGCGGCGCCAGAACACGCGTGACCAGACGAGGTCGGCAACAACGAGCACGACGAGCGCGGCCACGACAGACAAGAACAGGCGAACCGTCATGCTCTTGAGCAGCTCGGGCAGCGCGTATGGCGACATGAACATCGCGTTGAAGACGTCATAGCGGGCGGCGCGAACGATCAGGTAGGCGAGGACAGAAAGCGCTGCGAGCTTGAACACGCCCTTGGCAAACTCGACCCAGCCCTGGACACCGAAAAGCCGCTTCCAACCGGCTTTGATCGATAGGCGGGAAAGCTGCGGCTGGATGCGATCGAAGACGATATTGGGTGAGTTCTGGAACAGGGAGCTTGCCAGACCGGCGATGGCGAGCACCAGGACTGCCGGTCCGAGGACGCGGGCTGCGTCGAGGTTCAGCGCGCCGAACACCTGAACGACATCGGCGGTGTTCTCCAGCGGCCAGCGGCCCGGATCGTCGATGAAGCTCTTGAGCGACGAGGCAAGTTCGATCGCGCCGCCGACGATGAAGAAGCTCGTGATGATCAGAAGGCCAACCAGTGAGGCGAACGTCGGAAGCTCCTTAGAGAACGGCACGCTGCCCTTCTCGATGGAGTCGCGGAGCTTCTTCTCCGTCGCTTCCTCTGTTTTACTTTCCTTGTCCTGATCGTTATCGGCCATTCAGCGCGTCAATCAAATTCGTTGTCGTTGTCGCGATCTTCGAGCGTGATCTCGCCACGCGCCATGAGTCCGAGAACAACGGCGACGATGCCGCGCCGCGCCTCGTCGATGTCGCGTTGCCGTGCCGGAGGTGCTGCCTCCAACTCGGCTTCGACCATGCGGCGGACACGCGAGGTGAGCGTCGACAGAACGGCTTCCTGCAGGTCCGGGGCGGAGCCGTTGAGGGCGAGCACGACTTGCTCGGTCGGGACCTTCTCGAGAATGAGGCCACGCGCGCGCGGCTTGAGATTGGCGATATCGGCGAACGAGAAGAGCATGCTCTTGAGCTCGTTGGCGTCCTCCGGCCTCGTTGCCGCGATGCTCTTCAGGATCTCGTTTGCCTGCGAACCATCGAGCTTATTCAAGATGCCGGCGATGGTCCTGCGCGTTTCGGGGTTCGGCGAAGAAACGATCGTGGCCATGAGGTCGTCACGCAAGCCGTTCTCGATTGCCGTCATGGCGCTATCGGATACGCCGCTGAGGCCGAGCATGCGACGCAAGAGCGAATGACGGAACTCGGGCTCCAGCGAGCGCAGAAGGCGCGCGCCGACGTTCGAATCGATGCGTGAAAGGATGACGGCGATGGTCTGCGGATGCTCTTTCATGATGAGCGACTGCAAGACATTGTCGCGCAGCGGGACGAGCTTCTCCCACACCGACTGGGTGTCGTTGGGCTGGTCGCGCATGTACTGCGCGATTTCATCAGCCGACATGACATCCGCCAGCAGATTCTTCACTTCATCGGCGGAACCGGAAAATCCCATGCCCCCGGTAAAGCTCTGAGCGAACTCCTCGATGAGGTCCTCTACCTCGTCGGAGCTGACAGGGCGCAGGCGTGCACTGGAACGCGTCAGCAAGCGCAGCTCTTCGGGATCGAGACGACGCAGTAGTTGCGCGGCCTTCGTCTTGCCGAGCGCAAGCAGCAGGACGCCGACCTTTTCAGGGCCGGAAAGCGCGTTGCGCTTGGAACTGCTGCGATGCTGGGAATAAGCGCTCATGGTGCGTTGTTAAGCAATGGTCTCGGTGCCGGGCGGACCGACGACCTCGGTCAGCGAAATTCCCAGGCGCGAAGGGTCATCGTCCATGACCACCACCTCACCCCGCGCCACGACGCGCCCATTGACGATGACGTCAACCGGCTCGCCCAGCTTTCGGTCGAGCGGGATCAAGGCGCCGCGACCCAGCTTCATCAGCGCTGCGACGGGCATCGACGCAGATCCCAGCACGATCTTCACCGTGACAGGGATGCGCATGATGGTATCGAGGCTCAGACCCTCGGCGGATGTTGCAGCGGGAGCGGCAGCATACGCGGGTGGTGCTTTTCCATAACCATCAGCAGGGTCGCCTTCGGATTGCAGATTGAGTGGATCGAAATTCGACATGCGCTTTCCTTGATCGGGGTCTCGTTCACGGCTGAGCCTCAGCCGGCGAGAATGTCATCCATGAACTCTTGATGCTGATCGATAAAGTCGCGAACGCGCAGCGCATACGCACCATTGGACTTGCCGATCTCGCAGTTGAGCAGAGCCTCGCCGTTGCATTCGACGCGGAGCACACCTTCGGGCGAGGCGCTCAAAGGGAGGACCTGGCCGACCGAGAAACGGGCGACATCGGCCAACGTCAGCTCCTGCTCGTCCAGCACAGCAACGAGACCGACACTCGCCCGCGAGACCTCGCTCTGGATTTTCTGGCTCCAGGCAGGATCGGGGCGAACAGATTCCGGACCCGCAGTGCGTGACAGCTCGTTGCGCATCGGGCTCAGCACCGACTGCGACAGCAGCAGCGTGACGCCGCCCCCGAGCCCAACGGCGAACAGGTGATATTTGGCGGCGACGAGGGGGACTGTCAGTCGCCCGAGCACCTCGAAGCTGACACGGGGAGCTACCTCACCGACGAGGAAATTGGTGGGAGCAACGACCGAGAACGCCTGTTCCAGCGCATGGGCGAACTGCGTGAAAGCGAGCTGCGCCAGGCCCAATTCGGTTCGGGTGAGCGGCCGGTCGGGCATCGGTGCGGGCTCGGAGCCGTCTCCACCGAGCAGCAATTCAACAACGGTGAAAACGAACTCGTAGTCGGCGCACAGGATGAGACGCGCGTTCCATTTCGATGCTTCGAGGACGCAGGCGACGGCCTGGTTGGCGGTGCCGGCGATCATCGCATCGGCCGGGCCGCTTTCGACGCCGACCAGAACGACCTCAGGAGCCTTCGTTACGATATGGGTGAACTGATCGGCCCAATCGCTCGCCACCTTCTGCAGGATGGTGCGCAGCATCGGCAGGCGTTCGACGAGGTCCTGGGGACCCGCGAACAAACCTTCGAGGCTTTTACGCGTGGCGGCGGCGGGCTGTGCCATGCGTCAGGCCGCCTCCGCAGTCGCCGTCTCCCCACCGGCGCCGCTGGAGCTGAGTGCGATCTGCTCCACGTCGTCGATTGACGGGCGCTCATAGACCGAGATGGTCTTGCGGCCGTGCTCGAGCGCGACTTGCGGCATGGCGCCATTCATGAAGGCGAGCAGGGCCTGCTTGACGATCACGTAGGAGCGCAGCTGCTTCTCGCGCAGCGTCTTGATCTTGGTCGCGAGCGGGGTGAACACCGCGTACGACATGAAAATGCCGGCGAAAGTGCCGACAAGCGCGGCGCCGATGAGGTGCCCCAGGACTTCTGGCGATTCATCGAGCGCGCCCATGGCTTTCACAACGCCGAGGACCGCGGCGACGATGCCGAGGGCGGGCAGGCCTTCCCCCACCGCTACGAGCGCGTGATACGGCTTCGTCTTGTCGGTGCGGACGGTGTTGATCTCTTCATCCATCAGCGCCTCGATCTCGTGGGTGCGAGCGTTGCCGATGATGATCAGACGAAAGTAATCGCAGATGAACGTCGTCAGGTCGCGGTTGGCGGCGATGGACGGGAACTTCTGGAACAGGGCGGACTGCTCCGGGCTGTCGATGTGCTCCTCGACCTCGTTGCGGGGCTTTGAGCGAAGCTCGCGCATGAGGAAGTAGAGGATGCCGAGAACCTCAAGGTACTGCTGGCGGCCCGGCGCATCGCCGGTTACCGCTTCCTTAATGCCGGCCCCGGTGTCCTTGATGGTCTTCATCGGGTTGGCAACGATGAACGTGCCGAGGGCAGAGCCGCCGATGATGACGAACTCCCACGGCTGCCAGATAACGCCGACGTGCCCGCCCATGGCGACGAAACCACCGAGCATGCAGGCGAGGGTAACGATCAGGCCAATCGCGATGGTCACGTCAGGGAATCCGAAGTGATTTTATCCTCTTATGAGTTGAAGCATCACTTCCTTGCGTGAAGCTGGCTGCCACAGGGATCCAGATTGCGGTTTGGCCACCAGCTTCGCGAAAGCCAATTCGTGCAGCTTTCCGGCCACCCATTCATTTGGAACCCAGATCGTGCTCACCACCCTCGCGAATTACCGTCTGGTCAGCCAGAACCTGGAGCGGACGCTGTCGGCGACAGCCGAGCAGCCTCAGGTGGAGCGGGAGACCGCCTACTACCTCGAAAACATCGGCAATGTGAAGTCGATCGACGACTTCCTCTCCGACGACAGGCTGTTCAAGTACGCCATGAAGGCGTGGGGCCTGGAGGAGATGGACTACGCCAAGGCATTCATGCGCAAGGTGCTGACGGAGGGCGTCGATGCGGACAAGGCATTTGCAAACACGCTGTCTGATTCGCGCTACAAGGAATTTGCCAAGGCCTTCAACTTCAAGCTCTACGGCGAGACGACCACGACGTGGAACTCTGCAAAGCAGGGCACCGTCGACCGCTACATGCGCCAGCAGCTGGAAGAGGATGCCGGCGAGCAGAACGAGGGCGTGCGGCTGGCGCTCTATTTCGAACGCAACGCTTCGAACATCACGAGCGCCTACTCCATCCTGGCAGACAAGGCGCTACTCAAAGTTGCACAAACGCTCTATGGGCTGCCCGAGACGATGTCGCTGCTCGACATCGACCAGCAGGCGAAGATGCTGGAAAAGTTCATGAACCTCGAGGACTTCCAGGATCCCGTGGAAATTCAGAAGATGCTGATCAGTTTCTCGGCGAAGTGGGACGTCGAGAACTCGACCGCCGCGGAGACGAACCCCGCCGTTGCGCTGTTGCAGCCGATCGAGGCGGGGATCAGCTACGACCTTCTAAACAGCCTGCAGAACCTCAAGCTGGGCGGGGCCTAAGGAATGCAATCAAGCCTCTACGTCGCACTGTCGTCGCAAATGGCCTTCCAGAAGCGCATCGAGACGATAGCCAACAACGTAGCCAACGCTTCGACGCCAGGCTTCCGCCGCGAGGAAATCAAGTTCGAGCAGATGCTGAGCAACTCTGCGAACGAGCAGGTTGCATTTGCATCGACGGGCGATGCTTTCATCAAGCGCGAAGCAGGGCAGACCATCCACACAGGCAATCCGCTCGATGTAGCGGTGCAGGGCGATGCGTGGCTCGGGCTGCAGACGCCGGCCGGTACGGTCTATACCCGCGACGGTCGGATGCAGATGACGCCCGAAGGCGAACTGCAATCCGTCGCCGGTTACCCGGTGCTCGATGTCGGCGGTGCGCCGCTGCGCATCAATCCGAATGCCGGTCCGGTCAAGATTGCCAGCGACGGCATGATCACGCAAAACGGGCTGCAACTCGGCGCAATCGGCCTATTTACGATCGCACCCGACGCATCGCTGTCACGCTACGATAACTCGGGCGTCATTCCTGATAAGGGCGCTGCGCCGGCGCTCGATTTCAACCGCGTCGGCGTCATTCAGGGTCACATCGAGGGATCGAACGTCAACCCGATGTGGGAGATGTCGCAGCTGATCATGGCATCGCGCAGCTACGACTCTGTCTCCAACTCGATCAATCAGTCGGAAGATTCGCTGAAAGAAGCGATTAAAGCGCTGGCGCCCACCTCGTGAGCGAGGTAGCGGGCCGCGAGAGCGCGCGCAACCGCCTCGATGCATTGGCCGACCGCGTGTCGATGGCCAACGCGACGCAGCCCTTGGTGCAGGTCGGCGGCACCATCAGCCAAGTTACACCAGCATTTTGCTGCGTATCCGGCCTGTCGCCATTCGTCAGGCTTGGGGACCGGGTGAGACTGGAAGCCGGCGAGCAGAAGCAGCTGGGCGAGGTGATCCGCCTCGATGAAGCGCGCGTGACCATCAAGACGTTCGATGAGCCGATCGTTGCCGGGCTCGGCGCGCGTGCCTGGCGCATGGGACCGGCCGCTCTCTATCCCGATCCCTCGTGGAAGGGGCACATCTTCAATGCTCTCGGCGCCCCGCTGAGCGATGCCGCGGGGCTGGCGCACGGGCAAAGCGCGGTACTTGCCGATAGAAATGCGCCCGCACCTTTGCGACGCCAGCGGATCGCGAAACCGTTCAAATCCGGCGTGCGGGTGATCGACCTGTTCACGCCGCTTTGCTTCGGGCAGAGAATTGGCATCTTCGCAGGATCGGGCGTGGGCAAGTCTACGCTGCTCGGCATGCTCTCGCGCGCGAAGGGGTTCGACACCGTCGTCATCGCTCTGGTGGGCGAGCGCGGTCGCGAGGTGCGCGAATTCCTCGAAGATACGCTCGGTGAACATCGCGAGCGCGTGATAGCAGTGGTCTCCACGGGCGATGAGAGCCCGATGATGCGTCGTCTTGCGCCAAAAACTGCAACGGCGATTGCCGAGTACTTCCGCGATCGCGGCGAGAACGTGCTGCTCATCGTCGATTCGGTGACGCGCTTTGCGCACGCGGCGCGCGAAGTCGCGTTGGCTGCGGGCGAGCCGCCGGTTGCGCGCGGCTATACGCCGAGTGTGTTCAGCAATCTTCCGACCCTGTTGGAGCGCGCGGGGCCGGGCGAAGAAGGCAGCGGCTCTATTACCGGGATCTATTCGGTGCTGGTGGATGGCGATGATCACAACGATCCAGTGGCCGACAGCATCCGCGGTACACTCGATGGGCACATCGTGCTCGACCGCGCTATTGCGGACCAGGCGCGTTTTCCCGCCGTAAACGTCCTCGCCTCGATTTCACGTCTGTCACAGCTTGGCTGGACGCCGGAACAACGGAACCTGGTGTCGAAGCTGCGGGCCATGATCGCCCGGTTCGAAGACACGCGCGATCTGCGCCTGATGGGCGGCTATCGTGGCGGCGCGGATCCGGAGCTCGATAAGGCGGTAGAGATCGTTCCGAAGCTGTTCGAGGCGATGAAGCAAAGCCCGCGCGATCCGGCCAGCATGGATGCGTTCCAGGAGATGGCGCGGGCGCTGCAGTCGTAACCGGCGGCCATTGCCTCACCGCGAGAAGTTGGGCTGGCCCTTCATGAGGTTTGCGCCTTCGCGTACCTCGCTCTTGGCTACAAAGGCGAACTTCTCGATCAGCACATCCTTGACGAAGCCGTCGCCGAAGCGCTGGTTCACCTGGCCGGCAATCGCTGTCGTCAGCGCCGTCAGGTCCTGCTTCTTCGCACCGCGCATGGCCTCCGCATCTGCAGCGTAAATAGAGCGGAATGCAGCATCGGCAAGGAAGGCATCCGGGGCAACGGACATGCGCTTCAAGATGTCCGATTGCACCGCGAAATTGAATTGCGCGAGCACGTATCCCTGGATTGCTCCTCCGGCGACGATCGGCACGCTGAGCATGCCGGTCTGCATCGTCTCAAGCCCTGTTATCAGCTTGTGGGCCTCTGCCTCCGGCGTGCTGTGCGAGCGCCAGAGCGTTGCCGCGTAGCTCGACAACGCAGTGACCAGACAGATCCAGACCCCGGTGGCGATGAGGCGGATCATCGATAGCCGCCATAGTAGCCGCCGGAGCCTGCGTGCTGCGAGTAGGTTCCATCCCACTCGCTATCCTGGATCGTGTCGGCGACGACCCCTGCGATCTCGCGCACGGCTTCAAGGTGACGGCGCAGCATGGACTGGTTCGCTTCCAGCTTGCCGCGCAGCATGCGCAGGCGGGCGACGAGATCGGAGTCGAGCTCGATGCCTTCCAGCGAGCGGGCGGCGAGCCCAAGCTCGAGCAGGGCCTGGCTCTTATTATTGTTCGATTCCTTGAGGTCGATGGCGGCCCTGGTGCGCAACGCTTCGGTTTCGCGATCGACGAGAACCTCGATGCGCTGCATCGTCCTGTCGATTGCGTTGCGCGCCGCAAAACGGTGATCACGTGAACTCTGAGCCATCATACGTCGTCGACCTTCGTTTGCGTGTGGTGGCCTGCGGCCTGCAAGACCGACTGAGCCGATGAGATTTGCTTCGCGATGCCGATGGTGCCTGTGCGAGCCAACTCTTTGGCGATCTGCTCAGCCATCATCGACTTCCAGATTTCGCCCGCGGTTCCGCGACCGAAGATCGCCTCAGATTCCTTGGGCAGCATGGTCTCGACCATGTTCTGCAGAAGCAGCGCCTCGAACTGGACGTATACGTCGTTGGCCTTCTTTGCGTCGGCGTCGGTATTGGTCTTATCCGCGCTGACGGAGGCGGTGGCGGTGCTCTTGGTGGTCGTGGTAACGCGCGGCGCCTCAGGCGCGTTGGCGACCGCGCGCTTCAGCTCGGTCGTCCAATCCGCGATCTGGTCGGACGCGCTGGTCGCCGCGTGCGCCATCTCGCTGGCCGCGGCACGGCTGAGACGCTCCAGGCGCGCTGCTGCGTCGCGCTGCTTTACAGCGTCGGCGGCGCGCGAGACGCCGAGGATGATGTCTGGACCGGACGTCATGCTCGATCAGCACAGCCCTTTGGCAGCCTGAATGGTAGGTGTGAAAGTCGCTCAATAAGCTTATGGGAGGCTTGCGTCATCGCCGCGTGCGATGCGATCGATGATATCGAGAAGCTGTTTTTCGGCGTCGACTTTGGCGTCCTGTTGCGCGTAGTTGCGTACGAGGCGCTCTGCGAATTTGGTGCGCGTGGCGATGGCGAGCAGGGTGCGCGAGCGGAACTCGATCTCTTTGTCGATGCGGGTTGATTCTTCACTCAGTGATTTCAGCCGGCCGACGTAAAGGCGCTCCAGGCCCGCATCGGCGGAAAGCGCGCTGACGATTTCGCTCTGCTGGCGGGCAATGTCGTCTTTGCGTGCGCGAAGCCTGGCGATCCTCTCTTCTTCGATCTGCTGCAGGCTTTCCTGCACATCGTGCAAGCGCTTTGCCTTCTTCAGCCGCTGCTTGATCATGTGCTCATATCCTTGCCAGCCATTCGGTGAAGCCGCTCATGAAGAGTTGCAGAAGCTCGCTGCTGGTGAAGTAGAGGATCAATCCGCCGCCTGCGAGGACGAACGGAATGGAGATGAAATAGACGGGAATCTGCGGGGTCAGCTTGCCGAGGATGCCGAACATCAGGTTGATCATCAGCGAGTAGACCATGAAAGGGGCGCTGATGCGCAAGGCGAGGAAGAAGGCGTCCGCCAATGCGTCGACGATCTTGATGAGGCCGAAGTTGTCGGCGAGTTGCTTGGCCACCGGCACCACGGCGTATGATTCAACAATGGCGCGGATGATCTCCCAGTGCAGCCCCATCACGAAGATCAGCACCGTTGCCGTTAGAGTGATGAGGCTCGTCACCGCGGCTTGCGGCTCGTCCTCCTCGATGTGCGCGTCGGGCGTGTTGGAGAGGCCGACGAACATGGCGATCGAGGCGCCGGCAAACTGCAAAGCGAGATAAAACATCCGCCCCATCAGGCCGATGATAGCCCCGATGATCATCTCGGATGCGATCAGCTTGAAAACCGTCACCGGCTGCTCGTTGGGGATGGATGCCTTGACGCCCTCGGCGAGCATCGGCGCCAGCGCCAGTGTCAGCGAAATGACGACGAAGAGGCGCACTCTGGTGGGGACACGCGGGGACGAAAAGCCGGGCATCAACATCAGACACGTGCCGATGCGGCAGAAGATCAGGAATGTCGCCAGGATGACTTGCGGTCCGATGACCGAAGTCACGAGATGGTTCCGAGCGACTTGATCTGAACGCCGCGTGCGATTTCGAGATGCGAGAGCACAGGCAAGGTCGCGAAAAGGCGCTCGGTGATCATGCGGACATAGGGGCGCGCATCGGGGGCGGCGACCAGCACGAACTTGTGACGCTGATCCATCAGGCGGCGAATGACGCCGGTCGCCTCGGTGCTGAACTGCTCGATGAGCTTGGGATCGATGTCGAACTCCACGACCTCGCCCTTGGCATCGCGCTTGAGGCTCTGATGGAAGGCTAGCTCCCAACGGTTGCCCAGGCGGAGCACCTTGAGCACGCCTTCGTCGGCCATCTCGCCACAGATCTGCTGCGCCATGCGCAGGCGCACGTGTTCGGCGATCTGCTCAGAACGTGAGGCGTGCGGCGCGATCTCGGCGATAGCTTCTAGGATGAGATGCAGGTTGCGGATCGAGATGCGCTCGGCGAGCAGCAACTTCAATACCGCTTGCAGCCCCGAATAGGAGATGCGCGAGGGAATGATTTCCTCGATCAGGCGGCGATACTCCGGCTCGAGGCGATCGAGCAGGGTGCGCATGTCCTTATAGGACAGAAGCTGCGCCAGGTTGTTGCGGATGACCTCGCCAAGGTGGGTCAGCATTACCGACATGTTGTCGACGGCGGAGAAGCCGTCGCGCTGCAGGGCGCTGGTGAACATCTCGGAAGTCCACATCGCCTTCATGCCGAAAGCCGGCTCGCGCGTTTCGTCGCCGGGCACGTTCGGCGGCTTGCCGTCGCCGATGATGACGAGCACGTCTCCGATGCGCAGCTCCTCGGTGGCGACGACCGTGCCGTGGATCTTGATCTGATAGCTCTTGGGCGGGATCGACAGGTCGTCGGTCAGGCGGATTTCGGGCACGACGAAGCCGTATTGGCGGGCAAAACGGTGACGCATCTTGCTGACGCGCTGCGCCAGCTCGCTGTGGGCAGCCATCAGCGTGCCGGAGATCTGCTTGCCGAGGCACAGCTCCAACTCGACGGTCTTGAGCGACTCCTTGACCGACTGGCGCACTTCCTCCTCAGCCTTGAGCTTGGCTTCGCGCGCGCGGGCATCCTCGGCAGCCTTGGCGGCGGCGTGGCGGCGCGGAATAGCATAGGCGATGAAGACCATGCTCGATCCGAGAACGGCGAAGGGGAGGAACGGCAGGCCAGGCGACAAGGCCAGAACGAACATGACGACGCCGGCCAGCGTCAGAGCGCGGGGGTGGTTGCCGAGCTGACCGAATACCGCCTTCTCGGCGCTGCCGCGGGTGCCGCCTTTGGAAACGAGGAGGCCTGCCGCAAGCGAGATGATCAGCGCCGGGATCTGGGTAACGAGACCGTCACCGACCGACAGCTTGGTGTAGACGTCGGAGGCCTCGGAGAACGACAGGTCGTGGCGCGTCACGCCAATGACGATGCCGCCGAAGACGTTGATGGCCGTAATGATGAGACCGGCGATGGCGTCGCCGCGTACGAACTTCGATGCACCGTCCATGGAGCCGAAGAAGGCGCTTTCCTCTTCAAGCTCGCGGCGGCGGTGCATGGCCTCCTTCTCGTCGATCAGGCCGGCGGAAAGGTCGGCGTCGATGGCCATCTGCTTGCCGGGGATGGCGTCGAGAGTGAAGCGGGCACCGACCTCGGCGATACGCGTTGCACCCTTGGTGATGACGAGGAAGTTTACCGTAATGAGGATGACGAACACGATCGTACCGATCATGAAGTCGCCGCTCATGACGAAGTTGGAGAAGCCGGCAATGACGTGTCCGGCCGCGGTATAGCCCTCCGCCCCGTGCGAGAGGATGAGGCGCGTCGTGGCGATATTGAGCGATAATCGCAATATCGTGGCGATCAGCAGAACGGTGGGAAAGGCCGAGAAGTCGAGCGGCCGCTGAATCCACAGGGCCACCATCAGGATGAGAACTGCGAGGGCGATCGAGATGGCGAGGCCGATGTCGATCAGCGTAGACGGCAACGGCAGGAACAGCACCGCCAAAATGAAGACGATGCCGATGGCAAGGCTTACATCCTGATTGCCGGCACGTTTGACCGCCGGCGCCGACGTGACGATAGATTCGGCCATATGGTCCCCTCGAACGAGGGGCAAGAATTAGCCGGCGAACCTTGCGCGAAGGTGCCCTGGCCAGCGCCGACGCACTAGAATCCGTTCTGGATGCGGCCGTAGATCTGCTCGGCGAAGGCGTAGATGACCGTGCCGATGAATGGGGCCATCAGGGAGGTGACCAGAAGCGTAGCGATGATCTTCGGGATGAAGGTCAGCGTGATTTCCTGGACCTGGGTCAATGCCTGCAGAAGTGCGATGACGATGCCGACAGCCATGGCGGCCACCACAGCGGGGCTCGAAGCCACAATAATGGTCCAGATGGCGGACTGCACGATGTCGAGCGCGTCGGCCTGGTTCATCAGGAGATTTCCACGCCTTCGCCCAGAAGCAGGCGAGTCCCGTCCTCCAGGATGGCAACGGCGCCGCCGGAAATGATGCGCACCGATTCAACCTTGCCGGAGATCGTGCCATCGTCGGTGGTGGCGGTGACGGTGCGGCCAATGATGCCGTCGATCTGGTTAAGGGCCATGGACGTCATCAGGGAATCCAGCTTGGCGTTGGTCTGAATTGCCTGCTCGACGTTCGAGAACGACGCGATCTGCCCCATCCACTCGTTTGCATCGGTGGGGTTTGTCGGATCCTGGTTCTGCATCTGCGCGATCAGCAGCCGCAGGAAGGCCGTATAGTCCAGGGACGCGGCGGAATTCGTCGTCTCCGTGGTGCTCTTATTCGTGGCCGTCGCATTCGTCGCTGTTGTGGTGTTGACCGTAACCATGGGGCCGCCTCAGTGCGTTGGGTGTTGATCTAGCGTCCCAGGCTCCTTGCGCTTGCTCTGGCTGAGGATCGATTCCTCAACGGGGAAGAGCGAGCGGAGCACTTTGAGAGCGTCGAATGGGCGCCCGCGATCGAAGAAGTCGCGGACATCAGTCAATCCCTCGCGAATGGTGGCGTTGTCGACCGAAGCATCCAGCGAGGCGAGAGACTGGTAGAACATCGCATGCGCATCACCGCTGTTGGCCGGATCGATGAGCACCGTCTGTATGATGAAGTAGAGCTGACGCAGCGGAGTCTTGGTGTCGTCGGGGTGGATGACGTGATGCTCCAGAAGGAAGGTCACGTCATTGAGGAATTCAATCGACACCTTGCGGTCGACCTTGAGCACGGCCCCATTGACGTAGATGCGCTCCCCCGGCTTCAGCGATATTTGTAGTTTTTTCATTTCAGCCCTTCGTAGAGTGCTGTTGTCACCTCGATCAAAGGCTTGAAGTCCTTCGATTTGCCGAGGCGGATGCTCTCGGATTCCCGCACCGCCCAGAGACCGATCGAGATGATCTCGGCGCGCAGCTCCTTCGGCAGTGCGTTCTCGGGGCTGGCTAGGTCCTCGAGCAAGGTCGCCCAGACGCGCTGGCAGAACGTCAGCGCCTCGATCGCCTCGCGCGAACCTGCGCCTTTCTCCTCCGCGGCCCTGAAGAGCTCCAAACAGCGCTCGAACACCTGTCGCTCGCGTTCGCGCGCGAGTTGCGGGCTGCTCTCCATCGTGTCGGCGTAAGGGAATTGATACATTTGTCGATCCGCGGTCAGAGGTGTTGTTCGTGGCGCCGGTCAGGTCACAGGTAGTTCAGGATACTCAGTCCCATGATGCGCGCGGTCAGCGCGTACGACGTTTCAATCTGGGTTAGCAGCTGGTTGACCCTGGTCGCCGCCTCGTTCGAGTCGACGCCTTCGAGCGAGGTTATCTGAGTGGTTAGAATATCGATCTGAAGCGACATTCGATCACTCGCGTCGGTGACGCGTTGCTCTGCGACGCCGAGCTTCGACTGCTGGTCGCCAATCTGCTGGACAGCTTCATTGACGACGGTGATCGCCTTATCGATGAGCGCCTCATACGCCGGCTGTCCGAGGCTAGAGGTGCCGAGATCGGCCACCATTGTGTAGGCCATGGCCAGCTTGCGGAAAGCGCTTTCGTTGGCGTTGGTCGATGTCTCGATCAGCTCGCTGCTGGAGATGCGGCTGCGCATGTTGTCCGACGATGCCGATGACCAGTTCGCACTCCACGATGGATCTTCGAACACGTCGGCAAACGTCGTGTTGAGGAAGTTCTCCATGTCCGCGGCGGAGATCGTCGACACCGCAGGGTCGGACTGGGAGAAGCCGAACTCGGCAAAAAATGCATCATCGACGCTCTGCTTGCTGGTCGACGTCGGCGTTGCGAAGTAGTCGGTGAGCGGCTTTACGTCGGAGTTCACGCCCGCAAACAGGTAGCCGCTGCTGAACGACATGTTCATGATGTCGAGGAAGCCGTCGAGGCGGCTCGTTGCATCTGTCTGCGCGCCAAGCGCATTGCTGCCGCCCATGCGCAAGGCGAGAAGCTGCTCTGAGAAATCCTGCGCGGTATCGGCAAGATTCTGAAGCGTCGTCTGCGTCGCCTCGAGGCGGGAAGACACTGTCGAGTTGGTCTCGATCATAGTGGTGAGGCGGGCGTAGTCCTGGCGCAGCGATATCGATTGGCCGGTGCGATAGCCCAACTGCATGCCTACGTCAGCGAACCGCTCGGTAAGCACCTCTTTTTGCGCGTCCGCCAGCTCCTGCTGCACCTTCATCAGTGACTGACGCGTTGCGGCGGAAAGTGCGCTGGTGGAGATGAAGGTCGTCTTCATGCCATTACCCCGCCGCTGCCAACAACGTATCGAGCATCTGATTTATGGTCGAGATCAGCTTGCTAGACGCCTGATACGTGCGCTCCAGTTCGAGCATCAGCGTCATTTCCTCGTCGAGGTTGATGCCCGTTACCTTGTTGAGCGCCTCAGAAGAACGGTCGAGCAGGGTGTAGCGGTATTCGGCTTCTTCGTTGGCTGCCGTGCGGGTCTCCGAAAGCCAGCCCGCCGATGCCGATGCCAAGTCCAAAAGCGTCGCCGACGATGACAGCTTGGTCGTCGCGTCGAACGCCTGCGTGCCGCCCAGCTTGTCTAACTGCTCGTTGATGCGATCGGTGAATGCTGCGGCGCCGTCGGCGTTGTAGAGGTAGGCCGCACCGTTGATACCGCCGTCGCGCAATAGCGTCGCGTCGCCGCCTTGGTCGGGATCGACCAGCGCATTGATGCTTATGGAGCCGGCGAGACCCGCGACGATCGTGCCACCGGCGGGAACTGCGGGCGAGCCGCTCCACGTAAACAGCCCGGTGGCGTCGGCCAGCGAGGGAACGGCGCTCTGGTCGCTTTCGGAGAATGCCGTGATGAGACCGCGCGCGATCTCGTCGAGTTGGCTCTGATAGGTGACGGCGATGTCGTCGCGGACTTTGGCCAGACCCGCGATGCGTCCGGAGCTGATGCCCATGGTCGCCGAGGGGCCGGTGATCGGGACGCCATCGGCATAAACGGCGTTGCCGGCTGTGCCCGCGACGTAGGTGCCGGTCGGCTGGAATGTGATGGTACGCGGTGTCGTATCGAACAGCGTGACGCCGCTATCGGTATAGATCGCCATGCTGTTGTCGGAGCGGGTTATCGTCTTAACCCCAACCTCCTCGGAGATCTGCATGATGATCTGATCGCGCTGATCCTCGTAGTCGGTAATATCCGCACCAGACCGCGTTCCCTTGACGATTTCCGCGTTCACGGATTCGAAGCGCGACAGCAGTGTATTCAGCGTGTTGACCGAACCAGCGATGTCCGCGTCGGCCTCGGCGCGCACGTTCTGGACGAGGGTGGTTGCCTCGTTGAGCGTGCGCGCCATATCGCGTGCCGCGGCAACCGCAGACTGTGCGGTCGCAAGGCTGTCAGGTGCTGCAGAAAACTGTTGGATAGCGTCCGACAGTTTCTGCAGCATTGCCGCCGGGGAGGCGTCGAGTTCGGTGTCGCTTAGACTCTGCTGCAGCTTTTCAATCGAAGATACGATCGCGTCCTGCCCGGCAGCGCTAGACGTCGAGACGAGCACATTATTGAAGAGTGCCGTGTTGACGACGCGAGTTACGGAGGCGAGACGCACTCCGTAACCCGGGATCGTGACGACCTCGGCACTTTTGCGCGAGGCTGTAGTGTCGCCCGCGCGCGCAACATTGCGCGAGAGCACAGACGTTTGCTCCGCCGTGGTAGCGAGGCTCGATATCGCCGTATTGAGGCTGGTAGAGAGCGACATCCAGTTGCAATCCCAAAGCTAGCCCGCGCTCACCTTTAGCGCTTCAGATTGACAAGCACGTCCATCAGCTCGGCACCGGTCTGGAAGACCTTCGAGTTGGCGGTGTAGTTGCGTTCGGCTTCGATCATCGTGGTGAGCTCGGAGGCGAGGTCGACCGTCGACTGCTCCAGCGCACCCGAAACCATGATTCCGAAGCCGCTTTCACCTGGGAACCCAAGCTGAACCTCTCCGGAATTCGCCGTCGCAATAAAGACGTTTCCGGCCAGTGGCTGGAGGTTGTCCGGACTAGCGACACTGGCCAGCGGGATCTTATAGGTCGCCACGCGCGTGCCGCTCTCGAAGACCGCGTAAAGCGTTCCATCCTCGGCGATCTCGACGCTTTCAACGGCGCTCGGAGCGTTACCGTTGACGACGGTGGCGTCGAGAAGCGTGTAGTCCGCACCGAGCTGCGTACTACCGGTCATGTCGATGACAAGGGTAGCGCCATTTGGAATCGGCACCGACACTGAGGTGGGGCTGGCCGACGTGAACGAGCCGGTCGAGTTGTCGAACGTCATCGTCTCCGTCGATAGCGGCCCAGATGCGTACGGGAAGCCGCCGCCCGCGGCGGCATCGGCCTGATTGAAGACGGTGATCTCCCAATCGCCGCCGCCGAGGTTGGTCGAATAGACGTCCAGCGTGATCTTGTTGCCGAGGTTGTCGTAGGCGTCGAGAGAAGTCTTGGCGGTGTACTGCGCCGTCGCGGTGTTGCCAGAGGGCGCATCCGCCACTGGTACTGTACTGGAATTATAAGGAAGGTTGACCTGGAAGGCCGCCTCTGTCGAAGGGGTCGCCTGCAGCGCAAGCGAGCCGATGTTGACAACCTCGAGGCCGCCTGTGCCGTTGGCGACGATCGACGGCGCGCCGTTGGCCAAGCTGTAGCCCATCAACTTGAAGCCAGCCGCGTTGACGAGATCGCCGGCTCCGTCGGGAACGAAGGAGCCTGCGCGCGTCAGGAAGGTCTGGCCGTTCTCCGACGAGACAACGAAGAAGCCCTGTCCCTTGACTGCAAGGTCCGTCACCGAGGTGGTGAAGCTGAAGCCACCCTGCTCGCTGATGGCGTAGCGCGTGTGCGATTCGACACCGCCAGAGACGTACTCCGTTCCCCCCGAATCAAGAATGAGGGAGGAGAACTCCATCGAGGCGCGTTTGTAGCCGGTGGTGCTCGAATTGGCGATGTTATCGGACACAGCTCCCAGGCGATTGGCCTGTGCGGCCATGCCGGACGCGCTCGTCCGCATCGTACTATAGAGACCCATCAGCTTTGCTCCCCGTCAAATGCAACTGCCCAGTGCATTTGAACATTTGCGGCTTGCGCGAAGCTGGATCGGACCTGACTTCCGATTGCGAGGAGCCCTCACGCGTCGAGCAGGCGGTAGCCAAGATAGCGCTGCGAGTCGATCGGGTCGTGGCCAAGCCGGTGACGCAGACGCTTGCGCAGCTTGCTGATGTGACTCTCGATAACGTTCTCGTCGATTTCCTCGGAGAAGAGACCGTAGACGAAATTGAAGATCTGGCTCTTGGTGACGCGGCGGCCCTTGTTGCTCACCAGATATTCGAGGATGCGGCGCTCGCGGCGCGGCAGATGCAGCGGCTCGCCACCGACCTCTGGGTCGCGGCCATCGCCGAAGACGCGGATCTCGCCGCTGACCGCACCTTCAGCTTCGGCCACGGCGCGGCGCTTGATCGCCTTGATGCGCGCAAGGATCTCGTGGATGTGAGTCGGGTTGCCGATGACATCGTCGACGCCAGAGGCAAACAGATCGAGTGTTTCCTGCAGCGATTGATCGACGTTGAGCGCCAACACTGGCGCGCGCGAACGCTGCTTGATCATCTTTGGAAAGATGCGGCGATCGCTGCATTCACCGAGCACAAAGGCTTCGACGGCGGCCAACTCCGGTTCGGGAGCGGTTCTCACCCAATCCTCGAAATCGCACGCAGCAAGGCCCTCCGTCGAGATGCCCTCGCGACCGAATCCCAGCGTGTCTACACACGTCAACTCTTCACGATCATCGACAATAATGATCATCGAGGCCCCCCGAATCGCTCGCGATCAGAATGTCATCCTTCGACTTATGAACAACAACTTACTTGCGTCGTCATTCGTCCTGTAAATCAAATCGTTGAGTGCATGGTGCGGCTTTGCACCTATTGTTGTGCAGGCGACTTTGCAAAGCGGGCGATTAAATAGCGGCGCAAGCTTGGCGCAGGCTGACCATCCTAGACCGGTTACACATTCAGCGATCGGGATGGGCGAATGCTGCCACGGGGATCAGCACTAATCATCGCAAGTGCGCTCGGCCTCCTTGCCGTTCATGCCGCCATATCGCTGGGCGCCGGCGTCATCGCAGCCGTGTTCTGCGCGTTCGCACTCATGATCGGTGGGCCGGTTGCGATCCTCATCTGGTTCGGGTCGCTGACGGACAGGGATGGAAAGTTGCAGGCACGGCGCGCAACTATGGCCATTGAGAAAGCGGATGCCACGTTGTGGCACCAGACCATCGAGGAGGCACGCGCCTCGCAATCGTGGAGCGCGCGCGACTACCACGTCCTGTCTGGCTTCGAGGAGAGGAGCGGCGCCGAGGCAACGGAGCAAAGCTCCCGGCTCGCTGCCGTTGCATCTGCACTCGCCCAGGTGATGCACGAAGGAAAGCGCATCAGCCGCCCCATTTTGGGACTGTGCTTCGTCATTATTTCAGCCACCGGATTCTCGGGATGCGGCGTGCCCGCCGAAGCCTGGAGCATGATCCGGCCGGGCATGGGCACGGCGGAGCTGGTGTCTATTGCTGGCGGACCGGACTACGTCAGGTCGAACGGGACCAATGAAGCCTGGCAATACTGCCGCGATTTCTACGGGCGCGATGAGGGCCGTTATGCCCGCTATTACACGACCGTTCTCGTCAGTAACCAAACCGTGCAGGACGTGCGGCCTTATCCGGTGATGTCGAGCGCGGGATGCGAGGACTTCTATCGCGCGAACTTCTAGGCGCGCGGATTGAGAATGCTCTTCGGACGGCCTATTTATTACTGGCACGCTCATTGCTGAGGGGGTGACTGTAACGTTGTTTGCGTAGAAGGAGCTTGGCTCCCATGGTGACTTGGCGTAACCGCTCGATCGACAGCCTCTCGACAATGGAGCTGCGCCTGGCGCTGGACGATGCGATCAACCAGATCGCCTGGTCGCAGGCTGAAGCTGACTCGACCACCTTCTTTCAGGCACTGCTGGCCGGCTTCGTTGCCGGGGCCGTTGTCGTGACCGTTGCGATCCTGACCTTTTCGCTGATTGGCTGACAGACGCCCACACCTCGCTCGGAACGCAAGCCGTGCTCGGAGAGTTGATAAGCCGGCGTAGAATTAGCCGGTCTGATTCGCTCCGGCTCAACGAGGTGCGCACATGGGTGCTATCGGCACGTTTCTCCTGCTCGTCATTTTTGGTGCAGCGATTGGCTTTGCCCTGAACAGGCATGGCCGCGGCTGGCTCGGACGCCAGGTTACGGCAGCGACAGGGGCGGGCGACGTGACTTACGCGCTCGTCGGCATTGCCGGATCGTTCATGGGCTTCCACATCGCGGCGATCTTGGGCCTGCTGTCACCGCTGCTGATGTATCTCCTCGCCGTGGCCGGCGCCGCGCTGACGGTCTGGCTGTGGCGCGGCTGAGCTAACCGCGCGCACGGTCGAGGAATGGCTTTTCGACAAGCACTGCGGGCGAACACGCCCGCGGTGCTTCTTCGTGTCTAAGCGGTCTTTGTCTCGCGCGTGCCGAATGGCCACCAGCTTTTCTTGGCTGCGGCCTGCGCTTCTTCCGCCTCGGCCTTCTCGATGCTGCCGTCGTCGGCGAGCACCATGAGGATCGGCGTCAGCCCTTCAACGTCCTCAAGCGGGAAGATCTCAATGTCGCGGCGAGCGCGCTCGCTCCATCCGGCGAACGTGAGCGCCTTTTCCGCTTTCGAGAACAGGCCGTGGTTGCGAAGGGGTTGCGCCTTCTCGAACGCAATATCCTCCTCGGTCTTCTCGCCCTCGGCCTTGGGATGATCCTTCAGCCACTGCTTGCGGATGGCGCTGAGGTCGGTGTCGCTGGCGGCGGCTTCCTCGGCCTTGAGCTGTTCGAGCTCACCGCTGCGGAAGAACTTCCACCAGGGTGCGCGTTGGGGCCAACGCACGAGATCGAGATCGTCCAGAACGCCGGCAAGCTGGTTCATTGCGAGCGCTTTCGAGCACTCCTGCTCGTTGCTGGGATCGCAGCTATAGAGATTGGGGATGACAAGGTACGAGTTGCGCTTGTGATAGATGAAATGCCGGCGCACCCACTCCATCGTGGCGCCGGGCGCGCGCTCGATGGCCGTGTTCACGGCGGCGCGGATCTGACGGATCACCTGCGGTTGCGGGCGGCGGCTCTCAGCGGGCGGTGGATTGAGGATCGCCAGCGCAAGAAGCCCCAGGTCGATGCCGATTGTTGCGAGCAGCGCAATCATATCGCGGCCGGTGATCGGCTCGCCGCTCTTGGTCGCGCCCTCCGGTGCAGCGCCGGTGATGTAACCAATGAGGCTCGACAGATATGAGCCGATATTCTCCCACAGCCGCTTGATGGCATTGGCGACGCCAGCGGGGCCTTCGTTGAACGAGGCTTCGCGCAGCTCCAACGTCGCCGGCTGATCGGCCTGCACCGCGGCTTGAGTGAGACGCTGCGCCAGTGTCGGGTCGTAACAAGAGAAGCCGCTCTGCCCCGGAGGCACCGATACGGCGGCGGCGATGGCGCGCATTTCCGTTGCTGTCGATTTGCCGAGCTCGTTGGAGCGGGCGGCGATGTCGCGCGCACGCGAGCGGATGCGCGTTGCCATGGCGTTGAAGCTGGCCTGACGTTCGGCGACCGTATTGCCCTGGAGCGAGGCGACGCTCTGCTGAAGGGCCCCGATGTCGTCCTGGACAGGCTTGATCCAGGAATTCTCTACGCCGTCGCGCAGCGAGGCGATCTGATCGCGTACGGCAACGCGAGCGTTATAGAGCGGGCCGCGCCCAGCTCCCGATGAGGTGCCGCACGAGCCACCGCTGGTTTCCTCGCGCGTCATCTGTGTTTGCGACCAGGTGACGACGCTGTCGAGGCCGACCTTCACGGCATCGAGCCTGGCCGCGACGGCGCTCGCCGCGTCGCCAGCGTCCTGCTGCAAGCCAGCGAGGCCAGTGCGCGTTGCTTCCTCGCCAGCGATGAGGCTCCACCAGAACCCGTAGCCGAAGCCGATCGACCAGATGGCGAGGAACACATAGAGCGGGAAGGTGACGATGCGGTCGGAGAGACGGCGGCCGACACCGAATGACTCGCGCAGCGCCAGCCACATCAGGAAGGTCAGCGCAAAGACGACGATAATGACAAGGAAGTCGTTGGAGAACGAGAGCCCGCCCGGCAGCTCCTGCGAATTGCCAGCCGGGGAGGTCGACACGCCGATGATGAAATCGCGCATGCCGTGCCAGGTGGCGAAGCCGGAGATCAGCAGCAGCATCATCGAGGCTATGCCGATGAGCGTGTTGCGCCCGAGCAGATAGTCGAGTGCACGCCCGAATCCAGAGGTCGATGCCGGCCTCGTCGCTGCCATGTCCCTGTCCCCCGTTTCGCAACAGCTTGTATAGGCCGATATAGGAAAATCGCGCGCTTGTCCCGTAGATCGCGCTTCGGATGCGCCAGGGGCAGCGACGCGTAACGGCCGCGCCACGCGGAATAGAGCTGCGGTCCGGGTTGCCGGGGCGGCGGCCGCGGCATAGGCTCGGGTTTTCCAATAGCCTCCCTCGGTGGTGCATATGGCGAGCGATGGCTTTGATTTTGAAGGATTAGTGCGCGCCGGCTACCCGCTGGAGCGGTTCGAGGCCGGCGAGCGCATTTTCGTCGAGGGTGACGAGGGCTGCACGATGTACGTGGTGCGGACGGGCTCCGTCAGCATCATGTCGTCAGGAGAAGTGCTGGAAACGGTGCGGCCCGGAGAGACTTTCGGCGAGCTTTCGCTGATCGATGGGGCGCCGCGCGGGGCTACGGCCATTGCACGCGAGCCGACAGAGTTGGCAGTGATCGGCGAGGCGGCTTTCAACTATCTGATCGAGCGTACGCCGTCGTTTGCGCTCAGCCTGATGCGACGGCTGTCCAAGCGACTTCGGCGGATGAACGAAAACATCTGAATGGAGCGCGCCGTCTAGCCTGCCTTCGTGGTGATGACGCCGGGAGGGATCATCTCGTACTCGACATAGGCCTTGCCGCGCAGCCCGTAGTTGCATGCATCGGGGTGCATGATCTCGGCCAATATCTCCGCGCTGTCGATGAGGCGAGGGCCAGGGCGATTGAAATAAGCGTTGCCGTCGGCGAGGTAGACTTGGCCGTCGCGCACCGCGCGCAGGTTTTGCCAGACCTCATAATGCACGAGAGGGCGGACCTCGCGTCGCGTCACGTCGATGTCGTAACCGCAGGGCGCTACGACGATGACGTCGGGATCGGCGGCAGCGACATCCTTCCAGGTAATCCAGGGCGATGACTCACCAGTGACGCCGAACAAGCTGATGCCGCCAGCGGTGCTGATCAGCTCGGGCATCCAATGGCCGCCAGACATCGGCGGATCGACCCACTCGATGAACGCAAGCCGCTTTCTCGGCAACCCCATAACGAGCGCTGAAACAGCCGCGAGGCGGCGCTTCATCGAGGCGATCAGCTTGTCGCCCGCGTCAGGGCGTCCAATGGCGTCGGCCACGCGATGAATGTCGCGGAATATGTCGGCCATGGTGTGCGGGTGCATGGAGACGACGCGCGGACGGCTGTGCACGAACTCACACACGGCGCGTTCGACGTCTGCGAGAGAGACGGCGCACACCTGACACTGATCCTGCGTGAGGATGACATCGGGCTTGAGGGCTTCGAGCGCTTCGGCATCGACCTCGTAGACGGACAAGCCGCGCTCTACGAGTGAGCGCACGCGCTGGTCGATTTCGGAGCTGGAGCCGCTGACGTCGAACTTCGGGCGTGTGACCGCAGGCAGGTTGAGGACCGATGGGGGATAGTCGCACTCGTGAGAACGGGCGACCTGCAAATCTCCGGCGCCAAGCGCGTTCAAAATCTCGGTTGAGCTCGCGATGAGCGAGACGACGCGGGGGTGAGATGCCTTTGTCATTGCCAATTGATTGCACCGGCCGCGTCGGGCTGCAAGCGGATTGACGTGCGCACGCCGGCTTCAACCAGCGCTAGGCGACTTTGGCCGACACCGGCTCTTCGGCAAGATAAGCGTGCAGCGCGGCGACGACCTGGGCACCCTCGCCTACGGAAGCGGCAACGCGCTTTACGGATCCCGAACGCACATCGCCGATGGCGAAAATCCCGGGCCGGCTGGTTTCCAAAAGCTTGCCGTTGCCATCAGGGAGTTGCGCGCCCGTCAGCACGAAGCCTTTACCATCCAGAGCGACGCCTGAATTGTGCAGCCAGTCGGTGTTGGGATCAGCGCCGATGAAAAGGAACAGATGGCGGATGTCGTGCTGCTCTTCCTCGCCGCTGCGCTTGCGCCAACGAACGGTTTCAAGACGCCCGTCGCTCCCATCGAGGGCTGTCACCTCGGTGTTGAGCAGCACCTCGACGTTGGGGAGCCCGCGGATGCGATCGACCAGGTAGCGCGACATGCTCGCGTCCAAGTCTCCACCGCGGGCCAGGAGCCAGACCTTCTTGGCGCGGCTGGCGAGATAGACAACTGCCTGTCCTGCCGAGTTTCCGGCACCGACCAGTGCCACTTCCTGCTTCGCACACAGATTGGCCTCCAGGGGTGACGCCCAGTAGTGGATGCTGGTCATCTCGAAGTCGGACAGGTTGGGAACGTCGAGCCGGCGATAGCGAACTCCGCTGGCCAACACGACCGATCGTGCGCGCACTTTGCCCGCGTCCCCAAGCTGGAGCACGAAGGCGCCGCAGGAGGCGTTGCGCGGTTCGAGATGCTTTGCTTCGCAGGGGATGACCATGTCGGCGCCGAACTTCAGCGCCTGATTATAGGCGCGAGCCATCAGCGCCATTCCGGTGATCCCGGTGGGGAAACCGAGATAGTTCTCGATGCGGGCCGAGGCGCCGGCCTGCCCTCCGAAAGCGCGGCAGTCGAGCACGAGCACGGACAATCCCTCGGAGGCTGCATAGACGGCCGTCGCGAGGCCGGCGGGGCCGGCACCGACGATGGCGACGTCATGAACCTCATCGGGGTCGAGCGGCGAGATGAGCCCGATGCAGCGCGCCAGCTCGGTCTCGGACGGATTGTGAAGAAGCCTGCCATTGGGGCAGAGGACGATCGGCAAGTTCTGGAGTGAGACCTCGAACTTCTCGACGAGAACTCGGCCGCAGGGGTCGCTCTCGGGATCGAGGCGCTGATGCGGGTGGCCGTTGCGAGTGAGGAAGCCTTCGAGGCGCAGCACGTCGCCATTTTCCGCACTGCCGACGATGATCGGGCCGCCGGCTCCCGTTTCGAGAAGCCCGATGCGCCGCAAGATCAGCGCGCGCATGATACGTTCGCCGAGCTCGGCCTCGGCGATGAGCAATGAGCGCAGCTCCGCAACGGGAATGACGAGGACGTCAACCGGTTCGCTGGCGATGGCGTCGATGAGCGCCGGGCGTCCGCCGAGCTGTGCCAGCTCTCCCATGAAGCCGCCGGGCTCATGCGTGACGATCAAGGTGCGGCGCTCGCCCTTGGATTGGAACACATCGACCTTGCCGGACAGAATGAGCATCACACCTGGCGCGTGCTCTCCGACGCTGGCGAGGTGTTCTCCGGCTGCGAACGATCGCGGCTGGCCGAAGCGCCTGACGCGCTCGATTTCTTCCGGTAGCAACACCGGGAATGCCTGGGAGTGCCGCGCCTCGACGATCGATTGTGCCATGCCGCGCCCGCTGTGCTGTGGATGAACCCTGCCGTCGTACGAGGCCTATTGCTCGGACGGTTGCGCGGGAATATCAAGTCAAAGATGGCTTAATGACTATTCGGCGGCAGAAACATATCGGCAAGCGCGGGGCGACTTGACCGCTTCTTAGGCAGCCACCGTGCCGACTAACGCAGGACGCGGTTGAGGATGGCGCTGGCGACCTTCGCTGGCTCTATGTCGACAGAGCTGGTGCCGTAGCCGCCACCGTAAATGTGCCGGACGAGGCGGGCATGCATTTCCTGTGAGGGTGCGAACTCGACGGCGAAGTCCCCTACGTCGATGCGCGCGACTTTCGCTTGGACTTCGATGCCGTCGAAAGCGATCTCAACGTCGCTGCCGACCGCACCTGGCGCGGTGCCATAGAGACGCATGCCGCTGACCGAGATATCAGCGATGGGCAACATCGCCTTGTCGGCGCCTGCCAGAACCATGGCCCAGCCCGATCCGCTGAAGCGATCGCCCTGGCGCTGCTGCGAAGTTTCGAAACAGACGAAGCACGCGAGCGTCAGGATGACGATATTGTACCAGCTCCAGAAGAGCGCGATGGCACTGGCATCGGTGAGGGAGCGTGAATCGTCGAACCCGAATGCCCAGATCACCCCGCCCACCGTGATGATCAGATAGGCGAGGAACATGCGCAGCATCTTCCACTGCACGAAGCCCTTGCTGCGATCGCCGCCTTTTGCCGTGACCTCAAACTTATGGCCCTGCGGCTTGAACAGACCTACGAGCACGGACTTGGCGATGTCGTTGGCGACGAGGAGCTGGCTGAGATCGTTCATGATCGGCAGCACGCGCCCTTTGGTGAGCCATGCGATCACGGCCGTCTGGACAACGAGGAACGGGAACAGGTGCGATACGGCATCGGGAACTGCCGCATAGACCGCCTGGATGTTGAACAGGAGATAGACCGCGGGAATGACCAGAGCCGAAAGCCGGAAGGCGTGCGTTGCAGACCAATGCAGGAAGGTGTCGACAAGCATCAGACGCTGAATGAATGGCGTCGACACGCTGGTGCTGAAGGGGCCGCTCGGACCGCGGCAGATTTGCATAAAACCGAGCGCCCAGCGGCTGCGCTGCGAGACATACTCCTTCAGGCCTTCCGGTGCGAGGCCGAGTGAAAGCGGCTCGTTGAGGTAAATGGTGCGATAGCCGATTTCGCTGAGGCGCAGAGAGACGAGATAATCTTCGGTGACGGAGTCAGTCGGGAAGCCACCGATACGCATCAGGGGCTCGAAGCGCAGTATCGAAGATGTGCCGCAGCAGAACGCGCCACCCCAGGCATCCTTCGAGGCCATTACGACATCGAAGAAGAAGCGCTGCTCGTCGGGCCAAACACGCGCGAGCGAGAGGTTGTTCTGGATCGGATCTGGATTGAAGAAGTGCTGCGGTGTCTGAACGACGCCGATGTCATCGTCGCGCGTGAGCGCCAGCGTGCGGTTGAGGAACTGCGCCTTCGGGACGAAGTCGGCATCGAGGATGGCGATGAAGTCCGGCTGTTCTGCCAACTCCGAAAGGTGAAGCAGCGCGTTGTTGATGTTGCCGGCTTTGGCGTGGCGATTGTCCGGGCGGGTGATGTATCCGCAGGAATGCTGTTCGCAAAGCTGCTTCAGCCACTCGCGGCGTCCGTCATCGCATACCCAGAGCCGATAACGCGGATAGTCGAGGCCGAGAGCGCCGATGATGGTGCGCTCGAGGATCGCCTTTTCCTCGTTATACGTGCAGATCAGCACGTCGACGAGCGGCGGCTCGGGCAGCGAGGTGAGCCAAGGCAGGTTGGCTTCGGCTTGCGGTGTCCGATTGATCGTCCGCGTCAGGAAGAGCATTGCGATCGAGGCGCCGATCATCGAGAGCAGCTCGATCAGCGTGAAACCTGCTCCGAACGCGAAGTCCCACGTCAGGCCTATCGGCGGCAACGTGCTGGTGATGCGCCAGGTCATGTAGCGCCAGGCGAGAGCGAGCCCGACGGTGATCGCAATCGTGCGGACGAGCGTGTTGCTGCGGTTGAGCCAAGGCAACAGACCGGCGGCAAGGAGCCCCAGCACCAATCCGGGTAGCACCGCCTCCCAGTAAGTCATGCCCGACGCAACCGGCATGGGATCAGCTCCGGCGTGCGGTGGTGTCGGCGGTCTTGATATTGGTTCCGCGTTCGGCGCTGGCAGAGGTGTCGAAAGTTACCTGACCGGTGCGGCCCACTTCGCATTCCTGGCGTTCGGCGAGAGCTGGAACGGCGATCGTCACGTGGTACGGCTCGCGCGTCAGCGCGGTCTGCTCGATGGCGAAGTTCGAACCGGCCGCGGTGAGACCTGTCAGGCCTACGACGCGGCCGGAGTAGTCCTTGCGTTCGCCGCGCAGGCGGAATTGAGCGGGCTGGCCCACCCAGAGCTTGTTGTAGACGGATTCCGAAACGGTGGCGGTGACGACAGCGCCGGCACAATCGAGAATGCGTAACAGATCCTGTCCGGTGCGCACTTCCTCGCCTCGGGCGGTCAAAGTATCCCAGATGCGGCCACGTACGGGCGCGGCAATGTCCGAAGTCGAGTGCGACGAGAACAGCTCGGATTCTGTCGCCAGTTCTTGTTCGAGATAGGTGAGGCGCCCCTTGTTTTCCTCGACCCGCGCGGAAGCATCGAGAATCTGCTGGCGGATCTCGTCCAGGCGCTGCGCGGAGCGCGGCAGGTCGTTGTAGCTGTCGCCGACAAAGAGGCCCTTCTTCGCGGCCTCGAGCTCGATCTTGTTGCCCTCGATGCGGATCTTGGCGGCCTCAATGGCGAGCTGCGATGTTTTGAAGTCGCGCTCGGCGTGAAGCAACGTTGCGATGGTCTGCGAGCCAGTCACGTTGAGCTTCTTGGCGCGCTCCATCGCCTGCCGAGCGTCCTCGTGCATCGCCTCTGCGCTCGACACCTGCACTTCGAGCTCGGATGCGCGCGCTTCGAGCTGCTTGATACGGCCTTCCTGGAAGGCATTGCGCTGCTCGACGAGGTTGGCTTCGATACCCTTGAGCTGAGCGACGCGCTTCTCGGATGCGTGCATGTCGGTGGTCAGCGCGTTGATCGTGCGGCGCAGGTCGTCGAGGCGGCCGCGATCGGCGCGAATGTTCGTGATGTGCAGCAGCTTCTCGCCGGCTTCGACCTCGGTGCCGATGGAGATCGTCGGGGCGATCAGCGATACTTCTCCGTCAATCGGGGCGCGCACGTTGATAAGGCGCGCATTGACGGTCGCTTCGGCGCTGGTGGTTGCCAAAAGGCGCTGCAGCGGAATCCAGCCCAGCGCCAGAGCAACGAGAATTGCGATGAGCGACTTGGCTCCTTTGCGGCCGGTGAAATCCTTTAACTTTTGGCGCAGGCCGATACTCTTGGCCGGCTCTTCATTGTGCTTGCGCAGAAGCACCTCGCGCAGATCGTCATCGATCTTCTTCAGTCGATTGACGGCGTCCGCTGACTGCGAAGCTGGGGCTTGCGGTGCGCTGTCGGACATGGGTGACTGGGACTGCTCTGATTTCCAAATCGACATGTTCGTCATATCCAATGGATGCAATTCCCAGCGCGCCCCGAGAGCGGGCGCGGGGCTGCGATCACAATTCAGCCGACAGAGTAGTCAAGGCTGGTTAACGCGAGCATTGCCTCATCTGCGGCATTCGCTTGCTCGCTTAAAAGTTCATGAAAAGGCACTTCAATTGCTGAAAACAAAACGCCCCGGCGCTAGGGCCGGGGCACTGAAGTGGCGAAGCGTAAGCGCTGTCAGTTGGCGCTCTCGAGCAGGCGGCGGGCGATGACCTGCGCCTGAATCTCGGCGGCACCCTCGAAGATGTTGAGGATGCGCGAGTCACACAGCACGCGGCTGATCGGGTATTCGAGCGCGAAGCCGTTGCCGCCATGAATCTGCAGCGCGTTGTCGGCGTTGGCCCAGGCGACGCGGGCACCGAGCAACTTCGCCATGCCGGCTTCGAGGTCGCAGCGCAGGCCCTGATCCTTCTGGCGAGCCGAGAAGTAGGTGAGCTGGCGCGCGACCATCGTCTCGACCGCCATCATGACGACCTTGTTATAGATGCGCGGGAACGAATAGATCGGCTTGCCGAACTGATTGCGCTCCAGCGCATACTTGAGGCCAAGGTCCATCGCCGCCTGAGCGACGCCAACCGCACGTGCCGCAGTCTGAATGCGGGCGGCCTCGAAGGTATTCATGAGCTGTTTGAAGCCCTGGCCCTCGGTGCCACCGAGGAGCTGGTCAGCCGGCACCTCGAAAGCGTCGAAGGAGATGTCGAACTCCTTCATGCCGCGGTAGCCGAGCACCTCGATCTCGCCGCCCGTCATGCCTTCGGCAGGGAACGGGTTCTCGTCTGTGCCGCGCGGCTTTTCAGCGAGCAGCATGGAGAGGCCCTTGTAGCCGGCCTCGTTGGGATTGGTGCGCACGAGCAGCGTCATCAGGTCGGCGCGGACGGGATGCGTGATCCACGTCTTCTGGCCGGTGACCTTGTAGGTGTCGCCTTCCTTCACTGCACGCGTTTTGAGCGAAGCGAGGTCGGAGCCGGTGTTGGGCTCTGTGAACACGGCAGTCGGCAGTATCTCGCCTGAGGCGATCTTCGGCAGATACTTCTGCTTCTGCTCGTCGGTGCCGTTGTTGAGGATGAGTTCGCCGGCGATCTCGGCGCGGGTGCCGAGCGAGCCGACACCGATGTAGCCGCGCGAAAGCTCCTCGGAGACGATGCACATGCTCTCCTTGCCGAGGCCGAGGCCGCCGAACTCTTCCGGCATCGTCAGGCCAAACACGCCGAGGTCTGCAACCTTCTGGATCACTTCGAGCGGAATGTAAGCGTTGGCAAGATGCCACTCGTGCGCGTGCGGAATGACCTCCTCGGCGGCGAAGGTGTGCATCTGATCGAAAATGGCGGCGTGGGTCTCGTCGAGGCCGGGGTCGCCGAACGTCGCAGCGTTGGGCTGGGCGGCGATGAGGTCGGCGAGGCGCTTCTTGACGTCCTGGGTCGAGCCCGCGGTGATCATGTCCGCCACCTCGTCCTCGTACCGGCGGATCTCGGCTTTGGAGACACCGAGGTGCTCAGGGCGGATCAGCTCGAGCTGGCTCATCGGCAAGCCACCAGCGATCTGGGCGAGGTATTCGGCGAAGGCGGCAGCGAGGATCAGTTGCTCGAATTCGCCGAAGCGGCCTTCGGCGGAAAGACGCACGCCCCAGTCGTGCATCTGGCGCAGGCCTTCGACAGCCGTCGCCAGCCAGGCAAGGCCATGCGCGGCGTGCTGGGCGTTGTCGACGCCGCCAGCAGCCTCGACGATGGCGCGCACACCCGTCTTGGCAGACTGAAGCACCTTATCGGCAGATGCGACCGCGCGATCGGCGCGTTCAAGCAGCGCCGCTGGGCCGGCTGAAAGAATATCCTGCTCGGCCGTCTTAACCGCGGTCGACATCGTCTTCCTCCTGGGAAATTCGTTGAGGGGGCGCCGGGGATGGCGCCAAACTGGTGCTGCGTTGCAGAATAATGCACCCGCTCGTCAAGGCAATTCGTGCCGCAGGCACGTGCATTTTGTGCCGCGGGCTGTCAAGCGCCCGACAGAGCCTTGAAGAACCGGCCGCCCCGGCCAGTCGCAGCGGCCAGCCGCTCAACCAGCGATGCCGGCTGCATCGAAATGGGCCGCTCGGGCCCCTTTTCCGGCGCTTCCTGCGGGTCGGAGATCTCGACGATCTCGACGATAGCCTCGTCTCCGTGGCCGAGAAAGGTCTCATAGCCGTTGAGCAGAAGCTGCGGATCGCGGCGTTCTTCGATCAAATGTCGTAGCGGACGCGGATCGGCGGAATTGCCAGCGCCCGGATCGTCAAAAACGACATTGCCGGCGGTCTCGATGATGGTGACAGACGCCTCGGCGGCAAGGTCGTCGGAGTAGTCGGGCTCGAGGCTGGTGAGGGTCTGAAGAGCGGCGAGCATACGCAGGCCGGCTTCCTCATCGGCTCCAAAGCCGTGCTCGGAGCTCGATGCGGGAGGGATAGGCGGCGGCTCGCCGCCCGGTGCGGCCATTCGCGCGGGACGCGTCGGCCGATATCCTGCGTGGGGGCCAGCGGTGCCCCCTGTTCTGTCTCCCGCGGCCACCCGTTCCTCCGCAGCTTTGTTGGATACCAGTACATTCTAGGAAAAGCGGGCGGCGGCGTCTATGCGGGCCAGTATCGGCTTTGCAGCGAATTTCGTAGCGCGGGCGCGGCATTGCCGGCATAGACCCAGGGAGCATGCGCGGGTAGGGTCCGCCACCAATCGTGTCGGGCTACGGGAGAAGGGAATGCAGCGCTACCGCACGTTGCTCGAGGCAATCTACCGCCTCTATGAGCATAGCGGCTTTGCCATGGCCGGCGCGGTGGCGTTCTCGTTCGTCGTCTCGCTGTTCCCGTTCTGCATTTTTCTCGGCGCCGTATCTGGCCTGTTCGGGGGCCGCGATCTTGCTGCGCAGGCCGTGAACCAGCTGTTCGAGATCCTGCCTCAAGGCGTAGCGGCCGGACTTGCGCCTCAGGTCGAGGCGATCATGGGGCGCACGCGCATCGATCTTCTGACGGTCAGCGCGGGCCTGTCGCTCTTCTTCGCGACCAACGCCATCGAGACGCTGCGCACGGCGCTCAACGGGGCATACCGGGTGGTGGAGAAGCGGCCGTATCTCTACTGCCTGGCGCGCAGCATGATGTTTGTCTTCGTCAGTGCTGTTTCGATGCTGGTGCTGACGTGGGTGGTGGTCGTCGGCCCAGCGCTGGCAACACGGCTCGACCCGTCCTTGACGAATACCTTCACGCTGATGCGCTCGACCTGGATGGGGGCGGCGCTGCGCTATGCCTCGGCAGCCGCGGTGATCGGGGCGCAGCTTCTCGCGTTCCATCTTTGGCTGGCGGCAGGAAAGCGGCGCATCAAGGATGTGTGGCCGGGCGTGCTGGTTTCCACCGTGCTGTGGCTGACGCTGGCGAGCCTTTACTCTTACTACCTCAACTTCAGCGACTACACGCGGTTCTATGCCGGCCTGTCGCAGCTGATGGTGGCAATGATCTTTTTCCAGATGACGGCAGTGATCGTCATTCTGGGTGCTGAGCTCAATCGAGGGATTTATGAGTTCAAGCGCATGAGTGGCATGGGGCTCGACACGGTGGCTGCGCCGATGTCGTCGCGGATCCGCTAATCAAATCAGCAGGCCGTTGATAGGATCGATGCCATCCCGGAGGACCGGGATGGCATCTCCACGTTCTACTTGTTGTGCAGGCGCTGGCTGGCTTCGAGGACGTCCTCGAACGTGCGCAGGCCCGTCGTCGGCGCAGACACGAGCACGGACATGTTGCCGGGCTTATGCTCATTGCGCATCATGCGCATGTGAGCTTTGGGGATCTGCTCCCACGGGAAGACCTCAGACATGCACGGATCGATGCGGCGCTCGACGACGAGCTTGTTCGCCTGCGAAGCCTGCATGAGGTTGGCGAAGTGCGAACCCTGCACGCGCTTCTGATGCATCCAGAGATAGCGCGCATCCATGGTGAGGTTGTAGCCGGTGGTGCCGGCGCAGATGACCACCATGCCGCCGCGCTTCACGACGAATACCGAGACCGGGAAGGTTGACTGTCCCGGATGCTCGAAGACGCTATCTACGTTGTTGCCCTTGCCGGAGATTTCCCAGATCGCGGCGCCGAATTTGCGCGCGTTCTTGAACCACTCGTCGTACTCGGGCGTGCCGACCTTAGGCAGCTCACCCCAGCATTGGAAGTTCTTGCGGTTGATGACGCCGCGAGCGCCAAGCTGCATCACGAAATCGCGCTTGTCGTCTTCGGAGACAACGCCAATGGCGTTGGCGCCGGACGTGGCGCACAGCTGCACCGCGAACGAGCCAAGGCCTCCCGAAGCGCCCCAAACGAGCACGTTATGGCCCGGACGCAGCACGTGCGGACGGTGGCCAAACAGCATGCGATAGGCCGTGGCAAGAGTGAGGGTGTAGCAGGCGCTCTCTTCCCAGGTGAGGTGGCGCGGGCGCTCCAGAAGCTGGCGATCCTGGACGCGGCAGAACTGGGCGAAGGAGCCATCCGGCGTCTCGTAACCCCAGATGCGCTGGCTGGGCGAGAACATCGGGTCGCCGCCGTTGCACTCCTCGTCGTCGCCGTCGTCCTGGTTACAGTGAATGACGACCTCGTCGCCCACCTTCCAGCGCTTCACCTTGGAGCCGACCGCCCAGACGATGCCCGAGGCATCGGAACCGGCGATATGATAGGGGTTCTTGTGGCCGTCGAGCGGCGAGATCGGCTTGCCGAGCGAGGCCCAAATGCCGTTATAGTTAACGCCAGCGGCCATCACCAGGACGAGCACATCGTGGCTGTCGAGTTCCCAGGTGGGAAGTACCTCGACCTGCATCGCCGTATCCGGCTCGCCGTGGCGCTCCTTGCGGATAGCCCAGGCGTACATGTTCTTGGGGACGTGTCCGAGCGGCGGAATCTCGCCGATTTCGTAGAGGTCTTTCTTTTCGGCAGTTCCGGCGCCCGCAACCTCAGTCCTGGCGGCGCTTTGGCTCGTCATTCTTGGCTCCCGTGATGGAAATGCCGGCCCTGAGGCCGCGGCTGGTGGATTGCGGCGCCATCGCCGCAGTTGTCTGGAGGCGTTTCAAGCACGATTTCGCGCTGCAATGAAGAGGCTGTGCCGCCGCTATGCGTTCGTGTCAACCAGCCTTTAGGAAAATTGCTTCTAGAAGCGGTCTTTAGCCCCCAATGGGGGAGGGCGTGTTGAACGCTCGCGGCGCACAACGGCGGAACTGGGCGGCATGGTCGATTTTCTGCACAGGGCTATTACCGTCGACACCTACACGCTGGTCGTGGTGGCCCTCCTTTCGGGATGGGCAGGGGTGCTCACCTTGCACGTGCTTTCACGCACAATGCTGGCGCTGGTATTCGTGCCGGGCTTCATCCTCGGCGCTCTCGTCACCAACTACGTCTTTGAAGTTACTGGATTCTACCCGACATCCGATCGCGAGACGAACGTCGTCATCGCCTGCACCATGGGCATCATCATCGCGCTATTTGCACTTTTGATCGTAATGCGCTTTACCGCGGTCATCGCCCGTTTGCGCGTCGACCACCACCGCTTCAGGCATGACATCAAGCCGAAACCGGCATTCTCGCGCGAGCCACGGCGGCTCTAGTCCGCCGGCCGCATTGCGGCAAAGATAGTTTTGCATTGCGTCGGCGGTTAAGGGTACTTTACGGCAACACCCGAACCCAACCGAGGTTTACGAATGCGCGAAGGCAAGAGCGGGTCCGAGAGCCGGACGCCCGACAAGCCCTGGTTATTCCGTACGTACGCAGGTCACTCGACAGCCGCCAAGTCGAACGAGCTTTACCGGAAGAACCTTACCAAGGGGCAGACGGGCCTTTCCATCGCCTTCGACCTGCCTACGCAGACCGGCTATGACAGCGACGACGAGCTCGCCCGCGGCGAGGTCGGCAAGGTGGGCGTGCCGGTGTCTCACATCGGCGACATGCGCACACTGCTGGACGGCATTCCGCTCGACCAGATGAACACGTCGATGACGATCAACGCCACGGCTGCGTGGCTGCTGTCGCTGTACGTGGCATTCGCGGACGAGCAGGGCGCTTCGCGCGACAAGCTCACCGGCACGATCCAGAACGACATCATCAAGGAATACCTGTCGCGCGGGACCTACGTGTTCCCGCCCGAGCCTTCGCTGCGGCTGATCAAGGATACGATCGTCTTCTCGTACCAGAACGTGCCGAAGTGGAATCCCACCAACGTCTGCTCGTACCACTTGCAGGAAGCGGGCGCGACGCCGGTGCAGGAGCTGGCTTACGCGCTGGCGACGGCGCTCGCCGTGCTCGATACCGTAAAGGCGTCGGGCGAGGTGCCGGCTGAGAAGTTCGGCCAGGTGGTGGGTCGCGTATCGTTTTTCGTCAACGCAGGCATGCGGTTCGTCACCGAGATCTGCAAGATGCGCGCGTTCAATGAGCTCTGGGAGGAGATCACGCTCAACCGTTACGGCGTGACGAACCCCAAGGAGCGGATGTTCCGCTATGGCGTGCAGGTCAACAGCTTGGGCCTCACCGAGCCGCAGCCAGAAAACAACGTTTACCGCATCCTGATCGAGATGCTGGCGGTGACGCTGTCGAAGAAGGCGCGCGCTCGCGCGGTGCAGCTTCCGGCGTGGAACGAGGCCCTGGGCCTGCCGCGCCCGTGGGATCAGCAGTGGTCGCTGCGGATGCAGCAGATCGTGGCGTACGAGACCGACCTGCTCGAATACGGCGACATCTTCGATGGATCGGTCGAGATGAGCCGCAAGGTCGAAGAGCTGAAAGAGCAGGCCAAGGCAGAGCTCGCTACCATCGAATCGCTCGGCGGCGCTGTGGCGTCCATCGACTACATGAAGCGGCGGCTGGTCGAGAGCAACACGTCGCGCCTTGCCGCCATCGAGAGCGGCCAGCAGATCGTCGTCGGCGTCAACAAGTGGACCGAGACCGAGCCCTCTCCGCTGACGGCGGGCGAAGGCGCGATCATGGTCGTCGATCCGGCCGTCGAAGCGGAGCAGATCGAGCGTCTCAAAGCTTGGCGCGCATCGCGCGACGACAAGGCGGTCAAGGCCGCGCTTGCCGAGGTGGAGCGGGCGGCAAAAGAAGGCCGCAACATCATGGAATCCTCCATCGCGGCTGCGCGCGCGGGCGTTACCACCGGCGAATGGGGAACGACGCTGCGGCGCGTGTTCGGCGAATACCGGGCGCCGACGGGCGTGGCGCAGGCTGCGGTTGCGCGCGAAGGGCTGGAGCTCAACAGCGTGCGTGCTTCGGTCGACGATCTTTCGAACAAGCTCGGTCGGCGACTGAAATTCCTGGTCGGCAAGCCGGGCCTCGATGGCCACTCGAACGGCGCCGAACAGATCGCCGTGCGTGCGCGCGACGTCGGCATGGAAGTCGTCTACGAAGGCATCCGCCTGACCCCGGCGCAGATCGTGCGCGCGGCGGTGGACGAAAGCGCGCACGTGATCGGCCTGTCGATCCTGTCCGGCAGCCACGTGCCGCTGGTGCAGGAAGTGATGGAGCGTCTGCGCAAGGAAGGGCTAACGGACGTTCCGGTGGTCGTCGGCGGTATCATTCCGCCGGAAGACGAGGTGAAGCTGAAAGCGTTCGGCGTCGCCGCGATCTACACGCCGAAGAACTTCCAGCTGAACGACATCATGGCCGATATCGTGCGCCTCGTGGACAGCCAGGCGATGGCTGCCGCATAAACTGCGGGCACACCAATAAGGAAGAACCGCCATGCGTGAGGAAACGCGGCGCAAGCTCGAGCGCACGTTGTGGATCGAGCGGCTGAAGAAGATCGCAATCGGCGCCGCAGCGCTGGTCGTGATCGCAGCCTATTTCGTCTACGAGGACTATGACGCGCGCATCGACAATGTGCGGGTGCCGGCGACGGTGTTGGCGGTTGGTCCGCTCAACATCAAGAACTCGCAACTCGTCGAAGAAGGGCTGTCTGTGGAAGTCGCTCTCGATGATGGCGGCCGCAAAGTGACGGTCATGGCGATGAAGAAGACCGATCCGCACGTCGGAGATCACGTGCAGATCACCGAACATCGCCACCACACGGGAAGAGTGACTTATTCCTGGAAGTAACACGAGCGGTGGCGGCGAGCTTGTGCTGTCGAGCCCTCGCAAGCTGATGGCCGGCGCTCGCGCCGGGGCGCCTTGCGCCCTGGCTGCGCAGTTATTCCTGGAAGTGACACGAGCGGTGACGGCGAGCTTGTGCTGTCGAGCCCTCGCAAGCTGATGGCCGGCGCTCGCGCCGGGGCCCGTTGGGCCCTTGCCGCTGCGCGGCGGTGATGATCTTGGAAGTGAGACGAGTCGCGGCGGGGTCAGGCGTCTTCGACGTTCTTGCCGGCGATGGCGACGTCCTCGCCCAGAGTTTCGCGCACGTAGAGCCGACGGACGGCCACATCGAGGACGATGGCGAGCGGGTAGCCGAACAGAAGTCCAAGTGGCCCGAACAGAATGCCGATCGCGATGACCGCGAAGAGACCGACTGCGGGCGGCAGATCGACAGCGCGCCCGGACACGAGCGGCATAATGATGTTGCTTTCAATCTGCTGCACAACGATGAACAGGACGACCGTCCACGCGGCCAACTCCCAGCCCTGCGTTGAGGCAAGGAGCACCGCGGGTACTGCCGCCATCACCGGGCCGACGATGGGAACGAATTCCAGCACGCCGGCGATAAAGCCCAGGGCGAGCGCCGATGGCACGCCGATGAGCGCCAGGCCGATGCCGGAGAGAACGCCGACAAGCACCATGGCGATGAGCTGAGCGCCGAGCCATAGGCGCAATGCGTCGCCTGCGTCATTCAATGTGGCAGCGACCTTCTCTTGCGCCCCCTTGGGAAACAGCATCAGCAGACCGTTGCGATACGTCTGCGGATCGACAGCGATGTAGACGCCGGCGATGAGCACGACGAACAGGGTGGCGAGGCTGCCGACGATGGTCGATCCCCAGGACAGCGCGCTGGCAAGGAGATTGCCGACAGAGGATCCCTTCAGAAGCTGCGAGACCGACTGGAACGGCTCCGATTTCGACAGGGCCGCCGTCGCGGCCGGCAGCTTCTCGATGAGCTCGCTCAGCTGGTTATTGATCTGCGAGCCGAACAGCACGCCGACGGCGACAATGAGCGTCAAAACACCTAATCCAGCACCGAGCAGCGAAAGCTTCGGACCGATCCCAGTCAGGCGCTGGAGCGGCTCGGCAATGGCCCGAAGTACGACGGCGAGAAGCACCGCTCCGAAGCCAAGCAGCAAAATGTCGGCAAGCATATAGAGTGCCGCGGCGCCAGCCAGAATGGCGACCACGATCAGCACGCGGCGTACGAAGTCGGCTTCGGGAAAATCGGCGGAGCGGATCGGCACGTTCTGTTCCTTGCGAATGGCCGCGCCCGGCAACGCCCGGCTGGTGAGTGAGGTTCCACTTCCGCGGCTGGTCCGGCACATCGTGGCACGCGATGGGTCGAAGTGCAGGCGCGCCTCCCCACATCAGGGAGCCTCAAGCGCATGAAAAAAGTCTCAATGCCGGTTGCCTCTCCCACTGGCGAAGAGGCGCTGATGCCGAGGCTTTTGCAGCCGGTGGCCATCCCAGCACACGATGCGGCCAAGGCGATGGGGAGCCGGAATCTGCCGCAGATTGGGGACTTCCCATCGCCTACCAAAGGCTGTAGCAATGCCCCGCCTCTGAAGGTCGCCCGGATGGCGGAACTGGTAGACGCACGGGACTCAAAATCCCGCATCCGCAAGGGTATGTCGGTTCGACTCCGACTCCGGGCACCACCTCCAAGAGCACTTTAAACTGTCCGCAAGCGTGGCCTTTCCGACTGTGCCCCGGGGACAGCGTTCCATTTTCCGCGGCGGCAAGCATTTCCAGGGGGCAGGCATTTTGGCCGACACAGAGAACGTCTCGACGCGCCGCGTGCTGCTCGCAAGCCTCGCCGGCACGGCTATCGAATTCTTCGACTTCTACATCTACGCGACGGCCGCGGTGCTGGTGTTCCCGCACCTATTCTTCCCCAACGCCGACCCAACGACAGCGACGCTGCAGTCGTTCGCGACGTTTTCGATCGCGTTTTTTGCGCGTCCCATAGGCGCAATGCTGTTCGGGCACTTCGGAGACAGGATCGGCCGGAAGGCGACACTGGTGGCAGCGTTGCTGACGATGGGACTGTCGACGGTGATCATCGGCTTGCTGCCGACGTATCAGTCCGTCGGCATCCTGGCGCCGATCCTTCTGGCTGCCTGCCGCTTCTTCCAGGGCCTTGGCCTCGGCGGCGAGTGGGGTGGAGCGGTGCTGCTGGCGACAGAGAATGCACCGGAGTCGAAGAAGTCCTGGTTCGGAATGTTTCCCCAACTCGGCGCGCCGATCGGCTTTCTGTGCTCGACGGGCATCTTCCTCATCATCACCGAGTTGCTGACGGATGAGCAGTTCATGTCGTTCGGCTGGCGCATCCCGTTCATCGCCAGCGCATCGCTGGTGCTGGTGGGGCTCTATGTGCGGTTGCGCATTGCCGAGACACCGGCGTTCAAGCGGGCGATCGAGAATGACGAGCGGGTGGAGATGCCAATCGTCACGGTGTTCGCGCGTCATGCCTGGCTGCTCGTGCTCGGCACGTTCGGCGCTCTGGCAACGTTCGTGCTGTTCTACCTGATGACAGTGTTTGCGTTGAGCTGGGGCATCAGTTCGCTCGGCTACACGCGGCAGGAATTCCTGCCGATACAGATGATCGGCGTGATCTTTTTCGGACTGACGATTCCTCTCTCGGCTTGGCTCGCGGATCGCTATGGCCGGCGCCTCGTGCTGTTGTGGGCAACGGCGCTGATCGGAGCATTCGGGCTGCTGTTTGAGCCGTTGTTCGGGGCAGGAGGCGTGGTCCAGGTCGTGCTTTTCGTGATCGTCGGGCTGGCGTTGATGGGACTGACCTACGGGCCGCTCGGCACGGCGCTGTCGGAGCCATTTCCCGTCGGGGTGCGCTATACAGGGACGTCGCTGGCGTTCAACGCGGCGGGCATCTTCGGTGCGTCGCTGGCGCCCTACATCGCGACGACACTGGCCACCAGCTACGGCATCTCGGCGGTGGGGTATTATCTACTCGGCGCTGCCTGCCTCACGTTCCTGGCGTTGCTGGGGCTCGGGCGATTTGGCGAGCGTGGGGCCGTGCCCGCGTTACAGCGCGGATAGGCGCCATGGTCGATCTCAACGTGGCGCGCCGATCCGCAGCGTGGGCGCGGAGAGGATGTCTCGGACGTCCAGAGTACCGAGATTCTTCGTCTCTGATTTCTCAATATCGAACTGCTTAAAGACGTAGCGGTCGCCCGTCCGCTCAATGAAGCGCACGACATCGTTGTCGACGGATACAGGATTCGAAAGCGACATAGCGGCATTGGCGCCCGGCGGAATGACCGCGATGGGTTTCTTCGACGCAAGGTTCGCTACGACTATATCGTAGATCCAACTGCCAGCTGCCTTGGAACTGCGGGATGAGCTGAGGAAAGCTATGTGCTTACCGTCGGGCGATAGACTTGGCTTTGAATTATAGTTCTTGCCATGACCGATGCACGGCTTGCTTGTGTCACCACCGAAGTCGGTCAGCTCGAAGTCCTTCCCCACTTTCGCGCAGTAGATGTGACTGTCGCTGCGCTTGTTGGCTTGCATCATTTCTAATGCGATGACGTCTCCGCCGGCAGAGACGGATGTCAGGCTGACCGCGCCAACATCTGTGAGCCTGCGCGGCTCGGCGCCAGATCGGAAGAGAAACAAGTCAAAGTGGCGATAGGCGAGAACCTGGCCTTTTGTGCGAGGATCGGTCCGGCTCTGTAAGGGCGACGCGGCGTACAGCAACGCGCCATCAGGCAACACGAACTTACTGCCGATGCCTTCGACGCTCGACAACAAAGGCTCGCATACTGCTTTGTCACCATCGCATCGGAATAGAGTGCTTTGGAGGCCTGCCGCAGAAAATGGTGGGTTAATTTGCGGGGCGTCAGTCACCAGAAATGCATTTCCGATCAAGAGCGTCGCCGGCCAGAGGTGACCGGTGGCGCTTTGGTAGACTTCAAGCGAGCGATCCTCAGGTGAGTAGACGACGAGACGCTCCGCCTCGCCCTCCTTGCCATGGAGAAACGAATAATGCGTCTTGTTGGCCGACGTGGTGAGGAGGGCCACTAGCGCGACTCCCAAGCGGATCGGCATTGGCATCTCCTTTACGGCAGGCGGTGCATCCTCGGCGTTGCCAAGGCTTGGGTATCGAAGGTGCCTCAACAATTGGATAACTCACGGCGACGCTCCCCGCTTGACCGCGCAATGCCCGGAGTTCATAGGAACGGCGACGGCGGGCGCCGAGGCGCCCACCGATCCTGGAAGAGAGAACGAAACCGATGCCAAGCGACAGTAACAGTCGATTGTACGCGCCGTCGCGCAGCATCGTGGCTTGAGCCATAGGGCTCGCCACGGGCACGCCGCGACGGCGGAACCCGAGGTGAGCCATGGAAGACATCGTCGCGGCAGGCGCCGCGCAACCGTTTGCCGATCTCAGCATTGCCGACATCGTCGCCCACCTCAACGAGGAGGACGTCGAGAGCGCGGCCGCGGTCATCTCGCATCTGCCATTGGAGCGCGCGGTCGACGTGCTCGATCGGCCCGAGCTTGCAGAGGGCGGGGAAATCCTGCTCGAGCTGCCGGGCAAAATGGCAGGCCGTATCCTCAAAGGCATGTCCGCGGACCGTGCGGCCGACACGCTGCGGCAGCTCGACGGGTACGACCGCAGCAAGATGCTAGCAGAGGTGGACTTCGAGACGGCGATGCAGCTCAAGCTGCTGCTAGCGTACCCGGAAGGGACGGCAGGCAGCTTGATGACCACCGAATTCGCGAGCGTGCCTTCGACCTATACCGTCGCCAGGACGCTCGATTATATCCGCGAGGTGCAGAAATCGCGCGAGACGGTCTACGCGATCCTGGTGCTCGACAATCGCACGCGCAAGCTGGTGCGCATCGTATCGCTGCGCGAGCTGATCACATCCGATCCGCAGCTGCCGATCCTCAGCGCCGGCGCCGGCAATGAGCCGATCTGGGTGTCGCCCGAGGCCGATCGAGAGGAGGTCGCGCGCCTGATCTCAATTCACGACCTGCTTTCGATCCCGGTGCTCAATCCACGTCATCAGGTTCTCGGCATCATAACTGTCGACGACGTGATCGATACGATCGTCGCGGAGAGCGACGAGGACGTGCAGAAATTCGGCGGCGTCGAAGGTACCGTCGAGCCGTACCTGCAAATTGGCTTCCTGCAGATGATCCGCAAACGCGCCGGCTGGCTATGCGTGCTGTTCGTCGGCGAGATGCTGACGGCCAGCGCCATGCAGCATTTCGAGGACGAACTGGCGCGGGCAGTGGTGCTGACGCTGTTCATCCCGCTCATCATGAGCTCGGGCGGAAACTCGGGATCGCAGTCGACATCTCTGTTGATCCGCGCGCTGGCGCTCGATCAGCTTCGGCTGCGCGACTGGTGGCGGGTCGCCGTGCGCGAAGTTCCGATGGGGCTGGTGCTGGGAGGTATTCTCGCCACGCTCGGTATCGTGCGCATCGTCGCGTGGCAGATGCTCGGCATCTATGACTATGGACCGCACTGGGCCCTGGTTGCGCTGACAGTTGGCGCGGGCCTCATCGGCGTCGTCATGTTCGGATCGCTGGCGGGAGCAATGCTGCCGTTCGTCATGAAGCGACTTGGCTTCGATCCGGCCAGCGCATCGGCTCCCTTTGTCGCCACGCTGGTCGATGTCACCGGCCTCGTCATCTACTTCAGCGTGGCGTTGATCATCCTGAACGGCACTCTGCTTTGACCCTGCCCATGAGTTGCCTATGCCCCGGTGCGTTCGATGCAATCGCACCCCGGGGCAACACGGGACGTTGACTGTTTTTGTCTAGTCTTTCCCTCGAAGACAATTTCGAGGGACCACCATGCCCGCGCTATCGATCGGTGACTGCATCAGCTACGGCTGGGAGACATTCAAGAAGCGCCCGTGGTTCCTCATCGGCGCGTTCCTGCTGGCGATGATCATCACTTCGGTGCCCGGCATGTTCGGTCCACAGCCGCACATCGGACCGGATGGACAAGAGATCATGCCGCCGATGACGGCGTTCCAAGTGATCATGTCGATCGTCAGTGTCGTGGTGTCGTTCCTGATCGGCATCGGCATGACAACCCTGTCGCTGCGGGCTCATGACAATGTGGCGACGGCAGAGATAGGCGACTTGTGGAATCCAGGTCCATTCTGGCGCTTTGTCGGCGCACACATCCTTTCGGCGATCCTGATCGTGCTGGGGCTGGTCGCGTTCGTGATCCCGGGGATCATGATCGCGGTGGGATTGTCGTTCGTCCCCTATCTGGTCGTTGAACGCGGGCTCGGTCCAATTAAGGCAATGCAGGAGAGCTGGCGCATCACGAACGGCCACAAGTGGCCGCTGTTCCTGCTGATCCTGGCGATGGTCGGCCTTAATCTTCTAGGCGTTCTGGCGCTTGTCGTGGGCGTCCTCGTCGCCATTCCGGTGACGATGATCGCCTTCACGCACGCCTATCGTACGCTCGCGACCTAGCCGCGGGCGGCTTAGCGGCGGTCAAATACTACGTTTAATGCGCGTTCTGACTGTGCGCGAGGGGTCACACACGCCCCGAAAGGTCCGCTCGCTGCGTTGCGGGCCCGGCGACGAGTATGTTATCCGGCAAAGTCGAAGATTGTCGGGGGAACTTGATGCGTCGCGGCACCGCATTCGTCGCCCTACTTTTGCTTGCAGTCATGGCGCCGCGAGGAGCCGCGGCGGGGCCTGCCCTCGTGGTGGAGCTGTCGAACAGCAAGGTGCTGTTCGCCGAAGATGCGGACGCTGTCTGGCACCCGGCTTCCCTTACGAAGATGATGACCGCCTATCTCGTCTTCGAGGCGTTGAAGGCGGGTAAGGTCACGCTGAAGTCCAAGGTCACTTGCTCGGCTGCGGCGCATGAGCAGCCCCCGAGCAAGATCGGGCTGGCAATCGGCCGGCAAATGAGCGTCGATCTCGCCTTGCAGTCGCTGATCGTCAAGTCGGCCAACGACGTGGCGATGATGCTGGCGGAAACCGTCGGTGGCAGCGAGGCAGCCTTCGTCGAGATGATGAATGCGAAGGCGCGGGCGCTCGGCATGGACCGCACCTTCTTCGTCAATCCGAACGGCTTGCCGGCCCCGGCGCAGGTGACGACCGCGCGCGACCTCGCAAAGCTGGCGCGGGCCGTCATCAACGATTTCCCCGAGTACGCGCACTACTGGCAGAAGTCAGAGATGCGGCTCGGCAAGCAGCGCCTCGTCACGCACAACGGGCTATTGCAGTCGTTTGCCGGCGCCGACGGCATGAAGACCGGCTTCACCTGCGATTCCGGCTTCAATGTCGTGGCCACGGCCACGCGCGACGGACGGCGTGTGATTGCGGTGGTTCTGGGTGAGAACTCGAGTGCAGAGCGCAACATCCGCGCTGCCAGCCTGCTAGAGCACGGTTTTCATCAGACAGGCTGGAAGCAGCTCTTCAACTCCACGACGATCGACAACATGCCCTTAGCACCGGCCGTTGGCGTCCGGAGCGTGCGCAATGACGTCGTCTCCTGGGGCTGCAGCGATCGCAAGGCCCGGGTGGCGAAGAGCAAGGCCAGGAAGAAGAAGAAAGACGCGGTCGCCGCGGCTAAAAAGAAGAAGCCGGCAGTGAAAGCAGACGAGCCCGAAACAGTGACGGTGGACGTCGATCGCGGCGATGCCGCAGCCCAGGGCGATGATGCGGCGCCGGCCACGGTGCAGCTGAGGGGCACGATGCCTCCGCCCGCCGCCGCAGCGTTCCAACCGCAGCAGTAACCAGCGCGGGCGGATCGCCGCCCGGCGCTACGAAACGTCCCTAAACAATCAACTCGAGCTTTCCGTCCCGGTATGGGCAGCCGCTCGGCGCGGGCCGATCCGGTACATTCTGCGAGGGCGGGGGTGCGGCCTGAGTCTCGGCTGGCTGTGTAGCGCCTGTACCGGGCGCGGCTGTTCCGGTCTGGGCTGTTCCGGTCTGAGCCAAGGCGTGAGTTGCCGTGACCAGCAATGCCGCCGCGGAGAGGACGGTTAACCGCATCAATGAGGACATCGCGACCTCCTAACTGCTGGCGCGAGCCTAGCACGTTTCAGGCAGCCGGCAGGGTTCCATTTTGGTGCAGGAAGGGGTGGCGCGCTTCTTGCTGACCTATTTGCACGTCAGCTCGGGCTGGCAAGAGATTCACGACGGGAACTTATAGCCGATGGCAAATGTCTGGCAGGAAAAGCCATCCATAGACGACGACCCCGAGTCCGACGCAATGGCGGGCGTGCTCGAGGCGATGCATGGACTGTACGCTGCCGAAGTGGCCGATTTCTTCTCGGCGCTTCATTCCAAGACGGGAGATGCGACGCGCTCCAACGCGTGGGCGGACGTGGCCGAGCGCGTGCGCGAGCGCCAACGCGACCGCATGCTCTCCTGATGCTCTCACCATGAGCCAGCCCACCGCGACGATCGCACAGACCGATGGACGGCTGGGGCAGCTGCTTAAAGCGCTGCCGGCAATTCTGGCCGACATCTATCATGCCAGAACGGAGCGCCACCGCGCCCAGCGCGATGCGTTCGCCGTGTTTGGCGTGCGTTGTGCCAGCGCAGGGCTGCTCTACCTGTCACAGATCGTGCTTGCGCGCTGGATGGGCGGCTATGAGTACGGCATTTACGTCTTCGTGTGGACGTGGGTGATGATCCTCGGCGGCCTATCGGACTTAGGTCTCGGGGTCGGCACGATCAGGTTCATCCCGCACTACCGCGAGGGCGGCGACAATGCGCACGTGCGCGGCATGGTGCAGGGAGCGCGCCTTGTCTCGTTCGGCGTCGGCGCAGTCGTGGCAACGGCTTGTGCTGGCCTGCTCCACTTCTTCAGGCCGTTTGACAATGCCTTCATGCTGCCCGCCTACGTCGCGCTGCTGTGCGTGCCATTCTATTCACTCACCTGGGTGCAGGACGGGATCGGCAAGGCCTTCGCATGGATGAGCCTGTCGATGGTGCCGCCATACGTACTGCGGCCGGCGCTGGTTCTTATCTCAATGATCCTGGCGATGGCGCTTGGGCTGCCGATGGTGGCGATTACGGCTGCTGCGGCAGCAGTCGTTGCGACGGGCGGGGCGTGTCTCGTGCAGGCCGTGCTGATGCGCATGCGCGTCAGGGAGACGGTCGGCGAGGGCTCGCGCAGCTACGACTTCCCCCTTTGGTTGAAGGCGAGCTGGCCGCTGCTGATCGTCAACGCTAGCGAGCTGACGCTGCAGAGCGCCGACGTGCTGATCGTCTCGCATTACATGTCGCCGACCGACGTTGCCATCTACTTCGCCGCGGCGAAGACGATGTCGCTCATTCTCTTTGTGCACTATGCGGTGGGAAGCTCGGTCGCGAACCGGTTTTCGGCGCTGGCGGCGCGAGGGGACAAAGAGGCGCTCAACAGCTTTGCGCGTGAGGCTTCTCACTGGACGTTCTGGCCGTCGCTGGCGGCCGGCGTCGGCATCCTGGCGCTCGGCATTCCGCTGCTGTGGCTGTTCGGGCCGCAGTTCGTTGCCGGTTATCCGGTGATGCTGATACTCGTGGCAGGCTTCCTGTTCCGTGCGGCCATGGGGCCCTCGGAGTTCCTGCTGAACATGCTGGGCAAACAGCGGATCAGTGCCGTCGTGCAGGTCTCGATGGCGCTGTCGAGCATTGCCCTCAACCTGCTGCTCGTGCCGTTGTACGGCCTGATCGGCGCGGCGATCGCGACGTCAGTTGTGCTGTCGCTGGGCGCGCTGGCAAACAGCGTTGCGGTGAGCCGCACGCTGGGCATCGAAGTCGCGGTGTGGCGGAACCTGAAGCGCACGAAGCGCGAGAGCCTCTGACGCCGGAGCGTGAAGTTGCTGGGGCGCCTTCGCCATAGCTTGTGCCGGATCCCGGATAGCCACTCACTTCGGTCGCGGCTTCCGAGATGACAGGTGGGGAGCTTGTCGAAGCTCGCCTTACATCGGCGAGCCGATCACCAGCGTCCAGAAGGATTTGAACTCGGTGCGCGGATCCTGCACGAGCGCGATGCCCATGTGTGTCGCGTCAGGCAGCAACAGGTTCTTGTTGTGGCCCGGGCTCTCTTTCCAGCCGCGCATGACCTCAGTGAAGTTCACCTGGCCGGTGCCGACGTTCTCGGCAGCAAGGCGCGCGTGATAGCCGGTGCGCTTGACGCGATCCCACGGGTTGGAGCCGTCGGAGCCGTAGTGCGAGATGCGGTCCCACTTGGCGAGGTCGCGTGAGTGGGCCTTTGCCGCCTCGGTCAGCTCGGCATTGAGCTTCAGAGGCTTCAGCCCCTTATCCCTGCGGTACTGATTGATGATGTCGCGCGCCTTCTCGGCGTCGAGCGCGGTTTGCGAGTAGTCGCGATCTGAGAGAGCACCGGTCGGAGCCTTCTCAAACGATCCCTTGGGAGCCTGATCAAGCGCGGCATACTGCTGGCCGGCGACGGCAGGGGTCTTGGAGCGCGGTGCGGACGGCTCTCCGCCGAGCGCTACGGACTGCGTCTTCGGCGAAGAAGCAATCGACCCAGTGGTGTCGGGCTCGGTGTAGCCCGATGAAATGGTTCCGGAGCCGAGGCTGCAGGCGGCCAGCGCCACAGCGACAGCGGCGCTAAGTGCGACGCGATACATACGAGCAACTCCCGCATAGAGATGAGCGGTACGACGGTTGATCATCGCGTAGACCCGTTAACTCGCCGTTAATGCTAAGGAGTTGTAACCGCACGCCCGAAACTGACCCTAATGGCCGCACAATCGGAATTCGTGTGGCGTCCCCCCGGTTGCGCCGATGGCACAGACAAGCGCCGATGCGATCACGCGTTAATATGTTGTTGGCAATTTGACGCCGGTAGGGCGAAACGCGGTCAGCATCGCGAAAACTTGCGGCGCCGATGCAACCAACTGTGGGCTAACGCCCCGCCCTCTTGAAGCCACGGGCATCTCTCACACTATTTGCGCTAGCGGCCGGTGATTCGCGCGTACGGCCATGTCAACGCCACTGAGGAGATGCGTTGCATGTCGGCCCTGAGCAAAAACGCGCAGGCGCTGCCGGTGAACGGCGCGTTACCGGGCGGTTTGGATAATCTCATTCTCGCGAGGATCGCGTGCTCGGGCGGAGCAACGCGTGCGCAGATCATTCGCGACCTCGGTCCGATCGTGACGGGCAAGATCTCTGCCGCGCAGTGGCGGACGATCGCCGACACGACCCTTGCCAAGCTGATGATGGCGGGGCTCGTTCGGGATCAGAAGTCCCGACTGCGCCTCGGTGAAGAGGGTGAGGCAGAGGTCGCTGAATATTTCGGCGAAAAGCACGCACACTCGCGGACCTGGAACGATCAACGTGACTTGTGGCTGGTGGCGAAGGCGCTCGGCGTCGACGCCAGCAAGCCGGGACTGCGTAGCGCTCTGTCGCGGCTCGATGGGCTGTCGGCGATGGTGGTGCAGCACGCATTCGGATTGTCGATGCGCCAGGCGCTCTCGCCCTCGAAGTTGCGGGCAGCGCTGGCACTGGTGGCGTTGGAGCGCGCATTTGGCGACAACGTGAAAGAAGGGCTCGGCAAGGGCACGGCGCTATCGGCCAAGGCCGGGCGCGTCCTTGCCGGGCAACTTCTTGCCAAACCACGTGAATTGCCGACTGACGCGCGTCTCATCACGGCGCTGTGCGCCGACAAGGTGGCTCAGCCGCGTTTCGACCTGGCGGCCTTGCGCATTGCCGTTCTGCGCAGCCTTGCGGATGCACCATCAGCACCCACAAAAATTGCGCCGCCAGCACCAAAGCCTCCCTTGCGCGGGATAAGCGAATCACTTTCGCAAGCACCCATCACACTCACACCGCAAGTGGAAGTGGCGGCGCAGCGCCCTGGATTGGCGCAATTTTCCGCCGGTGTGCTCAACGCGGCACGGACGAGCGCCGAGGGCTGGCCAGGCGCTCGCAAGGCGTTTATCTCTCGGGTGTGGGACGCGATTCGCACCTCTCACCCCGAGTGGGGTCTTTCAGAGATCGAATTCAAAGACATGCTGGCCGGCGCGCACCGCGCAGGACAATTGGTGCTGGCTGGCGCGGACCTAAAAAACAAACAGAACATCAAAGAGTTCGAGGAGTCCGCAATTCTCTACAAGAATACCGTTTGGCATTACGTGCGTGTCGAGGATTGAGGTCGAGGGGCATCGCCTGATGCAGCTTAAAGAAGCTTCTCCGCAACCAGCTCCGGACCGACTCTTTTCGGCGTTCGAGCAATCGATCACCTGGGAAGACGACATCTGGCGGGCCGATCCCGTCGATGTGGCGGAGGTGCACGCCAAAGCGCGGCGCAAATTCACCGATCTTTTGTCGAGCATCACGTCGGGGAAGGGCCCCGGCACGCAAGACCGCATCCTGCTGTTCCATGGACAGTCCGGAGCGGGCAAGACGCATCTTCTGCGCGCGCTGCGCACGAGTGCTCATCGCGATGGCACGGCCTACTTCGGCTATGCGCAGATGACGCCGGATGTAGCGAACTACGCCGACTATTATCTGCGCCGGCTGGTGCACTCGCTGGAGAAGACGTACGACCCGGATTCATCGGGCGAGACGGCGCTGCAGCGTCTGACTGGCCACCTTGTCGCCGATGCCGCCGTCGATGCGAAAGATCTACAGAACCTGCGCGAAGCGAACCTCGATGAGGCAAAGCTCGCCAAGCTGGTTTTGAAGATTGCCGACGACATTGTCGCCGCGCCGAAGTATGCGAGCCAGGAGCTCGACATCAATGTGGTGCGGGCGATGCTTTATCTGGAGCGTCGCGATCCGCGCATCGATCAGCGCATCCGCCAGTATCTGCACGGCCGGCCGCTGACCGATCTGGCACACCAGGCCGTTGCTGCGCTCGATCCGAACGACGGTGAAGACCGTGCGTTCGAGATTATCGCTGCGCTCGGCGCACTGATGTGGACGGTCGACCGTGCGGCGCTGGTGTTCTGCGTCGATCAGGTCGAAGACTTGCGCTTCTTCTCGGATGCCGAGGAGCGCTTCCAGCGCGCGGTGCGCGATCTCATCCAGATCGCCAATCGCGTGCCCAACGCCATTCTGATCATCTCGTGCCTGGAAGACTTCTACGGTCAGGTGCGCGGCGTGCTGGCACAGTCGTACATCGACCGCATCGAGAAGGCCGGGCCGGTGGCGCTGCTGGAGTCGCGCACGCCGGAAGAGGCGCGGCTGATCATCGCCAAGCGGCTGCAGCACATCGCCGAGTCGAGTGAATCGGGCGCTGGATATTCTGATCCGTCGGCCTACTTCGGTCCTCAATTCTTTGAGGAGTTCGCCGGCCTTTCGACGCGGCGCCTGCTGGAGCATGCGCACAGCAGGCTGCGCAGCAAGACGGCTCCGGAAGCGGACGAGCCGGACGATGGCGGGGCGGAAGAGGAAAAGGGCGGTGGCGGTTTCATCTCGCGCCTTGCCGCTGCTCTCGGGCTTGGCCTTGCCGACGATGGAGACAGAGCGCCGAGCTACGCTTCGTCCAGCATCGACTATCGCGAGTCCTGGGAGCGGTTCCAGAACGCCTCGGAAGCGGAGATCCCATCCGATGAGCGCGAACTACTCGACGTTCTGGGCGGTGCGCTTGGCCTTGCCAAAGAGGAATGGGCCGGGACGATCCAGCTCAACACCGAGCGGATCGAGCTTGGCGACGACCTTGCGGCCATCGACTTCACGCTGCGCCATCAAGGCGGCCTGACGACGGACGGGCGCGTCTTCATCTGTAACAAGCCCACGCAGGGCGGTGGTCTCAAGCGCCAGCTCGATCGCGTGCTCGCCAATATGGGCGCGAAGCAGTGCTTCATGCTGCGTGCGTCCGACTATCCGCCGAACCGGAAGAACCAGACGGCGACCGCGTTCCGCAAGTTCCGCGAGAACGGTGGACGTGCGCTGATCGTGCCGCTGGCGGAGTGGGAGCGGATGATGATGGTGCGCGAGTTCCAGACGCACCATCGCCAGGATCCGGGTTTTGCCGGGTGGCTGTCGAACGCCAAGCTGCTTTCGAACCTGCCGTGCATCATCCAGCTTCTGCGTCTCGATCTGCTCGGGCGGGCGCTGCCAAAGTCGGCGGCGGCAGAAGCAGAGGCCGCAGCCAACGGCACGAAGGCCAATCGCGGGCGCACGCTGATGGGTGCGCTCGACGAGGTGACGCCGGCGGAGGAAGCCGAGCCACAGGCCGCGGAAGAAGAAGATTTGCCGCTGTCGGTCATTCTGGATGAGAACGGGTCGACGGAGAGCATTGCTGCCGGGCGCGTGCTGCGTCAGGGCGGACGTCCCGTCACACTGAACAAAGACGTGCTGAAGCGGCACGCGGCGGTACTCGGTGGCTCGGGCTCCGGTAAGACGACGTTGGCGTTGAGCCTGATCGAGCAGCTGCTGCTGCGCGGCATCCCGGCGGTTCTGATCGACCGTAAGGGTGACCTTTGCAGCTACGCCAACCCGGACGTTTGGCGCGAAAACGACGAGGAATTCTCCGAGCGGCGCGGCGAACGCGAGAAGCTGGCCGACGCTATCGATGTCGCGGTGTTCACGCCCGGCCGCGCCTCGGGGCGCCCGATCTCAATCACGCTGCTGCCCAACGGCATCAACGAACTGCCCGAGCACGAGCAACAGCTGCTGGCGAACCTTTCGGCGGCAGCGCTCGGCGACATGCTGCATCTGAAGCACTCGGCAACACATCAGAAGCAGTGGGGCACGCTGTCGGTGGCGCTGCGCATCCTCGGATCGCGCTACAGCCGCGAGGTGACGCTGGCCGACCTCATCCACCTGCTGGAGGATGAGGATCCGGAGCTGTCCGACCTCACGCAGCGCATGGATCCGTCGGGCAAGATTCGCCGCGATCTCGTGGCCCAGCTCGACAGCTTGCGGCATCGCAACTCCGCCCTGTTCGAGGGTGGTGGCGAGCCACTCAGCATGGAGGCGTTCCTCGGCCGCGGCCAGTATGCGCGCGAAGGGCGCACGCGGCTGTCGATCATCTACACCGGCTTCCTGGGCGACAACGAAAACATCCTCTTCTGGGTGTCGCAGTTCCTCTCGGAAGCGCTGCGCTTCTGCCAGCGCAATCCGAACGACGAGTTGCAGGCGGTCGTCATGTTCGACGAGGCCGATCTCTATATTCCGGCGAACTCGAAGACGGCGACGGCCGAGCCGCTGCAGAGCTTGCTGAAGCGCGCACGCTCTGCCGGTCTTGGCATCATGCTCGCCACGCAGTCGCCGGGCGATCTCGACTACAAGAGCCGCGATCAGATCACGAGCTGGTTCATCGGCCGCGTTCGCGAAGACACGGCGCTGCGCAAGCTCAAGGCGGCGTTCCAGAGCGAGTCCGGTCTCGAGCCCGCTGCGGTGCTTCCGGGACAGACGGTGGGCGAGTTCCATCTGGTTCAGGAAGGGCTGGTTAGGCCGATGAAGGCGCAGCGCTCGTTGATCATGGCGGAACAGGTTCCGTTCGATCGCATCGAGCAACTTTCTCGCGAGACGAAGGGGCAGGACGAGCGTCAGCTACGCTTGTTCGACCCACCGGCGCGGGGCGGTTCGACCCAGAATGTCAAGTGAGCGTGATGCGCCGGCGCAACGCATCCACAGGTTGGTTGACCTGCCGACGCTAGCGCAAACGCTATAGGTCCGCGGAGACCAAAGTCCACTAGAGGATTTGCTAACGTATTTGCTGCGCTTGGATTTTCCGGCGCAGCAAATGGCGTTTATCGCGGCCGCCCAACATGGCGCCTTCGCAGTTGCGAAGCTACGCTCCGTTTTCCCCGTAAACAGGGCGTGTCAACTAGATTCTTCTGATGTAAATTCGACAAGTGGCCGGGAATTTTAAGGGGGTCCCCGGCAACATGCGTTGAGTGCGGAGAGTGGTCGTCGCGTATTTGGCGGCGGTTGTGCGGGGTTAGTGTCATGGTCGCGAAGTCATTCGTGATGCTTGTTGCAGCGACGGTGTTAGGACCAGCCGTGGGCGTCGGCTTGTTCGTGCTGCTGCATACCTTCTGAGGGCTGGCGCTATTTGCTAAAGGCGCCATCTGACGGGGCCAATATCGCCATAAACACGGGCTAGTTGTCGCTCGCATCGGCGCTTGGGCGCTCTTCTCCTGCGAGCGGCAGGTCATGCTCGGTTTAATTCGCGTGCTGCTGCGGTCGCTTGAACTCGTGGCGCTGCTGCCGTTTCGCATTTTGCAAATCGTACTCGACGGCGTCGCGTTCAATCCGCGACTCGGGCCTCTACGCCATGTCGCCAGTGCGGCCATCGCCTATACGCTGCTCGCAATCTTCCTCGTCTATGTCTTCGCGCCTATCCGCGGGGCCATCGGCCATTACACGCAGGGCGACAAGCTGCACTATGATGCCGAGCGCTGGCTGGCGACGGCGATCTACGACGCGCGCGGGAGCTTCGTCGGCACGTTCGATCCGCGCCTCGATAGCCTACGTGACGTCAACTATTCGAGCGAGGCCATCGACCTTGGCGATTACGTCGCCAACCCGGATCACAAGTCGATCCCGGTGCGCGAAGTGCCGGAAAGCTACTGGCAGTGCCTCGTCTATCATGAAGACCGCAACCTCGGCAGCCTGCTGAACCCGTTCGGCATCGACCTTGCCGGCGTGCTGAAGATCCCCTTCTCGACCGTTCGGCGCTCGATTGCAGCAAAGCGGCTCGTGGTTGGAGTGGGCGGCTCGACGCTGGCGATGCAGTTCGTGCGCGTCATCTATAAGACGCCGCCCAGCCAGCACGAAGGCGCGATGACAAAGCTGAAGCGCAAGGTGGGCGAGTGGTGGCTGGCGCCGGTGGTTTACCGCGAGCTGACCGAAGGCGGCGACAACAGAGAGCTGAAACAGTGGGCGGCCAATCATCTCTGGCTGGCACAGCGCACCGGCGGCTCGCCGCTGCACGGCATAGAACTGACGAGCCGCATCGTGTTCGGCAAGGAGGCGGCTGACTTGTCGGTAGCGCAGCAGTTCGTGCTGGCCTCGGCGGTGAACAGGCCGATCATCCTCTTGGAAGGCAGCGAGCGGCTCAACGCAGTGCGCATGGATCGCTGGCGCTACCTCACCGAGGTGCGGGCTCGCACGTGCGCGGAGAAACTGATCAAGGACGAAGCTCTGCAAAAGGAAGTGCTGTTCGAGCTGGTCGCCATGGCGGCAGGGCCGCCCGATCCCAAGATCAAGCCGCGGCTGCAGGATGCCCTCGACAAGTATGCGCCGGGATTGGCGCTGCCGGCACAAGCCAACCCGGTTGTGCGCGCCAATGCGCTGATGCCCGCAGCGCGGTATGGCCTGCGCGAAGAAATGAAGCAGCGCTATGGGTTTGGCTGGCGCGATCACGTGCGCGGTGTGACGACGACGTTCGATGCGGCGCGGAACCTGGCGTTCGCCGACGCCGTGCGGGCGAAGCTTGCTGAGGTCCACGCGCGTTATACCAGCAAGATCGATGCGGCGTTCACGCTCGACCCGGCGAAGATTTCGGCTGAGCGGCGCAGCCCGGATGTGATCGTCGCTGCGGCCAACGCCAAGGGCGAGATCGTGCGCTACTTCGAGCAAGGTGAGAACGCTGCTTACTTCGGCTCGCCGTTCGCTCGGGAGGCGGCAACGGGCCTCTACGATGCCCGGCGCGAAAGCCGCATGGTCGCTTCGACCGGCAAGATCATCGCGGCGATCGCCATCGCCAATACGATGCGTGACACGCCGCAGTCGGTCTATCTCGACAAGCAGGCGCCTGCGCAGGGGCTCGAGGGCTGCGGGCGCGGGAATGAGAGCCATGGGCGGCGAGCTCTGACGGCCTTCGCCTGCTCGCTGAACGATCCGCTGATGACGCGGACGGCGCAGGTGGGCCAAGCACGCGTGAAACGGCTGATCGATCAGCTCGGCTACACGATGCCACCAACGAACGCGGACGGGAGCGGCACGCCGCCTTCGACGGCCGTGGTGCTGGGCCAGGTTGCAGCTGCGCCCCGGCGGGTGCACCAGCTTGCAGGCGTCGTGCTGGCTAGCCTCATCGGGCGCGGGGCGTCTCCGCTGCCGATGCCAACGCTGGTGAAGGGCTACGACTTCACGAGCCTCGATGAAGACGGGGCCGGAGATGCGCCGGGTAGCGTCGTTCCCAACAAGATCATCCGCGCGGGCGCGCGGCCGCTGGTACAAGCGCTGCTGCAAGCACCGCTGTGCTACGAGGCCGGCGGCAGGCCGACCGGAACGCTGAAGGATCTTTCCGGCTGGTGCGCGCGCCGTCATCCCGGCGTGAAGCTGCACTTTGCCAAGACCGGGACCCAGGTGACCGAGGATATCTCGGCGACGGTCGATGCGTGGATCACCGGGGGCCTGCAGTTCTCGAACGGGGCAGCCTATTCATACGTGGTCGTCGTCGGCACCGGCTCATCGAGCGCGCCGTGGGCGCATAACCTGCACGCCTCGCAAGTGGCGGTGCCGCTGGTCGATGCACTGCTGAAGGACTTGGAAGCCGAGGCGACGGGGAAGAAGCAGCCAGCGCCGGCAAAGGCGAAGGCGACCGCGCAGAAGGGCGGCGCAAGGCTCAGCGCGAATTAGGGTTTTGGCTGACACGAGCTGATAGAAGCTTTGCATGCGGCGAACGTCGCGCGAGTTGATGGCCGCGCCTTGGCGCGGCGCCCCTTGGGCGCATGCCGCTTCGCGGCGACGATGTGCACAAGCGCCGCCTCCCAACACCCGTCATCCTCGGCTTTATGCCGGGGATCCATCCCACAACGCATTTGGACACTCGTCGTAAGCGGATGGCTGGGTCCTCGGGGCAAGCCCGTGGATGACAGGGCTGATGCTGTGTAGGGCGGGTTCCGCCATGCATGCGCCGTACTGGCGACAAAAACGAAGCCTACGAACACCCTCGGATCACTTACCGGCACGATGGGACACTGAACGGCGAAAGAGGCGTTTCGCGCATTCGGTGGTTGGAGGCTTCGCGCGCGTTGGCGTCGCGGGCTTGCGATTACCTATGCCCGATGGGTTGAGCAGGGTCACATATGTCGTTGCGGACGGGCGCGCCGTGGTCGCGCACGAGGACTTCCAGCAGAGGTTTCAGCGCTCTTAGCCACGACAGTGACTGGGCCGAGCCCGACGCTCCCAAGCGCGACTGGAAAAAGCTCGTACTCATCATCGGCCTCGCGGCGCTGTCGTGGGTCGCAACATACGTTGGCATGCTCGAGCTAATCGAGAGCAACATGGGCTCGCTGCCCCTGGTGCATAAGCTGATCATCGGCTTCTCGGTGGCGATGCTGATGACCATGGTCGTGTGGCTGCTCGACCAGATGTTCTCGCCGATCGACTGGTTCACCCGGCTCGCCTACCTCGGCGGCTACGTGTTCCTGACAATCATCTCGGTCGGGTTCGGATTCGGCTTCTACTGGAAAGTGCTGGAGAGCCGCTCGGAGGCGGCAAGGTCGGCGGAAAACGCTGTCGGGCAGGTGCAGTCCTCGCTCAACGGTGCAGCGACGCGGCTGGAGCAGTTGCAGGCGACGCTGGTGCAGCTTGCCGCGCTGTCCACGGACAAGGCGGCCATCGAGCGTGACAAGGGGACCTCGTGCCCCAACTCATCGCCGGGCGATGGACCGCGGCGGAAGATGCGCGATGAGGACGCGGCACGCTTCGGCTTCGCATCGGATTTCGTCAAGGGACGCGTGACGTCAATCAAAGGCGACATGGCGGCGCTCGACGGCGAACTGGCCAAGATCGTCTCCAACGACGCCTCGACCATCGACAAGGCGAGCGGCACGCGTAACGAATTCATGCGCACGCTGGGGCGGCGCCTCGACATGACTGTTACGGGCTTCAACGCGTTCCGTACCGATCCCCAATTGCGCCAGATCCGCACCGACCTTGCCGACCGCGCCGAGCGCACAACCATTAGTGTGGGCGGTAAGTCTATTTCGTGCCCCGATGCGCAGTTGCAGGTGGCACTGCGCGGCGTGGTGCGGGCAATCGACCAATTGCCGACGCTGGAGAAGCCGGAGATCGCGGCCGTCGAAGGCTCGGAGGCGACGATCGAGGCGTTCCGGCGCCTGACGGCGACGTTCGTCGGGCTGATGTCGTTCGAGCTGCCGCCGTCGGCCGACGAGTTGCGCCTCCTACAGCAGAAAGCCGTGCAGTCGATCGACAATCCCGCGGCACTGCGCGCGCTCAGCACAGAGGCGGCCGGGCTTTCGAAACGTGATTACATTCCGCTCGGCATTGCCGTGTTCGTCGACCTGTGCCTGCTGCTGGTTTCCATCGGGCGGCCGATGAACCGGTTCGTTGCCACGCGCCAGAGCATGATCGAGGCCGAGCGCGGCCCGGTGTTTCCTATCTTGTCGCGGTTCTCGGAAATCCATAACCACGAAGAGACGCGGCGCACGTTCGACGTATTCCGCGAGGTGATCTTTGAAGCCGGCGGCACCTATTACGTCGCCGTGCCGCTCAACGCCCCGCGTGGCCATCCGAACCGGGAACAGCTGAAGCGCGACGCGCAGGCGCTGGCGAACCTTTGCTATGCGCTCGAGGGGCAAGGCGTTCTCAGCCGGCCGTGGAAAATCGCGCCTGGGCTCGTTGCGCATCGCAAGTTGCGCCGCCAAGGCTCCAAGTTCATCGAGTGCTACCGGGACAACCATATCGCCCCGGTGCCGCGGGCGGCTCGGGCGCTGCGGTCTCTATTCATTGCAGACCGGTACGGCGACGAGCGGCCGGCCTTCCGGCTGTACGCCTTCAAGCGCGGAGCGTGGCCGGAGATGATCCTCGGCGCAGTGATGGGCGCGGCCAGCCGGGTGGAGGCGGAACGGCGGCGGGAAGAGGAGTTGCGAGCGAAGGTCGAGGAGGTGGCCGAGGTGCGCGCTGAATTCGAGCGCGAGGTGTCCGAGGCGGCGCGTCCACGCACTGCCGAGACGCCCAAGGCCGAACCCGGTCTCATGCTGCGCCGGCGCCGGCGACCCAATATATTCCAGCACCGGCCCGGGACCGCGCAGGAGCCGCGGACGCGTCCGGCTACCGCTTTTTCCCATACTGCGGATGCACAAGGTCCGGCCCCGCATGGTGCCGATCGTGTCAAGCGCGAGCTGAAGCCCTCCATTCGCACCGAGGGACCAACCGACAAGACATTCCGGCAGCGGTTCGGCAACTACGCCGGCCTCGCCGAGGCGGAGCTGGCGACGTACGAGGACGTTGAGGAAGCCGCTAGCCACGCCAACAGCAACACGGCGCATACGACGCCCGCGGTTGAAGAGCCCGCGGTGGTGGTGCCGTTCCCGGCTCCCGCCCAGCCGCGCGGCGAATCAGAAGCCAACGCATCGATCGGGGTCGAGCTTCGACGCGAGACGGCGACGTTCCACGTTCCGTTCGGCGAGGGGGGTGCGCTTCCGGAAGCAATCCGCAAACTGTCGGACGCACTGAAGCTAAGCTCGAACGAGGTTGCGACAGATCAGCTCGAATTGGCTCTCGCGGCGCCGAAACTGGCGCCTGCAGACGAGAACGAATCGATCGCATTACCCGATCTCAGTGCTCCACAGGAAATAGAATTTGCAGACTTCGAGCCGCCACGAGTGCTGCGCAGGATGGTGGACTAAGCCGTTGTGTGAGCTTGCACGAATTCGCGCTCAGCCGGGCGCTCTGAAACGCTTGATTAACCGAAATGTCAGCTTAATGGCCGGCAACAGCAACAATCCTCGGTGGGACATGTCTCGCGCTTCAATCCGGGGCAACATGGGGGACTACGGTCATGTCTAACGAAGCACCAACTCATCTGCATGGCCAATCCATTGCCGAGAAAATCTCGAAGCTGACGGCGTTCATCGCCGATGACCTCGATGCTCGTGGCGCGCACGGTTTGCTCGCCAGCGGTGGATGCTACCTCCTCGTTGCCCGCTCTCCAGAAAGTCCGGTCGTGCAGGCTCTACGCGGCCACGCGGAGCGCATGTCGTCGATGGGGATCCGCGTCCGCGCCATCTTCAGCGACGTCGACCAGGCCAACCCGGTACACCTGTCGGCTCCTTTCTCCATGCCGAGCGAGTGCCGGATCGTGCGCGACTCGCGCCTGCTTGCGGCTCACGAGCAGCTTTCGCTGTCTCTGACCAGCACCTGGATCGGCGACTGCATGCGCCGCGAGCCCAATAAGCGCGATGCCTTCGAGCAGTATGCCGGCGACTGCGCCAAGACCGGCGCGCATGCCTCGCGCTCGTTCGAAAACCTCTGGCGCGTGACGGCGCCACTGTTCGCGGTGCCGCCGCTGGCTGCCCTGGCGCAGATGCCCGAGATCGCCGCGTTGGGCGAAGAGGCAGCGCCTTATGGGATGCGCCGCCAGTAAGCGGTCGCACGCTACATTTTGAGCCATTCGGGAGGCCGGCGCTGACAAGCGTCGGCCTTTTCGATTTGGGCCGGCGCAAACACCCGCAAATGGCGGAAAATGCCGGCAAGTCCTTGGTTATCGCCACCGCGTGGACATTGGCCCCCCTTCGCCTTCACCGGGACACCTAACGCTCCGATACTGCAAATGGATCGTTTCGGCTCAGCTCCCCCAATGGTGGCCACAATGCATTTAATCGCACGCATCTTTCTCGCCTTCTGCCTCATCTTGCCTTTTGCGCCTGCGATGGCGCAGCAGCAGACCTCGCAAGAGGTGCATCCGTTCGCACATCAAGGCGTCAAAGGTGACGCGCAGCGCTATGAGGCGTACCTCAAAGCGAACTGGAAACTGTCAGGGCAGAGCGCAGCCGACCTGATCCGCGAGGGCGGCCGCGCAATGGCAACGGACCCGCGCGCCGCCTCGCGCAGCTATGCCGGCGCGGCGGTTGCGGATGCGCAAGATGCCGAAGCGTGGATCGGGCTGGCGCGCGCACTGCTGGCGATCCCGCCCGATCCGAGCAAGGATAGCGAGCGTTACGATCTTCCGGTGAATGCGTCGGGCGCGGCCTACATCGCTTACGAACGCAGCAAAGACGATCCGCAGCGTGCGCGGGCTCTTGCTGTGCTCGGTGATGCGTTGCAGCGGCGCTCATACTGGCGTCCGGCAATCGATGCGCTGAAGACGTCCCTCGCCCTCGCCGACAATGGCGCGGTGCGTGAGAGCTACGATAAACTGCGCGCCGAGTACGGGTTCCGCATGACCGATTACAAGGCGGATGCGGAGACGTCGGCGCCGCGCCTTTGCCTGCAATTCTCGGAGAGCCTGGCACGCGGTCAGGTGGATTTCGCCAAGTTCGTCTCGGTAGACGGCAAAGACCCGCAGGGCGTCGTTGCAGAGAACGAGCAGCTGTGCGTCGAAGGCCTCGCGCACGGGCAGCGCTACCGCGTGCAGGTGCGCGCGGGGTTGCCCTCAGCCGTCGAGGAGGAGCTGCAGAAGAATATCGACATTGCCGTCTACGTGCCGGACCGTAAGCCGTTCGTGCGCTTCTCGGGCAAGTCGTACGTGCTGCCGAGCCGCGGCCAGCAGGGCATCCCGCTGGTGTCGATCAACACGCAGAAGGTAGATGTCGAGGTCTATCGCATCGGCGACCGCAACCTAGTCGGTGCCATCGAGGGCGGCGATTTCCAGCGTCAGCTGCAGTCGTACGAGGTCGATCAGATCCGTTCGCGCAGCGGTGAGAAGGTTTTCACCGGCTCGATGGACGTGCCGCAGAAGCTGAACGAGGAGATGACGACGGCGATGCCGGTGACCGACGCTGTCGGCACGCTGAAGCCGGGCGTCTACGTGATGATCGCCAAGCCGTCGCAGAAGTCGCGCAACGACTATGGCACCGAGGCGACGCAGTGGTTCATCGTGTCCGATCTCGGCCTCACGGCGTTTTCGGGTGATGACGGCGTGCACGCGTTCGTGCGCTCGCTGGCAGATGCGACGCCTTCCGGCGAAGTCAACGTGAAGCTGGTCGCGCGCAACAACGAGGTGCTGGGCACGGCAAAGACCGACGCACGCGGCTATGCGCGCTTCGAGGCCGGGCTTGTGCGTGGCGAGGGCGGTCTGCAACCGGCGATGCTGGTGGCAGAGAATTCCCGCGGCGAATACGCATTCCTCGATCTCACATCTGGTGCGTTCGATCTGACGGATCGCGGCGTGAAGGGCCGTGAGGCACCGGGGCCGCTCGACGGCTTCGTCTACACCGAGCGCGGCGTCTACCGACCGGGCGAGGACGTGCACCTTGCGGCGCTGGTGCGCGATGCGACGGGCAAGGCGGCGACTCTCCCCGTAACGCTGATCGTCACCCGGCCGGATGGCGTCGAGCATGCGCGCTATACGCTGAAGGATCGCGGATTGGGCGGTCGCGACATCACGCTGCCGCTGGCGCCTTCGGCCCAGACTGGTACGTGGCGTGCAAAGCTGCACACCGATCCGAACAAGGATGCGATCACGCAGGTTTCGTTCCTGGTGGAAGACTTCGTGCCTGAGCGCCTCGACATGAAGCTCGAGCCGCCGACTGCCGCGCTGACGCCGCAGGAAACGCAGACGATCAAGGCGACGGGCCGCTACCTCTATGGTCCGCCGGCCGCCGACCTCGCCATCGAGGGCGACATCATCGTCAAGCCGTCGAACAAGGACGTGGCGGGATATCCTGGCTTCACGTTCGGTCAGGCGGACGAACTGATCGAGCCGGTGCGCAAGCCGCTCGACGGTGTGACGACGACCGACAAGGATGGCGTTGCACAAGTTGCCGTGACACTTCCTGCCGTGCAGCAGACCGCAAAGCCACTCGAGGCCAGCGTCGTGTTGCGGCTGCGCGAGACGGGCGGGCGCACGATTGAACGCAGCGTGACTATCCCCGTCGATCTGAAGCAGCCGCGCATCGGCCTCAAGCCGCTGTTCAAGGGCTCGGAGCTCGATGAGAAGCAGACAGCAGGCTTCGAGGTCGTCGCGCTCGACGCCGAGGGCAAGCGCATTGCTGCCAATGGGCTCAACTGGGTACTGAACCGGCTCGACACGAGCTGGCAGTGGTATCGCCGGGACGGGCAGTGGAACTACGAGGCGGTGACGCTGACGCGCAAAGTTGCCGACGGCACGCTCAACGCCGCGGCGGACGGTGCGTTCGCGAAGATCGAAGCGGGCGTCGACTGGGGCCGCTACAAGCTCGAGGTGACATCGGCCGATCCGAGCGGACCTGCTGCCAGCATGACGTTCAACGCCGGCTGGTACACGACGGCGGATGAGGCCGAGAGCCCGGAAGTGCTCGACGTGGCACTCGACCGCGCGAGCTACAAGGTCGGCGAGACAGCGAAGCTGCGTATTGCCACCAAGGTGGGAGGCAAGGCTCTGATCTCGGTGCTCTCGGATGGTTTGCTGTCGCAGCAGGAAATCGAAGTCCCGAACGGCGGCGGCGAAGCCGAGGTGAAGGTTGGCGAAGAGTGGGGTCCGGGCGCCTACGTCACGGCGATGCTCTATCGTCCGCTGGATGAGAGCCTGAAGCGCATGCCCTCGCGCGCCATCGGCGTTGCTTGGCTCGGTCTCGACCAGGCAGAAAAGACGCTGACGGTATCGATCAATGCGCCGGAAAAGATCAAGTCGGGCACGACTCTGACTGTTCCGGTGAAGCTCGAAGGTCTCAAGCAGGGCGAGGAGGCTCGTCTCACGCTTGCGGCGGTCGATCTTGGCATCGTCAATCTCACCCGCTTCAAGACGCCGGCGCCGGAAAGCTGGTTCTATGCGCAGCGCCGCATGGGCCTCGAAATCCGCGACTTCTACGGCCGGCTGATTGACGGCATGCGCGCAGAACGCGGCACGCTGCGTTCGGGCGGTGACGGCGGCGCGGACATGGGTGCGCAAGGCAGCCCGCCCGTGGAAGAAACTGTCTCGCTGTTCTCCGGCATCGTCAGTGTCGGCGCGGATGGCACGGCGACTGTCAGCTTCGACATTCCTGACTTCAACGGCACGGTGCGACTCATGGCCGTTGCCTGGAGCGCGAACAAGCTCGGGCATGGCCAAGCGGACGTCATCGTGCGCGACGCCGTTGCGTTGACCGCGTCTGGTCCGCGGTTCCTGACACTTGGCGATGAAGCGCGTCTCGACATCGCCGTGCATAATGTCGAAGGGCCGGATGCTGCCTACAAGCTCGACCTGACGACGCCCGGCGCCGATGGTGAGGGTGCGGACAAGTCTGTCCACACCGCTAGCCTCGACCTCAAGGCGAACGAGCGCCGTGCGGTGCAGGTGCCGGTCAAACCGACCGACGTAGGCATCGTCAACTACGACATTCGCGTAACCGGCCCGAACGGCATCGATGTCAAGCGTCACCTGACGTTCGATGTGAAGCCGCCGGCCGCGGACGTGAAGCGCACGACGATCGCCAAGCTGAAGCCGGGCGCGAATATCACGCTCAGCCCTGACCTGGTGCACGACATGATCGCCTCGCGGACGCGCGTGTCGATGAGCGTCGGGCCGATGGCAACGCTCGACATCCCCTCGCTGCTGACCCAGCTCGACCGCTATCCCTACGGTTGCGCCGAGCAGACGGTGAGCCGCGCACTGCCGCTTGTCTATGCGAATGCGGTGGCGGCTCAGCTCGGCATCGCGCCGGACAAGGAGTTGAAGGAGCGGGTGCAGAAGGCGGTCGATCGCGTGTTCGAGATGCAGGATGCCAGCGGTGCATTCGGCGTGTGGGGGCCGTCGTCGACGGATCTCTGGCTGACCGGATACGTCACCGACTTCCTGACGCGCGCGAAAGAGCAGGGCTTCGACGTGAACCCGCAGGGCTTCACGCAGGCGCTCGACCGGTTACAGAACTTCATCGCCTACGCGGAGGACTTCCAGAAGGGCGGCGAAGACCGGGCTTATGCGCTGTACGTGCTGGCTCGCAACGGCCGCGCGCCGATCGGCGACCTGCGCTACTACGCAGATACGCGTCTTGACCGCTTCTCGACGCCGCTCGCGAAGGCACAGCTCGGTGCGGCGCTTGCGATGGTGGGTGACAAGGTGCGTGCCGAAACCGCGTTCGGCTCGGCGCTCGACGCGCTCGATCTGCCGGAGGCAACCGGGCTCGGCGGCTACCGTGCCGACTATGGCTCGGACCTGCGCGACAGCGCAGCGCTGGTGACGCTGGCAACGGAAACGCGTGTTTCTAACGTCGAGGCACCCAAGCTCGTCAACGTGATCGCCAAGGCGTACACGGGGCGCAGCTATACCTCGACTCAGGAGCAGGCGTGGCTGCTGCTGGCTGCGAATGCGCTGGCCGAGGAAGGCAACGACCTGAAGCTGATCGTCAACGGTGCGCCGGTCGTCGGTGCGGTGACGCGAGCGATGTCGGCGGGCGAGCTTCTGAAGTCTCCGTTGAGCGTGACCAACGATGGTTCAGCGCCGGTCGATGCCGTCGTGAGCGTGGTTGGCTCGGCGTTGACGGTCGAACCAGCGGTCTCGAAGGGCTTCACCATCGAGCGCACTTTCTACACGCTCGACGGCAAGCAAGTTGACCTCAAGAGCGCGACAGGCGGCGAAGGCGAGATCAAGCAGAACGAGCGCCTCGTCGCGGTTGTGAAGATTGAAGCGAAGGAGCCGGGCGGCCGCGTGATGCTGGTCGACCGGTTGCCCGCTGGCTTCGAGATCGACAATCCGCATCTGGTCGACTCGGGCGATGTGAAGGCTCTGCCCTGGCTGAAGACCTCGGTGCAGCCGGAGCATTCCGAGTTCCGCGACGACCGGTTCGTTGCCGCGTTCAACTTCTCAGGCGCGAATGTCGAGCAGGTAAGCCAGCAGTCGGAGTCGACGCCTGACGGGCAGACCAACACCAAAGGGCCGGCCGCTTCTGCGACCGTCGCCTATCTGGTGCGGGCAGTGACGCCGGGCACGTTCGTCCATCCGGCTGCGACGGTTGAGGATATGTACCGGCCCGAGCGTTACGCGCGCTCGGCGGCGGGCAAGCTCTCCGTCACGGCGGGCAAGTGATGGCAATGGGCGCGTTGATGAGAAAGCTGCTCCACCTATTTCCCTCCCCCCTTGCGGGGGAGGGGCAGGGAGGGGGGAGATTAAAGGCGGCATCCGGCTGCACCACCCCCACCCCAACCCTCCCCCATCGAGGGGGAGGGCGAAAGACGTGGGGGCGCGCTGCTGCATTTAGTGTTGCAGCGCTCGCTGGCCTATGCGGGCTGGGTTTCGGCGCAGGGTATGTTGCGCTCGAGGAGATCGGGCCGCCGGACCTCAAGCAGACGGAGAACATCTCCACCATCGTGCTCGATCGCAAGGACCGCTTGCTGCGCGCATTCACAACTGACGACGGGCGGTGGCGGCTGCCTGTCGAGGTTTCAGACGTAGATGAGCGCTATCTGGCGATGCTGATGGCGTTCGAGGACAAGCGTTTCTACCAGCACGGCGGCGTCGATATGCGGTCGATGGCGCGTGCGGCGGCGCAGCTCATCGGCAATGGGCGCATCGTGTCGGGTGCGTCGACGCTGACGATGCAGGTCGCGCGTCTTGTCGAAGGAAAGTACGAGCGCTCGAGCCGGGCGAAAATCCGCCAGATCGCGGGCGCGCTGCAGCTCGAGCACTTCCTGTCGAAGAAGGAAATCCTGGCGCTCTATCTGCGACTGGCACCGTTCGGCGGCAACATTGAAGGCGTGCGCGCGGCGTCGCTCGCCTATTTCGGCAAAGAGCCGCGCAGGCTTTCGGTCGGAGAGGCGGCGCTGCTGGTCGCTCTGCCGCAATCGCCGGAGTGGCGGCGGCCGGATCGCAACCCCAAGGCCGCGCGTGTCGCCCGCGACCGCGTGTTGCAGCGCGCAGTTGAAGGCGGCGTGATCACGGAGGCAGAGGCGGAACGAGCTTCGCACGAGCCGGTGCCGACGGCGCGGCGCGCATTCCCGAAGCTGGCGCCGCATCTTGCCGAAGCCGAGGTGATCGAGAAGCCAGCCGAGAGCGTGCATCACCTCACGATCGACCGAGGCGTGCAGCGTGCGCTGGAGGGGCTTGCCGAAGAGCAGACAAAGCTTCTGGGCCAGAAGCTCTCGGCGGCGATCCTCGTCGTCGATCACACTACGGGCGAGGTGATCGCGCACGTCGGCTCGGCCGGATACCTCGATGATGCGCGGTTCGGTGCCATCGACATGGTGGGCGCGACGCGCTCGCCGGGATCGACGCTCAAGCCCTTCATCTATGGTCTTGCGTTCGAGTCCGGCCTCGCGCACCCGCAGACGCTGATCGAGGATCGGCCGGTTCGCTTTGGCAATTACGCGCCGAAGAACTTCGATGAAGACTTCCACGGCACCGTCACCATTCACGACGCGCTGGCGCAATCGCTGAACATCCCGGCGGTGAAAGTGCTTAATGCGCTCGGTCCCGGCAAGCTCGCGGGACGCTTCAGGAAGGTCGGCGTCGAAGCCATGTTCCCCGACAGGAGCCAGCCGACGCTGGCGATGGCTCTGGGCGGCGTCGGCCTGACGCTGCGCGATATCGCGACGCTTTACACCGCGCTCGCGCGCAGCGGTGATGTGACGCCGCTGATCTACCGCAAGTCCGATCTCAAACAGTCGGCGGAAGCGTTGATTCACGGGAAACAGGCGGAGCGCAAGCGGCTGATGTCGCCGCTGGCAGCCTGGTACGTGACAGACATCCTGAAGGATGCACCACCGCCGCTGAACGCGAAGGCCGGCCGCCTCGCATACAAAACCGGCACGTCGTACGGATATCGCGACGCCTGGGCGGTTGGCTACGACGGCCGTCATGTGGTGGCGGTCTGGGTGGGGCGCCCGGATGGTGCGGCGACGCCGGGATTGTCGGGCCGCGTTGCCGCGGCGCCGATCCTGTTCGATGCCTTCGCGCGTCTCGGCGAGCGACGCTCGGCGCTGCAAAGCGCGCCGGCTGGTGCCCTGCGGGTCACAGGCTCCGAGTTGCCGCCACCTCTCAAGCGGTTTCGCGAGAACGGCGTCGAGGCTGTACAGGGGCCATTCCTGGAGCCGCGCGTGGCAATCTCCTATCCGCCAGATCGCGCGGAGGTCGAATTGGAGGCCGATGATCCGGTGCTGCTAAAGGCCAACGGCGGCGTGCTGCCGCTCACCTGGCTGGTGAACGGCGCGCCCATCACGTCCGATCCGCGCGCGCGGCAGGTGGTCTGGCAGCCGGACGGCAACGGCTTCGTCAATTTCTCTGTCGTCGATGCCAAAGGCCGCGTGGACCGCGTGACCGTGCGCCTGAAGCCGACGGCACAGCTCGTTCCAATGGCGGCAGAGGCGCAGAAGCGTTAGTGTTCGCCAGGAGCCATAAAGCAGCGGCGCAGCGGCGATGAAAAGACTGATACCGGCCATTCTTCTGGTGCTGACGGTTGCTGCCGCAGGTTGCAGCGAGCAGCCGGCCGCCGAGCTACCCGCGCTGGAGGCGAACCGAGCCGAGACTTCCGTTTCGGGCATCTCGTCAGGCGCCTATATGGCCGGGCAGTTCGAGATGGCGCACGCCAAGGAGGTCGTCGGCGCGGCAATCATCGCGGGCGGCCCTTACGGCTGCTCGGAGAGTCTCTATGCCGATGTCATCCCCGGACCGGGTACGGCGCTTCTGAACCTGACAAAGGCGATCAACGGCTGCATGCAGAACGCGCTGCAAGCGTTCGGCGTGCCGAACCCTGCGCTGCTGGCACAGCGCGCGAGCCGTCTCGCCGAGCACGATCGCATCGATCCGATTGCCGATGTGCTGACCGACCGCGTCTATCTCTTCAGCGGGAAGAACGACACCACAGTGGTGCCAGCGATCGTCGAAGCTGCGCGCAACTTCTATGTCGACGTGGGCGTTCCGGACGCAAACATCCTTTTCGTGTCGGACATTTCTGCCGGGCATGCGTTCGTCACCGACGATCGCGGCCCCGCGTGCGACTATACCGGCAAGCCGTACATCGTCGATTGCGACTACGATCAGGCGGGTGCGCTGCTGAAGCAAATCTATGGCGACCTCAAAGCGCCGGCTGACGTAGCTACCGGACGTTTGATGGCGTTCGATCAAGCTGCCTTTACGAAAGACCTCTCCAATCACGGGATGAGCGATCTCGGCCTCGTCTACGTGCCGCGTGGATGCGAGGCGGACGCAGGATGCCGCGTTCACATCGCCTACCATGGGTGCGGGCAGAACCGCACTTTCGTCGGCGATGCCTTCGCGCGCGATTCCGGTTTTGCACGCTGGGCGGACGCCAACAACATCGTTGTTCTGTTCCCGCAGACGGCGGCGACGCCGGTCAATCCGCAAGGGTGCTGGGACTGGTGGGGATATACCGGTGCGGACTACCTGACGCGGAAAGCGCCGCAAATCATTGCGGTTTACCGCATGCTGGAACGCCTCTCGGCGCCGCGCACCTCTTCTTGATATCCCTCACGTTCTTCCGACGCGGCAACGCGGCACAGCGGGTCCGCCGCGGGGTCCATTGGCGGGGCGGGCCAGCTCGCATAACTTGCGCCGCAGCATGCGCCGGCCGGCCACGGGCTGCCCGCAATAACGCATTGAGAAGGGGGACGCCGATGGCGCAACTACTCACGCTCGGCTGGACGGGCGAGGCGCCTCGATCGCCGGGACGGCGCACGTTCGATGTCGCCGCGGCGCTGGCGGCCGGGGTGATGATCACCGTGTCAACAGCCGCGGCCGTCATGGAGCAGGCGCGGATCGACGACGAGCCGGCACAGGCGCAGGGGAGGAAGGCCGGCGCCGGCAGCTCTGTTGCGGTCGGCAACGAGACGACCATCGGCGCCTACACAGGCGTTCCCTACACGTACCCGACTGCCGCGCACATCAAAGGCGCAGGCGACAATCCCGCGACGGACTTCACCATCGATCCTGTCGGCTGGTACACGGACCCGTTCAAGAGTCCGATCTATTACGGGGCGCGCGTTGCGCGTTGGTTCTCAGGCGGGAAGACCGGTACGGGCGTCGACTTCATCCATTCGAAGGCGATCGCGCCGCTGGACGACGAGGCCAACTTTTCGGGCACGCTCGACGGACAGCCGCTGCCAGCGCGTGCACGCATCCGCGATGTGGTGAAGAAGCTAGAGTTCTCACACGGCCACAACATGCTGCTCTTGACCGGCTTCCTGCGGCTCCCGAGCATCGGCGCGCGGATCAGTCCGTATGTCGGTGCGGGTGGCGGCGTGCTGCTGCCGCACACGGAGTTCGCGTACACAAATGGCAGCCGTCCGCGCACCTACGAATACAATTATGCAGGCCCCGCGGGGCAGGCGCTGGCGGGCTTCGAGATACGGCTTTCAAGGCTATCGGTGTTCGTCGAATACAAGTTCACCTACGGCCATTACGGCGCGCCGCTCAGCGAGGCAGAAGGGAGCTGGCTGCCGCTCGATCTCTGGCGGCAGGTGTCACGCTGGTTCGCAGGCGAAGCTCCCGCCGGTGGCCACATCTCGACGGAGGTGGTGAGCCATCAGGTGGTCAGCGGACTTACGGTGCGACTGGCGCGATAAGGATGGGCCGGGCGCTCAGCCGCGACACATCGCGGTGCAACCGGGCGCGGGCGCGAGATAGATGGTGCGGTCCTCGTGCATGAGGACGTCGCCAATCGTCTCGGTGACGATGCCGCTTTTCGATTCCCACAGGTCACGGCCCGTCTGCCAATAGCCACCGGTGTTCTCGATGATCGGCTTCAGGCGCTTCAGCCATTCGGCGGAGACGCCGGCCGGTACGTAGTAGCGGTCGTGGAACTGATCGATGGAGCTCTTGCCTGGCGCGCCAGTCTGCACCTCGTCGACACCGCCGGTGAGCTTGCGCCTCCAGGTGCGATGGAAGAACCACAGGCTGCTCAACGCGGCACGGCGATTATCGCTGGCGAGGAAAATCGGAATGCACGCGGACGCGCAGGTCGAGCCCTGATCGACGATGGTCGTCAGTTTGTGCGTTTCCTTGATGTGGTGCAGCACGGCAATGGTGCCGGCCATATAGTCGACGCGCCCGCCGCAGGACTTCAGCGAAAGCTCAACGGATTTGACGCGGTGCTTGTTGGCCTCGAACGCGTCGTCGATCGCGGTGGCCATCTTCTTGTTGACCTTGCCGGTCCAGCTCAAGACCAACTTTTCGCTGCCGACAATCCTGGCTGGCGAAAGCCGGCCGTCGGCGCAATCGTCGCCCGCCTCGGCAGGCTGCCACGGCAACGCGAACAACACGATGATGAAGAGAGCCCCCAGGGTACGCATGCCCCAATTGCTCCGCCACTCTCGTGGCGAAAAAAGGGTAAAGCGATGTTAACCAAGATAATGGTGAACGGGACTCAGAACCGGCGGAGCAAGCGCTCGTAGTAGTCCAGCTCCTGGGTGGGACGGGCTGGCTGGGCGAGGCGGCGGCGCAGCTCTTCGAGGATTTCGCGCGCGCGCTGCATGTCGATCTCGTCGGGCACCTTCACCGAGTTGCCGGCATCAGGGCCCTGGAAACGCTGCGGGCGGCCGAGCGGATCGCGCGGCTGATTGCCGTTCTGGCCGTAACGCGATGAGCCTTCCTTGGACATGCCTTCGGCCATCTTCTGCGCGCCCTGGCGCATCTGGTCGAGTGCTTCGGACTGATCCGAGAGCGCAGTGTCCATGTCGTTTTCTTCGAGCGACTTCTCGGCGTTTTCCATGGCGTCGCGCGCCTTGTTGAACTCGTCCTGGCCGGCGCCAAGCTCATCCAGCTCGCGGCGCAGTTTCTCGAGCTCGTCTTTGAGTGCCTGCTGCTGCTCGCTCAGGCTGCCTTTGCCGCCTTGCTGCCCCTGCTGTTGGCCTTGCTGCTGCCCGCCCTGGCCTTGGCCCTGCTGACCTTGGCCGCGCTGACCCTGCTGGCCGCTCTGCCCTTGCTGGCCGGGCATGCCTTGGCCCTGACGGCTGCGGCTCTGCTGCTGGCCATTCTCTCCGGGCATGGTGCCGCCGGGGGTCTGCTGCTGGCGGCGGTTCTCGCGATAGGTGTCGTCCATCAGGCGCTGCTGGCGTCCGACAAGACCGCCAAGCTCATCGAGCTTCTTCTGCATCTGCTGGCCGCGTTGGGCCTGCTGCTGGGACTGCTGACCCGACTGCAGACGCTCGAGCAGGTCGCGCAGCTCGGCAAGCATCTGCTGCGCCTGATCGCGCGAGCCGGACTTGGCCATGTTCTCCAGATTTTTCATCATCTGGTCGAGGTCTTGCTGGCTGATCTGCTGGTCCTGCTGGTCGAGGCCTTCGGGCGGAGCCTGATCCTGAGCGTTCTTCGCCATTTGCTGCATGTACTTGGAGAGCGCCTCGCGCAGCTCCTGCATGGCCTGATCGATCTCGCTGTCGGGCGCGTTCTTTTCGAGCGCCTCCGCGAGCTTGTCCTGAGCGTCCTTCAGCGCCTTCTCGGCTTCGGAAAGGTCACCGTCCTCGATGCGCAGGGCCATCTCCCACAGGCCATCGGTGATGCTCTTTAACCCTTCGCTAGAGGTGTCGCGGTCGAGGTTGCGCATCGCGGTGCGCAAGCCGAGGTAGACGGCCGTTGAATCGATGAAGCCTTCCGGCTCGATTGTCAGCGCATCGAGCGCGCGCTTGGCGAGCGGGGCGTAGCGCGGATCATCCATAAGCTTGGCGCGCTGCTCGACGACGGCACGGGCGAGCGGCTTCTTGAAGATGCGCTGAGGCAGCACAAGGCGCATAGGCTTGGAGCGGCCGACGTTGCCGGCGATGTCCTTGGCTTCGAGGGTCAATACGACCTCGCGCCCGGCGTAGGGGTGCGGACCGAAGTCGATATAGGTCTCCGCCTGCTTCTGCGAGGGACGCGGCAGGCGCAAGGTGATCTCGGGCGGTGGCTCATGCGGCGGGCGCGGGCCTTGGAGCACCTTGGGCTGAGCCCACGCCTTGCTGGGATCGACCGGCTTCTCTGCGCTGCGATCGCGTTTCACATCGGCGCTGGCGGAGACGACGCCGTAGTCGTCCTCGACGGTATAGGTGAGCTTCATCGAGCCGCGGCGTGTGCGCTCGGGCGCCTTCGCCACGGCGATGACCGGCGGCTTATCCGGCCGGACGTAGAATGCCCAGCGCGCCAGCTCGACGCCTCCGGCGAGGACACGGATCTCGGCCGACTTACGCAGCTCGTAGCGGATCTCGGAGATGTCGGCGCTCGGCGCGGTCGACTTGCCGGCATCGGGCGCCTTGGCTTCGACGTGCTGGCGCTCGGTCGAACCTTCAGCGAAGACGTCGAGCGAAGGCGCGCCGAGCCCCTTGCCGCTGGTGCGCACGATCAGCACGCTGCGATCAGGCACGTCATAGAGCTTGGGTTGAGTCTCAGCCGCGGCGGGGCCGCGAGCGCCATCGGCCAGCATGACCGGAGCCTTGCCCGTGTAGGAGGGCGGCGTCACCCAGGCATCGAGGCGAGCTTCGGCAATAGCCTTGGCAGCGTTGAAACGGAAAGCGGAGCGGAGGCGGTCGGACGCGCTGTCGCCAACGAGGACCAGCAGGGCGACAACGCCGAGAACGAGCAGCCCGCGCAGGGCGACGGGGTCCTGCCGGTCAGCGCGTGGTTGAGGCGGGCCGACGCGCAGCTTAGCGAGGGCCGCCGAGAGGCGCGCCCGATGCGCCTGCCAAATGGCGGCGGTGCGCGGGTCATCGGCATTGGCGGTGACAGTGTCCTCATAGGAGGACGCGGGACGATGGGGGACGCCCGAAACGCGTTCGATGCGGCGGACGGCCTCCTCGCGTGCCGGGTAGGGCGTGCGCAGCGCGTAAAGGACGGCGGCGACAGCCGCGATCGCGAAGGCCGCCAGCGCGATGTAATGCAGCGGGTCGGACATCAGCGGCCAGATGCCGGCGAGCGAGACCAGCAGGAAGAAGCCGACAAGGCCGAGAAGGATCCAGATGCGCGGCCACAGGCGCTCAAAGAAGAGCGCGAAACGGCTCATGCGCACTTTGCGTGCGAACTTGGCGTCGATGGGGGAAGCTGCCTGCGGCTCCGTCATGGGCGGAACGATACCCGGAACATTGCGGCGGGCCTAGCGGCGCTCCGCCGCGTAAGGATTAAAGTTTGGTCATTCTCGCGTGATCTGGCTTGGGCTGCAGGCCCTATTTGAGCCAAGCGGGAAGCTTGTCCAGGGCGATCTGGGCGTCGGGGGTAACGCGCGGGCGGACAACGGCATATTCATCGCCGTTCACCAGTACTTCGGGCACCAGAGAGCGCGTGTTGTAGGTCGACGACATGACGGCCCCGTAGGCGCCGGCCGTCATGACAGCGATGAGATCGCCGGAGCTGAGCGGCGGGAGCTTGCGGTCGAGAGCGAGATAGTCGCCCGTCTCGCAGACAGGCCCGACAATGTCCTGCACAATCGGCGGCATCGCGTTCTTTGCCTCGTCCACGGGCCAGATCTCGTGCTGCGCCTCGTAGAGGGTGGGGCGGATGAGGTCGTTCATAGCCGCATCTACGATGGTGAACGTCTTGTCGACGCCTTCCTTCGAATAGATGACGCGGCTGACGAGCACGCCGGCGTTGCCGGCAATGACGCGGCCGGGCTCCATGACGATCTTGAGCTTCAGGGCCCCGAGTTCTTCTTTCACGATGGTGGCGTAAGCGGCGGGTGGCGGGGCGACCTCGCCCTCCGACATGTAGGGCACGCCGAGGCCGCCGCCGATGTCGAGGTGGACGAGCTTGTGCCCGTCAGCGATCAATTCGCTGGCGAGCTCACGCATCAAGCGAAAGGCGTTGCGGAAGGGCTCCAGCTGCGTGATCTGGCTGCCGATATGCATATGAATGCCGGTGACGGCGATGCCGGGCAACTTGGCAGCTGCGGCGTAAATGCGGCGCGCATCGGCATAAGGGATACCGAACTTGTTCTCGGCCTTGCCGGTGGAGATCTTGGCGTGCGTCTTGGCATCAACGTCGGGGTTAACGCGCAGGGCGACGTGCGCAGTCTTGCCAAGGCTAGAGGCGACCTCGCTCAGAGCGCGCAACTCTGGCTCGCTCTCGACGTTGAACCCTAGTATGCCCTGCTGGAGCGCATAGGCCATTTCCTCTCGGGTCTTGCCCACGCCGGCAAAGATGATCTTGTCGGCGGGCGTGCCGGCAGCGAGGGCGCGGCGGAGTTCGCCTTCGGAGACGACATCCATTCCGGCGCCGAGGCGGGCGAGCGTCGCCAGTACGGCCTGATTGGAGTTGGCCTTTACCGCGAAGCAGATGAGCGCGTCCTGGCCGGCAAACGCCTCGGTGATGACCTTGTAATGCCGCTCCAGCGTGGCGGTGGAATAGCAGTAGAAGGGCGTTCCGACCTCGTCGGCGAGGCGTGCGAGGCTCACGCCCTCAGCGTGCAGCACGCCGCCGCGATAATGAAAATGGTGCATGAGACGGGGTCTCTCGTTGGCAGCGAGCTGCTAAGTCGTGCGCCGCTAATAGCGGGAGAGAGCAGGCAATGGCAATGGCGGGACGATGAGCGAAGTAAAACAAGCAGATCAGGTGGGTGTCGCGACGGACCTCGAGCGGTCCGTGGGGGTTCCGCTCGCTGAGTTCAATTTCACCATCGCCGGCCGGACGTGGCGCATCGAGGCGGCGCGGGACCATGCCTCGCTGCTGAGCGCGGTCGAGACCTACGCGGCTTTCCCATTCGGCCTGCTCGTATGGGAGTCGGCGCAGGCGCTGGCCGAGGCGCTGGCGGCAGAGCCCGATCTGGTGGCCGGCAAGACGGTGTTGGAGCTGGGTACCGGCGTAGGACTGCCCGGCATCGTGGCGCGCTCCCTCGGAGCCGCAGCGGTGCGGCAGACCGACAACGTCGCTCAGGCCCTGACGCTGTGCCGGGTGAACGCGCAGACCAACGGGGTCGAGGGCATCGAGCTTGCGCTCGCCAACTGGGATGCCTGGACCGACACGCGGACTTACGACGTGATCATCGGCTCGGACGTGTTGTACGAGCGGACGGCGCATGCGCCGCTGGCGGCGATCCTGGAGCGCAACCTTAGTCCCGGCGGCCGCGTGCTGATCGCCGATCCGGAGCGGCAGGATACGCCACTGTTTCTCCGCGAGTTGGAGTCGGCGGGGTGGAAGTCGACCCGGCGGCGGAGGGAGGTCCCGTCAATGATGCCGGGCGGCGCCGACATGGTCGACGTCGACATCATCGAGCTTTGGCGGTGATGATTAGCGCAGCAGCGGGTCGAGGATGAAGCCGTCGTGCGGCTTCGGCGGGGCGGCGCTGCCCGGCTGGGTGCCGGCAGCCTCGGCCGACTTGGCGGTGCCGTCAGCTTTGGCGGTGGGCGGCGGATCGAGCGAGCCACGGACGCCGCAGCCACCGAAGCCGAGGCAGAGCCCGGCCGCGATAAGCACGGCAACCATTGCCTTCGGTGTCAACGATACGCGCATGTCCCCGACGACCCCACTCCACGCGGCCAGCGCTGGCTAACGCCGCATAGCCAAGGAACCCCACCGCAAAGGCGGATCTAGGGCGCCTTGGCACCTTTGGCATTTCTAGCCCTTCGACGGGGCCTTTTCCAACCGCTTCCGCCAGGAGGCCGCCATTTTGGCGACGTTCTGTGGCGCAGTTCCCCCATGACTGATCCGGCTCGCTACCGAGTTCTCAGGGCTCAAAACCGTGAAAACATCGGCAGTTATGCGGGGCTCGATGGCCTGCATGGCGGGAAGCGGCAATTTATCCAGAGGAAGATTGTCGGCCTCGGCGGCGGCGACGATGCGGCCGGTGACGTGGTGGGCGTCGCGGAACGGCATCTTGAGGACGCGCACGAGCCAGTCGGCGAGGTCAGTCGCCGTCGAATAGCCGCCGCCAGCGGCAGCCAGCATCGGTGCCGCCTGAGGTTGCATGTCATCGACCATGCCTGTCATCGCCGCTAGGGCGAGGGCGAGGCTGTCGAGGGCGTCGAACGCGACCTCTTTATCTTCCTGCATATCCTTGGAATAGGCGAGGGGCAGGCCCTTCATCACCATCATCAGGCTCTGAAAGGCACCAGCGATGCGGCCGACCTTGGCACGCGAAAGCTCTGCGGCATCCGGATTGCGCTTCTGCGGCATAATCGAGGAGCCGGTGGTGAACTTGTCGGTCAGCTTGATAAAGCCGAACTGCGGCGTCGACCACAGCACGATCTCCTCGGCGAAGCGCGACAGGTGCATGGCGCAGATCGAGGCGGCGGCCAGCGTTTCGAGGATGAAATCGCGGTCGGAGACGCTGTCGAGCGAGTTGTCGGTCGGCTTGGCGAAATCGAGTGCCTTGGCCGTCGCGTGGCGATCGATGGGGAACGAGGTGCCGGCGAGCGCGGCGGCGCCGAGCGGGCATTCGTTGAGGCGCGCGCGGGCATCGGCGAGGCGGCCGCGGTCGCGCCCAAGCATTTCGACGTAGGCCATCAGGTGGTGGCCGAAGGTGACCGGCTGGGCGGGCTGCAGATGCGTGAACCCAGGCATTACCGTGCCCGCGTGAGCTTCAGCCTTGCGTACGAGGGCGAGTTGCAGCGCCGCCAGGGCAGCATCGAGGCCGTCGATGCGCTCACGGACGTAGAGCTTGAAGTCGGTCGCGACCTGATCGTTGCGCGAGCGGGCCGTGTGCAGGCGTCCGGCGGGCGTGCCGATGACCTCCTTAAGCCGGCTCTCGACGTTCATGTGCACGTCCTCGAGCGCGCGGGAGAACGGAAAATCGCCTTTCTCGATCTCGGCTCCGACCTTGCCCAGGCCGTCGATGATCGCCGCGGCGTCGGCCTTCTCGATGATCCCGGCGTCGGCAAGCATGGCGGCATGCGCCTTGGACGCGCGGATATCCTGCGGGGCCATACGCTTGTCGAAGCCGATGGAGGCGTTTATCTCCTCCATGATCTCGGCCGGAGACACCGTGAAGCGACCGCCCCACATGCTGTTCGCAGGCTTGTCCGTCACGGTTTTCTGTTCTCCGTAAAGGCCGCTCGATGAATGCTCGGCGAAAGAAGGCACATGAGCGATCATTCCCAGCCAAAGAAGCCAGACCGCTCGTTGGTCTTCGTTTGGATCGCCGCGCTAGCGGCTATCGTTGCGTTCGCGGCGGTATACGTCACGATGGGCGGCCCTGACAATCAAGGTGCGGCAACTTCCGGCGGGAAGGCGCACGAAGCGGCGGCACGGGGCAATCCCCTGTCCACCGGCGCGATGACGACGTTCGTGTTCAAGCCGCAGCCCGAGGCGCTGCCGGATATCCGATTTGTTAACGGCCAAGGCACGGAAGTGGGGCTCGACAGCCTGCGCGGCAAAGTCGTGCTGCTGAATGTTTGGGCGACTTGGTGTGCCCCCTGCCGCGAGGAAATGCCGGCGCTGAACCGGCTGCAGGAGGCGTTGGGCTCGGACAAGTTCGAGGTGGTGGCGCTGGCCGTGGACAAGAGCGGCATCGAGGGGGCGCGCAAGTTCCTCACCGACATCAAGGCCGACAAGCTCGCGGTCTATGCGGATCCCACCGCCAAGGAAGGGACGACGCTGAAAGTCATTGGCATGCCGACGACGATCCTGATCGATGCGGACGGGAAAGAGATCGGGCGGCTGATCGGCCCGGCGCACTGGGACAGCGCGGATGCTAAGCGGCTGATCGAAGCGCAGCTGCCGAAGCAGGGGTAGGGGGGCGAGACTCTGGTGTTTTGTCATCCCGGGCGAAGCGAGCATCGCGAGCGAGACCCGGGACCCAGCACAGGCCCCCGAAAGCTGTTTCGTGGCTGCGCCGCTCTTTGCGCTTGATCCCGGATTTCGGCTTTCGCCGCCTCCGGGATGACAGAACCTAGGCTGGTTGCGGGCCGGTTAGAAGAAGAAGCGGGAAGCCAGAGAGAATGCGGCGAGCGCGAGGGCACCGAAGAACAGGACCTCGTTGCGGCGGGCTGCGAACTCGATGCGGTCGATGTGGGCGCCAAGGCCGCTCAGCTCGGCGAGCTTGCGATCCACCGGCTCGAACGACTTGTAGGTGAGGCCGGCGAACTTGCTGCGATCCCCCTCGATGGCGTCTAGCCGAGACTTCAGGTCTTTGCAGGTACGCTGAAGGTCGGTGATCTTGTAGTCGCGGGAATTTTCGAGGCTCATTTCGAAAGCCTGGAAGCGCTTGTTGCGGCTCGCCTCCTCGGCCATCTCGGCGATAGTTTCGCGGGACTTCTCCAACTCGCGCTCGAGGCGGGCGATGGTGCCGCCGATGCGCTCGAACTGGATGGCCGCTTCGGCTACGAAGCCTTCCTTGCCGACCCACTTGCCGCTCGCGACGCGAGGGGCAACTGCAACCACTCTCTCACTCTGCAACACGACGCAACTCCACCCACGCCACGCAACTCCCGGAACCTTTTTTGAGTATCGCGTGATGGGCTTAACACCGCGTATCCAATTGAAGATATGAGCGAAAGAATTCGTTCGCATTGACACGAAATTACCCGCGGGCGACAACGCGGGCCGTTAACAGACAAAGACGGGGAAACCGATGTCAGCAAGCGTGAACACGACCGAGTTGCAGAGCGCCATCGAGGCCATGTGGGAAGAGCGCCAGGGCATCTCGTCCGGCACGACCGGCGTCGTTCGCGATACGGTCGATAAGGCGCTTGATTTGCTGGACAAAGGCATCGTCCGGGTAGCCGAAAAGGGCTCGGATGGTTGGACCGTCAATCAGTGGCTGAAGAAGGCGGTGCTTTTGTCGTTCCGCCTCAACGACATGGTGCCGATCTCCGGCGCGCCGGGCGGCGCGACCTGGTGGGACAAGGTGCCGTCCAAGTTCGACGGCATGACGCCGGACGATTTCCGCCGTGCAGGCTTTCGCGCCGTTCCGGGCTGCATCGTGCGGCGCTCGGCGTACATCGCGCCGACCGTTGTGCTGATGCCGTCGTTCGTCAACCTCGGCGCCTATGTCGACGAGGGCACGATGGTCGACACCTGGGCGACCGTCGGCTCTTGCGCGCAGATCGGCAAGAACTGCCACATCTCTGGCGGCGCAGGTATCGGCGGTGTGCTGGAGCCGCTGCAGGCCGGCCCTGTCATCATCGAGGACAACTGCTTCATCGGCGCCCGTGCCGAGGTGGCCGAGGGTGTCATCGTCGGTGAGGGCTCGGTGCTGTCGATGGGCGTCTATCTCGGTGCGTCGACGACGATCATCGATCGGGCGACAGGCGAGAAGTTCTTCGGCAAGGTGCCGCCGTACTCGGTGGTGGTTTCCGGCACGATGCCGGGCAAGCCGCTGCCGGACGGCACGCCGGGGCCGAACCTCTATTGTGCGGTGATCGTCAAGAAGGTCGACGCCAAGACGCGGTCCAAGACATCGATCAACGAGTTGCTGCGCGACTAGCTCTCCTGCGGGGGTTCGCCGATGAAGTCTTACCGGAATCTCGCCAGTCAGAACGTCGTCGAAACACTCAGCATCCTGGGACAGCGCATCAACGAGCGCTTTCCCAACTCAGGCTTATTGCGCGTGTGCGAAGAGCTCACGCGCATGGCCGAGCAAACCACCGAACGTGCCGAGAAGATCGCGCGCCCGAACATCCTGCTGCTGGCGGGGAGCTGGGGCCTCGTTGCGTTCGGTGCCGCAATGATCGTTTGGCTCGGCTCCAAGGCGCTTTCTCTCGAGGCGTCGACGGAGCTGACCAACGTGATGCAGGGCGTCGATGCGGCAGTGAGCCTGCTGATCGTGCTGGGCGGTGGTGCCTTCTATCTGTCGACGCTCGAGGGCAGGTTGCGCCGCGGCGCAGTGCTCAAAGCGCTGCACGAGTTCCGTTCCATCGCGCACGTCATCGACATGCACCAGCTCACCAAGGACCCGAGTGCCCTCGGGGGGCCGCGCACGAGTTCATCGCCCGAGCGAGATATGACGCGCTATGAGCTCGTCCGCTATCTTAGCTATTGCTCAGAGATGCTTTCGCTGGCGAGCAAGGCGGCTGCAGTCTACGCGGAGAAGATCTATGACACCGCAGTGGTGGATGCCGTCAGCGACATCGAGCGTCTAAGCACCGACCTCAGCCAGAAGATCTGGCAGAAGATCACTCTCGTAGAAACCGACGTGGAAGACATTCGTGGCGCGACCGCGGTTTCGGCCGGCGAGCTGGCGCTGTCGCGGCACGTGCCCGAGGGGTGAGCACGGGGCCGGCCGACGAGGTTTTTTGGTCGCGCGGTTCCAAGTGTTGACGATTGCGTCGCCAATGCCGACGTAGGGTCTGGGCATGGCGACCACCAGTGCGTTCAGAGCGAACATATTTGATCGACACCACTACTCTACTGACAGGTGAAGGTGCATGACGACGTCTCACGATCCGGTTCCCCTGGCGCAAGCGCTGATCCGCTGCGAGAGCGTGACGCCGGTCGAGGGCGGCGCGCTGACGCTGCTCGAAGGCGTGCTCAATGCCGCGGGTTTCGAGTGTCACCGGATGACGTTTTCGGAGCCCGGCTTCCCCGACGTCGAGAACCTCTATGCGCGCCTCGGCAATACCGGGCCGAACCTGTGCTTTGCCGGGCATACGGATGTCGTGCCGCCGGGGAACCTCGACGCCTGGACCTCGCCGCCGTTCGCCGCGGAAATCCGCGGAGGCATACTCTACGGACGTGGCGCGGTAGACATGAAGGGCGAGATCGCCTGTTTCGTCGCCGCCTTGAAGCGCTTTCTCGCCTTCGACAAGGGCGATCTACCCGGGTCGATCTCACTGCTGATCACGGGCGACGAGGAAGGCGACAGCGTCAACGGCACAGTCAAGGTGCTGGACTGGCTGAAGGCACGCGGCGAGGTCTTGCACGCGTGCATCGTGGGTGAGCCTTCGAGCCGCGATCGCGTCGGCGATGAGATGAAGGTAGGGCGGCGCGGATCGCTCAACGGCGAGATCATTGTCGCCGGCAAGCAGGGCCATGCCGCCTATCCGCATATGGCCGACAATCCCGTACCCAAGCTCGCGCGTATCATCGACCGCTTGTCGAGCCTGAAGCTGGACGAGGGCACGAAGCACTTTGAACCGTCACATCTCGGGGTGACCGTCATTTCGGTGCCGAACACGGCGACCAACGTGATCCCCAGCGAGGCACGAGCCCGCTTCAATATCCGATATAACGACACTTATACGCGGCCGAAGCTGGAGACGCTGGTTCGCGAGACTTGCGAAGCGGCGGCAGCAGAGCTTGGAGCAAAATACAAGCTATCGTTTTCGGGGACTGGCGACGTATTCGTGACAGAACCCGGCCCCCTCGTCGACACGATGCAGGCAGCTGTGGCCGAGATCACCGGAAAGGTGCCAAAGCTGTCCACTGGAGGCGGCACGTCGGATGCTCGATTTATCAAGGATCACTGCCCGGTGATCGAGATGGGGCTGGTGAACGCAACGATCCATCAGGTCGATGAGCGCGTTGCAGTCGCGGACCTCGAAACTTTGACGCGTATCTACGAGCGGTTCCTAACCATGTTTTTTGCCCGCGCCTAGAGCATCTTGGCACTGGCGTCGCGAGCGATCCTCTCGTAACATCTAACGTATACTGCATAGTAGAAATATTGTTGTAATTCATAAGATGAACTCTGGATTTGATGTGGGCGCAATTTTGCGTCTCGGCGTCCCTACGAAACTGTACAAGGCTGGTGAGCGCATCTTCCTGGAGGACGATGCTGGCGATGCCATGTACGTCGTTCTGAGTGGAGCGGTCGATGTGATTGGCTTTGGACGCGTGCTGGAGCGGGTGGGCGCTGGTGGCGTGTTCGGCGAGATGGCGGTGATCAACGATATTCCGCGCTCTGCGGCCGCGCTCGCAAGCGAGCCCACGGAAGTGGCGGTGATCGACAGGGCCACATTTTTGCAGCTTGCGGGCGAGGAACCAGAGTTCGCGCTATCGGTCATACAGCTCATGACTGAGCGCGTGCGCGCACGCATGACCCACTGACGGGCGCCCGCACGGCTATTGGCCTCGACGGGGCCGAGACCAGCCCCTAGTGCATGGCGGACACCCCGAGCTGCGCCAAAAGCAGTGGTTGTCCTTTTGCGATTTGGGGCTCAAATTCAAAGTGCTGAATTGCCCTGCCACTGGGTTGCGCTGATAAGCGCACCGGCTGGGCTGACGCGATAACGCGCAAGGAGAGCCGCCTCGCAAAAGAGGCAGCAACGCCGCGGGAGCATGCTCCGGCGGCGTTGTCTTCTCGTAGAAAGCTGGCTCGCGCCGCCCTCAGGCGTTTTCGTCCCCGGTGACGACACGGCCGATCCACTCATCGATTCCGATAGTGCCACCCGACTTTGCGACTTGATCGACTTCTTTGGGGCGCAGCACATCCTGGATGCCGTCGATGCGCTTCCATTCACACAACGGAGTCTCGACCCCGGGCTGGGGGACGTAGCGCGAGGACTTCACACGCTGATAGCGGTGGATGTAGCGCGGGCAGTTCATCCAAAGCTCGGTCAACTTCACGCGCACGACGAGTTCGGCTTCGTCGAACGCATCGAGGCACTCGGGCGCATCGGTGATCTCGGCTATGCCCTGCGCGCGCAGGCGAAACGGGCGCTCGAAATCGATGAACAGGAAGCCGACCTGCGGATGGGCGGTGATGTTGCCCATCGACAGGTACATGCCGTTGCCGTCGTAGCTCGGAAACATGATGTGCTGATCGTCGATGACGCGGACGAATCCGGACGCGCCGCCCTTATATGAAACCGTAGGGCGCCCCTCGCCGTCGACAGTCGTCAAGAAGAAGAAATCACGGCTTTCGATAAACGCCTTCTCCTCGGGGCCGATTTCGGTCTTGAGGGCGATCTGCTCGATGCGGTCGGCCATAGGGCGCGACGCAAAGCGATCCTGCAGGGCGCGGTGCTGGGGCTGGTAGAGATGGCTCATAGACTGTGCTTCCTCCCGAACTTTCTGTGATTTTTGTTTGGCATACTTTGGCACGCGTTCCGGCTTGGCGCGACGGCAATCGGCAAGAGCCATAACCGGTGTTGCATCAATGGAAACCATGATGTGCGACCGGGGATGGGTGCCTTAAGCCGCCGTCAAGCACCCCGAAAGCAAGCTCTACGCTCACTCGAAATCTTTTGGAGGCGACGGTGAAGCAGGACGGTGGGGGGCGCGGCAGGGCCCTGAGTTATTCAAAGCTGGCGTTGCTGGCGCTGCTCGTTGGTTCTGGCGCGGCGGCTGGGGCTGGCATCGCGAGCGCCAATGTCGCACGCCCTAGCCCGCGTCCTGACAGCATCGTCGGCTCGTGGGTCGGCCAGGCGGCGCAGCCGGACCAGGACCCGTTCGACGTGCGTTTGACCTTCGTTTCGCCGCGGGGTGGCGTGAGCCGCTATCCGGGCGATCCCGCGTGCGGCGGCGTGCTGACAGGCGACCTCGACGGCGATCACTACCAGTACAGCGAAACAATCACCTACGGCAGCTTCGAGGAAGTCGACCAGGGATGCCTCAACGGCAAGCTCAAGCTTACGGTCGAGGGTGACACGATGAAACTCGACTGGACGTCGGTGAATGCCGATGGCGAGCAGATGTCAGCCTCGGGCGAACTGCGCCGGCAGGGCGGAACGCGAAAGAACTAGGTGAAACGAGGCGGCGCCCTGCGGCGCCGCGCTCGCCTTTAGCTTATTGCTTGCTAGCCTCGCCGCTGTCGGCCTGACGCGATGCAATCTTGGCATTCAGACACGGCGCCAGCGCATCCTTCGAACCATCGAGCGAGAATGTCTCGTCGAGACCGACTTTCGGCTCCTCCAGCGTCATTACGCCACCGACCGTCAACTTGCCGAGCAGGTCCTTGTACCAGCCGCGGTCAGCTTCCGTTTCCTTGTGCAAGAGACCGGCAACCAGGCTGTTGCCGGCGACCTCGAGATCGAGACGGAGCGGCTCGCTGTAGTCGTCGATAGTCATCTGGACAGCTCGGGTTCCGGTCCAGCGGGCGCGCTGGCCTGCAGCGTCGTCGACCTCCAAGGCGCCATCCCCAGAGTTGTCGCCGCCGACAACACAGGTGACGATGAGCGCCGCGCCGCTATCGTTGAAGACGCGCGCGGTCCAGATGTTTTCTCGCGTTTGGCCTGCGCGCCAGATTCCAGGCGCCGATGCCTGCTTGCACTCGTCGGCTGCCTTGGCGCGGATGCGGTCAAACAATGGCCGGCGCTTATTCATGACATCCGGGCGGAGGGACTGCTCCAGTTTGGGCCCGCACTGCGCGTCGAACTCGCAAGCGTTCTCTTCCGCGCAGCTCTGGAACTGCGCGAATGCTTCGGTTTCGTTCTGCTGGGTGCAAAGCGGCCCTGCAGCCGTCATGCGCAAGCTCACATCGGCTTCGCGACCGCCTGCAAGCTCAGGTGAAACGCGCCGCTGGTAGCGGCTCTTGCATATATCTGCGTCGCACGGGCGGGCATTGATGCATGCGGCGAAGCGATCGAATGCAACAGCCTCCGCCTCCTTCGTGGTGGCAGGCGGCACATCGTTGCGGGCCTCTAGTCCGGGCGTGCAGGGTTTGGTCGCTATACGGGCGTCGATGAGGTTCTCCTCGAACATCGGCAGCAACTCGCGCACATCGATCGAGTAGAAAATGCCTTGCGCGTAGGAGCTCGCTTCGCTCGGCTCGATGGTCAGCGCGTTGATCCCGATGACGCGGCCACATGCATCGAACAGCGGGCCGCCGCTGTTGCCGTGGTTGATCACGGCCGTGTGCTGAATGAGCGTGTCGCCGCCAACGTTGGCAACGTTCGGCAGCACGCGGGCCACCGTGCCAACGCTATAGGACGGCTCCAGAAGCACTGACGCTACGTTGGAGCCGGGGACCTCGTCGGCCGCCCCGGGGTATCCAACGGCAGTGACTGTCATCGGTGGCGAGGTCTGGTAGTTGGCCAGGACGACGGGCTCGCCGAAGATATCGCTAGCCGCTTCAATGATGGCGATGTCCTTGTCCGGATTGGTATCGACGACGCGCGCCGGGACGGTCACCGGCTTGCCGCCGGCCATGAAGCCGATGGCGATCGATGTTGCGCCTTGGACCACATGATTATTGGTGACGATAATCCGGTGATTGTTGATGATGAAACCCGTGCCGGACGCGCCTCCGCCATCGGTTTCGACGATGATGCGGACGACGCTTTCGCGCATCTCGTTGGCATCCGGAAGCGGGTCGGCAAGGACAGGGGCGCCCGTCATAATGAGCGCCGGCAGCGCCAACCAAGAGATACGCGAGACAGACATTGAACTCCCCCAGGGACGAGATGCGGACCGAGCATCAGGTTCGGGGAACTCGATTACAGCCGCCTTACCGACCTCCGGATAAGAGAGCGCCAATTAGATTGGGCGTTAACGAAGAGTGTCTTTCGCTCGCCCCATTTTCGGCGCTATCGTCGCCGCTGCAACGGAGACCCCATGCGCTTCTTTCGGCGTCAATCGAGCCCGGTGATAGCGGCTCTGCTCGCGGTCGCGATGCAGGCCGCGGCGCTGATGGCGCACGCGCACGTGCATCCCCAGCCCTCCGGCAGCCGCACGCTGCACGTTTTGGCCAAGACGGACGTGCTGGCTTGCCGGGCCATGGTGCGCCCGGCCCACTGCGCGCCGGCAACCCCGGACAAGCACGACGACTGTCCGCTCTGCTGGTTGCTGCTGGCGACAGGCGCGGGTGTACTGCCGGCACCGATTGCATTATCCGCTGACGTTCCTCCAGCGCCGGTGCTGCGAGCGCCAGCGGTCGCTGCATTGGCTTGCGATGGCGCAAGCGTGCAGTTTCAGGCCCGTGCCCCGCCTGCTCGGCCAATCGGCTAAACCACCTAATCCGTTCATCCAACTGCTGCATCCGCTTGTGAGCGTGCCGATAGAGCCGCGCGAGCGTTCTTGATCGAGGATCACAAAATGCGCACGCATTTCCATTCGGCGCCGTTCATCGCTGCGATTGCCCTGGCCATGGCGCTGCCGAGCGCGCTAATGGCCGAGGAAGGCCATCGCGAGCTTGGGGCCCACGTGCACGGGCACGGCACTCTCAACATAGCCGTAGAAGACAAGAGCATCTCGATGGAGCTTGAGGCTCCAGGCATGGATATCGTTGGCTTCGAGCACGCCGCGACGAGCGATGCACAAAAGCAGATGGTGGACGAGGCGAAGATGATCCTGCAGCGCGTGCTCGAGGTGTTTCCGGTGCCCGAAGCTGCCGGATGTACGGTGGCTTCAGTGGACGTGGCAGTGGAGGCTGAGCACCACCACGACGATGACGGCCATGATCACGAAGATCACAAGGCTAAGTCGGGCGAGCAAGATCACGACCATGGTCATGATGCCAATGATGATGCCCATGAGGGGCACGAAGGGCACAGCCAGTTCCACGCGAACTATCAGCTCTCCTGCTCCAATCCCAGCGCGCTCACGAGCATAGGGTTCAACTACTTCAAGCATTTCGCCGGCGCACAGGCGCTGACCGTCAACCTCGTGACGGGTAAAGGCCAGAGCAGCTACGAAGTCAGCCGCAGCAAGCCGGCTCTCGACCTCAGCGGGCTGATGTAATGCAGCGAGCCCACACAGATGCGGGCAAGCCGGACGTCGTACGCATGACGGGCGTGCGGTTTCGCTGGCCGGGCAAGCGCGGATTCTCTCTGTCGATCGACAGCTTCGCGCTTCCCGCGCGCGAGCGTGTGCTTCTGGTTGGCCCATCGGGGACCGGCAAGTCGACGTTCCTCAGCTTGCTGTGCGGCATCGTTGCGCCGACGGCGGGCAAGCTCGAAGTGCTCGGCTCCGACCTCACGCAAATGGCCAACGCGGCGCGGGACAGATTCCGCGCCGAGCACTTCGGCATCATCTTTCAGATGTTCAACCTGCTTCCGTACGGCTCGATTCTCGACAACGTGATGCTGCCGCTGAGCTTCTCGCGCACGCGGGCGGAGCGTGCTGCACGAAACGGCTCTGCCGATGAGGAGGCGCGGCGGCTGCTGAAGAGCCTCGGTCTCGATGCCGGCGAACTGGCCGAGCATTCGGCGGCGAGCCTCAGTGTCGGCCAGCAGCAACGTGTGGCGGCAGCGCGTGCACTGATCGGGGCTCCGGAGCTGATCGTTGCCGACGAGCCGACATCGGCGCTCGATCGTAACCGGCAACTCGCGTTCCTCGACTTGCTGTTTGCCGAGGCAGAGGCCGCGGGCGCTTCCGTGATCATGGTGAGCCACGAGGAGGAACTCGGCAAACGTTTCGATCGGGTGCTGCGGCTCGATGAAATCGCCCTCTCGCAACGGAGCGCGGCGGCATGAGCGTGCACCGTCACATCGTTCCGCGCCTTGCGATGCAGTCGCTGCGCAACCGCGCCCTGACCGCGTTTCTCACCGTGCTCGCCATCGCGTTTTCGGTGATGCTGCTGCTAGGCGTTGAGAAAGTGCGCACGGGCGCACGGCAAAGCTTCGCCGATACGATCTCGGGCACCGACCTGATCGTCGGTGCGCGGTCAGGCAGCATCCAACTGCTGCTCTATTCGATCTTCCGCATCGGCAATGCGACCAACAACGTCACGTGGAAGAGCTATGAGGACATCGCCAAGCGGCCCGAGGTTGCGTGGATCGTGCCGATGTCGCTGGGTGACAGCCATCATGGCTTCCGCGTGCTGGGCACCACGCCCGACTATTTCGAGCACTACAAGTATCGGCACGGACAGGGGCTGAAGTTCGCTGCGGGCGGACCGTTCAAGGATCTGTTCGACGCGGTGATCGGGGCTGATGTCGCCAAGGCGCTCGGTTACAAGGTGGGCGATCCCATCATCGTGGCGCACGGCCTGGGCTCCGTTTCATTCGTCGAGCATGCGGACAAGCCGTTCCGGGTTTCCGGCATTCTCGCCAAGACGGGAACCCCGGTCGACCGCACGGTGCACGTCAGCCTCGAAGCGATCGAGGCCATCCACGTCGACTGGCAGAACGGGATGCCGCAGCCAGGGCAGAGCGTTTCGGCCGACGACGTGCGGAAAATGGATTTGCGGCCCAAGGCGATCACTGCGGCACTGGTCGGGCTGAAGTCTAAGCTCGCGACGTTCAAGCTGCAGCGGGCTATCAACGGCTACGTTGAAGAGCCGCTGTCAGCGATCATGCCCGGCGCCGCGCTGCAGGAATTGTGGGGCCTCGTCGGCACAGCGGAAACCGCGTTGTCGGTAGTGTCGGCGATGGTGGTCGCCACTGCGCTGCTCGGCATGGTGACGATGATCCTGACGACGTTGAATGAGCGACGGCGCGAGATGGCGATCCTGCGCTCTGTCGGCGCGCGGCCAACGACCGTTTTGGGGCTGCTCGCGACGGAGGCGGGGCTGCTGACCTTAGCGGGTGTGGTGCTGGGCGTGGCCATGCTCTATGGCGCGCTGCTGGTGCTGCGGCCGTGGGTCGATGCCACGTACGGCCTCAACCTCGATATCAACGCGCCGACGGCGCGGGAGTGGATAATGCTGGGTGGCATCGTCGTCGCTGGGTTCCTCGCCGGCCTGCTGCCGGCGATGCGGGCCTACCGGCTCTCGCTGGCCGACGGCATGACAGTGCGCACGTGATGGAGAAGACGATGAGAAAAGCCTATGCCAGCATTGCTGTTGCGCTGTTTGCGGTGCAGGGGATTTTTGCCCCCGCGTTCGCCGCGGATGCACCTATCGACATCACATGGGCGAAGCTCATGCCGCCCGCGCAGCAGATGAACGCGCTGAAGCCGAAGACGTTCTTTTCCGGTTCGCAGCCGGCGCCGGATGATGGCGGGCCGCCGCCTCCGGCCTTGCCGGAAGGCGGCTTCATGTCGGTGAAGCGCAAGCAACCGGGTAGCAATCAGCCGCCGCGCGTCGTCACCGAATACAACGGCAAGCGGGTGAAGATCGGCGGCTACGTGGTGCCGCTCGATTTCGAGGCGACGTCGGTGAAAGAGTTTCTGCTGGTGCCGTTTGTCGGCGCGTGCATTCACGTGCCGCCGCCGCCCGCAAACCAGATCGTCTATGTGAAATCGGAGAAGGGCTTCGAGATCGGCGGGCAGTTCGATCCCGTTTGGGTGACGGGCACGATCAAGACGGAGCCGGCGTTCACCGGCCTCGCCGATGCCGGGTACACGATCGATGCGGACACGGTGGAGCACCGCAAGGAGTAACGCGAGCTTACTCGCTGGCCTCGGGTGCGAGCGGCGCGGGCGGCTTGCCGGGCGGGCGGTGCAGGTACGTCATCGACAAGTATGCGCCGATCCAGGAGCCGAACGCGGCGAAGACCACGTACACCCAATTGTTGGTGTAGCTGATCACCGCGAACGAGGAGAGCGTGTACCAGAGCGCGCTGTAGTTGGCGGCGGCGAAGCGCCGGCGGTGGATGACCGAGGACGTGAACATCACGTAGACGGCGTCGGTGAGCGCCGTGGCGGCGACAACGCCGAGGGCAAGCCAAGGATCGATCTGGAGCAGGTGTTCCATGCCGCGATGCTAGCGTGCATGCCTTAAGGAACGGCGAGTTGTAGCAGCTTGCTCGTCGCCGCTGAGATCATTGCACTCGTCTCCTTACTCCGTCATGGCCGAGAAGTCGGCCATCCACGCCACTCTCCAGGCGCTCGACTGATGCTCACGAAATGCCGACGTTTCCAGGATTTCGCGGGAGCAACCGATGTCGAGAATGCTGAAGCTGGCGTGGACGGCCACCTGCGTGGCCGTGACGGGGGTATGGGCGTCGCTCTCGACCGATAGAGCTCCGGGCGGACGCGTACTCATTTTACGCTGGGTCCCGGGGCTCGCTCGCGATGCTCGCTGCGCCCGGGAGACAGAGGCGTCGCGCTACTTGAAGTGCTTGGAGAGCTTGAGGCCCTGGGCCTGATAGTGGGAGGCGAGGTCGAGGCCGTAGACGATCTCCGGCATCTCGGTGAGACGCTCGTAGACGAGGCGGCCGATGGTCTGCCCATCCTCGATGATGAACGGGACCTTGTGCGAGCGCACTTCGAGCACTGCGCGAGCTCCGGCGCCACCGGCCTCGGCGTGGCCGAAGCCGGGATCAAAGAAGCCGGCATAATGCACGCGGAATTCGCCGACGAGCGGATTGAACGGGACCATCTCGGCCGCCTGATCGGGCGGCACGTGCACAGCTTCCTTTGAAGCGAGGATGTAGAACTGGTCGGGATCAAGGATCAGGCGCTTCTTGTCGCGCACATAGATCGGCTCCCAATAGTCGAGGACCGAGCAGGCGCCGACGGCATCAACGTCAACGAGGCCGGTGTGGCGCTTGGCGCGATACCCGACGAGACCATCGGCATTGCCAGCCAGATCAACGGAGAGCGCGATATCCTGCACGGGCTTTGCTTCCGCTCCGCCCGCCCGGAAACGGATCTGTGACAGGCGCGAGCCTTTGCGCACCACGACCGGGAAGGTCTGCGGACAGATCTCGGCGTAGAGCGGGCCGTCGTAGCCGGCGGGGATCTGGTCGAAGGCGGATACGCCATCGGCGATCACGCGCGTGAACACGTCGAGACGGCCGGTGGAGCTTTTCGGATTGGTGGCGGCGCAGAGCTCGGGCGGCAGCGCGAGGCTTTCCAGAAGCGGGGCGACATAGACGCAGCCAGTTTCCAGCACCGCGCCTTGCGAAAGGGAAATGGCGTGCATCTGCAGGTCGTCGAGCTTAGTCGCCACCTTCTCGTCGCGGCCAGGCAGGAAGCTTGCGCGCACGCGATAGGCCACGGTGCCGAGGCGCAAATCGAGGCTCGCGGGCTGGAGCTGGTTCGATAAGAGTGGCTCGGGCAGCTTGACCTTATCGCCCTCAATCAGCGCAGTGATGGCCTGCGAGGGAAGGATGCCCTCCGCAGTCGCGGCCCCGCCTCCGCCAGCTTTAACCTCGGCCTTAGCCATCTTCGTTAAGTCCCCGAACGCAAGTGCTGCTTGTCGCTCTAGAGCAAGCAGGCCTTGACGCCAAGCGCGTAGCGGGAGTAATCCCCGCTGATACCTCGTGGTCATTTGGCCGGCCGGCTTGCAGCCACGTAAAACAACTCGCTAAAAGGGCCGTGCGCACCTCCAAGCTTCCACGCGCGGCTTTTTTTCGCGAGCAGCGCTTTAGCTGGCCGGGCTTTTTACTGGGCATCCAGGCCCCGGAAGGAAAGTGCGCTATGGCGAGCAACGACGACAATTCGACCGATCCGAACTCATGGGCCCCGGAAACGCGGCTGGTGCACGGAGGGTCGCTGCGCTCGCAGTTCGGCGAAACGTCGGAGGCGATGTTCCTGACGCAGGGGTTCGTCTATTCGAGCGCCGAGCAGGCCGAAGCGCGCTTCAAGAACGAAGATCCCGGTTTCCAGTACACGCGGTTCTCAAACCCGACCGTCTCCATGTTCGAGGAGCGCATCCGGCTGCTCGAAGGGGCTGAGGAGGCGCGTGCGACGGCCAGCGGCATGGCGGCGGTGAACGCCGCGATCCTCGGCTATCTGAAAGCCGGCGACCACATCGTCTCGGCACGGGCTCTGTTCGGCGCCTGTCGCTATATCGTCGACGTGCTGGCACCGCGCTATGGGATCTCCTCGACGCTGGTCGACGGGCGTGACCTCGACGCCTGGAAGAAAGCGATCCGGCCGAACACCAAGCTCTTCTTCTTCGAGACGCCATCGAACCCCACTCTGGAGCTGGTGGACATCGCGGCAGTGTCGAAGCTGGCGCATGAGATCGGTGCAATCGTCGTGGTCGACAACGTGTTTGCGACGCCGCTGCTGCAGCGCCCTATCGAGCAAGGCGCGGACGTGGTGGTCTATTCGGCCACGAAGCACATCGACGGACAGGGGCGGTGCCTGGGTGGCGTGGTGCTGGGCTCTACCGACTATGTGACCAACCACCTGCAAGAGTTCGTGCGCCAGACGGGGCCGACGCTGAGCCCGTTCAATGCATGGGTGATGCTGAAGGGCCTGGAGACGATGCCGGTGCGCATCCGCGCGCAGATGGCGACCGCGGCCAAGCTCGCGGACTACCTTGCCGAACGGCCGGAAGTGGCGCGGGTTCTCTACTGCGGCCGGGCCGATCACCCACAAGCCGACATCGCCAAGAAGCAGATGGCGGGCGGCGGACAGATGATCGCGTTCGAGGTGAAGGGCGGAAAGCCGGCGGCGTTCGCCCTGCAGAATGCCCTGCGGCTGATCAAGCTCTCCAACAACCTGGGGGATGCCAAATCGCTGATCACGCATCCGGCGACCACGACGCATTTCCGCATCGGGCCGGAGGCGCGGGCCGAGCTGGGCATAGGCGATGGCCTCTTGCGTTTTTCGGTAGGCCTCGAGGCCTTCGAAGACCTCGCCGCCGACCTCGATGCGGGCCTTGCGGCCAGCCGCCGTGCCTAAGAGCTGATCGCATCCCAAGCGATCATGGCCTGGGGCTTCCAGCGACATTGACCCGGCGCGCGGCGTCCTTAGTATGCGCCGCCGACGCGTCGGGCGAAACCGACGCCAGGAGCAGAGCCGCAACCATGTACGAAGCCGTTACCCGCGGTATCCGCATACGCGTTACACCGCAGTACCTGGAAGAGCAGTCCTCACCGGACGAGGGCCAGTTCTATTGGGCGTATACCATCGACATCGCCAACGAGGGCGAGGAGACGGTGCAGCTGCGCTCGCGCGTGTGGCTGATCACCGATGGGCTCGGCCAGACTGAGGAAGTTCGCGGCCCAGGCGTCGTCGGCGAGACCCCGGTCATTCAGCCGGGAGGATCGTTCAGCTATACTTCGGGCTGCCCGCTGCGCACACCTTCGGGCATCATGGTCGGCAGCTATCAGATGACCGACGAAAAGGGCGAGTTGTTCGACGTCGCTGTTCCGGCATTCTCCCTCGACAGTCCGTTCGTCGTGCGCAGCCTCAACTAGATAGAAGGCACAGGCGATGAACGGTCCCAGCTACTCGTCAGTAGAGCTGCTGGCGCGGCTCGTCGGCTTCGACACGACCAGCCACAAGCCAAACGTGGCGCTCATCCATTTCGTCGAGGACTATCTTCTCCAGCATGGCGTCGCCAGCGAGATCGTGCCCAACGCCGCGGGGACGAAGGCGAGCCTTTATGCCAGCATCGGCCCGCAGGGCGTGCCGGGTGTCGCCTTGTCGGGGCACACCGATGTGGTGCCGGTCGATGGGCAGGCCTGGACGTCCGACCCGTTCGTTCTGGCCGAACGTGACGGCAAACTCTATGGGCGCGGCACTGCGGACATGAAGGGCTTCATCGCGTGCGCGCTTGCCGCGGTACCCAAATTCCTGGCGCGGCCGCTGACGGTGCCGATCCATCTTGCGTTCTCGTACGACGAGGAGATCGGCTGCCTCGGCGTGAGGCCGATGATCGCGGAGTTCGGTACGCGACTGACGAAGCCACGCATCGTGTTCGTGGGCGAACCGACATCCATGAGTGTGGTCGATTCCCACAAAGGTCCGGTGCGCTGGCGCATCGACGTGCGTGGACGCGCAGCGCACTCGAGCATGGCGCCACTCGGCGTCAACGCGATCACGGTCGCAGGCAAGCTGCTGCGGGAACTGGCTGAGATAGAGAACGAATTGAAGCTGCGTCCTCAGGATCCGCGCTTCGATCCGCCTTATGCGACGCTGCAGGTGACCAAGATCGAAGGCGGCACGGCTACGAACATCGTGCCGATCAGCTGCACCATGCAATTCGACGTGCGGGCTATTCCGGGTGTCGATATCAGCGCGATAGACCGGCGCATTCGCGCGTTCGCTGCGAACGTATGCGTTCCGGAAATGCAAAAGATCGCGCCGGAGGCCGGCATCGACATCGACATCGTCAATCAGGTGCCGCCGTACTCTGCGGGCGCATCGTCCGAGGCCGTCGCGCTGGCGCTAAAGCTCGCCGGACAGAACGAGACGCATGCCGTCTCGTACGCGACCGAAGCCGGCTTGTTCCAGGTGGCGGGTTCGCCGGCGGTGGTCATCGGTCCCGGCGATATCGCTCAAGCGCATACCGCGGACGAGTGGATCGAGAAGGATCAGCTCGACAAATGCGATGCCTTCCTCGGTCGCCTCCGAGACTGGGCGGAGCATGGTTCCGCGGTGCGCTGATCGCAGCGCGATCACGAAATATTCAGAGCTGAACGCGGCTGAATTCGGGAACAACTGGCATCCGCGCGCGCTTATGCAGCCATCGACTGTTTGCAGTCATGGAGGCACAAGTGCGTCGCTCGCTAGCTTCATCCCTCGTTCTTGCCGTATTGGCGCTCACAACGGTGCCCGCCGCAGCGGAGCAAGAGGAAGGCGACGGCAAAGTCGCGTTCAACAACGCGTGCCGGACGTGCCATTCATTCAAGGAAGGCGACAATCGGCTAGGGCCGTCGTTGCATGGCATCGTCGGGCGCAAGGCTGGCTCGATCGATGGCTTTGAGTTCTCGTCCGCGATGAAAAACTCCGGCATCACTTGGGACGAGGCCAACCTCGACAAGTTCATCGCCAATCCCGACAACGTCGTGCACGGCAACGCGATGAAGCCGTTCGGCGGCATTTCCGATGCGTCGGAGCGCGCCAAGATCGTGAGTTATTTGAAGACTCTGAAGTGACACGAGGTCATCTGCGGGATGAGTGCTAGGTGATCTCGTCGGGCGCGAAGCGGTAGGTCTTGGTGCAGAACTCGCACGTGACCGAGATCGAGCCGTCGGGCTCGCGCATGTCGGTGAGATCAGCGGCGCCAAAGCTTTTCAGGAATGCTTCGACGCGCTCGCGCGAGCAGCGACAGAAAGCTTCGACGGGCGTTGCCGGGAATGCGCGCACGCCTTCCTCGTGGAACAGGCGATAGAGCAGCCGGTCAGGGGCAAGCATCGGGTCCAGCAGCTCGTGATCCTCGACCGTCGCGGCGAGAATACGCGTGCGCTCCCAATCATCATCGGCATCGCCGACGATCTCCTCGTCCTCTTCAGACGAAACGACGCGTTCGTCAGAGCCGCCTTCACGCGCGAGGTGCTGGATCATCAAGCCGCCAGCGCGCCATTGCCAGCGACCCGGCTCGCCGTTCTCGCCGGCCGTATAGTGGCGGGCTACGGCCAACCGCAGGAATGAGGGAAGTTGCTCGGACTGGCGGAAGTAGCTCAACGCGGCATCGCCGACGCTCTCGCCTTCGAGTGCAACGATGCCCTGATAGCGATCCATTTCCTCGCCGGGATCGATGGTGATGGCGAGGTGGCCGACGCCAAGAAGGATAGCGGGGTCGACGTCGTCGGCCTCTTCAGCCATGCGCTTCTTGTCGAAGCGCGCGTAGCCGCGCAACCGGCCGGGCGGCTCGAAGCTGACGACGAGAAAATCGAGGATGCCGTCGGTCTTGGTTTGCAGCGTCAGCTTGCCATCGATCTTGAGCGCAGTACCGAGCATGGCGGTGAGCGCCACGGCTTCGCCAAGCGCACGCGAGACGGCTTCTGGCGCTGCATGATGGGACAGGATCTCATCGATCGCTGGCCCGAGGCGCACAAGACGCCCGATGACGCCCGAGCTTTCGGTGCGGAAGGGCAGCACAAGGTCGTCGCCCGGCGTCTTGCGGGTCTCGGTTGTTGCCGCCGCTTCCACCATCACGATACTCCGAGACACCAGGCCAAAATTGCCTTCTGGGCGTGAAGGCGGTTCTCGGCCTCGTCGAACACGACCGACTGCGGGCCGTCGATGACGTCCTCCGAAACTTCCTTGCCGCGATAGGCAGGCAGGCAGTGCATGAAGATAGCGTCCTTGTCGGCCGCCTTCATCAGCTTGGCGTCGACGGCGTAGGGCTGGAGCATTTTCTTGCGGCGGGGCGCATCGGTTTGACCCATCGACACCCACGTGTCGGTCACCACGCAATCAACGCCGCGCACGGCCTTCATCACGTCGCTGCCATAGCTGACGACGCCTTTTTCGCGCTTAACCCAATCGACGGCGTCCTTCTCGGGACGCAGCTCGTCGGGACAGGCGAGGCGCAGCTCGAAGCCGAAGCGCACGGCGGCGTGCATCCAGGAAACGGCGACGTTGTTGCCATCGCCGACCCAGGCGACCGAGCGGCCTTTGATCGGGCCCTTGTGTTCCTCGAAGGTCATGATGTCGGCCATCACCTGACAGGGATGGCTCTTGTCAGTCAGGCCATTGATGACCGGGACCGAGCCGTACTTGGCAAGATCGAGCAGCGTGTCGTGCGCGTTGGCGCGGATCATGATGGCGTCGACGTAGCGCGAGAGAACGCGCGCTGTATCGACGATCGATTCACCGCGGCCGAGCTGGAGATCGTTGTTGCTGAGCGAGATCGTCTGGCCGCCGAGCTGGCGCATGGCGACGTCGAACGACACGCGGGTGCGCGTCGACGGCTTCTCGAAGATCATCGCCAGCGTCGTTTCCTCGATGCCGGCAGGCCTGAACTTCGCAGGCGTTTTCTTGCCCGCTTTCTTCATGGCGTGCGCCATGTCGATGATCTTGCGCAGCGTCGCTGCATCAAAGGCATCAAGATCGAGAAAATGTCTCGGCGTCGAAACGGTTCGCGATTTCGTGGCCATGGCACTCCGGCCGGCTAGGATGTGGATGGGTATCAGGTTGCAGTTGCCGACAGGCGGTCGAGCGCGCGCGACAGACGCTGCGCGGCCTCGGCAATCTCCTCGTCGGCAATGTTGAGCGGGGGCAGGAGGCGCACGACGTTGTCGGACGCGCCGACGACGAGAAGCTTCTCGGCAATGGCGGCCTTAACGACATCGGCAGGCAGGACCTTCACCTTGATACCGGTGAGCAAGCCCTGGCCGCGCACTTCCTCGACGAGATCGGGATGGGAATCCTTGATGGATGCCAGCGCCTGCTTCATGCGCAGAGCTTTCTGCTGCACGCCCTCGAGAAAGCCGGGCTCGAGCACCGCGCCCAGCACAGCGTAGCCGACGGCCGTCGCCAACGGATTGCCGCCGAACGTCGAGCCATGCGTTCCGGGCACGAGGCCTTTTGCTGCTTCCTCGGTCGCCAGCAGCGCGCCGAGCGGGAAGCCGCCGCCGATGCCTTTGGCGATGGGCATGAGGTCGGGCGTGATGCCGGCCCATTCGTGCGCAAATAGCTTGCCGCAGCGACCGACACCGCTCTGCACCTCGTCGAGGATGAGCAGCAGGCCATGCTTGTCGCACAGGGCGCGGAGCGCGCGCAGGAACTCGGCGCTGGCGACGTTGACGCCACCTTCGCCCTGCGTCGGCTCGATCATGATCGCAGCCGTCTCAGGCGTGATGGCCTGCTCGGTCGCGTCGATGTCGCCGAAGGGAACCTGATCGAAGCCTTCAACGGCCGGGCCGAAGCCTTCGAGGTATTTCGGATTGCCGCCGGCGGCGATGGTCGCAAGCGTGCGGCCATGGAAGGCGCCGGTGTAGGTGATGATGCGCCAGCGCTGCGGGTTGCCGTCGACGTAGTGGTAGCGCCGCGCGGCCTTGATGGCAGCCTCGCACGCTTCGGCGCCCGAATTGCAGAAGAACACCTTGTCGGCGAATGTCGCGGCGACGAGGCGCTCAGCCAAGCGCTCCTGCCCCTCTACACGATATAGGTTAGAGGTGTGCCAGAGCTTGCCGGCCTGCTGGGTCAGTGCCGCCACCAGAACCGGGTGCGCGTGGCCGAGCACGTTGACGGCGACGCCAGAGCCGAAGTCGAGGTAGCGATCGCCATCCGGCGTGATGAGCCAGGCGCCTTCCCCCCGCTCGAAGACGAGGTTCTGGCGCGCGTACGTGCCCATGACGGCCGCAGAGGGGCTCGTCGTCTGAACAGCAGCCTTGGGGGTGGATTCCGAGGCTGCCAAGGATGCGGACATCGTTGGCCCACTCCTCATGCAGCGAAGCGTCGCTGGAAACTAAAAAAGCCGCCTCCGCGGCGGCTAGGGAAGCGCTGTAGATACGCGCGCGAGGGTGCTCTGTCAACGGAACGGGCGCCGGTTGCCTGGATTTAGGGCCACAGCGCGGCGGTCCGTGCTCGCCGCACGGGTGAGGCTGCGAATCGTGGGGATTGCGAGAGAGTACTGGGGATTGCCGTGCGCACCTTCGAGCGACCGCTGCCGCGGGCCTGCAACCGCGGGCAAATCAGTCACGGGAGCCGATATTGCATGTTGCGAATATACCACCTGTCCCGTGGGATGCCCTGATGCAGTGCGGGACGTTCTTGTAGGCCCAATTCTGCCTGTTGTAGGTTTAGGCCTGTCGCGGCACGAGGTCTCGCGCTTGACGCGTGACACTCTTTGAGTAGCCCCGGCTCGACTCGGTGAACCTGTTGTTTGCTCAGTCGTATTCGCGCTTTTCGTCAAGCGCCATCTAGTACGCGTCACCCACAGTACAGCGTCCGTAACCGGTCAGGCATTGGCTTGTCGCGTCCGTAGCGTCCCCGCACGCTCCGCGCCGCGCCCCTGTCTGTCCCGACTGTCAATCGGTGTGCGCATAGGCGCGCGCCCCTGGTACCTCAGGGAGCGAGAATTTATGGCTTGGACGGATGAGCGCGTGGAGCTGTTGAAAAAGCTCTGGGGCGAAGGCTTGAGCGCAAGCCAGATCGCCGGACGGCTCGGCAGCGTCACCCGCAATGCCGTGATCGGCAAAGTTCACCGGCTCGGGCTCTCCGGCCGAGCGACCACCTCGCGCATGAAGAGCCACCGCCCCCGCCCGCGGATGGCTTCCAAGCGCATGGCGAAGACGCGCATGGCGCAGACGGGCAACCCCGCGTTCCGCGCCCTCTACCAGGAGGCGGATGTCTATGTGCCGCCCGCGGAAGAGATGGTGATCCCGCTCAACGAGCGCAAAACGATCCAGACGTTGACCGAGTGCAGCTGCCGCTGGCCGATCGGGGACCCGCAAGCCTCCGATTTCCACTTCTGCGGCAAGAACAAGGTCCCCGGCCTCCCGTACTGCGAGTTTCATGCCCGCCGCGCTTTCCAACCCCCGCAGGCTCGCCGCCGCGAGCGCGAGGTAGTGGAAATGCCGTCTGCAATGGAGATCGCACCTCCGCGCAAAGAAACCGCCTAAGCGGTCACGCGGCACTAAGCCAAAAATTAAAAGCGCGGGATCCAACCCGCGCTTCTTTTTTGTGCTGCATGCATGGCGAGCCGTTGAACGGCGCGCAAGCGTCCGCGCGCTGCGCGGGAAGCCTTCTTTGCCTGCAGTGAATGCTGGCTTTAGGCGTCGCCGAAGACGTAACCGGCGGAGCGGACCGTGCGGATCGGGTCGCGCTCGTTGCCGCGGATCAGCGCCTTGCGCAGGCGGCCGATGTGCACGTCCACGGTGCGTTCATCGACGAAGGCATCGCGGCCCCATACGCCGTCGAGCAACTGCGTGCGCGACAGGACGCGGCCAGAGCTTTCCATCAGGAATTCGAGCAGACGGAACTCGGTGGGTCCGAGACGAACCTGACGCAGCCCGCGGGTGACGCGATGGGCGGCGCGGTCGAGCTCGATGTCGCCGATCTTGATCACCTCGGCGACGCGATCGGGCGACGTGCGGCGCAGGATGGCCTTCACGCGCGCCATCAGCTCAGGAAGAGAGAAGGGCTTCACCACATAGTCGTCGGCGCCGGTGGAGAGGCCGCGGATGCGGTCGCTCTCCTCGCCGCGTGCCGTCAGCATAAGGATCGGCACGTTGCGGGAATCCGGCTTGGAGCGCAGGCGCCGGCAAAGCTCGATGCCGGATACGCCTGGCAGCATCCAATCGAGGACAACGAGGTCGGGCCGATCCTCGTCGAGAAGGATCAGCGCTTCCTCGCCGGTCTCCGCATGGGAAACGCGGAAGCCCTCGGACTCGAGGTTGTAGCGCAGCATCTCGGCGAGCGGCGCTTCATCCTCGACAATGAGAACCTTAGCGGACATTCGTGTCGTCCTGCCTCATCCCTCAAGAACCAGAGATCAGCGTCGAGCTGGTCTGATCGTCCTTGGGGCGGTCGTCGGTGATGTTGAAGCCGCGCACGAGGAAGTGGACCGTTTCGGCGATGTTGGTGGTGTGATCGCCGACGCGCTCGATGTTCTTGGCGCCGAAGAGCAGGTGCGTGGAGATGCCGATGTTACGCGGATCCTCCATCATGTAGGTGAGCAGCTCGCGGAACAGCGAGTTGTACATCGCGTCGATCTCGGCGTCGTTGCGCCAGACGTTGAGCGCCTTGTCGGCGTCACGCTCGGCGTAAGCGTCGAGAACCTCTTTAAGCTGATGCAGGGCGAGTTCCACCATGTGGCGGATGCCGGACATGAGCGGCTTGGGGTGCGATTCATCGGCGATCGCCAATGCACGCTTGGCGATATTCTTGGCGAGGTCGCCGATGCGCTCGAGGTCGGTGGTGATGCGTAGCGCGCCCATGATGTGGCGCAGGTCGTCGGCCATCGGCTGACGACGCGCGATCATGGAGATGACCTGCTCTTCGATGTCGCGCTCGAGAGCGTCGATCTGCTTGTCGGCGAGGACGACATCCTCGGCGAGCTGGGGATCGCGGCGCTCAAGCGCGCCGAGGGACTGCCCAAGCAGCTGCTCAGCCATGCCGCCCATCTGCGCGATCTTCTTGTCGAGCAGCGCCAGCTCTTCTTCGTATGATTTTACGGTGTGCTCGTTCATGGGGGATTCTCCTGCCGGACGGGGGGCTCGGGCTGGTTGTGTTGGTGCGGCGGCCGGCTGGCGGCCGAAGGGGAGGAATGCGCGTAGCATCAGCCAAATCGCCCTGTGATGTAGTCCTGCGTGCGCTTGTCCTTGGGGTTCGTGAAGATCTCGGTGGTTGGTCCTTCTTCGACAAGGGTGCCGAGGTGGAAGAACGCTGTACGCTGCGAAACACGGGCCGCCTGCTGCATCGAGTGGGTGACGATGATGATGCAGAAGTTCTTGCGCAACTCGTCGATCAACTCTTCGATTCGGGCGGTGGCGATCGGGTCGAGGGCGGAGCACGGCTCGTCCATGAGGATCACCTCAGGATTGACGGCGATGGCGCGCGCAATGCAAAGGCGCTGCTGCTGACCGCCTGACATACCCGTACCGCTCTCATTCAAGCGGTCCTTAACCTCCTTCCACAGGCCAGCCTTCTCCAGGCTCGACTGCACGATTTCGTCGAGGTCGGCCTTGGAGTGGCTAAGTCCGTGAATGCGCGGGCCGTACGCAACGTTCTCGTAGATCGACTTGGGAAACGGGTTCGGCTTCTGGAACACCATGCCGACGCGAGCGCGAAGTTGCACAACGTCGAGCTTCGGGTCGTAGATGTCCTGGTTGTCGATGGTGATCTTGCCCGTCACGCGGCAAATAGGAATGGTGTCGTTCATGCGATTGATGCAGCGCAGGAATGTCGACTTTCCGCAACCAGATGGGCCAATGAAAGACATCACGCCGCGATCGGGGATGTCGACCGATACGTCCATCAGCGCGCGCTTCTCGCCGTAGTATACGTTTACGTCCTTAGCGCTGACCTTCGGAGTCGAAAGTCCAGCAGCCAAGTTAGCGTGCACGACCGCGTCGGCGTGCTTGTCGACCAGGGTATGCATGAGTGCCTCGGTTGTTGAACTTCTTACCAACGTCTCTCGAATCTTTTGCGCAGCCAGATCGCGGCGCCATTCATCACGAACAGGAACATCAGCAGCACGATGATTGCCGCTGCCGTCTTGGACTTGAATGCTACTTCAGGCAGATCCGACCAAAGATAGATCTGGACCGGCAGCACGGTGGCAGCATCTGTAAAGCCATGAGGAATATCCACGATGAAGGCGATCATGCCAATCATCAGGAGGGGTGCTGTCTCGCCGAGGGCGTGCGCCATGCCAATGATCGTGCCCGTCATGATGCCCGGCATCGCTAGTGGCAGCACATGATGGAAGATCGCCTGTTGATGCGAGGCGCCGACGCCAAGCGCAGCCTCTTTGATCGATGGCGGCACGGCTTTGAGCGCAGCGCGCGAGGCGATGATGATCGTCGGAAGGACGAGAAGTCCAAGAGTGATGCCGCCTACCAACGGGGCGGATCGCGGCATGCCGAAGAAGTTAAGGAACACCGCCAAACCAAGCAGACCGAAAACGATCGAGGGAACGGCCGCAAGGTTATTGATGTTCACTTCAATGATGTCGGTAAGCCTGCCTTTGGGCGCAAACTCCTCAAGATAGATCGCGGCCATGACGCCGATCGGCAGGCAGAGAACGAGCGTAACAACAAGCGTCAGGGCAGTGCCGACGAGCGCGCCTCGGATGCCGGCGAGTTCCGGCTCACGGCTGTCGCCGGCCGTGAGGAAAGTCCAATTGAAGGATTGTTCGACGTGGCCAAGCTGCTTGAAGCGCTCCAAGAAGGCGACATCCTGGTCCGTCACCTTGCGGTTGCTCTCGGGCGTCTCGTAGGTCACGAGCTGCCAGGTGCCGGGCTTTGCCTCGTCCGTCGAGCGCAGGGGCAGCAGCACAATACCCGTGGCCGAGACATCACTGAGCTTGGTGATCTTCATCAGGCCGCCATCGATGGCGATCAGAAGGCTCGGCATCTTATTGTCGAGTTCTTCTTCGACTTTGGGCTGGTCCACGCGCTGCTGCAGTTTCTCAGCCTCATCGCGGAGAGCCTTGACCCTCGCGGTTACCGTGTCGCCCGCAAACAGCTCCAGTCGATCTGCTTCTGAGCGAAGGCTTCTCGCCTGCTCGGCGATCCGCTGCTTCAAGTGGACCAGTGCGTCGGCGAAATCATTAGCCGAGCTTAGAACAGTGATCTCGCCCGACGTCCCGCTGGGAGTCGCGATCCCTCGCATCTCGCGAGATTCGATCTGTGTGCCGGCGCCTTTATAGTAGAGGTCAGAAGTGGCCGACAGAATCAGAGGTGTCTTGACGGTTGTGCCAACGAGACTTGGATTCGCAACCAGCTCGTCGCGCAGCGGCATCGCGGCGTCTGTGCTCACAAGACGGACCAGCTGCTTCTGGGCCTTACGGCTCAATTCGCCGGGAAACATCGATTCCAGCGCGGCCTTCGTGAGCGGATAGAAATCCGCTGAACGAATGCTGGCCTCGTCGACCTTCCCGCCCGATGAGACAGCGGCAGGGTCGACGTGCACGTCGAGCACGAGCGAATACTGCCAGAAGGCAGGCAACCCGCGGCTGAGAACGTCACCAATGAGCACCACCACAAAGACGGCGGCGAGTGAAAGCGCAGCAAGACCATACAGCTTGAAGCGCGCCTCACGGCGGTAACGGGCTCGAATTCGGGCCTTTGCGGCCGACGAAGTCACATCGACCCGCCGCACGCGTGCGGCATCTGAGGCGGTGATATCAGTCATATTCCTCTCGATACCTACGAACGATGGTCAGGGCGATGATGTTGAAAACCAGAGTGACGAAGAAGAGTACGAAGCCTAGAGCGAAAGCTGCCAGAGTCTTGGCGCTGTCGAATTCCTGATCGCCAACGAGAATGGTCTTGATCTGCACGGTGATGGTCGTCACCGCCTCAAGCGGATTGAAGGTGAGGTTCGCGGCTAGGCCAGCAGCCATAACCACGATCATCGTCTCACCGATGGCACGACTGATCGCGAGCATGAAGGCGGATACGATACCGGGCAGAGCGGCGGGAAGGACCACCTGCTTGATCGTTTCCGATTTCGTCGCCCCCATGGCGTAGGCACCATCGCGAAGGGACTGGGGCACAGCGTTGATCACGTCATCGGATAGAGACGAGATGAATGGGATGATCATCATCCCCATGACGAGACCGGCCGCGAGAGCCGATTCCGAAGCAACGTCCAATCCGAAATATGCGCCCCAACCGCGGATCAGCGGAGCAACGGTCAGAGCCGCGAAAAAGCCCAGGACCACAGTTGGGATGCCCGCCAAGATCTCTAGTATCGGCTTCGCCCAGGCACGGAACCGCGCGGTCGCGTACTCAGATAGGTAGACGGCGGAGAACAGCCCCAGAGGACCGGCAACGAGAATTGCAATGAGCGTGATCAGAAGTGTGCCAGTCAGAAGCGGAATGAAGCCATAGGCAGTCTTGATGTCACCCTGATCAGCGCGCATCGCCGCCTGCGGGTTCCACTCTGTGCCGAACAAGAATTCAGTGACAGTTGGGCGGCCCTTCAGACTCGGGTCGAAGAAGAAGCGGATCGTCTCGTAGAGCACCGAAAACACGATCCCGATCGTCGTCAGCACGGCGACGGCCGCGCACAACATGAGCACGAGAACGACTAAGCGCTCGAAGTGATTGCGCGCTCTGAACGCGACACTGACCCGGCCCAGACTGAGGCCAATGGCTACGAGAGCCGCAAGGACTCCTCCGCCGAAGATGAGCGCGTTACCCCACCAGAGTGTGGATTTCATGCTGCGCGCAGCTTCAACGAGCGAGTCCGATGGCGTGCCAGAGTACTGGCCGGCAACGAGGTTGTGGATGTCTCGGAGCGTTGCGCCTCGATGCAAGGCGTCGCTCGCGGTCTCCGCACCAAAGAATGAGAGCGCCTGCGCCTGGGCAAATTTTTCCAGCAGCGGTACGCCGACGACGTAGATGAGTAGCATCGGCACGAACACGGCCGAAGCTGCAAAAAGTCCATGGTAGTTCGGCAACGAATGCAGTTGTCCAACGCCACCTTTGATTAGTCGTCCCGCTTGGGCGCGAGAAACAAGGAAGGCGATGAGAACCAGAACCGCCATCGTGACGAAATAGTAGCCGGACATGTCAACTCGCTTCTTAGCCGTTAGGGCGCAGCGACGGACTTTCTAAGCGTAGCGTAGCGCGAGTGAAAGAAGGCCACCGCTGAATATTTTCCAGCGGTGACCTTCACTCAAGCTTAGTTCACGAGGTCAGCCGACAGCGTCTTCATGCCGATCGCCGATTCGCGAACCTTGTCAGCTTCTTCCTTGGGAAGAGCAACGAGGCCCTTGCGAGCAAGGTAGCCGTCCTTCGACATCGCCTTCTCGGAGACGTACTCCTCGACGAACTTGTCGATGCCGGGCACGACGCCGACGTGCTGCTTCTTCACGTAGATGAAGAGCGGACGGGCGCCCTTGTACTTGCCAGCCGAGATCGCGTCATACTCGGGCTCAACACCCTCGATCGACACGCCCTTGAGGTTGGCGCCATTCTCTTCCAGGAACGAATAACCGAAGATGCCGTATGCGTCCTTGTTGGCTTCGAGCTTCTGGACGATCACGTTGTCGTTTTCGCCAGCCTCGACATAGGCGCCGTCCTTACGGATCGACTTCCACACCTTGTCGAATGCCTTGGAGTCGGCCTTCTTGAGAGCCTTAAGCGTCGGGAAAGCCTCGGCGCCCTTTTCCATGAACAGCTCATGGAAGGAGTCGCGCGTGCCAGAGGTCGGGGGCGGGCCGAGAACCTCGATCTTCACGTCGGGGAGCGAGGGGTCAATCTCCGACCACTTCTTGTAGGGGTTCGGGATGAGCTTGCCGTCCTTATCCGGAACCTGCTCGGCAAGAGCCTGGAACACCTGCTGACGGGTGAGGTTGGTGTCAGCGCCGTTCTTCGACTGAGCAATGGTCAGACCGTCGATGCCAACCTTGATCTCGACGATGTCCTTGACGCCGTTCTTCTGGCAGTCCTCGAACTCGCCCTTCTTGATGGCGCGGGAGGCGTTCGTGATGTCAGGATTGGCTTCGCCAACGCCGGCGCAAAACAGCTTCATGCCGCCGCCGGTGCCCGTCGACTCGACGACCGGGGTCTTGCCGGCGCCAGACTTGCCGAACTGCTCGGCAACCGCGGTGGTGAAGGGGTAAACCGTCGACGATCCGACAATGCGAATCTGGTCGCGGGCGACGGCAGCGCCGGCGAACGCGAACGAGCCAACGACGGCCGCCGCGGCCGTCATGGCGATAAGCTTGTTGCTCACACTGATCTCCTGATCCTGGAGGTGACTAACGGGGCGTGCGGCCTACCCGCACCTCGTAACCTCCCCCCGCCCGGCGCCTTTGCGCCGTGGGGCTTAGATAGACCAATGCAGCTATACTTTAGTGACAGGTTAATGCGTTGAACTTGTTTGTCTATTCTAGATTTGCACGCATGTCGCAGGGCCCAGGGCGGATTTAGCCCGGATCAAGAATTTCCGCCAAGCTCGTCGAAAATTGCCGTGAAGGTCGAGCCGACGCCGAGGCGCGAGGCGATACGCAACTCGGCGCGATGGCGATTGAGGATGTGCTTGACGATGGCGAGACCAAGCCCGGTGCCGCCCTTCTCGCGGCTGGAGGCGACATTCACCCGGTAAAACCGCTCGGTGAGGCGCGGCAGGTGCTCCGGGGCGATGCCATGGCCCTCATCGGTGACGCTGACCCAGACTTTGTTGCTCCCCGAGCTGCGCGGAGCGTCGCGCCCGACGCGGACCTCGATGGCGCCGCCTTCGCGGCCATACTTGATCGAGTTCTGGATGAGGTTCTGGAGGACTTGGACGATTTCCTCCCGGTCGGCACGGATGCGCGCAGGTGCGTCATCGCGAACGAGGTTCACTTTGGCTTTGGCCGCTTCGGCGACGGGCTCCAGCGACTGGCAGACGTAAGCGGCGGTCTCGTTGAGGTCGACGATGCCGCGCGGCGGGAGGTGAACACGCATCTCGACACGGCTGAGGGAAAGGAGGTCGTCGATCAGGCGGGTCATGCGCTCGGCCTGGCTGGCCATCAATTGCAGGAAGCGCTTGCGGGCGTTGGCGTCGTCCCGCGCCGGGCCCTGCAGGGTCTCAACAAAGGCGCGCAAGGAGGCGAGCGGAGTACGCAGCTCGTGGCTGGCGTTGGCGACGAAGTCCGTGCGCATCTGGCCAAGGCGGTCTTGCTCGGTCAGGTCGCGGAAGGTGACGAGCACATGCGGTGCCGAGGGGCGGGAAGAGCCCGCTAGACGCGATACCGTGGCGGCTATGCGGCGCTCGACCGGCACCCGTTCGATCAACTCGACGTCGATGCGATCCTCGTCGCCAAACAATGCCTGATCGACGGCAACGAGCAGATCGGGGCTGCGCGAGACCTGACTCATTGGCATGCCGTCACGGGTCTTCGGGAACATCTCGGCCGCCAGGCGATTGTGGTGCAACAGCGTTCCGGCCGCGTCGAGGGCCAGAGCGGCCGTTGGGATCGCATCGACGACAGCGCGCCAGCTGTTACGCTTTTCTTCCGTGACACGTACCCCAACATCCATTGTCGGCGTCCCTGCGAGTGCGTCGATGATGGTGCTCGCGTCGAGCGGCCATATCGCGGCTGCGAACATCAAGGAAAGTGTAGCGATGATGGCTGCGAGCGAGCCGAGTGCACCGAATAGGACGAGAACTGCGAATATAGCTATGGCAGCGGCGACTGGCATCCAGCGCGCTGCCAAACGGCGTTTGCCAGAGCACCATTCCTCAGCCGCCCAAGTCTCGAACTCGGCCCTGCGCTCGGTCCAGCGTATCCCGGCGAGCACCGCACCTAACGACATCTTCCATCCGGGCTTTCGATCATTCGATAACGCCATTGCTGCTAAATACCGGGGATCATAACGCCTTTCAAACATGACAGTCTGACGTCAAGCGATTCACCTTACGATGATCGTACACAGCCGGGCGGGCCAAAGACATGAATGCCAAGAGCGACAATGCGAAATCAGCACTTCCCTATGGGTTCGACATCGAAAACCCGGTGCTGGCGCCGGAGATCATCGAGAAGGCGCTGACATCGGGAGGCTTTCCCTATGACCAGCAGCTGAAAAAGAAGGTCTACGAAGAACAGCTTGAGGCTCTGCAGCTCGAGCTATTGAAGCTGCAGACGTTTGTGGAGGCGGAGGGCGAGCGGGTTGTGGCGCTGTTCGAAGGGCGCGACGCCTCGGGCAAGGGAAGTTGCATCCGCCGCTTCCTGGAGCGGCTCAATCCGCGCCATGCGCGATCAGTGGCGCTGACGAAGCCGACCGAGACGGAGCGTGGCGAGTGGTACTTCCAGCGCTACGTCTGCCACCTACCGACGGCCGGCGACATGGTCCTGTTCGATCGCTCCTGGTACAACCGGGCGGGCGTCGAGCGGGTGATGAGCTTTTGCACGCTGGCTCAAGTGGAGGCCTTCCTGGAAGCGGCGCCGGACTTTGAATCGCTGCTGGTGCGCGATGGCACTAACCTGTTCAAATTCTATCTCGTGATCGGGCGCGAAATGCAGCTCGAGCGCTTTCATGAGCGACGGCACAATCCGTTCAAGCGCTGGAAGATCACCGAGATCGATCTCGCAGCCATAGACAAGTGGGACGACTACACGCGCGCGCAGCGCGAGATCTTCAAGCGCACCAGCACTAAAGAAGCGCCGTGGATCGTGGTGAGGGCCAACGATCAGCGGCGCGCCCGCCTCGAAACGATCCGCTGGGTTCTTTTCCATTCGGAGTACGAAGGAAAGGACGCAAAGATTGTCGGCGAGCCGGATCCGAAGATAATCGGCACAGGCGCGAAGTATTTCGATACCGCGCCCTGAGTTTCACACTGGCGTCGAACGCGCCGACGGGGAATGCAGCATGAAGCCGTTCTTGAACCTCGATGAGATCGTCGAATTCGATGACGTGGAAGAGAACGGCCTCTTCACGTCCAAACGTGCCTTGTTCAGCGACGGTATCGGCGCGCGGAAGCTCGGTTACAATCTGACCGTTCTGCCTCCCGGCAAGGCGCAGTGTCCTTTTCACTCTCATCGCGGAGAAGAGGAGATGTTCTTGATCCTCGAGGGAGAGGGCGAGCTGCGCTTCGGGGAACAGCGTTACCCGATCCGCAAGCACGACATCATCGCTTGTCCTACCGGTGGCGCCGAGGTTGCGCACCAGATCATCAACACGGGCGCGAGCGATATGCGCTACCTCGCGCTGTCGAACCTATGTGAGGTCGAAATCTGCGAGTACCCGGACTCGGGCAAAGTTTCGGCGGTTGCGGTGCGCGACGGCGAGCAACGCCTGGGGAAAATATTCAGGGCGGAGCAGACAGTCGATTACTACGACCGGGAAAAGAACTAGCTGCACTCTTCGGCTAACGGACGAGCAGCAGCGGGCATTCCAGGGCGGCCGTCAGCGGACGCAGGCTGGCACCAGTAGCGACGAGACGGCCACCATATTGCGCGAGCGCGAAACCGGGCTTGTAGCGCTGCAGCACGGCGGCAAGGGGCGCTGGATCATCGTTGGCGGCAAGGACACTTTCGAAGGCGATGACGTCGTCTTCGCTTCGGGTGGCGCAGAGGAGGCGCGCCTCGCCTTCCATCCAGCTCAGCTCGTCGCGGCGATCGCCGACGAGCGTCAGCTTCACGTCTCCGCCACACGCGGGCGCTAGCCGTTGGGCGGCGCGCAACATGGGCCCGAGGCGCTGGAAATCCTCAACGACCGCGACAACAGAGCCTTGCGAGCGGCGGCCGAGTGGACCGGTGATGACCGCACCCGTGGTATCGCGCACCCGCTCGAACAGCTGTGCGAGGCGCGGGCCATCGCTCGGGGTCAACGGTTCGCCGAGGACGACCAGGTTCCAAGGACCATTCTCGGCACAGGCACGCGAGACAGCGCGCAACGGCTCGTCGCGCACGATGCGCGACCGGCAAGGAACGGAGGCATCCGAGCCCACCTCTGCCACCTGCCGATGGAAGGCCGCAGCGGCAAAGCGCATCTCGCGCTCTAGCGTCTCGTGCGGAAGCGCGCGCCATGAGCCTCCCGATGCGCCAATGACGCGCGCAAAGGGAAACGCGGCGAGATCGAAGAGCTGCGTATCCTCTACGTAAAGGCTTTCGACTTCCGCCTGAAATGACTGCGCCAGAAGCATCGCGGCGTCAATGGCGATGCGGCTCACCGAGGCCGAGCCGCCATGCCAGAGCACCACGCGCCCTGAGCGCTCGTCGGCAGCTGCGACGTGGGCGATCATGATGCCTCCGCCAACTCGGCGGCGTTTATCGCACGGCGCTGCTTCAGGGCACGCTCGACGTCGGCGGCGGAAATGGTTTTGCGCTTCTCCGTGTCGGCCCAGTGATCGGCTTCGCGGCAGACATCAATCACATCGCCGATGAGAAGCGACAGCTTGCGCGTGCTGCCGGCCCGGTGTGCGGCCTCGTCGATCAACAGGGCAACGCCTGCTGCATCAATGGGACGAAGGTACTGCTTGTCGACGACGCCGGCGACAATGCGCGCGAAGGTGTCGACGGTCTCCTTGGTGCGATCGACAGCGTGGTCGAACACCGCTTCGACCTTCAACAGGCGCCGCAGTCCCGGGAAACTCGCCGCGAGGCGGCGCTGCGTGCCGGCATTGGCGAAGACGACAAGGCGGAGGTTGAGCGGAATGGGTTCGAGGTCAGGCACCTCATCTCCCACGGCACCGACGGGACCTGCGGGCGGGTCGAAGCGGATCTCATCTGCTTCGAGAGCACGGCGCAGTGCATCGGCGGCGGCAGGGCTGTCGATCAACGCGTCACCGTCCACCAGCAGGAAGCCGCCGTTGGCACGATGAAGCGCGCCATGCTTGATGCGGACCACCTGGGTGCTGCCGTCGGCAGCGGTACCGAGCTCGATGCGGCCGAAGAGGTTGGCGTAGGTCGGGTTCTGCTCGTGGATGATGGGCGCACCTGAGCCTTCCGAGCTCGTCGCGAGCACGTGCACCAGATAGCGTGCGAAGCTTGGATGCGAGGCGGATACGCGTGCCGCCTGCGCGCCCGTCGATGCCGTCGCGCCTGAGACGAACATCGCCGCGTTGCGCACGAGATCGCGCGCGGCTGCCTTCAAGTAGCTCTCGACACCGGCAACCTCGGCGAAATCTGCCTTGATCTCGTCGAGCGCGGCGCGGACGTGGCGGCCGGCGACCTGCTCGTTGAGTGCGACGAGGCGCGCGCGGCGTTCTTTTTCAGCTTCCGGGCGCTCAGTCAGAATGGCCTCGATCTCCGCTTCGAGAGCGGCAATCTTGGTCTCGACCTCGCGGCGCAGCACCTCGGGGACGGAATTGAAGACGTCGGTCTTCACGACCTTGCCTTCGAGGACCGGGGCGACGGCGATGCCGGCAGGCGTGCGCAGGAGGGCAATGTTCTGGGCTTCGGCTTCGCGGCGGAGTGACTCCAGAGCATCCTCGCGGCTGAAGCGGAATTCTTCTTCGATGGTGCGGCGCTTCAAGTCGTAGTCGTCGGCGGTGAAGGCAGCGGGCAGGGCGTCTGCGAGTTGGTCGATGGCCCGCGCCATCATCTCGGCGAAGCGCTTGGCGGTGCCGGACGGAAGCTTCAGCGCGCGGAACCCGCCGGTCGGATCGAACGAGCTGACATAGGCCCAGTCGGACGGGCGGACCGACTTGTCGGCCGCAGGTTGGAGACGCGCGCGCGCTACCGTGCGGCGGCCGGAGCCCGTCGGGCCGACGACCAGCAGGTGATAGCCAGGTCCTTTGATGCCGGCGGCGAAGTCGATCGACTCGATCGCCTTCTCCTGCCCGAGCGGTCCATCGGCTGGCTTAAGGTCGGCGGTGGTGTTGAAGCCAAGGCTGTCGGCAACGGTGGCGCCAGCCGAATCCATGTAGGCGCCAAGAGGCAGCCCAGGCTCGCCATCTGCCTCGGCGGGCTTTTCCGCTACAGCTTGTTCGCTTGAACTGCTGTCGGATGGGGCCTCGGCGGCCTTGCTCTTGTCTGACTTGAAGAGTTTGAAGAACATGAGGTCAGGCGCTCGTCCCTCGATGAGTTGCCCGCGACTCCTAAGAGCAGATTCGAGCCGGCGTGGGCCAGCTCGATCGGCAGAGGGCCCGAGTCGATGTGTGTGCGACTCATTCCCAGAGCTGCTGCCGGCAATGCTCACCTGCCCATGGTGGTCAAATGACGGCAATGAACGATAAAGCCGGGGAAACTGGCAACGGTGTGGCAGAGCCTGCATGCACGGAAGCCACCACATCGGATTCAGACGGCGAAAGCGTCTGCGAAGGCCGCGATGCCGTGACGCGCGAAGTGTGCCGCGGGGTGGGCCGCCTGTTGCGGGCCATGTCGTTCGCGATTGTGACCGAGCTGCCGCTGCCAAATGGCCGCCGCGCGGACGTGGTCGGGTTGTCGCCATCGGGCGACATCTGGATCGTGGAGGTAAAGTCCTGCCTCGACGACCTGCGCGTCGACGCGAAGTGGCCAGAGTATCGCGACTACTCGGATGCCCTGTTCTTCGCCGTGGCACCGCACTTTCCGCGCGAGGCCCTTCCCGAAGATACCGGTCTTATTCTCGCCGACCGCTACGGCGGCGAGATTATCCGCGAGGCCCCACTTTCACGGCTGGCAGGTGCGCGACGCAAGGCGATGACGCTGCGCTTTGCGCGCTCTGCCGCATTCAGCCTGCAGTTGCTGGCCGATCCAAGTCTCAACGTCCTGTGACGCGAACTGCGCGCCGAAATTACTTCGGCGCGCGCTTGGCGAGAATGCGCTGCAGAGTACGGCGGTGCATGTTGAGGCGACGCGCCGTCTCCGACACGTTGCGATTGCACAGCTCGTAAACGCGCTGGATGTGCTCCCAACGGACGCGGTCGGCCGACATCGGGTTCTCCGGTGGCGGGGCCTTGTCGTCGGAAGGCGCAAGCAGTGCGTCGGTCACATCGTCGGCATCCGCCGGCTTGGCGAGATAGTCGACGGCGCCGAGCTTCACGGCGGTCACCGCGGTCGCGATGTTGCCGTAGCCGGTCAGCACAATGGCGCGAGCATCCGGGCGAGCGCGAGCAAGCTCTGCGATGACGTCGAGGCCGTTGCCATCCTCAAGCCGCATGTCGACCACGGCGAAGGCGGGGGCGCGTTCGCGAATGAGGTCGATGCCCTCGGCAATCGAGTGTGCGCCACGCACCTCGAAGCCGCGAAGCTCCATGGCGCGGACGAGACGCTGCGCAAACGCGCGGTCGTCATCGACGATGATCAGCGATCGATCCTCGGGCAGTTCGTCTTGACGGAAGGAAAGATCTTCAGGTTGGTTCATTGTTCCTCCGGCCAGCCCGGAATCGGCGGCAGCGTGTTTCGCCTCCACGAACGCCTCCTACTTAAGCGTGGTTGTCTTCAAGGGGCCGGCCCCGGGTTGGGACCGGCTCGTGCGGAGCCTTGCTAGATTTACCCGGTAAGGTCGCACCTTGTCGCAGGTCTGTCAGCATCAAGATAGGGATTTTGTCAACGCGGAATTAGCCCTGGAGCGGCCTAAGTGCCTAAAAAGGTCAAAGATTTATTCTGTTTAGCGGCTACGAAGTGAGAATGAAGGCCCTCGGCCAGCTCACGGTGACCACGGCACCCATGCCCCCGCGGGTGCGATTCGCAAGGCTAACGGTCGCTCCGGAGCGCTCCAGCAGTGTCTTGGCGATGAAGAAGCCAAGCCCCAATCCCGCTGAATCTTCCTCCAGAACCCCATCGACGCGCTCAGCCGGCCGCGTGGTGACATAGGGCTCGCCGATGTTGTCCATGATTTCGGCGGGGAAGCCGGGGCCGTCGTCGGCGATGGTGACCACGAGGCCTGAAGGGCCCCACTCAGCGCCGACGTCCACCCGCGACTTGGCGAACTCGGTCGCGTTCTCGATGATATTGCCCAATCCGTAAATGACGCCTGGGCGGCGCTCGAGCTCTGCCTGGCGGCGGCCGGCATTGGCCATCTCGGTCGTGGGCGCCGCGGTGATATTGATGGCAACCTTGTCGGAGAAATAGGGAGCGGCCGCTTCTTCCAGCATCGCGCGCACACTGACCCTTGCGTGCATCGGGTCTTCTTCTCCCGGATGGCGGGTCAGCTTCTGCAGGATCTCGCGGCAGCGGAGCGCCTGCGCCTTGAGGAGCACGATGTCCTCGCGGATGGGGTCGTCCGGCTTGATCGTGTGCTCGAGCTCCTTGGTCACGAGCACGATGGTCGACAGCGGCGTGCCGAGTTCGTGAGCGGCCGCGGCAGCGAGACCATCGAGGGCGTGCAGCTTCTGCTCGCGTGCCAGCACGACGTCGGTCGCGGTGAGCGCAGCGGACATCTGCCGGCCTTCCTTCGTCAGCCGCCACGCGTAGAGGCCGATGAATGTGGTCGATACGCACAGTGCTGCGAACGCGCCCACCTTGTAGATGACCGGCAGCTCCAGCTCGACGCCTGGATACCAGGGCAGGGGCTCGTGCGCGACGACGAGAACGGCAGCCGACATCAGTGTCAGCAAGCCGAGCGCAATGGTGTTGCGCAGCGGCAAGGTCGCCGCCGAAACCACGACCGGGGCGACCATCAGCATGGCAAATGGGTTGTCCATGCCGCCGGTGAGGAAGAGCAGCGTTGCGAGCTGGAGAATGTCGTAGCCGAGCAGGCCCGTGGCGTAAGGAACGGTGAGCCGGTGACGCGACGGATACCAGACCGCGAGAAAGACGTTCATCCACGCCGAGAGCGCAATAACCGTCAGGCACGCGCCGATCGGCACGTAGAAGCCGAGGCCGAACGAGACGAACGAGATCGCGGCGAACTGGCCGAGCACGGCGATCCAGCGCAAGCGAATGATCGTGTGCAGGCGAAGGCGATTGCTGATCGGATCGGCCAGGACTTGCTGGCCCAGCTTCTTCTTGCGGCGGTCGGAGGTCTTCAGCACGGTCGTTTCCTTGGGGCGGCTCGTCCCTCGAATATGCTAGCGGGGCCCGATGATCCACCAGCTATTTCAAATCGCGGTTACGCGCGCCCCAATATAGAGCCGGTCTGAGGCAACTAGCACAAGGCGCAGGGTTCGGGTCGCTCGGCTCCTCCGCGCCGGTTAAGGCGGCGAGGCAGAGTTGCGCGAAGCGCTGTTACGGCTTAACTGCGGTGGCGGAAGAGGAAACCCAGCCCAATGCGTGCAAAGATGATTGCGAGCGTCATCGCAGGTCTCGTTCTCGGCGGGATTGCCGCCATCGCGATCATTCCTGGAGTGCAAGATCGGGTCTTGGGCCCAGCGGGCACGGCAGGGTCGGGCAAGGCGCTCGTGGGCGGGCCGTTCACACTCACCGATCAGGCGGGGAAGACCGTCACCGACAAAGACTTCCGCGGCCGCTACATGCTGGTGTTCTTCGGCTATACGCACTGTCCAGATATTTGCCCTGCCGGATTGCAACTCATCTCAGCAGCGCTCGACAAGATCGGCAGCAAAGCTGACAAGGTCACTCCGATTTTCGTGAGCGTCGATCCGCAGCGCGACACGCCCGAGACGCTCGCGACGTACGTGAAGAACTTCAACGACCGTATCGTGGGCCTGACCGGCACACCAGAACAGGTCGCAGCTATCGCCAAGGCTTACCGCGTCTTCTACGAGAAGACGCCGAATGAGAACGATCCATCGTCTTACGGCATGAATCATACATCGATCATTTACCTCATGGGACCGGACGGCGAGTATGTCTCGCACTTCACGGCTATGACGAGCCTCGATGATATGGCCGCTAAACTGGGCAAGATTCTCTAGCGGACACGCGCTGCGCGCTGCGATGCGGCCACAGTGTTGCTCCATCGACTATGCCGCATGGCTTTGTCACTGGCGGGACGCTGTAATTTCGATTAGGTGAGGAAGTGCTCGTCTTCCAAAGTGTGGCGCTTTGGTTGAGTTGAGTTTCCGACCAACGTCGTGTTGTTCGAATTTGCACGAGGGGGAAGTCGGTGCGGAAGTCAGTTCGGGGGCCTGCATTGAAGCGTCCGCGCATCGAAGAGCTCGATTGCCCGGTTGAAGTTCGACGACATCCTGGCGCGCGCCGCCTGACGCTACGAGTCAGCCGCACGAGACGCGCCGTCATCGTGACTCTTCCTGTGCAGTGTGACCTTGGCGAAGCTGGATCGTTTCTCGACCGAAATATCGAATGGGTGCGCGAGCGCCTCAGCAGCATCCCGCAGCCAGTGCAATTCGTCGATGGCGAGCGTCTGCCGGTGCGCGGTGAATTCCACAAGCTGACGTTTACGGGACGGCGCGCCGCCGGCGGTGGCGTAGTGCGCGCACATCGGACTTCCGACATTCCGGAATTGCGCATATCGGGCCGCGAGGAGCACGCTCCGCGTCGGTTGCGCGACTGGCTCGCCGAAGAGGCGCGGCGCGATCTCGACGAACGCGTGCAGGTGCATACGCGCGCACTCGGCGTCAAGGCGAAGCGTATCGCCATCCGCGATCAGGCGACGCGTTGGGGCTCATGCTCGACGACGGGTGTGCTGTCGTTCTCGTGGCGTCTGATCCTCGCGCCGCCGCGCATTCTCGACTATGTCGCTGCGCACGAGGTTGCGCATCTGGCCGAGATGAACCACGGCCCGCGCTTCTGGGCGCATGTGGAGCGGCTCGTTCCTAGCATGAAGGAAGACAAGCTGTGGCTGCAGCATTACGGGCTGGAGCTTCACCGTTACGGACCAACCGCCGACTGAAGCGGGTTATTGTCCGTCGAGAAATTTACTGATTGAGCCAGTGTCAGAGACCGGCGTGTCGTCCGTTGCGCGGGCGAAGAAGTCATCGCCGATGCGCTCGCCCGGATGGGCGCTGCCGGCCACCGCGGTAGCGGCCGAGGAGACACCCAGAGGCAAGGGCTTCCGGCCCGCATGCGCGCCGAGCATGATGGAGCGCCAGACTTCCGCAGGAAGTGCGCCGCCAACGACATGGTTCATTGGCGTGCCATCGTCATTTCCGACCCAGACGCCCGCTGTGAGATACGCGGTGTAGCCGATGAACCAGGCATCGCGGAATCCTTGCGAGGTTCCGGTTTTTCCGGCCGCTGGGTAAGGCGGGATCGCAGCGCGGCGTCCCGTGCCTTCGGAAAGCGTGGCGGCAAGCATGTCGTTCATAGCGGCGATTTGCGCGGGCGCGACGACCGGCTGTGGTGCCCCATCAGGATGCGTGAAAAGAACCTCGCCTTTGGCGCTGCGCACGCGGCGCACGACGTAAGGCTCGGCGGCGCGGCCACCATTGGCGATGACGTTGTACGCACCCGTCAGCTCGAGTAGCGAGACCTCGGAGGTGCCGAGTGAGATTGTTGCATCCTTGGCCAGCGCAGACTTGATGCCGAGTCGACGCGCGGCTTCGGCGACGCGTTTGGCTCCGAGCTTGAGCGTCAGGCGCGCGGCTACGCTGTTCACCGACTTTGCCAGCGCCGTGCGCAACGCCATCGGCCCCAGGTACTGGCCGTTATCGTTGCGAGGCGCCCATCCCGAAATGCTCAGCGGAAGATCGTCGACAACGCTGTCGGGCGTGTAGCCGGCTTCCAGCGCGGCCAGGTAGACAAACGGTTTGAAGGTCGAGCCGGGCTGGCGCATTCCCTTAACGGCACGATTGAACTGGGTCTCGGCGTAAGAGCGTCCGCCGACAAGCGCCAGGAGCGCTCCATCGTGATCGAGGACCACTGCTGCCGCCTCGCTGGCGTTGAGTTCAGGGCCGCGAAGGGCGATCACCTGCTCAACGACGGCGGATGCGTTGGCTTGCAACGTGCGGTCGATCGTCGTCTCGACGATCAGGCCTTCCGCTCCGCCGGCAACACCCGCCAAATACGCTGGCCCGAGCTGATCCATCACGTAGTCTACGGCGTAGTCGGCACCCACCGCCTCAGCCCGCGCAGAGTTCTCAAATGACCGAGCCACTTCGTCGGCTGCTTGATGCTCCTGCTCCTCGGTGATGGAGCCCACGTCCTCCATTTGCGAGAGCACGAGGCGCGCACGGGTGCGGGCAAGGGCCGGATTGGAAAGAGGTGAGTAACGCGAGGGAGCCTTGAGCAGGCCCGCGATCATCGCGGCCTCGGCGAGCGTCAGGTCGCGCGCAGACTTGCGGAAGTAGCGCCGCGCCGCTGCGTCGATGCCGTAGGCGCCGGAGCCAAGATAGACGCGGTTCAGGTACAGCTCGAGGATGTCTTCCTTGGAGAGCTTCATCTCGAGCCAAAGCGCGAGAGTGAACTCCTCAAGCTTGCGAGCGAAGGTGCGATCGGAGGTCAGGTAAAGGTTCTTGGCAAGCTGCTGGGTGAGCGTCGAGCCGCCCTGAACCGTGCGTCCTTCGCGCAGATTTATGAAGGCGGCACGCAGCATGCCGAATGGATCGACGCCGTGGTGGTCATAGAAGCGCTGATCCTCGGTCGCGATTACGGCATCGGCGACGTAGTGCGGCAGCATGCCGATCGGGACATAGTCTTCGCGTCCGTGCTCGGACACCACCGCCCCGTCGCGCGCCAGGATCTTGACGTAAGGGACAGTCTGCTTGGGCCGCAGGGAGAGGGGATTTGGATAGATGGCGGAGTAGTAGAGCATCAACGCAGCGATCGCGAGCGCGCCCGCCGTCGTCAGCGCGAGCAGCGGGACGAGCACTAGGCGGTAGAGCAGCGACGACTGCCCCCGTGCCGGCGATGATGAGAATAGGCCCATCGTCAGGCCCTGCTCCTGCGAGAAAAGTTATTGACGAAAGGTTGCTGCAAATTTCTGTCGGGCTGCCAACCTAACCCCACAGCGTCTAAGGCGCAGTAAACCTTGAGTCGCACCTGGCCAAAACCTGTAACGTCAAGTTTTTTCGCGCAGAAGCACAATAGGATAGAGGACTACGGCGAGAATGATGCGGGCGATCACGGTAAAGAACATCAGGAGGAGCTGGCGCTCCTCGAGCAGAAGCTCGAGCCAGATGTTGTATTTGGCAGCGAGCCCAGTCGAGGTGATCAGCCCTTTGAAGCTGCGCGCCCAGCCGAGCATCATCGAAAGCGTTTCCGGCGAGTAGATGGCGACAACCGCCATCAGAAGCGCGCCGAGAATGAGCGAAAAGACGAGATTGCTGATCGAAAGCACGAGACGCAGCACTGGAAAATCCCCCCAACCTGCCCAAGGGCTGCAGCCTAGCATCCGAGCCCGAGCCACGAAACAACCCTAACAGGATGCTGATGTGCATCCCCATATGGAACGAGCGCAGGGCCGGCCGGGTTGCGATCAGCGAGGCTGCGCATGGAGCGGGATAGCCATGGCTTACGTGAAACCCGGAGCACCGGGCACATTCGAGCGGATCGAGCGCCTGGAGCAGGCGGAGGTCGAGGCGGCGCTTGCGCGGCTCAACGCGCTGGCGCGGCTGATGGATTCTCTGTTCGTCATACCCGGGACGCGACTGCGCCTCGGTGTCGATGCGTTGCTGGGGCTGGTGCCGGTGGTCGGCGATCTCGCAGCCCAGCTCGTCTCCGCTTATCTCATCATGGAGGCAAAGCGGCTCGGCGTCTCGAACCTGGTGCTGTGGCGCATGGTGGGCAATTCGCTGATCGACACGGTGGTCGGTGCCGTGCCGCTCGTCGGCGATGCTTTCGACGTGGCGTTCAAGGCCAACATCAAAAACATGCGGCTTTTGCAGCGGCACCTTGAAAAGCGCGGCTATCGCGCGACCAGCCCCGGGGGCAACGTCATCGATGGCGAATACGAGCGCGTCGCCTGATCGGGTCGGCGTGTCAGGCGAGCCTCGGTAACGGCAATGATGCCGCCGCCGGGCAAAGCTTTGATCTGACTAAACGTCGAGGTTGGACACCGTGAGAGCGTTGTCCTGAATGAACTCACGGCGTGGCTCCACGACATCGCCCATCAGCTTGGAAAAGATCTCGTCGGCCTCGGAGCCTTCGCCGATCTTCACCTGCAGCAGCGTGCGGATGGCGGGATCGAGCGTTGTTTCCCAAAGCTGATCGGGGTTCATTTCGCCCAAGCCTTTGTAGCGCTGCAGCGAGAGGCCCTTACGGCCCGCCTCGTAGATGGCTTCGAGCAGCGTGCGCGGCCCGTAGACGTCGATCGTCTCGGACTTGCGGCGTAACTTGCCGGGCACCCCGTAGACTTCGGACAGATGCTCGGTGCGCTCGTTGAGGCGGCGCGCATCGAGCGAGCCCAGAAGGGCGAGGTCGAGCGAGTGTGCCTCGGTAACGCCGCGCACCTCGCGCTTGAAGTGGTAGCCGTCGTTGCCGTAGCGTCCTTCCCAGCCCTTCTCGGTCTCTTCGGCAATGTCGTTGAGCCGTTCGGCGATCTTGCCAGCGAGTTCGTTGGCCTTGGCTGCAGACTGGGTGATCTTGGTGTCGAAGGCTCCACCGATCGCCGCCTGCTCGACGACGAGGCGCGAATAGCGCGAATGGAGGCCATCGATCACCGAGGAGATCCCGCGGGCCAGATCAACGATCTGGCGCAGGTCGCGTCCTGCACGCTCGCCCTGACCGGTGGAGAGGACGGTATCCTCCAAGCCGGTCTGGATGAGGTAATCCTCAAGAGCGCGCTGGTCCTTCAAGTAGGTTTCGGACTTGCCTCGCGCGACTTTGTAGAGCGGCGGCTGGGCGATGTAGACGTGGCCCTTTTCGACCAGCTCGGGCATCTGCCGATAGAAGAAGGTGAGCAGCAGCGTACGGATGTGAGCGCCGTCGACGTCGGCGTCCGTCATGATGATGATCTTGTGGTAGCGCAGCTTTTCGACGTTGAAGTCGTCGCGGATGCCGGTACCGAGTGCACCTATGATGTTGGTGACCTGCTCGGACGAGAGCATCTTGTCGATGCGCGCGCGCTCGACGTTGAGGATCTTACCTCGGATCGGCAGCACGGCCTGAAACTCGCGCTTGCGGCCCTGCTTGGCGGAGCCGCCTGCCGAGTCACCCTCGACGATGAACAATTCCGTGTTGGTTGCGTCGCGGTCCTGGCATTCGGCGAGACCACCAGGCAGACGCAGGCCGTCCAGCGCGCTCTTGCGGCGCGTCAGCTCGCGGGCCTTGCGCGCGGCTTCGCGAGCAAGCGCCGCTTCGACGATCTTGCCGACGATGGCCTTGGCTTCCTTGGGGTGCTCCTCGAACCAGGCGTTGAGCTGATCGGCGACGACGCTTTCGACGACGGGCTTCACCTCGGACGAGACGAGCTTGTCCTTCGTCTGGCTGGAGAACTTGGGATCGGGCACCTTCACGGAGAGGACGCAAGTGAGGCCTTCGCGCGCGTCCTCGCCGGAGATATCGACCTTCTCCTTCTTGGCGATGCCGCTGTCGACCGCGTACTTGTTGATCACGCGCGTCAGGGCTGCGCGGAAGCCAGCAAGATGGGTGCCGCCGTCGCGCTGCGGGATGTTGTTGGTAAAGAGCAGCACGTTCTCGTGGTAGCTGTCGTTCCACCACATGGCCGCCTCGACGACCACCTTGTCGCGTTCTCCGTTGAGCATAATCGGCTCGGGGATCAGCGACTGCTTCGAGCGGTCGAGATAGCGTACGAACGCGGCCGTGCCGCCCTCGTAGAGCATTTCCTCGCGCTTGATGTCGGCATGACGGGCGTCGGTGAGAACGATCTTGGCGCCAGAGTTCAGGAACGCGAGTTCGCGCAGGCGGTGCTCGAGCGTGCCGAAATCGAATTCAGTCTGCGTGAAGGTGTTCGGGCTCGGCAGGAAGGATACTTCGGTGCCGCGCTCGCCATTGCCGTCGCCGACGACCTTGAGCGGGCCGGTGGGCACGCCGTCGCGAAACTCGATCAGGTGCTCCTTGCCCTCGCGCCAGATGCGCGCCTTGAGCCAGGTCGAGAGAGCATTCACCACGGACACGCCGACGCCGTGAAGGCCGCCCGAGACCTTGTAGGAGTTCTGGTCGAACTTGCCGCCAGCGTGCAGCTCCGTAAACACGATCTCGGCGGCGGAGCGCTTCGGATCGTGGTCGTCGTCGTTCTTGATGCCAGTAGGGATGCCGCGGCCATCATCACGCACGGTGCACGAGCCATCCGGATTGAGGGTGACGAGGCACGTCTTGGCGTGGCCAGCAAGGATCTCGTCGACGCCATTGTCGACGACCTCGTAGATCATGTGGTGGAGGCCGGACCCATCGTCGGTGTCGCCGATGTACATGCCGGGGCGCTTGCGGACAGCGTCCAGGCCCTTCAGCATCTTGATCGACTCGGCGCCGTACTCCTCGGCACCCGTGGTTTTCTTCGCGGGCAAAGCGCTCATTTATCGAATTGTCCTAGGGGTCAATCGGGCTCTGATTACGTATAGCACGAAGGCCCGCAAAAAGCACGTTGCCGCGCCGCTCAACCCCAACATAAATAGTAATATTTTCCGCTAGTTAGAAGGCACTGCGGCACCTTGTTCGGGCGCATTGGCCAAACTGGTCAAAAACCCATCCTCGACGCGCCAGAATCGGGCCTTGCCGGCGAGCCAGGAAAAGGCTTCGGCGTCGGTTCCAGTCATCCATGCCTGAGCGCCGAGGCGGATGATTTCCTGGAACAGCGCGGCACGCCGTTCGGCGTCGAGATGGGCCGTTACCTCGTCCAAGAGAAGGATCGGCGCTGCCTCGCGGCGGCGGGCGACAAGCTCGGCGTGGGCGAGCACCAGGCCGATCAGCAGGGCTTTCTGCTCGCCGGTGGAGCAGAGCCGCGCAGGCATGGCCTTTGGCGCATGCGCGACGAGGAGATCGGATCGGTGCGGGCCGTCCAAAGTGCGGCCGGCGGCGCGATCACGCTCGCGCCCCTGGCGCAGGCGCTGCAGGTAAAGGTCTTCCACCTCGATGGCCGGCAGGTGCGCAAGGTCCGTCTCCAGCGCGCCCTCCAGCGCCAAGCTGGCCGCTGGAAAGGGCGAAGATGGATCGCGCTCGGTGCGCTCCGCCATGATGGACGCGAGCGCTGCCACGGCTTCCGCGCGCTGCGCGGCGATGGCGACGCCGGTCTCGGCCATCAGCAGTTCGAGGCCCTCGAAGCGAGCGTTGTCGCGCACCCCGTCGGCGAGGAGGCGGTTGCGCTGCTGCATGGCGCGCTCGAAGCGCGAGGCGCCAGTGCGGTACTGAGGGTCGAAGCACAGGATGAGGCGATCGAGGAAGCGTCGGCGATCGGAGCCCGGGCCGGTGAAGAGACCGTCCATCGCGGGCGTCACCCAGACGACCTCGACATAATCGGCGAGGGTGCCCGCGCCCATCGTCTCGCCGTTGATGCGCACGATGCGGCCGGCGCGTTCGTTGCCAGCGTTCTCTGCGAGCAGGCCGGTGCCGATGTCGACGGGGCCGGCGTGCGTGTGTGTGCGTGCGGCGACAGCCCAACTGCCATCGCCCGTGCCGCGCGAGATATCGGGGTAGGAGGCGCGGCGCATGCCTTGGCCCGGCGCCAAGAGCGATACGGCTTCGAGCAGGTTCGTCTTGCCCGCGCCGTTTGCGCCGATCAGCACTTGTGGCTCAGGGCCCGCGTCGACGGCGGCCCCGGTATAGTTGCGGAAGTTTGTGAGCGTGAGCCGCTCGACCCAAAGCATGCGTTCGCTAAGCGTTGTGAAGCGCTGCGCCGAGCAATGCAGCCACGGCTACACGCGCATCGGCATGAGCACATAAAGCGCCGTCTCGTCGCCCGGGTCGTTGACCATAGTGGGCGAACCGGGATCGGCGAGCTTGAATGTCGCCCGCTCGCCTTCGAGCTGGCTGGCGATATCGAGCAGATATTTGGCGTTGAAGCCAATCTCAAGGGGCTGGGCCGTGTAATCGACGCTGATCTCCTCGGTGGCGCTGCCGCCCTCGGGGTTGTTGACCGACAGGATGAGCTTGTCGGGCTTGATGTTCAGCTTCACGGCGCGGCCGCGCTCGGAGGCGATGGTCGAAACGCGGTCGACGGCGCTCATGAACTCGGCGTTGGAGACGGTGAGCGACTTGTCGTTGCCCTGCGGAATGACGCGGCCGTAATCGGGGAAGGTGCCCTCGATCAGTTTCGACGTCAGCGTGACGGAGCCAATCTCGAAGCGCACCTTGGACGGACTGACCGCGATCTTCACCGGCGCGGAGCTGTCCTCGATGAGGCGCGTCAGCTCGTGCACGGTCTTGCGCGGAATGATGACGCCGGGCATGCCCTCAGCGCCTTGCGGCAGCGGCAGCTCGACCTGAGCCAGACGATGGCCATCGGTCGCAACAGCGCGCAGCGTCGGCGCGCCGTCGGACTGGGCGGTGTGGAAATAGATGCCGTTGAGGTAGTAGCGCGTCTCCTCGGTGGAGATGGCGAAGCGCGTCTTGTCGATGAGGCGCTTCAAGTCCTGAGCAGTGAGCTCGAACTCCTGGCCCATGTCGCCCACGCCGATGTCGGGGAAGTCCTCAGCGGGAAGCGTCTGCAGCGCGAAGCGCGCGTGGCCGGCAGTGAGCGTCAGGCGCTCCTTGTCGGCTTCCTTGCGAATGTCGACCTCGCTGCCGTCGGGCAGCTTGCGGACGATGTCGTGCAGCATATGCGCGGGCACGGTGACGGCGCCGGGCTGCTGCACGTCGGCGGCGACGCCTTCGATGACCTCGCGCTCGAGATCAGTCGCCTTGAATTCCAAAGTCGATTCACGTGCGCGGAGCAGCACGTTCGACAGAATAGGGATCGTCGTGCGCCGCTCGACGACGCTGGTCACGTGGCCGAGCGCCCGCAAGAGTTCACCACGTTCGATCACAAGCCGCATGGATGGATCCTCGGCGCCTTCTGTGCAGCCAGTTCAGTTGTCCGAACCACCGCGACCTCGATCAGAGGTCGAATGGCGGCCCGTGTTGCGAGATGGGGATGCTCGGCGGGACCAGAGACTGGCGTCTTGTATGGGATTCGCCCCCGGCCAACATGCCCCGAGGCGGCAGTAACTTTCAAGGGCCGGAGGTCAAACGGCGCGATTTGTCGACCTTTTTGGTCCAGGGCCGGGTTTTCGGGCCTTGGAACCGGCAAAAGGAGCGGCGCCAAGGACGCCGCCCCTCCCCGCTTAGACCGCCGCACCCATACCCTCGGCACGGCGGCCTGTTTCGTGAAGGCCAGCGTTAGTGGCTGAGAAGGCGCTTGAGCTCTTCCAGCTCCTCCTTGAGGCGGGGATTACCAGCCAATTCGCCCTCGATCTTACGGATCGCGTGCAGGACGGTTGTATGATCACGATTGCCGAAGCGGCGGCCGATCTCGGGCAGAGAGCGGGCGGTGAGCTGCTTGGCGAGATACATACCGACCTGACGAGGCCAGACGACCGAGCGATGGCGGCGCTGCGAGAGTAGATCACCCTTCGACACGCCGAAGTGGCGCGAGATGATGCGGAGGATGTCCTCGATCTTGATGCGGCGGGGCTCAAGGCCCTGCACCAGATCGCGGATCACCGTCTCGGCAACGTCGGGGGTGATCGGCGTGCGCATGTACTGCCACGTGGCGTAGAGGCGGGTGATCGCCCCTTCGAGCTCGCGGCCGCTCTCCGTCAGACGGTCGGCAAGCAACGCGAGGATGTCGCGACCGAGCGCGAAGGAGGGATCGTTCGCCCGCTTCTCGGCGAGGCGCTTCTCCAGGACCTTCTGACGCAGCTCGTGATCGAGAACGCCGATCTCGGTGACGAGGCCACGCTGCAGTCGCGAGCGCATGCGCTCGTTGAGACGCTCGACGTGATTGGGTGCACGAGCGGAAGCCACGACCACCTGACGCCCGCCGTCGAGCAGCGAGTTGATGATGTGGTCGAACTCCTGCTCGGTGCGCTCACCGTGCATGAACTCAAGATCGTCGATGAGGAGCACGTTGATGCCGCGGAACTTCTCCTTGAAGGCAAGGGGGTCCTGGCTGCGCAGTGCCTCGACGAACTGATAACGGAAACGCTCGGCAGTGAGGTAGAGCACCTGCGCGTTGGGCGAACGACGCTTCACTTCCCAAGCAATGGCGTGCAGCAAGTGAGTCTTGCCGAGGCCAACGGCCGAGTGGATGTAGAGCGGATTGAAGCCCGGCGTTTCGCTGAGTGCGGTCTCTGCCACCTGCGTCGCACCGGCGTGCGCCATACGATTGGATGCGCCGACGACGAAGCTGTCGAAGGTGTAACGCGGATCGAGGGGCGAGCCTTCGAAACCACCGACGCTGGTGCGGCCGGCCGGAGCCGGTGCAACGAACATCGGACCGCGCTGGCCAGCGTCCGTTGCTACACCATTGCGAGCATTGGAAGCTGGCTCGCTCTGCTCAATCGCTTCCGCCTCGGCGCGTGCACCTGGCGCGGTGCCGGGCTGGCGAAGAACAACCTCGACCTTCTCCGCGCCCTTGAACTCGGCGCGACAGCAAGCGAGGAGATCTTCCGAATAGTGCGACTGAATCCAGGTGCGCAGGAACTTGACCGGCACCGAGAACTTTACGGCGCCGCCCTCGAAGCTCTCGAACTCGAGCGCGTTGAACCAGCTTGTGAAGATGTCGTCTCCGAGCCGTGCGCGCAGCATGGCCCGCACCTTCTGGCCGCGCGGCTCGTCGTTGCTGGTCGTGGTCGTCAGAGCGGAACTGGAAGCGCCGCCTGAAATGGTGGTCGTCGTACGTTCGTCGAGTCCGCCCTGAGCTGCGCCCGCAAAGCCGCCAGCAACGGAATGATCCGCCTTATGAATCGTCTGCATGTGTGAAACCCCCGCACTTAATCGAACTTTTTCGACCTGCACCTCAAAGTCACCCAGACAAAGATCGACCGACGCCGTCCGCCGCCGCGGTTGCGCAAGAGGTCCAAATCCGGGTCTTCCGTAACGGGTGCGCTAACCTTGCACCCAAGCTAAGCCCGCGGCTTTCCAGCCAGCGGCCTGCCCTCGGTGGCGATCGGCATCGAGAGGCCCCTCGAAACCGTCCGCCACATTACTGCATCGTCGATAGCCAGCATTTGCCATAGCTTCCGCAGCCAGGCGGCTGCGTGCGCCAGATCGGCAGATGAAGAACAACTCGCTATCTTTTGTAGCGCCCGCCGCATCGAGCGCCTTGGACATCCGTTCCGTGAAGCCTGCTTCGCCGCTGCCTTCCGGATACGTCTGCCATTCCACCGTGAGAACCCGCTTGCCGATCGATGAAAGATCGGGGAGCCCCACGAATGTCCATTCCGCCCTGGTCCGCACGTCGATCAGAACGGCACCCGCATCTTCCGCCAGACGAGCCCAGGCCTCTTCCACAGGCACGTCTTCGATGTGGACGACTTCAACCGACTGCACCCTACGTCCTCCAACACACAGATCCGACCTGAGCTTATCGCCTCAGATCGAACTGCTCACATGCCCGGCATGCGATAGAGGAAACGATCTCCTCCACTTTCCGAGCAACTGCTCAGAAAGATACGCAGAACCGAACATAAGCTACGCTGAAACCAGGGACGCGATACTGTACAAAACCTGGCGATGACGAGCGCCGGAACACTGGATAAATGCAGGCGCCTCGACACCCAGGACCGTAGCTCTTAACTCTGCCTTAAGCAAGCGTAACCGGTGCATGAATGATCGGTTGCAGAGGTGCGCGCAAGAGTCCTCAATGCGTGGATATCCTGTGTATTGCAGCTAAGAACTGTGGATAGCGGCGCGCGCAAACTCATGATTTTCAAGGCGCGATAGCGAGCGCGCACGACCAGAGAAACTTGTCCTCTGGTACGTCGCTCAATTGTCATTTTGTGTTTGGTCTGCCCGCTCATCAATTTGGGCAATATGCGGGCGAGAGCCTCGCGTCGCGTGCGTTGAGCATCGCGGAATCCGTCACTTAGGCCTGTTCAAGACTCGTGTGGTGACGGTGGATGGTGCGGTAGTGCTGTTGCGAACTTACCGCACCGTCATTGGTAGTCCCCCGAAGGGAACGGCGTGCGTGTTACGCCATCGCCTTGATGCGTGCGTTGAGGCGCGAAACTTTGCGGCTCGCGGTCTTCTTGTGCATCACGCCCTTCTGAGCGGTGCGCGCAAGAAGCGGGCTCGCTGCACGCAGTGCTTTCGTCGCGGCTTCCTTGTCGCCCGACTTGATCGCTTCTTCGACCGAGCGCACGGAGGTACGTGCACGCGTGGTGCGCGCCTTGTTGATCTCGGTACGGCGCACCATCTGGCGGGCCGCCTTCTTTGCAGACTTCGTATTGGCCATATGTCGTTCCTCTTCTAACACCTGCCGTCGCCCGAACGCAGGCGCCACCCCAGGTGTAGCCTTGTCCAAATGCGTCTGCCGCCCGGAGCATAAAGCTTCGAGCGGCGTCAAGTGGCGATCCTATAGACGCGACAAAGTGTAGGGTCAACGGCGCTTCCGGGCCGTTAAGCGTCTCTCAGGCTTGCCAGATCGTCGTTCCCCGGGCTCTGTTGTCGCTCCAAGCGAACGCAGTAAGGGGGAACAATGATTTCAGTAGGGCTGTGGGTGGGCGCTCTGGTGGCCGGGACGGCCGCTGTCAGCTATGCCGCGACCCAGGGTTACTGGGTCCAGATGGCCGTCGCTGCCGCCACTTGTGCCATCTTCGTTCTGCTCGCGCTTTCCAATCGCGCGAGGCTGGCGCGCTCCGGCGGCTCGGAACCGGCGCTGGCTGGATCGACTTCGGCGTGGATGGGCCTCGTCTGGGCGTGGGCCGGGTTGTCGATGCTCGTGACCTACCAGCTCGTGCTGAGCTGGCACGAGTGGTGGCAATACGTCCTAGCCGGCGTTGGCGGCGCGGCGCTTTGCCTCGGCTTCAGCGCCATGATGGCGAAGGACACGGCGGCCGGACGCGAGGATCAAGCGCTGCTCAACATCGCGCGCTATCTCACCATCGGCCAGTTCGGAGGCATGATCATCGCGGTCATCGGCATGGTCATCGACGGCAAGATGCCACGCAACCCGGCCGAGCCCGACTGGGCGGCAAACGCAGTGTTCTTTTTCGGCGCGGTCGCCCTGGCGATCATCAGCGCAAACGCCCTTTGGGGCCCTTCGGCGCGTCGGCGCTAGAGTTACAAAACAGCTCGGACGTGAGGGATCGATGCCGGTGAAACGAATGTTGCCGACACTGCTGCTCGCTGCGGTGTTGAGTGTGATCATCGCCGTGCTCGCAGCGGCGCGGCAATCGCAGCCGATCTTCGCGCTGGCGGCGGCCCTCTACGCGCTGCAGGTGATCATGTTCCTGTTGCGCATCAACGTTCCGCTGTGGCGCCCAGGCGCGGGGTCGGGAGATGCGCGGTGGGCTTGGGACAATTCGGTGCTGACCGCGGCAACCTATGGCTGGGGAGCGGCGGTGATGTTCACCGCCTATTCGCTGGGCGGTTTGGTATGGCGTCACTGGTGGCAGTACGGTGCGGGCATGGTGCTGCTTGCAGCGGCGGCACTTGCTGCTGCGCGTTACCTGATCGGAAGCCGAGCACCGTTTCGTAGCGGTCCGGGACTTCGGCGCTTGATGCAGCTGACGCTGGCGCTCATCGTGGCTGTCGTTATCTCGCTCATCTATCTGGTGGGTTCGGGCAAGCTCGCGACGCCCAAGGACGACTGGGCGGCAAACATCGTGTTCCTGACAGGCGGCCTGACGGTGATCGCGATCTCGGTCGCGTCGCTGGTCACGTATCGACGCAGCACCCCAGCTTAGCGCTGGCAGCGCGGACAGTAGAAGGTTGAGCGTCCGCCTTGCACGATGCGGTGCACCGTGCCGCAACCCTTGTGCCGGCACGGCTTGCCCTCGCGCCCATACACGCGGAACGAATGCTGGAAGTAGCCCAGCTCGCCGTCGGCCTGGCGATAATCGCGCAGCGTCGAACCTCCCGCCTTGATGGCGTCTTCGAGCACCGCTCGAATAGCGGCGACGAGTGCGACCGCGCGCTCGTTGGGGCGACCGGTCTTGGTGGCGATGGTGGCGGCGCCGCGCTCCGGCGAGAGGCCGGCCCGATATAGCGCTTCGCACACGTAGATGTTTCCCAGGCCGGCGATGATGCGCTGATCGGACAGGAACGCCTTGAGGTTCACCTTCTTGCCGTACGCCCGCTGCGCCAGGTACTCGGGAGTGAGCTCGGCGCTCAGCGGCTCAACACCCAGATGATGCATCAGCGGATGCTCGGCGAGTTCCTTCTCCGGGATCAGCTTCATGAAGCCGAAGCGGCGCGTGTCGTTATAGGAAATCGTGGCGCCGTCCTTCATGTGGAAGACGACGTGATCGTGTGCGGCGCGTCCGGGCCCGTTCTTTGCGTTAACCGTTCGGCCCTTGCCGTCGATTGTGAAGCGCCCGGTCATGCCGAGATGCATCAGCAGCACGTCGCCGCCCGACAGGCGGGCCAGAAGATATTTGCCGCGGCGCTCCAGACTGAGCACCTTGCGGCCACGCAGCCGCCCGGGAAAATCATCGGGCAGGGGGAAACGCAGGTCGGGCCGATGCTGCTCGACGCTGGCAAAGGTATGCCCTTCGAGGGCCGGCAGCAGGCCGCGGCGGACGATCTCGACCTCGGGAAGCTCAGGCATTGGGGGGCATCTGTGTCGCTGGGGGCATGGGCGCGGGAGCATAGCGCCGAGGCTCGGGCTTCGCTATTGTCCCGCGCATGAGCGAGCCATCAGCAGACGACACCAGCACCACCTTCGGGTTTCGGCGCATCGAAGAGACCGAGCGGCAAGGTCTCGTCAACCGCGTGTTCGCGAGTGTTGCCGAGCGCTATGACCTGATGAACGACCTGATGTCGGGCGGGCTGCACCGGCTGTGGAAGCGCGACCTCATCGGTACGCTCAATCCGCCGCGCGGCGACCAGCCGTTCCATCTGCTCGATGTTGCCGGCGGCACCGGCGACATCAGCTTGCGGTATGCGCGGGCGAGCGGTCCGAATGCGGTGGCGACGCTGTGCGACATCAGCCCGGAGATGATCGCGGTGGGCGAGCGCCGCGTCGCCGACGCAGGGCTGCAGAACCGGATCAGCTTCAAGGAAGGCAACGCAGAGGAGCTGCCGTTCGCGGATCGCTCGTTCGATGCCTATACGATCGCGTTCGGCATTCGCAATGTCACGCACATCGACAAAGCGCTGGCGGAAGCCTACCGCGTGTTGAAGATTGGCGGGCGGTTCCTTTGCCTCGAGTTTTCGCACGTCGACGTGCCGATCCTCGACCGCCTCTATGACTTCCACTCGTTCGAGGTAATCCCGCGCATCGGCCAAGCCGTCGCGGGCGATGCCGACTCCTATCGCTATCTGGTCGAGAGCATCCGCAAGTTCCCCAACCAGGAGAAGTTCGCGGCACTCATCCGCAATGCGGGTTTCGAGCGTGTCAGCTGCCGCAATCTCACCGGCGGCGTGGCGGCGATCCATTCCGGCTGGAAGCTCTGACCGGCGCCGCCTCGCGTTACAGGTACTGCCCCCCGGTGGCTGTGCTGCCGGCCGTCCCGCCGGGCAATGCGCTGGCGCCGCCGCCGAAGGTGTTGACCACCGAATTGCCGCTGATGTCGTAGCGCTTGCCGGTCGCCGATCCGCTGTAGGTCATGAGCAGCGAGACCACCATCGACAGCGACGTGGCATAGGCGAATGCCGTCGCAAAGGCAGGCGTGCCGGTCAGCGTCACGGTGCAGTTGACGGCCGATATGTTGGCGCCGGAAACGGATGCGAAGTGCACGCCTGCGCCACCTGAAATCTTATAGCTGATCGACGTGAGGTCGATGTTCGAGGCATCCGCTGCGCAATGGTACGTGGCGGCAGAGCCGAACTCGATGGCCCCGGTGACACTGATGCGGGCGCCTTTGCCCGCCGACAGGCACGAGCCCGAGGTGGTCGTCTGCAGCTTGAAGCCAGAGACGTTGAAATGCACCCCGTCGCCCGAGGCGGAAATGCAATGGCTGCCGGTGGTCGAGATAACCACGTTGGCGGGTGTCGTGGGGTCTCCGCGCAGGGTGACCGAGCCCGCGCCAACGAACGCTCCTGAGAGGGAAACACCGGCCGTATAGGTGCCAGCTGCCACTTGGACGGTGACGTCGTAGATCGAGAGGTCGAGTGTTCCGACGACATCCAGCGCCTTCTGCATCGTGGCGAAGGCGCCGCCTGAGGTATTGGCCAAGCCGTTGTTGGTGTCCGAACCGTCGGTGCGTACGTAGTAAGTGCGTGCCGCAGTGAGAAGCTCGCGCGTAGCGCTGCCACCACCGCCTGCCGGCGCGGCCCACGATCCATCGGCGCGCAGAAACTTGCCACCCGCAGCGTCGCCAGCAGTTGGCGCGGGCACCAGGCCTTTGATGCCGCCGCTGCCGCTGTCGCCAGTGAAGGCGGACAGGTCGGCGGTGAGCTGGGCAGGCGTGCGATTGGTCCATGAGCCTGACTTACGCTGGAGCACGTCGTCGTTCGAAGGCGAGAGGCTGGCGACGGCCGTCAGGTCGCTGTCGAGCGGCTGGAAGGCGGCGTCGACGGCGGACTTGCTGTAGAAATCGGTGCCGGCCTCAAGGTCGAGCTGCGCGCGCATGGCGGCATAGTTCGCCGCGCCGAGCAGGGACTGTACGTTACTCGATGGCGCGATGGCGGCGAAGGTGGTGAGGTTGGCGCTATAGGCCTGGACGTTAGTGCCGATGGCAAGGCCCAGGTTGGTTCGCGCTGTCGCAGCACTGGCAAGGTCGGAGAGATTGCTGGCGGCGGTGAGCTTACCGGCGAGCCCAGCGGCGAGTTCGGCGAGAGTGTCGTAGGCCGAGGACACGCCGTCGCGCACGGCGTCAATGGCGGATGCGACGTAAGTCTTCACCGCCTTTTCGGTCGGCACCTTGGCGTCACTGTTGGCGGCGAATGTGCCGTCGATCGAGACGGCCTTGCCGCTGTCTGAGATTGCGTCGCCGCTGGTGCCGTCGAAGGTCGCGATGTTTCCGTCTGTCGATGAGCCGGGTCCGCCGACGCCGCCGCTGCCCCCAATCGTCGTGTTGGGGAACGACACCGCGCCGGTGTCCTTGTCGATGACGATGGCTTCGTTCCAGCTCGTGCCGTCGGCGCTGACCTTGAAGTGGAAATCATCGTCGCCCGCGAGGCCCATCTCGGCGCGGCCGGAAAAGCCGGTCTGGTACAGCAGGCTCGCCGTGTCGGTGGTGGTCGCCTTGTTGATCTTGAGCCGGTGATCATTGCCATCGTGGCTGAGCAACGTCGCGTCGGCCGAGACCGCGAGGCGGTTGGTCGTGTCGGCGTCAGTGTTGATGCCGAGCGTTGCAAAGTCGCCGGAACCGCCGCCGCCACCTTCGCCGGTCGACAGCGCCGTCCACGCGGAGCCGCTGAACACAACGGCCGTTTCTTCGTCTGCGACCCAGGCGATCCATCCTTCGCGCGGCGCGTAGAGCATCCAGGCGCCGTCCTGATACGCGGCGATGTCTCCGGCGTGGTCGGCCCAAGCGCCGATCGGGCTGTCGGCGACGATATAGCGGGCGCCTTCAGCGGGAGATTCGGGCGGCTCGCTCAGGTCGCGATCGAGCACCGAGAGCTGCACAATCGCATCGAGGGCTCGGATGGCCTCGTTGTGGGTGACGTGCTTCTGGGATTGGGCCGCCATGATGTAAGGCAGGCCGAGGTTGGGCGTATCGTCCACGCGATCCTCGCAACTGAAAACTCGTTGCGCGAGGATAGGCGCGGCTTTTCCGTGCGGGGATAAGCGCGGACGGCGTTCTTAAGCAGCGGCCTTGCCGCGGGCGGCATCAGCGGCCGAGCGGATCGCCGCGATGTTCGCCGCGTAGGATTCCTGGGTGCCGCCTTTGAAGACGGCGGAGCCCGCGACGAGCACGTTGGCGCCCGCGGCGGCGACAAGCGGCGCGGTCTCCGGCGTGATCCCCCCGTCAATCTCGATGTCGATGGGACGCGAGCCGATCATCGCCTTCACGCGGCGCACCTTGTCGACCATCGCGGGGATGAAGCTCTGACCGCCGAAGCCGGGATTGACCGTCATGATCAAGACGAGGTCGAGACGATCGAGCACATACGCGAGGCAGTCTTCAGGCGTAGCCGGATTGATGGCGACGCCCGCCTTCTTGCCCAGCGCCTTGATGGTCTGCAGGCTGCGGTCGAGGTGTGGGCCGGCCTCCGGATGCACCGTGATGATGTCAGCACCTGCATCGGCGAACGCTTCGAGGTAGGGGTCGGCCGGCGCGATCATCAGATGCACGTCGAAAATCTTCTTGGAGTGCGGACGCAGCGCCTTGATGATGGGCGGGCCGAAGGTGATGTTGGGCACGAAGTGTCCGTCCATCACATCGAGATGGATCCAGTCAGCGCCTGCGGCCTCGACGGTCGCGACCTCATCGCGCAAGCGGCTGAAGTCGGCCGACAGGATCGACGGAGCGATGGTGACGGTACCGGCCATTTCGTTCGTTCCTCCAGAAGACCGCAAGAGGCGCGGTTTGCCAGATTAGCTAACGTCCGTCAGCCTTTCTAACAACTCGGCAGTTCCGGTCTGAGCCCGGTCCTGTGCAAAAATGCTGCGTCACTACGCGCGGCGGCGGCGCTCGACGAGCGCCAGGATATGCGGCGTCAGGATGAGCTGCATGGCGAGATCGAGCTTGCCGCCGGGGATGACGATCGAATTGGCGCGCGACATGAAGCTGTCGGGGATCATCGACAGGAGATACTGGAAGTCGATGCCGCGCGGATCGCGGAAACGGATGACGACCATCGATTCATCGGGCGTTGGAATCCAGCGCGAGATGAACGGGTTCGAGGTGTCGACGGTTGGGACGCGCTGGAAGTTGATGTCGGTCTCGGTGAACTGCGGGCAGATGTAGTTCACGTAGTCGGGCATGCGCGTCAGGATGGCGTCGACGGCTTCGTCATGCGAGTAGCCGCGCATCGACTTGTCGCGGATGAGCTTCTGAATCCACTCGAGATTGATCACAGGCACGACGCCGATTTTGAGATCGGCGTGGCGAGCGACATTCACTTTCGGGGTGACGACGGCCCCATGCAGCCCTTCGTAGAACAGCAGGTCGGTGCCGCGAGGGAAATCCTCCCATTCGGTGAAGGTGCCGACCGGCGCTTGATGCCGCTCTGCATCGTGCTCGTCGTGGACGTAGTGGCGCGTTCGGCCGCGGCCGCTTTCGCCGTAGGTGCGGAATACCTCTTCGAGCTCGGCGAGCAAGTTTGCCTCTTCGCCGAAGTGGCTGAAATGGTTATTTCCGAGGTTACGCGCCTCGACAATCGCCTGCTCCATTTCGATCCGGCCATAGCGGTGGAAAGCGTCGCCCTGGATGAAGGCGGCGCTGATGTGCTCGCGGCGGAAGATGTTCTCGAACGTCTGGCGCACCGATGTGGTGCCGGCGCCCGAGGATCCCGTGACCGAGATGATGGGATGTTTAGCTGACATGGCCCCGCGATAGTGCCTTATAATTATTGATTAATTAGAACCGGAGGAGGCCCCGGCGGCTGAACAGCGGCGAGCGTTCGCCGCGTACCTGGCGCCCGTCGTGCAGTCTTACCACATGCTCGACCTCGAAGCGCGATCCGGCGATGAGCGGGATGCGTTGGTGTAGCGAGCTGGGCCGCACCTCCATCACGCGCTCGCGGCCGGTCGAGGCGGCGCCGCCGGCCTGCTCGATCACCCACGATATCGGGTTCGCCTCGTAGACGAGGCGCAGGCGGCCGTTGCGGAAGCTGCGGCGCTTGTCGCCCGGATAGAGGTAGATGCCACCGCGCGAGATGATGCGATAAAAATCGGCCACCGGAGAGCCGGTCCAACGCATGTTGAAGTCGCGTCCGCGGGGGCCTTCCTTGCCGCGGCGACAGTCATCGATGTAGGTGCGGACCGGGTCGTCCCAGTGGCGCGAGTTGGAGTCGTTGATCGCGTACTCGGTGGTGCGCGCCGGGATCTCGACCTTCGGATGCGTCAGCACGAACGTTCCGGTGCGGCGGTCGAGGGTGAAGACCTGCGTGCCGGCGCCGACCGTCGAGACGAGCACAGTCTGCGGTCCATAGAGGAAAAAGCCGCCGGCGAGCTGATTGACGCCACATTGCAGGAAGGCGGACGGCTCCCCGTTGTGTTCGAGGGCGGGAAGAACCGTGAAAATCGTGCCGATGGAGGCGTTGGCGTCGATGTTGGACGAACCATCGAGCGGGTCGATGGCGACCAGCAGCGGCTTCTTTTCATCAAGGAGCAGCGGGGCGTCCATCTCCTCGGAAGCAATGGCGGCGACGGGCGCATCGCGCAGCACCTCGACGATGCGGTTGTTGGCGAGAAGGTCGATCTCCTTTTGCTCGTCCACGTCGCCGACCTTGCCGGTGCCACGACCCAGGGGACCGGCAAGGGCTCCCTGGCCGAGAAGCTCAGAAAGCTCGATGGCTACTGTCGCGAGCGCGCGCATCGTCGATGCTACGGCGAGCCGCGCTGGCCTTTCCCCGGCCCATCCGGCGAAATAAGCCGCAAGTGTCTGTGGCTGGCCCATCTTCGAGTGTCCCCTCGCCCTCCGCTGCTGTTTTTTGGGCCGTTGGCGGCCATTTCATCGATCTATGCCATGCGGACGCGCGCTGATCGAGGGCGCACAGCTTTTTTCCTTACGGCGTTTGAGCTTATCGGGAAGGCATGACGGGGGGGCGCTTCTCACCCGCGAGGCGCGACAAATCCCTTGACCACTACACACCCTAAACTACAATCTTTAGTTGTTTGTTAAGGATTTGTTCGCCTCGCGATGCAGCTCGCGAATGCGCGCGTTGCCGGTGCCGAGGGGGCAATGGCGATCAGCCAACCTGCGAACCCATATCGATATTTCGCGCTCGCGGCGGTGGCTGTGCTCGGCGGACGCTGGGTGCTGGCCAGCGCTTTCTTCTACACGGCGGCGCTCAATGTGCTGGCTCTCACCGGGCCCGCCTACACGCTGATCCTGTTCGGGCGCGTGCTGCCAAGGGGCAGCATGGGCGAACTGCTTGCACTGACCGGCGCTGCCGCCTGGTTGTATGTGCTCGGCGCGTTCGTCGAACTCAGGCGCCAGGTTCTGTTAGGGGCGTGCAGCAGGCGGGCCGAGCGGCGCCTTGCGGTTCTTTTCAGTGGCCGCGGTGAGCGCTTCGCTATCGCGCGTGTGCTGCGCGGGGCGGCGCCGGCAGACATTTGCGACGCGCCGTGGCTGCTCCTCTATGTTACCGGTCTCACCCTGCTGCATCCGCTACTTGGCAGCTTCGCTGTTCTAGCGGGCAGCGCGGTGGCGCTGTGCGCCGTGCTTTCACGGCCGACCGGGGAGAGACAGACGCCCGGCGGCTCACAACGGGAGCTGCATGCCGCGGCAGCACTCAGGGCGCTACGTCCGGCGCTGCAATCGACGACCTTAGGACTCGGCGGCTATCTGGTGCTTTCCGGCTCATGTGGCTGGTCGACAGGGATTGCCGCGGCGATCGTGCTCCCGCGCGTCATAGGGCCGATCGAAGTTCTAGCGCTCAACTGGCGGGACATCGCCGCTGCGAATGCAGCGGCGATACGCTTGGCGCGCTCAGATAAGGCTGGGGAAACGGCCTCGCGGGTGCCAGCGGCAAACCGCGAGGTCAAGATCGTGCTGCGGCGGAGCCGCGACTACGCACTGAGCGCGACGCGCGCGGGGACCAGATCGACATCGTCCGACTTGCGGCCGACCGCCCAGTAGCGGAAGCCCGCCGCGTGAGCCAGCTCTGGCGAATAGACGTTGCGCAGATCGACGAGCACATCGCCGCGCATCTTCGCCTTGGCGGCCGTGAGGTCGAGACCGCGGAACTCGTTCCACTCGGTTACGGTGACGAGCACATCGGCGCCGACAGCCGCCTCAAGCGCGTTATCGCACCAGACGACGCCGGGGAGCAGCGGATCAGCCTGCTTGCGGCCCTGCGGATCGACGACGCGCACGGTGGCGCCGCGCTCCTGCAGCATCGGCACGATCACGAGGCTCGGCGCATCGCGCATGTCGTCGGTGTTGGGCTTGAAGGTCACGCCGAGGATGGCGATGGTCTTGCCGCGCACGGAGCCGCCAGCCGCGGCCTCAATGCGATGCGCCATGGAAATCTTGCGCTCGTCGTTGACGCGCTGCACCTGCTCGATGATCGACACGGGCGACTTGTGCTCGCGCGCGGTGCGAATGAGCGCCGAGACGTCCTTGGGGAAGCAGGATCCGCCATAGCCAGGGCCGGGATGCAGAAACTTGTCGCCGATGCGGCGGTCCTTGCCGATGGCCGAGGCGACCTCCTGCACGTTGGCACCAACCTGCTCGCACAGATCGGCCACCTCGTTGATGAAGCTGATCTTGAGCGCGAGGAACGCGTTGGCGGCGTACTTCGCCAGCTCGGCGGACTCGCGGCCGACGAACACGACGGGCGCGCTGCGCAGAGCGAGCGGCTTATAGAGGCGTGCCATGATCTCTTCGGCGCGGTCATCGTCGGTGCCGACGAGAACACGATCGGGATGCATGAAGTCGCCGATGGCGGAGCCTTCACGCAGGAACTCAGGATTGGAGCAGACGGCAAACTCGGCGTCGGGGCGCGCTGAGCGCAGGCGGCTCTCGATCTCGCGGCTGGTGCCGACGGGCACGGTGGACTTGGTGACGATGACGGTAAAACCGTTGAGGTGCGGGGCGATCTCGTCGACCGCGGCATAGACATAAGAGAGGTCGGCGTAGCCATCGCCGCGGCGCATCGGCGTGCCGACCGCGAGCAGGATGACATCGGCATCCTTGGCTGCGGCGCCGAGGTTGTCGGAGAACACAAGGCGCCCTGCCTGCATGTTCCGCTGCATCAGATCGTCGAGGCCGGGCTCATAGATGGGCGATTTGCCGGCATTGAGTTCGGCGAGGCGCTGCGGGTCCTTATCGACGCAAGTGACCGTCCAACCGAACTCTGAAAAACAGGCTGCGGAAACGAGGCCGACGTAACCGGCGCCAACCATGCAGATGTTCATTTTGTCCTCCCCCAGCTTGGAGCTGTCGGCAAAAGATTTTGAAGCTCCACATGGAGCAAAGCAAATGGCACCGCAAGCCTAGCCGCTGTTAGGCGGCAATTGCGGCGTAATCGCATTTCCTGCCGGCCGCCACTGGGCAAATGCGCGCCTTAGACGTCGAATTCCTCGATTTTGGTGAATGCCTCGCGCAAGGCATCGGACCAGGCGTGTGACAGATTCTTGAAATACTCATCGTCCTGGTAGATGCGCTTTTCCCGGCGCAGGTCGAGGCTGTCTCGCTCGTAGAGCACAATATCGATCGGCATGCCGACGGAGAGGTTGGAGCGAAGGGTGGAGTCGAAGCTGAGCAAGATCAGCTTGGCAGCCTCGCCGAGGCGCATGGTGGGCTGGGCAACGCGATCAAGAATCGGTTTGCCGTACTTGTGCTCGCCAATCTGAAAGAAAGGCGTCTCGTCCGTCGCCTCGATGAAGTTGCCCTCAGAATAGATCTGGAACAGACGCGGGGGCTCATCACCGATCTGGCCACCGAGGATGAACGAGCCGGTGAATCCGGTCTTCGAGGCTTCGAGGGCGGGGCCATCAATGGCGCGAATGGCACGCACGGCGTCGCCGACGTGGCGCGCGGCGCGGTACATCGAAGGAATGTTGAACAGGTTGACCGCCTCGGGCTCTTTCTCGCTCTCGGCGATCTGCTCGTTGAGCAGGCTGACGACCGACTGCGTCAGAGAAAGATTGCCGGCGGTGAGAAGGACGAGCACGCGCTCACCCTGCTTGCGCCAAGTGTGGACCTTACGGAACTGAGCGATGTTGTCGACGCCAGCGTTGGTGCGTGTGTCGGCGGCGAATACCAGCCCGCGGTTGAGCCGCAGGGCCACGCAGTAAGTCATCTCTTCGTCCCCAGTCCAAACTTAAAAGCGCCCGGTGGGCCCCGATCGGGGGCTCTATTGCTGCTGGGCGCTGCTTTGCTGCTGGACTTCAACGAAGACGTCAAGAACCTCGTCCATGCCACCGCGGCGGTTCCCGGTGATCGGGGCGGCGGAGCCGGCGTCGAGACCGGTGGCCAGACGGATGTAACGGTCTGTCGGGCAAAGTTGGTTAGCGGGATCGAAGCCCAGCCAGCCAAGACCGTCGATATATGCCTCAGCCCAAGCGTGCTGGGCCTCTGAGGCCAGCTCTTCACCGGTGACGAAGTAGCCGCTGATGTAGCGTGCCGGCAGTCCCATGAGCCGCGCTGCGGAGATGAAAATGTGCGCGTGATCCTGGCAGACGCCACGGCCGTCGCTCAGCGCCTCCGTGGCGCTGGTGTGGGCGTTGGTCGCACCCACGACGTACTCCACACGCTCGCCAATGACTTGCATCAGCTCGTGCAAGCGGTCGATTCGATCCTCGGACTTGAGCCCTGCCACGATGTCGGCAATGGCCTGATCCGGCTCGGTCTTGGCCGTCTGACGCCGGAAAATGCGGATCGGCGACACCTCGGTGAGACCACGCACGAAGCCAGACTTATCCTGAGTTTCGACAGTGCCACGGGCGATAATCGCCAACTGCGTGTGCGAATAAGGGATGGAGACGAGATGGCAGACGTTCCCGAACGCGTCTCGGTAGCGCAGCGCGCGATCGATCTCGGGCATCTCCACGCGCCAGCTCACCACCTTCTGCCCTTCGAAGCTCGGCGGCGTCATGCGCAGCGTGTGGATGCTGTAGCTTGCAGGCGTCGCGTAGGCGTAGCGCGTGACATGACCAATTGAGACGAGCACGTGGCGACCCCATCAACCGTTAAAGTGGTAGACCTCGGCAACGTCGTTGCCGAGCCGGTTGTTGCGGATGATGAAGTCCTCGATGAATTCGTGCAAACCAGACTGGAAGATGTCGTCAATATTGCCGCTCGACAGGAGATTGCGCGTACCGGCAGCAGTCTCGTGGCACACGGAGCGCTCCCCGTAAAGGTTGGCGAGATCGCTGAGCGCAATGTTGATCTCGTCGTAGCAAGAACGCAGCGAACGGGGCATGGCCTGGTTCAGGATCAAGTACTCGGCGATGCGCCAAGGCTTGTAGTTTTCCTTGTAAACCCAGCGGTAGCTACGGTGGGCAGACACCGACCGCAGGATAGCGCCCCACTGCACAGCGTCAACGCCGCCACCAACCATCTCGATCTGCGGCAGCAGCACGTAATACTTCACGTCGAGGATGCGGGCGGTGTTGTCGGCGCGTTCGAGGAAGGTGCCGAGCTGGCTGAAGAAGAAGGTATCGTTACGCAGGATCGTGTTGAGCAGCGCGCCGCGGTAGAGCGCCGAGCGCGAGCGCACCCAGTCGAGCACGCGCGGCAACTCTCCCGCGGTAATGTTCGCAGGATTTATGTTGGAGAACTCGATCCAAGCCGCGTTGAGGCTCTCCCACATATCGCGCGTGAGTGAGGTTCGCTGGGCGCGCCCGTTGCGGCGCGCGGCAGCAAGACACGACTTGACGCTCGAGGGATTGGAGAAGTCGAACAGCAGATAGTTGATGACGTCGCGGGTGTTGAGCGTCTCGAACTTCGAGAAGTAGCCCTGCGCGCAGCCGGCGCTTGAAAGCGTCGAGCGCCATTCCTCGTGTGTCCCGTCGCCGTCGCGCGGCAACAGGACAATGCGATAGCCGACCTCGGTGAGGCGAGCCATGTTCTCGGCCCGCTCTACGTAGCGCGCCAGCCAATAAAGGTCGTTGGCCGTCCGTCCTAGCATGCGATGTGAGCGCCTGTTTGATGCCTGTTGTCAGTCCTGAAGAACCCAGGTGTCCTTCGTCCCGCCGCCCTGGCTGGAGTTGACGACGAGCGAGCCCGCCTGCAGCGCAACGCGGGTCAGTCCGCCGGCGCTGAGGCGCACTTCATCGCCAAAGAGGACGAAGGGTCGGAGATCGAGGTGACGGGGCGCCACCCCGGTATCGACGAGCGTGGGGCAGGTCGACAGCGCGAGGGTAGGCTGGGCGATGTAGTTGGTGGCGTTGGCCACGAGCTTAGCCCTGAATGCCTCGATCTCGGCCTTGGACGCCGTGGGGCCAACGAGCATGCCGTAGCCTCCGGAGCCGTGCACTTCCTTCACGACGAGTTCGGGCAGGTGCTCGAGCACATACTTGAAGTCGTCGGGCTTGCGGCAGTTGTAGGTCGGCACGTTCTGAAGGATCGGCGCCCGGCCGGTGTAGAACTTTATGATCTCAGGAATGTAGCTGTAGATCGCCTTGTCGTCGGCGATGCCGCCGCCCGGAGCGTTGACGATGGTCACGCGGCCGGCACGGTAGAGATCGAAGAGGCCGGGCACGCCCAGGACAGAGTCGGAACGGAACACCAGCGGATCGAGGAAGTCGTCGTCAATGCGGCGGTAGAGGACGTCGATGCGGCGAAGACCCTGCGTGGTCTTCATTTGCAGACTGCCGTCGAGCACAACCAGATCGTGGCCTTCGACAAGTTCGACGCCCATCTGGTCGGCGAGGAATGAATGCTCGAAGTAGGCGCTGTTGTACTGGCCGGGCGTCAGCAGGGCGATCGTCGGCTCGCCTTCGAGGCCGCGTGGGGCGACGCTCGCGAGCGTCTTCAACAGGTTCTCGGGATAGTCGTCGACGGGCGCAACGCGATTGCGCGCGAAGAGATCCGGGAACATGTGCATCATCGTTTCCCGGTTCTCGAGCATGTAGGACACGCCCGAGGGGGTACGCGTGTTGTCCTCCAGAACGAAGAAGTCATTCTCGGAGGTGCGCACGATGTCGATGCCGATGATGTGGCTATAGATGCCGAGTGGTGGCTCGACGCCCATCATTTCAGGAACGAATGCCGAGTTGCCGACGACAAGCTCTTCGGGAATCTTGCCGGCCTTGATGATCTCCTGGCGATGATAAATGTCGTACATGAAGGCGTTGAGTGCGCGAACGCGCTGCTCAATGCCGGCCGTCAGACGACGCCATTCGGGGCCGGAGATGATCCTCGGGATGATGTCGAAGGGAATGAGGCGTTCAGCGGCCTCTTCCTTGCCGTAGACGGCAAACGTGATGCCGGTCCGGCGAAACATCGTTTCTGCCTCAAGCAGCTTTTGCTTGAGGTCTTCCAGCTTCTGCGTGCCGAGCCACTCGGACACTGCATTGTATGGCGCGCGGACACCGTCACCGGTGCCGTTCATTTCATCGAAAGCCTTGCGGAGCGCCTGCGTGGCTTTGACCGACGTCTGTTCCTGCTGCTGCAACTTCCGCCCCAATTGCCAAACCAAGCTGCATCATGCCCGTATTCCAGGAAAAGTGGCAGCAAATCGTACAAAGAACACTGCCTGAAACGCGAGCATTTGCCTTGATAGAGAGCAACTGGGGCGGACTGCTTATAGCGGACCCTTGGAAATCCTCGGGTTAGAACAAACCTTCGATCTGGCCGTCGGCATTGAGGCGGATAGCCTCAGCTGCCGGCACACGCGGCAGACCAGGCATGGTCATGATCTCACCCGTGATGACGACCACGAACTCGGCGCCGGCCGACAAACGCAGCTCGCGAACCGGCACGACGTGGCCCGTCGGGGCGCCGCGCTTGCTGGGGTCCGTCGAGAACGAGTACTGCGTCTTCGCCATGCACACCGGAAGGTTGCCGAAGCCGGCGGCCTCGAGATCCTTGAACGCCGTCTCGACGGATGCATCGCAAGCGATGTCGGAGGCGCGATAGATCTCGGTAGCGATGGTCTTGACCTTGTCGCGCAGCGAGACGTTATCGGCGTACAGCGGCTTGAAGTTCGACGGCGTCGTGTCGGTCAGCTCGACGATGTGACGGGCCAGGTCTTCGGTACCGGCGCCGCCGTCCGACCAATGCGTGCACACGAAGGCCTTGGCGCCAAGGCTCTCGGCGGCCTTCTTTACTTCTTCCAGCTCCGCATCGGTGTCGGTGACGAACTTGTTGATGGCGACGGCAACCGGCACGCCGAACTTCGCCATGTTCTCGAGGTGGCGCTTCAGGTTCTCGCAGCCTTTGTTCACCGCGAGCACGTTCTCGTTCTTCAGGTTATCCTTGGCCACGCCGCCGTGCATCTTGAGGGCACGAACGGTGGCGACGACGACGGCGGCTGCCGGCGCGAGACCTGCCTTGCGGCACTTGATGTCGAAGAACTTCTCGGCACCGAGATCGGCGCCGAAGCCCGCTTCGGTGACGACGTAGTCAGCCAGCTTCAGAGCCGACTTCGTGGCCAGAACCGAGTTGCAGCCGTGGGCGATGTTGGCGAACGGGCCACCGTGGATGAACACGGGGTTGTTCTCCAGCGTCTGCACGAGGTTCGGCATCATCGCGTCCTTGAGCAGGACCGTCATGGCGCCATCAGCCTTCAACTCGCGCGCACGGATCGGCGACTTGTCGCGCGTGTAGCCGACAATGATATTGCCGAGGCGGCGCTCAAGATCCTTGAGGTCGAGTGCGAGGCAAAGGATCGCCATGACCTCTGATGCGACGGTGATGTCGAAGCCGTCAGTGCGCGGGAAGCCGTTGGCGACACCACCGAGCGAGTTGGTGATCTCGCGCAGCGCGCGGTCGTTCATGTCGAGCACACGGCGCCAGGCGACGCGACGGGTGTCGAAGCCGAGGCTGTTGCCCCAGTAGATATGATTGTCGATCAGCGCCGACAGAAGATTGTGCGCCGAGGTAATGGCATGGAAGTCGCCTGTGAAGTGGAGGTTGATGTCCTCCATCGGCACGACCTGCGCGTAGCCGCCGCCGGCCGCACCGCCCTTGACGCCGAAGCACGGCCCGAGAGAAGGCTCGCGCAGGCACATCATGGCCTTCTTGCCGATGCGGTTGAGGCCGTCGCCGAGGCCAACCGTGGTCGTCGTCTTGCCTTCGCCGGCGGGCGTGGGGCTGATGGCGGTGACGAGAATGAGCTTGCCGTCCTTGGCGTCCTTCAAGCTGTCGATGTGCTTGAACGAGACCTTCGCCTTGGTGTGGCCATAGGGGACGAGCGCATCGGCGGAGATGCCGATCTTGGCGGCCACCTCCGTGATCGGCTTCATGGTCGCGGCGCGCGCAATCTCAATGTCGGACTTGATGGTCAAGGACGGGTTCCTCCCAAACGTGCTCTTATTGGCTGCCCCCGACGGACCGCACTCGGAGCCGGCTGATAATTCGCGCGCCGATATTGTCGGTTCAAACTCCGCGCGCAAGTGTTTGAACAGCGTGGAACCGTCACATCAGGCAAGCCAAACTCTGCAAATGTGCGAATGCCCCACTGGCTCTATTCCTGCGAGGAAAGAGTATTTCTTGCTAATCGAGATTCCCGGTGCGTCACGAAAACCGACGCAGCGAAAATGACGATAGCGCCCACCCAGGTCCGGCCGTCGATCAGCTCGCCAAAAACCAGATAGCCGACAAGGACCGAAAACGGCAGCCGGCTGAAATTGAACGTCATTGCCAGCGACGCATCGGCAATGGCGAACCCGCGCACCAACGTCATGTGGCCAAGCACGGCGAAAACGCCGAGGAGAACGAGTTGCGGCCAGACGGCGAGCGGCGGCCAAGACCACACCCAAAGCGCCGGGATGATCGAAAGCGGGACCGAAACAAGGTTGGTGATGAAGACTATGCGGTCTGCGTCATCCGATTCCGTCAGTTGCTTAATGAGAGGACCGATCAGGCCCATCGATAGAGCCCATACCAGCGCTGCGATCTGGCCCGGACCGAAAGCCGTGCCGCTCGGCCGCAGCATGATCATGGCACCGAGGAAGCCGGTAAACAGTGCGGCCCACCGGTCCAGGCCGACGTATTCGCCGAGAAGGAAAATCGCGAACAGCGCCCCGAACAACGGAGCAAGGAAGCCGATGGCGGTAACCTCGGCCATCGGAAGCAAGGCCAGCGCCTCGAAATAGGAGAGCATGGCGACGAAGCTGACCGCGACGCGAAAGGCGTACAGCTTTGGCTGCTTCGTGCGCACGAGGGATGCGCCGCGACGCCAGAGCAGCGGCAGCATCAACACGACGCAGAAAAAGTTGCGAAAGAACATGATCTGCAGTGGGTCTACGCCGGACAGCGCCGCACTGCGCGCAACGGCTGCAATCCCGACGAGGAGGGCCATGGAGGCGGTGACGAGCAGGAGTGCCGCAACTGGGTGATTGCCGGCCCCAGGATCGCCGCTGCTCCGCAGAGCCAGCGCAATCTGGCGCAGGCTGTTGCGCGTGCCTGGGGACAAGGGAAAGCTCACCGCTTCAATTCCGACCGCCGCTCGCTCCGGGCGAGGGCCTTTAGGGGCGTCTTTGCACGAAGCACACCATTGTCGCTGCCTGACAAATTGCCCCGCGGGTGAAGTGCTATAGTGGGCCAACAAGGAGAAATGCGCATGGGACATCATCACGGGCACGCCCATAGTCATGGCTCCGGACACGGGCACGGTCCGCGTGCCGGCGGTCCTGAAAGCGATGTGAGCTCGGGAGGGCGCAACGAGCGCCGCCTGCTACTGGCTGCCGCACTGACGACGGTGACGCTGCTTGCAGAAGTGGCGGGCGGGATCATTTCAGGATCGCTGGCCCTTCTCGCGGATGCCGGCCACATGCTGACCGACGCTGCAGCGCTGATCTTGGCGTGGCTGGCTGTCCGTTTTGCGAGGCACCCCGCGGATTGGAAGCGCACGTATGGGTTCGACCGGTTCGAGGTTCTCGCCGCCTTCGCGAACGGCCTCGCCTTGTTCTTCATCTCAGCGATGATCTGCTACGAAGCGATCGAGCGCATGTTCAATCCGGTCGAGGTGCTGGGCGGGACGATGCTGATCATCGCCGCGATCGGTCTATTGGTTAATGTCGTTACGCTGCTCATTCTAAATCACGGCGGTGATCCGAACCTCAACGTCCGGGCGGCGCTACTGCACGTGATGAGCGATCTGCTCGGCTCGGTGGCCGCGATCGGGGCTGCCGTCGTGATCCTCTACACCGGCTGGACGCCGATCGATCCGATCCTCTCGATCGTGATCACTCTGCTCATTCTGCGCAGCGCGTGGCTAATCACGAAGGAAGCCGGTCACATCCTCCTCGAGGGCGCGCCGAACGATCTCGACGTACGCGAGGTGCAGAAGGATCTGGAAGCGACGGTGCCGGACGTGCAGGGTGTCCATCATATCCACGCCTGGTCGTTGAGCGAGAACCGGCGCGTCATGACGCTGCACGCTCTCACATGCGACAATGTCCCGCCCGAACGAGTTGCAGCAGCCATCAAGGAACGGTTGAAGCAAGCATTCGGGGTGGTTCATGCCACAGTCGAAGTCGAACATCGCGAGTGCGCAGACGCTGAAGGGAAGGCCTGCGGAAAGGTGTAGAGGCAAGCGTTTTTGGAAATCGCCTCTTGACCGAATCCTTCAGGTTCGCTGCTACCAATGACTGAAATGGCGGACTCATTGCTTGCAACCACGCAGGGTGCCCAACGCCCAACGGTCATGATCGCGGACAAGAGCCCGGTCGTGCGCTCTGGCCTGCGCGACTTCATCACCCGCGATGGCCGCTTCGATGTGCTCGACGCCGTAGCTTCGGGTGCGGAGTTCGTGTCCGCCATCGAGCAGCGGCCAACCGACATCGGCATCATCGGCTGGTCATTCCCCGATACGACCGGCGCGGAGATCCTGTCGGCCATCAAGCGCCGCCACCTGGGGACGCGGATCGTCGTCTACACGGGCGAACCGGGGAAGGAAGTGCTGCGCCAGGCCATCAGACTTGGCGCTTGGGGATTCATCTCGAAGAGCGATGAACCGACGGTGCTGGTCGAGAGCATTGCCGCCGTCGCACGCGGGCGCATGTCACTGCCGTACATCGACCTGCAAGCGCTGACGACTGATCCGTTCTCTGAGCTTACGTCGCGAGAGCGCGAACTCCTTACCGCGCTTGCAAACGGTTGGACGAATTTGCAGATCGCTTCGCGCATCGGCATTTCGCGCAACACGGTCAAATACCATCTCAAGAATCTCTACGACAAACTCGGCGTTTCAAATCGCGCGATGGCGGTTGCGCTCTACATGCAAACGACGATGGATCAGCGCTGACTGCGTGCTGAGAATTGACGCGCTGCACAATCGATGCGCGCGTTTTTGCACATTGCTTCGGCGTCACGAACAGCTAATGTTCCAGCGGGTCAGCGGCGCGGAAAAGCGTGCGCGATCACCAGCGGAAATCGGCTGGCAATCGCGCCCGGTTTGGTGGGTAGGAATGACTACCCTCAAGCACAACCGAACCACTACCCAATCGCGTCCAACGGCTGCCCGATCGGGTGTTGTGAAGGCATCAACGTAAATAGATGCTCCCGGCCCAGCCGCAAGCAACAGACAACGGTCCTCCTTCGGGCGCGATGGTGGGGCCCCGCGCTTAAGGCGCATTCATATCCAGACGCCAATTCAGACGGCAATTCGGAGGAGACACATCATGCTCGTTACGCCGCATCTCTTTATTCCTGGTCCGACGAATGTTCCCGAGGCCGTCCGTCGCGCGATGGACATTCGCCAGGAGGACATGCGCTCTCCCGAATTCCCGAAGTTCACGCTTCCGCTGTTCGAAGACCTGAAGAAGGCTTTCAAGCTCACCAACGGCCGCGTCTTCATTTATCCGGCGTCGGGCACGGGCGCTTGGGAATCAGCGATCACCAACACGCTGAACACTGGTGACAAGGTTCTGATGAGCCGCTTCGGCCAGTTCTCGCTGCTGTGGGTCGACATGGCGCAGCGCCTCGGCCTCAACGTGCAGGTTCTCGACGAAGAGTGGGGCACGGGCGTGCCGGTCGAAAAGTATGCCGAGATCCTCGCCGCCGATAAGGGCCACGAGATCAAGGCTGTGTTCGTGACGCAGAACGAGACCGCGACGGGCGTGACCAGCGACGTTGCCGGCGTGCGCAAGGCTCTGAACGACGCCAAGCATCCCGCGCTGCTGTTCGTCGACGGCGTTTCCTCCGTCGGCTCGATCGACATGCGCATGGAAGAGTGGGGCGTCGACTGTTGCGTCTCCGGCTCGCAGAAGGGCTTCATGCTTCCGACCGGCCTCGGCATCCTCGCCGTGTCCAACAAGGCGCTGGAAGCCAATAAGTCGGGCAAGATGCCGCGCTGCTTCTTCTCGTTCGAAGACATGATCAAGAACAACGACCTCGGCTACTTCCCCTACACGCCGGCGACGCCGCACCTGCGCGGTCTGCGCGCGTCGCTCGACATGCTGTTCGCCGAGGGTCTCGACAACGTGTTCGCCCGTCATCACCGCCTCGCCGAGGGCGTTCGCCGCGCCGTCAACGCTTGGGGCCTCAAGCTGTGCGCGAAGGAGCCGAAGTGGTACTCCGACACCGTCAGCGCCATCCTGGTTCCGGAAGGTGTCGACAGCGCCCAGGTCGTGAAGACCGGCTACTATCGCTACAACACCTCGTTCGGCGTCGGCCTCAACAAGGTCGCCGGCAAGGTGTTCCGCATCGGTCACCTCGGTGCGCTCGATGAGGTCATGGTCGGCGGCGCTCTGTTCGCAGCCGAGATGGCGCTGCGCGACTGCGGCGTGAACCTCGTCCCGGGCTCGGGTACCGGCGCTGCTGCCGAGTACTTCCGCGAGACGACGAAGGCCTCGGCCACCAGCCGTCCCGAGCTGAAGCTCGCTAGCTAAGTGCATTAGAAGCGGCGCCGTCCATCGGCGCCGCTTCGCTTTCTGCGATTTGCAAGACCCAGCGGCTCGGCGCCCGTTACTCCGGCGGCAGTCGCATCAACTGAAACCAAAAGCCTTCAGAGGAACGCCTCCAGATGAGCTATACGCTTTATCCCCTCCGCAAATCCCGCCTGCAGCGCTCCGAGCTCGCTGTTCCCGGCTCCAACCCGACGATGATCGAGAAGGCGCTCGCCAGCGCCGCCGATTACGTATTCCTCGACTGCGAGGACGCCGTTGCTCCGCCGGACAAGGAGCAGGCGCGCAAGAACATCATCCAGGCGCTGAATGACCTCGACTGGGCCGGCGCCGGCAAGACCGTCTCGGTTCGCATCAACGGCCTCGACACGCACTATTGCTGCCGCGACGTCGTCGATATCGTCGAGCAGGCCGGGCACAAGCTCGACACCATCCTCATTCCGAAGGTCGGCACGGCTGCCGACGTCTACGCGATCGAGAGCTTCGTCAGCCAGATCGAAGTCGCGAAGAACCTGCCGCACAAGATCGGCATGGAAGCGCTGATCGAGACGCCGCTCGGCATGGCCAACGTCGAGTCGATCGCTTCGGCCAACAGCCGCCTCGAAGCCATGCACTTCGGCGTTGCCGACTACGCTGCCTTCAACAAGGCCCGCACCGTCGTCATCGGCGGCCTCAACCCCGACTACCCGGGTGACCAGTGGCACTTCGCACTGTCGCGCATGACGGTTGCCTGCCGCGCGTTCGGCCTGCGTCCCATCGACGGACCGTTCGGCGACTTCTCCGATCCCGCCGGCTACACCGCCGGTGCCAAGCGCGCCGCTGCCCTCGGCATCGAAGGCAAGTGGGCGATCCATCCCTCGCAGATCGAGCTCGCCAACGAAGTCTTCTCGCCGACGGCGAAGGAAGTCGAGCGTGCCGAGCGCATCCTCGCCGCCCTCAAGGAGGCCGAGGCTCAGGGCAAGGGCGCCGCTTCTCTCGACGGCAAGATGATCGACGCCGCTTCCGAGAAGATGGCGAACAACCTCATCGCCACCGCCGCCGCCATCAAGAAGGGCGAAGCAGCCCGCGCCAAAGCTGCAGCCGAATAAGCACCCTTCAGAAGGAGCACGGATAATGGATATCCACGAGTATCAGGCCAAGGAGCTTCTCTCGAAGTTCGGCGTGCCGATCGCGCGCGGTGGTCTCGCCTACAGCCCCGAGCAGGCTTCCTATCGCGCCACCGAGATCGGTGGCAGCAAGTGGGTGGTGAAGGCTCAGATCCACTCTGGCGCCCGCGGCAAAGCCGGCGGCATCAAGGTGTGCTCGACCGATCGCGAGATCGAGCAGGCAGCCGAAGCCATGCTGGGCAAGAAGCTGGTGACGAACCAGACCGGTCCTTCCGGCAAGCTGGTCTCTCGCCTCTACATCGAAGAAGCGACCGACATTGCCAAGGAGATCTATCTCGCCCTGGTGATGGACCGCGCTTCGGAACGCATCATGGTCGTCGCCTCGGCGGCCGGCGGCATGGAGATCGAAGAGATCTCCGCGAGCCAGCCGGACACGATCATCCGCGTGCAGGTCGATCCGGCTGTCGGCATGCAGCAGTTCCAGGCCCGCGAAGTTGCCTACGGCCTGGGCGTCGACCCCGAGATCATCAACAAGCTGGTGCCGACCATCATGGCCTGCTACCGCGCGTTCCGCGATCTCGACGCGACGATGGTGGAGATCAACCCGCTGGTCATCACCAAGGACAAGAACCTCGTCGCGCTCGACGCAAAGATGAGCTTCGACGACAACGCTCTGTTCCGCCGCCCGCACATCGCCGAGCTGCGTGACAAGAGCCAGGAAGACCCGCGCGAGACCTATGCGTCCGACCGCGGCCTCGCCTACGTCGGTCTCGACGGCGACATTGGCTGCGTCGTCAACGGTGCCGGCCTCGCCATGGCGACGCTCGACATGATCAAGCTCGCCGGCGGCGAACCCGCAAACTTCCTCGACATCGGTGGCGGTGCTTCTCCGGAGCGCGTCGCCAAGTCGTTCAAGGCGGTGCTGAAGGACAAGAACGTGAAGGCGCTGCTGCTCAACGTCTTCGCCGGCATCAACCGTTGTGACTGGGTCGCCAAGGGCGTCGTCGACGCCGTGAACGACCTCAACATCAAGATGCCGGTGGTTGTCCGTCTCGCGGGCACCAACGTGGAGGAAGGTCGCCGCATCATCGACGAGAGCGGCCTCACCGTGATTTCCGCGGAAACGCTGGCTGAGGCGGCCCAGAAGGCCGTCGCCGCCGCAAAAAGCGCCGCTTAAGGACAGGGAGATCGTTCAAATGGCTATTTTCATCAACGAGAATACCCCGGTCCTCATCCAGGGCTTCACGGGACGCATCGGCACCTTCCACGCCCAGGAGATGATCGACTACGGCACCAACGTCGTAGGCGGCGTCACCCCGGGCAAGGGCGGCACCACGCATCTCGGCCGTCCGGTGTTCAACACCATGAAGGGCGCCGTGCAGGAGACCAACGCTGAAGCTGCCATCGTGTTCGTGCCGCCGCCCTTCGCTGCGGACGCGATCATGGAAGCAGCGGATGCCGGCATCAAATACTGCGTGTGCATCACCGACGGCATTCCGGCTCAGGACATGATCCGGGTGAAACGCTACATGCGGCGCTACAAGAAAGAGAACCGCATGGTTCTCACCGGGCCGAACTGCGCCGGCACCATCTCGCCGGGCAAGGCGATGCTGGGCATCATGCCGGGGCACATCTATCTGCCGGGCCGCGTCGGCATCGTCGGCCGCTCGGGCACGCTGGGCTACGAGGCTGCCTCGCAGATGAAGGCTCTCGGCATCGGCGTCTCGACCTCGGTCGGTATCGGCGGTGACCCGATCAACGGCTCGTCGTTCCGCGACATCCTCGAGCACTTCGAGAATGACCCGGAGACGGATGCCGTGCTGATGATCGGCGAGATCGGTGGTCCGCAGGAGGCCGAGGCCGGCCAGTATGCGCGCGACCACATGAAGAAGCCGGTCGTCGCCTACATCGCCGGTCTGTCGGCTCCCAAGGGCCGCAAGATGGGCCATGCCGGCGCAATCATCTCTGCGTTCGGCGAATCCGCTCCCGAGAAGGTCGAGATCCTCAAGGGCTGCGGCGTCACCATCGCTCCGACACCTTCAGAGATGGGCGCCGCCGTCGCTGGCGTTGTCAACGCTCTCAAGAAGGTTGCGTAAGACTTCGGGGCCCGTCTCATGCTAGACGGGCCCCGGCCTGCCCCTCGGCGTCTCCCGAACTCTTCACGGATCGGCGTTCTGCCGAGGGCCGGCGGTTAGCTAGAGCCAAGCGTGGAGATATCAATGCCGAACGACGTGCAGCCGATCGCCCCCGGAAAACTCGATGAGTTCCGGCTTCGCGATGAGCTTCGCGCCCAGCGCACGCAGATCCCTGACACGCCTGCGCTCAATCCAATCGTAAATCTCGCGTTCAAGCTGTCGCGGCAGCTGGAAGGCGGCGAGATCAGCTTTGCCGAATTACAGGCACTGGCTACGCGGCTGATGGATCGTGCCGGCGTGCAGCGCGCGCTGCATCTGCGGGAGCGCGTGGGCTTCGTCGATCGCGCCACAACCTACAAAGAATTTGCCGAGTTCGTCGAAGGCGCTGCAGCAGCGGCCGATTTCGATACGTTCAAGGCTCGCTGGGAGCGTGCGCGCACCGGCATCGTGCTGACGGCACATCCGACGTTCGGTCTTTCCGACGCGCTTTCCAAGAAGATCGTGGAGATCGCCGTCGCCGACGATGTCGATCCGAACATGCGCATTGGCGTGCCGCACAAGCCAGACGACAACATCGATCTCGCCTACGAGCACGGGCGGGCGCAGAACGCCATCCAGAACTTGCGCAACGCCTATGTAGAGCTGCTCGACAGCTTCTTCTCGGCGGCCGTGCACCGCTTCGGGGCCAAAGCGTATGAGCTTAGGCCGAAGCTGGCGACGTTCGCCTGCTGGGTCGGCTACGACCTCGACGGGCGCACCGATATCGATTGGCGCAAGTCGTTCATCCTGCGGCTCAAGGAGAAGCGCGCCTCGCTCAACGATATCCGCGAGCGCTTCATCGGCCTGAAGAACGAGATCCCCGCGGAAGGCGAGGCGCAGCGGCTGTCGCGCCAGGTAACAGGCAAGCTCGATCTCACCATCGCCGCCGTCGACGAGCAAATCGAAGCGCTCGACAGGGTGATGAAGGCAAAGGCGCCGCTAGCCGAGGCTGCGAACGTCATCTCGCGGCAGGACGGCTACAACATCACCACTGTGGAGCCGATCGTCAGCCTCCTGCGTGCGTTGCTGGAGGCACTGCCAGACGGCAAGGGCAAGCGCGACGTCGCGGTGCTGTCGGGACTGATGGAAGCAACCGGCCTTGGCACCGCGCACATCCACGTGCGCATCAACGCCGTGCAGCTCAACAACGCCTTCCGCGCTTTCGTGCACGAGCCGTGGACGCGCGACCTGACGGAAAGTCAGGCGCTGGCGCGCATCGTCAGCATGATCGAAACGGCGCGCAAGGAGACGGTGAACTTCGAGTCGCTCGATCTCGAGACGGCAACCGCTATCCGTCAGTTTGCGCTCATTGCGCAGATCAAAAAGCATGTCGACCGCGAGACGCCCGTCCGCTTCCTGATCGCCGAGACGGAATCGCCGGCTACGGTGCTGATCGCCATCTTCTTTGCAACGCTGTTCGGCGTCGACGACATCACCGACGTGTCGCCGCTGTTCGAGACGCCGCTGGGTCTCGAGACCGGCGCGCGCATCGTCGAGCGGCTGCTGGAGGAGAAGGCGTACGTCAACTACGTGCGCCGCCGCAACCGCCTGTCGCTGCAGACGGGCTTCTCGGATGCTGGCCGCTTCGTCGGCCAAATCGCCGCGACGCTCGCGATCGAGCGCCTGCATCACGGCGTGGCTGAGGCCATCGACAACTCCGAGCTGAAGGGCGTCGAGACGCTGATCTTCTCGACCCACGGCGAGTCGATGGGCCGCGGTGCGCACCCTGGCAGTATGCACACGCGCCTGCACTATCTGTTCTCGGACGAGGCGCGTCGCCGTTTTGCGCGCCATGGGATTCCGATCAAGCACGAAACGAGCTTCCAGGGTGGCGACGGTTATCTGTTCTTCGCAAACCGGCGCCTGACGACGCGCGCCCTCGCCACTGTCATCATGGACGGCGAGGTACCGGCGGAGGCAGAGGATCCGTTCTACGAGGATCTGGACCTGAAGCTCGATTTCATCGGACGCCTCAGGGCCTACCAGGAACATCTGTTCGCGCATCCGGGCTACCGCTCGGTGCTCAGCGCTTTCGGTGCCAACATCCTGTTCAAGACCGGATCGCGCCCGGTGAAGCGGCAGATGGATTCAACCGGTGCCGTCGATCGCAGCGCGGTGTCGCGCATGCGTGCCATCCCCAACAACGCGATCCTGCAGCAGTTCGGCTATGTGGCGAACGTCGTGGCCGGCCTCGGTGCCGCCGTCGGCTCCGAGCGTGATCGCTTCATCGAGCTGGCGCGCAACTCGCAACGGCTGCGTCCATTGCTGGAGATGATCGCTCGCGGCAAGCAGCTTTCGAGCCTCAACGCGATGGGTGCGAATGCCATCGTGTTCGACCCTGGCTTCTGGGCTTGGCGTGGCTCGTGGGGCCGCGAGGCGGGTCTCGATCCGGCATTCCGCGCACTGGCAACGCTGCTGCTCGACGATGACCGGAACGGCGAGATCAATAGCCTCGTGCATCATCTGCGGCTCGACGCTGTGGAACTGCACGCAATGCTGGAGGAGATCGGCATCGAGGGCGGCAAGATCCCCGACGATACGCGTCTTGAGCTCGACCTCCTGCAGGCCGTGCGCTTGGCGTTGATCATGCGGGTGTTCATCCTTGCCGCGCAGATGCCGCGTTTTGCGACGCGCGAGATTTCGCACCGGCAGCTGTTCGAGCTGGGGCTGATGCTGGAAGTGCCGGCGGTGGTCGAGGAAATGCGCAAGGCGTTCCCACGACGCATGGACTCCGCGAGCGATGGCACACAGTTCCTCGAAAAGGCAACGTACCGGCCGCACGGGATCGACGACTACGGTCGCATCGAGACGGAAATCCTGGCGCCGATGGAAGAGGCGTACGAGCTGATCAGGGAAATCGGCACGGGCATCTCGCACCACTTCGGCGCGTTCGGCTGATCCAATCTATCGAGCTTGTTGAAAAGCCGGCTCCTCGCGGGGCCGGCTCTTTTGCGTGACATGCGCAGATCGGCGCGGTTGCTCAGGCATGTGCTTCCGTGAAACATTCCACCGCCGATAGATGAGAATGGAGCCTTCCGCGATGTCCAATCCCTTGCCGCACGCCTGTAAGACGCTCAGCGATCTCAGCCTTGGCGATGAAATTCGCCGTAGCTATTCGGTCAGCGACAGCGACGTACAAAAGTTCGGCGAGATTTCGGGCGACTTCAATCCGGCGCACTTCAACGAGGACTACGCGAAGGAGACCGTGTTCAAGGGGCGGATCGCCCACGGGATGATCTCGCTGGCCAAGTTCTCGGGCATCTTCGGCATGGACATGCCGGGGCTGGGCGCGATCTGGGGCAGCCAGACGGTGAAGTTTCTTGCGCCGGTGAAGCTCAATGCGCCTTACACGGCGGTGGCGCAGGTGAAAGAGAAGAACGAGAAGAACGTCGTGTTTGCGTGCTGGGTGGAAGACCAGGAAGGCAACCGCGCGCTCGAGGGCGAAGCGGTGGTCTATCCCATTCCGCAAAAGGTGAAGGACAAGATGGTGGCCGAGGGCAAGCTAGCGACATTGCTCGGCTGAGGGGCGCTCCACTCGCGCGATCAAATAAGAAGAAGGCCGGGCCTTGCGGGCACCGGCCTTTATCTTTTCCTGCAGCGCTGCGGGCTTAGTGCTTGCCCCAGACCTGGACGGTTGCATAGGCGCGGTCGCGCTTCGAAGTGGCGATCGCACGCGAGCGCCAAGTGGCCTCGATCTCCTTGATCGTGGCCCCCTTCTTCAGATCGACTGGCCCGAAGGCGCCGTCCGCGTCCACCTTGATGCGGTTGGCCTCGATCTCGTCCTTGGCGCCATCGGAATAGACCACGGCGAGATTCGTCATGGTGATGTCGCGATCCTTGACCGAGACGCGCAGCTGCTTGAAGCCGCCTTCGTTCTGGCCGACGGGGATCTTCACCTTGTCAAAGCCGACGCTGCCGGCGGTATCGGTGCCGAGCAACACCCAGCCATCGTTGTATTTGCGCCCTTCGCCGTTGGGGCCGAGCCAGCCGTTTTCGTATTCACCAAACACCTCGACACGGGCCTGCCCCTTGAAGTCAGGCTTGGAGCGGTAGACCAGCTGGATTTCCTTGATGAAGCCCTTGTGGTTCAGGGGGATCCAGTCGGTCTTGCGGTTGGCGGGGACCTTGGCGTCGGTAAGCAGAGTTTCGCTGGAGCCATCCTCGAAAATGGCCTTGAGATCAGTGACGTAGATCTCATTGCGCAGCACGCGCAGACGGATGCGGTCAAACTTGCCGATCTCCGAGCCGACGCGGATCACGTCGCGGTCGACGAGGAAGCCGACGTCCTGGACGCCGAAGAGGACTTCACCGTTGCTTGCCTGTCCCGGTGGGATGGCCGAGGTTTCCGGGGCGGTTTCGCGGGTCTCAACATTGCGGCGACGGCGCTTGGCCACGTTGATCACAGGGGAGGCAGACCGGCTGTGTTCCAGCGCCTTGCCCATCGGAAGCACACTCGCGTCGCGCGCCTGCGGCGCGGACAACAATCCCGCGGCTCCCAGGGCAACAACTGCCAGCGCCAGCCTGATCGTCATGAACCTCTCCCCTTGTTCGTGAAGACGCGCACCGACAAATCGTTTTCCGCAACCGGTTATTAACTCAGTATCCGCGGCAACAAAAGCTGAAGCAGGCAGATATCCAGCAATGGCGCGGGAGGGCGCTTCCCGGCGGCGACGGCCCCGGATTTTAACGGGATGGGTGTTAGCCAGGACGCGGCTCTGAAAACAGCGGGCCGGACAATTCTCGAAGGTTCGCCAAGCCGATGAAAAGCCCAAAGCAATTCGAGCTTCTGATCAACGTTGGCGCCGCAATCGCCGGCATCGGCGTGATCGGCTACATCGCCTACGCGGCTTTGCATAAGGATGTCGACCAGCCGTGCAGCGCGCGCTACCCGGCGGCAACGCGCTTTTCTCTACACAACAGCGAGGGCAAGCCTCTCAGCGCCATCGCTCTGCAAGCGCGCGCGGGACTGCGAGATCTAGGCGTGATCGACAATGCCAGCGTGGTGCGCTCGGCAGGCGGTCCGGCGGAGGATGTTCTCGAGGTGAAGCTGCGGCAGCTCCCGGCGGGCGCAGACCAGGACGCTGCTGCCCACAACGGAATCGAGTTTCGCTGGTCGCCTCCGGGCATGAGGCCGGCGACGGCTGCGTGCCTGAGCTACAGCGTTCTTCTGCCCGACAAGTTTGCATTCGGCAGCGGTGGATTCCTCCCCGGCGTGTTTGGCGGTTCGGGAGGGCTCTCGCGTGACTCTGCTGGCGGATTGTCCGTCTCCCCGGAGTGGGACGGGGATGGCCGTCCTTTGATCGCGCCCACCGCCGCCGGCAGCATCGGCCGCATATCAGGCAATAGGTCAGCATTGCCGACAGGCCGCTGGATCCGGATCGAACAGGAAGTGGTGCTGAACGAGCCAGGCAAGGAAAACGGCCAGACGAGCCTTTGGGTCGATGGCGCGCTTTCGCTCGATAGCCGCAGGGTGCTGCTGCGCAAGGATGCCGGTGAAACGCTGTCGGGCGTGCTGGTCGCGGCCGGATATCGGGGCAAACCTCCCGAAGCGTCGAGCCTGCAGCTTTCGCCGTTCGAGATTTCTTGGCGCTGACTGAAGCGAGCGTGCTGACGCGTTTCAGCTAGGTCTCGCCGATAGCATCGCCCTTCTCAAATCTACCTGCCCGTCCCCATATGATCTGCCGGAATGCGCCGAGGCCGATCGATGCCTGATGCGCAGAAAGGGGATACGGCATGCCGAATGTCTTTGGTTTCCTTGGCGGAATGCAGCCTGCACGCGGCAGTTCGTCGGCGGGCGGAAGCTTCGTCGATGACGGGGAGTTGCTCGATTCCTATTCGCGCGCAGTCGTCGACGTCGTCGATACAGTCGCGCCCGCCGTCGTGCACGTCGAGGTGAGCGGGGTCCGCAATGGCCGGCGCGCGGAAGGCACGGGATCGGGCGTACTTGTGTCTCCGGACGGGCTGATCCTCACCAACAATCACGTCATCGAAGGCGCAAGGGACGTCACCATTTCGATGTCCGATGGGCGGCGGTTCAGCGCGCGCACGCTGGGCCGCGATGCCGACACAGACCTTGCCGTACTGCGCGGCGAGACCAGCGAGACATTGCCGGCCGCGCAGCTGGCAAATTCAAAGGGTGTGCGTCAGGGGCAGATCGCGATCGCTATTGGTAATCCCCTCGGATTCCAGTCGACCGTGACCGCGGGTATCGTCAGTGCGGTCGGTCGATCCTTGCGGGCGCAGAATGGGCGCCTGATTGGCGACGTCATCCAGACAGACGCGGCACTCAATCCTGGTAACTCAGGTGGTCCGCTGGCCAACTCCGCCGGCCAGGTGATCGGTATCAACACCGCGGTGATCGTCGGCGCGCAGGGCATCTGTTTTTCCGTCGCGTCGAACACGGCACTGCATGTGCTGACGCAGATTCTCGCGCATGGGCGCGTCAGGCGAGCACGCATCGGCATCGTCGCAGAGCAGGTGCCGTTGCCGGCCCGCGTTGCCTATCGGGCGGAGCTGAAACAGCAAAGCGCCGTTCGGGTGCGCGAACTTCAAGCGGGGAGTCCGGCGGCGGAAGCCGGGATGCAGCAAGGCGATCTGATCGTGCGTCTCGATGGTGAGCCGGTGACAGGTGCAGACGACCTCTTCCGCATGTTGGACGAAAGGAGGATTGGGACGTCCGTCAGCGTAACGATTGTGCGAAGCAGCGGACTTACCGAACTGATCGTGCGGCCCGCTGATCGCGAGCTATAAGGCCAGCTTTTTCAAGGATTTTGAAAGGTGTATTTCGCCAATCTTACCGCGCTGCAATGAAAGAACCAGCGATAGGCAAAACATTACGGCAATGTAAGCTGTTTCTTAACTCTTGCAAAAAGAGACCCCGGAATTCCTTGCAAAACGGCCGCCAATGGTATTTCATACCCGCATCGAACGTGGCGCCCTCCCACCTGTCCCCCCTAAGCGGCGTCACGCATCGCAGCCCGCGCTCTTCCCCCGGAGCGCGGGCTTTCCTTTTCTGCGGTATTGCTTGCCGCGTGTCGGTCAGGATTGCTCGGCCGATTTAAAACCGGCCTGCTGCGCTTCCGTCTCCGAACAGAACCAGCGCTCGCCGCGCCGCGCCACGCGCACCTTCTCGTAGCCGCGTGCCCAGGGCACGTAATAGCGCTTACCGCCGCGCACTGTTGCTTTGATCGGGCAGCCATCTGGCGCCGCACGCTTGGCTTCTTCCCACTTGAGTTCGCGATATGCCGCCGGGCGCGCTGCCTCGCCCACCCAGAGACCGGCTTTTTCGGCGCGGGCCTCGTCTTCAAGGCTCCCATACGCGCTGAACAGGCCGTGGATCGCGAATACGTTTCCGCCGCGCACCAGCTCTGCGGCGAGGTCGCGGTCTCCTACCTTGCACTCTCCCGTGCTCACGCCATCCTCGGAGCCGCTCAGCTCGCAGGATACGCGGTCGGAGCGCAGCAATTGCGCCATCGCCTGGCGGGCAGCATCTCCGCACGACCAGCTGCTCCCTTTGGCGCTGATGCAGGTTTGATAAAGGAGAGGTGCCTCGATGCCGTCGAGGCGCACAACCGTCGATCCGATCCGCAGAGTGTCGCCGGTGACTGCGCTGCCGCGACCGGAGATTTCGTCCGTAGCCGTGCTGCCCGTCGCAGACTGCGGCTCGACGCGTGCCTGACGGCTCGCTTTGGCGGTTGTCGGCGATGCGGCGCCCCAGACGTGCCAACCGGCAGCCACCACAACAAGCGCGATCAATCCAACAGCCAGCCCGCGCTGCACGATGGGTTTCGATGATGCAGTTTCCAGCGTGCGGCGCACCGCGGCGAGCACTGATGACAGCGGCGCTGCGAGCCAACCCGGGAAGCCCGACGAGACGTGTGCCAGAGCCAGCGCGCCGAGCAGCCCAATGCCGATGAGCAAGACGATCCAGGTGTCTTGCACGAAGCCATCGGCGACAGCGCGGATGATGCCGCCCAGCAGAGCCACACTGCCGAAAAGCAAGGTTGCAAGCCGCGGCACAGGTTGGCGCAGGATGCCGCCGATAGGGGCCAGCGGCGGACCGAGATAGTCAGCAGCGATGCCGACGAGAGTGCAAAGCACCGCCCAGGTGTAGGCCAGCGCGTAAAGTATCCAGGCGCCCATGCGCTGCAGGTAATTGCCGGCAACGGGCATGGCCGCGCGCAAACGTTCGGCACCTGCCATGGCGGCAGCGGTACCAAGCTTTGCACCTTCGGCTCCGAGCTTGGCGCCCTCCTTGCCGTAATGCAGCACGCCATCGCCGACGGCTTTGGCACCCGCTGCACCCAATGCGGCTCCTTGCGCACCGAGATGCACCGCACCGCGGCCGACTGCAACGACGCCTTCGGCACCTGCTGCAGCGCCGCGCTGGCCGGCAGCTTTCAGATTGTCGACGGCTGCTTTGCCCGCTTCGCCGATGCGGTCGCGTCGCTGCTTGCGGCGCACGAGGATCGTGGTGCGGACATACTCGCGCCACTCAAAGCCATCGTTGCGCTTGCGCCAGCCAAGCATTCAGCCTCCAGAACGTCAATTGCGAATGGTCGCCGGCCAGCAGCCTGCGGCGAATCTCAAGGTTCCAATGAACCGGTACGAGAAAATGGCAGGCGGCACTGCATCGGTCACGCCCGCCATCCCGCTCAGTGGTAGCCTTCGCCCTCGCGGACCTTGCCGCGGAAGGACCAGTAGACAAACACCGTATAGCCCAGGATCAGCGGCAGCATGACCAGCACGCCCATCAGCATGAAGAGCTGAGACTCCGGCACTGCCGCGGCCTCCCAGAACGTGACCGAGGGCGGGACGAGATAGGGGACGTTGGAGATGGCGAGGCCAGCAAACCCCAGCAAGAACAAGGCGACAGCCGAGAGAAACGGCATGACCTCGCGCCCGTGCGTCAGACCGTACCAGCAGGCGAACGCGGCAACCGCGGTGAGCAGGGGAATGGGCGAGAGGTATACGAGGTTCGGCCAGGAGAACCAGCGGTCAGCGATGCGCTCAAAGACAAGAGGCGTCCACAAGCTGACGACGGCCATGATGATCAGAACCGCGAACAATAAGTAGTGCGCCCAGCGCCTGGCATTTTCAGCCAGTTCGCCCTCGGTCTTCATCACCAGCCAGGTCGTGCCTAGCAGCGCGTAGCCGACGACGAGCGAGGCTCCAGTGAACAGCGGGAAGGGTGCAAACCAGTCGAACGGCCCGCCGGCGAACCTGCCATTCTCGACGTTGATACCCTGCAGCAAGCCACCGAGGATGACGCCTTGCATGAAGGAGGCGACGATGGATCCCCAGGCGAACGCGTTGTCCCAGAGCTCATGGTTGGGCTTGGCAGTCCAGCGGAACTCGAAGGCGACGCCGCGAGCGATCAAGCCGAGCAGCATGAGGATCACCGGCAGGTAGAGTGCCGGCATGATGATGGAGTAGGCCAGCGGGAAAGCGACGAACAATCCGCCGCCACCGAGGACGAGCCAGGTTTCGTTCCCGTCCCAGAAGGGCGCCACCGAGTTCATCATCACGTCGCGGCGCTTCTCCTCCGGCGTGAACGGGAAGAGTATGCCGAGCCCGAGATCGAAGCCGTCAAGAATGACGTACAAAGCGACGGCGGTGCCGATCAGAGCAATCCATACCAAGGGCAACCAATAGTGGATCTGGTCCATGGATCAGTTCCCCCCAATAGCGTCGTGCGCGGCTGCCTCGGCCGCCGAAAGCGGTCGTGACGGAACACCTTCCGGCGCTTCTGCGGCTTCGCCCTTCGGGCCGTATTCGATGAGGCGGTTGATGTAAAAGATGCCCATCGAGAACACGACGCCGTAGACGAGCACAAACAGCACCAGTCCGATCAGCACCGCGGAGAAGGCGACAGGTGACGCCGCATCGAGCGTTCGCAAGATTCCCGTGGCGATCCACGGTTGTCGGCCGATCTCGGTGACGTACCAGCCAGATAGGATGGCGATGAAGCCGAGCGGCCAGGCGTATTGCACCCAGCCGAGATACCATTTGCTGGTGAAGAGACGGCCCCGGAACCACAGCCACGCGCCAACCATGCCGATGCCAAGCATGATCACTCCAAGGCCGACCATGAGGCGGAAGGCGACGAACACAGGGAACACCGGCGGCCTGTCATCAGGGGCGAACTGCTTGAGGCCGGGGAAGAGACCGTCGGCTTCGTGCTTCAATATCCAGCTTGCTCCGTGGGGGATCGAAATCTCGTAGTCGTTGCGCTCCTCTTTCTCGTTCGGGATGGCAAAGAGAACGAGCGGCGCAGGCTTGGAGCCGTCCCAATGGCTCTCGATCGCAGCCACCTTGGCCGGCTGATACTGGAGCGTGTTGAGGCCGTGCTGATCACCGATGAAAATCTGCAATGGCGCGAGGACAGCGACCATGCCGAGCCCCATGCGCAGCATGGTCTTGGCCTCTTGCGGGAAGCGATCCTTGTAGAGGTAGCGAGCACCGACAGCGAGCACCACCAGCGAGGTGGTGAGGTAGGCGGCGGTGAACATGTGCGCGAAGCGATAAGGGAAGCTCGGATTGAAGATGATCGCGAGCCAGTCCACCGGATAGGCGATGCCGTCGCGGACCTCGTGGCCCGCCGGGGTCTGCATCCAGCTGTTGGCAGACAAAATCCAGAATGCGGAAAGCGATGTGCCGACGGCGACAAGAATGGCGGCGAGCACGTGGATGTTGGGCGGCACGCGCTTCCAGCCGAACAGCATGATGCCGAGGAACGTTGCCTCGAGGAAGAAGGCGGTAATCACCTCATAGCCGATGAGGGGCCCCAACACGTTGCCGACAACGACGGAGAAATTGCTCCAGTTGGTGCCGAACTCGTACGACATGACGATGCCGGAAACGACGCCCATGGCGAAGGAGACGGCGAAGATCTTGGTCCAGAAGCGAGCGAGCCGATGGAAGTGGTCTTCTCCGGTCATGCGCCATCGGACGAGCAGAGTGGCGATGAACGCCGCGAGCCCGATGGTGAAGCTCGGGAAGATGATGTGGAAGGAGACCGTAAACGCAAACTGGATACGGGCCAGAAGAACTGCGTCGAAGTCCATGGCACCCGCTATGGTTTTGTATTGCCGATTACGGCGGGCATTGTGGCCCGCTTCGACGACGACGTCGAGACAAAGGGATGCGGCTCGCTGCCTCCCGCAACAAGCTGTGCATAGTTGCTGACCTCAGGTCAGAAAATGCGCGACAATATGCAGTTATTCGCGCGCGATTGGTCCGATCTGCGTTGCCCACAGGCGCACGCGACCGTCGATGCCGGCTGACATGAGCTGCTGTCCATCGGGCGAGAAGGCAACGGATGTCGCACCGCCCACGTGTCCAGTAAGAGCGCGCAGCAGCCGACCGCGTGGCATCTCCCACAGCCGCACGGTGCCATCCTCGCCAGCGGAGGCAAGGCGATCACCCGCCGGTGAAAATGCAACGTCGGCGACGCGTCCCTTGTGACCAGACAGCGAGCGCAGACGGCGCGATGACAGCGTCGACCACAAATGAATGCGACCATCGAGCGCGCCGGCGGCCAGCAGCTTGCCGTTCTGAGAGAACGCGACCGACGTCACGAAGTCGCGCGGGCCGGAATACTTGCGCTTCACGCTCAATGTATCGAGGCTCCAGAGCCGCACCACCTTGTCGGCGCCGCCGGAGGCGAGCAGAAGCCGCTGAGGCGAATAGGCCAATGCCTGCACCGCATTCTCATGACCGTCGAGCACCTGAAGCGGTGCCGCGGCCTGCCGCGCGTCCCACAGGGTCACTTTCCAATCGTGGCTCGCGGACGCGAAGTGGTTGATGTCGCCGGTGAACGCAACGGCCCAGATATTCGCCTCGTTGCGCTGGACTGTCGCGATCTTCTCGGCGCTGTCGATGTCCCATAGGACGATCTTGCCGTTGGCGTGACCGGTGAGCGCGCGGCGACCGCTCACGGCCAGGGCAGTGGCGGGGCCGTCGTCCAACTCGATCGTGCGTACGAGATTGCGGCTCGACGCATCCCAGACCTTCATCGCGCCGTCGGCGCCGGTGGTGATGATCTGGCGGCCGTCGTCGCTGTAAGTGGCGCCGGAAACTGTTCCGCGGTGGGCGGCAAAATCTGCGACAGGCGTGATGATCGTCGGGGCCGGAGTTCTGGCCGCCTGCTGCGCGGGGAGCGGCGTCGTCGTGCCGGTGGTGATGCCCGAACCTCGGCTTTCAAACTGCGGGAAACGGTCCTGCATGGCGACCGCTGCACTGGCGACACCTACACCCACGAGAAGCTTGAAGAAAATCGGAAGCAGGCTGGGGCGGCTGCCCTTCAGCCGACGCGGGCGCGCGCGTACCGGCGACTTGACGACGACGAGCGCACGCTCCTTGGGGATCGGCTTCTTGGACTGAGACTTCTTCTTCGCCGGCGCGGGCGGTTCCTTATTGACGATGATCGGCACTGCCGCCGGCTCAGCGGATGCGGGCTGATCGGCGCTCGGCTTGCGGCGCAGGCCTTCGAGAAAATCGAGCACGCCACCTTTCGGCGCAGGCAGGTCGGCAGCGGGCGCGTCGGCCGCTGCGGCGGGTGCGGGATCAGGTGCCTTCGCCTTTGCGGCTACGGGCGCTGGCGCTTCGACGGCGGCGGGCTCGGGCGTGCGTGGGAGAGGCACCGTCGCGGCAACGGCGGCTGCGGCCGGCTGCGGCGAAACGGGGGCTTCCGGTTCCTCGACCGGTTCCTCCTTGGCTTTAGATCGGCCGAGCCAGCGGGTGCGGACGGGGTCAGGCGCAAACAGGTCGTTGCGCCAGGCGGCAATCGACTGCGGGCGACCCTCGATATTCAGCGTCAAAGCCTTGTCGATCGCCTTGAGGAATCCAGTGCGATAGGAGCTGAGCGCGGCTTCACGCGCGGAGATCAGCTCGTCCTTGACCATGCGCGAGGGCGAGTCAGGTGGGCGCTTGCCGGTGATCGCGTGATAAAGCGTGCCGGCGAGGGCGTACATGTCGGTCCACGGGCCCTGCTGGCGGCTCGTCTCGGCGTATTGCTCGTATGGGCTATAGCCCGGCTTCACCAGGGCGGAGACGGTCTTGGTGTGCGATGCGATCTCGCCGCGGGCCGAGCCGAAGTCGATCAGCACCGGATCACCGGCCTTGCGGATGATGATGTTGTCCGGGGCGATGTCGCGATGCAGGAAATCCGACTTGTGGATCAGCTCCAGCGCGTCGAGCAGCGGCGCCAGGATGGCGTCCAGCTCCTTCTGGCGGGGGGCGCGGCCAAGGCCCTTGAGCCAAGCCTTGAGGCTCTGGCCCTCCTCGAAATGGAGGACCATGTAGCCTGTCTTATTGGCGCGGAAGTAGCGGTAGACACGGACGATGTGCGGGTGGTCGAACTTCGCAAGCGTCTGTGCTTCCTCGATGAAGCGGTCGAGGCCCCAGCGATAGTCGCCGGCATAATCCTGTGAGCGGGGCACGGCGTCGATGCCGCCATCACGCGCTGCGATATCGCTCGGGAAGTACTCCTTGATGGTGACCATGCGCGCGAGCGCGATCTCATCGGCGAGGTAGGTCACGCCAAAGCCGCCGGCTCCCAGCACGCGCTCGATGCGGTAATCGCCTACGAGCTCTGTTCCATTCGGCAATGCGATGAGATTCGTCATTGGTCTCCGAGACGTCGATGGTCGCGCTCACATGCTACGCGCTGCGCCGCTCGTCAATTTGCTGTACCGCCTCCGACACACTTATGACGACCAAATGTGGCGCAGGCTTGAGCAATGAAGACGGGCGAACAAATCTCGCCAATGGGCCTAACTGCCATGTTATCGCCGTCATGGGGCCCGAGGTTCACAACTGATTTGATCCGAGACTTAAGACCATGACATCGCCGTGGTCGCCACTGCCGAATCTGTCGATTGCGACGGTCGCGATCTCTCAATTCAGTGTTGCAACTGCAGCGGGCGCTTCGGAATCGGGGCGGGCGGTGAGTGCTGGCAACTTCGTGGTGCTGGCGAGCGTGGCCGAGACGTGGTCGCAGATCAGCACATGGCTCGGCGAGGGCTATCACAAGGCTCCAGCGCTGATGCTGGTGCTGGCGGTGCTGATCGCACTGCCGCTGCTCGCGGTCGCGGGGCTGATGCTGAGGCGCCAGAGGGGATCGTCGGATTCGACAGTGCTGATCTCGCGGCCATCGTTGCGCACCGGAAGACGCGACAAAACTGCCAGAACAGAGCTGTTGTCGGCGTGGCCGACGGAGGCGTGGGTCGACCTCGACGGCGCGAAGCACATCATAGGCCGGACCATGCTGCGCGTCGGGCGAGAAGCCGACAACGACATATGCCTGCAGGAGAAAACCGTGCATCGCTATCACGCCGTGATCCGGCGCACGAGCGACGGCGAGGTGATCGTCACCGATCTTTCAGGTCCCGAAGGCAATGGCGTTCTCGTCAATGGTGCGCGGGTCGGCGAGGGCCGGCTCAAGCCCGGGGACGTGATCGCCATTGGAGAAGTGAAATTGAACTTCGACGCGCGCCCCATATGACGTCTATTGATGAGGATGGCGGCGTGCGCTCGACAGAAACGATAATCCTGCGCATGCGGAAAGGCGCTTAGGCTCAACGGAGGATACGATGTCTCAGCAGGGTACGAAGCACGCCGGGTTCCTGGGCTCCTTGAAGGACGCGCTGGCGGCGGCGAGCCGTGACGACACGCAGCGCGGCCCGACGCCCGCCGCTGCCGAGCAGACGACGCAGCTCCTCAAAGCCGAAACGCCGAAGCCTGCTGCGGCCGCAGAGCCAGCGAAGGCTGAGGCCGCGCCGGTTCCGGCTGCGACCGCTGCAGCGGCACCTGCGCCGAGCCCGAGCGCTGCCGAGGCCGCGCGCGAAGTGAAGGCGCAAACATCATTGAAGGCTCCGGACAAGCATGTTGAGTTCAGTGCTGCTCCGACGACGCGCGTTGTCCGCGGCGGCGCACCGAAGCCAGCGCCGGAACCGGTGGAGACGACTGACGCGCCCCGCACGCAGCTGGTGCGCGGTAAGGTGCAAGTGAAGCGCGGCGAGTTCGAGCACGATCCTGTCGTCGGCTGGCTCGTCGTCGTCGGCGGTCCGGGGCTCGGCTGCTACCGTCCGATCTTCGAGGGCAACAACACCGTAGGCCGCGCCTCAGACCAGCGCATCCCGCTCGATTTCGGCGATGACGCGATCTCGTCGGAGGAACAGGCTTACTTGCGCTATGACTCCTCGTCGCGCTCGTTCCTATTTGTACCCAACCTCGCTAAGACCAATATTGTATCCATCAACGACAAGCGGCCCACCGGCGCCGTCGAGCTGAACCAGATGGACGTGATCACGATCGGGCGCACCCAGCTCGTGTTCGTACCGTTCTGCGGGTCGGAATTCGATTGGGCCGAGCTCACAGATTCCAAGGACTGATGCTGGCTTACGACCACGCTTCCCGCGCCACGAAAGGCGCGCGTGATTATCAGGAAGACTCGAGCGCATTCTGGCCGCCGCGTGATCGCGCGTCCGGAAACGCCGAGGTGCCGCCGACTGCCGCCAACAGCACGCGTCTCGTCGCCGTGCTGGCGGACGGCATGGGCGGACACACGGCCGGCGCGCTGGCGAGCCGCATGGTGTGCGACAGCTTCATCTCCGCGTATTCGGGGATGAACGGCGCACGTTCGGACCGCCTGTTGAAGTCGCTCAGCGCCGCCAACGATTCCATCGCGGCGCAGGTGGAGGCGAACCCGATGCTGTCCGGCATGGGAACGACATTGGTTGCCGCCGTGTTCACCAACGAGGGCGTCGAGTGGGTGAGCGTGGGCGATAGTCCGCTGCTGCTGTTCCGGCGCGGCGAGATTGCGCTGCTGAATGAAGATCATTCTCTGGCGCCGGAGCTCGATCACCTCGCCGCCATCGGCAAGATCACTCCCGAGCAGGCGAAGAATGATCCGCGCCGGCACATGCTGCGCTCGGCGGTGACGGGCGATGAACTCGACCTCGTCGACATCTCGCGCAAGCCGCTGGTGCTGGAAGAGGGCGACTACATCATCCTCGCTTCGGACGGGCTGCATACGCTGGAGACGAGCGAGGTGGAGCGGATCATTTCAGCTTATGCCGCCGATGGCGCCGAGGCGGTATCGAACGCGCTGATCCGCGCGGTCGAAAACATGCGCGACCCGCACCAGGACAACACCACCGTGCTGGCTGTGCGGCCGCTGGTTGGCGCGGGCGCCTCGACCTAGGCGGTTTTGTTCCCAAAATGTTCTTGCGTAGAGCCCGGCGGCAGCGCTAGGGTTGCAGAGGCTTTGCGGTGCGGTTGCGGTGGTCGGCCCTGAGGGTCGGATGTCGCGGATCGGCCAGCCTCGGGGGCGGGGATGTACGGGCACATTTCGACTTTGGCGAGTTCACCAATTTCCAAGGTTTGATACGGGTTTAGCGGGCATCATGCTAGTGACTTCACTAGTTTCGTGTACTAGTTCTGCACTGGGTCCCGATGTCGCGAGCCCTCAAAAAGACCCCATACCTGAAATTGCATCCGACCCGCGGCTATGCGCTTCAACGCGTAGTGCCTAAGCCGCTTGTCGCCCTAGCCGGACGCTCGATGTGGCAGCGTCACGTCGGGCGCGTGTCTCCCCAGGAAGCCCGCCTTCAGGCCGCGAGCTTCCATCTGGAGACTGAAAGACTCATCGCCCGGCTTCAGGCACTCGACAGCAGGGAAGCACATACGGTCGCGAGCTTCGTCGTCTACAAGGGAGGCAAGGCGCCTGTTGTTCGGAACCGCAAGATTGTGAAGCCCAGTGTTCCCGGCAGTTCGGTGACCGGGGTTGATGCGTTCCGAAGTCAGCTCGCGACAATTGTGGGTGATGGGAACCGCGCGGGCGTCCTGAAGCTTCTGGAGGGATTGATTCCGATGCTTCGAGAGGATCCAGACGCCAGCGCTGAGACCCAGGTTGAACAACTCCTAGAGGCGCGGGCAGCGACTGACGCGCTCGCAAGTCTGCATCGGGGCGTCACCCGCGCTCAAGGCATTGAAAAGAAGCTCAATGCTGGCTCACTGAATGATCTGGTCGACCTATGGCAGAGGCTGAGGCCGATAAAGACATCCGGCACCGTCGAAGATGCCAAGCGGGCCATGCAGCGGTTTATCGCGATCTGTGGCGACCTCCTACCGGCCGAAGTCACATCGGATCACGTGCGCAAGTTCAGAGATGAGATGCTGAACCGTGGGCACTCGACGATAACAGTCGAGAAAGCCCTGAACCGGCTTAGCACCGTCTTCGCTTTGGCCGTATCCGAGGGCAAGCTGACTGCGAACCCGTTTTACAGGGTCAATCGACCAAAAGATAAGAATCGCAAGGTGACTGACCGTCGCTTGCCGTTCTCGCGCGATAAGGCCGTGATGATCTTGTCACGTCTTTCAGAGTTACGCCCTCACGACGCACTCGTGTTCAAGCTGATATTCTATTGCGGAGTGAGGCCAGCCGAAGCAACGCAGTTGCGTGTGGTCGATGTCGTGACAATCGACGGCATACTTTGCCTCAAGATCACCGCTGAAGGTGAGGGCATGACCTTGAAGACGCCGAATAGCGAAAGGGCGCTTCCGCTGCACCCCGCTGTTGTCGATGAGGTTTGCGCTCTGGCGAAGGCGCGGAAGCTTGCGGGACGCGACACACTATTCGACTACGGAGTGATTCCGAGCAAAGGCACCAAGTCCCAACGGTTTAGTGATCGCGTCGGCAAGCGTTGGCTTCGGACCAAGCTCAAGATCACGGACAAGCGTTTGGTCCCCTACAGTGCCCGACACAACTTCGAAGACGAGCTTCGGCGTGCTGGTGCACCGGAGTACATCTGCAATCAGGCGATGGGACACACCAACGCTAAGGGCAAGGTCAACTATGGAATCGGCGTCGACGTAAAGACGTTGGCGGAATGGATCCAGAAGATCCGTTATTGAAAGCGCTTCTGTGACGGCATCGCCGCCCTGTACGGAGCTTGGTCTAAGCTCTCGCCCACTTGGTCAGGCTCGACGTGACACGCCACCTTCACGAGATCGGAAAGGATCTGGATCTCGTGAGTATTCGCTGACACGATAACTAAATTAGGATCCTCGTCGACACCGAGTACTTCAGCGGAAGTATTTGCCTCAATGAAGGACAGGAGACTACCGTAGCGCTCTCCGTTGTGCCCAAGGTCGAGCAGCGACCGGCCACGCTTGAAGCCTATGAGATATCTCATTGTCGCACCCTCAGCTTGAGTGTGGGACGCAACGCGCCGACTGGATAAACTTGGTACACTGATTTGTCCAACCAATCTAGAATGGTGACGTGAAACGTCACAACTACACTTCCTTATCACTATAATTATCACTTTTGATCAAAGCCAGTAGCCTAGGATTACTGCCCATGCAACGTTGGCACGCCCCAACCGACATATTTCGGCAGGAGACCGTGTCTTCTGCATATCTGCTGTAGCAACGCGCGCACCGCCTCAGATCTGTCGCGACCGCGAAGGCTTTTCCAACTCGGGTCGGCATTCATGGTTCCCGCGAGAATAGCGAGAACAATCGGGCAAGCATACGACGTACCCCAGTAATCGGCAATGTGACCAGCATCCGTCGGGATACACACTCCCGCGCTCGGCCCGGCCGCGTCTATCCCTTGGCCCTGGGCGCTCCAGCGATCGACGAAGATGCTTCCGCCGCAAGGCACCGGACCGCCTACAAGACCTTCAGTCTCAGCATGCCTCTGCCGGAGCCCGATAAGGGATTGTGTTGGACCTTGGCCGGAAGAAGCGACCCCGGATACCCCGATAACCTCCTCATACCTGGCGGGATACCGAACGCTACTTGAATAACCGTTGCCAGCGGCCGCAACGCACACGATCCCTGCGTCAAAGGCCTCTTGGACAGCCTCCCTAAGCAGAGCGCTGTCGCCCATGAATCCCAATGATAAATTGATGAGATGAACCCGACGCCGCGTCAAATCCCTTATACTCTGGACGACCCTGGAGAGCAGTGGTCGCCAGCGATCGACGTCGGGATCAGCCGCATTAGCGAAAATAAACGATGAGCCATCAAGTAACCCCGTCAGGACCTGCATTACCGTCAAACCATGAGAGTCATCGTCTCTTTGAAACTCGGTTCTGCAGTATCGGTAGTCTGCCCTGGTTCCGCGGAAACGGACGGAGTGAGAACGGGCCAGCGAGTTGCCGCGCCAATATCCGATGTCGATTACCCCGATCTCCAATCCTGCGCCGTTCAATTTCTCGGTGTGTATACCCATCATTCGCCGCCACCAATCTCCACTGGTAATGCGGCTTATTTCCAACAGCTTAGAACCGTCCGACGTCGTTGGAAGTTGCAGGATTTCGTTGCGCTCGAGAACGTATGACCAGTGGTCGGCACAGTTAGATACGCCGATCCGCACACATCCGTCGACTAGAAGCACTGTGTCGCCTAGTCGATGACGCGAGTAACGGGCGTCTTCCTCGGCGCCCACGAGCACCACCTCATCCAACATGTATTCGCTACGAAGTTCCTGACGCTCCGACACGATGCGCAGCCGCAATTGCCGCATGTCCCTTGCTCGCTCCGCCATTTGTATAATATTTTAATAATGACGATATTTATCACTATGGTGGCCTGTCAATCAAGCGTCGCACACCAATCGGGGAAGGTCATGGACGTAGTCATTTCCATCGCAGTTCCGATTTCCGTCGTTGTTCTCTATTATTTTTGGCGAAAATTTCTCGGCATTGAATACGAGAGTGGAACTGACTTAATTGCAGTTCTTCTTTCATTCGATTTGGTTTATCTGATGGGGGCTCTGCCGTCTCTAGAGAACGTCGCATTGCCGCATTTCAAGCATGTGATCTTTCCATATTTCGTTGGGCTCGCGGTGTTCATGCTGCTTTTGTCGTATGCGTCGTTGCGACTTGAACTCCACCTCAAGCTTAACCCGTCGGAGGCTAGCCGTTCGTTTTTCTCTCGCAGCCGCTTCGTGAGGGTCGCTTCCTATGCGCCTGCCTTCATGGCTGTGGCTGCACATGTTCCGCCGTTCTATGATATTGTCAGTCTCTAAGGAGGTTGAAATGCTTGCTTTTTTACAGATTGCAATATTCGTTCTAGGGACAGCGGCAGCGGGTGTGGGCATCCTCTACCTGCTGGTAGCTGCCGCAGACCTTGTTACAAGTCGACATCAGTCGGTCACAAAAGAGCACGTTCTGGGTTGGACTTTTGGACCGAACAAAAGGTTCAATGGCAGACCGCGCCCATACCTTCGGTATAAATTGGTTGTTGCGATAATACTAGTTTTGCTCGCCTTTGTGCTCGCGATGATCGGGAAGCTTTAGCGCGACTGCCCAGGGGTCGACCATGGATTTCATAACACCTGCTGCCGCTGCCCCAATGCGCTTTTACCTTACGCCGGGGGACAGGCCCCGGCCTTGGGATCGCGTCGCCCAGCGGCGCGACCGAGTCTCGGGGGCATTTTAGCTTGCTGACGAGCCTGTAGCGGAGCGGACGCGGACAACCGGTACGACTCGTCCTAGTCTTGCGACGAATAGGGGAAGGTCGAAGGGGGCTCCCATCTCGTCGAAAGAATCTAATTTTGTGCTGCCGCCGCGCCTCTCTGGATACCTCCGCCGCCTAAGCGTCGAATACGAGCGCGCCGGAGAAATGACCCTCCGCGGCATAGTCTTGACGCCCAAATGGCAGGTGCAAGAAGCTGTCGAGTTCGACGGCTGGGATGGGGGTCAGCACGGGCACAACCTCGTGATCCACCTCACCCCGGAGCAGCTTGGGCAGATTCCGCTTGCAACGCAGCGGGACACCGCTGAGCGCCTGCGGGCAGACGTGAACGCCGCCTGCTCCTCGATCCAGAACGAATACATCGCGAACGTCCATTTGGAGATGGACGATGGAACCGCTCTCGGCGAGAGCGCGACGCTTGGCCTGACGCTACCGGCCTTTTGGAAGGCAGGCCACCTCAGGCTTTTTTTAAGCCATCGCGACAGTCACAAACACGTCGCCCATGCCCTTGCTCAAGAGCTTGAGGAGTACGGAATTTCTTCGTTCGTTGCTCATGACACAATCGAGCCCGACGCCGAATGGCTTGTTGAGATCAACAGGGCACTCAACACAATGGAAATAATGCTCGCACTTATTTCCGATGACTTTCACGAAAGTGTTTGGACAAATCAGGAGGTGGGCTTCGCCTTGGGCTGGGCAGCGACACTAAATGTCGCAGTCGCGTTGAGCGCGGCGCGGACGATATCGGCGGTGCTGCGAAGTTGCTCGGGGGGGAGGCTTAGAACGCCAGTATCTGCTGAGAATTCAAGCGCATCACGCGCGGCGTCGCTACGTGACTTGGAACCGCAATTCAGCGCGTAGTTTTCCGCGAGGAGGGGAAGGATCGATCCGCATCTCCTCTCCTGCACTGGAGCAGGAAATTCCATACAATGACATCCACGATGCTCTTGCCGCCGTGGCGCAATTAATTGCGGCAGCCCGCACTGCACCGCCGAGGGCGGCCCCTCAAATGTTGGTCGTCGGCTAGGCGTCCGATATAGTGGTGTGATCGGGCGCACCGAATCGCCCGATCACACTTCTCGTTCAAGCCTACTTGCGCGGACCCTTTTTCTCGTCCTGTCCGAGAACCGACGCGGCGAGAGTCTTCGCCTCCTTTGGCGTCGGTGCCTTACCGCCCAGGACCTTCCCAGCAATTGAAGCGGCTTTGTCGCCGGATTGCTTCTTAGCCATTTCTCTGATTCCTTATGTCAGTTCGAATTTTGATTCGGAGACGGGAACCAAGGGCACGGCCCGTGATGGGCCGCGCCAGCATGGCGAGCTGATCGTGCAGCGTCGCGCTGCCGTATCTAGGCCCTCAGAGGGCTAATAAGATGGATCGCCTCACGGGCAGGTCCTTTCCGACACGCGTTGCTTGCAGGAAGGCGACTCATTGGCGTGGGCCCTTCCCGCGGGTGAAAAAGCTGGGAAGTCGCCTAAAGGCGGCTTCCCGGTGCTTACACCGAGACGCGGTACGAAGATCGGCGCGGGCTTAAACAAAAGGGGGCCACAAGCGCTGGACTATTGTCCAACGGTCGCGAGGCCCCCCAACCCGAAAAAGCAAGTAGCCAGATTCCCGGGTCCACTCAAAGAGTGTTTCCGGATGCAACAACCCGTTTCTGCTCATGTGTTGCAAATTCAGCTCAGGGCGGGATCGCTTCTTGCATTCTGTTGCCCGCTGGCTTCACTATTTGCATGTACTATTTGCACTAGCTAGTGACGGCTAAGCCCCGTGTTTATTGGGCCTTTTGAGACTCATCAGGGTCACATTTCGACTTTGGCGTTCGTCGGTATCGAGGCGCGGCCCGTCGAAGTGCAGGTGCGCATCACGCCGGGCAAAGCGGCATTCGTCATCGTCGGGCTGCCTGACAAGGCCGTGGCCGAAAGCTCGGAGCGGGTGCGCAACGCGCTGCATGCGGTCGGGCTCGGCATGCCCTACAAGCACGTCACCGTGAACCTGGCTCCGGCCGACCTGCCGAAGGAAGGCAGCCAATTCGACCTGCCGATCCTGCTGGCGATGATGGTGGCGATGGAGGCCGTGGCTCCGGACGCGGTTGCAGGCTTTGCCGCGGTGGGCGAGCTGGCGCTCGACGGCTCGATCCGCGCGGTGCCGGGCGCGCTGCCGGCGGCGATCGGCGCCAACGCGATGGGCAAGGGTCTGATCTGCCCGGCGGCGTGCGGGCCTGAAGCGGCGTGGGCGGGTGAGGACGTCGACATCATCGCGGCGCCGCATCTTCTGTCGCTGGTCAATCATTTCAAGGGAACGCAGACGCTGTCGCGGCCGACGCCGGGGCTCGGCGCCGATCCGACGGCGCGACCCGATCTTGCCGACGTGAAGGGCCAGGAGAGCGCCAAGCGTGCGCTGGAGGTGGCGGCGGCGGGCGGGCACAACCTTCTCATGATCGGTCCGCCGGGTTCAGGCAAATCCATGCTGGCGGCGCGGCTGCCGTCGATCCTCCCGCCGCTGACGCCGGAAGAGATGCTCGAAGTGTCGATGGTGCACAGCCTCGCTGGCGAGCTCATGGGCGGCAAGCTCGCGAGCGAACGGCCGTTCCGCGCGCCGCATCATTCGGCGAGCATGGCGGCGCTGGTGGGCGGGGGCACGCGCCCGAAGCCCGGCGAAGTCAGTCTTGCGCACCTCGGCGTGCTGTTTCTCGATGAGCTACCAGAGTTTCAGGCGGGCGTGCTCGATGCGCTGCGCCAGCCGCTGGAGACGGGCGAGACGATCATCGCGCGCGCGAACCATCGCATCCAATATCCATCGCGCATCCAGCTCGTGGCGGCGATGAACCCGTGCAAGTGCGGCGGTTCGGTCGGCGTGACGTGCAAGCGCGGAGAGCGTTGCGCGGCGGAGTACCAGGCGCGCATCTCGGGGCCGCTGCTCGACCGCATCGACCTGCAGATCGAAGTGCCGGCGGTGAGCGCGGCAGACCTGATCCTGCCAGCGCCGTCGGAGGGAAGCGCGGAGGTGCGTGCGCGAGTGACGCGAGCGCGCGAGGTGCAGCGGGCGCGGTTCAAAGCGCTCGGCGCAAAGGGCATGCGCACCAATGCGGAATGCTCGGGACGCCTGCTGGAAGACATTGCTGCGCCAGATGCCGAGGGCGCTAAGCTGCTGCGCCAGGCGGCCGAGGCCTTGGCGCTGTCGGCGCGCGGGTTTCATCGCGTGATGCGCGTTGCGCGCACGCTCGCAGACCTCGATGCCTCGGAAGGCATCGGGCGCGTGCACATTGCCGAGGCGCTCAGCTATCGCGGCGAGACGCTGCGGCAGAGAAGTGCGGCGTAGCGGGCAGTGAGGCCGCCGGCAGTAGGCGCGACGCTCTGTTGCAAATGAAAAGGGCGGTCACCAATTGGCGAACCGCCCTCGTTGTCGAGTTCTATTGCCCGTTGCCGGACTGCCTACTGCCTGACCTCAGGTGAGAGACTTGATGCCGCGCTGCATGAGAGCAGCTTCGACGGTGTTCTTCAGGAGGCAAGCGATGGTCATGGGGCCGACGCCGCCCGGAACCGGCGTGATGGCGCTGGCGACCTTCGCGGCCGAAGCATAGTCGACGTCTCCGACGATCTTGCTCTTACCGTCTTCCTTCGGCACGCGGTTGATGCCCACGTCGATGACGATGGCGCCCGGCTTGATCCACTCGCCTTTGACGAACTCGGGCTTGCCGATGGCGGCGATGACGAGGTCAGCGCGGCGCACGACTTCGGGCAGGTCCTTGGTGCGCGAGTGCGCGATGGTGACAGTGCAGTTCTCGCGCAGGAGAAGCTGAGCCATCGGCTTGCCGACGATGTTGGATCGGCCGACGACGACGGCGTCCAGGCCGGACAGGTCATCCTTCACCGATCTTGCCAGAATGACGGAGCCGACAGGCGTGCAGGGCGCCAAGGCGCGCTCACCGATCGACAGGCGGCCGACGTTCATCGGGTGGAAGCCGTCGACGTCCTTCAGCGGGTCGATCAGCTCGAGCACCTTGTTGGCATCGATGTGCTTGGGAACGGGCATCTGCACGAGGATGCCGTTGACGGCCGGGTCGGCGTTGAGCTTGGCGACGAGGTCCAGCAGCTCCTGCTCGGGCGTGTTGGCGTCGAGCTTGTACTCGAACGACTGCATGCCGACCTCGACGGTCTGCTGCGCCTTGTTGCGCACGTAGACCTTGCTGGCCGGGTCCTCGCCGACGAGGACGACAGCGAGACCGGGGGCGAACCCGTGCTGTGCCTTGAGGCGGGCCACGTCGGCGGCGACGTCGGCGCGCACCTTTGCAGCGATGGCCTTACCGTCGATGGCGTAAGCAGTCATAGCGAGAATTCCTCCCTCGTTAGTTCAATTGCACCCCCAGGTGCGCCAGTTGATTATGCAGTGCCGAGCTTGGCCCTGAGCCGCTGCTCGAGGCCGATCGTCTCCCCACTGATGGTGAGCGACTTGATGCGGGATTTTCCGCCCGCAGTCACGCGCACCGTGCTCTTCGGCACGTCGAGCCAACGGGCGATGAGCTTTTCCACCGCCGCATTGGCCTCCCCCTCGGCCGGCACCGCGCGTACGCGGGCTTGCAGCGCCATGCCCTCCGCGCTCGGGATGACGCCGTCGACGCCTTCTATCGAGGATTTCGGCGTCACACGCACGCGCACGATGACGCACCCGCTGCCCGCCCGCCATGGTTGCTCGGCGACCGTCATCCAGAAGCGAGGATCAGGTCACGGATCGACCCGAGCACCACGCTCTGCACGAAAAAGCAGAGCAGCAGCAGCACGACGGGCGATATGTCGATGGCGCCCAGGTTCGGCATCATGTTGCGAATTGGGCGCAACAGCGGCTCGGTGACAGCATTGAGGCCCTGCCAAATGGCGCGGACCGTCTGGTTGTAGGGGTTGACCACCCCGAAGGCCATCAACCAACTCAGAATTACGCCCGCGATAACCACGTAGACGTAGAGCTGGATCAGGTAGCTGAGAAAGTCGATCAGGCGTAGCAGGACCATCGTGTGCCGCTCCAGTATGCTGGGGGCCACGTGTAGCCTCTGAGGGTGGCGGCCTGCAAGCCGGTGGGCGGCTTATACCGGGGCCGGGCACGCGTTTTCTTGACAAGATTCGGGGCGGCGCCGTAAATGCCCGACCTCAAGGGGCCGTAGCTCAGATGGGAGAGCGCTGCAATCGCACTGCAGAGGTCAGGGGTTCGATTCCCCTCGGCTCCACCAGAATTCGCTCGCGCGCCCGAGGGGCGCTCCGGGTCCATGCGCAGCATGGCTTCGCCATGACGGCGGCACTAAGCGCCGGGTCGCCTTGCGACCTGAGCCCTCCGGGCTGAACTCCACTCTCCGAATATCGCTCGCGCGCCTAAGGGGCGCTCCGGGTCCATGCGCAGCATGGCTTCGCCATGACGGCGGCGCTAAGCGCCGGGCCGCCTTGCGACCTGAAGCCTGAACGTCATCGTTAGTTTTGAGGGCTGACGGGGCGATCGGTGTTGAGGCGGAAGCCGACCGCGAGGACCGCCACCATGGCGAACTGGGCAGCGACGGTCTGAACGGTTGGGAACACACCGATAATGGGGATGCGCGGCATGGCTGCCAGCGGTGCAATGCCGATGATCCCGGCCTCCTGAAGCGCGGCCACACCCTTGCCCGCAAGCACGACAGTGAGGATCGCCATCAGCCACGAGCTGTAGCGGAAGAACTGGCCGATCGGCAGGCGCCCGGCGTAGCTCAGCATCGCCCAGGCGATTAGTGCGAGAGCGACACACGCCGTCGCCGCTCCTGCAAGCATGGCTCCGCCGTTCCCTTGCGTCCAAAGGGCGGCGTAGAACAGGATGGTCTCGAATACCTCGCGGTAGACCGCGACAAACGCCAGGCCGAACAGCACCCAGGCCGATCGGCCCGACAGTGCAGACGACATTTTCTCGCGGATGTAGCGCTGCCACTGATCGGCGTGCGACTTGCCGTGCATCCAGATGCCGACGGATAGCAATACGAGCGCGGCGAAGATCGAGCCGAAGCCTTCGGTAAGCTCGCGACTGGCGCCGCTGATCTCGATGAGCCAAGTGGCCGCGGCCCACGTCAGCAGACCGGCGACCAGTCCGCCGACCCAGCCGCCATGGACGTGAGGCAATACTTCGGTGCGCTCGGCCTTGCGCAAGAAGGCGATCATGGCGACCACAATCAGCATGGCCTCGAGGCCTTCGCGCAGAAGGATCGTGGCTGCACCGAGGAACGTCGTAACCGGGGTCCCGGCGCTTGGCGCCAAAACTGCCTCGGCGGTTTCGAACAGACCATCGAGCGCGGTGACGCGGCCGGAAAGCGCCTCGGTGCTCTCACCGCGGGCAATGGCCGCGCGGTATTCCATCATCCCGCGTTCGATCGTGCCGAGAAGCGCGGAGTCGCGAGCGCCGAGCGTCGGCTCGACCGGTTCAAAGTGATCGAGATAGGCCGACAATGCGAGTTGACCTGCCTCGTTGCGATCACCCGCCGCGTACGCCTTGAGGCTCTGCCGAAGCTTGTCCTTCAGCGCGGCGAGCGAGCCCGTTTGCTTCACGCCGGCGACCGCTTCCGGATGCAGGCGCAAATAAGCCATCACAGCATCTGCCTTGCCTGCGCCGATGCTTTCCGCAAGCGAAGAGGGCGTGATGCCGGTGAGCGCCTTCAGGTCGGGGATGAGCGCGTGAAGTCTTTCGTCGGCGTTCCAGAGCCGCTCGCCTTCCGCCGCCTGCTCACGCGAGAAAGCGAACTGCCCTGCGTAGAACGCGAGTGCCCAGCGATCCTCGGCCGGCAGACTTGCAAAGCTCGGCATCGGCGTGCCGTCTATGCCCTGCGTAATGCCCTGGTAGAGCGCGAAGATGCTGCGCTGTCGTGCGCGCTCCGCATCGGTAAAGGCGATGGGCGGCGTTTCGAGCGTCGAGGCCAGCGGACCGTGGCCGTCTCCCGTCTCGCCATGACACGAGGCGCAGCTTTCGTTGTAGAGCGTCGCGCCGCGTTGAAGGGAGGGTGCCGCGTTCGGTGCAAGAGGCACCGGATAGGCGGCCAGCAGCGCGGCGGCCAATTGATGCGCGATGCGCGCGACCTCGCCGGGATTGGATTTGCCGGTGATGGCCTGCTTGAGGCTCTCGGCTTCCTTGATGAGAGAATCTTGCGCGGGCTTCTGCGGTAGGCTCGCGATCTTCGCGCGCGCGGTTTCAGCGAACTCCACCTGCTCGGCGTATTCGGACTCGTTGGTCACCGCTCCGCCCGAGACGGCGCCCGCGTAGTCGACGGCAATATAGTCAAGAAGGCGCCAGACCGTCTGAACGCTGTTATCGTCCGCCCGAGCTGCGAGCGGCGAGCAGATGACCAGCAGAGCGAGAATGGTTTGGAAGATCAGGCGATGGAGTTTGCTGACCATTGGCGGCTCGTGACGACCCCCGCGATTGGAGAGGGTCTCGTTAGCACAAAAGACGCCCGCGTAAATGCCGTTGCCAGCCCGCCTGCGACGATTACGACAGCCTAAGCCAAAAGCCTGACAGGCGGAAATGGGCCCCAGGGATTTGCTCCCTAACGCCTAATCAGTGATGCACAGGCGAGGCGCGGGGCGTGTGTACTGCCGGCGGATAAGCGGCTAAAATGACCCCAAAAGGAATACAAATTGTGGGGGGCGTGATGGCTGCAACTGTGGAAGCGGTGATCGCCGCACTGCGTGTCACTCTCGAAGAAGCGCAGAAAAGCCGTGAAGCATCGTGGAAGGTCGAATCCGTCAATCGGTGGATCGGCCAGCTGCCCGGCTCCTGGAGCGGGCGCTGGCGCCGCCTCGTACTAAAGTCGGATGATTCCGGTAATGCGCGCCGAGACGAACTGGTCGCGCATGTGCGTGCAGTGATTGCCTTCCTCGAAACCAACCGGCAGCAAATCGCGCAGTCGCGCAAGTGGTGGCCGCTGCGCCGGCGCTGGCCAGCAAATTCGCCCATCGTGAGTGCGCCGGTCGCCGCGCCCTCTTCATCCGCGGCCCGACCGGTCAATCTTCTGCGCGTGCGCAAACCGATGCCGGGGATCCACTAAGCTCGCACGGGGTCGTCTCAGCCGATTAGGCGAGGGAGATTTGCACTCGCGACACTCGGTTCTTTAAGGAACGAGCGCGAGTATGGAGATCGCTAGCATCCCCGGCGGACCATCGAAGCCGGCCGATGCAGCAGCCCGCAGCAACTCCTGAGCCGCCTTCCGCATGACACTTCCCAGCCCCGCCCCGCTTTCGCGGACCGATGTATCTTTTCCGGTCGACGGCCTGGTGTGCCGTGCCTGGCTGTATCGCCCCGATGCGCGTACGTCGTTGCCAGCTCCGTGTATCGTCATGGCGCACGGCCTCGGGGGGACGCGCGATTGCGGTCTTGCCCCGTACGCAGAGCGATTTGCGGCGGCCGGCTTTTTCGTAGTCGTGTTCGACTATCGCCAACTGGGGGACAGCCAGGGCGAGCCACGCCAGGTCATTTCCATCGAAGGCCAGCTCGATGATTGGCGCGGCGCAGTGGCGTTCGCGCGCTCGCTGCCTAATGTCGATCCCGAACGGATCGGGCTTTGGGGCACATCGCTTTCTGGCGGGCACGTGATCGTCACCGCGGCGCGCGACAAGAGCATCGCGGCGGTGTCGGCGCAGTGCCCGATGCTCGATGGGACAGCCAGTGCGCGCATGGCGATCGCTGACGCCGGAGCTGTGATGGCCATGCGGATGACCAGTGCAGCGATGCTCGATCTGGGCACAATGATAGCGGGGCAGTTGCCGCACTACGTTCCAATCGTCGGGCATCAGGGAGATTTGGCAGCGATGGCCACGCCGGGCGCTTATGACGGCTGCATGGCGATCGTTCCACCGGGCTGGCGCAACGAGATAGCAGCGCGTTTCTTCATGGCGCTGCCGATCTATCGGCCGTTCCTCTACGCGAAGGACATTTCGTGCCCCACTCTCGTCATTGCGTGCGAGCGCGACACAGTCGTCTCGGCGGAGGCGGCAGCCGATATCGTCACTCGCATCGGCGATAAGGCCCGACTGGCGACGCTGCCGATTGATCACTTCGACATCTACAAGGGCGAGTGGTTCGAACGTTCGAGCGAAGAGCAAGCTGCCTTCTTCGGTGCTGCTTTGCGCGGCTGATCGCCGTCAAACGCATTTGAACAATGCTTTACCGACCTGCCGCCTCGGCCGCCGGACTTGTTTGTGCGCGCCTTCTGCTTACCTGTCAGTCAGGCTCGAGCCTGCGCATGGTGCCGCGGCCCTGCAACTGCCGCACAGTCTGGAAACGCCTCCCACGTTTAGAAGACGCCAGAGGCCAGCCAGCGCGAGACGTTTCCTCACGATCAGTTGAACACGGAGGAATACACTCATGGCAAAAGTACTTTGCGTTCTCTATGACGATCCCGTCGACGGCTATCCCAAGACATACGCGCGCGACGACATCCCGAAGATCGATCATTATCCAGGCGGCCAAACGCTGCCGACGCCGAAGTCTATCGATTTCAAGCCAGGGCAGCTTCTCGGCAGTGTTTCGGGCGAGCTCGGCTTGCGGAAGTTTCTCGAAAGCCAGGGACACGAGTTCATCGTCACGTCCGACAAGGACGGACCGAACTCGGTGTTCGAGCGCGAGTTGCCTGATGCCGACGTCGTCATCTCGCAGCCCTTCTGGCCTGCGTATCTCACAGAAGAGCGGTTGAAGAAGGCGAAGAAGCTGAAGCTCGCCATTACGGCTGGCATCGGGTCCGATCACGTCGATCTCGATGCGGCTATGAAGAACGGCATCACCGTCGCGGAGGTGACGTATTCGAATTCGATCAGTGTCGCCGAGCACGTGGTGATGATGATCCTGTCGCTCGTACGCAACTACATTCCATCGTACCAGTGGGTGGTGAAAGGCGGCTGGAACATCGCAGATTGCGTCGAACGCTCCTACGATCTCGAAGGCATGAACGTCGGCACTGTGGGCGCAGGGCGCATCGGGCTTGCGGTGCTACGGAGACTGCACCCGTTCGATGTCAAGCTGCACTACACCGACCGGCACCGGCTGCCGCGTGAAGTCGAGAAGGAACTTGGCCTCACCTTTCACAAGGACGTCGAGTCTCTGGTGAAGGTGTGCGACGTGGTGACAATCAATGCGCCGCTGCATTCGGAGACTGAAAGCCTGTTCGATGCCAAGCTAATCGGCAAGATGAAGCGCGGCGCGTATCTCATCAACACGGCGCGCGGGAAGATCGTCGACCGCGATGCCGTCGTGAAGGCATTGGAGAGCGGCCATCTTGCGGGGTATGCGGGCGATGTGTGGTTCCCGCAGCCTGCACCGAAGGATCATCCGTGGCGGAAGATGCCGCATCACGGCATGACCCCGCACATCTCCGGCACGTCGCTGTCGGCGCAGGCGAGGTATGCGGCGGGCACGCGCGAGATCCTGGAGGATTTCTTCGCCGGCAAGCCCATTCGCAGCGAGTATCTCATCGTAGATAAGGGCAAGCTTGCTGGAACCGGCGCGCATTCCTACAGCAAGGGCGATGCGACGAAGGGATCGGAAGAGGCTGCCCGCTTCAAGAAGACTGCAGCTTAGAACGCACATTGGAGCGCCGGGCGATAGGAGCCCGGCGCCGCCCTCACGCGGCGAGAAACGGGCTCAAGTCTTTCGGTGTCGCGCGCACGCCCGACAGCGGCTCGGCGTCAAACGACAAACCCAGCTCCTGCTGCATGTGCATGAGCGTGCGCTCAGCAAGTGCGGTGATGGTGAGGAGTGGATTGACGCCGAGAGAACGCGGCATCATCGAGCCGTCGATGACGTACAGCCCGGTGTGCACGTCCGTCGCCCCGCGCCCCGCGCCCGCGTCGAACACCTGCCCCTTGTGATTGATGGCGCCGTCGGCGCGCTCGCGCCCCATGCCCGCGCCGCCGAGCGGGTGTGCGGTTGCCGGTTGATGGCCCATGACGGTGCCAGCGAGCGGATTTTTCACGTAGCTGCCGCCCGCCTCTTTGACGACGGCCGACAAGATGGCGTCGAGGCGCGCGTAGACCGGCTCATTTTTCGCGGTGGGCCAGACCAGCGCGAGGCGATCATCGTCGAGGACAAAACGTCCCGAGGCACTATCGTGCGAGACGGCAAAGAAGGTCTGCAGCTTCGCGAAGGGGCCCTTGTAGACGCCGTTCACGAGGCTTTGAAGGGCACCGAGCAGGCGGCCGTTAGGAATGAAGAGGACGGGGAGGACCGGCGCGAGGGCAGATGGCAGCACGCCCTCCTGCACACGCAGCTCGTTTGCAAGCGTTGCCGCATCGTCGATCTCGAGCTGACCGCTGACCGCTGCGCCGATTTCGACGCCGTCGATCTTGGGCGGGTAGCCGATGCCCACGGCATTGACCGGATCGCGCGCGCCGTAGCCGAAGGCGATGATGTCGCCGTTGGCGGAAAATCGCTCGCCGACGCGGTCAGACAGCGCCAGGCCATGGGCCCTCGAACGCAGCAGGATCTCAGTCGTGCCGAGCGTGCCGGCCGCGAGAACCACCATCGCGGCGCGCAGCTTGATGTCGCCGCCAGCGCCATCGAGGCGGCGCACGTGCACCTCCCATTCGCCTTCATTCGTCTTGCTGAGGTAACGCACACCGGCATGGGTGAAGAGCTCGGCGCCGTGGCGGACCGCGTCGGGCAGGTAGGTCAGGGCGACAGAGTTCTTGGCACCGACGTTGCACCCGCCACAGCAATCGCCGCACCGGGTGCAGGCCGGCTGCTCGATGCCGACCACGTTCGTTCCTGCCTCGAAGCTGACAGTGACGTTGGGGCGGACGATGTCGTGGCCGAGCGCTGCGCCAGCGGCCTCGAGGGTCCTGAACTTGGTGAGGTTGCCGGCGTTTGGGTCGCTCTGCGGATTGAGCCAGAGGCGGGCCCGGCGGAAACCCTCCTCCAAGAGACCGTCCTGGGCGATCTGGCCGGGCCAGCAATCGTCGGCAAAAACGCGGTCGTCGGGGCGCAGGGCAACGCCGGCATTGATGAGCGAGCCGCCGCCGAGACCGCAGCCCACCAGCACGTGCATGTCCTCGCCCAGGCGCACATCATAGAGCGCGGAGGAGGGGCCGGTGCGCAGCTTGCGGCCGGAAACCTGCATCTCGTTCTTGAGGTCGGGGAAGCGGGCGGGAAAGCCGCCCGCGAGAACTTCGCGGCCACGCTCCAGGACGGCCACCGTCTTGCCAGCGCGCGCCAGCCGGGAGGCGGCGACACCGCCGCCGTAGCCGGAGCCTACGACGATGACGTCGTAGCGGTTGCAGACGTGATCGAGGGTTCGCGATAGCCCGGTCATGCGCTGATCCTGCCTACCCGTCAGCTAGCTGATTTCAGCAGGGTAGGCCAGAGGCGAAGATTGGCAATCGTCAGCGAAGCGACTGCCGATCCGGATCTGCGTCTCAGTGAACCGGAAGCGCCGCAGGGACAGCACCCGCCTGCTTGGCGGGTTCTGCGGGGTACTTCTTCTTGGACGCCACCTTGGCGAAGTCCGTGAACTCGCCTTGCAGAGCATCGGCCATCATGCGTCCGAGGCAGCCGTAGCTCAAATCGTTCGGGTGGAAGAGGTCCTTGGCGAGCAACTGCTGCGGCGTGTACTGCGCGCTGGTGACCAGGTGCTTCATGATCGCGTAGCGCTGCAGGATGGGGATGTCGCGCTGCTCGGCGATCTGGCGCATCGCGACGAGGAAGCGCGGGAAGTCGCGCACCTTTTCGGCGCGCGGAAAGTACTGCATGTCGAGCAGGACCACATCGATGCCGGCACGGCGCATCTCGTCGATGCCAGTCAGCACGGTCTCTCGGAAGCCCTCGACCTTCACCTTGCGTAGCGCGTCGTTGACGCCGGTCTGCCAGATGACGAGCGCCGGCTTGCGCGGGATAACCTGCTGGCGAATGCGCGGAATCATATCGGTGGCGAGCTGGCCGCCGACGCCGAGGTTCTCAACTGTGATCTTGCTCTTGGGGAAGCGCTGCTGCAGCTCAGCCTGCAGTCGGACGGGGTAAGACGTCGTAGGGCTGGAAGCGCCTATGCCCTGCGTGCTGGAAGAGCCGAGGGCGACGATGCGAACTGGTTGCCCCGATGCGAGGGCAGCCGAAAACCTGGGTAAGGGCGCATCGAAGCGCACTAAATCCGCCGGGGCTTGGCAGCGTTGCGCGGCCTCGGCGGGGAGGGGTGAAACGATGCCGATCAGGCCGGCAATTGCGCAAGCCCAGGTCGACGCTCTCCGAACAGTCTCCGTGCCGGCTGAGCCCAACCCCAGTCCATGCCACGCCCGCGCTTCGACAGACCCCATGCCATCCCCAACAAGATTGCAATGCCGACGACGTTTACCAGGATCTGTAGTGCGAGTCCGTAACCGGATTCAACCAATGCAATCCAACCGACGAAAGACAGCACCGTGCCAACGCCGAAGATCTCTAGGGAATGCCGGCCGCAGTGCCCAACGCCCCTGGCCAAGGTCCGACTAAGCCATTGACTTTGCGGCGAGAGTAAGAAGAGAGCCAGGTATCCCAGAGCCACGACGTTAAGAACACGCCACGGGGAAGCATACGTTTTATCGATGTTGCCCAGCATATCGGGGGAAAAGAGTCGCGCTTTTTCCAAACCCGGAATTTGGGTCCAGGGAGCAGCGTACAGGAACGCGAAGCCCAAATAGCCGACAGCGAGCCACATCAGCGAACGCGAGAAAGGTATTTCTCCCTTGCGGTAGAAGTGTGCGGTAAGGGCGCCGATGGTGATCAGCAACTGCCAAGCAAGCGGATTGAACACCCAACCCTTGGGGTGCTGCATGCTCGGCAAGTTCGCCGACAGCAGATTGGCGGCCGCCCACAGGCCGACCGAGAGCACCAGCGCCTGCCACGGATTGCGCGGTAGCAGCCACAGCACGAAGGGCAGCCAGAACAGCATCAGTACGATGTACAGCGGCAGGATGTTCAGCGAGTTGGGCTGAAAAACCAGGAGCCCAGCATAGACCGTGCTACGGGTGGGATCCTGACCGAAGAGGTTGATGCCGATGTTCTTGACATAGGAGTAGTTGCCAAACTGGTGCGCAGCCCAGGTCAGCAGGATGCTGCAAACGACGATCAAGGCCAGGTGCCAGATGTAAATATCGCGCACGCGGTCGAACACGCGACCAAACCCAGCTTTGAAGCCCTGCCCCTCGAACGTGCGGCTGTAGGCCAGCACGGCGGAGAAGCCGGCCAGCAAGACGAAGACCTCAGCCGCGTCGGCGAAGCCGAAGTTCCGCAAGGTGAACTTCGCCAGCACGTTGTCGGGCACGTGATCGATGAAGATGAAGATCAGGGCCAGGCCGCGGAAAAAATCGATACGCAAGTCGCGCTGTGCACCCGAGCTGGCAACGCTCTTCGGCATGTTTTTGGTCACCCGGCCACTAGAGGGATGTTTGAACCGCTATCGTGATAAACTGGCACGTTCTTTCGCTGTGAACAACGCGACACCCGGTTAAGCAGTTCCTTCACCAGAATGAGGCGGGGTAGGGGCTGCGGCATGGCCGGTCTCGCAATCGTATAAGTGCGCCGCCAGGAATTCCGACTGCCTCTGGCGTCCGGAGCACACTCAACCATCCGGCGCATGAACCGAAGCTGAACCCCGCAGCTTGGTTACAAGCCGTAGGCGACCGCCGCTCCGGTAAGGCCGGCGCCTGCCGCGCACATGAGGATGCGCGTTCCCGGCTCCCAGCGGTGCTCCGCGTTGGCGAGGGAAAGCGACAGCGGAATCGTTGCCGCCGAGCTGTTGCCAAAGCTGGCAATGGTCGAGACGGTGGCTTCGGGCGCAACGGCCAGCTGCTGGGTAACCGCGGCAGTGATCCGGCCATTGGCTTGGTGGGGGACGAACCGGTGGACGTCCGCGATACCGATCCCGGCCTTATCGAGCACCGCACGCGAGGCTGTAACCATCAAGTCGACGGCTCGGGAAAAGACGGCGCGGCCGTTGCTGATGATCATCTGCGTATCTTCGATCGGCACGTCGGCTGCGAATGGGCGCCGGCTGCCTCCGGCGGGGATCTGGATCAGGCCATAGCCGCTTCCGTCGGATGCGAGCTTGCAGCCAAGGACGCCGGTTCCTGCCCTGTCGGAGGGAGCCAACACGACGGCGCCGGCAGCATCGGCAAAGAGAATGCTGCTGCCGCGGTCGGCCGGGTTGATGCGCCGGGACAGGATGTTGGCGGCAACTACCAGCACCGGCTCGCCGTGGGTGCGCACGAAACCGTCGGCCAGGGTCAAAGCGTAGAGGAAGCCACCGCAGGCGCCGGCAAGGTCAATGCCGCCCGAGTTTGCAAGGCCGAGGCGATGGGCCAGTAGCGGCGCGGACGGCGGCAGGAGATGATCAGGCGTGCTGGTCGCAAGGAGCGTCAGCGCCACTTCCTCGCGCGCAATACCGGCTTCGTCGAGCGCCATCTGAGCGGCTGGCACGGCCATGTCGGTCAGCGCCTCATCAGGCGCTGCGTAGCGCCGCTCGGCAATGCCTGTGCGACGCAGGATCCAGCCGGGCTCTAGGCCAAGGCGCTGCTCTATCTCCGCATTGGGGACGCGTCGGGCTGGCACATAGTGCCCAAAGCCGAGGATGGTGGAGCCGCGGGCGGCGGTCATGGGCTTTCCCCTGCCAGGACGTCGGGCGCCTCGGCGATGGAGGCATAGACAAGATCGAGCTCGTCCGGCGTGATGCAATAGGGCGGCATCACGTAGATGGTATTACCCAGGGGCCGCAGCAGCACACCGCGGTCGAGGAAGTGCTGCATAAGCTGCAGGCCGACCGAAGCCAGGTAGCCGGCATCGGGGACATTAAGATCTAGCGCGGTGATGGTGCCAATCTGGCGGGCGTCCGAGAACGCGGAATGGCTGCGCAAGGCGCCTAGCCGTTCTTCCTGCGCCATCGTCAATGCGGCGATCTTATCGGCGACGGGCTCCTCGCGCCAAATCTCCAGGTTCGCCACTGCGGCTGCGCAGGCGATCGGGTTGGCGGTGTACGAACTGGAATGGAAGAAAGTCTTGCTGCGGTCGGTGGAACGGTGCGCCTCGAAGATGTCCGAGGTGCAGAGGGTGACGGCCAGCGGCAGAGAGCCTCCGGTGATGCCTTTGGCGAGGCAGAGAATATCTGGCGTTACCCCGGCCTTATCGGAGGCGAACAGGGCGCCGGTGCGGCCCCACCCGGTCATAACCTCGTCGGCGATGAATAGTGCGCCATGGTGGCGGGCGATGCGCTGCAATTCCTGAAGAACGCGTGCGTCGTAGACGAGCATGCCGCCGGCACCCAGCACGAGCGGCTCGACGATGAGGGCGGCTGTCGGTTCGTTGGCGCAAGCGGCATCGAAGGCGTCGATAGTGGCCTGCTCATTGCCCGGCGATGGGAATGGGATGCGCTCCACCTCGAACAGCAGCGTCTCATAAGCGGCGCTGAAGATGCCTCGAGCGCCTACCGACATTCCGCCGATGGTGTCGCCGTGGTAGCCATGCTCCAGCGCCACAATGCGGCGGCGCGGTGCACCGATGTTGCGGAAGTAGCCGAGCGCCATTTTGAGCGCGACCTCCACGGAGGTGGAGCCGCTATCGGAAAAGAAGACGTGCGCCAGCCCTTCAGGGGCGATGTCGATGAGGCCGCGCGCCAGCATTTCTGCGGGGGCATGCGTGAAGCCGGCGAAGATCACTTGATCGAGGCGCCGCGCCTGTTCCTCGATCGCGCCGACGATGCGCGGGTGACAGTGACCATGGGTGACGACCCACCAGGACGAGATGGCGTCGAGGATCAGGTCGCCGGCAGGCGTTTTGATCCAGGCGCCGCGTGCGCTGCGCACCGGGATCATTTCAGGCTGCAAGCCGTGCTGGGTGAATGGGTGCCAGATAGGGCTGGAGGTCATCGGCGCACCGCGGCGAGGAAATCGGCGATGTCGAAATTGGCAGCAAATGCTGACCGCAGCGTTGCGGCGTCGAGCGGATCTTGATGCGGCAGGCGGCCGAGCCGACGCGCGCCTGCCATCGCCGGAATGGTGCGCTCGGTATCGGCGTTCTCCTCGCCGGTGAAGACTATACCGAGCAGCGGGATCCCGCGGCGGCGCAGTGCTTCGACGGAAAGCAGCGAGTGATTGATGGTGCCTAGACGCGTTGCGGCAACAAGGACGACCGGCAGGCTCCAGGCGGCGAAGAGATCGACTTGCAGATGCTGCCGGGTGAGGGGAACCATGAGGCCGCCAGCGCCTTCGATAATGAGCGGGGCATCGAGGCAGGGCACCGTCCTGAGCCGTGCAAGGTCGATCTCGATGCCGTCGCGCTCGGCCGCCAGATGCGGCGATGCTGGAGTCGTCAGGTCGTAGGCGCTCGGCAAGACCCGATCGTCCGCGATGCCGGCGAGGCGGCGCACGGTATCTGCGTCGGCTTCGGGTGCGCGGCCCGCCTGCACGGGCTTCCAGTAGTAACCGCTGAGAGCGGAGACGAGCGCTGCCGCAAACACGGTCTTGCCAACGTCGGTATCGGTTCCGGTGACGACGATAACCGGGTTCATGCGTCGAGCCTTTTCAGCTCCTCGGCAAGGGCGGCGACCATGGCGCCGACTTGCACCTCGTCAACGTTGAGGGTGAGGGAGATACGCAACCGTGCGGTGCCCTCGGGCACTGTTGGAGGGCGCACGGCGCGGATGTCGTAGCCGCGCTCCTGCATCGCGGCAGCAAGGCGCGTTGCGCGTTCGTCAGCGCCAACGATGACGGGTTGGATATGCGTGCCCGATGGCTCGATGCCGCATTGCTGCGACAGCTGGGCCCCGGTAAAGGCGACGAGTGCAGCCAGCTTCTCGCGGCGCGGACTATCGAAGCGACAGATCAACAGCGCGGCGCGGACGATGGCGGCGATGAGCGGAGAAGGCGCTGTCGCGTAGATAAATGGCCGCGAGCGGTTGACGAGAAAATCGCACAGTACTTGCGGGCCTGTGACGAGCGCGCCCATAGCGCCGAGTGCTTTGCCGCACGTGTGGAGGGCAACGACGTTGGGCTGACCTTCGAGATGGGCGCCCAGGCCTCGTCCCATGGATCCCAGCACGCCGGTTGCGTGCGCCTCGTCGATGACCAGGACGCCGTCGTGTTTGCGGGCGATCGCGGCGAGGTCATCCAGAGGCGCGCGGTCGCCGTCCATGCTGTAGAGGCTTTCGACGGCGATCCACGGCGTACCGGTGCCGCCGGCAGCGCGCCAGTCGGCGATGGCGTCCTCGAAAGCCTGCGGGTCGTTGTGCCTCGCCTCTGCGCGCTCCGCCTTCCCCATGCGCAGCCCATCGTGGACAGAGGCGTGAATGAGGGCGTCGTGGACAACGAGATCGCCGCGTTGCGGCAGCGTCGAGAAAAGCGCGACATTGGCGAGGAACCCGCCGGCGAAAAACAGCGCGCTCTCGGCGCCGAAGAAGGCAGCGGCCTCGGATTCCAGTGCTTCGTGCTCGCGGTCGTTGCCACGCAGCAGGCGCGAGCCACCCGAGCCGATTGCGACATCGCGATCGATGGCTGCACGCGCCGCCTGCTTGAGTTCAGGCGACTGGGCAAGGCCCAGGTAGTCGTTGGAGGAGAAGTCGAGGCCCGTTCGCGCGGTCAGGGCGCGGCGGCGGCCGCGACGCGTCAGTGCCTCGAGGGCTCGCTCATGATTCTTGTACATCGTCCCGCTCACACGAGCCCGTTTCGAGCTCGAGGGGCTTCAAACCGAGCTTGTCGAAGAGAACGCTGTCGGCGTCCTCACCGGGGTTGTCCGCCGTCAGCAGCGTGTCACCAACGAAAATGGAGTTGGCTCCGGCCAAAAAGCACAGCGCCTGTGTTTCATCACTCATCTCCGTGCGTCCAGCGGAGAGGCGCACGAACGATTTCGGCATCATGATGCGGGCGAGGGCAATCGTCCGCACGAATGAGATGCCGTCGATCTTCTCGGTTTCGGCGAGCGGCGTTCCCGGGATCGGGACGAGCATGTTGATCGGCACGCTCTCGGGATGCTCAGGCAGATTGGCCAGCGTGACGAGCATGTCGACGCGATCTTCCGGTTCCTCACCCATGCCGACGATGCCACCGCAGCAGACCTTGATGCCGGCTTCGCGAACGCGCGACAAGGTTTCCAATCGATCAGCAAACGTGCGCGTCGAGATGACCTTGTCGTAGTAGCGCTCGGACGTATCGATGTTGTGATTGTAGTAGTCGAGGCCGGCGTGCTTCAGCTTGCCGACATCATCATCGGACAGCATGCCGAGTGTCATGCACGTTTCCATGCCCATGGACTTGACGCCTTCGACCATGGCGCAGAGCACGTCCATGTCGCGGCCCTTGGGCGAGCGCCAGGCGGCGCCCATGCAATAGCGTGTCGCACCCTGCTCCTTAGCCTTGCGGGCCTCGGTCAAAACTTTCTCCACCTGCATCAGCTTGCTGGCTTTTAGCCCGGACGCGTGATGGGCGGACTGGCTGCAGTAGCCGCAATCCTCGGCGCACCCGCCGGTCTTGATGGACAGAAGCCGGCTGCGCTGGATGGCGTTGGCGTCGAAGTGGCGCCGGTGCACGCACTGGGCGCGGAACAGGAGATCATTGAAGGGAGCGTCGTAGAGAGCCTGGGCTTCTTCGCGCGACCAATCATGACGCAATTCCCGATCAGCCGATTGGCCGGTCGCGCCCGACTGCACCGTCGCCAGTTCGATCATCTGCAAAGGCTCCCTCGATATGCACGGCGCGCCGGCGAGCGACGCGCGAGGGATGTTTGGACCGTCAGGGGGGTGCACCGCAAGATCTAACCCGGCGCATAGCATCGCAGGGGCGGCAGTCGCTGGGCATACCGCCCGTGGAATGGCGCCCCGCCAGGGGGGAGGGAGAACCTGGCGGGGCGATCTGACCCGGAGGCTTGCGAGGGGGGCGCGATCCGTGGCCAGTTATTACGTGCGCGAGCATTGCCGCGTTACATTCGGAGAAAACTTTGTAATTTCGGATCGATCCAAAGACGCAGATCATCACTATGAAGATCACTAATGAAATAAGGGTGGACAAGTTTAGAGCCAAAGCAGAATGTTCGTGCTATAGTGAATACGGTAATTGTGCTCTTGTACGCAGTATTGATCGTTTACAGGAAAGCAACGCATGCATCCTATGTAGTGCAAAGGTTTTTGCGGGGCTGGGGCCGTTTTTTGCGAATGCGTGGCATCGGTTTTCATGCGCTTGCGAGGCCGTAAAGCGAGGGCTTCCATGACAGTGGTGGGAAGATTTTCAACTCGACCACTTTATCTTCAAGTCAAAGATATGTTGGTCCAGCGCATTGCTGCCGGCGCTTGGAAGCCGGGCGCCGCAATCCCAAATGAAATTGAGCTTTCCAGAGAACTTGGAATAAGCGTCGGCACGGTGCGGAAAGCACTCGACGAAATGGAGCATGAGCGGCTTATTTCTCGCCGCCAGGGTCGCGGCACCTTCGTCATCGACCAAACATCGAACGAGCACGCCGTTCGTTTTTGCAACATCCGCGATCCAAACGGAATTCGCATTAATGGCGATATTGCGAGCAGCACAATCGTGCTGGCTGCAGCCAATGAAAGCGAAGCACACCACCTCCAGTTGAGGACCGGGGAACCAATCTATCGAATTCACCGGATTAGGGCCCACAACGGGACGCCGTTGATGGTGGAGGAATCCGTGGTCCCACAAGCCTTTTTCCCCGGGCTGGAAAAGGAAAAGGATGCCTCTCCAAGCATCGTCGTACTCGCACACCATTACGGAGTGTTATTGGGACGTGCCGAGGAGGTTGTCAGGGCGGCCTCCGCCAGAGGCGAGATCGCTAAGTTACTCCAGGTTGAGGAGGGGGCACCAATCATGCTGCTCGATTGCGTCGTACACGCGATCGATAGGCGGCCGATCGAATGGCGCTTAGCAAGCTGCAACCTACGCGAGAACCATTACTTCGCCGAGATGGGCTAAGGCCTCTATAGGTCGCGGCTATCAGCGACCGAGCCCCAGCGCACGCGCCATGGCGCGGAAAACGAAGGTATTGTCGCGGCGCCCATGGAGGACGTCGGCGCCTGGGCCCATCGCAGTCAGCACCACATCATCCGCCGCATGGACGCCGTTTCGCGAGGTAATTGGCAAGTTGCCGATCCGGCGGGCTGATCCGCGCTTGCAATAGACCTCGTTGGCGACGGCTGGGCCCTCGCTGTCGCCGGACGATGCCGGCTTAGCGCTTCCGGTTGTCGTTTGTGTGCCCGGGACCGGCTGGGCCACTCCAGTGGCCTGACTTTCCCGCTGAATCGCCGGCATGTTCTCACCATCGAGATAAGGGCGGCCGGTATCGCAATAGTCAGGGTAGGCGGCGAACACTAATGCGAGGCGGCGCGAGACATCGACCTTGTCGGGGAAGCCGTCGGCGTCGGCGGGCGGATAATCCGGGAAGCCGGCGTCGGCATACGTTTGAAGACGGTCGCGCAGCTGCTCGCCCTTGGCATCGTCGTAGGTGCCGATGATCGAAACCGGGTGCGCGTGGTCGGGCACCACGATCACCAGCGTGTCGCCCTTCTTTTGCGCGTACGCCTTCGCCATCGCGACCACGTTGTCGAACATTATCGTATCGTAGACGGCGCGCTCCCAATCGAGCGAATGGCTGTATTTGTCGATGCGGCCAGCCTCGACCATGAGGAAAAAGCCATTGGGGGAGCGTGAGAGCACTTCGAGCGCCGCGCGCATCTCGTCGGTTAGATCGGGCTGGTTGGGAAAGCGCGCAACCGTACCCTTCTTCAGGAACTTGCGGTCGAGGGCGCCGTCGATGTTCTTGTCGTTGAAAAGCCCGAGAAGCTTGGTGGTTTTCGGGTTGTTCGCGGCTTCGACGAGTGACTGCCTAGTGTCGGCGAACTGATACCCGGCACCCTTGAACTTGGCGATGTAGTCCTCGCCATCCTTGCGCTTGCCGCCTGCCTCGCCGGAAGGGCGGAAGTTGAGGCTGCCGCCTCCCAGAACGACTTCCGGCTGAAGCCAATAGAGCATGCGCACGATGTTATCGTAGTCGGTGCGCAGGCGCGTGTGCGCCACCATGGCGGCCGGGGTTGCGTCCTCGATTTCGGTGTCGGTGACGACGCCGATTGCGAGGCCCAGTTTGCGCTTTGCCAGCTCAGCGATGGTCTCCACGTTCGGGTGCCCGAGCGCGCTGCGATTGCGCGCGCAATAGACGCCGAGAGCTTTCACGCAGGATTTGTGTCCGGTTGCGTAGGCGCTGGCAGCGTTGGCGCTGTCGGTAACGATCGAATCCATGCCCGACGTCGAGATGAGCGCCATCGAGGGCATGTCGTCCATGGCGAGTTCACCACCGTAGCGCCCCTGGCGCATGCCCTTCGAGAGCATGCGAGCGGCGGTGCGGTGAGCCATCGACATGCCGTCGCCGATGAGCAGGATGACATTCTTGGCGAGGCGGCCTTCGGGGGTGTCATATGCATCCCACTCGACCTTGGAGCGGTTGGTTCCGTCCGAAGCCTCGACGACATAGTGCCCGGCCTTGGGAAGGCTCACGCTGCGCAGCCAATAGGCCGTTTGACCGAGGCGGTCTTCGTCCCGATCGATGAGCGGGTCGCGGCCGAGGAATTTGCCGGCGTCTTCGCCGTTGATCGTCACGCGGACTTCGGATGGAGCTGGCTCCACTCCGTCCGCGGCCTTGGGGACTGCCGGGAACTCAACCTTCAGGTCGAAGCGCGCGCCGGCGAGAAGCTCTGCGCGGTCGATGGGGTAGATGGTCTGGCCAAGCGCTGTCGTTGCCAGCGCGCCAAGCGCCAAGGCTGTGCAGAATATCCGCTGCATCGGGCATTCCCCCTATTTTGGCTAGAGGTCAGGCCTTACCCCCGCCAGATGAAGGACTTGTGACATCCGCAGGCGTCTGCCCCGCCGATATGGCTAATGAAATCTGAATAACGGGGCTTGAATTACATGGACCAAGAAAATCTCTGCTTAACAGATATTATCGCTTTGCTAACGATCACTGGCGCGAATTATTGAAATTGCGTTTGTTTCGCTCAACTCTCCGACTGCATCTGCTGGGGAGGCAGATGCAGCCCGAAGCTGCCTGAAGTGGCGCGCGGGCGGCCGGGACAAGAGAGCCAAGCGGGGGAAGCAAATGCCTGAAGCGCACAACCGCGAGCTGTTTAGCCTCCTCGAGAAGAACGAGGTGCTCAAGGCGCGCGGCTATTCTTTTGCATATGACGCGGACGGTGGCGTAATCATCGATCGCGCAGGCCACGTGCACGGTATCTGGAGCCACGACAGCCACAACTATGCGTGGGTCTCGCCGGACAACAGTGAGCCAAAGTTTCGCACGGAAGACGTGCGGTCGGCGGTTTTGTTTACGGTCGTCGTCCTGGCCCAGGAGTGACGGGCCGTGCTTCAGTGGGGGGCGCTGGCGAGCTGGATCTAGTTGGCTTCTTCCGGCAGACGTGGAAGAGCCATGATCTCCACCCCTTCCTCAACGAGGGAGCGCGCCTCGTCCGGCGATGCGACGCCGCGGATGGCACGCTGCTCGACCTCGCGATAGTGGATCTTGCGGGCTTCCTCGGGAAAGCGATCGCCTACGTCCTCGGTGCCAGCGACGATGGCCTTGGCGACCTCGCGCACGAGGTTGCGATAGCGCGCGGGCATGTCGTCGTCGTGCGCACGCGACCGTACCGAGACGTTCGGCGCCATGATGGACTTGCTGACGTCCCGGCTATCGCACTCGGGGCAGCAGACTTGGCCGGTGGCGACCTGAACCTCATAGGAGCCGCTCGAGGCGAACCAGGCCTCGAACTCATGATCTTCAGAGCAGTGCAAACGGTATTTGATCACGACGCGACCTCGTTTGGAGGCGTTTCCCCCGCGTATATCACGTCGAACGGCCGATCATGCCGTAGCGAGGGCACCTGGCGGCGAACATCATCCAGGCGTTGCAATTCAACATCGGCGAAGGTGACTGAGGGCTGAACGCCGGCCTCGGCCAGCACTTCGCCCCAGGGCGAGATCACGAGGCTATGACCGAAGGTCTCGCGGCCGTTCTCATGCATGCCACCTTGGCCAGCGGCGAACACGAAGCACTGGGATTCGATCGCGCGGGCGCGCAGCAAAGTGTGCCAGTGAGCGATGCCGGTCGGCTTGGTGAACGCCGCCGGTACTGCGATGAACTTGGCGCCGCCTTTGGCGAGTGCGCGGTGCAATTGCGGAAAGCGCAGGTCGTAGCAGATGGTCATGCCGAGCTGCCCCCAGGGCATGGTCGCGATCACGGCCTCGCGTCCGGCCTGGTAGTTGGCGCTTTCCTTGTAGGATTCGCCGTTGCCGAGATCCACGTCGAACATATGAATCTTGTCGTAGCGGGCGACGATGGCGCCGGCCGGCGAGATGAGCAGCGAGCGGTTGACGGGCTTGCCCGCTTCTCCCAGCAACGCGAGCGAACCGATGTGCAGCCAGACACCCAGCTCGCGCGCAAGAAAGCGAAGCTGCGTCAGCCCCGGATCGTCGCCTTCCGCGCGCAGCGCCGGCAGCAGACGCTCGCGGTCCAGCTCCATGATGTTGGTCATCTCGGGGGTCTGGATGTACTCGGCGCCGCCCGCGGCCGCCTCCCGGATGAGTGCGGTTGCAGCGGCGATGTTCTTTTTGACGTCGCGGCCCGAGCACATCTGCACGAGGCCAACGCGAAACGCCTTTGGTGCGTCCGGCATATCGATTGCTTCTTTCTTCTTGCGCCCAGCCTTCGTGGGATCTGAACGGGCGTCGCGTAGCTGCACTTACGTCGTGAGCAGCCCGTCGAGTTTGCCCTCGCGGTCGAGGGCGTAAAGATCGTCGCAGCCCCCTACATGGCAATCGCCGATCCATATCTGCGGCACAGTGTACCGGCCGCCAGCCTTAGCGGTCATCTCGGCGCGCAGTTCGCGCTGGCTGACGTCAATTTCCTCGAAGGCAGTGACGCCCTTCTTGCGCAGAAGCTCTTTGGCCATATGGCAATAGGGGCAGAACCGGGTGGTGTAGACGATGACCTTGGCCATGGAATTTCGCAGCATCCCCTTTCCCGCGACCGCCGGATTGGACAACGGCAGCACACCTTCAATGTAGAGCTTTTGCCGTGTGCGCGCAAAGGGCGGCGACTCGCCCGCTCCCATTATTCACGGCGCGGTTCAAGGCGAGACGAAGGCAGCATCGGTAACCATCGCCAGCGCCAGAATATCAACGCGCACAGCTCCTGCGGCCTTGAGCGTGCGGGCACATGCGCTCACAGTGGCGCCGGTGGTGACGACATCGTCAACGAGGACGATCTTGGCCCCGGCGACCGCCGCATGCATGGCGTCAGGCACGGCGAAAGCCCCTGCGACATTCTCCTTCCGCTGGGCGCGGGTGAGGCCGACTTGGGGCGGGGTGCGGCGCGCGCGCAGAAGCGCCATCGGCTCATAGCGCCGTCCCGTAATCCGCGCGATTTCCTGGGCGAGAATTGCCGACTGATTGAACCGTCGCGAGATGAGGCGCGTGCGCGTCAGCGGGACCGGGATGACCAATTGGGCGTCGGCGAGCAGCTCGGCGCCCGCTTCCGCAAGCCAGCGGCCAAAAAGGCGGCGGGCATCGTGGCGATCGCGGAACTTCAGGTCGTGCACGAGGTCGCGCATGACCCCGTCGAAGCGGGCCACGGCGCGGGCGCGATCGTAGATCGGCGGATCGGCTTCGGCTGCGGCTGAAATCATCGGGCCGCCGACATCAAACGGCATGGGCAGGCCGAGGCGATCGCACAGCGGGGCGCGGATGAAGTCGATCTTCGACCAGCAGCCGGCGCAGACGGCATTGTGCGTCGAGAGGGGACGATGGCAAGCCAGGCAAGTCGGCGGGATGAGAAAGTCGGCAATCGCGGCTGCCGCGCGCGCTAAAGTTGCCGATCCCCTGCTCTGCGTATGCATGTACCCGGTGGTCCCGTCGCCCGGTGGACTAGCTGGCCGGACTGGCCAAGTGGCCGCCCAGGACGCATGTTAGCGCCCATTCGGATCGACCGCGAGCCAGCAGCGAAGAAGGCCCCCTTGTCCGCTGAAGACACCCCGCACCGGATTTTCGACCGCGCGCTGCTGGCGCAGCGGCGTCAGCGCGTGGCCGCCCTGGCGCAGGATTACGATTTTCTGCTGGCGCGCGTCGCGGACGATCTGGCTGAGCGGCTGGCAATCGTCCGCCGGACGTTTCCGCTAGCTGCCAATATAGGCGCGCATCATGGATTGGTGTCGCGTGCGATTGCGGGGATTGCCGGGGTCGAGACCATCATCGATGTCGATGCGACGCCGGAGCTGCTGACACGTTGCCCGGGCCTGCGCGTCGTTGCCGACGAGGAGGCGCTGCCGTTTGGAGATGCCTCGCTCGATCTCGTCGTTTCGGGGCTTTCGCTGCAGCTGGTCAACGACTTGCCAGGGGCTCTCGTACAGATGCGACGGGCGCTGAAGCCGGATGGGCTGTTCCTCGGGGCGCTTCTGGGCGGCGCGACGCTGAGAGAGCTGCGCGAAGCCTGGCTCGCGGCTGAGGCGGAGCTGACTGGCGGAGCTTCGCCGCGTGTCGCCCCGTTCGCGGACGTACGCGACATGGGCTCGCTGTTGCAGCGTGCGGGGTTTGCTCTGCCCGTCGTCGACTCCGATACGGTGAAGGTGACCTATGCCGATCCGCTGGCGCTGATGCGCGAGGTCAAGGCCATGGGCGGCAGCAACATGCTGAGTGCGCGTGGGCGCGTGCCGGTGACGCGCGGGCTGCTACTGCGGGCGGCGGAAATCTATGCGGAGCGCTTCGCCGCTGCCGATGGGCGCGTGCCGGCAACGTACGAGATCCTGACGCTGACGGCGTGGGCGCCGGATGAGAGCCAGCCCAAGCCGCTGCGGCCGGGGTCGGCGCAGACGCGGTTGGCGGACGCGCTCGGCGTCAAAGAGACGAAGCTGAAGGAGTAGCGCGGCGGCGCAGGGTCCGGGGAATTTCAGCCGAGCAGGTCGCGCAGCGGCGCGATCAGAGGCTCGTCCGCGGGCGGCATCGGGTAGTCGGTAAGGCGCATGGCGCGGACCCAGGCCAGCTCCTGACCTTCGCGCGCGGTGACAACGCCGTCCCATTGCCGACAGAGGTAGAGCGGCATCAAAAGGTGGAACTTCTCATACGCGTGGCTCGCGAAGGTGAGCGGGTGCAAGCAGGTGGGGCACACGTCGATGCCCAGTTCCTCTTGAAGCTCACGGCGTAGGGCGTTCTCGGGCGACTCTCCCGCTTCGACCTTGCCGCCGGGAAACTCCCACAGCCCCGCCATCGAGCGACCGGGCGGGCGGCGCGCGAGAAGGACGCGATTATCAACGTCGACGAGGGCTGCGGCGGCGACAAGCAGAATGGGCTGGCTCATGGCCAGCCCATAGCTGAGGATCGCTTTCGTGGATAGGGGGAGGAAGCGTCAGCTGGCAACGTAGCGCTGTCGCAGCGCCTCGAACATCTTGACCTGTTCGGGGATCAGCTCGCGGTTCGCATCTCGGCGGACGAAGATCTTGAACACCGCCTCGCCGGCAGCATTGTAGAACTGCACCGACATGCCGACGCGCTTCAGGCCGCGCACCACGAAGGCGATCGCCTTGCAGTTGTCAGCCTTGATGTGCCCGCCGATGGGACTGCCGCCATGGATGTTGAAGTATCCATGCGCGAAGGTTCCCGGTGGCAACGTGCCCGAGCATTCGAGCACGATGTCCTGGTTGTGGATCAGGAACAGGATCTCACCCCACGTGGTGATGTCCTGCATGATGTCGGCGAAGGCTTCGCCCTGCACGACAGTCGCCTGATCGGCGGGCAGGTGCCGCACCACATCGAGCGTGCTCACGGAGTACTCGCGGGCGATCTGCTCCAACAGATCGCCCGGACTCGATGCGGCGCGCTGAGCGAGCGAAGGACGCTCGTCGATGACGTCGCTCATGGCTCGCTTATCTCACTCGGCGGCGACGGGACGCGATCCGTCAGCCTTGATCTCCTGCAGCACCGAGAAGCCCTCGAACTCGGGATGGCCGAGATAGAGCGGCTTGTTGCCACCGGCACCAGCGTGCGCTTTGCGGAACTGCTCGGACTTGGTCCAGGCCTCGAAGTCCTCGTAAGCGCGCCAGACGGTGTGCGAGGAGTAGAGCACGTGGTCCTCGCGCTCGGGGCCCTTCAGCAAGTGGAACTCGACGAAGCCCGGCACCTCGTTGAGATGCGTATCGCGGCTCAGCCATACGTTCTCGAAGTCCTTTTCCGAGCCCTTGAGGACTTTGAACCGGTTCATGGCGATGTACATGCTCGTTTCCTTCGCTGTATGCGGCCGCGCCGTTGGCGTTGCCAAATGTGCGTCGGCGGATGGCCTCATCCGCCGACACGGGTCTCTTTTTACGCGCCGCCGACCATGCGGCCAACGTACCACTTGTCTCGTTCCCGCTGCTCCGGCTCAGAACTGCGCGCGCGTGGTGAGCAGGAACGTGCGCCCGCGGCCGATATCGATGCCAGTGTAGCCCGTCGGCACGGTCGCGAGTGCAGGCGTATAGGCCTTGTCGAATAGATTTTCGACGGTAACTCCCAGTTCAAGGCCGTCATACACCTGATATGAGCCAAAGAGATCGGCGAGAGCGTAGGACTCCGTGTAGCTGCCGTCGGCCCGTTCCGCCTTCGACACGAAAGTTCCGCGCATACCGACGACGAGCTTTTCGTCGAGGAAGCGCAAACCGCCAGTCAATGCGAGCACGTGATCGGGCGTGTAAGTGTCGGCACCTATATCGGCCTGCTGCGGGATCTCGCTATGAGTGTAAGTGTAGGCCACCTTCGTGAAAGCGAAACCGGTATCGTAGTCACCTTCGATCTCGACACCTTGCAACTTAGAAGTGCCAGGCGTGTTGCAGAAGTAAGCGGTCGCCACGTACGCGTAGACCGACATGTCGAAGCCCGACGGGCCAGAGCAGACGCCCATGTAGTTCTCGACATCCTGCATGTAGTAGTCAGCCTTCAAGCGCAGCTTGTCGTTCGGATTGATCACACCGTCCTTGAAGACGTTGAAGCCGAACTCCCAACCCTTTTGGCTCTCGGGAACGAGGAATGGGTTGGGGAGAAACCGCAGATTGAACGATGAGGAGTAGGGATGCACCCCGGCCATGAGGGTCTCGCTCGCAGTCGGCGGACGCATCGATTCTGAGTACGTTACATAGGGCTGCAGCCAAGGGAGAACCTGCGCCGCCAGGGTGACCTTCGGGTCCCAGCTCGATTCGGTCTCGTCGATCTGATAGTAGCCCGCGGGCTTACCCCAGGGGTTCATCGAGTAAAGGTAAGTTTCCCCGTCGAGGGTGAAGCGCTGGTAGCGCAGACCGCCGATCAAGTCGAACATTCCGTACGAGAACTTGGTCTGCGTGAAGCCGCTGGCAAGATCGGAAGTACCCGTAGGATTGACGCCACCGTTGGTGGTCTCGATGTCGTCGTAGTAGTATTCGAAGCCATAGTTCGAAGTGACAGCGACGGAACCTAAGAGGAAGCGCGACGTATTGGTGATGTCTGCGCCGATGCCGTGATCCTCAATGATGCGGCCAGCTCCCTGCTCGTAATCCGAAGCAGCCGCTGTCGGATCGTAGTAGGATGCATACTTCATACGCACGTTGTTGATCGAGACGTTCGCACGCAAATCGACCAACGGATTGTCCGTTGGACTGAGCGCATAGCTCATCTTGTAGAGTTCAGAGGTGAGCGTCTGATCATACGAGTTGGCAACGAAATCGTTGTTGTATCGCATGGCCTGGAACGAAAGGCGCTCATCTGGCCCGACGTCGAAGTGCAGTTTCACGAGGCCGGACCAGAGGTCCTCCCCGGTGTAGGGGACAGTCTGGCCGTCACCATTTTCATAGTCGGATTCATCGTGGTGGCTGAGGGCGCCAACGATGCTGACACCGCCGCTGCGCATCGCGGCTGCGCCCATCTCGGCCCAGCCCACGCCATTGCTTCCCCAAGAAAGGCTCGTCAAAGCGCCCTCGGTCTTGCCGGGCTTCAGGACGTCTTCAACATCGAGCGTGCGGAAGTTTGCGGTGCCCGCCAGCGCGCCGGCGCCGCCCACAGTTGAAACGGCACCGCGCTGAATTTCGATACCCGCGAGCAATTGCGGATCGACATACGCGAAGCCCGCGGCTTCGTGTCCGTTGAAGCGGAAATTCTGGCGCACACCGTCAATCATCATGTTGACGCGGCCCTGCCCTTCGAAGCCGCGGATGTTCACCGCGATGCCCGGGTTGCTCGAGCTCTCACGCGTAAAAGTCCCGGGCGTTGCGCGCAGAACATTGTCGACGCGGGTCTGACCGAAAGTGTCGATCTCGCCACTGCCGATCACGCTGACGCCGGCGGGCACGGTGTATGGGACGTCCGACGCTTCGACAGCTTCGGCTCGCTTGTCGCTGGAAGATGCGGCGGGCGCCTGGGTCTGTGCCGCGACTGCCGTCGATGCAGAAGACTTCTTGGCGGCGGCCTTCTTCTTCGGCTTCGGTTTATTGCCTTCGACGACGAGTGGGGGCAGCTCAGCATCTTGCGCGATCGCTTTGCCGGCGACTGCCAGCGCGAGGGCCGATACGCCGACGAAGCACAACGATTTCAGGAACGGCTGTGATGCCGCAGACCTGGGAGTAAGGAGGTGCTGCGGCTTCCCCTCGCCAACCCTTCCAGAATCGCCGTGCTCCGCTTCCGGAGTTCGTGGCCAAAGCTCCGAATTCGCTCGGCCGTTCAGGCATACGCCAACGCTACGCACCAACATGACTCAGCTACCCCCAACTCTGAACGCAAAGGGCTGGCTGGCTCACGCACGATAAGCGTACTGGCGGGCTCGCCTCGCACTGGCCCCGACTGGAGGCAAGCGCAAAAGATCCCGGTTAACCGGGCTTGTGCAAAGTAGGCTTTTATGACTATTGAAGTCAAGATTGCAATTGCAGCATCATCGGCGCTCGACACTCAGCGCGCGTGCTGCACTCGAAAAGATGGCCAGAACGAAAATTACGGAGCGCAGGTCATGACGGCCGCCGTCGACACAAGAAAAGACGCACACGAATCCGAAGCCAACAGCGAGACACAAAATAAGAAAGTGCGCGTTCTCGTGTCGGAAATTCTGCAAGGCGGCAAAGAGGCAATTCTCGAACATGACGGCCAGGACTACCGCTTGCGCATCACCGCCAACGGCAAGCTCATCCTGACAAAGTGAGGACAAATGCTTCTTCGTCGTGTGTATGCATTCGAGACGCTGCGTGTCGCTGTCGCCACAGTGGCGATACTGGTCGCCGGGTCGGCGCTGGCCGATAAGACCATCGTCGACGGCAGTGGTCGCAAGGTCACCATCGGTGATACCTCGCGCATCTTGTCCATCGGTGGCGATATCACCGAGATTCTCTACGCTCTGAAAGCGGACGGGAAGGTCATTGCTGTCGACACGACCAGTCAGCATCCTCCGCAGGCGCTCGGGACGAAGACAAACGTCGGCTACATGCGTGCTCTGGCTGCCGAGGGCGTGCTTTCCACCAATCCCACGCTGATCATCGCGGCCAAGGATGCGGGGCCGCCTCCCGTGGTCTCGGTACTGCAATCGTCATCTATCCCCTATGTGGTTGTGCCCGATGACAAGACGCCGGAAGGCGTTGCCGCGAAAATCCGGTTCATCGCGTCGGTTGTCGATGCCGAGGAGGCGGGCGAAGCATTGGCAAAGGAGGTGGAAGCCGACTTCGCATTGCTTGCCGAGCAGCGCGCCAAGATCTCCTCACCGAAGCGGGCGCTATTCGTGCTGAGCGTACAGAACGGGCGAGCAACCGTTGCAGGCACGGGAACAGCGGCCGATGCGATCTTCAAGCTCGCCGGAGCCGTCAACGCCGCGGGTGATGCGCACGGCTACAAGCCGCTCGCCGATGAAGCGGGCGTGGAGCTGGCACCGGATGTGGTCGTTACCATGCAGAGCGGGCGTTCCGGGCCTCCCTCTGACCCTGTTTCGACAGTAAAGGCGCTGGCTGACAGCCCCGCCCTGAAGCAGAACAAGATCATCGAGATGAATGCGCTTTATCTGCTGGGCTTCGGGCCGCGCTGCGCGCGCGCCGCGCGGGAACTCATGATCGCGCTCTATCCAGAGCTGGAGATAAAGCGCGCGAGCGCGGAGAAATGACGAGCGAGGCTCTGGTACTGCCCGACCGTAAGAAGCGTTCCGCACATCCGCTCAGTACCGCGCAGCTCGTTGTCGGAGCTGCGTTGCTGCTCTTCGTCGCCGCGACGGCTTCGCTGGCACTCGGGCCGACGGGGATATCGCTCGGCTCGCTGCCGCGGGCGATCTCATCGGCTCTCGGGATGACGACGGACGCATCGGCAGCGCGCGAGCAGCTCGTCCTGATCGACATCCGCATGCCGCGTACGCTGATCGGCATGTTTGTCGGTGCGAGCCTGGCGGTTGCTGGCGCGATCATGCAGGGGCTGTTTCGCAATCCTCTTGCCGACCCTGGTTTGATCGGGGTGTCGTCCGGTGCTGCGCTTGCGGCGGTGGCCACCATCGCGCTCGGGAACGGCATCGCGGCACCACTGCTGCAGCCGCTGGGCGTCTACGCGCTACCAGTGGCGGCGTTCGTGGGCGGCGTGGCGACAACAGGATTGCTGGTTCTGATTGCTGGGCGTCATGGCCAGCTCATGGTGGGGACGCTGCTCTTGGCGGGCATCGCTCTAGGTGCATTGTCGGGAGCGCTCACGGGGCTGATCGCGTACGCGAGCGATGACCGCGAACTGCGCGACCTGACGTTCTGGTCGATGGGCAGCCTTGGCGGATCGACCTGGCCGAAAGTGTTCGCCGTGATGCCGTTTGCCGTGCTGATCGTGGTGATGACTCCGGCGCTGATACGCGGGCTCAACGGGTTTCTGCTTGGAGAGTCGGAAGCTTTCCATCTGGGCGTCAACGTCGAGCGGACGAAGACCATCGCCATTATCGTGACGGCCGCGTCGGTCGGCGCAGCGGTTGCCATGGCGGGCATCATCGGTTTCGTCGGCATTGTCGTGCCGCATGTGGTGCGTCTGCTGGCAGGCCCGGATCATCGCGTGGTGCTGCCGGGCAGCGCGCTGCTTGGCGCAACGCTTATGCTAGTGGCCGACATCGCGGCGCGGATGATGGTGACACCGGCGGAGTTGCCGATCGGGATCGTGATGGCTGGCATCGGCGCGCCCGTCTTCCTGCATCTCGTCATGAAGCGCGGCATCGGCGGCATGGAGTGAAGGATGCTGCAAGCTTCATCGCTCACGTATCAAATCAGCGGAAAGACGCTGGTCTCGAAGGTCGACCTGGCGCTGCGGCCGGGGCGCCTCGTTGCCATCATCGGTCCGAACGGCGCCGGCAAGTCCACGCTGCTGCGACTTTTGTCTGGTGAATTGCGGCCTACGTCCGGAGCGGTGGAACTGGACGGACGCTCACTTCGCAGTTTCGACGCGGCCGCCCTGGCGCGCCGGCGCGCGGTGGTTCCGCAGGCGACTGCGCTGTCGTTTCCATTCACTGTACGCGAGGTGGTGCTTTTGGGGGCAACCGTGCCTGGATTCGGCGCGGCGTCGGCGCAGATCGAACATATGGCGATGGACTGCCTGCGCACTGTCGGGCTCGTGGCCATCGCGGACCGCTTCTACACGCACCTGTCTGGCGGCGAGAAGCAACGCGTGCACATTGCGCGGGCGCTGCTGCAGCTCACCGTTGCGGACCGGGAACAACGCGGATCATCATCGATCCTTATGCTGGACGAGCCCACTGCAAGCCTCGATCTTGCGCATCAGGGACTGGTGCTGGAGGAAGCGCGGCGGCAGGCAGAGGGAGGCCGCGCGGTGCTGGCAGTGCTGCATGATCTCAACCTCGCGGCGGCCTTCGCCGACGAGCTGGTGCTGATGTGCCGGGGCGAGATTGCCGCGCGCGGCTCGGCGCAGGAGGTCATCAACGATGCGTTGCTCTCGCGCTCGTATGGCTGCGAGGTGCGCACGAATACGACACCCGAGGCCGGGATTCCCTTCGTGCTGCCGTATACCCGCCGGAATTAGCGCGAGCGGGGCTTCGCCGGCGATTTGCGCGCGGGCTTTTTGGGCACCTTCTTTGTGAGCGTCTTCGCAGTCTGTCCAAAGAGCACCTTCTTGGCGCTCTTGGTCACGGTCGCCTTTGTGTTGACCTTTGCGGCGATCTCATAGGCACGCTGCACTGCGGGCCGCTCGCCCATGGCGAGGAACCAGCGTCGCAAATTCGGGAAATCATCCAGGTTCTGACCCTGTCGCTCATAGGGAACGATCCATGGGTAGCAGGCCATGTCAGCGATAGAATACGCGCCCGCGATAAACTCGCTGCCGGCGAGCTGCTTGTCGAGGACACCGTAGAGACGATTGGTCTCCTTCACGTAGCGGTCGATGGCGTAGGGGATGCGCTCTGTAGCGTACACTGCGAAGTGATGGTTCTGACCGGCCATCGGGCCGAGGCCAGACATCTGCCAGACCAGCCATTGCATCACCTCGACACGGCCGCGAACGTTCTTCGGCAGGAAGCGCCCGGTCTTCTCGGCGAGATACTGGAGGATGGCGCCCGACTCGAACACGCTGATCGGGTCGCCGCCGTCAGCTGGATCTTTGTCGACGATCGCCGGAATGCGATTGTTCGGGGCGTGGCGTAGGAACTGCGGCTTGAACTGATCGCCTTTGGAGATGTTCACCGGCCGAATACGATAAGGCAGCTTCGCTTCCTCAAGGAAGATCGTGACCTTATGCCCGTTGGGTGTTGTCCAATAATAGAGATCGATCATCGCGTACATCCTCCAGACGCGGACGCCTTTTACCTGATGGCCTGGATTAGGCAATTGGCATTGCCGGTCCTTAAGGCTTGACGCGCAAACGCCGCATCAGCCAGCATGGTACAACTCACGAGGAGCTGCTGCGCATGGACGAACAACGGCCGATGTTGGTTGTCGAGAGGAACGGGCGCGCCACCGTCGTGACGGGCTGGCGCGCGTGGCTGCTGGCCGTCGCCGCCCTACTCAGCGGGCTTGTGACACTCATCTTTTTGGCGTTGCTCTTCTTTGGTGTCGCCGTGGCGGTTGGCGCGGTGCTGTTGATCGTGGTTCCAGCGGCGATCATCGTCGCCATCGTGACGGCCCTGTTCAGCAAACGCGGTCAATCGGGTTTCTGAAGCGCCGCCTGCTATCGTGGCTGCTACGCGTTTTCCGACACATCGGCGCTCAAGATCGGCCGCAGATCTTCCAGATCGAGAAACTCGTCAGCCTGCCGGCGCAGCTCGTCGGCCACCATGTGATGCCGCAATGTCGATACGACACTCACGTTGCGTCCCATAATTTTGAGCACCTCGATGAGGCGCTGCAGTTCACGACACTGGGACACGAGCACTATGCGATCGAGATTAGCGGCAAGCTGCATCGCGTCGACACTGATGTTGACTGCTAATGCGAGGGCATTCGCGCTTTCGTCGCTGTCCATCGCTTTGCGCGTCACCACGGTGAAACCATTGAAGGTCAGCCAGTCCAGCAGGGGTTTCTGCGGGTTTGGGCCGGCGTCTTGTATTGAGACTGTATAGTAGTGCGCCCGCACGAGCCGCCCGCGCTGGCGGAAGAGGGCGAGCAAGCGCTTGAAGTCGATCCTCAACTGCAGCACGTCCGCCGCATGATGCAGGCCGATGCCGTCGACAAACAGACCGATGCGCTCTTCACGAGTTACTGACAACGTCATTTCCCCACCAACGCGTGTGCTTCAATGCTCAGGCTGACGCATCAGCTAGAACGCCATGGCTCGGAGCGGGCCCCGGATCACCCGCCGGCTCCTTGATGCGGAACCAGGCAACGTAGAGCGCTGGCAGGAACAACAGCGTAAGAACGGTACCGACAATGATGCCACCCATCATTGCGTAGGCCATCGGCCCCCAGAATACCTCGCGAGAGATTGGGATGAGCGCGAGACTGGCTGCGGCGGCGGTGAGCATGATCGGCCGCATACGGTGCTCGGTTGCCTCGAGAACGGCTTGCCACGCAGCAACCCCTTCATCGCGCAGGTGTTCGATCTGTACGACGAGGATGACGGAGTTGCGTATCAAGATGCCAATCAACGCCAGCACACCCAGCGTGGCGACGAAGCCCATTGGCGCGCCGCTGGGAAGCAAAGCGGCCACGACACCGATCAGCCCAAGCGGTGCGACAGCAACGACGAGGAACAGCCGCTGGAAGCTTTGAAGCTGGATCATGAGGATGGTTGCCATCACGAACAGCATGAGCGGCACGATTGCGATGATCGGTCCCTGGCCCTTAGCGCTTTCCTCCACGGCGCCGCCAGTGGCGACGTGGTAGCCGGCGGGGAGAGCGGCGTTGAACTTTTCGATCTCGGGCGCAAGCTCGGCAACGACCGTTGCGGGCTGAACTGCTCCGACAGTACCTGACTTGATGGTGATGGTCGGCAGGCGATTGCGGCGCCAAATGACCGGTTGCTCCTGGCCGTACTCGAACGTGGCAACGGCGGCGAGCGGGACGGGCTGGCCATTGGATGCCGAAAGCTGGAGATTCTGCAGCGTCTCAATCGCACCGCGTTCGGCCGCCTGCGCGCGGGCGGTTACGTTGACGAGATAGATGTCGTCGCGGATCTGGGTGATCGTGTTGCCGCCAACAATGCCGTTCAGCGTGGACGAGATATCCTCAGAGGTCAGGCCGAGAAGGCGTGCCTTGTCCTGCAGCACATTCACTTTCACGGTTCGGGCGGGCTCGTTCCAGTCGAAGACCACGTCGCCGATATGTCCGTTGGCGCCGATGATTGGCGCAAGCTGCTGGGCGAGCGTGCGAACAGTCTGAAGGTCGGGTCCGCTCAGGCGATACTGCACCGGCCGGCCTACTGGAGGGCCAATGTCGAGCAGTTTTACGTTGGCGTCGGTGCCGACGAACTCGCGCCGCACGAACGCATCCAGCTTCTTCTGCAGGCGGTTTCGGGCTTCCAGATCCTTGGTGACAATCACGGTCTGGCCAAACGACTCGTGCGCCGGCTGCACGTCGAAGGAGAGCACGAAGCGCATTGCGCCCTGACCGATATAGGACGACCAGCGCACGACGTCCGGATCGCCCTCGAGCGCTTCCTTCTCGAAGCGCGTCATCTGAGCCTTGGTTTCGACGATCGAGGCATTCTGCGGCAGGTTCCAATCGACGATCAGCTCGACTCGATCGGACGAAGGGAAGAACTGCTGCTGCACGAACCCCATACCGACGATCGAGGCGATAAACATGCCCAGCGTGGCGCTGATGGTGAGCCAGCGGTGGCGCATACAGGCGCGGAGCAGGCCGTTGAATATTCGAGACATGAGGCTGGGCTTGTCGTGGTGCTTGTGCATGCTATTTGGGAGAAGCCACACGCCAAGCAGCGGCGTGAACAGCACCGCGACGATCCAGGACACGAGCAGCGACACGGCCAGCACGACAAACAGCGTGAAGGTAAATTCGCCCGCGGCGCTGCCGTTGAAAGCAATCGGAATAAAGCCGGCAACCGTCACGAGTGTGCCGGTGAGCATCGGGAAGGCGGTGGACGTATAGACGTAGCTGGCTGCCTTTTCGAGCGGGTCGCCCACCTCGAGGCGTGCCACCATCATCTCCACGGCGATCATGGCGTCATCGACGAGCAGGCCGAGCGCGATGATGAGCGCGCCAAGCGAGATGCGCTGCAAGGTAATGCCGGAATAGGCCATGACCATGAAGGTGATGGCGAGAACGAGAGGGATCGACAGCGCCACGACCATGCCTGCGCGCATGCCGAGCGACACGAAGCTGACGATGAGCACGATCGCGACGGCCTCGAACAATGCGCGCGTAAAGCCGAATACGGCTTCCTCGACGATGAGGGGCTGGTCGGAAACGAGATGCACATCGATGCCGACGGGGAGCTCGGCGGAGATTCGGGACATCTCCTCGTGCAGCGCCTCACCGAACTTCAGAAGGTTCGCCTTCGGGCGCATACCGATGGCCAAGCCAATGGCGGGCTCACCATTGTAGCGGAACAGCGCGCTCGGCGGATCGACATAGCCGCGGCGGATGGTGGCAACGTCGCTCAAGCGGAAGAAACGATCGTTGATGCGCAGGTTGACCGACTGCAGATCCTTTTCGGAGGTGAACTGGCCGCTGACGCGCAGGTTGATCCGCTCGGGACCGGCCTCGATCACGCCCGACGGCACGATTGCGTTCTGCGCCTGAAGGGCGGAAACGATAGCCTGCTGGTTGATGCCGTAAGCAGCGATCTTACGCGGGGAGAATTCCAGGAAGACGACTTCGTCCTGAGCTCCGACAATGTCGACCTTACCGACGTTCGGTACGGTGAGCACCTTGGCGCGCACCTTCTCGACATAGTCGCGCAACTGACGTTGACTGAGGCCGTCGGAGGTAAAGGCATAGATGTTGCCATACACGTCGCCGAAGCGATCATTGTAGAAGGGCCCGACGACGCCGCTCGGGAACTGTCCGTGAATGTCACCAATCATGTTGCGGATCAGCATCCAGGTCGGTGCAACATCGCCGGCCTTGGTCGTATCGCGAAGGTTGACGAAGATGGTGGTCTCGCCCGGCGTCGTAACCGAACGCGTGTAGTCGAGCGTTTCCAGCTCTTCGAGCTTCTTCTCGATGCGATCGGTGATTTGCTCGGCGGTCTCTTCAGCGGAGGCGCCCGGCCACTGCGCGACGATGACCATCGTCTTGATGGTGAACGCAGGGTCTTCCTCGCGGCCAAGGTTGAGATACGAGAAGAAGCCAGCGAGAGAGAATACGAGCATGAAATAGGTGACGAGGGAGCGATGCGCGAGTGCCCACTCGGATAGATTGAACGGCTTTTGCATCAGCGGATTGCCCCTACGTCGGTGCGGACGTGTTCGCCGACTGACAGGCTCTTGACGCCTGCCGTGACGACGTGCGTCCCAGCCGCCAGCGCTCCGGCAACGATGACGGAACCGCCGCTATGCCCGACAACTTCGACAGGCACCTCGGCGACTGCGCCCGATTCCTCGTTGACGATGAAGACGCTTGATCCGCCTTCCCGCTCGATCAGGGCCGATGCGGGCAGGCGGACGGTGTGTGATGCGCCAGCGGCAGGTCTGATCTTCACGGTGACTGTGGTGCCAAGGCGGAACGTTTCGGGCGGATCGGCAAGGGTGATGCGCGCGCGGCGCGAACGGGTAATGGCATCCGCTTCGGGCGCGATCTCACGCAGGACGCCGGAGGTGCTCCGGCTTTCATCGAGCTGCAGGCTGATTTCGAACCGCGTTCCCGGGCCGATATTGCGGCTAGCCGTCTCTGGAATGTCAACAACGGCCTCGCGCACGTCCGGCCGCGCGACGGTGACGGCGGTTTGCCCGACCGAGACGACTTGGCCGACCTCAGCGCTGATGGCGGTTACGACGCCGTCGAAGTCGCTGCGAAGCTCCGTATAGGTGAGTTGCTCTTGCGCTTTGGTGAGGCCCGACTGGGTGCGCGTGACCTCCGCCTCGGCCGCAATGCGCGCCTGCTCGGCGGTCTCGAACGTTGCTTGGGCCGTTACGTTGCGATCGCGCAGGGCGCGCTGGCGCTCCTCGACCGCAGCGGCATTGGTGAGCGTCGCTTGTGCATTCGCGAGCGCTGCGCGCTGACTGCGCACGGCGAGTTGCAACGCCGTCGGATCGAGTGCCGCCACGCGCTGTCCTTTATGGACAACGTCGCCGACCTCGACATCGCGCGCAACGACACGCCCCAAGACCCTGAAGCTAAGTTCTGCTCGGTAGCGTGGCTCGACAGTACCCGCGAAGGAGAGCACCTCGGCGTGCGGACCGGAGACGACGACCGTCAGCACGGGGCGCGGCGGCGGCGCGGGCTCATCCTTCGCCTCACCACATCCTCCGAGCGCCAACAGCGGCAGGGTGAGCAACAACGCCCAGCCAGCGAACATTTTTGTTTGTGCGATCATGATGCCTCGTCGGGGGCGACAATGACTAACTGATTAGGGCGGAGCAGCTTGGCGCCTGCCGTGACGACACGCTCGCCAGGTTCCAGCCCGCCGTCGATCACGACTGCCTGCGTCTCGTAAGACGCGACAGTCACCGGCTTCAGTGCGACCTGCAGCGTCTCGGCGTCGACGATCCAGACGGCCGGTTTTCCGGCAATGTTCGTCAGTGCACCGGCCGGAAGCAGGACGACTTGTCTGGGCTTCTGTGTCGCGCAACCAAATACGACGGAGCCGAGCGCGAAGGCGGGCGGGGGATTGGTGATCGCAACTTTGACTCGCACCGTGCCCGAAGTCGTGTCGGTGCTCGGCGAGACTTCACGGGCGACGCCTGTGGCAGTGATCTTCGGATCTGAGACGAGTGACAGCGCGATGTCGGGTGAGGCCAACTCGTGCAGGAAAGCTGCCTCGTAAACGTGGAACACCGCATCGCGTTCGCCATCCTCGGCAAGCGAGAACATCGTCTGCGCCGCTTGAGCTACCTGTCCAACCTCGGCGTTGCGTGCAGTGACGATGCCGGCGGAGCTGGAACGCAGCTCGGTGAACGAAAGCGCATCACGCGCGCTGCCAAGCTGAGCCTGCGCCGCTTCGAGCGAACCCTGCGCTGTGCGTAGCGCCTCTTCGGCCTGGTCGTAGTCCCGCCGAGTGGTGAAGCCATCCTTGATGAGCGCTTTCTGGCGATCGAAAGCAGCGGCTGTCTGGCGCACGCGAGCGTCGGCTGAACGCTGTGCCGCCTCAGCGGCGACGACGTCCGCGCGCTGTTCTGCGGGATCGATGCGGGCAAGAACTTTGTCGGGCGTGACGTGATCGCCCACCTCGGCATTGCGCTCGATGATGCGGCCCGACACGCGGAATGAAAGGTTGGTCTGGATGCGCGCTTTCACCTCGCCGGTGAGGCACGTCGTGGGCTTGTAGGCGACCTTAGAGACGACTTGCGTGAGGACGCGAGCCGCTTGCTTCTGTGGGCCACCATCGGCGTCGCCACAGCCGCCCAGAACGGCGACTAATGCCAATAACTTCCACAGCATCAATATGTTATGCCGTTCCCGCATCTGCGGTTGCCCCCGCCACTCAAGCCTAAAGCAGTGACTATTATTGACTGACTCGTAAGTCAATAATAGTTTGTTTGTGATATTTTGGCTACGCGCCGGAGAATGCGCCGCCGAGTGGGAGGACGAATATGACTGGAGCGGTCAGGGCACGCCGGAAGGCAGAGCGGCCGAGCGAGATCCTTGAGGCTGCGTTCGAAGAGTTCGCTCTGCACGGTTATGCGGCCACTCGGCTCGAGGACGTGGCCGCGCGCGCTGGCGTGACGAAGGGGACGATCTACGTCTACTTCCAGAACAAGGATCAAGTGTTCGAGGCGCTGGCCGTTCAGCGAGGGCAGGAGCTTTTCAACCGGGTCCAAGGGTTCATCGACGACACGGCCGAACCGACGCCGGAATCAGTGCGCGCGGATCTGACCTTCCTGTTTCACACTTGTCTTGACGACCGTCGTTCGCTTGAAATTCTGCGACTGCTGATCTCAGAGGCAGTTCGGTTCCCGAAGCTGGTGGACGAACACTTCCAGAACTTCTTCGCGCCGGTGATCGACAAGCTGAAGCAGAAGGTGCAGCGCGTGGTGAAGAGCGGGGGGTTCCGCGCAAGCCCGGCGGCCGACTACCCAGAGCTGCTCATGGCGCCTGCCCTCACAATCCACATCTGGACATTGCTGTTCGCTGATCGTCGTCCGCTCGATATCGATCGATATCTCGAGGCCTCGGTCGACCTGATCATGAATGGCCTACTGCCGCCGCCAGATTCCTCGTCGCAATAGGATGCTTTTGTAACCGTCGTGGTGTTGCGTAGGGGGGAGCAGGAATGGTGGAGGATACGCGAGCAGCGTCGTGTGCACTGAAGCGCATTCGGCTGATGCTGATCCTCGCCACGGCGCTCGTCCTTACGGGCTGCGCCGCCGCGTTGCCTCGTCATGCCTTGCCTGAATCACTCGTTGATGAAGCCGAACTGCGCGGCATGGACGACGTGCGGCTGTGGGGCGATGCACCCCCCGAACAGATCCACGCGATGGTCGAGGCGGAGCTGAGCCGGCGCAGCACCGCGGCGATCGAGCGGTCTTTAGAGCAGCCTGTAGCAAACTTCCTCGCCATCTCCGGCGGCGCCGAGGACGGCGCTTTCGGCGCGGGCTTGCTGACGGGATGGACAAAAGCCGGAACGCGACCAGAGTTCGACATCGTTACCGGCGTAAGCGCCGGCGCTCTCATTGCTCCGTTCGCATTCTTAGGGCCACGTAAGGACCGTGAGCTGAAGGCCATCTTCACCGAGTACGGACGCGAAGACATCCTCACAGCCGACGTGCTGTCCGGCATTTTTGGTGGCCCGGCACTTGCGGATAGCGCTCCGTTGGCCCGGCTCATTGCCAAATACGTCGATGAGAAGTTTCTACGCGATATTGCGCAGGAACGTGTGAAGGGTCGAATGCTGCTGATCGGCACGACCAATCTGGACGCGCAGCGGCCGGTGCTTTGGGACATGGGGCGCATCGCGATGTACCGGACACCCGAGGCATTGGCGCTGTTTCGCAGCGTGCTACTGGCGTCCGCCTCGGTACCCGGCGTGTTTCCCCCGGTTCGCATCCAAGTCCGCGCCAATGGGCGCGACTATGACGAGATGCACGTCGACGGCGGCGTGACGCAGCAGGTGTTTCTCGCTCCCACCACGCTGGCGTTCCGCGATATCGACCGTGCAACAGGCCGACACGTGCAGCGCAACTTGTTCATTTTGCGTAACGGCAAAATCACACCCGAGTGGCAGCCTGTCGAAGACAAGGCCTACATCACCGCCGGGCGCTCCATTTCAACATTGATCAAGAACCAGGGCATCGGCGACCTCTACCGCATCTACAGCATGACGGCGCGGGACGACATCGCATTCAATCTCGCGACGATTCCCGGATCGTTCGCACTGACGAGCAAAGAGCCATTCGATCTGGGGTATATGCGAGCACTGTACAAGACCGGATACGAGCTAGGATCGCTCGGCTATCACTGGATGCGCGCGCCGCCGGGACTTGTGTCAGCGGCCCGGTAGGTCTACTGCACAGCGTCGGCGCGAAATTTGAAAGCAAGAAACGTAGCGCGGCGGCGCTTCAGACCTGCTTAGATCTCGTCCGGCTCCTACTTGACTACGATCCGGGCTATCAAGAGACATGCAGAAGCTACGCAACAAGTCAGGCGTGACGCGGCGGCGGGCAGCGACCGACTATTGGGCGGCCGTGCGGGAGCGCGACAGCAGCTTCGACGGCACGTTCTACTACTCAGTGGCGACGACAGGCGTCTATTGCCGGCCTTCGTGCGCGGCGCGGCTGGCCAAGCGAGAGAATGTTGCCTTTCACGCCTCGTGCGCGGAAGCAGAAGCGGCGGGGTTTCGCCCGTGCAAGCGCTGCAAGCCGAACGAGCCGTCGCTGCGCGAGCGGAACGCCGCCAAGATTGCACACGCGTGCCGGATCATCGAAGAAGCCGAGGAACTGCCAAAGCTCGGCGCGCTGGCGAGCGCGGTCGGTCTCAGCCCTCACCATTTCCATCGCATGTTCAAGTCGGTCGCCGGCGTGACGCCAAAGGCCTTTGCCGCCGCATTGCGTCAGAGGCGATTGCACGAGAACCTGGCGAGCGGGGGCTCGGTCACGGAGGCGATCCATGCGTCCGGCTTCAACTCCGCTGGGCGGCTCTATGCGAAGTCGAAGGACTATCTCGGCATGACCCCGACCCAATTTCGCTCGGGCGGCAAGGGGGCGACGCTGCGATTCGCGGTGGGCGCGTGCTCGCTCGGCTCCGTGCTGGTGGCGGCGAGCGAGAAGGGCGTCGCGGCGATCTTTCTCGGCGATGATCCCGATGTGCTGATCACCGATCTACAGCGACGTTTTCCGAGGGCGACGCTGGTCGGTGGCGACAAGTCGTTCGAGGATATCATGGGCAAGGTCGTAGGCCTCATCGAGGCTCCAAAGCGCGATGTCGAGCTGCCGCTCGATGTCCGGGGCACGGCGTTCCAGCATCAGGTGTGGCAGGCACTGCGCGACATTCCACCGGGAACGACAGCAACATACAGCGAGATCGCCGAACGCATCGGCATGCCAAAGGCTGTGCGGGCCGTCGCCGCGGCGTGCGCGGCGAACAAGATCGCAGTGGCAATCCCCTGCCATCGCGTAGTGCGCAGCGACGGCGCGCTCTCCGGCTATCGCTGGGGCGTTGATCGCAAGCGCCGCCTCATCGCCCGCGAAAGGGAGACGTGACCGCTTCCCGCGCAGCCAGCTCGCTCCCCCCCCAAAAAAACCGCTCCTGCACTGGGAGTGACAGGAGCGGTGAGGACTCGCGTAACAGTCGGGTCTTGGTCAGAACCTCACTCGGACACCTCCGTAGGCGGCAAAGGGAATGGCTGGCGTAATCGTGCGGCCGTTGTCTTCGTCGTACTCGAGGCCGTTGAGCGAGGAGTCTGGACCACCGCTGCCGTTCTTGCCGGGGCCTGCTGCCTGGGCCAGCTCGGTGTTGAAGTAGGTGCCGTAGATTCCGTACTGATTGTCGAACAGGTTCTCGATCAGACCATAAATCTGGATGTGATCGGTGATGTTGTACGATGAGTGCACGTTGACACGAGTGTAGCCGGGAAGCGGTGCGTCGTTGTTGCCTTCATCTCCATAGAAGTACTGATCGCTGACGGAGATCATATCGGCGCCCACCACCCACTTGGGCGTTACGAGAAAGTCGACGCCAGCTTTGAACCGATGCCTCGGAACGCCTGGCATACGATTGCCCGGACGGATTTCGATGCACTTCGCTTCCTCTCCATCTTCACCCTCGGCAGGGATGCCGAAGTCCGCATCGCACTCGGTGGTGACCTGCGGATTGTTCTCTGAGACGATGATGTTCCGCGATTGGAACGTGGCATCGACGAACGAGTAGCTCGCGTAGGCCATCCAACGCTGCGCCCGGTAGACGGCGCTCGCCTCGATACCCTGGCGGAGCGTCTCGCCGGCGTTGGCGAAGTAGCCACGGCCTTGCTGGCTGTCGGCAATCTGGATGATGTCGTTCTCGTTGGTGGCGTGGAACAGACCGAAGCTCCAGTCGAAGTGCTCGGTCCTGTTCCAGTTCGAGATTTCACCGCGAAGGCCCGCTTCCCAAGTCTTCGACACGACCTGCTTAAGCGGCGGATCGGACGCTAGCGCGCTTTCGATGATGCACGGGTTCTCAGGATCGGAGCATGCAATCTCGGACGCGGTCGGGGCGCGGTTCGCTTCGGCGTAGCCGCCGTAGACCGACAGCCCGGGAAGCAGCTTGTAGGTCAGACCGGCCGAAGGGTTGAAGCGGTAGAATTCGTTGACGCCATTGAGCTTGTCGAGTGAGGCGTCGCCCGTGTTTTCGATCTCGATGCGGGCGTAATTCCAACGACCGCCGAGTGTCAGCGTCAGGCGATCGGTCAGATCGATGGCATCGACCGCGTAGATACCAACGTAATCGTTCGTCGTGGTCAGAGACCGGGGCGTGACGACTGAAGCGTTGAGTTCCTCGTTCGCGTCATCGCATTCCTCCGCGCTGAGCCCGGTGCAGTCGGCCAGATCCGCCTTGCCCGTCAACGTGTCACCGCTTCCGGCGACGACGTATTTTGGAAGGAAATAGCCGAGTTCGCTCGATGCACGGTATTTGACGTTGCCGTGATCGTAGCTGGACCCCACCACGAACTGGTTACGGAAGCCGAGCAGTTTGGCCTTTTCGGTCGCCTGAAGCGCCAAGCCATAGCTGTTGGCGTCCTGACCGGTCTTGTCGATCGAGCCGAGTGCGCCGCTGCCCTTTTCCTCGAGTTCTTCGATCTCGTCCTCCGTGAGCCCAACGCCGCTGCCAGCCTTGAACAGCGGCGCGCCGTCCTCGGTGCAGAGCGCCGAGAAGCTGAGGGCCTCGGCAGATTCGCACTCGTCGAACTCGGAGATGTTGCCGTCGATGTGGCTCTGGCGGAAGTGGCGGTGATAGGCAACACCGGAGAGCGACAACGTCGAGGTCAAATCAACGACGCCGTTGGCCGAAAACATCTGCATGTCGTTTTCGGTGATCTGCGGCGAGGTGAACGTGCGCTCGCGCCCGCCGAATGCCAGCAACTCCTCGGGAACAGCGGCGGTCACACCGACCTCGCCCGTCGCTCCGGTGAAGTTGAGGTGGAACTCAGATCCCGTGCCTTTGAAGCCGAGATCGGCGTAGCCACGGCGCGTCGTCGTATCGGAGAAATCGCGAAAGCCGTCGTCCTCGATGCCCTCGAAGGCGCCGTAGATGGCAATGTTGCCGCTCTGCGCCCCCGCCTGTGCGCCCACCTGACGCCGTCCGAACGAGCCGAAGCGCGTGTCGACCTCAGCGCCCTGATAGCTGAAACCATCCTTCATCTGGATGCTCATGGCGCCGCCGATGGCATTTAATCCGAATATCGGATTGGAGCCCATGACGGTGATGCCTTCGATGGCGTTGCTGGGCAGGAAATCCCAGTTGACCGTGTCGCCGAACGCTTCGTTGATGCGCACGCCGTTCTGGTAGATCGCCAGACCCTGAGGCAGGCCGTTTACGGGCGAAGCCTCGAAGCCACGATATTGGATGCCCGTCTGAAACTGGTTGCCCTGGAGGTCGTCGACCATGACCGAGGGGATGCGGCTGTTGAGGAACTCCTGGGGGATGACCGAGCCGTCGCGGCGGATGTCGCTCGCGTTCATCGTCGAGACGCCGCGCGGGATCTGGTCGATCGGAAATTCGCTTCCGGCAAGCGGGGAGGTTCGCACCAGTCCCTCGTTAGAGCCGGCGGAAGGCATGGTCTCAGTGGTGACAGCGGGCGCGACCGGTGCAGGTGCAGTGGCGACAGGTGCGGGCTTCTTTTTCGCCGCTGCCTTTTTCTGCACGGAGGGCGCCGGAGCGGCTTTCTTTTGGATGACTTCGACAGGTGGCAACTGGTCGGCGGCGGGTGCCGGTGTTTCCTGTGCGATCGAATTCGACGCTGAAAGTGCAGAAAACGCCGCGGCAAACGCAACTGTGGCGTGAACAAAACGCATTACTAAAACTCCCCCCAGGACACCCCGCCTTTCGGCAAGGTGCAACGCAAACGCTAGGCGGAGGCGGCCGGGTTATTCTTCATCGCGTCGTAGTGTGCGTGTCCCGTCTTCCCCCACGCATCAGACTAGCAACGCTGAAGTTTGCTAAGACACGAGATTGTTTGAGGATCTGTTCGGACTGTACGGCACCGACAATTGCCGTTGTCTCCCGGCTCATCGCGGGAATAGCGCCCTCAGGAAAAGAGCGCATGCGCATATCAAGTACGTGTAACGCTGATGAAATCTCTTCCTGATGCGCTGCGACTGAAATTGCCGTAGCCGGCCCGCCGAAGGGGAACGACGCCGTTGCGGCACATTTGCAAATTCCCGAAACGCGCCGCTTTCACTCCCCGGTTGCCATCCGGCAACCTCCCACGGTCGAGATCGGCCGCACGGTTTTCACGCTGCTTTACAGCGACGCGCATCGGATGATTTGGCCCGATTTCCGTGATGGCCTGAGCATCCTCATACTCCTCAGCGAATTCGTTCGGGATATACCTGCGGCCAGTTCGCCTCCTACCGCCAGCTAAAGGCGGAAGGCAAACAGGTGCTGCTCGCTAGGCGTACCATTGACACCGGCCCACCGGCCTCATCGACCTCAAACTCGGATATGGGGTTCTATACGATCGCATGCAGCAATCCCCTTCTCGCCATCAACATCGGGATGCCGCCTCAACCGCCCTCACGCCTTCTAGCCGCAAAGTGGAGAAACACTCTTTGATCCAAGCTCAAGGTAATGCCTCACCCGTTGCCCTCGTGACGGGTTCCACGTCCGGCATCGGCGCCGCGATAGCCCTCCGACTATCCAGCGAGGGGTATGCCGTAGTCCTGCACTCGCGCAGTTCCGCTGAAGCCGGACTCGCGTTAGCCGCTGAATTGGGAAAAGCTACGTACATCCAAGCAGATTTGGCCGATGACGCTGACAGGATCAGGCTTGTGCGGGAGGCTATATCCTGGGGAGGTCAGCTTGATGTCCTTGTCAACAATGCCGGCATCAGCCGCGTTATTCCCCATGCCGACCTTATGGCCGCCTCGCCTGCCGTCTGGAACGAGCTGTATGAGGTCAACGTGGTAGCTCCATTTCGCCTCGTGGCGGAAGCCGAGACAGCTTTGAGAGATGCATCCCGACGCGGTCGACCGGGCTGTGTCGTCAACGTCAGCTCACACGCTGGCGTCCGGCCCAAAGGCGCATCAATCCCTTATGCTGCATCCAAAGCCGCGTTGAACCATGTCACTCGCCTGCTTGCAGTATCGCTTGCGCCGGATATCAGAGTGAATGCCGTTGCCCCTGGTTTGGTGGATACGCCTTTGACGGCAGATTGGACTGCTGCCCAACAGTTCTGGCGGGAGCGCTCGCCCATGCGCAGAGCCGCCAGTCCGGAGGATGTCGCCCAAATCGTCGCTATGCTGGTAGCCTCGGACTACCTGACCGGCGAAATTTTGCTGTCGGATGGCGGGCTGAACCTGACATAGCGCACCATCAGTCAGCCGGGCCGACGAATTTTCCGCTGTTGGGGTGCCAAGCGCATACGGTGGGCCTCCGTCCGTCACTGCCTGCCTGCCTGTCGCGGTTGCTCACCGGGCCAATGCAGCCGCGGACTACAGACCCCGTAACACCTTGATTTAGTGGTGACCCCGACAGGATTTGAACCTGTGACCCCCAGATTAGGAATCTGGTGCTCTATCCAGCTGAGCTACGGGGCCTGACGCCGTGTTGAGCTAACTCTCTAGCAGGATGCGCGCAACCGGGCCGTAAAAAGTAAGCCCGGCAGAAGCCGGGCTTGAAGGATTGGATGCGCGGCCGCAACGACGTGGCAAGAAGGATCGCGCGGCCGCGTCCTGGCGGCACTTTAACCATGGTTCAGCCCAGAAGTCTCGCGTTTCGCGCATATGGACCGGCATAAATTTCAACCTTAGGTTGCCATTCGGTCTAAGGGGGAATCAAGCATGCCAAGGGTTCGCATCGAATGGATGCCGGTACAGCTTTTCGGGCTGGGGCACCTCGGTTTCGACCATATGCAGTTGGTTCTCGAGCAGGGCGAGGGGACTTCGCCGCAAGACGATTGGTTCGTGATGGAGGGCGTGCGCGACCCGACGGATCTTGGAACCTATCTCGTAATCGAGGGCTCGGACGGGCGCACATCGCTTGCCACCGCGAACCTCGCATCGCGGGCCGCTCTGGCTGACAAGATCGGCACACCTGACCTGCGCGGCAGCAGGGTGCTCGCTTACAACGGTGACGAGATGCGCGCCTGGGAAACGATGGCTTCCTATGCACGCGATATCGATGGCCAGGACTACCCGTACATCGCCCTCGGGCTGCCTGGGTCGCCGACTCCGACGATCAATTCGTCGTCTGCCGTCGCGTCGCTGCTGCACTACTCAGGCCTCGATCCGACGCAAAACCTGCCCTACGGGATGCGCCTGTCGCCCGGGACGTCAACGATGCTCGGGACAGGAGGCGATGACGAGATGCGCGTGGCGCACGGCTTCACAACTCTCTTGGGCGGAGACGGGAACGATCACTTCATCGGCGGCGGAGACAGGCAGACGGAGAAGTATTTCGGCGGGGGCGGGGATGATGTTTTCCGCTGGTCGCCGGGCTTCAACATCGTGCACGGCGGACAGCCGCAGCTCGGTTATGCGACCGACGGCACAGACGTGATCGATTATTCCGGTGCGGGAGAGGTGACGATCACTTTCAACCGACACTGGATTCCGCACAAATCCCCCAACTTCATTGCGGTACACGACTCGGGCATAGACCATCTGTTCTCAATCGAGCGGATCCAGTGGAATGCGAAGAGCGACCAGATCCGGCTAGGCAAGGAGATCGACCTGCTCGAAGACGAGCACGTACACCAGTCGAGCGACAGCGAAGCGCAGTCCAACAGGCGAACCGCGAGTTTGCTTGCTGATGATCATGCGGTGGTCGGCGATGCTTTTGGCGGCAGCGATGGCGATGACCGCCTGATCGGCACCGGACTTGGTGAGACGATCGACGCCCAGGGCGGCGACGATACGCTCTACGGGGGCGGCGGGAACGATACCTTGTTTGGCGGGGCTGGTAGCGATGGCTATGTGTACCTTCCCGGCGATGGCGACGACGTGATCATAGATCTGACAGGAGATGCAGGCTTCGACGAGCTGCTGCTGACAGGGGGCATTGGCGTTGCGGACCTAGCTGTGTTCCGCGTCGATGGCCGCGATCTGCTGCTATCGCTACCGGGCGGATCGGTGCTCGTCAGCGGCTTTTTCGCCGGCGACAGCGCCGGGATAGAGCGCGTGGTGTTCGATCACGATGCGCCGCTGTCGCGCAGTGCGCTCGATATGCTGGCAGTGGACTTGGTCGAGGCGCCAGGCGAGACGGTGGCGCTCCTGATGGGCGGCCACCACGACCATGCCGCTGGCGCCTCGGTTCTCGGTCCTGGCGGCTGGCACGATGCTGCGGCGCTCCCATCGCTCTTCTGACAAGATTTCCACGCGGCGGCTGGGCTATCATCCGGCCGGGAGATCGACATGTATCGCGTAGCACCAGGCGCGCGGGGGATCGCTGCGGCCATGTTTTCCGTGCTTGCCGCCGCGGTCGCTGCGGCGGCGCAGCCGACATCAAAGGGCGAAGACGCTGCGTGCACGCTCGATGGCGGCGCGCAGCGGACAGTCGTTCGCGTCATCGACAGCGAGACGGTGCTGCTGGACGACCACCAGGAGGTCCGCCTCATCGGAGCTCTGGCGCCGCGCTCGCCCGACCTGTCGCCCAGTGCGGAGGCATGGCCGCCGGAAGACGCGGCGATCGTGGCACTGCGAGCAATGGTGCAGGGCAAGTCAGTGTCGCTGGCAACGTCAGGGCGTGCCCAAGACCGCTATGGCCGGACGCTCGCGCATCTCTTCATCGACAAAGATGGCGAGCGCCTTTGGGTGCAGGGCGAGATGCTGTCATCGGGGAACGCGCGCGCTTACGGGCTGCCGGGCAGTTATGCCTGCATGCGCGAATTGATGGCACACGAGCGCGCGGCGCGCGAAGCGGGAAGCGGCATCTGGGGCAACGCTGCCTATGGCGTGCGCTCGGCGCGCGCGGTTGGCGATCTATTGCGACGGCGGAACTCGTACGAGATCGTCGCTGGAAGGGTTGCGAAGGTGACCGCAACCAAGGCGAGGACATACGTGAATTTCGGTGCGGACTGGAGGCGCGATTTCACCGCCGGCATTGCGCAGAAGGTGCTGCGTGAACATCCGGAGTGGGCAAAGAGCATCGCAGCGCTGGAGGGGAGGCGCGTGGAGGTGCGCGGGTGGATTCAATATCGCAACGGTCCCTATATCGACATCGAGGACCCGAGCCAGCTGATGCCCGCAGACGAGACCCTGCCCGGGCGCACGATGCTGCCGTCGGAAGCGATGACCAGCAGCGGGCGGCGAGAAACCGACGAGCCAGAAAAGCAAAAGCGCCCGGCACCGACGACGGCACCAGGCGCTCTCGATCTTTAGTGGCGGCACTCTGCGCTATGCGTGCAGAGCACTGTACATCTTAGGCCGCGCGAGTTTCGGCGTTGTCGCCACCGGCCTCTTCGGCTTCGGCGGCGAGACGGCGACCACGCGCGCTCTTCGACAGAACGTCGGTGATGCGCTGCACGGCGCCACGCTCATCGAGCTTCTCAACGGCAGCAATCTCACGCGCCATGCGGTCGAGCGCGTCCTCGTAGAGCTGACGCTCGGAGTAGGACTGCTCGGGCTGTGCCTCGGAGCGGTAAAGGTCGCGCACGACTTCAGCGATCGAGACGAGATCACCAGAGTTGATCTTGGCGACATATTCCTGAGCGCGGCGGCTCCACATGGTGCGCTTCACGCGGGCACGGCCCTTGAGGATTTCCATCGCCTTCTTGACGACGGGCTCCTCGGACAGCTTGCGCATGCCGACGCTCTCGAGCTTGCCGGTCGGCACGCGCAGCGTCAGCTTCTCTTTCTCGAAGTTGATCACGAAGAGCTCGAGCGCCATGCCGGCGATCTCCTGCTCTTCGATCGCGACGATGCGGCCGACGCCGTGCGCCGGATAGACGATGAATTCGCTCGCCTTGAATCCGTGGCGCTGGCTCACCGGCTTCTTCTGCGCGTTCATCAGCTGGCGCGCGGCAGCAGCCTTCTCGGCAACCGCCTTCGGCGTCATCTGCTGCTGCGGCGGCACCGGAGCGGTGATCTTCTGGCCAGCGGGCTTGGCGGCGGCGACGGCGCGAACAGGCGCGGCGGCCGGCTTCGCCATCGGCGGCTTAGCAACAGGCTTGTGGAGAGCGGGCTTGACGGGATGCTTGACGCTCGGAGCAGTTCCTGCTGTCTTTGCAACAGGCTTCTTCCCCTTCACGGGTGCAGCCGCCTTAGCAGCCGGCTTTTTCGCGACCAGCTTGGCCTCCGAGTGACCCGGCTTTTTCGCAGAAGGAACGGCGCGCGCCGGCTTCTTGCCAGCAGCAGCCGAAGACTTCGCCGAGCGCGCGGCGGTCGCCTTTTTCTTGTCAGCCATAGGGGTCGTCTCACTTTCTCGTCGGATGTATGAGCCGTACTCGCGGCGATGCACGTCGAACTCAGGACGCCGGCCCGCAAACCAGCGCACTAAGCGTATATGGTGGATCGGAGACGCCGTGGGGAGCGGTTGCCGGTCCGTTAATTATGCTCTGAATGATGAAAACCGCTGTATACCCGGACCGAGAACAGGTCCGATCATTGCCTCGGCGGCAAAGCGGCTGCTCTTTGTTCGCTCCTGTTCCGACTCTGTACCGGGCTAATCGCGTCATCTAGGAAGAGCGTAACATAAAGTTCATTGAAAATGAAGGGTGGGCGTGCGGGAGGGTATGGGCAGGCTTACTGCCCTAGTCCGAATGCTAGGCAATCTTGGAACAGTCCGAAAAGGTTGCGCATTTTGACGCAACACCCGGATGAGCTGAATCTCAGTCTCCTGAGCCCGGTTCAGGCGAGAAGAACTTGTTGAATTTGTCCGGAGCGTCCTTGAAGGCATCCGCATCCGGCATGGCGTCCTTCTTGGAAGTGATGTTCGGCCACGTCTCGGAAAACTTCCGGTTAAGCTCCAGCCACTTTTCCTGGCTCGGCTCGGTGTCGGGCTTGATGGCGTCGGCCGGGCACTCGGGCTCACAGACGCCACAGTCGATGCACTCGTCGGGATGAATGACGAGCATGTTCTCGCCTTCATAGAAGCAGTCGACCGGACAGACCTCGACGCAGTCGGTGTATTTGCACTTAATGCATTTCTCGTTGACGACGTAGGTCATTATTCAGATCCGGATCACATCCCGTTGGCGCCGCCGAAGTTGGTCTTTAGCGGGCCCTCCGCCATGACCTCGATCAACGCGCCCTGCCGCTTAGCCGATCGATCGCGCGACGCTCTTTCTTGGTTGGCCGCCCGCTCCCTGCCGGCCGATCAGCCAGAGCCGTCTCGATGGCGGGCTCAGCGGCTGTGACAGGCGAAGGCGCATGAGGTTTGATGGCATCGCCATCTGCTGTCAATTGCTCATAGAGTTCGCGCGCCGCGGCAGAAGGGCCCCGACGCTCGGCTATCGCCAGCACGCGCACGAGCTGAATGCGCCGATTTAGTGAGATCGTAAGCACGTCTCCGGTCTTCACGATCTGCGCGGGCTTGTCCACCTTTACGCGGTTTAGACGAACCTTGCCGGCGCTGACGAGATCAGACGCCAGCGTTCGCGTCTTCACGAAGCGTGCGAACCAAAGCCACTTGTCGAGCCGTTGCGCCCCTTTTGGGGCTGCATCGTCTGACGCGTCGTCGCTCAAGCGCCAGATTCCTTGCTGCGCTTGGCAAGCTCCTCGCGCAGAGCGCCCAGTGCCGCGAATGGCGAGTCAGGATCGACCCCGCCGCGACGCGGGGGAGAAGCCGTGTGCACCTCGGCTTTGCGACGATCGTCGCCACGGTCTCCACGACGTCCACGGTCGCCGGGCCCACCACGACGCTGCTGGCCGCCCTCGCGCTCGCCACCGCGGCCGCGCTCGCGATCCTCGCGACGCCCCTTGCCTTGGTGTGGGCGCCGATCATCGCGACGCTGCGGCTTCTCGGAAGGCGCGGAATGGCCGTTAGTGCTCTCGGCTGCGGGCTGTGCGCTTGCCTGCACCTGGTCGGGCGAAGCGGCAGTGGCGGCAGCGGCGGGCTGGGCGGACTGGTCCTTGCCCGCGTGGCGATTGCGATTGTCGCGGCGCCCGTGGTGACGCTCGCCACGCTCGCGATGGTGGCGGCGCGGACGCCAGATGTCCTCGTATTTGATCTCGGCTTCTGCTTCCGCAGCCGGCGTCTCGGCAGGGGCGGCTGAGGCTTCGGCGGCCGCTGAGTCTGCGACCGCTGGTTCGGCCAGTACAGTTTCGCCAACGACCTCTGCGACGGGGACGTCCGCGACGGCCTCGACTGCGGTTGCTTCCACCGGCGCGGCGTCTGCACCGGGTGCTGCTTCGGCAACAGCGTCGTCCTGCGGCTTCGTTTCCGCTGCGGGCGCAAGCGCCGGCTTGATCGGACGACGATCGAGACGGAAGCCGAGCGCTTTCAAGACGCCGCTCAGCTCGTCCGGCGAACATCCAAGCAGCGACATCATCTCGGGGATCACAGTGAACCCGCCATCGCCGGTCGCACCCTTGGGCGGCATCGCGCCTTCGGGGCCACGCCATGCGAGCAGCGGACGAATGACGTCGGCGAGACGCTCAAGCATGTCGAGGCGAACGGCGCGCGGGCCGCACACGTGATAGCCGTAAGCGCGGTAGAACGGTTCGGGGCATGCCGGATCGGGCGCGAACGAGGTGAGACCGGCACGCGGCGCTTCCGGCAGAGCATCGACCGAGAGGCCATGCGCGGTGGCGTTCTTGAGCGACCAGAGCGTCAGGATCAACTCGGCGGCGGCCGGCTTCAAAAGAATCGGGAAGTAGATATTGAAGGCGCCGAAGCGAACGCCGTACTTGCGCAGTTGAGCGCGCGCATTCTGGTCGAGTGACTTGACCTCCTCGGCCACGCTCTCGCGGCGCAGGACGCCGAGGTTCTCGCGCAGACGGAAGGCGATGCCACGCGCGAGGCCGGTTACATCCTCGGCATTGCTGATCTCGACGAGCGGCTTGAGCTTGTCAGCGATCGCCTGCTGGATCCACGTTTCAAGGCGGGCCTGCACTTTTTCGCGGTCGGGACCGGAAAGATATTCATCGGCCAGCAGCGTGACTGTCGGCTTCAGTGGATCGTCGCTCGCTTCGAGCTGTCCAATCTCTTCCTCGCGCCAGATGATGCGACCGCGCCGATTGACGCTCAGAGCATCGGGCTGGGCCGCTGCCACGCGACGCACGCGCATGGCCAATTCGCGCGCTACCACTTGAGCTGCGGCGGTGCGCATCGCCTTGGCGTTGACGCCTTCGGCAGTGCCGGGGTCGAGCTGGAAACGGAAGCCCTTCAGTCGACCGACGAAATGCGTCTCGACATTGATGGCGCCGTCTGCGGCGATCTCGGCGGTCAGTTCGTCTTTGTCTCGCATGCCCTTCATCAGGGCGCTTGTGCGAAGATCGACGAAGCGCAGCGTCAATTGCTCGTGCAGCGCATCTGACAGCCGATCCTCGATTTCGCGCGTCCTGCCTTGCCAGTGCTCGGGGTCCTTGAGCCACGAGCTTCGATTGGAAACGAACGTCCACGTGCGGATATGAGCGATCCGGTTTGCGAGCGTGTCGATATCGCCGTCAGTGCGATCGGCGAGCGAAACTTGCTTGGCAAACCAGTCCTCAGGGATGCGCTCGTCGGCGCTCATCAGATAGTTGAAGATCGTCGCGACGAGCTCGGCGTGGCTCTGACCGGAGATCTTGCGGTAGTCGGGTATCTGGCAGACTTCCCACAGCTTGACCACCGCGGCGGGGGCGAGAACTTTGCTCGCGATCTCGCGGTCGGCGCTGAGCGTCTCCAGGGCGATGACATCGTCAGCTGCGCGCGCGCGGGTGAGGCGCTGGAGGTTGGGCGTTTCGCGCAGAGAATGCCTAAGGCCTTCGAGCGTGCGGAAATCGAGTTCGCGGTTGCGCCACTGCAGAACGCGGACGCTGTCGAAGTTATGTGTCTCGAGGCGCTCGATGGTATCGGCGTCGAAGGGATCGGCAGAACCGGTGACGCCGAAGGTGCCATCGTTCATGTGGCGACCAGCGCGGCCGGCGATCTGCGAAAGCTCGGACGGGGTCAGGTTGCGATGGTTCTGGCCGTCGAACTTGCGGGTTGCTGAGAAGGCGACGTGATCGACGTCGAGGTTGAGGCCCATGCCGATCGCGTCGGTGGCGACGAGGAAGTCGACATCGCCCGACTGGTAGAGCGCGACCTGCGCATTGCGCGTGCGCGGCGAAAGCGCGCCGAGAACGACGGCCGCACCGCCGCGCTGACGGCGGATGAGCTCGGCGATGGAGTAGACTTCAGAAGCAGAGAAGGCGACGACGGCGGTGCGCTGTGGCAGGCGCGTGATCTTCTTCTGGCCGGAGTAGGTGAGTTTCGACAGTCGCGGGCGCGAGATGAAGTTGGCGCCGGGGATCAAGTCGGCGATCGCTTCGCGCATGGTCTGCGCGCCGAGCAGAAGCGTCTCGGAACGGCCGCGTGCGTGCAGCAGGCGGTCAGTAAAGACGTGGCCGCGCTCAGGATCGGCAGTGAGCTGGATTTCGTCGATGGCGAGAAAGTCGACGTCGACATCACGAGGCATCGCCTCGACGGTGCACACCCAATAGCGAGCGCGCTCCGGCTTGATCTTTTCCTCGCCCGTGATGAGCGCGACCTTGTCGGCGCCAATGCGCGCGGCGATCTTGTCATAGACCTCGCGCGCAAGCAGACGCAGCGGCAAGCCGATCATGCCACTCTCGTGGCCAAGCATGCGCTCAATCGCGAGGTGGGTTTTGCCCGTGTTCGTCGGCCCCAGCACCGCCGTCACATGGCGGATACGTGCCTCGAGGTCGCTGGCCATCTGGCATCCTCATTTCTCTGGCGATGGCATCGCAGAGACATTCGCCGAGATCAAGGGCATGATTACCGTTGGCGCACGCGAAGCGCCGTTATTTTAGCTCTATTTCGCCGGACTGGCGATCAGAACCATTCTGCCGCTTGGGGCGGGCGTCATTTGCGAAGGGCGATGCGCTGCTGGTCGGGCATGGTGATGTCGACCTTCTCCGACATCAAGGTGGCAGTACCGACAATGGTGGGAACGGTGACGCTATAGGGGATCACGATATTGGCCTTCGGCACCGGCCGCATGACGAGTTCGATCTTACCATTGACGACCGAGAGCGAGCCTCCGTCCGGCTTGTGGCCCGAAATAGGCACGAGGCGGACATTGCAGACGTGGTCGGCACCAGCGCGGCGGGCCGGGGTGAAAACAACGTCAAAGCGCTGCTTGCCATCGTAAATCGGCAGCTTGCGGTCACACGGGTTCTTGAGGTCGCTCAGAGACAGAGCCATGACGCCGCTGAGAGGGTCCAGCACGTGCGTCAGCTGCTCGGGCGTCACCGGGACGGCCTTGGGTGAGGGAGGATCGTAGGGGGTTACCTTGCCGACCGACGGGCCGGTGAAGGCTATGTTCAGCGCCTTGATCTTCTTTTTCTTGAGGAAGGTCTTCTGCTTGTAGTTGTAGGTGTAGTCGGCTGGCTGAGCCGTGATACCGGTCGCCGTAATGGCGCCCTTGCTCGTCATGTTACCGCGATAGTCGAAGACGGCCGTGTCGATCTTCGCCTCTGCCTGGAGTGTATAGGCCGCGCCTTCAATCTTCGAATTGAAGCGGAAGTGGCCGATATCGCCCAGAGCGGTGAACTTCACCTTGTACGTCGCATCGACGTTGACGGGCAGGTTTGACCGTTCGCCGGCCTGTGCGGTGCCCACACCCGACGCGGCAAGGCCAGATGTTGCAAGGAAAGCCAAGGCGGCAGGACGGAGCATTGCTCTCGACGCCGACCGGAGGGTAAAGATCATTAGTGGTGATGCCCCATAGGACGTGCACTCGCTGGCGGCAGATGAGTATGATTTTACGTCGAATCTGTGGCCCCAGGCGCAGTTAAGTGGCCTACCCGGCGCGGCAGCGCCTTGACGAAATGTAGGGCCTCGGGCATAGACAGCGCCAAATCCCCCCAGTCCTCTGGCGGGGACATTTTGTTTCCCGCAATCCGTGCACGACGTCCACCGCGACGGAAGCGGTGGCGAAGGAGCTTTACGATGACCAGGCGCTGCGAGCTGACCGGCAAACTGCCCCTTTCCGGGCAGCTGAGGAGCCACGCCGAGAATAAGACGAAGCGGAAGTTCCGCCCCAACCTGTGCGAAGTGACGCTGATCAGCGACTCGCTCGGCCGCAAGTTCCGCCTGCGCGTTTCCGCGCATGCGCTGAAGTCGGTCGAGAAGCGCGGTGGTCTTGATGCGTTCCTGCTCAAGGCTGGCAATGACGACCTGTCCGATCGCGTGCTGAAGCTGAAGCGCGAGATCCAGAAGGTCGCCAAGTCGGCTACACCGGCGGCTTAATTAGATTAGCGACGCAAGTGGCGCGAAGCTTGGTGTGCGGCGGAGGTCGCGCGCCCCTAGAGCCGCGCCTCAGCGCGGGGCCCCTTGGGCCCTGGCCGCCTTACGGCGGCTTTTTTCGTTTGTGACGCAAGTGGCGCGAAGCTTGGTGTGCGGCGGAGGTCGCGCGCCCCTAGAGCCGCGCCTCAGCGCGGGGCCCCTTGGGCCCTGGCCGCCTTACGGCGGCTTTTTTCGTTTGTGACGCGGGTGGCGTGGGGCTTGGCCCGCCTGATGGCGGCACCAGCGTCGGTAACCGGGGCGGCTAGTGACCGTCGGCTTTGGAGCCGCCTTGCATTGCGGCGAGGTCGCCCGGCGCGATCGAGAACTGCAGCAGCAGGGTGCGCTGCAGAGTGTGATTGTAGTTGTCGTCCGAGATCATGGTGATGATGGTGTCGCCATTGGGCGCAACGTGGGTGGCGAGACCTTCCATGTTGTCGATCTCGCGAGCACCGTCGGCGGCAACGAGAATGTCCGCATCGATCACTTTGCCAGGACGCAGCTGGGCGGCTTTGATGTGGCGCAGGCGCATGCTCACGCCTTCGCTGAATCTGAAGCGGCGTTCGAGCACAAGCAGCGATCCATCAAGAAGAGCCGCCGCATCGGTGATGTCGTAGTCGCCGTCGTTGGTCATGAAGAATTTGCGCGGACGCTCCTTCCCCATCCAGATCCAGCCGACGTAGCGCCCTTCGTCGTCACGCATGCGCTCTGAGAAGGCGACGAGCTTGCCTTCGTTGGCGCCGCCGCGGAGAACCGCGATGGCTTCAAATCCGCCGTTCGCGGGCATGTCGCGGCTGGACTTGGGCAAGGAGACTTTGCCGCGGGCCGGTGAGAGTTCGCCGTCCTTGATGTCGTAGCGGGTGATGCGGTGCTTGCGCTCGAACGATATGAAAGCGCGGCCGTTCTGCGTCGTGCCCTCGGCGAGGGTCAGGCCTTCGGCGTCGCTGTCCCGCTTGCGCGAAAGCGGATCGCCAGCCTTCGACTGGATCGCGCCCATGCGCACATCGGTCATGGCCGAGGGCGCGCCCTTGGCGTCGTACGTTAGCTTGCCATCCATCCAAGCGCCTGCGTCGGAGATGGAGAAGAAACCCTTGCCGTCGGGATCGAGCACGAGGCCCGACCAGCCGCCGAAATATTCAGATGGCGATGTCAGCACGAGGCCGCCGCGCCAGGTGAGCTTGCCGAATTTGGCTTTGTCGCGGGTGATGCGATCGAAGCCCGCGAGCGGCTTGGCGTTGACGGTGATGGGACCGGTGACGAGGTCGACCATCGACGGCTTGGCGCCGAACGCGACGCCAGCACCGACAGCGCCAACGGCACCGATGACCGCGATGACAGCAGGCAGGCGTAGCCGCCGGCCGCCGTGAGAAGTCGACAACGTCCGCAAACGCTCACGCAAATTCAATTGACATGTCTCCGGCCCGGCAGGCGGCGCTGACGCTCGTCGTGACCTTTTTCTTCGAACAACTCGACGAGCTTGTCGGTCATGGCACCGGCCAGTTCGCTGGGATCGGTGATGGTGACGGCGCGGCGATAATAACGCGTGACGTCGTGGCCGATGCCGATGGCGATCAGTTCCACGGGAGAGCGCGTCTCGATCTCGTCGATGACCTGGCGCAGGTGCTGCTCCAGATAGCTGCCCGAATTGACCGACAAGGTGGAGTCATCGACCGGGGCACCGTCGGAAATCATCATCAGGATGCGACGCTGCTCGGGACGGGCCAACAGGCGGCGATGGGCCCAGGCCAGCGCTTCGCCGTCGATGTTCTCCTTCAGCAGACCTTCACGCATCATCAGCGCCAGCGAACGCTTGGCGCGACGCCACGGTGCGTCGGCGGTCTTGTAGATGATGTGGCGCAGATCGTTGAGGCGGCCAGGGCCCGGCGGCTTGCCTGCGGCGAGCCATTGCTCGCGTGCCTGCCCGCCCTTCCATGCGCGCGTCGTGAAGCCGAGGATCTCCACCTTCACGCCGCAGCGCTCCAGCGTGCGGGCAAGGATGTCCGCGCAGCAGGCCGCGACCATGATCGGGCGGCCACGCATGGAGCCGGAGTTGTCGAGCAGCAGCGTGACGACGGTGTCGCGGAATTCGGTGTCGCGCTCGTGCTTGAAGGAGAGCGCGTGCATGGGATCGATGATGACGCGCGTCAGGCGCGCGGCGTCGAGCATGCCTTCCTCGAGGTCGAAGTCCCAGGCGCGGTTCTGTTGAGCAAGCAAACGGCGCTGCAAGCGGTTGGCGAGGCGAGCGACAGCGCTCGATAAAGACCGCAGCTCGCGGTCGAGGTAGGCACGCAGGCGCTCAAGCTCCTCGGGCGCGGATAGCTCCTCGGCCGCGATCTCCTCGTCGAACTGGCGCGTATAGACCTTGTAGCCAAAGGCCTCCGGGTTATCGAGCACCGAGTTATTGGGGCGCCACGGCTCGGGCGTCTCGAACTGCTCGAAATCATCGAGCATCTGATCGAGGTCTTCGTCGCTTGCCGATTCCGACATCTCTTGCGTCTCGGAAAGCTCGCCCTCGGCGTCGCCCTCCTCACGCTGCTGGTCACTCGACTCGTCGCCGAGCTCTTCGGACTGCGTTTCGCCCTCGTTGCCGTCCTTCTCGTCTTTTTCCTCTTCCTCGCTCTCGTCGCGCTCCGTCTCGACGCCCTCTTCGGCCAAGTCGAGCGCGCGCAGCAGATCGCGAACGAGACGGCCGAACGCCTCCTGGTCCTCGGCGAGGGTGTCGATGCGTTTGAGCAGGTTCGCTCCGCGCTGCTCAATAGCTGGACGCCATACGTCTACGAGTGCCTGGGCCGTCTCGGGTGGTGGCAGGCCGGTGAGGCGCTCGCGAATGAGAAGGGCGACGGCATCCTCCAGCGGAGCGTCGGCAGGGGTCCGCGCTTCCTTGTAGCGACCGTGCGAATACTGGTCTTCGAGGCGCGCAGTGAGATTTTGCGCCATGCCCGGCATACGGTTCGCGCCGAGCGCTTCGACGCGAGCACGTTCGGCGGCTTCGAACACGAGGCGCGCTGAGCCGCTATGCGGCGCCAGCTTGTTATGAATTTTGACGTCGTGGCAGCCTGCGGTCAGCGCGAAGCTGTCTGCCCAGCCACGGATGACTGCGATCTCACGCTTCGAGGGTACTCGTGACGGCTCGGGAAGCTGCACGCGCGTTGAGGTGTATTCGGGCGCACCGGGCGCGAAGCCGACGTCGATGTCTCCCTCGCCAGCGACCGCGCGCAAGCAAAGCCCGATGGCCCGCTTGAGCGGCTCGGTCGGTGCCTCCTTGCGCTTGGGCGCATTACTCATGAGGTTAGCTCAGCGCGACGTTGGCTGCGCTCTCGGGCAGCTCCTCGCCGAACGAGCGCTGATAGAACTCGGCGACCAGCGGACGCTCGAGTTCGTCGCACTTGTTGAGGAAGGTGACGCGGAAAGCGAAGCCGATATCGCTGAAGACTTCGGCGTTCTCCGCCCACATGATGACGGTGCGAGGGCTCATCACGGTCGAGAGGTCGCCATTGACGAACGCGTTGCGCGTCAAGTCGGCCACGCGAACCATGTTCGCCACCTGCTTACGCTTGGCCTCGGTCTTGTTGAACGACTTCACCTTCGACAGGATGATGCGCACCTCGTCGTCGTGCGGCAGATAATTCAGCGTCGCGACGATCGACCAGCGGTCCATCTGACCCTGGTTGATCTGCTGCGTGCCGTGATAGAGGCCCGACGTGTCGCCGAGGCCGATGGTGTTCGTGGTCGCGAAGAGACGGAATGCGGGGTGAGGGCGGATCACCTTCGACTGGTCGAGAAGCGTCAGCTTGCCGGATACCTCGAGCACGCGCTGGATGACGAACATGACGTCGGGGCGACCGGCGTCGTACTCGTCGAAGACAAGCGCGGTGTTGCTCTGCAGGGCGTACGGCAGAATGCCTTCGCGGAACTCCGTCACCTGCTTGCCGTCTTTCAGCACGATCGCGTCCTTGCCGACGAGATCGATGCGGCTGACGTGGCTATCGAGGTTGACGCGGATGCACGGCCAGTTGAGGCGCGCGGCCACCTGCTCGATGTGGGTCGATTTGCCGGTGCCGTGATAGCCCTGAACCATCACGCGGCGGTTGTGCTTGAAGCCGGCGAGGATGGCGAGGGTGACCTCGCGGTTGAAGAGGTAGTCCGGGTCGAGATCCGGGACGTGCTCGTCAGGCTTGGAGTAGGCCGGGACTTCGAGGTCGGAGTCGATGCCGAAAACCTGGCGCACCGACAGCTTCATGTCAGGAAGGTTTGCCGGCTTGCCCTCGGCACCCGACTGGGTCTGCACTCGCATCTAGCAGTGTCCTCGGAGTGGTGCGGGCAGCGAAATCGGTGCGGCAGCAGTACCGGATTTCAGGCGAGACCCGCTTGCTTCAGAAAGTTATAGGCTTGGATGATCTCACGCAACTTCTCACCCGAGCGTGCATCCCCGCCATTAGCATCGGGATGGTAAACCTTCACCAACTCCTTAAACCGCGCCTTAATGTCCTCACGCGAGGCCTGGGGCGGAAGGTTTAGCGTCTGCAGGTGCTTCTTCTCGAGCGGCTTGAGCTGGCGCTGGTTCTCGCCCGACTGCTCGCGCTCTCGGGCGCGCTTGGCGAAAAAGCCATGCGGATCAAGCGTGCGGAAGGCGAATTTGGCCGCGGTCGAGGCCCTTGCCATTGCCGGGTCGGTGCCAGTTGGGTTGGAGCCCACCTTCCAGGTCGGCCGGTGACCGGTGGAGGCGCCCTTCTGGAAGTCCTCGACCTCGCTGTCCTTCATGCCGTCGAAGTAGTTGTACGAGGCATTGTACTGGCGCACGTGGTCCATACAAAAATGGTAATACTGGCCGTCCTGGCCGCGGCCACGAGGCGCGCGGTGATTGCCCGGGGCGGTGCAGCCCTTCCATTGGCAGCGCGGGTTCCGCTTTTCCTCAGCCGAAGCCTGAGCCTCGGAGCGCTCACGCTTGGATGCGACGCGGATGCTGTCGAAGTATTTTGAGTTCAGCTTCATTGTAGGCGAAGTATGATCTGCGCCGTGGTCCCGCACAAGCAGATCGACCATGAGGGCAACGCACTATTTTTTTCTGACAGCTCGACGAGGCAACCCGAAATGAGTCTGCAATCACGCATGCACGAAAAGCTGATGACCTCGCTCCACCCGACGCGTCTCGACGTGGTCAATGAGTCGCACCTCCACGCCGGTCATGGCGGATCGCCTGGAACGGGCGAGAGCCATTTCAGCCTTCTCATCGTGTCGAGTGACTTCTCGGGAAAGTCGCGCGTGGAGCGGCACCGGATCGTCAATCATCTGCTGCAGGACGAGTTCAGAGATGGGGTGCATGCGCTGGCAATCAAGGCGCTGGCTCCGGGGGAAAAAGTCAGCTGACGTATTTTACGAGAGACTTTGTGTGCGGGAGAGGCGCGCAAAGTGAGATCCGCGCCTTGGCGCAGGCGCCCTTGGTGCCCGAGCATTGCGCGCTGCGCTTGCCCACCTGGAGATAGAAAATCTCGCCTCCGCGTTTGCGAAGGCGAGATGAAAGCACTCAATCGTGCTTAGACCGAGGCGCTTAGTGCCAGCGGTGCCAACGACGATGGTGGTGATGGCGGTGCTTCTTGTAGTAGCGCTTCTTGTACCACTTGCGATGATGGCGATAGTGGGCCTTCTCGACGACACTGTTGTCCTGGCTGACGGTCGTCATCTTGCCAAGAACGTTGCCGGAGACCGGGGCAGCCTGTGCGCTACCGACAGCGGCGAACACGAGCGCACCTGCGACGGCGGCGAGGGGGAGAAGTTTCTTCATAGTAGCTCCTTTTTCTGCTGCCGCTGCCTCCACACTCTGTGATGCGGGCGGCAACGGTGCTCGGATCATTTCGTGTGACCCGCACGCAGATTTGCGGTCCGCACCTGAACCTAATCTGAATGGCCTGGAGCCTTGCCGTGCGGCGATCCGTGCTCACGCAAGCCGCTGCTGCGTGAAGCGGGAGTTGCCGCAGTGCTTATGCGCAGAGCAGTGATTTTGTTGCGCGCCTTGCGCAGAATCTCGAACCTACGCCCATAGAACGTGAACACTTGGCCGGGCTCGGGAATGTTCTGCGCCTCGTGGATGACAAGACCGGCAATCGTCGTTGCCTCCTCATCCGGCAAGTCCCATCCCATTTGCCGATTGAGATCTCGAACGGCCACCGTGCCGTCGACGTTCACAGTGCCATCCGCTTGGACGCGGATCGCTGCTTCGTGCGTATCGTGCTCATCGGCAATCTGGCCAACGATCTCTTCGAGAATATCTTCGAGCGTGATGAGGCCCTGCACTTCACCATACTCGTCGACGACGAGCGCCATCTGCGCTTTGCGCTTCAAAAACGCGTTGAGCTGATCCTTGAGCGGCGTGGTGTCGGGAACGAACCAGGGCTCGACGGCGAAGCTCATGATGTCGAGCTTGGCCACGTCCCAGCTGGAGCGGCCTAGCGCTGCGAACAAGTCCTTTGCGTGCAGGACGCCAACGATGTTCTCGGGCTCGTCCTTCCAGATGGGCACGCGCGTATACTGGCTGCGCAGCAACTCATCGATGACTTTCTGTGGCGGCTCGTCGGCATCGATGGTGTCCATCTTGGTTCGATGCACCATGATATCCGAGACCTGCAGGTCGCGAAGATCGAGCACACCGCCGAGCATGTCTGCGTCGTGACGCGCCACGCTACCTTCTTTTTTCTGAAGCTCGATGGTGCCGCGAATTTCCTCGTGCGCAGCAAGAATGTTTGCCTCGTCGTCGGCGTGCGAGGGTGTCAGCTTGAGAATGAGGCGCACGATGAACTCGACGCCCATGGTCAGCGGACGCAGCACGACGATCAGCCACTGCATCAATGGCGCGACGGCGAGCGATAGCCGATCAGGATATGCGAGGGCATAGGTCTTAGGCAGCACCTCCGCGAAGACAACAACGAGCACAGTGATAACAACGGTCGCATAGACGACGCCAACATCGCCGAGCAGGCGTATGAGCAGGCTGGTCGTCAGTGCAGAAGCGAGGATGTTGACCAGATTGTTGCCAAGCAGAACCGTGCCGATGATGCGCCCCGGCGCGGCAAGAAGCTCGTTCACCTTTTTGGCTCGCGCGTTGCCTTCAAGCTCGAGCGTGTGCATGCGCGCCCGCGACGCGGCGGTGAGCGCGGTTTCGGAACCCGAGAAGATCGCGGAAAGCACGATCAGGACAGGGACCGCCACGAGGATGAGAATGGTTTCGACTGACATCGAACCTAGGTCTGCGCCTCCGTTGCAGTTGCCGACGCACCTTTGGCGTCAGCGGTACCGCACTCTTAGCACAGCCAGCGCGACGGATCGTTAGCGGCGCTATGCCCCGTATTCGGAGGCCAGGAAGGCCCTTGTATCATCGCCCGATATGTCACGGGCGACGAATGCCTCGCCGATCCGGTGCGCGAGGATGAAGGTCAGCTTGCCTTGGCGGACCTTTTTGTCCTGGGCCATGAGCTTCATCAGCGTATCGATGTCGGGATTTTCGCCAGGGATGTCGGCGATGCGCGTCGGCAGGCCGACGGCGGCAAAGTGGGCGGCGACGCGCTTCGGTGCGTCCGCCTCCGAGCAAACGCCCAGCGCCTTGGAGAAGCGGAACGCCTGGCACATGCCGATGGCGATCGCCTCGCCGTGCAGAAGGCGGTCTGAGTAGCCGCAGAAGGCTTCGTAGGCGTGGCCGAATGTATGCCCCAGGTTGAGCAACGCGCGCTCGCCCTGCTCGGTCTCATCGCGGCTGACGACGCCGGCCTTGGCCCGCACGCTGGTTTCGACCGCCCTAGTGAGCGGCTCGTGCTGCAGAGCGAGCACATCGCGGTGGTTCTGGTCAAGCCAGGCGAAGAACGGCGCGTCGCCCAGAAGGCCGTACTTGGCGACCTCGGCATAGCCGGCGCGCAGCTCGCGCTCGGGCAAAGTCTTCAACGTGTCGGTATCGGCGAGCACGAGGCCAGGCTGATGAAATGCGCCGATGAGGTTCTTGCCCTGCGGCGTGTCGATGCCCGTCTTGCCGCCGACGGAGCTGTCGACCTGAGCGAGCAGCGAGGTGGGGATCTGCACGAAGCGGACACCGCGGCGCAGGATGGAGGCCGCGAAGCCGGCGAGGTCGCCGATGACGCCGCCGCCCAGCGCAACGACGAGATCGCCGCGCTCCAGGCCAAGCTCCAGCAGGCGCTCGCTGAGCGGCTCGAGAATGCGAAAGCTCTTGGTCTTCTCGCCCGGCGGCAAGATGATCGAGCCGACGTGGCGGCCATCGGCTTTCAGCGCTGTTTCGAGAGTTGCGAGGTGGAAGCTCGCGACGTTCTCGTCGGTGACGATGGCGCATCGGGCGGCACCCAGGCGCTCGCCGATCAGCGCAGCGGCGCGGCCGAGAAGGCCAGGGCCGATCAGAACGTCGTAGGCTCGGTCGCCGAGCGGGACGCGAACGGTGCGGACATCAAGTGTTGCGGCGGGCGCGTTCATCGAGCGACCTCAGAAGAATCGACCAGGGTCTCGCCCAGCCGGTCGACAATTTCCCCGACGATGACCTCATGTGGAACGTCGCGGCTTTCAACGGTGATGTTGGCCTCGGCGTAGACCGGATAGCGCTTGGCCATCAACTCTTGCAGCACGACTTCGGGGTCGCCCGCCTTGAGCAATGGACGATTGCCGCGGCGGCCTACACGGCGCACCAGCAGCGGCAGGTCGGCCTTGAGCCACACCGATACGCCGTTCTCGGCGACGCCGGCGCGGGTTTCGTCGTTCATGAAAGCTCCACCACCGGTCGCCAGCACCTGGGGGCCTGAGCGGAGCAGGCGTGCGAGAACTTTACGCTCGCCCTCGCGGAAGTAAGGCTCACCGTGCTCCGAGAAAATGTCCTCGATGGTCTTGCCGGCAGCCTTCTCGATCTCCTCGTCGGCATCGACGAAGGGCAACGACAGGCGCGCGGCAAGGCGGCGCCCGATAGCTGACTTGCCGCAGCCCATGAGACCGACGAGCACGACCGACCGCTGCCCGAGTGCGGAGCGGATGGCCTGCGAGGATTGTGCTTCTGACATTATCGGTCTCTTTCAGATGGCCCGAATCAGCGGATGGGGCAAAGGAAGTCAAGTCCAACCGCCCACAGGCCAATTTCGAGAAACCGCGGACCACAATTGCCCATGGTGCTCTGGCCGCCTACTTTGGATTGCAAACGAGTGCAAGTCATAATGGCGCCAACTTGCCGAGTGACCAAAGTCCTGGGGGACGGGAAAGCAAATGCCCAGCTTGTTCCGGTTTCTGTTCATTGTCGGCACCACCTGCGCGATCATCGCTGGTGGACTGTACATCCTGGCAACCGAATTCGAACCGCATACGCGCACCGTCACGAAGCCCGTCCCCGGGGTCAAAGTGCGTACCGAGTAACCCGGTTGTTGCCATGCGAAAGCGCCGCCCATTCGCCGTAGCTTTCGCTATCGCAGTCGCGCTCCTGGCCGTTGGGCCGAGTGGAACCGCCGCCCAAGCCCAAGACTGGGACCCGTTCGGAACGAGCAGCCCGCCGGCGCGAGAGCGCCCGCGTGAGGCGCCGGGCGGGGGAGACGACATCATCCGACCGCTGGGTGACAGCGGCGCCTCGGCGGTGGAGCGCGGGGACCTCACGCCCGTCATGGCGCAGGACGGCTCGGGGCTGCCGTACGAGCTGTGGCAGGGCCTCGACGTCAAGAGGCTGGAACAGCTCATCTCGGAAATCGACATGCCGCCGCGATCGCCCGCGCTGCACAAGCTGTGGCTGCGGCTGATCACGTCGAACTTACCGCCGCCGGAAGGCGGGGTTAGCGATCAGCAGTTCCTGGCGCTGCGGCTGGAGATCCTCTATCGCGCCGGACTGCTTGAGGATGCAGCGCGCTTGCTCGCAAGCCAGTCAGCCAACGATCCCCTCGTGGCGATCCTATCGGCGCGTAATTCCATCGCGCTCGGCGACAAGGATCGCGGGTGCGAGGCGATGAAGGCGGGTGGCGCTACTCCCAGCCTGCTGCCAAAGCCAATCCGAGCCGATGCGGCGCTGATCTCGGGTTACTGCGCGGCCGCGGCGGGCGATGCTGCAGGAGCCGGGCTTGCCGCCGAGATGGCCCGCGAGGAGGGCGTGAAAGAGGGCATTGGGTTGGCCGCTCTCGATGCTCTGTCGATGGGGGTCAAGCCGCACACGAAAGGCGAAGGGCGCACAGGGCTTATCGACTATCGGCTGGTGCAGGCGGCGGGCGGTAGCGTCGATGCCAAGGAACTTCGCACGAGGGCGACACCAGCACTGCTGGCGGCGCTCGCACTCGACGGGAACGCTGCGCCGGCTGAGCGTCTGGCTGCGGCGGAGGCGGCGGTCATCGTCAATGCGATCACACCGCAACAGCTTGCAGACATCTATCGTGCGCAAGGCGGCGGCGAGGCCGTCGTGTCCGATGCACAAGGCGCCGACAGCCCTCAACGGCGTGCGGCGCTATTCGTTGCCGCAGAGCACGAGATGACGCCGCAGAAGAAAGTGCGACTAATCCGGTCGTTCGTCGATGAAGCGCATCGTGCGGGCTTCTATCTCATGGCGCTACGGATGGTGGCACCGGCGTCAGACAGCATCATCCCCGCGCCCGAGCTGAGCTGGTACGCGGAAACAGGAATCGAAGCGGCGCTCGCATCTGAGAACTTCGGCAAGGCTCGGCAGTGGGCTGCGTTTGGAGCCTCGGCGAATGGCGGTGCGGGCAGCCTCAATCACTGGCTGGCGTTGATCGACATTGCTGAGGGTTCAAAAGGCAGCGGAGAAGCCGATCTTCAATATGTCGAGGATCTCGCCGTGCGCGGACGGATGGACGCGACGCTGCTACATCGCCTGGCGACCGTGCTCGATGCTTTGGAGTTCAACGTGCCGTTCCCGTTGTGGGAGGCTGCGAGTAAAACACCGCAACCGGCGGGCGGCTACCTGCCGGAAACCGGTGTGCTGACCGAATTGCAAGACGCGGCAAAGAAGCAGCAATTCGGGCGCACTGTCTTGCTGGCAATGAAAACGCTGGGACCAAATGGCTCGGAAGGCGCGCACATGATCGCGCTCGGCGATTCAATCCGCGCGCTGCGCCGGGCCGGGCTCGACGCCGATGCGCAGAGCCTCGGATTCGAGGCGCTGTTCGCGAGTTGGCCTAGGGCTATTAGTAACTGAGTGTTGAGCGACTCAAGCTGAGAGAAGCTTTGTGTGCGTTTGGTGTTGCACAGGCTGAGAGCCGGCGTTCGCGCCCGGCGCCCTTGGCGCCTTGCCGCCTGACGGCGGCGTGAAGCTCGATCTATCCGTCATCGTGATGGTGGCGCGTTTCGATAGCTTGAGTGGCGGTGCGACGTGGAGAAAATTGCGGGCGGATGGCGGATCGCGCGTCGGTGGGAAAATGAGCGCAGAACAGCGGCACATCTATGCGTTCCTGGAAATGAAGGCCGTCGAGCGCGGGGCAGCGGCGAATACGCTGGAGGCGTACCGGCGTGACCTTGACCAGTTTGCCGCTCACCTCGACACGCGAGGCATGGCGCTGACGACTGCAACAAATGCGGACTTGTCCGGCTGGCTTGCTGGACTATCGGAGTCCGGACTTAGCCCGGCGTCCCGTGCGCGCGCGTTATCGGCCGTGCGCCAGCTCTACAAGTTCCTGCTGGCTGAAGGACATGTCGAGAACGATCCGACGCATGGGCATTCGGGGCCGCGCAAGAAGCGGGCGCTTCCCAAGACGCTCAGCGTCGCCGAAGTCGACAAGCTGATCACCACGGCTGCGCAGCGAACAGAAAGCGCCTCTGGGATCGATCAGGTGCGCGCGCTGCGCCTCAATTGCCTGATCGAGATGTTGTACGCGACGGGCATGCGCGTCAGCGAGCTGGTGTCGCTGCCCCGCGCGGTGCTGGCCGGCGATGCGCGCGTGCTCACCATCAAGGGGAAGGGCGGGCGCGAGCGGCTGGTGCCGCTCAACGCGTCGGCGCGGGCGGCCCTGGAGCGCTACCTCGCCGCGATCTCGGGCGAGGGGCGGGTTTCCAGCAAGTGGCTGTTCCCGTCGAAGAGCGCCGAGGGACATTTGACGCGGCAGCGGCTGGCGCAGGACCTCAAGGCGCTGGCCGAGGAGGCTGGCCTCGATGGAGAGCGGGTAAGCCCGCACGTGCTGCGGCATGCGTTCGCGAGCCACCTGCTGGACCGGGGCGCTGACCTCAGATCGGTGCAGCAGCTGCTTGGCCATGCCGACATTTCGACCACCGAAATTTACACGCATGTGCTTGAGGAGAGGCTGAAAAAGCTGGTGCATCAGCACCATCCGCTGGCCAAGAAGCCGTGAGCCGCCGAGACAGGGGACGTTAAGACCCGCGGCGGCCGTGCCTTGACAGGAAAGAAAAGCTGGCGCGAATGTCCGCCAACCCCAGAGTTTACCGCCGAGAGGACCGCTTGGATCGCTCCCCCATCCGCACCTACCTCGACTTCGAGAAGCCAATCGCCGAGCTGGAAAGCAAGGTCGCAGAATTGCGCGCGCTCGAGGGCGAAGACCAGCCCGTTTCCATTGCGGATGAGATCAAGAAGCTGGAGCAGAAGGCCCGCGCGGCACTCATCGACACCTATTCCAAGCTTACGCCATGGCAGAAGACCCAAGTTGCACGTCATCCTGACCGGCCGCACGCGCTCGACTTCGTGAAGTCGCTGATCGAAGATTTTACGCCGCTCGCCGGTGATCGCTATTTCGCCGAGGACGAGGCCATCGTGGGCGGCCTCGGCCGATTCCGCGGGCGCTCGGTGATCGTGATGGGGCACGAAAAAGGCTCAGACACCGAAAGCCGCATCCGCCACAACTTCGGCATGGCCAAGCCCGAGGGCTATCGCAAGGCCGTACGACTGATGCAGATGGCCGAGCGCTTTAACCTGCCCGTTATTACTCTCATCGACACCGCTGGCGCTTATCCGGGCGTGGGGGCCGAGGAGCGCGGCCAGGCCGAGGCCATCGCCCGGTCAACCGACTGCTGCCTTTCTATCGGGGTGCCGCTGATCTCCGTGGTTATCGGCGAGGGGGGCTCGGGCGGCGCTATTGCCATTGCCACGGCCAACCGGATCCTGATGCTGGAGCACGCGATCTATACGGTGGCCTCTCCGGAAGCTGCTGCGTCGATCCTGTGGCGGGACTCGGCCAAGGCCATCGATGCCGCCACGAACATGAAGATCACCGCCCAGGATCTCGACCAGCTCGGGGTGATCGACGTCATCATCACCGAGCCCGTGGGCGGCGCCCATCGTGATCGAGAATCAATTATGAAGGCGACAGGGGATGCGATCGCGCGCGCCCTATCGGAGTTCGAAGGCAAGACGCCGGTCGAGATCCGCCGTCAGCGGCACGCGCGCTTCATGGAAATTGGCCAATCCATTTAATGGGTTAGCGGTCATCTCCTCAGGTTCGGCGACGGGAAGTGTCAAATTCCCGTCCAATCTGGCGTCTACCTGTGAGGCGTCCCTACACTAGCGCTACGTACAACAAGCGCGTTAGGGATTCCGTAACGCTAACGATTTGTTAAGGTTTGGGGATCGATGGTGATCACCGTGCGCCAGGGGCACTGCGTATGCGTATGATCATCCTTGGCTCTGAGATTAGAGCCCGAATTCTAGCCGCGCTGGCGCTTGTCGCCACCGCTGTCGCGCTGGCCGCTTGCGGCTCGGGCGCGCCGACGCTTACTGCCGCCGAACAGCCGCTCAGCCGCGAGACGATGTCCATGCTGGGCCGGAAGGGCATGGATACGGGCGCGCCGATCTTCGTGCGCATCTTCAAGGAAGAGTCCGAGCTCGAGGTGTGGAAGCAGCGCGATGACGGGCGCTTCTATCACTTCAAGACCTATCCGATCTGCAATTGGTCGGGAAACCTGGGCCCCAAGACAGCGTATGGCGACCACCAGGCGCCGGAGGGCTTCTATCGCGTCTCCGCGGCGCAGATGAACCCGAACTCGCAGTATTACCTCGCGTTCAATCTCGGCTATCCGAACGCTTACGACCGCGCCCTGCAGCGCACGGGCGATGCGCTGATGGTGCACGGCAAGTGCAAGTCGGTGGGCTGCTACGCGATGACCGATGCATTGATGGAAGAGATCTACCTGCTGGCGCGCGAGTCGCTGCGCGGCGGACAGGACGCATTCGAAGTGCACGCGTTCCCGTTCCGGATGACGCAAGTGAACATGGCGCGTTTCGAGGGCAACCCGAACATGCCGTTCTGGAAGACGATGAAGCAGGGTTATGACTTCTTCGAGAAGTACCGCATCCCGCCGACGGTTGCCGTGTGCGAGCGGCGCTACATCGTCAACGTGAAGATGCCGGCTGACGCATCGGCGATCCGGCCGGACGGGCGCTGCCCGCACTTCCAACGCCCGAACTACACGCCCTTCACACCCAAGCCGTACGAGCAGCAGATCGCAGAAGAGCGCATTGCCGCACCTGGACCGAAGACGCGTCAATTCGCGAATGTCGCGCCGCAGTCGCTCCCCGCCAGCGAAAGCGCGCAGAATGCGTATCAGCCTGCATTTGGCCTCGGCGGACCTGTCGAGACCGGCAGCACGTCGACGCCGGCTATAGGCTTTTCCCAATAGTGCCCGCGTGGCAGCCCATACGCGGCGTTACGCTGCGGCTGGAGCGATTGCCTGAACCGGCCGGCTTCGGCATTGTTTCATGATGTCGACCCGTAAACGCCGCTGGCCTGCGGCATTGGCGTTCGGCGCCCTCGTACTCGTTTCGATCGGGGCGTTCGCCTTTTTCTTCTGGCCGCAGATCTACGCTCTTCTCGAAGAGGAGCTGATCTACCGGCAGAAGGCCCACAACTGGAAAACGTACGCCGCGGGCGAAACGCTGCCGGGCACGCCTGACCTTGCCAATCTTTCCGGGCGGCTCGCTGGCAAGGATTTGAAGCTCGGCTCACCCATCTTCATTCGCGTCTTCAAGCGCGAGTTCGAGCTGGAGATGTGGGTGAAGCGCGGCGACCGCTTCGAGCTTTTCGAGACCTATCCCATTTGCATGTGGTCAGGCGCGATCGGGCCGAAGCTGAAGCAGGGCGACAAGCAGGCGCCCGAGGGCTTTTATACGGTCGATTCCACCGCGCTAAACCCGAACAGCCAATATCGACGCTCGTTCAATCTGGGATTTCCCAACGCGTTTGACCGGGCACATGGTCGCACCGGGTCACTCCTGATGATTCATGGCGATTGCCGCTCCATCGGCTGCTACGCAATGACCCATCCTGTTATTGATGAAATTTGGACGCTCTTGACCTCGGCGCTCAGCGCTGGTCAAAAGCGGGTTCAGGTGCAGGTATTCCCGTTCCGCATGACCGAGACAAATATCTCTCGCCATGCGGAGAATCCGAACATCGGGTTCTGGCGGCAGCTACGGGTAGGGTACGACGCCTTCATGCGCGATCGTGTCCCTCCGGTCGTGAGCGTCTGCGACGGACGCTACACAATTCGGCCTGCAGGCGGGGACAGCGACGGCAGCGCGCCTATCACAGTGAGCTGCCCTGCGACGTGAGTCGCAGTTGACAATCGCTGCTCATTTTTTCACCTGCCCAATCATGCCAGCACGAAGAAAGTAAGAGAGTTCAACATGCTGACACGTACGGTAACAATTCGCACTAAGTGCAGATCAAATACCTGCACTGGCACGCGACGTGCAAATCCGACTGCATGACGAAACCGATCGCTCACATAAAGCGCACTGCTCTTACCGTGTGCGCAGCTGTCGCCGTCCTGGGACATTTAGGGACCGCGTCAGCTCTGTCGCTGGACATCAACGACATCGCCGAAGTGCGCAAGGAGCGCAAAAAGGCGAACGCTTCAGGCAAGCTGCCACTTCCCGGCACGCCGGACCTGAAGCGGCTTGATGACCGTCTTGCAGAACAGGGTGTTGCCGAGGACGCTCCGCTCTTCATCCGCGTGTTCAAAGCCGAGTCCGAGATGGAAGTCTGGACCGGCGATGAATCGGGACGCTACTCGCTCTTCGCCACCTATCCGATCTGCTACTGGTCCGGCACGCTCGGGCCGAAGCAGAAGGAAGGCGACAAGCAGGCTCCGGAAGGCTTCTACACCGTCAATATGGAGCAGAGCATCCATAAGGGCGCGAAGTGGGAGAAGGCGCTCAACGTCGGTTACCCGAACGCGTTCGATAAGGTGAACCTTCGCTCGGGTTCGTACATCCTGATCCACGGCGGTTGCGCTTCGATCGGATGCTTCGCGATGACGAACGCCGTCAGCCAAGAGATCTACAAGCTGGCAACGCAGGCGCTGGAGGCGGGCCAACCGCACATCCCGGTGCATGTGTTCCCGTTCCGGATGACGGAGGGGAACCTCGCCAAATACAATGCTCCTGAATGGCGCAGCTTCTGGGCGAACCTGAAACAGGGCTATGACCTCTTCGAGCGGACACACCGCCCGCCGCGTGTCAGCGTCTGCGGTCCACGTTATGGTTTCACGCCCGCCAGCCGCCTTGAAGCGCTGAATCCGGGGCCGATCGAAGTTTGTCCCGAGACGGCACAGGTCATCGCCGACCTGTCGCACATCAACAAGCGCGTGGCGGAGCAGCCTGAACCACAGACGGAGACGGCGGAGATCAAGACGGCATCGCTTGCCGGGCCGGCGTCCTATCTCGGTGGTCCGATCACAGCGTCCGTCGTGAACAACCGGAGTGGCGAGAACTTCGAGCAGCAGCTCGCCCCGCGCAAGCCGCGTGAGGGCCTCAGCGAGACGCTGACCCGGCCGCTGCCCTGTTCGCTCGCTATGCCTGCGTGCCGTCGTTATGCCGCTCTGCGTGAACAGATCGCTCACAAGATAACGGTCGAACTCGACGAGTCGGATCGCTCGGTGAAAAAGAAAAAGAAGAAGCGCACGGCACATCGCTGAGGCAGCCGTCCGCGCACGAAATTGCGCCGACCCTGCCCGGGATCGTCAACATTGAGAGGGCCCGGTGCCGCATGTGGCGCCGGGCCCTCTTGCTTGCGGCTCATTCGGGCGCCATGCGATACACGCGAGAACAGACAACATAGGCGGGACCGGACATGAGCTCATTCCCAAAGCAGATTGAACGTCTCATCGAGACGGCTATTTTCGCGAGCCGCTGGATATTGGCCCCGTTCTATCTGGGGCTTGCCCTTTCGCTGTTCGTATTGCTGATCAAGTTCCTGTTCGAGCTGGTGCACATCGCGGAGATGGCGTTTACCGCGACCGAATCTCAGGTGATCCTGGGTCTCCTCGCACTCGTTGATCTCTCGCTGACGGGCTCGCTGATCGTGATCGTGATCTTCTCGGGCTACGAAAACTTCGTCTCCAAGATCGACCACACTGGGCATCGCGACTGGCCTGAATGGATGGGCACGATCGACTTCACGGCACTGAAGATCAAACTGCTCGGCTCCATCGTCGCCATCTCGGCGATCCAATTGCTGAAGCAGTTCATGTCCATCAATACGGTGAGCGACAGAGATCTCTTCTGGCTGGTGGTGATCCACGTTGTGTTCGTGGCGTCGAGCGTGCTGCTGGCTTTGTCTGATCGCATTTCTGGCGCCAACCACGGCCATGCAGAACCCGCGTCCGGCGCACCCGAAGCTTCGCCCTCTTCGACAGCGGCGAGAAAGCACGCTTAGCTCCGCGACAGCATGGGCCGCATCGTCGTCCTGGGTGGCTATGGGGCTTTCGGCGCGCACGCGGCCGAGCGATTGGCCCGCGATCCCGCGACAGAAATCGTCGTCGCCGGGCGATCGCTCGCAAAGGCGCGCGCGCAGGTGGCGAAGCTCATCGCAGGAGGCGCACGCGCGTCCCTTGAGCCGGCAGAGCTCGATGCAATGCGCGCGACTGGTGAGCGGCTACGCGCACTTGGTGCCGAAATCGTCATCAATGCATCCGGGCCGTTCCAAACTCAGGACTACAGCCTAGCGCGTGCGGCGATCGCCGCTGGCTGCCACTACATCGACCTTGCCGATGCGCGCGCGTTTGTTTGCGGTATCAGCGTCCTCGACGATGAGGCCCGCGCCGCAGGCGTCCGTGTCATCAGCGGGGCGAGTTCAGTGCCCGGTCTGTCGTCGGCAGTTGTGCGGTACATTGGTGACGGACTGGCGCTGGACGAAGTGCACATCGGCATATCACCGGGGAATAGCTTCGATCCCGGTGTGGCAACGGTCGCCTCCATCGTGAGCGCGGTGGGCAAACCCTTCACCCGGCGTGTCGATGGACGGGTGAGCATCGCGCATGGCTGGCAGGGCTTGCACCGGCATCGCTTTCCCGAAATCGGCGTGCGTTGGATGGGCGATGTCGATGTGCCCGACCTCGAGCTGATACCCGCGCATTACCCGCAGCTCTCGACCGTGCGTTTCACCGCAGGGCTTGAAGTCGGCCTGTTTCACTTGGGGCTGTGGTGTCTGTCGTGGCTCGGCCGGGCCGGCGTGCTGGGCTCGGGGGACGTGCTGGCGAAGCCGTTGCTTGCCGCGAAACGCAGTCTTTCTTTTCTTGGCTCCGACAGCGGCGGCATGTTCGTACGCGTCGCTGGCCGGGACAGCGAGGGCAAACGGCGCGAGCGCGTCTGGAATCTCATCGCGCGCGGGGGGCACGGGCCGTACGTGCCGGCCATCGCGTCTGTCGTGCTGGCAAAGAAGCTCCTGGCGGGCAGCGGTCCACCCGCTGGGGCGATGCCGTGCTTTCAGCTGTTCAACCCCGCCGACTTCGAAGCCGAGGTGCGCGACCTCGACATCAGATGCTTCGTCTGTAGGGAGGGATGAAATTCGGACGGGGAGGGCCAACATATGGCGGTAGCCAGGAATTCTTTGAGGACAGCATGACCGCTGATGCGACCGCCCCGATCAAGCCGCTCGAGCCGGAGCTGACGCCGCGTCCCGTCGATGCCGGTGTTCGCATCGGGCACGTCCATCTCAAGGTCGCCGACCTCGACAGGTCGTTGGCGTTCTATTGCGGCGTTCTCGGCTTCGAGTTGACGCAGCGCTATGGCAGGCAAGCCGCGTTCGTCTCCGCGGGCGGCTATCATCATCACATCGGTCTCAATACGTGGGAGAGCAAAGGCGGCTCGGCTCCCCCGTCGGGAACGACGGGGCTCTACCATGTCGCCCTTCTCTACCCGACGCGGGCCGCGCTCGGGGATGCGCTGCGGCGGCTGATCGAAGCCGGGATTACGCTCCACGGTGCCAGCGACCATGGGGTCAGTCAGGCTCTTTACCTTAATGACCCAGACGGGAACGGGATCGAGCTTTACTGGGACCGGGATCCGAAGGATTGGCCGCGCCTAGCCGACGGACATTTATCCATGGACACGCGGCCACTCGATCTTGACGCGCTGCTGCAGGCGGCGGAGTAACCCTCAATTCGTCGTGGCGCCGAGACCGAGACACTAAGAATGGTGCTGTCGTCCGAGCTCCTGCGCTCTTTGCAGAAGAACACTGTAACGCGAGTCCTGATCGAACCCCCCGTGCCTGATCTTATGCGTCAGTTTCAGAAGTGGGGTCCTACTGCCATCCAGAAAAGGAGCGTCTTCAGGGCTGAGCGGAGCGGGGAGTTTCTGCTTATAGGGCGTCATGTAGTGGGGGAGATCCGCTGAAATCTTAGGAGTAGCGTCCCAAATCTCCTTCACACCGGCATGGAGGCGATAGATATCGGCGAAAAGGTAGTGAAACCAGAAGTAGTGATGGCGACGAAAACGCCATCTCCAATACGATTGGCTCGCTTCGTACCAGCGCAAAACGATTTCATTGGATGCTTCTGCGGCCAGAAACCAGCTCGCAATCATTCGGTCGGGTCCGGGCGTGTCGAAGGCAAAGAACCCCTGGGAAGCAGCATCGGGGAGCCATTCATCCAGCGGCTTCAGGCAATAGACGGTCGCATCCACCCATACGCCGCCGAACTTCCGCAAAAGCGCAATTCTCAGCAGATCGCTTCTAGCGGCCGCAGGAACATATCGCAGAGAGATCGAAATCCGCTCCGAGCGGCCGAGGAATGAATCTATGGAACGCGCGTCGATGCACTGGATTCGCCAGTCAGGATTGTGATGTGCCCATGTCGTCAAGCACGCTCGCACGATTGGCGGTGCATTTTCCCAACCTTGCAGCCAGAGCATCCATATCGTCTTTTCCATCCAGCACCGTCCAACAAATAAAAGGATGTGGCTGAGACCGCCGCCCCAAACCTGCGCCGCCAGGCGCAATGCCCCAAGTCCCATAGCCCTGCGCATAGCCAGGGGCAAGGTTCGCCCCTCGATTGGACTAACGGATGTCCGCGATCACAACCGAGGCAGTCACGCGCGGATCACACGGAATCGGGCGCAGTAGAAGGAAACCGAACAAAAAACCTCACCGCGATGGCGCGGTGAGGTTGATCTGGTTCGACGCCGAGTGATCGGGGTCAACGAGTTTCGGAAGCCGTTGCGGCCGCCTAGTCCCCAATCATGCCGCTCTCGCGCGCACTGCATTAAGTTCCGTCTTTCAGCAGCTTGTCGAGAGCCCGCGCAACACCCTTTGCCGAGAACTTGATCACGACGGGTGTCGCCTGAAGGCTCTGCAATGTCATCGACATCTCTGACGACTTGCGAAGCTGCCCGATCATCGAGTTCGACGATGCCGAGGCACCCGTTCGGGAGACACGTCCTGACCGGCACAGCGACACCTGGCTGGCCGTCCAGCGAGAGCTTGATGCCCTCGTTCACCGCGAACCCCAGCGGCGTTTGCAGATTGGCGACCAACTTCCCTGCTTTGTCCTTGCCTATCGAAAGCGCACCGATGAGCTGGCGTGTCTTCGTGTTGCTGAGGCTTTGCGAGATCGCGCAGCTCTTCTGACCGTCCGCCGTTTGTGCACACGCCAGCACCCAATCGTCGAACGCCTCCTTCCACTCCTTCTGAGCGGCTGACTTCGCCGCCACGGGAGCTTTGGGAGCCGTCGTCGTCGGCTTGGACGGGTCGCTCTTGGTCTGTGCATAGGCACACGGCGAAAGAGCCAAGCCAAGAAACACGAGCGCAGCAATCCGCTTCATAGGGCACACTCACAAATCCAGCACAGAGAAATTCGGCGCGCCTGGGAAAGGCGGCCAGTGGCAGACGATGGAAAACAAAATAGGGGGAGAGACCAGCGGCCTCTCCCCCATGACTGCCTGGGGCCGTTACCAGTTGACCCGGAGCCCGGCACTGCCGGCGTAGCCGCGGAGATTGTCTTCGCCGAACTGGGCATTGCCCTTGACGAAGCCGCTGACGCCATCAGCACCGAGGCTGAAGACATTGAGACCGCCGGTGACCTCGCCGAACGTGCCGCCGGCATCGTCCGCGGCGGTGAGATCATAACCACCGCTCGACAGGGTCGCCTTGTTGTCGGCTTCGAACTCGTGCCAGGCGCTCGCTCCGATGAAGGGCTCGACCTTGTGGCCGCCGCTCACGAACGAGGTGCCGACGCGAAGGCCAAGCCGGCCGCGCAGACTGTTGCCATCCTCGAAGTTGACCGTCGTGCCGTAGATGGTGGCGTTGTCGAGGTCAGCTTCGACGTAGGACAGGGTTGCGCCGGGCTCGATGAAGCCGCCCGCGTAGTTCATGCGGTAGCCCGTATCGATCACGCCGCCGACGGACAGAACGTCCTGCTTATCATGCGTCGACAGTCCGGTGTTGGTGTAGTTCGCGTACTCGTACTTGCCGATGTTGGCCATCACCTTGCCGTCGATGAACAGGCCGCCCTCGATCCATGTCGCGTAGGCGCCGACGAGGCCGGTGCGATAATCGACGTCGGTGGTGGATCCGTCGAAGTCGAGGCTCGATGCGACGTAGCCGCCCATCGCGCCGATCATCCATGCGCCGTTGGCCGTCTCGTGCCCGAAGTCGTAGCCGCCGACGATGCCGTAGCCATCCTGGTTCGACTTGACCTCGAAGTTGCTGGTCTTGCCCAGAATGGTCCAGCTGTAGTTCTGCTCACGCTCGGTGGTGTTGCCGAGAACCTTGGCCCAGGCCCCTGGCGTCACGCTCCTGGAGCACACGGGCGTGCTGTCCTTGATGCTGCCCATCATGGCGCACTTCTCGGTGGCGGCGGAGCGCAGATCGGCGGTGCGATCCAGCCATACGCCGGCTGAGTTGTGCCACATGTTCTGTGCGGCGGTGATGAGGTGCGGCAGCTCGAAGAAGGTCTGGTCGGGCGTCGAAGCCAACAGCCAGTCGAACGAGCTCACCTGCACGCGGTAGAGGTCGTAGGTGAAGAGGCCTTTGTCGATCGGGCCACCTTCCAGATAGAAGGCATCGGGATCGCTGTTGCCCTCGATGTGCGCGACGAGGATGCCGGTCGGGTTGTAGGCGCCCGGCCCCGCATTCGTGTCGTTCACCTGCAGCGCCGTGACGCCGGTCGTGTCGCCGTTGACGATCAGCAGGTCGGAGGCAGAAGTCGTCGCCGCGGCGAGGAAGGTATCGATGGCGTAGCGGCTGTAGCCCGACCCATTGAACGAGTTGCCGGTCGTGTTGGGCACACCGATCTGCACCACGTCGCCGATGTCGTTGCCGTAGTCGACGAACCCGAGATCCACCGGCGTGACGAACCCGTAGCCCGAGGTGCCGTTCTGCATGCTCAGCACGCCGCCGTTATTGTTGAAGGCGAGGTTCTGGCCGATGAAGTTGCCACCCAGGAATTGCGTGAAGCCGGTGACATTGAAGATGCCGGAGTTGTTCACGCTATTGTCGTTGCCCAGCATCCCGTAGACGTTGAGGCCCGTCGAGTTGAACTCACCCGCGTTATTGATCGCATTCGTCGGGCCGATCATCGCGAACACCGTGAACGGACCGGCATTGATCGTGCCCGTCGAAGTGTTGTTGACCTCGTTGCCCGTCGCGCTGACGTAGAGGTTGAGACCCGACGTATTCCAGGTCGTGCTGCTGGTGTTGTTCACCGTGTTGGCGCCAACCGCCGCCAGCTGCATGTTGCCGGTGATCGTGCCGTCGTTCTGCACGGTGTTGGATCCGCCGGCGAGGCTCTGGATCACGCTGGCGTAGGTCGAGCCGCCATCCGACTGAATAGTGCCCGTATTGTTGATGTTGACGTCGCCGTCGGTCGCCACGCGGATGGTCGGATCGAACAGCGTGCCGTCACCCTGCACCAGACCGGCGTTGGTGATGGTCACGTTGTTGTCGCCCAGCAGCGAGAAGCCGGTGACCTGCACCGCCGTGCCGTTGTTGGCGAGCACGCTGCTCCCCGCGCCGACGTTGACGGCGATGTCGTTGTTGGCGAATGGCGTCGAGATATCGATGCCGTTGCCGTTGGTGGCCGTCAGCGTCTTCCCGTCTGCAAGGCTGACCGAGATGTTGTTTTCGTCGGTCGTGTTCACACCGCTGAGGGTGCGGAAGATGGTGACGCCATCGTCAGCCGCCGTAGCATCCGCGCCGAGCGTGACGTTGATCTGGCCGCTACCGCCGAGCTTGGTGATGTCCACCGCGTCGTCGCCGGCATTCAGCGTTCCATCCTCGTTCGAGGTGACCGAAATGTTGCCGTTGTTGATGAAGTTGGTGACGTTGATCGCGTCATCACCCGTCGCCGTGCCGGTGTATCCGCCCACCGCGCCCTTGACGTTCACGGTCGTGTCGCCAGGTCCGATGTTGGTGGCGAGGATGCCGAGGTAATCGGACTGGATCGAGCCACCCGGGTTGACGTTCACGAACACGCTGCCGCCGCCGATGTTGCCGGCGTAAGCGCCGACCGCCCAAGCCTGCACGGTGTTGTTGACGTCGCTGGTGGCAGTGCCGTTGCCGATGGTGAAGCTCGACACGCCGATCAGCGGCGGATCGATCTTGCCGTTGGCAGTCGCCGTGGCGTCGCCGCCGATCGAGAAGGCCGCGATACCATATAGGCCGTTGTCTGCGGTCACCTCACCGTTGTTCGTCGCCTTGGCGTCACCGCCAATAGCCGTCGAGATGATGCCGCTGCCGTTGTGGGCAATGATGGCACCTGACTCTACAGTCGAGTCCCCGCCAACTGCGGTCGAGATGATGCCATCTGTCAACGACTCGACCGTACCTCCTGCGCCGCCGGTCACGCTCGAATGGCCGCCCAGCGCCAGCGAGAACACGCCGATACCACCGTCGTTCTTCACGTTCTCGCCGCCGAGGTTGACAGCCGAGTCACCACTGCCCGAGCCAAGGTCCACTGCTGAGCTGAACACACCGAACGCGCCGTTGGCCTGAACAGCTCCGTGCATGTCGATGACCGAACCACCGTTGATCGCCAGGCCGAACACACCCGTGCTGTTGTCAGACGTTACCGTGCCGGTGTCCAAATCGACGTTGCCGTTGACGGACAGGCCGGTGACAGCCGTCCCATCTGACTTCACCGTGCTGCCCGCGCCGCTGACGATTGCGTTGCCCTTATTGGCCGCTGCGATGACGCCGAGACCACCCGCACTCGTATTGGTCGTGGTGGTGCTGGCGAGATCGATGTCGGCGTTGCCGTTTCCAGCGAACGCACCGACGCCGAGGTAGCCGGCCGTCTTCACGTCGCCGTGCGCGTCGATGTCTACACCGGCATTGGTGCTGAGGCCGACGACGCCGCTTCCTTTGGCATCGACTGTTCCGTAGTCGATTGTCACTGCGCCTTGACCGAGACCCGCGATGCCGACGTTGAGCGGACCGGCAACCGTTTGCGTAACCATGCTGCCCGTTGCGTCGATAACGACCTCACCAGTACCGAGGTTGAGACCCAACAGGCCGATGTTGTCGGCGGTGACGTCAAAGCCACCCGTGTTCAGTGTCGCATCCATGTTGCCGCCGAGCACGACCGCCATGGAGCCGATCAGCGGCGGATCGATGGCGCCGCCCAGAGTGACGCTCGCCGCGCCGGAGTTCGAAATCGCAGCCACGCCGACCGTTCCGCCTGGCGCGACGGAGGTCAGTCCATGGGTCGTGACAGTTGCGTTGCCGCTACCGAGGGCGACGCCAATCACGCCTCCGCTGAGGTTTAGTGATGTCGTAGGCACCGCGATGCCGCCACTGCCGGCGTGCGTCTCGCCGGAGTCTACGGTCACATTGCCGGTGCCCACAGCGACGATGCCTGGGCCCGTTTCCGATTTGACATAGGACGAACTATTGCCGTCGACCTTAATGTCACCGCTAAGGCCTGCGGCCAGGATGCCAAACCCACCGTTGGTGATGACAGACCCGCTCTTGTTGTCGACGGTTATGCCATTGCTGCCGGTATCGAGCACAGTTGCGCTGATGCCGCCGGTTGTGCCGTAGACTTTACCGTCGTTGACGATGTTGATAGTGCCCGCGCCCGCTGGGCTGACCAATGGAATTGGAACGCCGGTGTTCGCGATGATGCCGATGCCGCCTACAGGCGTGGCCTGCGTGCCAACGGTGCCATGGTTCGTGATGCCAATGTCCGCGCCCGATCCGTCAGTGACAGCGAATATGCCATGTGACCCGGCGCTAATGGACCCCGTGGTGTCATTTAGGATGGTTGCCGTGCCGGCCGTGGCGGTAACGATGCCGCTTCCATCGCGGGAAAATATTGCGCCCTTATTGTCGACTCCGGCGGTTCCAAGCATGCCGATGGTAACGGCATCGTCGATAGAATTGATCTGACCAGTTGCAGCGTTATTGACGGCGCCATTTCCGGCGCCGCTCAGCAAAACACCCCTGTCGCCGAGCAGACCGGCCGATTTCTCTCCGATAATGTTGTTGTTGTTTACAGTGAGCGTGCCTCCGCCCAGGCCCGTGCTTAGATTTATCGCGGTTCCGCCGGCATAAATTTTGCCGTCATTTGTGAGCGTGACGGTTGTACTTCCGAGGCCATTAAAATCCAGGACGTCGCCGAGAATAAAGATGCCGTCATCTGCGGCCCAAACCTGCCCGGAAGACGAGACGTCCATGGTAACAGTGCCGCCCCTCGTCAGAGCGTCCGAAATCGCTGTTCCGTTCGTGCTTTTAATCGGCCCTTCGATTGTCCAACTCTGGGTGGCGTTGTCATTCGTGTGGACTATTCCGACCAGGTTTCGTCGCCAGTGATCGAACTGTTCGCGTCTGGCATCGAGAACGACAGGTTCGTACCGAAAACAGCGGCGCCAACGCTGGTGTTGAAGAAATTATTGTCGGAGACCATCGCATTGGGTGCGATTGTGATGTTGATGCCGGCGCTGTCAGTGCTTGTAACGTTCTCACCATCGGTATCTGAGCCGGTGCAGTTAAACGTATCAGGCGATGGGGAGCCACTGACGTCAGCGGAGCAAGCAGCCATCGCCCTCGGCATCGCCATCAGCAGGACGGCAGCGGCCGCGCTGCACATGAGCGCGGCTCTGAGGCTTCGTCCGATATGTCGGATGGGTGGTGCCGGTGGATGGCCCGCTTGCTCGAAGCCGCGACCGGCAATAGCGCGAGACGCAATTCCACTCGCTACAGGAACGCAACGCATACAAACCCCCAACATGAACTCAACGCAACTGACGCCCGTTTCTTTTGGGCACTAAACTGACTTCGATTCCGACCTTCGGGCGCGCGGCCCTCGATCGGTGCCCCTCTCGGGGGGCCAAATCCTCGACGCCGCAGAAAATGAAACTGGCGTCCTTCTCCCCTCGAGATGCGGTTGCCGTCGCCGGCTGAAATCCGCACCGCTCCCGACCCGCCGCAGAAATAATTGGCGCGGATGGGTTGCAACTCAGAATAAGTACAACTCGCTCATCCGGAGCAAGATGCTTCGTTGACTGAACATTAGATGGACGCAGCTAGTGGCGCCGCAGTCACTAGCGAAGAAATGCCCATTTTATAAGGGTTTTTTCGATGTTTGCGCCGCACGCGTGCGGCTCGATCTATCCGAAGAAATAGGTTTCGCGAGCTGGCGAATTTCAGCCCGCCTGGGCTGGGACCCGCCTCCTCACGCCGCCAGCGGAATTGGCAGCGGTCACAGCGCCGAACGGACCTGTCAAACGCGCGGCATCCGCGGCAGCGGACCGCTGGCCGCGGGCTTGACGGTCCCGGCGGAGACAGGTGGCGTGCGCGCGAGGCGCTACTTGTGGCGCGTCATGCGACGGGCTGCGGTCAGTTCCAGGATCGAGCAAAGGCCGACGAGCGCGACGACCAGCATCACCGCGATGGTGCCGCGGAACACGTTGAAGTGCGTTGCATCCTCAGCGACGAACAAGCTGGCGATAGCTGCAGAGACGACGAGGATCGGACCGAGAAGCCAAGCAATTGCCGACATGAAACCCTCCTAAAAGGAGAGAGGTCGCCCGTAGCGTCAACGAATTGAGAGCGGCCTCTCAATGTCTCAGCACAGAATCTTATGACTTCGAGCACCGGCCGGTTTGTTCCAGATCATGTCGCGACGACGTTATCGTTGCGGCAGATGCAGGGCAGCGATGCGCTTTCGCGACCGGAGCCGAAAACAAAAAACCTCACCGCGATGGCGCGGTGAGGTTGATCTGGTTCGACGCTGAGTGATCGGGCTCAGTCTGTCTTGCCGTGGCAGTGCTTGTACTTCTTGCCAGAGCCGCACGGGCAGGGCGCATTGCGGGCGACGCGACCCCACGTGGCGGGATCGGACGGATCGACCGACGTCGTCGTCTTGCGCGTCTGCAGCGGCGGACGGCGGTCGGGAGCCGCGGGTACCGGGCCGCGGGCCTCGGCGGCGATCGCAGCGTCAGCCAGAGCAAGCTCATCCAGGCCAGACAGCGGATCGATGTGGTGAGCGTGCATCTCGGGAAGCTCGGCCATCTGCAGCTCTCCCTGCGCCTCGGGCGAAGCGAGCTCGATGTGCATCAACTGACCGGTGGTAGCCTCGCGCAGGTTGCCGAGCATCGCCTCGAACAGGACGAACGCCTCGCTCTTGTACTCGTTGAGCGGATCGCGCTGGCCGTAAGCGCGGAAGCCGATCACCTGACGCAGATGCTCGAGCGTGACGAGGTGCTCGCGCCAGAGGTGATCGAGGGTCTGCAACAGGACCATCTTCTCGATCTGGCGGAAGTTGGCCTCGCCGATTTCCCTTTCCTTCTGCGCCGCCTTCTCGTCGACGGCTTCGAGGATGCGCTCGGCGATCTCCTTGTCGGCGATGCCTTCTTCTGCGGCCCAGTCCTCGATCGGCAGGTCGACGCCGAAGATGCCGTTGATCGCCTCGTGCAGCGCCTTGACGTTCCACTGCTCGGCGTAGGCCATCTCGGGGATGTTCTGGCGCACGAGCTCATCAACGAGCTGGTGGCGCATATCCTTCACGGTCTCGGAGACGTCTTCCTCGCCCATGATGTCGATGCGCTGCTCGAAGATGACCTTGCGCTGGTCATTCATCACGTCATCGTACTTGAGGATCTGCTTGCGGATGTCGAAGTTGCGCGCTTCGACCTTCTTCTGTGCCATCTCCAGGGACTTGTTCATCCATGGGTGAGTGATGGCCTCGCCCTCCTGCAGGCCGAGCGTCTTCAAGACGCTGTCCATGCGGTTGGAGCCGAAGATGCGCATGAGGTCATCTTCGAGCGAGAGATAGAACTTGGAGCGGCCCGGATCGCCCTGACGGCCGGAGCGGCCGCGGAGCTGGTTGTCGATGCGACGGCTCTCGTGGCGCTCCGTGGCGAGCACGTAAAGACCGCCGGCTTCGAGCGCCTTCTTCTTCTGGGCCGCAACCTGGGCCTGGATCTGCTTGCGCTTATCCTCGATATCGGTCTCGGCTGGCTCGCGCCCGGCCTCTTTCTCGGCGGCGAGCCACTCCTTGAGGCTCGCCTCGACGTTGCCGCCGAGCTGAATGTCGGTGCCGCGGCCGGCCATGTTGGTGGCGATCGTCACCGCGCCGGGGACGCCGGCCTGGGCGACGATACCGGCTTCCTGCTCGTGGTAGCGCGCGTTCAGCACCTTATGGGGAATGGGATCGCCGTTGCCCTTGGCGGACCCCAGCTCAACGAGGTAGGCCCCCATTTCGGTAAGGTAGTCCTTGAGCTCCTGCTCCTTGGGCGACTTGAGCTTGTCGGCAAGGGCGAGCGCGTTGCGGCCGAGCTGCTGGATGTACTTTCGATCTTTCAGGAGCTCGGAGAGCTGCTCGGACTTCTCGATCGAGACGGTGCCGACGAGAATCGGCTGGCCGCGGCGGCTGCAGTCGGCAATCGTCTGCACGATGGCCGCGTATTTTTCCTGCGCCGTGCGATAGATCTCGTCGTCCTCGTCGACGCGGCTCACCGGGAGGTTGGTCGGGATCTCGACGACCTCGAGGCCGTAGATATCGAGGAACTCGTTCGCCTCAGTCGAGGCGGTGCCGGTCATGCCGCCGAGCTTCTTGTAAAGACGGAAGTAGTTCTGGAAGGTGATCGAGGCGAGCGTCTGGTTCTCCGGCTGGATCTCGACATTTTCTTTGGCTTCCAGCGCCTGATGCAGGCCTTCCGAATACCGGCGGCCGGGCATCATTCGGCCGGTGAATTCGTCGATGATAACGACCTGGCCGCCTTTGACGATGTAGTCGCGGTCGCGCTGGAAGAGCTTGTGGGCCTTCAGCGCCGAATTGATGTGATGGACGAGCGAGACGTTCTCGATGTCGTAGAGCGAGCCCTTCATCAAGCCGCGCTCGGCGAGCTGCGCCTCGACGCGCTCGTTGCCGACCTCCGTGAGTGAAACCTGGCGCTGCTTCTCGTCGAGCTCGAAGTCCTCGGCGCCCAGAGTGGGAATTACGCTGTCCACGGCCTGATAGAGGTCGGCGCGGTCTTCGAGAGGCCCCGAGATGATCAGCGGGGTGCGGGCTTCGTCGATGAGAATGGAGTCGACCTCGTCAACAATGGCGAACCAATGGTCACGCTGGACCATCTCGCCCTTGTCCATCTTCATGTTGTCGCGCAGGTAGTCGAAGCCCAGCTCATTGTTGGTGGCGTAGGTGACGTCGCAGGCGTAGGCGACCTTGCGCTCATCGTCATCGAGGCCATGCACGATGTTGCCGACGGTAAGGCCGAGGAAGCGGTACACCTGCCCCATCCACTCGGCGTCGCGCTGTGCGAGGTAGTCGTTGACGGTGACGACGTGCACGCCCTTGCCAGCGAGTGCGTTGAGATAAACGGGCAGCGTGGCGACGAGCGTTTTGCCTTCGCCCGTCTTCATCTCGGCGATCTTGCCCTCGTGCAGCACCATGCCGCCGACGAGCTGTACATCGAAGTGACGCTGACCGAGCGTGCGCTTGGCAGCTTCGCGGACGGTGGCGAAGGCAGGGACGAGAAGATCGTCGACGCTGGCGCCTTCGGCGATCTGACGGCGGAAGTCCACGGTGCGCTGCCGCAACTCGTCGTCGCTCAGCTGCGCGATCTCGTCCTCGAGCGCGTTGATGGCATCGACGCGAGACTGATAGCCTTTGACGCGGCGCTCGTTAGAAGAGCCAAAGATCTTTGCCGCAAATCCGCCGATCGTCGAAAGCATTCGAAGTTTTCCCCAAATGTCCGGGCTGTTGCCGGGAGGTATAGGCACTGTGTGCCGAGATATTGTCCCGCTCGCTTGATACGCCGTGACGACAGCCGGGCAGTACGGGTACCCACACGTGCCGCAGGCGGCCTTTTTTGCATTCAAGGCGCCTTGGGCGCACGAAGTCGGCCGCGCCGGAGAGATAAGGAGAGCACCATAGGCTTGTCAACGCATTGGAAACGCTTCCGCAGCGTAGAAAAACAGCGGAAATTCCTTCGCCAAGTGTCCAATTCTTAACTTGGCAGGACTGACAGGCCCCACTATCCATGGCCCCGCAGCCGGCCGGGCCCTGCCGATTTACAAGGTGCACGAACGCGCAATAAACCGCGGGTATTGGTATTTTGCCGTCCGGCCCGCCCAACAATCAGAGATCGCCATGTATCCAGCCATTCCGAAAAAGCGCGCCCTTGCGGGCTTCGCCATCCTCGCCGCAACTGTCCTTTCGGTGCCTGCGCCGAGCGCATTTGCCGACGATGCAAGCGACAAGGTCGTTGTCACAGTTGACGGCAAACCGATCACGGAAGGCGAGATGAAGCTCGCAGAGGGCGAAGTGGGCCAGGATCTCGCCCAGCTGCCGCCGGAAGTGAAACGCCGCGCCCTGGCCGAGTACCTGATCGACAACCGCTTGTTCGCCAATGCAGCGGAAGCCGCCAAACTGGGCGAGACGCCCGAATTCAAGAAGTACATGGACTATCTGCACGAGCGTGCACTGCGCGAGCAGTACTTCGAGAAGTCGCTCAAGGAGAGCGTGACCGAAGAGGAAGCCAAGAAGATCTACAATGCGCGTCTTGCGCAGATGAAGCCGGAGCCGGAGTTTGCCGCGCGCCACATCCTCGTTGCCAGCGAGGAGAAGGCGAAGGAGCTGCGCGCAAAGATCGTCGCCGGCGAGGATTTCGCGAAGGTTGCCAAAGAGAACTCGATCGACCCGGCTTCGAAATCCGAAGGCGGATTCCTCGGCTATTTCGGCATCGGACAGATGGTGCCGGAGTTCGAGAACGTCGTCACCCGGATGCAGAAGGGCGAGCTGTCGGAGCCGGTGAAGAGCGCCTACGGCTGGCACATCATCAAGCTCGAGGATCGCCGCACGAAGGCGCCGCCGAGCTTCGATCAGGTCAAAGAGACAATCATGAACTCGCTGGCTGTGCGCAAGGCACAGGAAGCCTCTGCAGAAATGCGCGGCAAGGCGAAGATCGAGTACGTCGATGCCGACCTCAAGAAGCTGGTCGAGGAACAGAAGAAAAAGCAGGCTGAAGCCATGGAAGCGGCCAAGAAGGCAGTCGAGCAGGGGGGCGCCGCGGCGCCTGGTGCTGCTCCTGGCGCGGCTGCACCAGCGGCAAAGCCCTGATCGCCAGTCTTCCAGGTGGAGTTGCAGCGGGCCGCTCGATAAGGGCGGCCCGCTTGCTTTTTGACCGCCGCAAATGTTGGAAATGGACTTGACCCGTCCCCTGGGGGCGCCTCGATAACGGCCACGGGTCCGGCGAGGAGGCTAACCGTGAGCGGCGAAGCGATGTATCTGAGACCATCCGAAGCGGCTCAGCGGGTTGGTGCTTCCGCGAAAGCGCTGCGCCTTTACGAGCAGCGCGGACTGGTGAAGCCAGTGCGGACCGCCGCGGGATGGCGCGCTTACGGGCCGCAAGAGATCGAACGCGCGGCCGAGGTCGTCGCCTTGCGCGCGATGGGTCTGAGCCTTGCCAGCATCGGCCGGGCGCTCAATGGCGAGGCCGGTGAACTCGAACGCGCGCTGGCGGCACATCAGGCCGCCCTGGAGCGGCAGTCAGCGCAGGTCGCAGCGGCGACAGCTCAGGTGCGCCGGTTGCGGGCTGATCTGGCTCAAGGGAGGGTGGCTGGCGTTGGCGACATATGCCGCGTGGTTCAGCCGAAAAGCGAGGTGAAAGCGGCTTTCGCGTTGCCGTGGCCGTGGGGCGGCGAATGGTTCGAACTGCGGGATGTGCGAGCCATCAACTACATTGTCGGCCCGCTCGGGAGTGGCAAGACGCGGTTTGCGCGCTGTATTGCCGACACGCTGCCGAGGGCGAGGTTCATCGGTCTGGAGCGCGCGACAGATGGCGGCGCCGCGGCGCGTCGGCGGATCGAGGACGATCCGCGGCTGAAAGCGCGCGTTGATGAAGCTTTGGCGTGGCTTATCGAAGATGGCGCTTCGCAGTCCGGGGCGCTGCTTACGTTGCTCGCCGACCTGGAAGCGAGCGATGCGAGCGCGCTAGTCGTCGACATGGTGGAGCAGGGCCTCGACCAGGCGACGCAAGAGGCGCTGATTGCGCATCTGCGCCGGCGTAGCGGGGTTGACCCCGTGCTGTTCCTGATGACGCGCTCGTCCGCCGTGCTCGACCTGGCGGCCGTTAGCGCGGACGAGGGGATCATCCTTTGTCCCGCCAACCACAGACCGCCAACGCGCGTCGCACCGCATTCGGGATCGCCGGGCTACGAGGCCGTTGCCACGTGCCTTGCGCCGCCCGACGTTCGGGCCAGGACGGAAGGTGTCATCGCGTGGCGACCCGAAGTAGCGTAAAGCTGCGCCGCGCGCTTAGTGTTCAGAGAAAACGTTCAGAAACGTCCGGAGCCGACGATGGGCAAACCCGCCCCGATTTCACCATTCGCCCCCCATTCCCTGCCGACCGTACCCGAGGTGCCCGGCGTGCGCTTTGCGACCGCGGAGGCAGGCATCCGCTACAAGGGGCGGACGGACCTGCTGCTCGGCGTGCTGTCGCCTGGGACGCAGGTGGCAGGTGTGCTTACGCGCTCGAAGACGCGATCAGCGCCGGTGGACTGGTGCGCGCTCGGACTGCGCGAGGGCGTGGCGCGGGCGCTGGTCGTCAACTCGGGCAACGCGAATGCGTTCACGGGCAAGAAGGGCCTCGAAACGGTCGTGATCACCGCTGATGCCGCAGCGGCCGCGGTCGGCTGCACACCAGGCGAAGTCTTCATCGCATCAACCGGCGTGATCGGTGAGCCGCTGGAAGCGGAGAAGTTCACGCACCTGCTCGGCAAGCTCGCAGCGGCGGCCGAGCCCGATACATGGCAAGCGGCCGCGCGCGCGGTGATGACGACAGACACGTTCCCGAAGCTGGCGACGCGCACCGCAAAGATCGGCACGCACGAAGTGGTGATCAACGGCTTCTGCAAGGGCGCCGGCATGATCCAGCCAGACATGGCGACGATGCTGTGCTTCGTCTTCACGGACGCCCCAATCGATGCCGCTGCGTTGCAGCCGCTGGTGGCGGACAACGCCGACCGCACATTCAATTGCGTCACCATCGACGGCGATACGTCGACGAGCGATACGCTGCTGGTGTTCGCGACGGGCGAAGCGGAAAAGCGCGGCTGTCCGCGCATCAGTGAAGCCACCGATCCGCGCATTGCCGATTTTGCCGCGGCGCTACACAGCCTTCTGGAAGAACTGGCCATCCTCGTCGCCAAGGACGGCGAGGGCATCACCAAGTTCGTCACCGTGGAGGTGGAGGGAGCGGAAGACGATCGCGCGGCGCGGCGCATCGGCCTTGCGATTGCCAATTCGCCGCTGGTGAAGACGGCGATCGCCGGCGAGGACGCCAACTGGGGCCGCGTGGTGATGGCTGTCGGCAAATCCGGCGAGGCCGCCGATCGCGATAAGCTGTCTATCCGCTTCGGCGACATTCTCGTCGCGCGTGAGGGCGAGCGGGCGCCGAGCTACAGCGAAGAGGAAGTGGCGCTCTATATGAAGCGGCCAGAGATTACCTTGCGTGTCGATCTCGGCATCGGTCCGGGGCGCGCGACGGTTTGGACCTGCGACCTGACGCACGGTTACATCGACATCAACGCCGACTATCGCAGCTGACGGAGGGCGCCCGGCATGGATCCTCAATTTTGGCGCGAGCGCTGGAACAACCAAGAGATCGGGTTTCATCAGAGCGACTACGAGCCCGCGCTGAACAAATATTGGTCTCGCCTGGAGGTGACGCCTGGGGCGAAGGTGTTCGTGCCGCTATGCGGCAAGAGCCTCGACATGGTCTGGCTGGCCGAGCATGGGTTTCAGGTTGTAGGCGCCGAGCTGAGCGAGCGGGCGGTGGATGACTTCTTCGCCGAGCGCGGAGTGGAGCCGCAGGTGCGCCGTGAAGGCAGCTTCGTGGTCAAATCTTCGGGCGCGTATGAGATCTGGTGTGGCGACTTCTTCGAGTTGCCGATGGCGGCTGTCGAGGATGTTGCCGGCATCTATGATCGCGCTGCGCTGATCGCGCTGCCTGCCGAGATGCAGCGGCGGTACGCCGGCAAGATGCTCGAACTTTTCAAGGGCAAAGTGCCGATGCTGCTGATCACGCTCGATTACGATCAGAGCCGGATGTCAGGGCCGCCGTTTGCAACGCCGCGGCAGACCGTCGTCGATCTTTACTCGGATGGCTACGATCTCGTCGATCTGATCTCGAAGGACGTCCTGGAAGGCAATCCGCGTTTCAAGGAGCGCGGCCTCACAGCGCTGACTGGAGCCGCATTCCTGTTGCAGCCGAAGTGATCTGGTGCCGCTCAGCAGAAGCTATAACGACTTCGCCCGCCCGGATCGAACAATCGATGCGAGCGGGCGAGGATCGAACGCGGTGACCGCGAGCGATATCAGTGGTGGCGGTGGTAACGGTGCGCCGGACGGCAAACCTTGACCCACTTCGTCCGCTTCTTGCCCCACTTGAAAACGGTCGTTTTGACCATGTGGCAGCGGTATCCGTCACGGGGCGCTGCATCCGCGGGGGTCGGAGCAGCAGCAAGGGCAAGCGGGGCGGCCAGCAAAGCCATCAAAGCAAAATACTTCATCGATCATCTCCTGAACTTCTTTTCGGTCGCGCATTGGGCTTAAGTGCCGCTTCACTGTGCGCGAACATTGAGAAGAACGGGCCGCGTGCACTACGTCCGTCGCGGTTGATGAAGATTTCTTCTACCTGAACGGCCATTCAGCAACGACCCAGTCAGCGGCGATCATGCCGGCATTGGGCCCTACGATCACCGGCATGGCTGTCGTGATGCCGGCACGAAATGCGGCAAGAGTTGGGGGTGGGCCCCACCGCGATAGCGCCGTATCCGGCCTGGGAACCACACAAAATCGCCCAGGAAAGGTATCGAACAAGCCCGATCGGTTAGCGGGCTGACAATTCGGTTTTTGCCGCACATACTTGCGCGGGCGAGAATCACCGATCAATCGGAGGCGTCGGGCACCTTGACGAAAGGTCTGAGCATTGCGCTGGCGGCGCTGGCGGCATGGACAACCTCAGTCCAGCCCGGACTAGCCGACTCGGCCCTGGTGTTCGACCTCGACGAAGGGCACGTGCTCTACGCCGAGGATCTGGACGCGCCGTGGTATCCGGCCTCGCTCACCAAGATGATGACAGCCTACATCGCACTGGAGGCGATCCGCGATCATCGCGCGACGCGAGAGACGAAGATTTTCATGTCGCCGGCGGGGTTCAAGCAACCTCCTACCAGGCTGGGGCTCAAAGTCGGCAAGGACATCACGCTCGACCAGGCATTGCGCGCGCTGATCATGCGGTCGGCCAACGATGTGGCCGTGGCGATGGCAGAGACGCTCGCTGGCGATGAGGCTTCGTTCGTCAAGCAGATGAACCAGACCGCCGCGCGCCTCGGCATGATGCACACGCATTTCATCAATCCGCACGGATTGCCGGCCGAGCAGCAAGTGACGACGGCGCGCGACATGGGGATTTTGGCGCGGGCACTGTTGCGCGACTTCCCCGAGGAAGCACCGCTCTACGCCATGACACAGACGCAGATCGGCAACGTCACCGTCGGAACGCATAACTCGATGCTGACCGCCTTCGAGGGCGGAGACGGCATCAAGACCGGATACACGTGCGCCTCGGGTTACAATCTGGCAGCTAGCGCTACGCGTGACGGGCGCAAGCTGATCGCCATCGTGCTCGGCGAGCGCAGCAATGCTGCACGTACTGCGCGGGCCTCGGCCTTGCTGGAGCGCGGCTTCAAGACATTCGAGTGGAAGACATCGTTTCCGATCGCGCGGATCGAAAATTATCCCAGCGAAGTGATCGGTGCCGGTTTCGAGCCGGATGCGACGCTGCTGGAGCGCTTCCGCGCGTGCGCTGCTCCTCCGCCCCCGCCGCCGCAAACCGCCGATGCCAGCAAGGCACCAAACAAGCCCGGCGCCGCTTCCTCGGAAGTGAAGAAGGTTTCGGCGCAACCGGCCACGGCGGCGAAGAAGACGACGCACGTGAAGAAGAAAAAGAAAAAGCGCCAACCGCTGGATTAGTGCGGTCCACACGCTCGCGGTTCAGCCACGCTTTGCTTCGATGGCGTTCCAGATGAGGGCGGCGATATCCGCGCCTCCGAACTGCTTCACCTGACGAATGCCAGTCGGCGAAGTGACGTTGATCTCGGTGAGGTAGGGGCCGATCACGTCGATGCCCGTGAAGAGCAAGCCGCGCTTCTTCAACTCGGGGCCGAGCCGGGCGCAGATCTCTTCCTCGCGCTCGGTGAGTTCAGTGGGGACGGCGGTGCCGCCGACGTGAAGGTTGGAGCGCGTCTCGCCGGTCGCGGGGACGCGGTTGATGGCGCCGGCGAATTTGCCGTCGACGAGGATGATGCGCTTGTCGCCGAACTGAACCTCCGGGCGATACTGCTGCACCATGAAGGGCTCGCGGAAGACGGTCTGGAACAACTCGACCAGCGAGGCCGTGTTGGTGTCTTCCTTGGTGAGGCGGAAGATGGCGGCGCCGCCGTTGCCGTAGAGCGGCTTCAAGATGACGTCGCCCATCTCGCGGCGGAAAGCCTGCACGTCGTCGATCGAGCGCGTGACGATGGTTGGCGGCATCAGGTCGAGGAAATCGAGAACGAAGATTTTCTCCGGCGCGTTGCGCACGCTGGCCGGATCGTTGACGACGAGCGTTTTGGGGTGGATGCGCTCCAGCAGATGCGTCGTCGTGATGTAGGCCATGTCGAACGGGGGATCCTGGCGCAGCAGCACCACATCCTGATCGGCGAGATTTTCAATGCGCGGATGCGACAGCTTGTAGTGGGCGCCGACCTTGTCCTCGACCTTGAGCGTCTGGCCGCGTGCGAGCAGCTTGTCGCCGTGCAGCGAGAGATCGGGCGGGGTGTAATAGAACAGCTCGTGGCCGCGCTTTTGCGCTTCGAGGAGAATGGCGAAGGTGGAATCGCCGCGGATATCGATCCGCTCGATCGGGTCCATCTGGCAGGCGACGCGCAGGGTCATCGGGGGAGCTCGCTCGAATGCAACCGGGGCGGAGTTGGTAACCCGGCAGCGGCGCGCACGCAAAGCGGCATTGGCCCGCTGCAGAGATCAGAAGCCGTTCTCGATGTGACGCGGCCAGCGGCGCGGCAGCAGCAGCATGAGGTCGAAGCCCTGCTCGTGGGCCTGGTAGCGGGGGCGGTGGGCAAGCCAGTAATCGGCCGCATTGCGGATGCGGTTGGCCTGGCGGTCGCTGACGGCCGCTTCACCCGCCTCCCGGGTCAGGCGGCGCTTGACCTCGACGAAGGCGAGGCGCTGGCCCCTCACGGCGATGATGTCGATCTCGCCGGCCCTGGTCTTCACATTGCGGCCGAGGATGCGATAGCCCTTGGTGAGCAGAGCTATTGCCGCCAAAAGCTCGGCAAGTCGTCCGCTGCGCAGGCGGGCACGGCGGACGTTCTCGTCGATCCGGCCGGGCCGGAGACCCGACGTCACGGCGCGTCCTTGCGCAGCTTGAGGCCGAGGTCATAGACGCGGCTCTTGGGGACGCCGAGCGCGTCGGCAATGGTCTTGGCGGCGTCGCGCAGGCTCATGGTGGCGAGCGCGTCGGCGAGACGGGCGGCGATGGTCTCGTCATTGACGTCAACCTGTTGCGGCGGCCCAACGAGTATGACCGCCTCGCCCTTGATGGTTGCATCAACCAGTTCGGCCGCCAGCTTATCGAGCGGGCCGCGGCGCACCTCCTCGTGGAGCTTGGTCAACTCGCGGGCGAGGGCGGCAGGGCGGGGACCCAAGACCGTGGCGAGGTCAGCGATGGCCTCGGCAACGCGCGTCGGGGCCTCAAAGAAGACCAGGGTGGCGGGCACGGCGGCGAGTTCGGCGATGCGGGTGCGGCGGCTGATGGTCTTCGGCGGCAGGAAGCCAGCGAACATGAACGCGTCCGTTGGCAGGCCGCCGACTGCGAGTGCCGTCAAAGTTGCGGACGCGCCGGGCAGGGCCTCGACATGGTGGCCAGCATCAAGCGCCTCGCGCACGAGCTTCCAACCCGGATCGGAAATGAGCGGCGTTCCGGCGTCGGAGATGATGGCAATGCGGCGACCAGCGGCAAGCTCCGCCAGGACGCGGGGGCGCTCCCTGGCGGCGTTATGCTCATGATAGGGTCGCGTCGGCACGTCGATGGCGAAGTGGGCGAGCAGCGTGCGGCTATGGCGCGTGTCCTCGCAAAGGATGATCTCCGCGCGAGCCAAAGTGGCGATGGCGCGCAAAGTCATATCGCCGAGATTGCCGATAGGCGTTGCGATCACGTAGAGGCCCGGCGCTAGGCTGCCCGCGAGTTGCTTGCGCATCTCCCCGGCGATGCGCCCGAGGATCGCGCTTTCGTCCCTGGGGGGCTTGTTGGCGTCACTGGCGGCCTCTCCAGCGGTCATGTCAGGTCACTTTCGCAATTGCGGCGTTGAATGTTCACGATAGTGGCTGAGAGGCACTTTTCCTCGGCGAATCGAAGAGATAACCAGAAGGATAGTCGAGTCGTCACGCTGTTCCGCAGCCACCGCCATTGTGACCGCCGCCGACCGACCGGGCAACGCCAGGGGGACCCCGAATAAATGCGAAAGGGCTTGAAGCAGGCCGAGGTCAGCAGGCGCGAGTGCGCGGCAGGCTTGGCAATGTTCGGCCTTTTTCTGGCTGGCTGCTCGACAAGCGGCATGGGACCGGCAGCGCCCAGCGCGGCATTGGCACCCGCTCCGGGTCAACAGGGCGCCATCAGGGCGCCGGTGAAGATCGCACTGCTGCTGCCAATGGGCGGCATGGGCGAGACCGCCTCGGTTGCGAAAAGTCTCAAGCAGGGCGCCGAAATGGCGCTGTTCGAGGTCAACGATCCGAACGTGCAACTCGTCACCAAGGACGACGGTGGCACCGAGGCGCGTGCCCGGGCGGCCGCCGAAGAAGCCATCAAGGATGGGGCTGAGATCATCATCGGGCCACTGCTTTCGCAGTCGGTAAGCGGGGCCGCCGGCGCCGCACGCCAGGCCAACGTGCCGATCCTCGCCTTTTCCAACAATACGCAGGTGGCGGGTAACGGGGTTTACCTCGTCAACTTCCTCGCCGAGCAAGAAACCGATCGCATCGTTTCGTTTGCGGCCTCGCGCGGCAAACGGCGGTTCGCGGCGCTTATCCAGAGCGACGCCTACGGCGACCTGATCGAAGCAGCGTTCCGCAACGCCGTGCGCCGCAGCGGGGGCATCGTTGCCGTCGTCGAGCGCTACCCGCTCGCCGCCAACAGCATGCTGGCGCCCGCCAAGCGGGTGATGGAGGCGATCAAGGCGGGCGAGACCGAGATGGCGCCAATCGATGCGCTGTTCGTGCCGGGCGGGCCCGAGACGCTGCCGCAGATCGGCCCAGTGATCGCTTATGCCGGCATCGACACCAAGAAGGTTAAGTTGCTGGGCAATAGCGCATGGGACTTCCCGACGGTCGGACGCGATGCGGCCTTTGTCGACGGCTGGTATCCGAGCCCTGATCCCGTCGCGTGGCGCGCGTTCTCGGAGCGCTTCGCCAAGACATTCGGCAGCGCGCCGCCGCGCATTGCGTCGGTTTCCTATGACGCGATCAGCTTCGCCATCAGCCTCGCGTCCAATCCGCCGGGCACCCGGTTCACGCAGGCGAACCTGACGCGGGCGAACGGCTTCTCGGGCGTCGACGGCATCATCCGGTTCGGCGCAAACGGCCTAAGCGAGCGCGGGCTCGCGGTGCTGCAGGTCGAGAAGTTCGGCTCCGCGGTGATCGATCAGGCTCCCGCCAGCTTCGAGGCGACGCGCCTGTCGGCCGCGGACCAGATGTCCACCGGTTCGGTTCCCGCACCGAACTAAAGCCCCAACGGTTCCAGGCCTCGCGCCTTCGCGCTCCCATGGTGTGCGGACAGCGCCAATATGCGGCGGATGCTCACGCGCTGGCTTGCGCGGATCCCTGCCTGCGCCAGAATAACGACGACGGCAGGATCCGCATTCTTCCGAGGACGGCGATCAGGCGGCGGCCAGAGCCTTACGGCGACGCTCTGGCGCGGTGCGCTCGGCCTCGGCGAGTACGGCGCGCAGGCCTGAAACATCGGCGGGCAAGCCCATAACAGGGCGCAGGTCGTGCAGAAGCTGCGTCAGCGCATAGTCAGCCGAATCCAATTGGCGCGCGGCCGACTTGTGCAGGCTCTTGACGCGCTGGAAGCTCTCGAGTGCTGCGGTGATTACACCGACAGCACGGCGCCAGTGATCCTCGACGCTGACGCGGACTGGCTCGACCAGACGGACGGCCTCGCGCTGCGTACGCCCGGAAATCTCATGCAGTGCCGTTGCCGTCGAGAAGCTCGACAGCGCAAGGGCAGCAAAATTCTTATAGGCGGCGAGGCGGCGGAGCATGGTTCGGCGGAGCTTTTTTGCGTGCTTCTTTGTCAGCGTTGCATGAGCTACCGCGAGGCGGTGAAGCTCAGTCGAGCTCCGCGAGGCGAACGCGACTGCGCGAAGCCTGACCACGCTCAGCTTATTCGCGTTATTTGACAATAGCTTCGTCCAGTTTGTTTCCATGACGTTGCCTCAAAGAAACGGATGCCGCTGCACTTCAAGGCGTAATCCTTTCAGACAAGCGTTAGCGGAACACTAACCATGACGGAATTCGCTTGCAGCGCCGCGCGATAGCGCGCGCGCCTTCTCAGCCCGCTTCACGGCGCAAACCAAGATAGCGAATAGACTCGATTTTTGATGGGTCTCGGCTATGCCAGCCCGACCATGGCGCGGATGACGGCGGCCGATTTTCCGGCAGCGCGGAGGGCCGAAAGCGCTGTGTCGCCCGCGCTTTTAGAGAGCTTGCGGCCTTCTGCGTCGGCGAGCAGGCGATGGTGATGGTAAACGGGCTCGGGCAGCCCCATCAGCACCTGCAGCAGGCGGTGCAGGTCCGTCGCGGCATAAAGATCTTGGCCGCGCGTGACATGAGTGATGCCTTGGCGCGCGTCGTCGACGACCACGGCAAGGTGGTAGCTCGCCGGCACATCCTTGCGCAGGATGACGGCGTCACCCCAGCGCTCAGGGTGGGCTTCGACGGCCGCGGCTTTGCCGGCCTCGTCCAACTCCGTGAAGGTGAGCGGGGCGCCGCCGAGCCGGTCGCGGACCTTGGCCAGAGCGCGATCCATGTCGATGCGCAGCGCAAAGCGCTCACCGTTCTCCATACGCGCCTCGATCTCGCTCCTGGGCATTGACTTGTGTAGGCCCGGATAGAGCGGTGCGCCGTCAGGATCGACAGCACCGGGAACGGCAGCCGCATCGATCTCGGTGCGCGAGGCAAAGCATGGGTAGAGCAACCCTTGCCCTTCCAGCCATTGCGCCGCCTCGACGTAGGCTGCGAAGTGCTGCGACTGGAACAGTACGGGCTGCTCCCAGGTTATGCCGAGCCATGAGAGATCTTCGAAGATGCCGGTGACGAATTCCTCGCGGCAGCGCGTGACGTCGATGTCCTCGATGCGAAGGAGGAAGCGGCCGCCGGCGCGCTTCGCCATATCGAAGCCCGTCAACGCCGACAGCGCATGACCGAGATGAAGAGGACCGTTGGGACTGGGCGCAAAGCGAAACACTGGAGAGATCATACGAGTGCGTTGCGCCTCAGTTGGGTTTGCCACAGCGGCAGACGCCGGCCGTAGGGATCATCGTTCACTTGTTTAGCAGTCTCGCGCCGCATGTGAACCTGTTCGATTTGCGGCATAGCAAATGGCGACCTACGATCGAGGCTCAGTCACGGAGTATCGCGTCCGGAATGCAAACCAAGCGCACAACGCTGCTACCTGTCGTGCTCGATGACGCGTGCATGCTGAAGGGTGTGCGTGCGCTGACGCGTTCGTGTCCGCACATGCGCATGATGCGGTCGATGACGGGCGTGCCCTCTGTGCGTCGCCATGCTTCCGGCTTTGAAGGCCTAGCGCGCATCGTCGTCGGGCAGCAGCTTTCGTTGGCGAGCGCTCAGGCAATTTGGGACCGCCTGCATCAGGCCGTTCAGCCGATGTCGGCCGAAGCGTCCCTGGCGATGAGCGATGAAGCTTTGCGCACTGCCGGCTTGTCGAAAGGAAAGGTGCGCACGCTGCGGGCGCTGAGCGAAGCGGTCGTCGCCGGGCTAGATCTCGACAGTCTCGCGCACGCGCCGGAGGAAGATGTGCACGCGGCGCTGACGGCGCTGCCTGGCATCGGACCTTGGAGCGCCGATATTTACCTTCTCTTCTGCCTCGGCCGCGCCGACGCATTCGCGGCGGGCGATCTCGCCTTGCAGATCGCCGTCGCCAACGCTTTGAAGCTGGATGAGCGACCTTCGCAGGACGAGCTTTTTGCCATCGCGGAGCGCTGGAGGCCTTGGCGGGGCGTCGCGGCACATCTCATCTGGGCGTACTACAAGGTCGCAGGCCGGCAAGCTGGAACGCGAAAAAGCGCCTAAATGCAGCGCCTTAGATGACTGCGCCACAGGGGCACAGGCAAGCTTGGCGGGGACCTTCACAGAGTTGATATGCGCCGCTAGTATCCCGGCCGAACGTTGAGGAGAACGCGATTCGTCAGGACTAAACGTATAGGACGCCCATTACGTGGATGCGCATGTGGCCATTCCGGATAGCTTTCCGGCCCTCGTCCTAAACGCCGACTTCCGCCCCCTGAGCTACTACCCGTTGTCGCTCTGGAGCTGGCAAGAGTCGGTGAAAGCCGTTTTCTTGGATCGCGTCAACATCGTCTCCGAATACGACCGCTTCGTTCGCAGCCCCACATTCGAGATGAAGCTGCCGAGCGTCGTCTCCCTCAAGACATATGTGAAGCCTGCGCTTTATCCCGCGTTCACGCGCTTCAATGTGTTCCTGCGCGATCGCTTCACCTGCCAATACTGCGGCTGCAAAGACGACCTGACGTTCGATCACGTGATCCCGCGCTCGCGCGGCGGCCAGACACGTTGGGACAACGTCACGACCGCGTGCGCGCCATGCAATCTCGAGAAGGGCGGCGCGATGCCCGAGCAGATCGGCATGCTGCCGAAGCTGATGCCGTATCGGCCGACGGTGTTCGAACTGCATCGCAACGGACGCGCGTTCCCGCCGAACTACCTGCACAAGAGCTGGCTCGACTATCTCTATTGGGATACCGAGCTGGAGCCTTAGTTTTTGCTGACACGAGTGGATGGTGGCTTGCTGTACGGCGGGCCGCTAACAAGCGGGGAGCCGCGCCTAAGGCGCGGGGCGCCTTGCGCCCTTGCCGCTTCGCGGCGCAGTGGTGGCGGCAGCCGGGTTTTCCTTCAATTGAAAAAAGAAAGGCCTCGGCAATGCGATGCCGAGGCCTTCGTCGTTCAGGGGAAGGACGACGAGAAATTCTGATGAGCCGGATGCTCGACGCTCCACATTCGCGGAGCTAGACCGTTTATGCGGCGCGCTTCATCGAAGCGGCACACAGGGATTCCGCTATCGCCTCAACCGTGCGGCTCCAATCCTCAGTCGCTTGATCGGCGGCAAGGCCGAAGGCGCGCAGCGCATCAGCCGGTGCGCCGCCATCGCGGAAGATGCGAGCGCAGGAGGCGCGGGCAACGCCGAGCGCCTGATGCCACTGCAGCGGGTTGATGTGGTTGAAACTCATTTGACGCTTCTCCTGTCTTGCGCCGCCAAAGTCCCGGCGCTTGCTCATTACGCGCCGCTTTCATTGCCCGGGCGCGGGGCTGAAAATCGTTGGCAAGCACACAGAGCGTGCTGACATCACTACGCGAAACCAGGTCATGTGATGAATCGTGGAGGCATGAAGTCTCCGACGCTCCATATGCTTGCCATCTCGTTGGAAGGTCCCTCTTTCCCCTCCGTAACGAATACGCGGCGGCTACCTTGTCGACGCCGACGCTATGGGAACGTCCGTCGATTGAGACGGACTGCCGATAGCGACGATGACTTCACCGACAACATCTGAAAGCGAACGCCACGAATGCGACTGAGATTGATACTGAGACGCCACGGTACACCTCACTGACTTGCTGACTTTTACGCGACTGACGCCACTTATGCGGGCTCTTGAACTCGACTGGCTGCAACCGCCCGGAACTACGCGAAACCATTCATCTCCGGGCGGTTCGCCTCGATTGCACACGCGCTCGGGGGAGAACGCGTCTATTGGGGGAAGTTGGCTTTACGCAAACGGACGCAACACGTGACGCAACGAACGCAACGCTTACAAACGCGATACCAAGACGGGCGGGGGACTTACGCGAGACGCAACAGACGCAGACTTTGACGCAACTTACGCAACTGGCGGGACTGCCGGGGTTCCCGATGTGACTGACGCGGACGCAACGGCGACTTTCGAGACGCGAGGCCACTCAACTCAGACGCAACGGACGCAACACCTACGCAACGCAACTGACTGCTGGGCTCTTCACTCACTCGAACGCGACGCAAACTCACTGTGGCTGTTCAACTCGAACTCGACCGCGTTGTTCCGCGAACGAGGAGGAATAGACCGTTACTTTTTGACCACGGGATGGCGCTGCCGTGACGGACCCACGGTATTTAGCTTGACAGTTGCTGAACGCAATCTGCTGCGGAAAACATCAGTTATTTGTGGATAACTTCGCGCTGTTCACGCGCGAGCGGAATCAGCGCGCGTGCAGCGCTTCATTTGCGGCGCGCAAACCGAGGAACGCGATCATCAGCGATGCGATGACGTTCCATCCGGCGAACGACAGTCCGAACATGCGCCATGCAGCCTGATCGCAGCGCACGACGTTCGTCGTCTTCAGAGCATCGAGAAGATTGCCGGCGTTGGTCGTTAGCGATTGCGGGCCGCTGCATGCGGCCGGGCCCTGCCAAAAGCCCCATTCGACGCCCGCGTGATAGACGGCGAGCGCAGCGTTACCGAAGAATGCGAGAGCGACCAGAATGAACAGCGCGGCGGCAGCGCGTGCCTGCCCAGCGCTGAGGGCAACAAGTCCGAAGAAGAGCAGAGGTACGCCGGCGTAGTAGGCATAGCGCTGCTCGAGGCACAGCTCGCAAGGCTTAAGGCCGCCGATGTGCTCGGAGCCGAGGGCAAGCAAGATGGCAGCGGCCGCGAACAGCAGGGCGAAGCCGCCGGTGCGGTAGGCTGCGTGTACTGTCGGATCCTGCGCCGAGAAAGCCATGAGCCCTGCCTTAGATCACCGAGCTAGAACATGTATTTAACAGCGACGAAGCCGCTCACCAAGACCACTACGAAAACTGTGGTGACCAGGGTCAGGCGGCGCTCGATGAACTCCTTGATCGGCTGGCCAAAGAAATAGAGGAGGCCGGCAACGAGGAAGAAGCGCATGGCGCGGGCGACGATGCAGGCGCCGACGAAGGCGAGCAGGTCCATCTTGGCGACGCCGGCGGCGATGGTCACCACCTTGAACGGAATGGGCGTCGCGCCCTTGATGATGATCGCTGGTACCCCGTACTCGTGCACGAACTGGATGAATCCGTCGAGCGCGTGCTCCTTGCCGTAGAACTTCAGGATCGGCAGTCCGATGGCGTCATAGGCGAAGTAGCCAATGGCGTAACCGAGCAAGCCGCCGAAAACGGAGGTGACGGTGGCGATGGTGGCGTACCACCACGCTTTCTCACGATTGCTGAGCACCATGGGGATGAGCATCACGTCGGGCGGAATGGGGAAGAACGAGCTTTCAATGAACGACACGGTTCCGAGCGCGTAGGGCGCACGCTTGCTGGACGCGGCGCGCATCATCCAGTCGTAGATGTTTCGCATCGGCTCTTTCTACTCGGCGGCGGAAGGAAGCTTCTCGGTCGGAAGATCGAGCGCGAGGCGTAGCACGATCTCATTCAGAATGAAGCGCCCCGATCCGCTCGCTTTTATGCGCTGTGTCCCGGGAATCGCCTCAATGAGACCCTGCTGTGTCAGCTCGGATACAGTCTTGCCCGGCAGCGGGGCGCCGCAAAGCTGTGCGAGCCTCTGCAGGTCAAGGCCTTCGGAAAGGCGCAGGCCCATCAGCAGCATCTCGTCTGCCTGCTCAGGGCGGGTGAGGGGCATTTCCTCGATAATGCCGTGCCCGTCGCGCTCGACGAGCGCCGCCCAGGCTTCAGGGTTGCGCTCGGTGCTGGTGGCGTTGCGCACGCCATCGAGAACGATGCGGCCGTGTGCGCCAGGCCCGATGCCGGCATATTCGCCATAGCGCCAATAAAGCAGGTTGTGGCGGCTTTCCTCGCCAGGCCCGGCATGGTTCGAGACCTCGTAGGCGGGCAGCCCGGCGGCGGCGGTCATCTCCTGAGTAAGATCGTAGAGCGCGAACGCCGTATCCTCGTCGGGGACGATGAGCTTGCCAGCGGCGTGAAGCGCGGCGAACGGCGTCTCTGGCTCGATGGTGAGCTGATAGAGGGACAGGTGCTGGCCGGCGATGAGAAGTGCCTCGCGCAGCTCGGCACGCCATTCGTCCGTCGTCTGTTTCGGGCGCGCATAGATGAGGTCGAAACTGAAGCGATCGAAGGTGGTCCGCGCGATCTCGATCGCAGCTTTCGCCTCGGCGACTGAGTGAATGCGCCCAAGCGACTTGAGGATGTCGTCGCGCAGCGACTGCACGCCAAGCGAGACGCGATTTACGCCCGCTGAGCGATAGCCGCGAAAGCGGCCGGCTTCGACGCTTCCAGGGTTGGCCTCGAGCGTGATTTCGGCGTCGGGCGCGACATGCCAGAGTTCAGCAGCGCGATCGAGGATGGCAGCCACCGTCTCGGGCTGCATCAGCGAGGGGGTGCCGCCGCCGAAGAAGATGCTGGAAACAGTGCGCGGGCCTAACCGCGTAGCGGTGTGCTCCAGCTCGCGCAGGAAGGCGGCGCGGAAGCGTGGCTCGTCGATGCCGCCGAAGCGGACGTGGCTGTTGAAGTCGCAATAGGGGCACTTCTGCGCGCAGAATGGCCAGTGGACGTAGAGCCCGAAGCCGGGATCGTCAGGCGGCGTCATCGAGGACGGCACGCTTGAAGTGCTCGAACGCCATGGTTCGGTGCGAGATGGCATATTTGCTGGCCGGCTCCATTTCGCCGAACGTCTCGGTGTGGCCGTCGGCGACGAAGATCGGATCATAGCCGAAGCCATTGCCGCCGCGCGGTGGCCACACGACGTGACCGTAAACTTTGCCCTCGAAGAACTGCACGTCCCCGTCCGGCCAAGCGAGGCATAGGACAGAAATGAAGTTGGCGCGCAAGGGCTCGCCGTTCCATCCCCGACGCTTAACCAACTCGTCGTGCACCTTCTGCATGGCGATAGAGAAGTCACGCTTGGGGCCGGCCCAGTCAGCGGTGTGGACGCCCGGGGCACCATCGAGGGCGTCGATCTCGATGCCGCTGTCGTCGGCTAGCGCCGGCAGTCCGGAGCCTTCGGCGGCGAAAACGGCCTTGATCTTGGCGTTACCGGTGAACGTCGTTTCGGTCTCGGCGGGCTCTTTGAGGCCCAGGTCCCCGGCGGACACGGCGGCGAGCCCGTAAGGCTCGATGAGCTTGTTGATCTCCCAGACCTTGCCGGGGTTGTGGGTGGCGACAACCAACTTGTCGCCGCGGCTCAGTCTACGCGTCATTCAATTCCCCAGATGCGCGGCTCGGCGAACTCCAGGCAATTGCCCGCCGGGTCGCGGAAGTAGATGGAGCGACCGCCATTCGGCCACTCGAAGTCGGCTTCGATGTGGATGCCCTGGCTCTCCAGGCGCTCGCGCCACTGAGTGATCTCGTCGGCGGTCGCGGCGAAGCAGACGTGCCCCTCGCCATCGGCACCGTGGGGCGGCACGGGAAGCTCAGCATCGTCAGCCGGCGCCCGGCTGGTCATCAGCGGGTTGAAGAACAGAAGCATCTGATCGCCGAGGCGATAGAAGATCTGGCGTCCGTCCGCCTTGGCGGTGGGCTGCATCGCGAGGACGCGTGCGTAGAACTCTTCGATAGCTGGAAGGTCGCGCGCATAGAGCACGGTTTCGAGCAGGCGCGCAGGAGTGGGGGTGACTGTCATGTTGCAGCCCAGATGAAAAGCGCAGTTGCCGCCGCGCCCAATGCGGTTCGGACGGCATGCAGCCGTCCCCACTTCTCGATCAGCGTGCGCGACTGCGCGCCAGCTTGTTCGATAGGCGTATCCATCAGCGTCTTATTGGTCGGCATGATCGCGAGCAAGGTGAAAGGCCAGTTGGCGATGAGCAACAGCGCGCCAAAGAGCCATGCAAGTTCCTGCGACAGCAGCCACTCCAGCATGCCTAAAGCGAAGCCGATGACGGCCAGCGATGCCTGCATGGCGAAGCCGGCGCGGTAGCTGAGCTTCCATTCCTCGAGCAGCGATTGATCGTCGAGGGTGAGACGGGCCGGCTGCTCGGCGAAGTTGATGTAGAACGCCGCGCCCGTGAAGAGAGCTGCGACGGCCAATGCAAATCCGCCGAATAGCATGTCCGGCCCCCTTGTTAGGCGACGGTCAGCTTCTGGAGTGCGACAAGCTCGCCGATGCCCTTCTTGGCGAGCGCCATGAGCTGATCGAAGCTTTCCTGACTGAATGCCGTGGTTTCTGCCGTGCCCTGCACCTCGACGATGCCACCCGATCCGGTCATGACGAAGTTGGAATCGGCATCGGCGGAAGAATCTTCAGCGTAGTCGAGGTCGAGCACCGGCGTGCCCTTGTAGATGCCACAGCTCACCGCCGCCACATGGTCGCGCAGCACGCCGTCCTCGACCATGTCGCGCAGCTTCATCCACTGGATGCAGTCGTGCAGGGCAACCCACGCACCGGTGATGGAAGCGGTGCGGGTGCCGCCGTCGGCCTGAATAACGTCGCAGTCGACGCTGATCTGGCGCTCGCCGAGCTTGGGCAGGTCGATGATGGCGCGCAGCGATCGGCCGATCAGACGTTGTATCTCCTGCGTCCGGCCGGACGGATGGCCAACCGTCACCTCGCGGCGCGTGCGCTCGTTGGTGGCGCGCGGTAACATCCCATATTCAGCTGTGACCCAGCCGCGCCCCTGGCCCTTCAGCCACGGGGGGACCCGCTCTTCGAGGCTGGCCGTGCAAAGGACATGGGTGTCGCCGAACTTGATGAGGCACGATCCCTCGGCATGCTTAGAGACAGCGCGCTCGATGGAGACACGGCGCAGTTCATCGGATTTACGTTTCGAAGGGCGCATTGAGGCTGCCGGACCGGGTTGTTGCTGGGTGCGAAGTCGGCCGAACCTAAGGGAGGGCTAGGCGCGCATCAACCAAAACCGCCGACCATTTGACGAAGCGGGGGCTCGATCCCTAATCTTCCGAGTACTCGAACACGAGGTCGAAAACACCCAAGCGATGTCCGAAAGCGTTAGCGAACTCAACAGGCTCAGCGAACGCTCGCGCGCTATTCTGAGGCAAATCGTCGAATCGTACCTGGAAACCGGTGAGCCTGTGGGCTCGCGGAATCTGTCGCGCGTGCTGCCGATGACATTGTCGCCGGCATCGATCCGCAACGTGATGTCGGACTTGGAGCAGCTGGGGCTAATCGTTGCCCCGCACACGTCGGCAGGGCGGTTGCCGACGCAGCTCGGCCTGCGGATGTTCGTCGATGCGCTGCTGGAGGTGGGCGATCTCACCTCTAAGGAGCGGCGGCAGATCGAAACGCAGATCGCCGGCAAACGCACTACCGGCATCGATGACGTGCTGCGTCAGGTCGGCGAGATGATCTCCGGGCTGTCGCACTGCGCCGGCGTGGTGCTGGCCGACAAGCAGGTGACACGCCTCAAGCATCTGGAATTCGTGATGCTGGAGCCCGGAAAGGCACTGGTGGTGCTGGTGGGCGAGGACCAGACGGTCGAGAACCGCATCATCAACTTGCCGCAGGGGCTGCCGCCATCGGCTCTAATCGAGGCCAGCAACTATCTCAATGCGCATATCCGTGGCCTCACGATTGGAGAAGCTAGGACGCATATCGAGCAACAGCTGCAGTCGGCGCGGGCAGAACTCGACGAGCTGACCAAGCGCGTCATCCAGGCCGGGCTCGCCGAGTGGTCGGGTGCGCTCGATGATCGCAAGAGCCTGATCGTGCGCGGCCAGGCCAATCTGCTCAAGGATGTGAACGCCCAGGAGGATTTGGAGCGTATCCGGCTGCTGTTCGACGATCTGGAGCGCCAGCGCGACCTCGTGCAACTGCTCGGGCTGTCGGAAAGCGCGGACGGTGTGCGCATTTTCATCGGGTCGGAGAACAAACTGTTCTCGCTGTCGGGGTCTTCGCTGGTTGTAGCGCCGTTCCACGACGAGCATCGTAAAGTCGTTGGGGTACTGGGCGTTATCGGCCCGACGCGCATCAATTACGCACGCATAATCCCCATGGTCGACTATACAGCGAAACTTGTAAGCCGCCTGTTGACTTGATTTTTCATCCTTAAGCCTGATATCCGGCTCGCAATCCCTTTAATCCGCCCAATCCCCCGCGGAGAGATCATGGCTGACGAAGACAAGAAGCCCGACCGTGAAACCGCTGCCGCAGGCAACGGTGCACCGACCGGAGACGGCGAAGGCACAGTGCAAGTTCTGGAAGGCCGGATTGCCGATCTGACGGACCGCCTGCTGCGCGCGCATGCCGAGATGGACAATCTGCGCAAGCGGACCGAGCGCGAGAAGGACGAGACAGCCAAGTACGCGATCACCAAGTTCGCGCGTGACCTCCTCGCCGTCGGTGACAACCTGCAGCGCGCGACCGCTGCGGTGCCGGCTGGCGCTGCCGACGCCGACCCCGCGCTCAAGGCGCTGGTCGAGGGCGTCTCGATGACCGAGCGCGAGTTCCTCAATGTGCTGGAGCGCAACGGCGTGAAGCGGATGGAGTCATCCGGACAGCCGTTCAATCCGCACCAACATCAGGCGATGGTCGAGGTGGACCAGCCTGATCTGGCACCAGGAACGATCGTCCAAGTCTATCAAGAGGGCTATAATCTCGGCGATCGCGTACTGCGGCCAGCGATGGTCGTTATTGCGAAGGGCGGCGAAAAGCGGCCGACCGAGGGCAAGGGCGCGCCTGAGCCCAAAGAGTCTGACGACGCTGCCTGATCGTGCGCCGTGTGACTGGCGCCGCGTGATCGATTTGGGTGAAGGCTGGGGAAAATTGACTGCGCAAGCCAGACTTGCGCCCGTTGCGCCGCTTAAAAGCCACCTTATATAAGCGTCGTTTACCGTTTGGATGCTCCATAGGGGGCCGTTTCGGTGCGCAGCTTGCGCCGCCGGATTTCCTGGACGCCGGATAATCGGGTCCGGACGGCCTGCCGCAGAAGGATGAGGATAGGCACATGGCTAAAGTGATCGGCATCGACCTCGGAACCACGAACTCGTGCGTGGCCGTCATGGAGGGCGGCAAGCCGAGGGTTCTGGAAAACGCCGAAGGCATGAACACGACTCCGTCGATCGTGGCCTTCACCGCTGACGACGAAAAGCTCGTCGGCCTTCCCGCCAAGCGTCAGGCGGTGACCAACCCCCTCAACACGTTCTTCGCCATCAAGCGCCTGATCGGACGCCGGTACGATGATCCGATGGTCGAGAAGGACAAGGATCTCGTTCCCTACAAGATCGTCAAAGGCCCCAGTGGCGATGCCTGGGTCGAAGCCCACGGCAAGCAGTATTCTCCGCAGCAGATCTCCGCTTTCATTCTGCAGAAGATGAAAGAGACGGCCGAAGCCAAGCTCGGCGAGAAGGTCACGCAGGCGGTCATCACGGTTCCCGCATACTTTAACGACGCGCAGCGCCAGGCAACCAAGGACGCCGGCAAGATCGCGGGGCTTGAGGTGCTGCGCATCATCAACGAGCCGACGGCAGCGGCGCTCGCCTACGGTCTCGACAAGAAGAAAGATTCCAAGACGATCGCGGTGTACGACCTCGGCGGCGGCACGTTCGATATCTCGGTCCTCGAGATCGGCGATGGCGTGTTCGAGGTGAAGTCGACGAACGGTGACACGTTCCTCGGCGGCGAAGACTTCGACATGAAGCTCGTTGCCTACCTCGCCGACGAGTTCAAGAAAGAGACCGGCATTGACCTGCGCAACGACAAGCTTGCGCTGCAGCGCCTGAAGGAAGCTGCCGAGAAGGCGAAGATCGAGCTGTCGAGCGCCACTCAGACCGAAATCAACCTGCCGTTTATCACGGCCGATGCTTCGGGCCCGAAGCATCTGACGCTGAAGCTCACCCGCGCCAAGCTGGAGAGCCTCGTCGACGACCTCATCGTGCGCACCAAAGGTCCGTGCGAGAAGGCGATCAAGGACGCCGGCCTCAAGGCTGCGGACATCGATGAAGTGGTTCTCGTCGGTGGTCAGACGCGCATGCCGAAGGTGCAGGAAGTCGTCAAGCAGATCTTCGGCAAGGAGCCCCACAAGGGCGTCAACCCGGACGAAGTCGTCGCCATCGGCGCGGCCATCCAGGCGGGCGTGCTGCAGGGCGAAGTGAAGGACGTTCTGCTGCTCGACGTTACCCCGCTGTCGCTGGGCATCGAGACGCTGGGTGGCGTGTTCACCCGCCTCATCGAGCGCAACACGACGATCCCCACGAAGAAGAGCCAGACCTTCTCGACCGCCGAAGACGGGCAGAATGCGGTGACCATCCGCGTCAGCCAGGGCGAGCGCGAGATGGCGGCCGACAACAAGCTGCTCGGCCAGTTCGATCTTGTCGGCATTCCGCCGGCGCCGCGCGGCGTGCCGCAGATCGAAGTCACGTTCGACATCGACGCCAACGGCATCGTGCACGTGTCGGCGAAGGACAAGGCGACCGCCAAGGAGCAGTCGATCCGCATCCAGGCCTCGGGCGGTCTGTCCGACGCCGAGATCGATCGGATGGTGAAGGACGCCGAGTCGCATGCGGCCGAGGACAAGAAGCGCCGCGAGGTGATCGAGGCGAAGAACCACGCCGAGGCGCTGATCCACTCGACCGAGAAGCAGCTCTCCGAGAATGCGAGCAACCCGGCGGTTACGGCTGCCAAGCCGGACGTCGAGAAGGCGATCGCGGATCTCAAGGAGGCCATCGGCTCTGACGACGCCGAGCGCATCAACGCGGCTACCACCGCGCTGGCGCAGGCCGCCATGAAGATCGGCGAGGCCATCTACGCCGGCCAGCAGGGCGCGGGCGGCGGCGATGCCGATGCGGGCTCCACCGCTTCCTCGGCGGGCGATGAAAACGTCGTCGATGCCGACTTCGAAGAGGTCAAGGACGACAAGAAGAAGTCGGCCTGACCCGTCAGCGCGATCAGCGATGATTAAACGCGAGCCCGGCCCCAGCGGCCGGGCTCGTCGTTAGAGGGGTCCACTTTGGCGTCGCAGTGGCTTGCGGCCACACCCTGGCCTCTCCACATACCAAACGCGCCACAAACCCTTCCCCCGCGCGTAAAACATCGCTATTTCCCACTGAAGGGCTAATTCATCTGTGCACCAATTCGAAGGATCCGCGCTGAACATGTCCAAGCGCGACTACTATGAAACGCTCGGGTTGTCCCGAAGCGCGAGCGAGCAAGAGCTGAAGTCTGCCTACCGGCGGCTCGCCAAGGAATTCCATCCCGATTGCAATCCGGGCGATGAGGGAGCCGAAATCCGCTTCAAGGAAGTCAGCGAAGCCTACGAGGTGCTGAAGGATCCGCAGAAGCGCGCGGCGTACGATCATTTCGGCCATGCAGCGTTCGAGCATGGCGGCGGTGGCGCCCGCGGCTTCGGGCCGGACTTTGCATCGTCGATGTCGGATATCTTCGACGATCTGTTCGGCGAGTTCATGGGCGGCCGGCGCGGGCAGCGTTCCCGATCGTCCCGTGAGCGCGGTGCCGACCTGCGGTACAACCTCGAGATCACGCTATCGGAGGCCTACGAGGGCAAGACCGCGCAGATCCGGGTGCCGACCTCGGTTTCCTGTGAAACCTGCTCCGGCACCGGTGCGCGGGCCGGCACCAAGCCTGTCACCTGCCCGACCTGCGGCGGCCACGGCAAGGTTCGCGCGAGCCAGGGCTTCTTCACCATCGAGCGCACGTGCCCCAATTGCCAGGGACGTGGTGAGACGATCGAAGATCCGTGCGGCACGTGCCACGGCTCTGGCCGCGTCACCAAGGAGCGCACGCTCTCGGTCAACATTCCACCCGGCGTCGAGGATGGCACCCGCATTCGTCTTGCCGGCGAGGGCGAGGCGGGGCTGCGCGGCGGCCCGGCAGGTGATCTTTACATTTTCCTGTCGCTGAAGCCGCACGAGTTCTTCCAGCGCGACGGCGCGGACATCTTCTGCAAGGTGCCGATCGCCATGACGACGGCGGCACTCGGCGGACAGATCGAGGTTCCGACCGTCGACGGCGGCGCGACGCGCATCAAGATCCCGGAGGGCTCGGAAAGCGGCAAGCAGTTCCGCCTGAAGGGCAAGGGCATGCCGGTGCTGCGCTCCAAGGTGAACGGCGACATGTACATCCAGGTCGAGGTGGAGACGCCGAAGAGCCTGACGAAGCGCCAGCGCGAGCTGCTCGAAGAGTTCGAGCGCGAGAGCCACAAAGAGACGAGCCCGGAGAGCCACGGGTTCTTCGCGCGCGTGAAAGACTTCTTCGAAGGCAAGAGCTGATCGGGCGCGAGGAACGATGACAAGCACGGTCAGGCTTTTGTTTTTTGCCGGGTCGTCGCGCACCGGTTCGTATAACCAGAGGCTTGCGGAGCTGGGCTCCAAGATTGCCGAGGCGAACGGCATCGCTTCGACCTTCGCCGACATCGGCGACTACCCGATGCCGCTCTATAACGGCGATGACGAAGCGACCTCGGGGCCGCCCGAGAACGCCTACAAGTTCAAAGAGCTGATGGCGGCGCATACCGGTATTTTCATCGCCAGCCCCGAATACAACTCATCGATCACGCCGCTGCTGAAGAACACCCTCGACTGGGTGAGCCGGGTGCGCGAGCCGGGGCCAAGCGGCGCCGAGGTCTACAAAACCCGCGTGTTCGCGCTCGGCTCGGCGTCTCCGGGCGGCATGGGCGGCCTACGCAGTCTCACGACGGTGCGGCAGGTGCTGGAGATTGGGCTGGGCGCCCTGGTGCTGCCGGATCAGTTCGCCGTCCCGCGGGCGAAAGACGCTTTCGGCGCAGACGGGCATCTCCACAACAAGGAGAGCCAGGAAATCTTCAAGGCCCTGATCCAGAAGCTTGCGCGCGCAGCGCATGTGCTGCATGGCTAGGCGCCCATCAACAGCGCCGATACGCACGATGCCTGCACCATCCGCCACCGACCGCCTGATTGTCGCCCTCGACATGCCGACCCTCGAGGAGGCGCAGAGGCTCATCGCCCAGCTCGGCGATTCCGTTCATTTCTACAAGGTTGGGCTGGAGTTGTTGTTTGCCGGCGGGCTCGACCTGGCGCGGGCGCTCAAGGCAGAGCGCAAGAAAGTGTTCCTCGACCTGAAGCTGCTGGACATCGGCAATACGGTCGAACGGGCGGTGGCGAATGCCACCGAGCTCGGGGTCGATTTCCTCACCGTGCACGGCCATGACCTGAAGACCATGCGCGCGGCTGTCGCTGGACGCGGGTCTTCGAAGCTGAAGCTTCTGGCGGTGACCGTGCTGACCAATCTCACCGCCGACGATCTAAAACAGCAGGGCGCATCCGCGAGCCCGGCCGAAATGGTGCTGCGCCGCGCTGAGCTGGCGCGCGAATCTGGGTTCGATGGTGTGATCTCTTCGGGTCAGGAAGCGGGGCACATCCGGGAGACCGTCGGCCCGGGCTTCCTCATCGTCACTCCGGGCATCCGCCTGACGGGAAGCACCACGGACGATCAGCAGCGCATCACGACGCCGGACAACGCGATCAAGGCGGGTGCCGATTACATCGTTGTCGGGCGGCCGATCACGCAGGCCGACGATCCCAAGCTCGCAGCGGAAACTTTCGTCAACCACATCCGCGAAGCGCAGTCGCAGCATTGAAGCGACGCGCGTAACAACGCCGGGAGGAGAACCAAGATGGCCAAAGGTTATGTGATCGCGCATGCGACGGTGACGGACCCCGAGAAGTGGGCGAAGTACGTTGCGAAATCGAAGATCGCGCTCGACAAGTTCGGCGGCGTGCCGATCGTTCGCGGCGGCCGGTGCCGGTTGATGGAAGGCAACGGGACGCAGCGCAACGTGGTGCTCGAGTTCCCAAGCTACGAGGCTGCCGAGGGCTACGCGACGTCGCCGGAGTACGCCGCCGCGAAGGCAGAGCGCGAGGGCGCGGGCACCATCGACATCGTCGTGGTCGAGGGCGTTTGAGCGGTTTACCCCCCTCCCTAGCTCTCCCCCGCAAGGGGGGAGGAAGCATCTTTTGGGAGCACAGCGATGGCGCACTTTCCAGAAAAGGGTGACCGCGCGGCGTGGCGCGTCAGCGTGCTGACGCTCTTCCCGGAGATGTTTCCAGGACCGCTGGGCGTCTCGCTGGTTGGGCAGGCGCTGGAGGCGGGGCTGTGGTCTTTGGCTGCGATCCCACTGCGCGAGTTCGGCGTCGGGCGGCATCGCGCCGTCGACGACACGCCGGCCGGCGGGGGTGCGGGCATGGTGATGCGCGCGGACGTATTGGCCGCGGCCGTCGATCATGTGCGTCAGGGCGAGCCCGACGCGCCGTTGATCTATCTGTCCCCGCGCGGAGAGCCGTTGACCCAAGCGCTGGCTGCCGAGCTGGCGGCGGGGCCGGGGGTAATGCTGCTGGCTGGGCGCTTCGAGGGGGTCGACGAGCGCGTGATCGCCGGGCGCCAGATGCGTGAGGTCTCCATCGGCGACTATGTGCTGTCCGGCGGCGAACTGGCGGCCATGGTGCTGATCGATGCGTGCGTGCGATTGCTGCCGGGTGTGCTCGGCGCGTCGGACTCGCTGGGCGAGGAAAGCTTCGAGGACGGCCTGCTGGAGTATCCGCAGTACACCAAGCCGCGCGAATGGGAGGGCAGGGCCATCCCCGAGGTGTTGCTGTCGGGGGACCATAAGAAGGTCGCGGAGTGGCGGCGCAGCGAGGCCGAGCGGATTACCGCGGAGCGGCGGCCGGATCTGCTCAAGCGGCGCTGAAGACTGCTCTGGCCGCCTCGTAGCGGGCGCCCTGCGAGCGCGCACAAAAGCCTTCGTTGCTTCGGTTAAGAGACGAAAATATAAGGTGCAACCGGCCTGCGACATGGATGCAGCCAGGATTCTGCGCGGGCGGGCCTGAAACGGGCCGTTTGACGCAATCACCGTATCGACAAGCCGCTGGGTTTGGGCTATGACCCGCGGCTAATTCCCCAAGGCTCGCCGTTTAGGGGTGCCGGCCAACGGCCGTGCCCCGGCGGTCTATTTCTACGGTTTAGGTGCCCTATGAACGTTATCCAAGAGCTCGAGCGCGAGCAGATGAGCGCCGTCACGGCCAAGCGCGCTGTGCCCGAATTCGGCCCTGGCGATACCGTCAAGGTTATGGTGAAGGTGATCGAGGGCGAAAACGTCCGCACCCAGGCTTATGAGGGTGTCGTGATCGGCCGCTCCGGCGCCGGCCTCAACGAGAACTTCACCGTTCGCAAGATCTCTTACGGCGAGGGCGTCGAGCGCGTTTTCCCCGTGTACTCACCCTACATCGCCGAGATCGAGGTTCTGCGCCGCGGTAAGGTCCGCCGCGCGAAGCTCTATTACCTGCGTGGCCGTCGCGGCAAGGCTGCTCGTATTCCTGAGCGTTCGGACGCGCGCGCGCGCCGCCTCAACGCTGCCTGGAAGGGCTTCAAGAAGCAGAAGGGCGAGGCCGACGATCTCACGAAGATCAAGGGCATCGACGCCGATCTCGCAGCGCGCCTGCGCCAGCTCAACTGCATCAAGCTGGAGCAGATCGCCAACTTCTCGGACGAAGACATCACGAACGTCGACGAGACGCTGCAGCTCGATGGCCGCATCGAGAAGGACGACTGGGTTGGTCAGGCCCAGGCGCTGATCGCCGAGGCTGCCGCAGCCGAGGTTCCGGCCGAGGAAGAGGCGAAGGCCTGATCAGGCTTCGCTCACCTAGCTGGTGAAATTCAAAACGGCGCGCTTCATCGGCGCGCCGTTTTTGTTTTGGGACTGCGATCATTCTATCGGCCGCGCGCCATTGCGCGCGCGGGCGTTCAGCGCTCGAGCTGAACCCGCCCAATCGGACTAGCCGAACTTGTAGAGCACGCCGTAGCCGCCGCGCGGATAGCTCCACTCGATGTCGCCAGACGGCTCGGCGATGAGGCGGCAGGTGCCGCACTCGACGCAACCGTCAGCGGCGATCTCGACCTGGCCGGCGCCGTTGAGCGCGTAGCAGCCAGCTGGGCATGCCGTGAGGAGCGCGCGCAGCTCCGGCGTCGGGCTGGCGTGCGGGCGCACCTTGATGTGCACGCGCCCGGTGTCGACGAGATATCGGTTCTGGTAGAGCTTGTCCTCGACGCGGACTGTAAGCGGGGCCGTCATATCAACCTCCAATGCCGTTCGCCGACTGAAGTGCGGATGGGTGAATGCTGCGCATGTCTCACCGCCAAGCCCGGGCCAGGCGGAAGCCGTCGGCGAAGAGGCCGAACCAGGAGCGAGCGTTGACGAAGGAGCGGATCGTCTTCTTCTCTTTCTCCACCTTCGGCGTGCCATCGACGCGCACGAAGCTCTGCATCGCCTTGTTGACGAGCTGCGGGTAGGTGAGGAAGAAATTCTGCGATTGCGTGTGAAGCAACGCTGGCATGTCTTTGTATTTCTTCAAATCTTTTATGACGAACGACTTATCCAGCATCTCCTTGTAGAGCGCCAGATTCTGCTCGGTCATCTCCTCGCGGCGCGAGCGCAACTGGAAGATGGCCTCGCCAGCGATGCGGCCCGACGTCATCGCGAGGTTAGAGCCTTCGCGGTGGATGGCGTTGTTGAGCTGGGCTGCGTCGCCGACGACGACCCAGCCATCGCCATAGAGCTGCGGGATGGCCTTGAAGCCCCCTTCAGGGATGAGGTGGGCCGAGTATTCCTTCACCTCGGAGCCTTCGATGAGCGGGGCAACAGAGGGGTGGCGCTTGAATGCGTCGAGAAGGCCGTAGGGTGTTTCGCCGGTGCGCTGGAAGTCCGAGACGAGGCAGCCCATGCCAATCGAGACGCATTCCTTGTTGGAATAGATGAAGCCCATGCCAGTCATGCCGCGGGAGATGGTGCCGGCGGCCTCGATGACCATGCCTTCGTCACCCTTGAGGTTGAACCGCGACTCGATGGTCTCGCGCGGCATGAAGTGCATTTCCTTCACGGCGAGCGCAGTGTTCTCGGGCTTGGGGATCTCACGCAGGCCGGCGCGCGTGCCGAGCAGGCCGGTGACGCCCTCGGCGATGACGACAACGTCAGCGCGGATGAGGCCGCCGGAGCGGTCGGTGCGGACGCCAATCACCTTGCCGAAGGAGTCCTTTACGAGTTCGACGACTGTGGTCTCGCAGAGGACGACGGCGCCGGCTTCCTGCACCTTCTTGGAGAACCACTTGTCGAACTGCGCGCGAATGATCGTGTAGCGGTTTGGGCTCTGCTCGTTGAAGTCCTCGGAGCGATAGTGCAAGCCGACGTGCGAGCGGTCGTCCATCATCCAGAAACGCTGCTCGACGAGATGGCGCTCCAGAGGAGCATCGTCGCGAAAGTCCGGGATGAGCTTCTCCAGCATGTCGGCATAGAGAATGGCGCCCTGCACGTTCTTGGAGCCCGAGTATTCGCCACGCTCCAGCTGCAGAACCTTCATGCCACGCTGCGCCATGGTGAGCGCGGCGGCGTTGCCTGCCATACCGGCTCCGACAACGATGGCATCGAATTTTTCCTCGATCATCGGTGCTCTCCTAGCTCGCAATACGTTCGCTGGTGCTGGCGGACAGGCGCTTGCGGAACGCTTCCGTGAGCGCGGGCAACAACCGCACGGCGTCGGTGACGAGACCGACGTGGGCGAAGTCGAAAATCGGCGCGTTCTTGTCGGTGTTGATCGCAACGATCAGGTCGGCGCCTTCCACGCCGACGCGATGCTGGATGGCACCGGAGATGCCGGCGGCAATGTAAAGGCGCGGGCGAATGGTCTTGCCGGTCTGGCCGATCTGGCGCTCCGCCGGCAGCCAGCCTTTCTGAACGACGGGGCGTGAGCAGCCGTATTCGGCACCGAGCACGGAGGCGAGCTGGCGCACGAGCTGGAAATTCTCGGGCGAACCTAGGCCCAGGCCACCGGCGACGACGACGTCCGCGTAGGCAAGGCTTGACTTGTCCGACTCGCGGTCGGCGATGAACGAGAGCACCTTGGTGACGACATCGTCCTCGACCATGGTGAACGTGTGCTCGATGAGGCGGCCGAGCGGACGCTCGACGCGGTCTGGCATGGACATCACGCGCGGACGGACGGTGGCCATCTGCGGCCGATAGTTAAGCGTGTAGATGGTGCAGAGAAGCGAGCCGCCGAAGGTTGGGCGGGTGGCTGCGAGCGATCCATCAGTGTCGACGTCGAGCGCGGTACTGTCGGCAGTGAGGCCGGTGAGCAGCGTCGTCGCCACAGCGCCGGCGAGATCACGGCCGAGGGTCGTGGCGCCGAGCAGCAGGATTTCGGGCTTATAGGTGTTGACCAGCTCCGTCATTGCGCGAGCGTAGGGCTCGTTGCGATAGTCGGTGAGGACATCGCTCTCGACGATATAGGCAAGGTCGGCGCCATAGCAGCTCGCCTCGGCAGCGGCTTCCTTTACTCCGCCACCTGGGGCGCCGAGGACGACGGCCGCGAGATCAACGCCGAGCTTGTTCGCCAGGTCGCGGCCAGCGCCAAGCAGTTCCCAGGAGACAGGATGCACGACGCCGCGCTCCTGCTCGATAAAGACCCAGACGTGCTTATAGTCTTTGAAGTGCTCGGGCAGCTCTTTCTTGGTGCCGGCACGGCCACCGGCGGCTGCGGGTTTCTTTGGTGCCTCGGCCATCGCGATCCCTCTGCGGTTCTAGTATCCGCGTGCGAGCGTCATCAGTTTCGATTCCAGCTCGGGCTGCTGTTTGAATATTTCGGCGATCAGTGCTTCTGCCGGCGTCGCATCACCCGGCTCGACCATGGTCGCCTTGGTGGCGCGCGGGCTTGGTGCAAACACCTTCTTGACGATGGTGGGCGAGCCGCGCAGACCGCACTTTGCGGTGTCCTCGATGCCGGCGTCTGCGGCGCTCCATTTGACGATCTCGGCGCGGGAGGCCCGGAGGGCATCGTTCATTGAGCCGCGGCGGATTTCGTTGGTGCCCTCCAGCATGGTGATGAGGCACGGCATCTTCGTTGCCAGCTCCTGCACACCGCCTTCAGCGCGGCGCTCCACCTTGATGGTGCGCGCTTCGCCATCGACGTCGGCGATGCGCGATACGTAGGTAAGCTGCGTAAGGCCGAGGCGCTTAGCTATGCCGGGACCGACCTGCGCCGTGTCGCCGTCGATGGTCTGCTTGCCGGTGAAGACGATATCCACAGGGCCGAACGTATCGCCGATCTTCCTGATCGCCGCTGCCAGCGCGAAGGTGGTGGCGAGAGTATCGGAGCCGGCGAAGAAGCGATCAGTGAGCAGCACCGCGCGGTCGGCGCCGAAGGTGAGCGCCTTGCGCAGCGTGTCCTCGGCCATCGGCGGGCCCATGGTGAGGATCGTCACCTGCCCGCCGAGCTTGTCGCGCAGGCGCAGCGCCTCCTCTATGGCGAAGAGGTCATAGGGGTTGATGATCGTCGGCACACCCTGACGCATGATGGTGTTGGTCACCGGGTGCACGCGGATCTGGGCGGAGTCTGGAACCTGCTTGATGCAGACGACGATGTGCATAGCGCGCCATGTCCTCGAAACGTTTCTCTAGTATGAGCAAGCGCCGTACCAACCGGCGGGACTGCTAATTTTTTCTGCGATTACGGCCACTTGTGCGGGTCGCGTTGCCGGAAACGTGTGCAGTGGAGAACGAACATGCGTGTCGGAAACACGACAGTGATCGCGCTCCTTCCGCGACCTATTTGAATAGCGAGTCGAGAGGAACGAACGCGGCTTGTGGCTTTACCTCAGGCTTAGGCTGCACGGCTTCGCGCAGCACCTTGAAGACGCGCTGGTCGATCGGCGTGGACGTGACGAAGTCATCGTAAGCGCGTTCGAGATTGGTGCGGCAGCGATCAGAGATTTCCTCGGACGACAGGCCGGTGAAGTCTTCTTTGGCGAGGTACTGGCCCATACGCTTCAGGATATGCAGACGAGCGACGCGAACGACCTTTTCGTCGTAGGGCAGCCCCAGGATGTTGAAGAAGTCCTCGGCGGAGGATGCTGCATTCAGCCTGGCGAGGATGTCGCTGTCTGTCGTGGCTATCGCCGTCATGGTTCAACTCCTAGCAATTGGGCTGGTGGAAGGGTGCATCGTCGCGCTTGGGCGCTGCACTGTTGCTGTCACGCAGGCGCTTCTGCATGTGCGCGAGACGTGTCTCGAGGAAGTCGATGCGGTCAAGCAGGCTCGCGAGGGCCTCGCCGACGGGATCGGGAATGCGATGGTGATCTAGGTCGATGCGTCCAGCGATGCGGCCGCCCGCGCGCTCGGGGCGGACGATGCGTGCAGGGATGCCGACGAGCGTGACACCCGGGGGAGCATTCTTGACGACGACCGAGTTGGCACCGATGCGCACGCCGCTACCGATGGTGATGGGGCCTAAGATCTTGGCACCGGCGCCGATGACCACGCCATCCTCCAGCGTCGGATGACGCTTCCCGGCGGACCAGGTCGTGCCGCCGAGCGTGACGCCGTGATAGAGCGTCACATCGTTGCCGATGACCGCCGTCTCACCGATGACGACACCTGATCCATGATCGATGAAGAAGCGGCGGCCGATGGTTGCGCCGGGATGGATATCGACGTTGGTGAATAGTCGGCCGAACCAGGCGGTGAGCCGTCCAGCGAACCGCCAGTTGCTGCGCCACAGGCGATTGGCGAGCCGGTGCCAGATGATGGCGTGTACGCCTGGATATGTGAGCAGTGTCTCCAGGTTGCCGCGGGCCGCCGGATCGCGAGATCGGACGCAGCGGACATCCTCAGCGAGCAGCTTAAAGAGGCCGGGCCCCAATTCAGTTTCGCCAGCGACATTGGCCTGCGTGAGATTCACGACTTCGCCCAAGTGCCCCTCCCATTGATGGTGGTCGCCGAAGCGAAGCGCACCTCGCGCCAGATCTGTGTGAGTTCCGCTTCGCCGACCGCCGCCTTGGTCGACGTTGCGAGCGCCCGAACACGCGCGAGGATGGCGGTCATCTCATGTGTATCGGCGTCGAGGTGCATCTCACCAAGGCGCGCGGAGATGGCGGCAAGGCCGGAATGCTTGCCGATGACGATCTGATGCGCGCGGCCGAGGAGAGCGGGATCAAGCGACTGGTACGTACGCCGATCCTTCAGAAGGCCATCGACGTGGATACCGGATTCATGGGTGAAGATGTGATCGCCGACGATGGCCTTGCCGGGCGGAACAGGACGCGCGGCAGCGGCCGCCACAGTCCGCGCAACATGATCGAGGCTCGTCGGGACGATGCCCGTCTGGCGGCCGTAGAGTTGCATCAGCGCGATTGCCACTTCTTCGAGCGGCGCGTTGCCAGCGCGCTCGCCAAGGCCGATGACCGTCACCGAGGCGTGTGTCGCGCCAGCGCGGATAGCCGCGAGCGTGTTGGCGGTGGCGAGGCCGAGATCATCGTGGGCGTGGATCTCGATTTCGAGGTCGGTCGCCCCGCGAAGGCGCTCGACCAGCGAATAGGTGGCAAATGGATCGAGCACGCTTAGCGTGTCGGCGATGCGGAAGCGGCGTGCGCCTGCCGCCCTCGCTGCAGCGGCTACATCGATGAGAAAATCAACGTCGGCTCGCGATGAATCTTCGCCGCCGACGGCGACGTCGAGCCCATTGGCGCGGGCATAGCCGACAACGCGATCGATCTGCTCAAGGACGGCGTCACGGCCGCCGCGCAGCTTGGCTGCGATCTGGACGTCCGAGACCGGAACGGAGAGGTTGACCATGGGCACGTCAGTTCGCAGCGCGGCGTCGACGTCGTCTGTGCGCATGCGGCACCACGCGATGGGGCGCAGCGGAAGCCCGGCATCGACGATGGCCTTGATGGCGGCGATTTCTTCCAGGCCCATCGCCGGAGTGCCGACCTCGGCCTCCGTGACGCCCGCCTCGGCGAGCGCGGCGGCGATGGCGACCTTCTCACGCATGGAGAAGGCGACGCCGGGTGCCTGCTCGCCATCGCGCAGCGTCGTATCGTTGAGGATGACTGGCGTGGCAGGGGCGGCCTGATCAAGCATGGGCGTCTCCCATGGCCGACACGCTCTCTGGCGGGAGCGCCATGTCACGGAGCTTGGCAATAACGCCGGGGATGATGTCGAGGGTGCGATCTATCTCCTCGGCTGTGGTGTCGCGCGAGAGGGAGAAGCGCACACCGCCGTGCAGCGCGGTTTCTGGCACCTGCATCGCGCGCAGCACATGGGATGGCTCAAACGAACCTGCCGCGCACGCCGATCCAAGCGACGCCGCGATGCCGGCGCGGTCTAGCAACAGGACCACGTCCTCGCCGCCGACACCCGTGAAGGCGACGTTGAGGGTGTTGGGGACGCGCTCCGATTCGCCGCCGACGATGAGGCAGCCTGGAATGGCTGCGGCAAGGCTCTCCTGGAAGCGATCGCGCAGTACGCGCACACTGGTCGCCTCATATTCGAGGTGCTGGATGGCGAGCTCGGCGGCCTTACCGAGAGCGACGATGCCGGGGACGTTTTCGGTGCCACCGCGGCGACCGCGCTCCTGTCGACCACCGACTATCTGCGGGGCAATCCGCACCCCTCGGCGCACATACAGCGCTCCGATGCCCTTGGGCGCGTGCAGCTTGTGACCCGAGATCGACAGCATATCGATGGACGTCGACTTCACGTTGAGAGGGATTTTACCCGCGGCCTGCACGGCGTCGGTGTGGAACAGGGCGCCCGCCGCCTTCGCCTTGGCCGCCAACTCGGCCACCGGAAACACAACGCCGGTCTCGTTGTTGGCCCACATCATGGAAACGACGGCGACACGATCGGACAGCGCCGCCTGATAAGCGGCCATGTCGAGTTGGCCACGTTTGTCGACAGGGATGACGTGCAGGCGAACGCCGCTGCTCGACAGGGCGTTGCAGAGCGTCAGCACCGCGGGGTGCTCGACTGCGCTGGTGATGATTTCGGTCTTCCCCGGCGACACCTCGAGCGCCGAACGGATGGCGGCGTTGGCGCCCTCGGTGCCGCCGGAGTTAAACACGATCTCGTCGTCGTGTGCTGCCCCGACGAGTTCGCGCACCTGCCCTCGGGCGAGCCGAACTGCCGCGAGCGGGGTCGCGGCGAACGCGTGCATCGAGGACGGATTGCCGAAATGCTCCTTCAAGAGAGGGAGCATCGCGTCGATCACGCGCGGATCAACGCGCGTCGTCGCGTTGTTGTCGAGATAGATCGCCGCCATGATCCGCCTCGTAAGGTACGCTCGTCAGCTCAACCGACCGGAACAACCCGCAGCGGAACACGAAGCATCGCAACCAGACGCTCCTGGACGCCGGCGATCGTAACGGATGCCATGTGGCAACCAACGCAAGCGCCCGTGAGCTTGACGTAGATGGTGTTGCCCTCGACATCGACCAGCTCGCAGTCACCGCCATCACGCTTGAGGAAGGGGCGGATATCTTCGATGGCCTTCTCGATGAGGGCGATCTTCTCCAGCGAGTCGCCATCCATGACGCGTGGCTCGGCCGGACGGGCCGGCGCCTGGGGCCGAAGCGCCTGAGGAGGGCGTGCCTGCGGCGCTGGACGCGTGAAGCGTGCAGGCACAGTCGGCTCGCGCTTTGTTACGGCTTCAGAAGTTGCAGAAACGTCGTCCACGCATGTTCTCCTTCGCTAAGTCCGAGATCAGCCGAACGACTTGCCGCACGAGCACTTCGATGCGGCATTCGGGTTGTCGAAGGTAAAGCCGGAGCCTTCGAGGCTCTCGACGAAGCCAAGGCGCATGCCTGCCAGGAGGGGAGCGGAGTCGGGATCGATGAAGACCTTCACGCCGCTCGCCTCGATGACGGAGTCATCGGAGCGGGGCTCAGCGTCGAGGCCGATGAGGTACTTGTAGCCAGCACAGCCACCGTTCTGGACCGTGATGCGCAGGCCGGCTTCTACATTGCCGGTGCGCTGCATGGCGGCCTTGATGGCGGTGGCGGCTTCGGTGGTGACATCGATCATGGGTGGACACTCCCTCGAATGGGTTCGCTATGAAGTGCATCGCAACGAGCGTGCCACCACGGTCATCCACCCCATGTCATTGTTATTATTGCGTTATCTCGGCGCTTTCTGCTTGTTAGGATCGCAACAATTGGCGTCGATAGCCGACTCTTTGTCAGCTTTGCTGCAAAGCGACAGCGCTAGTCGGCCTTGCCCTCGACTTCGTTGGCGGGGGCGGCCTGCAACTGGCCGTAGTTCTGGACGCCGATCTTGTTCAGGAGGTCGAGCTGGGTCTCGAGGAAGTCGATGTGGCCTTCCTCGTCCTCAAGGAGTTCCTCGAACAGCTCCATGGAGACGTAGTCCTTGTGCTGACGGCACAGCTCGCGCGATTTCGAGTAGAACTCCTGCGCGACGTACTCGCCCTTAAGGTCGCACTCCAGCACTTCCTTCAGGGTTTCGCCGATCATCAGAGGGGCGATCTCCTGCATCTTGGGGAAGCCTTCGAGGAAGATGATACGGGTAATCAGCTTGTCGGCGTGCTGCATCTCCTCGATCGATTCCTCGCGCTCCTTCTTGGCGAGCTTGGTGAAACCCCAGTCATCGAGGCGGCGGTAGTGCAGCCAGTACTGGTTGACGGCGCCGAGCTCGAGCTTCAGAGCCTCGTTCAGTGCGTCGATGACGGCTTTGTTTCCCTTCATGGATCGTCCCCTTCAAATGATATCTGCCGGGCCCTTTCGGCCGCCCGGATCGGTCTGCGGCCAGAATTGCGGCCTGCTACGTGGATGGCGTGTTTGAATAATCTGTGCGCTAGGCGATCTCGCGCATAGCTCGGGAGCCGCTGTCGCACGCTGCGGCCGCGCGTTCCTTGCCACGCAGGCGATCGCGCCAGGCGTTGAACTCGAGCAGCTTGCTGCGGGCGGTAGCGCTGACGGTCGCCGCGATGAGACCGCGGCGCTCCAACTCGCCTACCTTGTCGTAGATCGTCTCGACGGCAACGGGCGCGCAACCGCAGCAGTTCATGCGTTTGCTCAGATGCCGGAAGACGATGCCGGGTGTCGGGATGGGGGCGTCAGGACGGTTCAGCACGTCAATGAGCGCTGCTTCGATATCCTGGTCGGTAATGATCATGCAGGAACAGACGATCATTGCGTGCTCGCCCTTGTGGCTTGCTCTCCGGCTTCAATTCACCGGCCCCATCTTTAGTTCTTAGCAACCAGCGTGCCAGGACGGTCGTGGTTCCTATTGGCGCGTATTTTCAGTGTTTTTTCGTTGCCTCATGTGCGCAAGACAACAAGCTTCAACCTACACTTCAGAAGCGTTTGTCGGCTTTGCTGCAATCTCAACCGCGGCATCTTCCGTAGGGATCCGGCGCAGACGGACGACAACGTCGACGCGGGCGACCTCGAAACCTTCGGGTGGTGTCGGGGCGCGCTCGAGAATGACATCTTCCGTCTCCGGAATGTCGAAAACGTGCTCCTCGCCTTCGACAAGGAAGTGGTGGTGGGCGCTCGGATTGGTATCGAAGAAGGACTTAGGTCCGGCGACGCCGATCTCGCGCAGGAGCCCGACTTCGGTGAACTGGTTCAGCGTATTGTAGACGGTGGCTAGGGATACCGGCAGCTTGGCGCCGACAGCCTCCTCGTAGATCATGTCGGCGGTGACGTGGCGGTTGCCCTTGGCAAAGAGGATCCAGCCGAGCAGAAGGCGCTGGCGCGTCGGGCGCAGGCCAACCTTGCGCAAAAGCTTCTTGCACGACGACCAGGGGCAGCCATCGGCGCTGTCGTCTGAGGATGAAGCATCGCGCCAATCGATCGCCGATTCCGGCACGGCGAGGAATACGTCGTTCGATTGGCTCATGGTCTCTAACACCTCGGTCGCAGAAACGTCTTTCATCACACCATCACCTTCGGAGAGGGATTCGCCTCCAGCGCGGCGTCACGCTTCCGGCGCGCAAGACGGCTCTCACCGTCCTCGACACCGAAACAATTGTCGAAATCGCTGCAGTCGGTGCACACCGGCGTGGTGCACATAACGAAGCCCTCGTCCTCGCAGAGCATGCGATAGAAAAAGCGCTTCCAGCGCATACCGCGGGTATTGCGCTCGGCAAGCGGCGCGAAATGGCGCTTGAGCATGCGCGACAGCTCATCGCGGTTGCGCAGGCCGAGATCCTCCCACAGGTGGCTCGCCTCCATGGAGCGGCGCGCGATCATGCAGGCTAGCAGCCTGCCGATCTCGCTGCCGGGCCGGCAGTTGGCGAGGAGGAGATCGCGCACCATGGCGAGCTCATCGTCCTCGCTGGCGGCGTCCGCGCGATCCGACCAGTCAAAGTCAGTGTGAGGAAACCACCGGTCGATGAGGTCTGAAAGATCGGATTGCTTCAGCCCGATGCGTTCGCAGAGGGGGCCGTGCTCCAGCGTTGCCACAGCGATGATGCAGGCGAGAACGTGGGCATCGAACTCCCAATCGGTTTCGACGCGGGCGTCGGCCGGGTCGCAACCGGTCAACGCCCGGTATGCGGCCGGTCCACGCTTGGCGGCAACACGCATCGTAGCGGTCGGCGTTGTCCGTTGCCGCTTCTCGCTCGATGATGCATGTGCCGCCGCGGTCATTCCGTCCCCTTATGCTGCGATGCTGCTAGCCGGAGCGTGCGTCTGGCAATTCTTCGGGCAGACGCGCGCGCAAGCGGTGCAGCCAATGCAGTTGCCCGGATTGTCGATCACCATGATCTTGCGCTCGAACTCGTCGTCATCATCGTCATCGCCGGAGAGGGCGACGACTTCACCCTCTTCGTTGATGCCGCACAGATGCATGACGTCGCGGCCGCAGACCTTGAAGCACCGGCCGCATCCGATGCAGGTCGTGGCGTTGATCTCAACGAGGTACTCCGGCTCCCACGGCTTACCATCGCGTCTGGTGAACATCGTCCGTGCCCCTTCCACATTCCGTCAATTCGCGCCGCACTCAGGCGGCGCTGGCCTCAGCCTGTTTCAGTGCTGCACGAGCCTCCTCCAGCGCCTTGTAGGAGTCGTACGTCTCCTGAGCGACTGAGAGGATGCTGGTCCAGTTGATGGGCAGTTCCTCGGAGAGGTCGTGCAGGTTCATTTTCATGTTGGTGGCCTTGGCGGACAGCTTCTTGATGTCGGCCTTCAGCGCGTCGATATCAGCCACGGTCGTGCCTCTTCTTTAGTAGTTCGCGACTTCGGGATACTTGGTGATCATCTCGACAGCGGCGGTGACGAGCTTCTCGCCTTCCTCGGCCATCTTCTCGTAGGTCGGGAAGCCGAAGCGGTGCACGTCGCGCAGGTGCTTGTTGACGACGACGAGACGTCCGGCGGTGAGCACCATGCGGCCGAAGCCTTCGTGGTGCATCTTCATGATCGGCGAGACCATGATGCCAGTTGCGCGCTCAATCGAGAGCCCGACGGCGTTGTAGAAGAGCTCCAGGCGCCACAGCGTCTCGGGATCGGGATCCCCGATGAGGGGGATCTCTTTGCGCTTTTCTTTGTCGAGGATGTATGGCTCGAGCAGGTCGAGGTCAGTCTTTCCCTCCCAGGCGCCGTGCAAATCCTGCGCGCGCCACTGCTTGACCAGCTCCTTGATAAATACCGATTCCGTTTTCGGCTCGGCGACCACTGCTGCTGCAGCCTCAGGCATGTTCCACCTCGTCCTCAAAATCGAAGCTGCGCTCCTGCCCCTTCATCATGGCTTTGCGCAGCCAGGGAGGAGGCGTTCCCTTCAACACGGCTTGCAGCTTGCCGAGGATCTCGACGATGTCCTCGGGCTGGCTAACCTTGATGGGATGAATGTTCTTGGCGACGACGCGGGCTGCGCCCGATCCGCCGATAGCCGCGACATAGAGAATGGCGCAGTCGGCGATGGCATCCAGCTTCGGAAGAAGCTTGTCCTCGTTGCCGTCTTCCTGGAGATCGCCATCGAACTGGATCGCTTCGATGAACTGATGGCCCTCGGGCGACACCTCATAGATGGCGATATTCTTCGCCCAGCCGAAGTGCGCATCGACGCGCTTCAGGTCTTGAGTAGCGAACGCTATTTTCATGTTACCTCCATTGTCGCCATCGCCTGTGTCCAGGCCGGGGCTAATGAGTCGTAACCGACGCACTGGCATCATCACTCGCCTCGTTCGGGATCTTCCATGTGTCGGGTTCTGCCTCGTGCGCGTTGGCAATGAAGATGTTGCCGATGTCGAAGATCAGATCACGCGAGCCGCGATAGCCGACCGTGAGCACGTGGCCGGCACCGAGGCGGTCGAATGTCGGGATGCCGAGGCGGAACAGCGGAATGTGCAGACGCTCTGCTGCCTGGCGCCCGTGGGCGTGAGTGATGAGGAGGTCGCAGTCGGCGGCGCGGTGCTCGAGATCTTCTAGATCGCCGATCAGGACTTCGTCTGTTGGGACGAGCTCCAGCAGCGGAGAATGCGTAGTAGTAATGGCCGCGGTGATTTCGCAGCCAAGCTCGTGCAGCCAGCTGGCCGTGGCCCACAAAAGATCTGGCTCAGCGCCGATGGCGATCTTCTTGCCGCCGAACTGGAAGTGGCCGTCGAGCATGGCGTCGACCAGCTGGCCACGCTGACGACGATAGCGCCGGGGAACTGGGCGGCCGCTGACGCGTGCGAGAAGCGCCATCAGCTCGTCGTTGGGGGCGAGGCCGGTGAGGCGATCGAAGACGACAGAAGGGGCGCCGGTCTTTTCCTGCATGGCGAGCGCTGCAACGCGCATCTGCTCGCCGACGGCAATGGTGATTTCGGCGGAACCCATCGCGGCGATTTCGTCGAGCGAGATACCGCCCAGCGTCGTCGGCGTGAAATCATCGGGAATGTGGCCGTCGAGCGAGCCGGAGAGATCAGGGAGGAACGACGGGGTAAGGCCGAATGCCTCGATGATCTCTCGCAGCTCATCGATGTCGCCGGGCGTCAGGTGGCACCCGGGCAGAACGTTGACGTGACCAGTGCGGCGCGGTGCACCCGGCTGGGGGGCCGAGACTAGGTCTCGCACCATTTGCGTGACAGTCTTTGCCCAGCCGTCCTGGAAGGCATCCTTGAAATCTGGCGTCGAAACATAGACGAGCTTCACGTGGTCGAGCTCGGGATGCTTCTCTCTGATGATGCGGATGAAACCGTCGACGTCGTCGCCCTTGGTCTCGGTGACGCCCGTCGAGCAGATGCCGATGATCTTCGGCTTGGTGCGATTAGAAATGTTGACGATAGCCTGCTCGACGTTCTCGAGGCCGCCCAGCACGGTTGCGACCTCGCTCATGGCCGTGGTCTGCATCGGGATGGCTTCGCGGAAATGGCGAACGAACAGCACCAGGCCGAACGACGTGCACCCTTGAGAACCGTGCAGCAGCGGCATGCAGCCCTCGACGCCCATGAAGGCCAGCGTGCCGCCGATCGGCTGGCTCATCTTGAGCGGGTTGACCGTGCAGGCTTTCTTAGATGTGGAAACCTTTGCCATCAGCGCCTCACGCAGCTTCCGTCACGGACGCGGTCTCGCTGACGCGCGCGAGGATGGACGCAATCGAGCCCGCGCACTTGCCGCAGCCACCACCAGCGTGCGTGTGCTCCGTGATGCGCTCGACCGTCGTCAGCTTGTGGTCGCGGATCGCGTCCTCGATGGTGCCGGTGTCGATGGCCTTACAGTTGCAGACGTTCTGCGCGCGACGCTTCTGCTCGGCCAGCTCCGGGTTGGCCGCAAGCTCGGCTGCTTCTTTGGCTATGGCGGCGTCGGCAACCTCTTCCCAGGTGGTCTCGTCCCAGGGCGCGGGGCGGCGGACCTGCTCCCAGATCGGGTTGGACAGCGCTTTGTCAATCTCGCGCACCAGCTCGACCATGCCGACGTAGCCGGCGTAAGCGTGGTGGCGCTCCTGGTTGATATCGAGCCAGGGCATCTTCGCCTTGAGGGCGATGAACTGCGAGCGGCCGCCCGACAGCATGATGTCGGCCTTCGCCTCCTTGAGCATCTTGTACATCTCGCGGGGCGTCATATCGTCGATCATGTGCGCGTCCTGGCCCATGATCTCCTTGATCTTCTCTTTGTCTTCCTTGGTCGACTTCTTGACGCTGGTGCCGACGATTTCCATGCCGCCTTCCTGCAGCGCGGCAACGACCGACCACGACTTGACGCCGCCGGTGATGAGCAGCACGCGCTTGCCGGCGAGACGCTGCTTGTAAACTTCAATCTCTTTCCAGGCGCGCGCTTCCTCGCGGGCGATCACCGCCTCGGTGCGCTCCATCAGCTCGGCGGGCGCGCCACGTTCGATGAGGAGGCGGGCGATCTCGCGCAGGGAGTCGCTCATGTCGCCGATGCCGTAGAAGGAGCCCTCGAAGTAGGGAATGTCGTAACGCTCCTGCATCTTGCGGGCGATGTTGATCATCGCCTTGGAGCAAACCATCATCGCGGCCTTGGCGCGGTGCGAGCAGGCAACCTCATGGTATTTGGCGTCGCCGGAGATGCAGGCGAGGATGCGGATGCCAAGCTCGTCGAGCAGCGGCTTCACCTGCCATAGCTCGCCGGAGAGGTTGTATTCACCGATGATGTTGATGTCGTACGGCGTCGTGTACTCGGGCTCCTCGGTGCCGATCACGTAGTCGAGGATTGCTTCGCCAGCGAGCTTGTTGCCGAGGTTCTTGGCGCCGACGAAGCCGGGCGAATAGATGGGAACGACGGGCTTGCCGAGCTTTTCGGTGGCGGTCTTGCAGACAGCGCCGATGTCGTCTCCGATCATCGCGGGCACGCACGTCTGATAAACGAAGACGGCCGGCGGATCGTACTTCTCGATGATTTCCTTGATCGACTTATAGAGACGCTTTTCGCCGCCGAAGACGACGTCGGTCTCGTTGATGTCGGTGGTGAAGCTGGTGCGATAAAGCTGCGATCCAGACGACTTGGCGCCGCGGTTGTCCCAGGAGTTGCCTTCGCAGGCGATGGGGCCATGCACCAGATGAGCGACGTCAGTGATGGGTTGGAGTGCGATCTTGGCACCGTCGAAAGCGCATCCGCCGGCGGCACCGCCAGGCGTCAACTGCTTAGTGCAGCCCTTCTTGCGTTCTTTCTCCGACTTGCCTTGGTTCTTCCCGCAGCCGGGCTCGTTGAAGACCTCCTGGATCTTATTGGCGAGCGTGCTCATCGGGATCTCCCAGACAACGGGCCAAGAAGCGGGGCGCCGCCCACCACGAGGGCAGACGGCGCGACCGGTTAGCGGATGATGTCGAACGAGTAGTCGGACTTCGACGGCACGTTCGAGTTGTTGTCGATCTCGTCAAAGATCTTGTCGAGGATCCACACCAGCACGTTGAGGCCGCCCTGATAGCCCCACACCGGATAACGGTGGTGATGGTGGCGATCGAAGATCGGGAAGCCGATGCGGATGAGCGGCGTGCCCGTATCGCGGTCGAGGTACTTGCCGTAGGTGTTGCCGATCAGGAAGTCGACCGGTTCAGTGAAGAGCAGCGAGCGCATGTGCCAAAGATCGCGACCGGCATATGCGTGGCAGTTGGCGCCGAAGGGCGAAGAGGCGAACAGCTCGTTGCAACGCTTCTCCCAGGTCTTGCCGCCGTTGGTCGAGAGAACGTGCACCGGCTCTGCGCCCAGCTCCATGAGGAAGCCGGCAAGGCCGAGCGTGAGGTCGGGATCGCCGTAGATCGCGAACTTTTTGCCGTGGATGTGCGCGCTGGAGTCAGCCATGGCGTCGACGAGGCGGCCACGCTCCTTTGCGAGCTCCTCGGGGATCGGCTTACCGGTGATGCGCGAGATCTCCATGAGGAACTTGTCGGTCGCGGCAACACCGATCGGGTGGTTGAAGGCGACGACTTCCTGTCCCTTGCCCTGGATGTAGGGGAGCGTCTTCTCAGTGCAGAACTCCTGCATCGAGATGGTCGCCTTGGCGTGCACGGCGTTGGCCGCTTCCTCGAGAGTGGTGCCGCCGTCGTACATGCGGAACTCGCCGTCGCTCGGCGTGTCCCAGACGTCGGAGTTGTCACCCAGGATGGTGTAGTCGACGTTCATCAGGCTGAAGATGCGCTTGACCTCGCGCAGGTTGCCTACGGTGTAGCCGTCGAAACCGCCGATGAAGTTGATCGTCTCGTTGGGCTGGCGCTCGAGTTTGGGCGCGGTGCCTGCCTTGCCATCCCAGAAGTGCTCGAAGATGCCCTTCATGACGTTGTCGTAGCCGGTGATGTGGCTGCCGACGAAGGCAGGCGTGTGGGCGAAGGGAACGTCGTACTCCTGCGGAACGGAGCCCTTTTCCTTCGCCGTCTTGATGAAGGCGTTGAGGTCGTCGCCGATGACTTCAGCCATGCACGTGGTCGACACCGAAATCATCTTCGGCTTGTACATGTTGTAGCTGTTGGCGAGGCCGTCGATCATGTTGTTGAGGCCGCCGAACACCGCCGCGTCTTCGGTCATCGACGAAGAAACGCAGGAGCTCGGCTCCTTGAAGTGGCGCGAGAAGTGGCTGCGGTAGTAAGCGACGCAACCCTGCGAGCCGTGCACGAACGGCAGCGTAGATTCGAAGCCAACCGCGGCGAATACGGCGCCGAGGGGCTGGCAAGCCTTAGCCGGATTGACGGTCAGCGCTTCGCGAGCAAAGTTCTTTTCGCGATACTCTTCCGTCTTAGTCCACTCACGGACGCGCTCAACCTCGTCCGCCGGCACGGCATTCTCAAAGTTCTTCTTCTTGTTCTCGAGCATCTCCTTGTATTCCGGCCCGCGGAATAGGTCGAAGTGGTCGAGGACGTTGTCGGCGTTCTGCGCCATGGCGGAATCCTTCCAAACGAATTGGGTGAGGGTGGCCGCGCCCGCTCAAGGCGCGGCCAGCGGTTGTCAGTTCCAAGGAGTCTTTGCGAGCTTCCAGACTGGCGCGTTGATCGCCATGTCCATGTCGCGTGCGAAGATCGCGAAGCCGTCGTAGCCGTGATAGGGGCCCGAGTAGTCCCAGGAGTGCATCTGGCGGAAGGGTACGCCCATCTTCTGGAAGACGTACTTCTCCTTGATGCCAGAGCCGACGAGGTCGGGCTGGATCTTCTCGACGAACTTCTCGAACTCGTAGCCGGTCACGTCGTCATAGATGAGCGTGCCGTCTTTCACGTAGTGCGTGGTGCGCTGGTAGTCGTCGTTGTGGCCGAACTCGTAGCCGGTGCCGACAACTTCCATGCCGAGGTCTTCGTAAGCGCCAATGACGTGGCGCGGACGCAGACCGCCGACGAACAGCATCACCTTCTTGCCTTCGAGGCGTGGGCGATACTTGGCGATGGTGGCGGCCATCAGCGCCTGATACTTGGCGATGACGCGCTCAGCGCCTTCCTTGATCTTGTCGTCGAAGTGGCTGGCGATGCGACGCAGAGACTCGGCGATCTTCGAGGGTCCGAAGAAGTTGTACTCGACCCACGGGATACCGTACTTCTCTTCCATGTGGCGCGAGATGTAGTTCATCGACCGGTAGCAGTGCAGCACGTTCAGCTTGGCTTTGGGCGTTGCCTCGAGCTCAGCAATGGTGCCGTCACCAGACCACTGGGCGATCACGCGCAATCCCATCTCCTCGAGCAGGATGCGCGAGGACCAGGCGTCGCCGCCGATGTTGTAGTCACCGATGATGGCAACGTCGTAGGGCGAGGACTCGAACGGAACCGGCTTGCCGGCAGACTTGTCGAACACCCAGTCGCGAACGGCGTCGTTGGCGATGTGGTGGCCGAGCGACTGCGATACGCCGCGGAAACCTTCGCAGCGAACCGGAACGATGGTCTTGCCGCCGTATTCCTTGGATTTCTGCTTGGAAACGGCTTCGATGTCGTCGCCGATGAGACCGATCGGGCACTCCGACTGAACGGTGATGCCCTTGTTGAGCGGAAACAGATCCTGGATTTCGTCCATGATCTTGGCGAGCTTCTTATCGCCGCCGAAAACGATGTCCTTCTCCTGGAAGTCGGAGGTGAACTGCATCGTGACGAAGGTGTCGATGCCCGTGGTGCCGATGTAGTAGTTGCGGCGTGCGGCCCACGAATACTGGCCGCAGCCCACCGGGCCGTGGCTGATGTGGATCATGTCCTTGATCGGACCCCAGACCACGCCCTTCGAGCCGGCATATGCGCAGCCGCGAATGGTCATGACGCCCGGGATGGACTTGATGTTCGACTTTACGCCGCAGTCGGGCTTACCCTCTTCGTAAGTGCCGATGTGCTTGGCGCGGCGCTTTGCTGTCTTCTCGGGATAGACCTCGAGAACCTCGCTGATGAGCGCCTTGTTGCGTGCCTTGATGTCTTCGAGCTTTTCCGCTGTCGCTAGGCTCATGGTGCTACCTCGAAATTGCCTGCCTAGTCGGTCCCGCCGATGCGGGACCGACATTGGGTGTGTGGTGACGTCGCTTAGGCTGCAGCGCCGGATGCCAGCTCGGCAGCCGTCTTGCCGACCTGAGACTCGTCGACCGCCTTCATGATGCCGTGCTCCATGAGGAGATCTTCGAGCTCGTCCATCGTGATCGGGGTCGGGATGATGCCCTTGCCGATGTTGGCGTCGACCTTCCGGGCGAGCGTGCGATAGTGCTCGGCCTGCTTGGAGTCGGGCGCGTACTCGACGACGGTCATGCGGCGCAGCTCGGCGTGCTGCACGATGTTGTCGCGCGGCACGAAGTAGATGAGCTGGGTGCCGAGCTTCTTGGCCAGAGATTCGGCCAGCTCGAGTTCCTTGTCCGTCTGACGCTCGTTGCAAACGAGGCCGCCGAGACGCACACCGCCCGAGTTGGCGTACTTCAGAATGCCCTTGGAGATGTTGTTGGCGGCGTACATGGCCATCATCTCGCCAGACATAACGATGTAGATTTCCTGGGCCTTGTTCTCACGGATCGGCATAGCGAAGCCGCCGCAGACAACGTCGCCCAACACGTCGTAGGAAACGTAGTCAACGCCTTCGTAAGCGCCGTTCTCCTCGAGGAAGTTGATCGAGGTGATGACGCCGCGGCCGGCGCAACCAACGCCCGGCTCGGGACCACCCGACTCGACGCAACGGATGTCCTCGAAGCCAATCTTCATGACGTCGTCGATTTCGAGGTCCTCAACGCTGCCGGCTTCGGCGGCCAGGCTGAGAATGGTGTCCTGGGCCTTTGCGTGGAGGATGAGGCGCGTGGAGTCAGCCTTGGGGTCGCAACCGACGATGAGGATCTTCTTCCCCATCTGTGCGAGAGCGGCCAGCGTGTTCTGCGAGGTGGTCGACTTACCGATGCCGCCCTTGCCGTAGAATGCGATCTGCCTCAGTGATGACATTATGGTCTCCTTCGTCCCGTGTGTGCGTGTGCGCTAATTGCGCTGGTCCTTCCTGCGGTGTGGCTGCTGTGTGATTTCTGGATGTCGTGCTCGCCCGCATGCGCCCATCGATCCAGCAGCCAACCGCCTGCAATGAAGAGTTTTGCAACGACTGTGCCAGCCTTTTCAGGCGGCTGAATTGCGCGTAATTACAGCCGCTTACGGCTCGCGCGGCGGTGTTGTTGCGAGATGTTCTAAACCCGACATTCGCGCCGGGCTGGGCGACATCGGGGGTGGCGCCTGTATGAAAGAACACAACGCAGATCAGGGACGGGAATGCAGAATCGCCGGTTTGTGCGGGATTTGCGCGGGGCTCTGGCCGGGAGGGCGCTGGTATGAGCTTTGCTTCGCCTCAATGAGGAATAGATGGCGAGGTCAACATGCAGATTGGGGTCGAATCTTCGCGGGCGGTCGAGAACAAGCGCATCTTCGTCGTCGATAACGACGAGATCATCCGCTCAGCGCTGCAATTCATGCTGCACGACGAGAACGAGACGCACGAGCTCAACAGTCTCGACCATGCCTTTCAGAAGGCTGTCGACTGGAAGCCGGATCTACTACTGCTCGGAACGAATGTCGTGCAGGAGAAAGGTACAGCCGTACTGGCGGAAATCGCGACCCGTCTCCCCGACACCAAGGTCATGCTCGTGGCGGACGCCGCAAACGATCCTCTGGCGCTGTCGTGCCTCGAATCCGGGGCGCACGACATTCTTGCAAAGCCACTGACGATCGAATCGGTGCGCTACAAGGTGGACGTGCTGCTTGGGCGTCGTAAGCTGCCGATGCTGTCGCTCGATTTGTTGCAACCCATACAGAGGCTGTGAAAAGCGCCATGCGGGTTCGGGCTGCATTCAAGCGCATCGGCATGGGCGAAGCGCGCAACCTCATAGAAGGCCGCGAGTGTGAGCTTCTGATCCTCGACGTGCGGGATCAAAGAAGCTACGCGGAGGGGCATCTCCCCGCGGCGCGTTGGGTCTCCGACAAGGAAGTGTACGAGCTGCTGACGAGCCATCCGAAGCAGCATCCCGTCCTGATCTACTGTTACCATGGCAATGCCAGCCAGACCTACGCGCAGACGTTCGTCGATTTCGGATTCGAGGATGTGTTCAGCCTCGATGGCGGATTCGAACTTTGGCGTACTGTCGAGGGAGCGCCAGTCGAGATTCCCGGCACTCAGTCATGAACAATGTGCTCGCGCTCGAGAAGCTGATCGACTTCGGCGCGCTGCCCCAATCAATCGACAACTTGGTGCAGCGTGGGGTCGCCGCTTACCGCACAGACCGGGCGGAAGCCGACCGCCTGTTCCGCGAGGCGCTGGAGGAAGGGCCAGAGCATCTGCCGCTCTATTTCTGCCTCTACAAGATTCACACGTATCAAGGCAGCCTCGACCTGGCGTTGGAAGCGGCGGAGGCGGGCTTGCGGGAGGCGGCGCGGCAAGCGGGGTGGGCGGACGATTTTCGTGCGTGGACACCGCCTGGCGAGCCGATCGATGGACCCGGCCGCTTTGCGCTCTACACGCTAAAGGCGCTGGCATTCATACGGCTGCGTCGCGAGGAGCCCGCCGAAGCGCGCGAAGCGCTCCGGCATCTTGAACGGCTCGATCCAACCGGATCAATTGGATGGCCAGTGGTCGCCAGTCTGGCCGATGCGCTGGTGTAGTGCTCTCTCCGTCGTTACATGCACGGCCCGGAGCCACCTGCGCAAAAAAGGAGGCCAGCCTCGCGGAGGCTGGCCTTTGAGAGTTCGTTGCAGAGACGGCTCGCCGCTTAGGCCGGCAGGGCGATAGACTTCACTTCAATTGGGAAGTCGGCAACCGTCGAGATTTCGCTGAGCTTGATCTCGGCCTTGCCAGGGCCGACAGAAAAATCGGCGACTGTCGTACCATCCGCCTTAAATGCGCGCGCAAAGCCCGGTGTGCCGACAGCACTTGCCTTGACGGGATTGCTCTCGAACTGAGGTGCGGCGCTGGCGGCGAACGCGGGTGTTGCGAAGGTGAATGTCGCAAGGACTTCACTGCGCTCCACGGGAGCATCCGCGCTCACCGGACGCGCTACCGAGTAGAACACCAACTTGCCGCCGGCGAGCTCTGCCTTGATCTCGTCGGGGTTCTTTCCCTCAAACGCTGAGGCCACTTTCATCGTCTTATCTCCGTCAATCGTAAAGTGCGATCAGTGTTGCGCCGCCATCCAGGCGCCGTTGGCCGTTGCCTCGCGCGGCTGCACCAGATCGCCGATGAACTTGTCGAGCGGGATGGCGATGCGCTCGATGTTCTGCTCGACCAAGAAGCGTGCCTCGTTGCGGGTCGGCTCATCGGGCAGGACAGCCCAATGCTTGTCCGAAGAGCGCTTCATGATCTGGCGCGCGAACGTGCGCTCGAGCTGGTTGGCGAAACGGCAGCCAAGGAACAGGAAGTGACGACCGCGCCGGATGTTCTGCACCGGCTCGGGGATCGGCGTTTGAATGTCGATCTCTGTGAGCACCTCGACATAGTCGGTGTCGGACACCAGGAAGTTTGCGGCGGGACGCACGGAGCCGAGCGGCTGATAGAGCAACGTTGCCCAGTTTGCTGCTTCGACCGGCGCCACGGCGGGCGGCATGCCTTCGGCGGCGCTGGTCGCTGCGGCCCCGGCGTCCACGCGCGTTCCGTCCGGACGCAGGTAGTGCACCCAGTTGCCGAAGTGCTCCGATTGGCTGACGCCCTGGACGATGCCCCAGGACGGCCGTCCCGCAAGCGCCTGCTGAGGGAGGTCGTCATACCAAGCGTGCACGAGCAGCGGCAGCTTGGGCTGGGCGGCGAAGAACCGGTGCAACACCGTCGGCGGAACCTTCGGGTCGAAGGCTTCAGCCATTGCCTTGGCGACAGTCTTGCGATGCTTGAAGTTCTCGATGAACTGCGCCGCCGCAGATAGGTTATTGCGGATCTTGTGCGGCACGCTCGCCTTCGCGGTGAGGCGTGCGACCAACTGATCTGCGGAGGTCGGCACCGGGCAATCGTCACCGGTGAGCGCCAGTACGCTTGGTCCCAGATACGGGATGAGCGTGCCGGCTCCGAGCGCCGAGCGAATTGCCTCGATGCTGCCTTGGCTCATTGAATCGTTGCTCCGCTCTTGAGCGCTTCAATGCGCGTGCGCGTTTCACGGAAAACGCCGCGGCCGCCGGACAGTGGCTGGTACTGCCCCTTCAGCTCCTCGCTCAGGGTGTCGAACCACTTCTGTGGCGTCGCGCCCGCCGGGCGCTCGCCGATCTCGGTGACGCTGCCGTCCGGCGCAAAACGGACATGCACAAGCACCATTGCCTCTCCCATTTCCGTACTCCTTCTGTTGGCTGTTAGAATCCCGACGAGAAGCCCAGAAGCTCCACCGTCACGTTGTCTGTGCCAAAGCGCGCCTGGCATGCGAGCCGCGATTTCGAGCCGACGCCGACGATGGTGTCGAGCTTCTCGTTCTCAGCGCGCTGAACCTTTGAAAGGCTGCGGCGGCCGTCGTGGACGAAGATATGGCAAGCGCCGCACTTGGCGTTCCCATCACACTTGTGCGCGATGCCTTCCTCGGCGGCGAGCAGGGCATCGAGGACGCGTGCGCCTTCGACGACATCCACTGTTTTGCCGGATGGCATGATCGTCATGGTGGGCATTATTTTGGTCTCCTGGATAATCCGATGGCTGTGTTGTTCGGGTCCGCCTACAGGTAGATGGCGGTACCAGCACCCACGTTGATCGATGCGTCCTTCATCGTTCCGATGATGAAAGCTATCTGCTCTTCAGTCAGGTGAGTGTGGAATGGGAGGGCGACAGCGCGATCAGCCACCTTCTCGGTGACGAACAAACTTCCGCGCCGGTAGCCGTACTCGATGTAGCGGCGCTGCACGTGCAGCGGAGTGGCGTATGCGGCCGCCTCGATACTCTCGGTGTGCAGGTCCTCGACGATGGCGTCGCGGCTGGAGCGCGAGAAGCGAGTACCGAGATGCACGACGTAAAGGAACCAATGCACGACGTCGACGTCGGGGCCGATGTAGGGATCCTTGATGCCCTCGAACGACTGAACGTAATCGTAGTACCAGCGCTCGGCGCGCTTGCGCTTTTCTAGGATGACCTCGAGCCTCTCGAGCTGCACCAGACCAAGCGCGGCCGACATGTCGCTCATGGCGCACTGAAAGGGTGCCGTCATGCCAAAGACCACGGATGAACGGTCCTCGGGGCGGCGGCTGCGCAGCTGCCGCAGTTTGCTGGCGAGGTCGTCGTCATCGGTAACAACCATGCCGCCTTCGCCGCATACGAGGGGGCCTGGCTGTGAGAAATCGAACACGGACATGTCGCCGAAGGTGCCTACCTTCTTGCCCTGGTAGATCGACCCGATGGCCTCGGTGGAGTCCTCGATCAACACGGTGCGATGGCGGTTTGCCACCTCGCGCAGTTTGTTCCATGGCGCCGGATGGCCGTTCACGTTGGCGCCGATGATGGCCTTTGTGCGCGCGCCGATGACGGCTTCCGCCTTCTCGGGCACGATGGTGCCGGCCCAATAGTCGATGTCGGCGAACAGCGGGCGGGCCCCTAGCGCGGCGATGGCGTGGGCGCTTTCGCGCCAGCCATAGGGCGAGGCCACCACCTCGTCGTTAGCTGTTATTCCGGCCGCCTGCAGGGCGAGCACAATGCCCATGGTCCCACTGGATACCGCGACAGCATGCCTGCGTCCGAGGTAGTGGGCGAATGCCGCCTCGAAGCGCTGGACGACCGGCCCGGCGGAGATGCGCGGTGACTGAAGCACCTCGCTCACCGCATCGAGCTCGTCGTGCGTGATGTCGGGATCAGAAAGTGGGATCCACGTGGGCTTCATGACAGCGTCTTGCGCTCCGCTACAACAAGCCCCGTCGCGCGGCTGGGGTCATCGGTGAGGCGCCAGCAATGATCGGCGCTGTCGACCAGGTAGAGGCTGAAGCGGCCGTACTCGCGGAACGGCGTTTCGGTGTCGATGTCGGAAACATCGCAACGCGTGAGGGACAGGTCGGGGAAGCGCTCACGAAGCTCGGCGAATACCGTCTCGGGAGGACGCGTCGTCAGAACCTGTTCAATGTCGGCAATTTCGTCCTGTTCAAGCGACATGACTATTCCCCACTCAGCTTGCGCGCCTCGACCGTGATCGGGAGCATGGTTTCGGGTGCCATCTCGGGAAGCTGCAGCTTCCATCCATTTGCGAGCATGATGAAACCGCCCCACATATCGGGCTTCTCAACCTCGACGATCGGCTCTTCCAAATCCTTCTTGGGCACGTAGGCGGAAAGCTGGCCTTCGTGGCTCCTGCGGATCATCACCTTCATTCACTGGCGTCCTTTTGTTTGACATCGATCGTCGGTGGTGCGCTGGAGAGCTCGATCTCGTTTTCGAGACAGCCGACGATGCGGCGCTCGTTGAACTCGACCAAGTAGATTGCGACGTTCGCCTCGACGTGGCGGCCTACCTGCACGATCTCACCGACGTCGCCGACCTTGGCGAGAAGCTCGTCCTCGGGAACGTCGGGGAAAGAGCCGTCATTGAAGAGATCGACGGTGGCGCGCACGCGCTGGCCCCATTCGAACTTGGGGGCGACTGGCTCGCGCGGGATGACAGCCTCTGCTGGTGCCGCCGTTTCGGCAGTGCTCGTTTGCTCGCTCATAGTTCGGACTCCGGCGCGGATGCTGCCGGCGCGGGCGCGGGCTCGGGATTGGCGGGCTCGAGCTCCTTGCGCTTCATGCCGACGCGATAGCCCGTGCTCACGAACTCGACGCCGTAGATGTAGAACTGCTGCAAGAACGTGCCGATGCTGACCACGTAGCCCTCCTCGCCCTTCTTGACGAGAATCTCGCCGATGTCCTTGCCGGGGAACGTCCCGTCATTTCGGATCGTGCGGCGTGAGCGCACCTTGGCCCCGTAGTCGTACAAAGGCGGGTCGTTGAGCTCGACCGTGTCGCTATCGCGGCTGATGTTCGTCATCGTCGCACCTCGTGGATCAGAAGCGTTTTGCGTTGGTGTCAGTCGTCGTCATCATCGCGGCCCTTGCGCTCGAGCACTTCGAGAAGCACGCGGCCGCCCAGTTTGTTTGTGGGATCGAGATCGAGAAGCTTCTCCACCGCAAGGCGCGCTTCGCCCTCGTTGCCGAGGCGCATATTGAGGTACGCATAGCCCTTGAGCGTGAAGAGATAGAAGCGCGGCAGCACTGCGTCCCAACCGCTGAAATCCGCGTCGTCACGCGCGACGTCGCGCCAATTGCTGCTGAGCCCATTCTCGCGGGCTGCCTTGGCGAGGCATACGCGCGCAACGTCGAGCGCCTCATCGAGACGGCCTTTGTAGAAGTAAAACCGGTAGAGACCGATCAGCACGGCCGCATGGCCCGGGGCGAGCGCCTCGGCGTCACGCAGGTGCTGCTCTGCAAGGTCTGCGTTGTGATAGGACAAGCTCGCCATGCGCAGATGGTGTTCGGCAGCGGCCGGGAGACCTTGACCGAGCAATACGCTCGCGATGAGCGCGTCGTCCGCCAGAGGTGCCTCCATGCTCCTGACCGCTGCCGTCATCGTCGCCCCTAACTCAGCTTGAGCGACGAAGCGTCAACTGCCGGCGCCTTCTCCGAGGAGCAGCCGCACGACTTGGCCTTGGGATCGTGGAACACAAACCCGGTCTGCAGCGGCGAGTCGACGAAGTCGACCGTGACTCCGTCGAGCAGCAGTCGGCTTTCGGCCGGCAGGAAGAACTTGACGCCGCTCACGTCCACGACAGCATCGCCCGAGCGCGGTTGCGTCTCGACGCTGAACTGTGCCGCCAGTCCGGAGCAGCCTCCCGCCGTAACCTCGAGACGGAACCCGCTTCCCGGACCGCCGTCGAAGCGCAACATGCGTTGGATGAACTTCTGTGCAGCGGGTGTTACGCTCATGTCCATGGAAGCGTCCTCCTCAAGCCGGCGCCTGGTAGCGCGGATAGGAGGTGTCGATGATGCACGTATCATCGACCGGGCACACCGCGACGCACTGCGGGATGTCGAAGTGACCGATGCACTCGGTGCACTTCTTCGGGTTGATAACGAACGTGCCGTTCTTCTCGGAGATGGCGACGTTCGGGCATTCCGCCTCGCAAGCCGAGCACGATGTGCACTGCGATGCGACGATCTTGTAGGCCATTTATCAGCTCCAGTTAGTCGAGTTTAAGCGTTGATGAGCGCGCCCTGGCGGATGTCGGCATCGCCACGCGTGACGTGCTCGATCTCTCCGCTCTTCACGCGCTGCAGGTAGTCCTTGAAGTAAGAGATTGCCGACTGCTCGATGAACTCCATCGCGTACTGATCGACGGGCTCGATGCCGGCCTTGAGCAGATCGTTCTTGGGGCAACCGCCGATCTTGGCGACGAACACTGCCGCGCAGTCGTTGATGGCGCGGATGACCGTCTCTAGGCTCGCTTCGTCGCCAAAGCCGCCCTGGCAGTAGAGATCGACGCGGCGATGACCGACGAACTTCGCACCGGAGGTGGAGAGCTCGTAAATCTGGAACTCTTTGGCGTGACCGAAGTGCTCGTTGATGCGGCCGCTGCCCTTGGTGGCGACAGCGACGAGAATCTTGATGTCGCTCATCTCGCCGGCCATCGTGGCAAGCTCTGCCTGCTTGGCTTCAACCTTGGCCTGACGTTCGCCTTCGACCTTCTCCTGATAGGCCTTGCGCGTGTCGAGGTCGTATTTGACGTCCATCTGCATGATCTTGTCGGTGGTGAACTCCGAAGAGCGATCCTCACCAAGCAGACCAACGGCGTCGGCGCGGCACTGACGGCAGTGACGCATCATGTTCATCTCGCCTTCGCAGTCGTCCTGCAGCGCCTTCAGCTCCTGCGCCGTCGGACCACGCTGGCCGGTGAGGCCGAAGACGGTGCCGTGCTCGGGCGCGGAGATGAGCGGCATGATGTTGTGCAGGAAGGCGCCGCGCGATTTGACGGCCTTGTTCACCTCGACAAGGTGCTTGTCGTTGATGCCTGGGATCATCACCGAGTTGATCTTGCAGAGGATGCCGCGCTCGGTGAGCATCTCGAGGCCGCGCAGCTGGTGCTCGGAGAGAATGCGCGCTGCTTCGACGCCCTCGATGCGGCGGTGATTGTAGAAGATCCAGGGATAGATCTTGGCGCCGATTTCCGGGTCGACCATGTTGATGGTGATGGTGACGTGATCGACGTTGAACTTCTGGATCGTGTCGACGTGCTCAGGCAGGGCCAGACCGTTGGTCGATAGGCACAGCTTGATGTCGGGGGCTGTCTGCGAAATCAGCTCGAAGGTCTTAAAGGTCTTGGCAGGGTTGGCGAGCGGGTCGCCAGGGCCTGCGATGCCGAGCACCGTCATCTGCGGGATGGTCGATGCGACCGCGAGCACCTTCTTGGCCGCCTGCTCAGGCGTCAGCTTCTCGCTGACCACGCCGGGGCGCGATTCGTTGGCGCAATCGTATTTGCGATTGCAGTAGTTGCACTGGATGTTGCAGGCCGGCGCAACGGCGACGTGCATGCGTGCATAGTGGTGGTGCGCTTCCTCGCTGTAGCAGGGATGGTTCTTCACCTTCTCCCAGATCTCAGCGGGCATATCGCCCTGACCTGCGCCAGTGCCGCAGCTCGCCTTGCCGCTGCCGCCCTTGGTGCCGCAGCCTTTGTGCTCTGCAATTTCCTGCATCACCTCGTCGAGTGAGCGCGGATCTTCCTTCGCTGCCTCAACGTTGCGTTCAACTAGTCCGTCCATAGTGCCGACCTCGCTATGCCCGTGGTGGCGATTGCATCGGCGGCCGAGCTTTTGTCCCGTGTCGGCCGACGACCCAATCGCCGTCTAGAAAGGCTCTAGGCAACTTGCGTGCCACGCGTCGCACGCTCTCCAACACATTGAAATAACGCCGCTTTCCAATTGTCGCTTGCGATGTCGCGATGCCGACAGCGGCGCGAGAAATGTCGGAGCTGTTGGGAACCCGACATCGGTCAGGAGCGCGCATGCGTCGTGCGTCGCGGAGGCGACGAACGACGAAGTGCGGCGATAGCGGATTGGTCAGGCGAAGAGGTCGCGCGCTTTGATCAGCGCTTCTGCCAGGCGGTCGACTTCGCTGCGCGTGTTGTAAAGCGCGAACGAGGCGCGACACGTGGCGCCGACGCCGAAGCGGCGCAGCAGCGGCATGGCGCAATGGGTGCCGGCGCGGACGGCGACGCCCGATTGATCGATGAGGGTCGCAAAGTCGTGTGCGTGCGCTTCCTTCATTTCGAAGGAGACGATGGCTCCCTTGTCGGCGGCATTGCCAATGATGCGCAGGGAGTTGATCTCGCGAAGCCGCTCGTGAGCGTACTTCGTCAACTCGGTCTCGTGGGCGCGGATGCGCTGCTTCCCGATGGAAGCGATGTAATCCAGCGCGGCGCCAAGACCGATCGCCTCGACGATCGGTGGGGTGCCGGCTTCGAAGCGGTGCGGCGGCACGCCGTAGGTGATCTTGTCCTCGAACACCTCGTTGATCATTTCGCCGCCGCCGTTGAAGGGGCGCATGCTCTCCAGAAGCTCGTACTTGCCGTAGAGAGCGCCGATGGCGGTCGGCCCGTAGAGCTTGTGGCCAGTGATGACGTAGAAATCCGCGTCGATGTCGCGCACGTCGGCGTCGAGATGGACGCAACCCTGCGAGCCGTCGACGAGCACGGGGATGCCGCGCGCATGAGCGAGGCTCACGACCTCCTTCACCGGCACGATGGTGCCGAGCACGTTCGACATGTGGGTAATGGCCACCATGCGCGTGCGTGGCGATAGCAGCTTCTCGAACTCGTCGATCAGGAAGTTGCCGTCGTCGTCGACGGGCGCCCACTTGATAACGGCGCCGTACTGCTCGCGCAGGAAATGCCAAGGAACGACGTTGGCGTGGTGCTCCATAATGGAGAGCACGATTTCATCGCCAGGCTTGATCCGGTCGCGGCCGAACGTATAGGCCACCAGATTGATCGCCTCAGTGGCGCTGCGTGTGAACACAATCTCGTCCGCGCGCTCGGCATTGAGGAACGCGCGCACCTTTTCGCGGGCTTCCTCGAACGCGGCTGTGGCAGCGTTAGACAGATAGTGCAGCCCGCGGTGCACGTTGGCGTATTCGGACGTATAGGCGTATTGCATGCGGCCAAGGACGGCTTCCGGCTTCTGCGCGGATGCAGCGTTGTCGAGATAGACAAGCGGCTTGCCGTGCACGCGCATGCTGAGGATGGGAAAATCCTCACGCACGCGCTCGACGTCATAACTGCCGTTCTTGACCGCTGGATGCATGTCAGTGTCCCCGTGCGTCCATCGTCGCATCGACGATGGCGCTGAGCGCAACGCGGACGCCCTCGCTAGAGATGCCGTCGATCACCTCGCCAAGGAAGGCCTTGATGAGCAGCGCCTCGGCTTCGTCTGCGGGAATGCCGCGGGCCATCAGATAGAACTTCATCTTTTCATCCAGCGCGCCACAGGTGGTGCCATGGCCGCACTGGACGTCGTCGGCGAAGATCTCGAGCTCAGGCTTGTTGTCGGTCTCGGCCGTCTCCGAGAGCAACAGCGCTTGAGACATCATGCGCGCGTCGGTCTTCTGCGCCTTGCGGCGCACCATGATCTTGCCTTGGAAAACCGCGCGGGCGGTGTCGTCCAGAACAGACTTGTATAGCTCGCGGCTCTGGCAACCTGGCGAGGCGTGGTCGAGAACGAGTGTTGTATCGGCGTGCTGGCGGTTCTTGAGCAGGTTCGCGCCGCGCAGATCGACGATTGCGCCCGTCCCGTTGCAGGTGACGAACAGCTGGTTGCGCACCATGGCGCCGCCGCTTGTGAGCGCGAAGTCGCGGAGACGAGCGCCAGCGGCCAGCACCGCGCCGGTGGTCGACACGTGGATGGCGGCAGCGGCATCACTGCCGAGCTTGACGTGATCCAGCTCTGCATCTTCGCCGAGATCGACGTTGATGGCGCTGTTGACGTGGTATTCCTCGGCGCCGAAGGCCTCGTGGCTCTCCAGCAGGGTCAAGCGTGCGCCGGCGCCCAAGGAGACCTGCGAGCGCACGAAGATGCTGGCCGGCTTTTCGGCGCAGTTGGCAAAGACGAGATGGATTGGCCTGGCAATGTGCTTGCCTGCCTCGACGGCGATCACCACGCCGCCCGCCATGAACGCGGTGTTGAGCGCGTACGCGATGTCGCCCTGGCTGACGTTCGAATCGCTAATGCGCTTGACCACCTCGGCATCGCCAGCGGCGAGCGCGTCAGCGAGCGAGGTGATGGTCAGGCCGTCATCGAGCTTGGTGAGATCTGACTGCTCGGCAACGAACGTTCCGTCAACGAAAACGAGGCGGCGCGGCTTGATGGCTGCGAAGGCACGCCCCGCATCGTTGGCGCGCTGGCGCTCTACAGCTCCTGGCGGTGCCGCGAGTGGGCGTGCTTCGCGCAGGAACTGGCGCAGGTCGGTGTACTTCCACTGCTCGACGCGGCGCGTGGGCAGCCCGCACGCCTCGAAGCGCCCAAACGCGGCGGCGCGCTGCGCCTTGACGTTGGCGCTGCCGGGAAGGTCTGCACCGACCTCGGCAAACGCCTTGATGAAGGCTTCGTCGGCGGCGGTTCTAACCGGGCGTGCTTCCATGTTCATCGGTTCACGCTGCCTCTTCTACGTACTCGGCGTAGCCGTTGGCTTCGAGTTCGAGCGCAAGCTCCTTGCCGCCGGTGCGGACGATGTGACCCTTGGAGAAGACGTGCACGACGTCGGGAACGATGTAGTCGAGCAGGCGCTGGTAGTGGGTGATGACGATCATGGAACGATCGGGAGAGCGCAGGCGGTTCACGCCATCGGCGACGACCTTCAGCGCATCGATGTCGAGACCTGAATCTGTCTCATCGAGGACGCATACGCGCGGCTCCAGAAGCGACATCTGCAGTGTTTCGGCGCGCTTCTTCTCGCCGCCGGAGAAGCCGACGTTCACGGGACGCCGCAGCATTTCCGGATCGATGCCGAGCTTCTCGGCCTCGGTGCGGACGCGGCGAAGAATCTCGGGCGAGGAAAGCTCGGGCTCGCCACGCTTCTTGCGCTGCGCGTTGAGCGCAGCACGCAGGAAGGTCATCGTGGTGACGCCGGGAATTTCCAGCGGATACTGGAAGGCGAGGAACAGGCCAGCGGCGGCGCGTTCATCGGCAGCCATGTCGAGGATGTTGGCGCCGTCGAGAAGGACCTCGCCGCCCGTCACGTCATAGTCGGGCTTGCCGGCCAGCACATACGACAGCGTGGACTTGCCGGAGCCGTTCGGCCCCATGATGGCGTGCACCTCGCCTTTGCCGATGTCGAGGTTCACGCCGTGCAAAATCTTCTTGCCGGCAATCTCGGCCTGAAGGTTCTTGATCTGCAGTAAGGGCGTCATTGCATATTCCTTCATCCGTTGCGGGCTGGATCAGCCGACGCTGCCTTCAAGTGAGATGCTGATGAGCTTCTGGGCCTCAACGGCGAACTCCATGGGGAGCTGCTGCAGCACATCGCTGACGAAGCCGTTGACGACGAGGGCGACGGCTTCCTCGCTCGAGAGGCCACGCTGCATGCAGTAGAACAGCATCTCCTCGGAGATCTTCGAGGTTGTCGCCTCGTGCTCGAACTGGGTCGACGCGTTGCGCGCCTCGATGTAGGGCACCGTGTGAGCGCCGCACTCTTCGCCGATGAGGAGGCTGTCGCAGTTGGTGAAGTTGCGCGCGCCGGTGGCCTTCTGGTGCGCCGACACGAGACCGCGATAGGTGTTTTCGGAGCGGCCGGCAGAGATACCCTTGGAGATGATGCGGCTCGTCGTGTTTTTGCCGAGGTGAATCATCTTGGTGCCGCTGTCGACCTGCTGGCGGCCGCTGGAGATGGCGATCGAGTAGAACTCGCCGCTGGAATTGTCGCCGCGCAGGATGCAGCTGGGGTATTTCCAGGTGATGGCAGAACCGGTTTCGACCTGCGTCCAGGCGATCTTGGCGTTGGCGCCGCGGCAGTCGCCGCGCTTGGTGACGAAGTTATAGATGCCGCCCTTGCCGTCGGCGTCGCCCGGGTACCAGTTCTGAACCGTCGAGTACTTGATCTCGGCGTCGTCGAGCGCAACCAGCTCGACCACGGCGGCGTGAAGCTGGTTCTCGTCGCGCTTGGGCGCCGTGCAGCCTTCGAGATAAGAAACGTAGGCGCCCTTGTCGGCGATTATGAGCGTGCGCTCGAACTGACCGGTCTTTTCCTCGTTGATGCGGAAGTAGGTGGACAGCTCCATTGGGCAGCGCACACCCTCCGGCACGTAGACGAACGAGCCGTCGGAGAAGACCGCCGAGTTTAGCGTGGCAAAGAAGTTATCGGTACTCGGCACGACGGAGCCGAGGTACTTGCGCACAAGGTCTGGATATTCGCGCAGCGCCTCGGAGATCGGCATGAAGATCACGCCAGCCTTGGCAAGCTCTTCCTTGTAGGTGGTGGCAATGGAGACGCTGTCGAACACGGCATCGACGGCAACTTTCGGGCGGCCATCGGCGCCGACGACACCCGCCAGCACCTCCTGCTCCTGCAAGGGAATGCCGAGCTTCTCATATGTCTTCAGGATTTCCGGATCGACCTCATCGAGTGAGTTCAGCGTCGGGCGCTTCTTGGGCGCAGAATAGTAGTAGAGGTCCTGGTAATCGATCGGCGGATAGTCGACGCGCGCCCAGTTCGGCTCGCGCATGTTGAGCCAGCGGCGGTAAGCTTCCAGCCGCCACTCGAGCATCCACTCCGGCTCTTCCTTCTTCGCCGAGATATAGCGGACGATGTCTTCGGAAAGACCTTTGGGGGCCTTTTCCGATTCGATCTTGGTCTCGAATCCGTACTTGTACTGCTCGACGTCGATGCGCCGAACGTGATCAACGGTCTCCTGGACGGCCGCCATTCTTCTCTCCGCTAATGCATACGTTGTTGGCGCTCGAGGGCGTCGTGTCGCCGCCAGACTTGGCGCGCTGGCGCGCAAGCTGTTTGACCTCGGGGTCGGGATCGTCCTGAAGGCGCGCCAACACCAATGGCGTGCCGCGCTCTGCGACGACGTAACGGACGCGTAAATCGTCATCTTCGACCAGCGCCATCAATTGCTTGGGCTCCAGCCGTGCAGCGACGGCGACGCGCACCAAGGGATCTGGATCGAACGACATGGCCGGCAGCACGTCCGACTTGATGCGGCGCGCCACTTCGCGGCGCACCTGGGGATCCGAGTCGTGCATGGCGATGGGCAGCACGTCCTCGGGCACGCGCTTTACGGCACCAAGGCGCACCCAGTAGTCGACATCGTGCAGCATGGCGACGAGCGCTGCGCCTTCCAGCCGCTGCGCCAGAACCATGCGCACCTTGCGATCAGGGTCATTGGAAAGATGGGCGATGCGGTTCAGCGGCAGTCGCTGCGCAACCATGGTGCGCACGTCCGGCTCGGGGTCGTCCATCAGAGGAGGCAGCAGGAAGATGCTGGCGTACTTGGCGGCCAGCACGCGCGTCTCGAAATAGGGGTGCTTCAGGTACTTGTCGGCTTCAGCGGGATTTGCAGCGAAGAAGCGATCGATGCGGCGGGCGCGCTGATCGCGGACGCAGATGCGACCGAGATCGCAGCGTGCTTCAGCGCGGATCGGCTCATGCGGGCAGTCGCCACACTGGACAGGGCGGCCAAGCCAATCGATGGCCGCCAGCGCAGCGTTTGCGTCGTCCGCGCCGCTCATTGCCGCGCCTCCGCGGCGAACTTTTCGCTGACGCAGGTCAGAGGCCGGCGCCGTTCCGCGCTGGTTGCGCTGCTGCGTTTTGCAATGATGCGAGACCGTTCGCCTGCGCTGTGACTCGCCATCTGTTCGCTCCGAAAGGCCTGACGACCGAAGTCGTACCGTCACCCTTTCAAGCCGCGTGCCAGAGATTAACTGGTTGAATTTGAATAGTTATAATGTGCGCGTCGGGGATTTCTGTCTGTCGTTCCCGCGACATAGATGGCTGATGCGTGTCGTATGTCCGACACCAGCGGATGACATCGCAGCCGTGGGCGCGGATGTGCTGACAGTGCGGCGAGCGCTGAATAGCCGGAGCGATGATGCGGCATCGCCGGCAATGGCTCGGCGTCGAGAACGGCCCGATAACCAAAGCAGGCAACAATGCCGCGATCGGAATTCAGCAGAGGCAAAGCTCATGAAGCTCAGCGCACGCAACGTGCTCCCTGGTCGTGTGGTCGCCGTGACGAAGGGGTCGACCACCGCTCACGTGAGGGTGGAGTTGGCACCTGGGCTGATCATGACGTCGTCGATCACCAACGAGGCGGTCGACGACCTCGGTCTCAAGGTCGGCGATGCGGTATCGGCGGTGATCAAGTCATCAGACGTTATGATAGGGAAGTAGCCGCGCGTCAGTCGTGTCCGCAGGTGGCGGTTGCGCGGCTGCGGCTTCGAACACCTGCTCGAGGCTGGCCAGCAGGCGCGCGCGACCTTCACGCTGCGATATACCGCGCCACCAATCGTCAATGATGCTGCGCTCGCACGCCAGCGTCGTCCCGTATCCGCCGGTAAAACTGATCCAGTCGTCGTAGCACTTGTCGGAAACTGCGGTGAGGATCGGAAGACCCGCCACCACGGCGTCGGCGATTTCGGCGCGCAGGCCACCGCCACTCGCTTCCTGCTTGGAGAACTTGTTGACTATGACGAGTTCGACGTTCTCGGCGATGGCTCGGCTGACTGCTACGGCAGCGTCCGCCAGGCCGGACGGATCGAGCTTGCAGGCAGATGACGCGGCGCCCAGCGATTGACTGATCGAGATAGAGCGTCCGGTCATGAGGTCGATAAGCGACATTCCGGCCCTGGGATCGGCTGCCTTCTTGCCGTTGAACTGCACGACGCCGCCGATGCGGTGGCCTTCGCGGACGAGATCGGCGGCAAAGCCGGCAAGCAATCCATCGACATCGTCTTCGCCGGAGCGATAGATGACGCCTGCAAGTTTCAGCAGGTGCTCGTGGTAGCTCATAAATTGCATGTCGCTCTCCGCAGATGAGGCCCGCAGGGCCGCTACTCACGATTGAGCAATCTGCATGCCGAAGTGTAGCCGACCATGAAATCGGGCGTAAAGACGGGAAGAGGGGCGGTTGCTACGCGCGGCATTGTCTGAAACCCGACGCACTTGTGGCCAATCCCACGCGCTGCGACTCTAAGTTTCTCAGAGGACCACTGGCATGACTGCGGCATTTCCGAGCGAGCTCGAGGCCCTGCTGGCCGACGACGTTCCCTTTGGCGATTTGACCACCGCGGCGCTTGGCATCGGTGGCGCGGCGGGCCGGATGACTTTCAGGGCGCGCGGACCAATGGTAGTGGCGGAGGTCGAAAGCGCCGTGGCGCTGCTGCGGCTGGCGGGGTGCGAGAGTGTTACGGCGCAGACGCGCTCGGGCGCCAGCCTTGAATCTGGCGCGGAGATCCTCACGGCCACCGGAACTGCGGAAGCATTGCATCGCGGCTGGAAGGTGTCGCAGACGCTGATCGAAGCGTGGTCGGGCGTAGCCAGCGCTGCGCGTGCGATCGTGGAGGCCGCGCGTCGCGTTGCCCCCGATATCGGCATCGCCTGCACGCGCAAGAATACGCCAGGAACCAAATCGTTCGCGGCGCGCGCCGTACAGGCCGGCGGGGCTTCGATGCATCGGCTCGGCTTGTCGGAAAGCGTGCTCGTCTTTCCGGAGCACCGGGCTTTTCTCGCCGACGTTCCTCTCGCCGAGCTCGTTGCGCGTCTGCGGCGGGCGGTGCCTGAAAAGAAACTGGTCATCGAGGCTAAAAGCATCGCCGCGGCGCTTGAAGCGGCGGCGGCGGGCTTCGACGTGATACAGGCGGAGAAGTTCAGCCCGGCGGAGGTCAGAGATCTCGTCGCGGCATTGAAGAGCGCACCGAAGCGGCCACTGGTTGCGGCGGCTGGCGGAATTACAACGGAAAACGCGGCCGAATATGCGGGGACCGGCGCCGACGTGCTGGTGACGTCGATGCCCTACTTCGGGCGGCCGCGCGATGTCGCCGTCACCATAGAGGCTGTGTGAGCAAGGAGAAGTGACGCGCGTTGTCAGCGCGCGTCAGAAGTGGCGGATCTCGATGCCGTGCTTTTTGAGCGCGTAGCCAATCTGGCGCGGCGTCAAACCGAGAATGCGCGCGGCCTTGGCCTGGACCCAGCCCGCCTTTTCCATGGCCTCTACGAGGCGATCGCGTTCGGTCGAGGGAGCGCCATCGCCATCGAGCGCTCCACCCATATCAGACTCTGAAATGGGCGAGCGGGCTTCAGCTGGCACCGGCATCGCCGGCCGCGCCGGCTCCGCCGATGTGGGCATAACGGGAAGTGGGATTTGCGGCTTGGGGCGCTCCGGAAGCGAATTTCCGCCGCCGCCCTTCCACAGCAGCGAAGAGAGGCAGAGATCGTGGCGGCAAGCGAAGTCGTCATCGACAATTGAAGCGCCGGAGGCCAGCGTCGCGGTGCGGAACACGCAGTTTTCGAGTTCGCGCACGTTGCCTGGGAAGTAGCAGGCCTTCAGCACGTCGATGGCACTGGAGGCGAGCTTCAGGTTGCGATTGTTCTCTTTGTTGAAGCGGGTGAGGAAGCTCTCGGCAAGAAGAGGGATGTCACCTTTGCGCTCGCGCAGCGAAGGAATGCGCAGCGGCACGACGCTGATGCGATAGTAGAGGTCGGCGCGGAACGTGCCTTGGCTGACAGCCTCCTCGAGATCGCGGTTGGTGGCAGCGACGACGCGCACGTCGACTTTCTGGGTCTTGGTGCTGCCGATGCGATCGAACTCGCCCTCCTGCAGGACGCGCAGGAGCTTGGCCTGGAACGCAGGCGAAATCTCACCGATCTCGTCGAGGAAGATGGTACCGCCATCGGCAAGCTCGAAGCGGCCTTTGCGCGAGGCGATGGCGCCAGTGAATGCACCCTTCTCGTGGCCGAACAGTTCCGATTCCAGCACCGATTCAGGTAGGGCCGCGCAGTTGACCTTAACGAAAGCTCCCTTGGAGCGGGTCGACAACTCGTGAATGGCGCGGGCGCAGAGCTCTTTGCCCGTTCCGGACTCGCCGCGGAGCAGTACCGTCGCATTCGATTTGGCGACGATCTCGATCTTGCTCAGCAGCGCGCGAATGGCGGCGCTGTCGCCGATGATGCCGGCGACACGCGACCGCTCCTTGCCCGGCTTGACGCTCGTCAGCTCTTTTTCGAGCCGACGGCTCTGATCCATCAGGCGCTCGCGGTCGCGGGAGATGACGCGATGCAGATGGATGGTCTGGCCAATAAGGTTGGCGATCATCGACAGGAAGCGAACGTCGTGATCGGAGCGGAATTCGCTGCCTTTGTCCCACACACGCACGATCGACAGGGTGCCGACGACGCGGTCCTCAATCTTGATGGGAACTCCGATGAAGGAAACGGGCTGCCCATCGGCGGTCGAGGTGGTTTCCCGCGATGCCCCGTGGAAGAGGGGGTGTTCGCCGGCGTTCTCGAGCACCAACGGCATGGACGTCGCAATGATCTGGTCCAGCACCTTGCGGGGCAAGTGCTGGTGACCCTCGTAGGCGACCTCTTCCGTCCATACGGTGCCGACGACCATGCCGGGCACGTCGTCATCGTCAAGGAGGACGATGGTGCCGTGCTGCATGTCGAGGAACGAGGACAGCAGGTTGAGGACGTTGGAAAGTGTCGTCTCGAGCCGCGCCGGTTTGGCGAGAATCTTCGAGACTTCGTAGATGCCGATCAGAGCGACCTCGCCCAGCTGTTTGGGGGCGGGCGCTGACGGCATTACAGTCGTCGGCTGCTTTACAGAAATCATTTCACCGCCTCGCGATATCGACGGTTCGAGGAGACTTGGTGTTCTCCGCTGCATCGCAAAAGCGTAATCGGGAGATCGAAAAGTGTCGCGCCTAAGTTTCCGCCAGCGCGTGATAATCGGAGCGGCAACGTGCACGTTTGGGCCGCAAAGCCCTGTAAAATGGGGCTTCTAGACTGACGGACATCAGGCTAAATCTATTCCAGTTTGAAGTTTTGCGACAACCGGCCGCTGTTGGTCAGCCACTCGATGCGGACCAGGGCTCTGCTCGCACCTCTTGGGACGCCGCAAAGCGCCCATTAAATGGGTGGGCAGGCCGGGTGCATCTAAGTATGCTCCTTGGTCAACAGCGTCCAGCGCTCATTAACGTCATGGTCTCGGCTCCGCCGGGCCAACAGGATTCTTCAGAGATGTCGAATGTTGAAGTCGGCCGCACGGCTGATCGGGATGGAAAGGTCAAGCGGCACGGGCCCGAGGGCTTCGCCGGGATGCGCAAGGCGGGCCAGCTCGCCGCCCAAGCGCTCGATATGCTGACCGAATACGTGCAGCCGGGCGTCACCACAGAAGAACTCGACGAGCGGGTTCTGAAATTTGCGCTCGACAACGATGCCTATCCGGCACCGCTGAACTACCGCGGCTTCCCAAAGGCAATCTGCACCTCGATCAACCACGTCGTTTGCCACGGTATTCCGGGGCCGAAGCCGCTGCGCGAAGGCGAGATCATCAACATCGACGTCACTCTGATTGTCGATGGATGGCACGGCGATACCAGCCGCATGTATCCTGTCGGACAGATTTCGCGCCGGGCCGAGAGGCTGATTTCGGTCACCTACGAAGCTCTGATGCGCGGGATTGCCGAAGTGAAGCCCGGCGCCACGACCGGCCATATCGGCGCTGCGATCCAGGCGTTTGCAGAAGGCGAGCGCTGCTCCGTGGTGCGTGACTTCTGCGGCCATGGGCTGGGACGCACGTTCCACGACCGCCCGAATATCTTGCACTACGGCGAAGCGGGCGAAGGCGTCGTGCTAGAGCCCGGCATGCTTTTCACGATCGAACCGATGATCAATCTCGGTCGGCCGCACGTGAAGGTGCTGCCTGACGGATGGACGGCGGTGACGCGCGATCGCGAGCTGTCGGCGCAGTTCGAGCACAGCGTCGGCGTCACGGAGACGGGCTGCGAGATCTTCACCAAATCGCCCGCGGGCCTCGATTTCCCACGCTTTGCCGCGAGCTGAGGTCAGCACCAACGCCATGCCGGATCGCGAGGAGAGCGGGGTCAACGAACAAGGCGCGCTCTTCAAAGCCGCGACGCCCGATCATGCAGGCCATCGCCAACGGCTGCGCGAGCGCTTCCGCAAGGGCGGCGCCGACGCGCTGCCGGATTACGAGCTTCTAGAACTGCTGCTGTTCCGGGCTCTGCCGCGCAGGGATACGAAGGGTATCGCCAAGCAGTTGCTCGCGCGGTTCGGCACGTTCGCGGAGGTGATCAACGCGCCGGAGCAACGGCTCAAGGAAGTGAAGGACGTCGGCGATAGCGTCATCACCGAATTGAAACTGGTGCGGGCGGCCGCTTTGCGCATGATGCGGAGCGAGTTGGTGCAGCGTCCGGCGCTGTCGTCGTGGAAGCAAGTGCTCGACTATCTCTACGCAGCACAGAGCCATGAGCACCGCGAGCAGTTTCGCATTCTGTTTCTGGACAAGCGCAACCGGCTGATCGCCGACGAGGTGCAGCAACAGGGGACTGTCGACCATACCCCGGTCTATGTGCGGGAGGTGGTGAAGCGAGCGCTGGAGCTTTCAGCGACGGCGATCATCCTGGTGCACAATCATCCCTCGGGCGACCCGACGCCGTCGCGCGCGGACATCGACATGACGAAGCAGATCATCCAATCGGCGGCCCCACTGGGGATCTCCGTCCACGACCACATCATCGTCGGGCGCGAGGGGCATGCGAGCCTCAAATCGCTGCAGCTGATCTGAGCCGTCGCCGCGCGGGCATATTCCCGTGTACAAGCTGGTGGGCTATTCACGGCCCGGAGGGTGCCATTCGGCGCTTGTTGGCGAAGCAGATCGTCGCATGCGGCGGCACTCGTTTAGTGCTGAGACATCCCTAAATTATGCTGTGATGTGAATAACATGCCCGGCTTTGCCTCCCGCGCCTCAATTGGGTGCTGGATGGTCAGGTACTGGCTTTATGGGACGAAGTTGCGTACGCAACGGCCTGCTGCGGCCGATGTTTTGCGACGTTGTGTAACTCACCCTTTACCAGAACATTGTCGACTACAACCTAAGCCGAATCGCGCGGCCTGCGATTCTCGACCCCGATGAGGACCCATGTGCGGCATCGCCGGATTGATCGACCTTAATGGCAAGCGGCAGCCCGACGCTGCAATCGTCCATAGAATGGCTGATGCCCTATGGCATCGCGGACCCGACGAGGACGGCTATCTGATCCGTCCAGGCATCGGCTTTGCCAACCGGCGTCTTTCGATTGTCGGGCTTGGCGATGGCTCGCAGCCGATCTTCAACGAAGATGGCACCGTCGCCGTGGTCTACAACGGCGAGCTGTTCGACTATCCCGAGCGCAAGGCGGAGCTGGAGGCGAAGGGCCACAAGTTCCGCACGCACACCGACACCGAAATCATCGTCCACCTCTATGAGGAGTACGGTGAGGGCGTGTTCGAGCAGCTCAAGGGACAGTTCGCGATTGCGCTGTATGACTTCTCCAAGCGCACCGTGTTTCTTGCGCGCGATCGCGTCGGCATCTGTCCGCTGCACTGGAGCCGTCAGGGCGACTGGCTGTATTTCGGATCGGAGATCAAAGCGCTGCTGGCATCAGGCGCCATCGACGCGGCGCCCGATCCGCGCGGCATCGATCACCTCTTCACGTTCTTCAGCATGGGCACGCGGCGCACTATGTTCGAGGGTGTGCACTCGCTGCTGCCTGGGCATTACCTGAAGATGCAGTTCCGCGGCGACGGCAAGCCCGCGGAGATCGTCGAACGCCAGTATTGGGATTTCGACTTCCCCAACGCGGGCGAGGAACTGGACGGCGATGCCACGACGCTGATCGACGAGTTCGAGGCGCGGTTCCGCCGCGCGGTCGAGATTCGCCTGCGGGCCGATGTGCCGGTCGTCGGTTATCTGTCGGGCGGTGTCGATTCCGCCTACGTGCTGGCGACGGCTTCAAAGCTGCGTGGCTCCCCAGTTCCGAGCTTCACCATCCAGGTGCCCGGCAAGGGCCTGGACGAGACGTCGGATGCGCTGTTCACGGCACGGGCGCTCGGCTGCAAGCCGACGATCTTGCGCTCCGACAGTACGGTGATCGCAAACACCTATCCGCAACTGATCGCATCGACCGATTGCCCGGTGATCGACACTTCGTGCGCGGCCCTGTGGCGGCTGGCGCAGGAGGTCAGCGACCAGGGCTACAAGGTGGCGCTGACGGGTGAGGGATCGGACGAAGGCTTCGCCGGGTACATCTGGTTCAAGCTGCGCAAGCTCAGCTACTTCATGGATGCAGGCGGCACGTACGCATCGGATGCGGTCAACCGCATGTTCCGCATGCGCATGGCGCCTTACATGACGAAGGCACAGCTAAAGCGCATCGACGACATGATGGGACGCGCGCACGCGCAGACGCTAATCTACCATCTCGTTGGGCAGTCGCGCGATCGCTACTTCAGTGCCGAAATGAAGGAGCGCATTGGCGATCACGTTCCTTACGAGGACGTGCCGATCGACGCCGACCGCGTGCGCAAGTGGGATCCGCTCAATCAGTCGCTGTATTACGGCTACAAGGTCCATCTGCCGGGGCTGCTGCTGAACCACAAGGGTGACCGCGTGGCGATGGCGAACAGCGTGGAGACGCGCTACCCGTTCCTCGACGAGGACGTGATCTCATATGTCTCGAAGCTCGCTCCGCGGTGGAAGCTGCGCGGGCTGATGCGCGACAAGTACCTTCTGCGTCATGCCGCTGCGCGCGTGCTGCCGAAGGAGAGCGCGTGGCGCAAGAAGGGCATGTTCCGCGCGCCGCTGGCCGAAAGCTTCTTCATCAATCCGCCGCAGTACGTGCGCGACCTGATGAGTCCGGAGTCGCTTGCCCGAACCGGATACTTCGACGTCGAGACCGTGCGGCGCGACTACGAGGCGATTGGCCGGGGCGAGGACAAGAACATCAACGTGTTCCTGAAGATGGGCCTCACCGGCGTGCTGTCGACGCAGCTCTGGCACCAGCTCTACATGGGCGGCGGGCTGTGCGAGCTACCGCAAAACTCCCCGCGCCCCGAAGTGGAGCGTCCGGCAGCCGTCTCCGCGCCCGCCGCGGCTTAGACGCCTTTAGATCGGGGCGGCGACAGCGCCGCCCCGCGCCTTTTTTACTCGAGCGACCCGAGCGCGTTCCTGATCGCGATCTCGACTGGCGAATAGTCGTCACCCTCAGCGCGCGCTAAGTGCAGCTGCCGTTTCGGCAGGAGGGGCGGCTGCGCCATGATGCGGGGTTCAGTCCCAAAGTGGGGCTGAGCAGAGTGCACCAGGAATGGATGGCACAGATAGACCGTTCCCGCCTCTCCAGTCGCCAGGGTTTCTTCTCGTGATGGCGCAGCTTCAATGACCGGCACAAGTTCTCGCAACGTGAGGCCGGCATCGCCAGCTGGTGCCAACGCTCGCGCAATGTCGGCATGGGAGCCAACTCGAATGCGAGTCGGCGCGTCCCTTTCTCCGACGTTCGAGAAAAGGAACAGCATGAGCAATGCGCGTCCCTTCGAGACGACGTTGACGCGCCAGTCCATGAAGTCTGGCTTCTCCCAATCGAAGCTCACGTCGACATGCCAACCGGTGTCGCCGGGATCGCTTGCAGACGGAAATCGAACTGGAAATGTCCCCATGGCGCGGCAAGCGAGCCAGCGGTCACGTCCCACGAGCTGGTCAAAGGCTGCGTGAAGCACCTCGGTGTTCGCCGCAGCGACGAACGGCGCTTCGGTATACATGCCGAGGCGAATTACCGGCTCGGACCATGTGTGTGGTTCGTCGGGATCGCAGCCGGTGTCACGCCAGATTCTGGCCCGCACCGCCTCCGCAATTGAACGGTCGAACGCCGCGTCAATCTTGACGAAGCCATCGTCGATGAAGTTTTGAATCTGCGCCTCGCTGAGAGGGTGCAATCCATATGTATCGGGCATGCATTTTTCCAAACATCGGCCAGCCGCGCCCACGACGGGGCGCAGTTGCTGGCAATCTGACCTTCAGGTGAGAACGGGCGTCTCTAGGACGAGCGCACTCAGGCTTCGAAGAAGGTCGATGCGATGTGGAAGATGATCATGCTCATGGCGCTTGCAGCTTAACAGAGGCACTGCGGCAATCAACCGACGGGCGGCAGCTTCACTGGCTGGGCGGCATCTTTGCCGACGACGGTGGTCCATTCGCGCACCCACCATCGGGTGACGAGGCCGGCTGCGACGTAGGGATCGGCCTTGGCGAAATTTTCGGCCACCGCGGGGCTGTTTCCGGAAAAGACGATCATGGCGCCGTCGGCGGGATTGGCGAACGCTCCGCCAAGAAACAGCTCACCGCGTTCGATCAGCGGTGCCGCAAGCGCCATATGCGCGGCGCGCAAGGGCTCGCGACGTTCAAGGTAATCGGGGACGTATTCGTAGAAGAGAACGTAGTGCATGCGGTGGGTCCCGAACTGAGGTGACGCGATTGCCGGAGAGGCGACTTAGGTCAGCGGGTGGTTATCGCAATTTCCGGCGCGGGCGATAAGCTCGCCTGATAGCCTTTTTCGCTTCGCTGCTCGCGCACACCGCTGCGCCGTACCAGAGCCATGACATCCGTGGAAAGCGCAGAGCCCGTCGATTTCTTCCGAACCGCGCACGGCCGATTCAGCCAGATGGTCGAAGCGGGACGCGGGCATCCGGGCCTGATCCCAGCGCTCGCGTCAGAAGCGTTCGATCTCTTCGAGGGCAACGTCACGCTGCAGACAGAGGGCCTGCAGGTCCTCGCCTGCCACAAGGGTTGTCCCGCCTGCTGCTGCATCCGCGTGACGGCGACGGCGCCGGAAATTTTCCTGCTAGCCGACTACATCCGACGGGTGGATGCGACAGAGGCCGGCGCGCAGCTCCATCTGCCAGGGCGCATCGCCGAGGCAGATGAGGTTGCGTGCGGACTGGCTTCCGAGCCGCGTATGGCGGCGCAGTGCTTCTGTCCGCTGATGGTGCGGGACAGCTGCATCATTCATCCTGTCCGGCCGCTCGCGTGCCGCGGACATGCCTCGTTCGACAAGATGGCGTGCATCGACGCAGCGGCGGGGCGCGAGGTGGATGTGCCCTTGTCGGAGCCGCACGCGGTGATGCGCAGCCTGGTGCAGAACGCGCTGCAGTCGGCGCTGCGCGTGCACGGGTATGCGTGGCGGGCTTACGAGCTGATTCACGGGCTGCATCTGGCGCTGCAGATGCCCGATGGCGCGCAGCGCTGGCTGCGGGGCGAGGATGCGCTGGAGGAGGCGCTGATCCGCGATACCGATTGGAACGGCCTTGCGGCGGCGTTTGACGGACTCGTCGGCGATGGCGCTGGCGCGCCGGCGTAGATGCAAAAACGGCGACGACCGTGAAGCCGCCGCCGTCTCGTTTTGTCGTCGCTAAATTCAGCCCTTGCGGTCGCGCAGGCCGAGGGTGCGCAGGCGCAGCGCGTTGAGCTTGATGAAGCCGGCGGCGTCCTTCTGATCGTACGCGCCCTTGTCATCCTCGAACGTGACGAGCGTCGACGAATAGAGGCTCTTGGGGCTCTCGCGGCCGATGACGATGACGTTGCCCTTGTAGAGCTTCAGCGTCACTTCGCCCTCGACGTGCTCCTGGCTCTTATCGATGGCGGCCTGCAGCATCTCGCGCTCGGGCGAGAACCAGAACCCGTAATAGATGAGCTCGGCGTAGCGCGGCATCAGCTCGTCCTTGAGGTGCATGGCGCCGCGGTCGAGGGTGATCGACTCGATGGCGCGGTGCGCGTGCCAGAGGATGGTGCCGCCGGGCGTTTCATAGATGCCGCGCGACTTCATGCCGACGAAGCGGTTTTCGACAAGATCGACGCGGCCGATGCCGTTGTCGCGGCCGTAGTCGTTGAGCGTGGCGAGGATGTTCGCGGGGCTCATGGGATTGCCGTTGATGGCGACGGGGTCGCCCTTCTTGAAGCTGACAGTGATGACCGTTGGCTTGTCGGGTGCCTCCTCCGGCGAGATGGTGCGCTGGAAGACGTAAGGCGGCGGCTCGACGTTCGGATCTTCGAGCACCTTACCTTCCGAAGAGGAATGCAGGAGGTTGGCGTCGACGGAGAACGGGGCCTCGCCGCGCTTGTCCTTAGAGATGGGGATCTGGTTCTGCTCGGCGAAGGCGATGAGGTCCTCGCGGCTCTTGAACTCCCAGTCGCGCCAGGGGGCGATGATGCGGATCGACGGCTCGAGCGCGTAGTAGGAAAGCTCGAAGCGGACCTGGTCGTTACCTTTGCCGGTGGCGCCGTGGCAGACGGCGTCGGCGCCGGTGGCGCGGGCGATCTCGATTTGCTTCTTGGCGATGAGCGGGCGGGCGATCGAGGTGCCGAGCAGATAGATGCCCTCATAGAGAGCGTTGGCGCGGAACATCGGGAAGACGTAGTCGCGGACGAATTCCTCGCGCAGGTCTTCGATGTAGATGTTCTCGGGCTTGATGCCGAGCATCAGTGCCTTCTCGCGCGCCGGGTCCAGTTCGCCGCCCTGGCCGAGATCGGCGGTGAAGGTGACGACCTCCGCGCCGTAGGTCTGCTGCAGCCACTTGAGGATGATCGAGGTATCGAGGCCGCCGGAGTAGGCGAGCACGACCTTTTTGATCGGCTTGGGCTTGGAGGTCATGGAGAGCTCGTTCGTTAGGTTGGATGCACTGCGAGTTCAATAAGCGCACCGCCCTGTACGGCATTCCGCACAGCTGCGCCATATCGGCGGGCACCTTGTCGCGCGAAATGCGCGCTTGGGAGAGGTCGGCGGGTCCGGAAGCGGATGTGCTCGGATTGCATCATCCACTCGGCAGATTGCTGGCTGGGTATGTTCGGCCCGTTCAATTTGGTGAGTGTTCCTGTTATATTCTCATTGGTCGTTAGGCTCGGGGGACATCGTTTCATGCGTATTCATTTTCGGCAGATCGCGCTCGCTGCCGCCGTGTTGCTATCGTTCAGCGTCGCTGCCGACGCCGCGGACGAGAAGAAAAAGGTCGAGAAGAAGCCGCCGTCCGAATGCGCGGGGCTCGACAACAGCGCCTGCACGGCTATGGCGCAGTGCTCTTGGTACAAAGAGATCACGATGAAGAACGGCAAGAAGCGCAAAGCGCACTGCCAGAAGAAATCGACACGCTTCAAGAAGAAGACGACTTAGCCCTGACGGCGGCCGCATGAGGCGGCCGAGTTACGTCAGTGCAGCTTCATTGCCGTCAGCATGGTGCCGACATTCATCGGCACGGCCGTGAAGAGCGTCAGCATCTCCATCGGCGGCCAGACGCCTCCGCCGGCGGCGTGACCGCCTTCCGACTGATAGCTGGCGAACGCCTTCTGGATCGACCGGCGGGCCGTCTCGGCGGCATCCATGACGGCTGCGTTGGCTTCGGCGGTCGGCCATGCCACGGCGTGCGGCACGCCTTGCGAGATCATCATGAAAGCCATGGGCCAAGCGGCTGTCGGCGGTGTGAACGGGAACGCCGCCAGCCAAGCCGACATCGGGTCGGCCTTGGTGGTTGCAGGTTTGACGGGAACCGCTGTCATGGCGGTGAGAGCGCCGCTCATGACGTCGGCGAACTGGGCCATCGCCTCCCAGGGGTTGGTCGGCATCGCCGGCGTCTTAGGGGCCGGAGGCGCGACCGGGCCCGGAAGTGCCCACATGAAGGGGTTGGCGGCAAAAGGATTGCTTGCCGGGGCTGCTTTGGATTTGGAGGCCGGCATCGGCACCGGCCACTGCCAAGGCGCTAGCTCACGCTTGGTTGACTGCGGTTGAGGCTGAAGAATGGACGACCAGAAGTTCAGCACCTGGTCGGCGAATGCAGCGTATGCGGCAGTGCCTGCTGCAGAGTAGCCGAACGCTGCCTCAGCGCACTGGCGGGCGAAGCGTTGCTGGAGCTCAGGGTCGAGCATGCGGTGAACCTCTCCTTGCCCCCGCAACACGATATTTCATCAAGAGTAGCCTCTTCGTTGCGTCGCAACAACACAATTGCGCGTGAAAAAGGCTTGGTCTTTCGGTGGTTGCCGGAAGCTCAGGTCGGCTGAGGCGCGGGGGTGTCGCCCTCTGTCGTGTCCGGTTCGGGCGTCGTAGCAGCGGGCGTAGTGCCGCTGCGCCTGCCCCCGGCGCCGCGTCCGGCGAACAGCCAATAGGTGAAGCCGGACAGGATTCCGACAGTTGCGAAGGCGGCAACGGCGTAGTCGTTGAGGATCGAGGGCTGGCCGGGGACCTCATAGAGGAAGATGGCCAGCAGGCCGCCCAACGCGATCGTGGTAGCTGCGAGCACGTAATAGAGAAGCGAGCGCACGCGTGTCAGCTCGGCAATCCCGATGAGGATGAGCGCGAAGGGAAAAGCGAACAGCGCTGAATGGGTTGCGGCGAGGAGCGCGAGGATGCCAGCGTTGGTGAGGCGCTCGGGCTGGGCCTCGGCGGGAAGGTTCGCCAGCTCGATGGGGCTAACGACGAAGGCGACGGTCGCGACGCCGGCGACGAGACAGGCGACGGCAAAGCCGAAAAGAACGCGCAACAGCGTAAGCATGGCCAATCCCACTGGTTTCCACCCCGGCCGGAGCTTACAGGGCCTCGCTCGCGTGGCTCAACCGAAAAAGGCTGGGGCTGGCTAATGGGCGACACAAGCTGAGAGAGGCTTTCTGTGCGGTGGGGGCTGTGCAGGCTGATAGCCGGCGCTCGCGCCGGGCGCCGTTGGCGCCTGGCCGCCTGACGGCGGCTGAGTTTATGGGCGACACAAGCCGAGCGAGGCTTTGCGTCCGGTGGCATCGTGATCAGGCGTTGCGGCCGGCGATGAGCCAGTAGACGAAACCGCCGGCAAAGCCCGCTGTGGCGAAGATTTGCCAGACCAGCGCCTCCGGCGTGGTGATGGTGCCGCTCTGGCCGTAGCGGGCGAGCAGGGGAATGGCCGCGAGCGCGACGCCGCCGCCAGCCACGTAGTAAATCCAAGAGCGGATGCGGGCGATCTCGCCGACGATGACGACGAGAAGCGCAGGGATGAGCGTGAGGCTCGCAATCAGCATCAAGCTCTGATCCATGATGGCGAAGAGCTGTTCGGGATCGTCCGTTTCGATCGGCGCAGCATGGAGGAAGGCGGTGATGCGCTCGAGCCCGAGCGTCACCAGAATGAACATCACGGTGAGCGATGCAGCGAGCATAGCAAACGGGATGACGATAAGCAGGCGCCCGGCAGTTCTCCAGAACACGAAGCTCAGTCTCCGCTGCTTGCGAGCTGCGCGGGGACGGCGCGCTCGGAAGCGCGCTGCTTGATGCTGGCCGACTTGAGCTGGCCGCACGCTGCGTAGATGTCGCGGCCGCGCGGCGTGCGCACCGGGCTTGCGTAACCCGCGCGATTGACCACTTCGGCGAACCGCTCGATCTGGTCCCAATCGGAGCACTCGTACGGTGCACCCGGCCAGGGATTGAAGGGGATGAGATTGATCTTAGCCGGGATGCCGGCGAGAAGGCGCACAAGCTCTTTCGCCTCGGCGAGGCTGTCGTTGACGCCCTTCAGCATCACGTATTCGAACGTGATGCGGCGCGCGTTCGACAGGCCGGGATAGTTGCGGCAGGCTTCCAGCAACTCGGCGATTGGATACTTGCGATTGATCGGCACGAGCTCGTCGCGCAGCTCATCGCGCACGGCATGCAGCGAGATCGCGAGCATGGTGCCCGTATCAGCACCCCAGCGCGCAATTTCCGGCACGACGCCCGACGTCGACAAGGTGATGCGGCGCTTGGAGACCGATAAGCCTTCGCCGTCGGCCGCCACTTCCATGGCAGCCTTGACGTTGTCGAAGTTGTAGAGGGGCTCGCCCATGCCCATGAGCACGATGTTGGTGATCTTGCGCTCGGAGGAGGGCAGCAGGCGTCCATCACCGGGCGGTGTGGCGCCGGGCCAGTCGCCGATGCGATCGCGTGCCAGCATGATCTGGCCGACGATCTCCTGGCCAGTGAGATTGCGCACGAGGCGCTGCGTGCCGGTATGACAGAAGGTGCAGTTCAGCGTGCAGCCGACCTGACTGGAGATGCACAGCGTGCCGCGATCGGATTCGGGGATGTAGACGGTCTCCACCTCGGGCGGGCGACCATCACGCGCTTGCGCGGGCAGTCGCAGCAGCCATTTGCGCGTGCCATCGACGGACACCTGCTCGGAGACGATTTCGGGGCGGCTCAGCGAATAACGCTCGGCGAGATTGGCACGAAGCTCCTTCGCCACGTCGGTCATCTCGGAGAAGTCCCGCACGCCGCGCACGTAAAGCCAGCTCCACAACTGGTTGACGCGCATGCGCAGCTGCTTCTCAGGCACTCCGGCAGCGGCCAGCGCGGCGCGCAGGCCATCACGGGTGAGCCCGGCCAGAGACGGCTTGTCGGCTACGACGGCGTTGGCCCCAGCCGTGGTTTCAAGGGCGAGCGACATGGCAATTCCAAGAGAGAACACCCAAGAGGGCATCCAGGCGAAAGATCTGCCCTTATCTAACGATGCTGCCCTAATACAGCAAATCCCCGGATCCAGGGGACCCGGGGATCTGCATGAAAGCGCGGTTCAGGTCCGGCTAGGCAGCCGGAACCCACCGTCCTGCGACATAGCCAAAGGCAACCGCGTCGGGATGCAGTCTTGCAGACTGATGGAGACCATCGACCTGCTTCACATCACACTCGCCGAGAACTGCTTGGGGGCGGGCTGCTTTGACCACGTCGTGAAAGCCGCTGAGAAGGATCACTCTCTTACCGCGGACTTCGATCTTCGGGCATGCCATGCGTCACCTCCTTCGCAGGAGATCAGCGCCACGGGAGAGACTGGGTTCGGGGGGAGAATTCCAACTGCCAATGGCAGCGACCCGCAGCTACTCCTAATCACCTACAACCTCACTATACGTGCCTATTGCGACACGTAAAATAACTTTCCATTGCATGGGCGTAAGAAGGATGTTGACAAAATTGGAGCTTTGTTGCGTCGCGCAACGCCTCATTTGCCGAGCGGCACGTTCAGCTGCAGCCGACCCATCCAATTGTCAGCGGTCGAGGCCGTTCCACTTTCAACGCCGCCGGTTGCATTCAATTTCGCACCGTCCTTGAGGCCAACAGCTACCCCAGCTTCGGCTTTCAACTGCACATCCGTCGGTCCAACGGTCGTGACTGCGGGATTGAGCGCCTGCAGATCATCGAAGCCGACGAACGCTCCAACCGCGGCGCGCGGCTCGATGAAAGTCTGATCGTCGAGTGCGAAGCGCTTGGAGATTTCAGGGAGCACCTCGACCTTTCCGGTGCCGACGGCTTTGGTCTCGTTGGTCGCAGAGTCGCGCAGGGCATCTTCGATGTAGACGAGGCCGACGCTGGGGGCGACCTTCCAGCCGCCGAACTCACGCGTGCCCGTCAGCTTGCTGCGAACAAGACGGCGGGCGGTGAGGCTGTCATCGATGGCGGCGCTTGCAACGGCGTTTTCGGTTTCGCCCCACGCTGCGCGCGTGTCAAACACGACGCCGGGACCGAGCTTCATGCTCATGTAGGGTCCGAGCATCCAGCCGCGCGCCGCCATCTCGGGCGTGTCCTGGTCGAAGGTTTCGACGCCGCGATCGAGTTGGGCGAGCGCGCCGACCATGATGTCGGGGCTGAGCATCGACCGGGTGCCGAGATAGAGGACGCTGAGGTTGTTGCCGGTATCGAGGCTGCTGTCGTAGGCCTGCATCCGGCCCTCGAGCCAGAAATCGACGATGCCAGGATCGACCTTCTTGTTCCCCTGAGCGGCCGCCGTGATCTCTGACAGGCTGACGGAGAACTCAACGCCATTGGCGCGGCCGTTGTCGCCGACAGACACGTTGCTCGACAGCGGCTTGTCGCCATTGGCAATCGGTGTGGGCGCTCTATCTATGCGGAGCCGATCGGGTTCGCGGGAGTTGAGCAGCGCCTTGCGGCGTTCGAGGAAGGCGGCATTTGCCGCTTCCGTTTGCGTAGAAAGGCAGGTGACGCGGATGCTGCCCGCGCCGACAGCGGCGGAATACTGGAAGGAATAGCTTCCGGCCTCCGGCGCTTTGAAGGTCGCCGATGTGGTCGTCCCGCCGACGAGCGTTGCCGGCGCGCCTTCGCCACCGACAAGAGCAACCGTGGCGCTGGTGGCGGAAAATGTCAGCAGGTCGCCGGATTCGAGCGATATCTGACGCGTGGCCGTACCAGACGCAGAGATCGTGGCATTCAGGGTACCGGCGTTGGTGGCTGCGCAGCCGCCCTCGCCAGCGAGCGCGCTATGCGCATAACCCGCGATGACCGCGGCCGCGGCCAAGCTGGCCAGCAGGCTCTGATATCCATCGATCATTCTCATCGCCCCGCTACGCAATAAACGCGATTCGAAGCCTTTGTTGCAGAGCAAAATCGACGGAAGTATGAAACCGCGCCAATATGTTAGCTGCGCGCACAAGGCTTATGCTGTGCGCCGCTCCTCTGACACGAGGCGCGCGACCATGGTATCGGCGATCTCGCGGGCTCCCTCGACCACCGCGTTCGCCCCGAGTTTGGAGAGATATTCGGTCTCCTCGGAAGAATGGGCGTGGGCGACGATGAAGAGCGAGGGATTTGCAGCTCGGGCCTGGGCGACGATCTGCCCCGCCTCGAAAGCTTCAGGAACGGCGACCAAAAGTGCGCGCGCTTTCGATAGATTGGCGGCAGACAGTGCCGACGGTGCGCTGCCCGCGAGGGCTTCGATGCCAGCAGCGCTCAGCTTCTCTACAATCGCGTCTTTCTCCTCGATGACTACGAGCGGAATTTTGGCGGCGGCCAGTGCCTCGCCGATCCAGCGACCGATGTTGCCGTAGCCGATGAGCACCGTGTGCCCTTCCTGCGTCGTGGCTTCGATTTCGGCCTTCGCCTGACTTGCAACCGGGGCGGGGGCTGGACCTTCGGCCGGTGCAGTCGCAGGCGACGGCTGCGGCGGTGGTTGAGTGGTTGCCGGCGCCGCGGCGGCGCCGTCGCGTGCTTCAAGCCACGGCTTCATGCGATCGAGGAGCATGAATAGCAGCGGGTTGAGCAGAATCGTGATGATCGCGCCAGCAAGGATCAACTCGCGGCCAAGTTGGGGCATGAGCCCCAGAGTGACGCCGAGGCCGACGAGAATGAACGAGAACTCGCCGATCTGCGCGAGGCTTACTGCGATCGTCGCTGCCGTTACCCAGGGGCGGCGGAACAAGCGAACGATGACGAGCGCGGCAACCGACTTGGCGATGATGATGATGGCGACCGTGGTGAGCACCAGGAACGGCGCGTTCAAAAGAATCGCCGGGTCGAACAACATGCCGACGGAAATGAAGAAGAGGACCGCGAAAGCATCGCGCAGCGGCAGGGTCTCGGAAGCTGCCTGCTGGCTCAGCGCGGATTCCGACAGGATCATGCCGGCGAAGAAGGCGCCGAGCGCGAAAGAGACGTCGAAGAGCTGCGCGGCACCGTAGGCGCATCCCAGCGCGATGCTGAGGACCGCAAGCCGGAAGAGCTCGCGCGAACCGCTGTGGGCCACATAGTGCAATATCCACGGGATCACCCGGCGGCCGACCACCAGCATGACGACGACGAACGCGACCAATTTGGCGACGGTGATGGTGAGGGTTTCGAAGATGTTGGTAACGCCGAAAGGGCTGGCGTTTTCCAGACTTCCGTCGAGCAGGGGCACGAGGGCCGGCAGCAGAACCAGCGTCAGGACCATCACAAGGTCTTCAACGATCAGCCAGCCGACAGCGATGCGGCCGCGCTCCGTGTTTATGATGCGCCGCTCTTGCAAGGCGCGGAGGAGCACGACGGTGCTGGCAACAGACAGGGCGAGGCCGAACGTCAGTCCTGCGCCAAGGGGCCATCCCAGAAGATTGGCGAGGCCCATGCCGAAGGCAGTCGCGACGGCGATCTGAAAGATAGCGCCGGGGACCGCGATGGCGCGCACGGACCATAGGTCTTTAAGGGAGAAGTGAAGACCGACACCGAACATCAGAAGGATTACGCCGATCTCAGCCAATTCACTGGCGAGCGACTGATCGGCGACGAATCCAGGGGTGTAGGGGCCAAGCACGACACCCGCCAGCAGATAGCCGACAAGCGGGGAGACGCGGATGCGTTGTGCGATGGCTCCTAGCAGAAATGCGAGGCAAAGACCGACAACAATGGTGGTGATAAGCGGAGTGTCGTGCGGCATTCCTCGGAGCGGTTCCTTCTTCGTTGAGAGCCCATATTACGGACGAGAAGCGAAATTGATACCCACCTGTCGCTGACGGTCGCGTGAACGGGCGCGCTAAATTCACGCGGCTGTGTTGCTTCGGGTGCCGCGTGGGCGTGCGGCAGTTGATCCGTCCGGCGCGAAGGCGCTCGACTGACACCAACCTCCCGCTCGCGATTAACGGTTTCACCGTGCTGGCGCCGCAATCAGAAGACACAGTTTGGGGGATATTTAGCCCGTGCTAAGCAATGGGCATAAGTTGCGTGGGAGAACGCCCAAAATGTCCCTGAGAACGAACGCGCTGGCGACCGCTTGCGCCGTTGCATGCACTCTTTCCGGATCGCTGACAGCCGTCGGCGCCGAGTTCACGTACAACGAGAAGACCAACGCGGACCTCGCTAAGAAACTGAATATTCCCGTCTATTTTGCAGTTCCGAAAAGCGCGTGGGCGCCGCTGCCAAAAAGCTTCAACACCTCCGATAAGCTGGTAGAGTTCAAGCACCCGGACGGCGTCAACGCCAAGGGCGACGTCGGCTTGCGCCTGATCGTGGCGAAGAGATCGGGGTTGGCCGCGCGGTTGGGGAAGAGTGGGCTGGTGCAGACCGGCGACATCCTGCTGACGTTCCGGACCGAGTGGGGCGGCGCGGGGGCTTATCCCAACATCCAGATGGGCATTAGCCACACCGGTTTCGGATATGTCGACAAAGGCGGCACGCTGCGCAATCTCGACAACCCGCTCGATGGCGAATACGTCGGGCGCGGCGACCTGACCAGCGAGCACTACCGGACGCTGAACTTCCTGCACATCATCCGTCCGCGCGATCTAACGGATACGCAGAAGGCCAACCTGCTGGCTTGGGCGACGCGCCTCAACGCCAGCGCCGGCAAGGTCTATCCAAGCCAGATCAGCTTCAACCAGGACTACAACGCACCAAAGTACAAGCCGGGCTCGAACCTCGACTTCGTGAAGCAGTTCGGACAGATCGCGCTCGGGCAGGGCCATTCGGGCAAGCCGCTCGATATGTACTGCTCGGAGTTCGTATTTGCGCTGCTGTCGCTACGCGACTGCGATCCGGCCAAGGACGGCGAAGCCTTCAAGGGCAGCCGCGTGCCTGCGTGCATCAAGATGCCGATGCAGCCGATGAAGGCGACCGGCAACGTGCTGCCGACGCACGGTCGCAGCACGTACTCGGGTCTTGCCGATGGCCCGATGCTGGTCATCGACCAGATGGATTTGTCCGACGAAGCGCGAAAGCCGCTGCTGGAAAGCATCTTTGTCGAGAACCCGGCCGGCATGTCGAAGATGTCCGTTGGTCACCGCAAGGTTGCCGAAGAGATGCAGCCGCGGTTTGAACGGCTCAAGAGTTACTACGTCGGCATGACTGGCCGCATGTGGCAGAACTGGCGCGCGCGCCTGATCGGAACCGGATTCAACTGGGCCGGCATCGCCGAGAACTATTCGCCTACCTCGTACCTCATCAACACGCTGCTGCCCGAGAACAACAACAGGCGCACCATGGACTACGTGGCGACAGTGGTGATCAACTAGAGCCGTTCCGCGGTTCATTGAACCGCGGGCCGGCCCTAGGTCTTTAATTTGTCGTGCTTCTTATCGGAAAACCGGCTCCCACTTTTCCGGAAGCACTCTAAGCGGGACCGCAGCAGACCCCATGAGCATTGATCGCCGGCAGTTCGTACAGGGGGCCGTAGCCGCCTCCTGCGCGCTGTCGCCCATTGCAAGGGCGCAGGCATCGCCGCCCATTTACATCGGCGATATGCACGCGCACCTGTTCTTCTTCGGCATGGGCGCTTCACCGGAGAAGAGGCCGTTAGGTCCTACGATGGCGGCCGGCAACGCGACGCTGGTGGCGTGGTCGCTTGTCGGGGACGTGCCATGGCTGCGCGTCACCCCAAAGGGCATCAAGCAGAATGGTCAGCCCAAGCGCGGCGAAGCCGGGGCGTGGTTCGAGAGCGATCTTGCGCGCATCAAGCAGCACCTCGATCAGCAGAATCTGAAGCTGGTCCTCACCCCCGAGGACATCGACAAGGCGGTGGCAGGCGAGCCGCACGTCGTGCTCACGGTCGAAGGGGCGACATTCGTCGAGGACAATCCGGCGCCGATCGAGCACGCCTATGAACTCGGCATCCGCAGCGTGCAGCTGGTGCACTACATCGAAAATCCGCTGGGAGACTTCCAGACGGAGCGTCCGCAATACGGTGGGTTGACCGATCTCGGCCGCAAGGTGATCGAGACGTGCAATCGGCTGGGGATGCTCGTCGATCTGGCGCACTGCACCGATACGGCGGTGCGCGAAGCGCTAGAGGTCGCCAAGCAGCCGGTGGTCTGGTCGCATTCGTCGGTGACGCGCACGCGGCAGCCGAACTGGAAGATGCCGGTGTGGCAGGCGCGGCAGTTGCCGATCGATACGGCGAAAATGATCGCCGGCAAGGGCGGCGTTGTCGGGCTGTGGCCGATGCGCTCGGATGTAGGAGCGACGCCGGAGGCCTACGCGGAGCGTTTGTGGGAACTGGGTGAGTGGATCGGTATCGATCACGCCGGTATCGGCACGGACATGAATGCGATCGCACGGCCGGCGATCACGAGCTATGCGGACGCGCAAAAGATGGTTCGCTATTGGCAGAAGGCCGGCTTTGCCGATGAGAGCATCCGCAAGCTGGCGATCGGCAATTTCGCGCGGGTGCTGAAGCAGGCGATGAGCGCGCGGGAAGCCTGACGCCGCCGCCACGAGGTGCGTAGGGGGCGGCGCCAGAAGCGCCACCCCCTTCTTTGTCAGAACTTCACTGTGACGCCGGCATTGAAGGAGCGGCCTTCGCCTGCAACAGCCCCGATGGTTCCGACCTGACCGCCGGCCTTGTAGCCGGCCCAATCGACGCCACCCAGCGGCGGGTAGTAGAGCTGGTCGAACACGTTATCGACGCCGACATCGAAGCGCATGTTCTGCCACTCGTAGCTGGTGCGCAGATTGAGGATTGCATATCCGGGCGTCTGCGGCTCATTGCGCAGCTCGTTGATCTCGGCTTTGCGGCTGACCGCAACCAACTCGGCAATGCTCGACCAGTTGCCGAGGCTATGCTGAAGCGCCAGGCGAACGTTGAACGGCATCATGTGATAGAGGTTGTCGCCACTATCGAGGTTCTCGCCGTTGACGTAGCCAACCACGCCCGACACGTCGAAGCGACCGTCTCGCTTGCTCTCCCACAACAGTGCCGAGCCTGACACGTTAACGCCGTAGAGGCGTGCGTCGTGATTGGCGAAGCGCAGGGTGACGAAGTTGGCGTTGGACATCGCGGCGACGTAGTCGGCGTCGATGTAGTCTTCGACGTAGGTGTAGTAGGGCGTGATGTGCAGCATCCAGTCACGATGCGCCTTGTCATGCCAGCCCGCGGTGAAGCTGAGCGTGTGGCCCACCTCGGGGTCGAGATCAGGGTTGCCGATGTAGCCGTTGCCGTCGCCATACCAACCGATCATCGTGGCGGCCATGCTGCCGACACCCCAAGAGTAGCGCTCATAGAGGCTGGGCGAGCGAGTCTTGCGGGCATAGCCGAACTCGTACACCTCGTTCGCCGATGGCTCGTAGCGGGCCATGGCGGTGATGTCGAAGTTCACGTCCGTGCGCGAGCGATCCTTGCTGTTGAAGGCGGCTGCGGCCGCGGCGTCGGGATTGGGCATCATGCACATGCCCATCATCATCATCAGACAGCTGGCATCGCTATAGGCCTGTACGTTGCCGGTATCCATCCAGACGACGTCGTTGCGGGCGCCGATCATGGTGGTCCATGAGCGATCCCAGCGGTGCTCCCACTCAAGGAAGGTGCCGAGGCGATCGCGGCGCCCGCCATTGATGTTCCAATAGGTGTCGGGCCCCATCATCATGCTGCCGGAGAGCGGCGGCCACCAATCGTCCAAGCCCTGGTGGTGGAACTCGTTGCCGATGCGGACCAGATCGGTACTGGAAAGCGGGATCTCCGCCTTGACCGAATAGCCCGCATCGGTGCCTTCGGTGCGCATCGGCATGGCACCCGGTTGCTTGTCCTCGAGGATGTCCATCGCGTGGCTGGTGTTGTGATAGAAGGCGCGCGCGTCGAGGAGACCCCAGTCGAAGCGGCCGACGTAGCGCGCGTTGAGCATCCACGCCTCGTTGTCGACCATGTCCATGCGCTGGTTGATGAACCCCTGGTAGGGGATCGTCGCATAGGTGCCCTGGACGACGAGCAGGTTGTCGGCGTCCTTGGCGGCGAAGGTCAGCGAGTGGTTGGCGGCCTGATATAGGGTCGAGAGGACCGTAGCGCCGTCACCGCCGCGCTCGTAGTCGTCGGCTTTGGTCCAGGAACCAGCGTACCCCACGCTGACGTTCTGTGTCGCGGCGTTGGCTGTGGCAGACACACCGACCTTGTCGCCGTTGCTGCGATAGAACGTCGAGAGAGAACCCGAGGTCTTTACGCCATCGCCCGTGGCGAACTCGGGAATGGCGGATTCGACGACGATGGTGCCGCCAAGGCTGTCGCCGCCCTTGCTGACCGGGGTGACGCCCGCGATCACTTCGGCAGCGACGATCTGCGATGGATCGATGTAGGACAGCGGCGGGTTCATGTGATTGGAGCACGCCGAGGTCACAACCATGCCGTTGAGCAGCACCTTCACGCGGTCGTCGTTGAGGCCGTTGAGGACCGGCAGACTGGACAGTCCGCCACCAGAGAAGATGCTGCCACCGGGCGCACGGCTCATGATCGCTGCCGTGTCGCTGGACGTCGGCGCCTGCGACTGGATGGTCTTGCGGTCCACGCGCGTCGTGTTGAGCGGCACGGCCATGCCCGAATGGCCGACGCCGATATCCGCGGGGCCATGGCCCATGGCGGCGTGATCATCCTCGCCATTGGCATCGCCGGCGGTGGATTGCTGCGCGGACGACTTCTTCGCCACCTTCTTCTTGGTCGGCTTGTTCGGCAGCTGCTTCTGCTCGACGACGACGGGCGGAAGGGCTGTCGAGGCTTCTTGCGCGGATGCCGTTGCACCCGCCGTTACCGCAATGATTGCGACCGCGCTCGCGCAAGCGAGCGGTACGCCGTAACTCCGATACATGAACGCTACTCCCAGGGACGCTACTTGAGCGCGCGCGCTTCAACAGGCGCTGCGACGCTTGACGCAGAACGACGTGGCCGAGGCACGCGTGCAGCATCACGCTGCTGGCGGATTGCCTTCACGATCCACGCGGTCAGGCCTGGGCGGGCGGTCCGCGGCTTCTGGCAGGGATGGTCGTTGCGCTCGCGACATCCTCATGGGAGGCGAGTGCTAGTGGCGCATGAATGTGCGCAGGTGGAGCCACGACGGATGGCGCAGGCGCCAGAGCAAGCTGGAATGCCGCGAGGCCTTTGCAGATGGGGCAGCTGGAAGATGGTGCCCCCGGCGCGGAGGTGCCGGCCGCATTGCTCCCGTCAGTGGTGCAGATTGTTTGTTCGGCCAAGCCGAACTCGGCCGCGAAAAGCTGATGCTCGAATTGCGAGGTGAGGTGAAGGGGCAGGAGCAGCGCGTAGAACGCCAGCCCCAGAAGCGCCAACGCTCCGGCCAGTCGATTACGCGGCAACTGAACTCGACTTTCCATGCGGGCCAAAGTACCGGTCCGGCTGCACGCCGTTCAAGAGCGAGTGCACTGCATCATGCCGAACCTGCAGAGGGATGTGTCAGCGGGAGCACAAAGCGATGCAGATCAGTCCGGCGGCGAATGGCCGTCGGTAGATCCCGCGAACGCTAGAGAATGAACTTGGACAGATCGGCGTTCTTGGCGAGGTCGCCGATGCGATCGTTGACGTATGCCGCATCGACCGTGACCGATTGTCCGCCGCGGTCGGAAGCGTCAAACGAGATTTCATCGAGGACGCGCTCCATCACCGTCTGCAGGCGGCGGGCGCCGATATTCTCGACGGTCGAGTTGACCTGAACGGCGGCGTCAGCGAGCGCGTCGATGGCATCGTCGGTGAAGTTGATGTTCAGACTCTCGGTGGCCAGCAGCGCGATGTACTGCTTGATGAGGCTTGCCTCCGGTTCAGTGAGGATGCGGCGGAAGTCCTCTCGCGTCAGGGCCTGCAACTCGACGCGGATCGGCAGGCGACCTTGCAGCTCGGGCAGCAGGTCTGACGGCTTGGCGACGTGGAACGCGCCCGAGGCGATGAACAGCACGTGATCGGTTTTCACCGGCCCGTATTTCGTCGAAACGGTGGTGCCCTCGATCAACGGCAGGAGATCGCGCTGGACGCCTTCGCGCGAGACATCGCCGGTGGCACGCCCGGAATCGGAGCGCGAGCAGATCTTGTCGATCTCATCGAGGAAGACGATGCCGTTGTTCTCGACGGCGCTTATGGCTTCGCCCGACAGCGTCTCGCTATCGATGAGCTTGTCGCTCTCCTCGGCAATCAGAACGTCGTAGCTGTCGGCGACGGTGACGCGGCGCGGCTTCATGCGCTGGCCGAAGGCCTTGCCGAGCATGTCGCCGAGGTTGATTGCACCGATGGAAGCTCCCGGTGCGCCGGGAATGTCGAACATCGGCAGGCCAGCACCGGGTGCCTCGGACACCTGGATTTCGATTTCCTTGTCGTTCAGCTCGCCGTCGCGCAGCTTCTTGCGGAACGACTCTCGCGTGCCGGGCGAAGCGGCGGGGCCAACGAGGGCGTCCAGAACGCGCTCTTCGGCGTTCTTTTCGGCGCGCGTGCGCACCTCCTTGCGCTTGCCGTCCTTCACGAGCGACAGCGCGACCTCGACGAGATCGCGGATGATGCTGTCGACGTCGCGGCCGACGTAACCGACTTCGGTGAACTTAGTGGCCTCGATCTTGATGAATGGCGCGCCAGCGAGCTTGGCGAGGCGGCGCGAGATTTCCGTTTTGCCGACGCCGGTCGGTCCGATCATGAGGATGTTCTTGGGCAGAACCTCTTCCTTTAGGTCCCCGACGAGCTGCTGGCGGCGCCAGCGGTTACGCAACGCAATCGCCACGGCACGCTTGGCGTCGGCCTGCCCGACGATGTAGCGGTCCAGCTCGGAAACGATTTCACGCGGGGAGAAGTTGGTCATCGGTGGGTCCTGTGGTGTCGTGCGCCGGGCGCCATCTTATCTGGCGCCTTCCTCCGTTATACGGAAGCGGGTGGGACGAATTGGCGGAAGCTGCCGAGAGGCAGCGTATTGACGGCAGCGGCGCGCAGGCGGCGCCACTGGGCCGAGAGTAGCAGCACAAGAGCGGCAAGGCCCAGTAGGGTCAAGGAAACGGAAACATCTTTCGCCAGGCTTTCTGAAAGCAAATAGCCGATGGCGATGCCGGCGTAGGTTAGCCCGGAGACCAGCAGCGCGCGACGATCGAGCACGAGCGCGACCAGACCGAAGGCGGCAAACAGAGCGAGAACGCCAATCGCCTTGGCGACGCCAAGCTCTTCGGCGGGACCGAAAACCAGCGACGTCATGGCTTGTACCAGCAGCGGCGCGGCGAGGAGATGCAGCCAGAAGCCGACATCGGACCGGCGCGTCACGCGTCGCGGGTCAGTCGCGTCAACGCAGGCGGCTGCGACGAAGATGATGGCACCAAGGATGGCCAGCAGCAGGGGTTGATGGTCGCTGGTCCACTGGGCGTCGATCATGCCGCTCGCGCCGACGACCGCGCAGGCGAGCCCGCCAGCGACGATGGCAGTGTCGATCGGTACGTTGAAGCGCCAGCGGTGGAGCGCTGCGGAGAGGGCGGTGCCAAGTCCGCAGAGCAGCCAAGTCATAGAGGTGGTCGGCTCGGCCAGAACGCCAGTCGCCTGCATTGCCACGGCGGCGGCGCCATAGGCGACGATACCGCCGGCCGAGGCGAACATCAGGGATAGTGTTATCGCGGGCAGGGCCAACCGAAGGCGGCGGGCAAACACCTCGGACAGGGCCCACGCTGCGACCATGCCGAGCGCGGCGAAGACAACGCCGGAGCCGAGCGTGCTCGACAGGCCGAAGAGGGCCGAGACGAGAAGCAGGATGCCGATGGCGACGAAGATGTCGTTGAAGCCACCGATGAGGCGGAAGCGCTCATCGTCGGGGTCAATAGCTGCCGATTGATCGGCCGGCGGCGTGGCGGCATCAGCGGCCAGTGCGCGCAGACGGGTCGCTTGCTCGGCGGTGATAATGCCCTGGGCGACGCCAAGGTCGATGTGCTCGTCGCGGATCATGCGGCTCAAGGATGCCGTCAAGCCGAGACGAACTTGAGGCCGACGATGCAGGCAACCAGGGCGAAGAGCAGCATCATGCGCTGCGGCGTTGCGACCTCGCCGAAGGCCCATACGCCGAGGACTGCGGTGCCGGCGGCACCAATACCCGTCCAAACAGCGTAGGCGGTCCCAAGCGGGACGCCTTCGAGGGAGCGGTTGAGGCAATAGAGGCTGAGCCCGGCGAGAGCAAAAAACGTGAGCGTGAAGCCGAGCCTGCTCGGGCTCAATCCGCCCGAGAAGCGAAATGCCGTCGTCGCCGCCACCTCTAGTGCCCCGGCGGCGATTAGGAACATCCACGCCATGCGTCGTCTCCCCTGCGGCGTTACCGGTCTTTATTCGTCCCGCCGCGTGGACGGCAGGCTTTCGATGACCAGGTTATCGTTGGTGTAAACGCATATCTCAGCAGCAATAGCCATGGCTTTGCGGGCAATCGTCTCAGCGTCGAGCGGCTGGTCGAGCAGCGCGCGGGCCGCCGCGAGCGCATAGTTGCCGCCCGATCCGATGCCCATGACGTGGCGCACGGGCTCCAGGACGTCGCCGGTGCCGGTCAAGACCAGGGTGCTTTCGGCGTCGGCAACCAGCATCATGGCTTCGAGGCGGCGCAGATAGCGGTCGGTGCGCCAGTCCTTGGCGAGTTCGACGCAGGCGCGGGTGAGCTGGGCGGGATACTGCTCCAGCTTGGCTTCGAGGCGCTCGAACAGGGTGAAGGCATCAGCCGTGGCGCCAGCGAATCCGCCGATTACGTCGCCCTTGCCGAGCCGGCGAACCTTGCGGGCATTGGCCTTGATAATGGTGGCGCCGAGGCTCACCTGACCATCGCCAGCGATGACCACACGACCATTTTTACGAATGGTGAGTATGGTGGTGGCGTGCCAGGAGCGCGGAGCATCCGCGGAAGAACCAGAAGTTTGCATTGCATTAGCATCCAGACGGCGGGTTTTGAGGCCCGCAAGGCGCTTGCCGCGGCGCTGGAACGGCAGGGCTCAAGCTGATAAACGCTCGTTTCCAGCGAGGCAAGCCATTAGCCAAGAGGCCTAACTTGAAGCGGCAGGCGACGATTTCCCGCAAGACCAAGGAGACCGAGATCACCGCGACGGTCGATCTCGACGGCACCGGCGCGTACGATATCTCGACCGGCGTCGGCTTTCTGGACCACATGTTGGAGCAGCTTGCCCGCCATTCAATGATCGACATCACCCTCAAGGCGAAGGGTGACCTGCACATCGATTTCCACCACACCACCGAGGATGCCGGCATTACGCTGGGACAGGCGGTGGCGAAGGCGCTCGGCGACAAGAAGGGCATCACCCGCTACGCCGACGTGCACCTGCCGATGGACGGCACGCTGACGCGCGTCGCGGTCGACATTTCGGGCCGGCCGTACCTGGTGTGGAATGTGGAGTTCACGCAGCCGAAACTCGGTGAAATGGACACGGAATTGTTCCGCGAGTGGTTCCAGGCGTTTGCGCAGAACGCCGGCATCACGCTGCACGTCGCCAACCTCTACGGCGACAACAACCACCACATCGCCGAGACTTGCTATAAGGGGCTGGCGCGCGCTCTTCGCGCTGCGAGCGAAGTCGATCCGCGCCAGGCGGGCCGCGTACCCTCGACGAAGGGCACGCTTGCCTGCTGACGAACCTTTTCGCGTGAGGCCGTTCCGTGGTCATCTACACCGTGCATGAGCCGCCGAACGCATCGGCCAATCGGCTGGAAAGCGCCGAGCAACTGCTGTTCGTGAAGGACGGCTTTTCCTGGCTGGCGGCGCTGCTGCCAGCCGTCTGGCTGCTGTGGAAGCGGATGTGGCTGGAATTGATCGCCTTCATGGCGCTCGCCGGGCTCATCGTTTGGGCGTTCACGGCACTTGGCGCGCCCGACCTCGGCAATGGCATATTGCTCGCCATGCAGGTGCTGTTCGGTTTCGAGGCGGGCAACCTCTACAGCGCCTCGCTGGAGCGTCGCGGTTGGCCCCTGGTCGGCACGGTGTCGGGTAGCTCGCGCGAAGATTGCGAGCGGCGCTTCCTGGAAGTATGGCTGCCGACGCGCACGGAGATCCCGGCTGCGCCGACTGTCGCCGTGGGTTCTGGCGCACGGCCTTCCTGGACGCAAACCGCGCTGGCGCAAGCCACAGGGATGTTCAAGCGCGGGGATCGCGCACCGGCTGGGACTGAAGCTTAGAAATGCAGCGCGTTGCCATCATCGATTACGGCTCGGGAAACCTTCACTCCGCGGCCAAGGCCTTCGAGCGCGCCTCACGTGAGTGTGGGGCTGATGCCGAAATCAACGTGACGAACGATCCGAAGGTGGTCGCGACGGCGGATCGCGTCGTGCTGCCGGGTGTCGGCGCATATGCCGATTGCAAGCGCGGGCTGGAAGCGGTCGCCGGTATGCGCGAAGCGCTGGAAGAGACAGTGCGCGGCAAGGGGCGGCCGTTCCTCGGCATCTGCGTCGGCATGCAGCTTATGGCGACTCGCGGGCTCGAATTCGAGGTGACGCAGGGGCTCGACTGGATTGGCGGCGAGGTGCGCCACATCGAGCCGAACGATGCGAGCCTGAAGATCCCACACATGGGCTGGAACACGCTGACGGTGATCACGCCGCACGCGCTGCTGGCGGACATTCCGACCGGGCCTCAGGGACTGCACGCATACTTCGTGCACTCGTATCATTTCGTCGCGAACGATCGCGCGTCGGTGGTGGCCGAGACAGACTACGGCGGGCCGGTGACGGCGATGATCGCCCGGGACAACATGGCGGGCACGCAGTTCCACCCCGAGAAGAGCCAGACGCTGGGGCTGAAGCTGATCGCGAACTTCCTGAAGTGGAAGGTGTAGTTTTTACTGGCACAAGCTACGGCGGCTCGCACTCAATGCGCGTGTTGCTCTGCTGAGGGCCGGCGCTCGCGCCGGGGCGCCACGCTTTGCGCCGCCGATTCACGTCCTCACCGTTAAACGCTCGGACGATCGGGGCGCCGTGCGCCCTTGCCGCTTCGCGTCCAAGAGGGCCGCGGTTCACTGGTCCACTTCCCTCGTGCTGGCGAAGCCGGCAGGAGCTCCACTCCCGGCAACGAAAAAGGCCCGATCCGGGGGAACGGATCGGGCCGGGCGCCTCACGCAATACCGGAGGGGGAGACTTGGACTGAGATACGCGGACTGAGAGAACGCAGGGACGCGGGACTAGGGGACGCAACAGCTACTAGAGACGCAAACTCAACAAGCTTCGGCGAGGGGCAGCTCCTGCTGATCGTCGACGAAAGGTTGGGGCATCGGAAAGGCGATGACATTGGTGTCGCCACCGGTTTCGACGCCGGCGCGCCGCTGGCGGAACCAGCGCAGCGCGGTGTTGGTCATGACCGCCTCATCGCGGGTCGCCTGGATGAGGAGGCCGTCATCGGGGTCGAGCATGCCGCGCAGCTGCGCCTCAATCTCTTCCTCGCGGGCGTCTGTCTTCACGTACCAGGTCTGCTCGAGCGGGCGGGCCCACGAATGACCGAGAGCCATGATCTGCTGCGCAAGGATGTGCTTGTTCCGGTGTGGCTGGGCCAGGTCGTAGGAGATGATGAGGGTGCGCATAGCGGTGTCTCTCTGAGCTGGATCTGTGAGGGGAGAGACGCGATACTGGGGTCTGATTGCGCTGCATTTGCGGCGCTGCGAACGTAGGGAGAACATCGCACGATTCAGTGGCGGTGTCCAGCATTTGTTCTCATGCTGTTCTACGTTGTTCTACTCGCGGCAGTGTCATTCGAAGAGCGAAAGCTGACCCTGATGGCCGTCGCGTGGGTGGCGCTGGTGCGGGCCAAAATCGACGCGATCCATCAAGCCCGGATAGCGTTCCTCGAACACTTCGAGGGCCTTAGCGCGGGCGGCGGCGAAGCGCACGCCTTCCCAAATTTCATAGAGGCGACGCGGATCGCAGCCGTAGCGTCGTACGAGGTCCTTGCGTCGAATACGCAGCCAACGGGCGATCCAGATGTCGACGGCATCCGCCTCGGTGAGCGGGCGGCGGGCAAGCGCCTTCGGAACACTATTGAGGAACGCAACGGCCATGGCAGTGACTTGGGTGATCGCTCTCGCGGTTACTAGGGTGGCGGACGTGGCCTTGACTTATCTGGCCACAAAACTTCTATCGCTCGCAATAACAGCGAACTGATGGCCAGCATCTTCTATCCGGCTGGCGAACCGACAGGAAGCCACCGCAAGTGATCCTCTTTCCCGCGATCGATCTCAAAGACGGCAAATGCGTGCGCCTGAAATTGGGCGAAATGGATGCCGCCACGGTATTCAATGACGATCCGGCAGCGCAGGCGCGCACCTTCGAGGAACAGGGCTTCAAGTACCTGCACATCGTCGACCTCAATGGCGCCTTTGCCGGCAAGCCGGTGAATTCGGCAGCGGTCGATGCCATCCTCGATGCGGTGCAAATGCCCGTGCAGCTCGGCGGCGGCATTCGCGACATCAAGACGATTGCGAACTGGATCGACAGCGGCGTCGACCGGGTGATCTTGGGCACGATCGCCGTGCGCGATCCAGAGCTGGTGCGACGGGCTTGCGTCGAATATCCGGGGCGGATCGCGGTTGGCATCGATGCCAAGGGCGGAAGAGTGGCCGTCGAAGGCTGGGCGGAAACGTCCGAGCTGACCGCGGAGGAACTGGCGAAGCGCTTCGAAGATGCCGGTGTGTCGGCGATCATCTACACGGACATCGAGCGCGATGGCGTGCTCAAGGGCCTCAACCTCGAAGCGACGGCGAAGCTGGCGCGTTCGACGAGCATCCCGGTGATCGCGTCGGGCGGGCTTGCCTCCATCGACGATGTGAAGGCGCTGCTGCAGCCGGAATACGCGATGTTAGAGGGTGCGATCAGCGGACGGGCGCTTTATGACGGGCGTCTTGATGCAGGCGAAGCGCTGGCGTTGCTGGCCGCGGGAGCGGGAAGCTAGCCGGGCTCGTCAACGCACGGTAGCCTGTTTACTCAGATGGCCTGGGCCGGTGCATGACATCGCGAGAATCGATCACAAAGGAACGTGCGCTCGAAGTCGTCCTGGCTGCGGAAGCGGCCTGGAATCGACGCGATCTTGCCGCTCTGCGCGAGATGTATACCGAGGATCTGACATACTTCTCGAACTGGGGTGGCGAGAATAATGGTCCCAGGACCATCACCGGCCGGCAGGCCTATCTCCTCCGTCTCGCCGGCCTACGAGATACGAGCGACATCGACATCAAGCTGGTGAGCTTCAGCCTTTCAGGCAATCAGGCGAGAGCGAACTTCGAGTTCACATGGCGCGACCCGCAAACGGGCATGAGTCACAGTGCCACCAGCCGCAACGTCATCGTGTTCTCGGGCGACCGAATCTGCAGGCTCGAGGTCTATCAAGACGCTGCCGCACTGGCTACATTTGCAGCGCTGCTCAAACGACCCCAGTAGGGGGTCTCGATACAATCCCACGACGAAGGCCAAAATGACCCTGAAAACCCGCATCATTCCTTGTCTCGACGTGAAGGACGGCCGTGTCGTCAAAGGCGTCAATTTCGTCGACCTGATCGATGCGGGCGATCCTGTCGAAGCGGCCGCGGCTTACGATGCTGCAGGGGCTGATGAACTCTGCTTCCTCGACATCACCGCGAGCCATGAGGATCGCGACAACATCTTCCACGTGGTGGAGCAGACGGCCGAGCGGTGCTTCATGCCGCTGACCGTTGGCGGGGGCGTGCGCACGATCGAGGACATCGGCAAACTGCTGAATGCGGGAGCCGACAAGGTGTCGATCAACACCGCGGCGGTGAAGAATCCGCTGTTCGTCAAAGAAGCATCCGAGAAGTTCGGCGCTCAGTGCATCGTCGTCGCCATCGACGCCAAGCGTGTCTCGCAACCGGGCGAGACGCCGCGGTGGGAGATCTTCACACACGGCGGGCGCACGCCGACGGACATCGATGCCATAGAGTTTGCAAGGCAAGTTACCGAACTTGGTGCGGGCGAAATCCTGCTGACTTCGATGGATCGCGACGGCACGAAAGCCGGTTTCGATCTGGAGCTGACGCGGGCGATCTCCGACGCGGTGACTATCCCGGTGATCGCGTCAGGCGGCGTCGGCAATCTCGATCATCTGGTCGAGGGGATTACGCAGGGGCACGCGAGTGCGGTGCTTGCCGCATCGATCTTTCACTTCGGCACCTACACGATCGGCGAAGCCAAGCAGCACATGGCCGAAGCGGGCATCGCGGTGCGGCCTGCCAGCTGAGCGGCGCCGCACGTCATCTCAGGCTGCGCAGGTGTGCCGCTGCGCGCATTCCATCAGCACCGCGCCAAGCTCGGCCGCCGGGACCGGACGACCGATGTAGAAGCCTTGCGCGCGCTTGCAGCCTGCACGCGTCACAGTATTCAGCTCGTCAATGGTCTCGACGCCTTCCGCCACCGTGCCCATGCCCAGGTCGTCAGCGAGGCTAGCGACGGCGCGCACCATTGCCGCGTTGTCGCCGTTGCCCGCAGGATGGGCACGTACGAGCGCGCGATCTATCTTCACCTTGTCGAACGGGAAGGACCGCAACGAGCTCAATGAGCCGGTGGACTGGCCGAAGTCGTCGAGCGTGATGCCGACGCCAAGCTCGCGCAGCTCATGCAACGTGTCGCACAAGCGGCCTTTGTCACGGCAGATGAGCCCCTCGCTGATTTCAAGCTCGAGCCGGCTGGCCGGCAAACCGGCGGCCGACAACGCGCCCTCGACGACGCTTGCGAGATCTCCGCTCTCGAACTGCAGCAGCGACAGGTTCACCGTTACAGACAGCTCACTCGCCCAGTGCGTCGCGTCGCGGCAGGCCTGGTGCAAAACCCAACGTCCGATGTCGACGATCGCACCGGTCTTCTCGGCCACGGGCAGGAAGTCGGTGGGGGCGATCAGGCCGTCGTGTGGATGTGCCCAGCGGAGAAGCGCCTCGCAGCTGACGACATTATGCGAGTGCAAGCTGAGGATCGGCTGATAGTGGAGCTGAAACTGATCGCGGCTGAGGGCTGAATGAATATCCAGCTCTAGACGCCGCTGCGCCATGATCTGGCGATTGCTGTCGCGATTATATAGCTCGAATCCGCGACGGCCTGCAGACTTGACGTTATACAGCGCGACATCGGCATTCTTCAGGAGTTCATCGGGCGTGCGTCCGTGGACGGGCGCGCGCACGACGCCAAGACTGGCGCTGACCGTGATGACGTTGCCGAGAATGTTGTAGGGCCTGCCAACGGCAGCAAGGACGCGCTTGGCGAGGCGCTCGCACTGTTCGCTGCGCCCGGCCCCGGATTGTATGATGGCAAACTCGTCACCGCCGAGACGGGCGAGAAAATCAGTGCGCCGGATGCACGAGCGAAGGCGCTGCGCGACGGCCTTCAGCAACGCGTCGCCGATGGGATGGCCGTAGGTGTCGTTGACCTCTTTGAACTCGTCGAGATCGAGCCAGTGCAGGGCCAGCGTGCAGCCTTTGCCCAGTCCCTTCAACGCGTGCTCGAAGGTCTCGCGAAAATAGAAGCGGTTGGCGACGCCCGTCAGTGCGTCGTGGTGCGCGAGCCATTCTATCTTTTCTTCGGCGCGACGCTTTTCGGTGATGTCCTCTTGAATGTCGACCCAGCCGCCATCGGCAAGCGGCTGATACGTCACCAGCAACGTGCGTCCGGAACGGAGGTTCTGCACCTGGGTGAAAGACTGGCCCTGCGCCAGCTTGCCAAGATGCGTCGAAAGCCAATCGGAGAACCGTGCTTCGTCGAGCGCGCAATCGCGGCCAGTGGTCTGGCGCAAGTGATATTGGACGATGTCTCGCAGGTGCGTCCCGGGTTGCGTCAGCTCCTCGGGAAGCTCGTAGATCTGCCTGTAGCTCCTGTTGCAGACAATCAGGCGCTGTTCGGAATCGAACATGGAGAGCCCGCGAACCATATTGTTCAGGGCGAGCTCGAACCAAGCGTTGAGTTGCTCGAGAGTCCGTTTTTGCTCCAGCAGAACGTCGGTGGCGGCTATCTCCGCGGGATCCTGACGCTCGGCGTTAGTTGGACTGCAACCGCAACTGGGTGTGGGTTTCCTACCCATAGAGAATTGTGCCCCTCCACATGCCAGGCTGTGGCCCGTATGCGAGGACGATACGCAGTCATATGTATGCGCTGACTTAAGTGAACGCGCGGCGTTTCAATCAAATGGCGCGGGCGGCGTTAAGGAATTGGCCGCCGAGAGACGCGACTAACCGGTATTTATCGGGCTTCGCGAGCCGCGAACGTTAATGCCGAGCGATTCCTCCAACCTTTGTAGCAATCACAATATGTGTCCGGGCGCTTACCTCAGTCAGGACACGGCGTTTTTGCGTCGAAAAGGCAGATATCGCGAACGAGGCAATCCGGACATTCCGGACACCGCGCTTTGCAAACGTAGCGGCCATGCAGGATGAGCCAGTGGTGGGCGTGTAGAGCGAACTCGGCAGGAATTACCCGAAGCAGATCCTCCTCGACCTCGAGTGGTGTCTTTCCGCTCGATAGGCCTGTTCGATTTGCAACTCTGAACACATGCGTATCGACGGCCATGGTCGGTTCGCCGAAGGCGACATTCAGAACCACGTTCGCCGTCTTGCGGCCGACGCCGGGAAGCGCTTCGAGCGCTGCACGATCATGCGGGACATTGCCGCCGTGGTTGGCGACGAGCTGGCGAGACAACTCGATGACATTGTGCGCCTTGTTGCGATAGAGCCCGATCGTCTTGATGAAGTCGCGCACCTGATCCTCGCCCAGGCGGACCATCTTTTCCGGCGTGTCGGCAATTTTGAAGAGGGCGCGCGTAGCCTTGTTGACACCGGCGTCGGTGGCCTGGGCGGAGAGCACGACAGCTACCAGCAACGTGAAAGGATTAACGTATTCGAGCTCGCTCTTGGGCTCGGGATCGGCTGCTTGAAAGCGCGAGAACATCTCCTGGATTGCGTCTTTGGAGAGGCGCGTGCGGCTGCGGCCCCGCGTGCGCTTAGCGCTCGTCGCAGGCGGCAGCTCGTCGCGCCGCACTTTACCTTTGGCAGGCTTCGCCGGCGCTTTCGCCGCCGCCGCTTTTGTTTGTTGCTTCGCGGCTTGGCCGCCCTGCCTCTTCATAACTGCCGTTCCCCGCGCTAGGCTTGGCAGATGAGCGAAAACCTCGATCCGAGACAAGCGCCAATCGTGCCGCGCACAGAAACGAGCGCGGGCTCGCGCGAGCGAGGCGAATTCCGAGCCGTGCTTTATCCGCATCGCTCGCTGGGGCCGAAGGGGTTTCTGGTGCTGATGATCGCCATCGGCAGCGTGAGCTTCATCACCGGCATGGTGTTCTTGATGAAGGGTGCCTGGCCGGTGTTCGGCTTTTTCGGGCTCGACGTTGCGCTGGTCTACCTCGCCTTTCGCCTGAACTATCGCGCGGGACGGCTCTACGAGAAAATCGACCTCACGCCACAGGCGCTGACGATCACGCGCGTGCATCCTTCCGGCCAGCAGGAAAGCTTCGACTTCAACCCCTACTGGGTGCGCGTCTTCATTGCGGAAGGACCGCAAGGGCGCACCGATCTGCGGCTCGCCTCACATGGGCGCGAGTTCGCATTTGCCCGATTTCTCACCGACGATGAGCGCCGCGAGTTCTCGCATGTGCTGTCGGGGGCATTAGCCGAAGCACGAGCCGCACTGGCCTAAGCGCTGGCGTTCGTTTCCCAAATACCCGGCATTTGAATCAATCCTTCAGCTCAGATCGAGCGTGAAAGCAACCTCGCTCCGCTAACCATGGATCAGCCGGATAAACCGGCATGAGTTCATGCATCGGAGGGACAGATGCGCGGATTATTCGTAGGTGCTCTGGTGGCAGGGCTCGCGCTGACGATGGGCGCTCACTCGGCAGACGCGGGCCGCTACCGGCAGTACAGCAGCGGCGGCGACTGCAAGCCGTACAACGGGCCGTTCGGCTTCTACGGCAACATCTGGTGCCAGCCGAGCGAGTCCTCTTACCTTCGTAACCTCGGTGCGCAGTGGCCGCAGAAGACTCCGAAGAGCCTCCGCTATCCGAAGCCGTCGTCGAACTACGAGTGGTAAGAGTGCAGCACGCGGCCGCTCAGGTGAAGCGGCCGCCGCGTTGCAGGACCTCGATCTTGTAGCCGTCGGGATCTTCGATGAAGAAGAACTTTCCGAACGGCTTTCCATCATGCGTCATCTGCTTGATGTCCTTCGGCGTGAGGCCGGCGGACTTGATGCGCGCGTGCTCCGCTTCGAGATCGTCGACAGCAAAAGCGATGTGGCCATAGCCGTCGCCGAGCACATAAGGCTCGGTGCGGCCCTTGTTGACGGTCAACTCCACTTCGAAGGGCGATTGCGCGCCCTTCATGTAGATGAGGGTGAAGTCGGGGAAATCGGCGCGCTGAGAAATCTCGAGGCCGAACGCTTTGTTGTAGAAGTCGACGCTGCGGGCCTCGTCGAGAACACGCACCATCATGTGGATCGGCTTAGCCACGCGGCCTCCTAGTTTTGCTGCTTGTGCTAGCCCTCGAACGCGAGGTCAGCGGGCGATATCAGAACCCCGAACTGCTGACACCAAATGACGACGCTCGGATAGGCCTTCAAATCCGTCCCCGCGGGGATCGCATATTTTTGGCTGCCCTTGAAGCTGCGAAGCTTTCCGAGATCGACAAATTTTGCGTCTGCCAGATCTGCCGAGGAGCGAACGCCCTGCTTGGGCACAAGGTAGACGTGAAGGTCGGGGCCAGGGCCAACTTCGAAGTCCGGCTCCAAGAACACCACGCCATCATATACCGCGACGCCTCCCTTGCCGTAGTGGACCGGGTCGGATGGGTTGGCGTGGATGAAAGAGCCTTTGGCGAGCCGCGTTGTTTGCTCGGCGGCGGTCAATTGCTCAGTCGCAGGCGGTGGCGGGAAGACGTAGGGGAAAAGGAAAAATCCGAGAGCAGTGCCGAATCCGGTGCCGAGAATTCCGCCCGCGACAAAAGTTAGTGCTGATCGCCACATGGCGCCCTCCCGGTGATCCATCGATAACCGGGATACGGGAGGGCGGGAGCGGCTGTTACAGCCAGGGCCGCGATTCAGAGGCCGACGTCTCGAACTTCTCGATCGCCTGCTTCTTCTCGAGCGTCAAGCCGATGGCGTCGAGGCCGTTGAGCAGGCAGTGCTTGCGGAACGGATCGATGTCGAACTTGATGACGCCGCCATCGGGGCCACGGATCTCCTGCTTTTCCAGATCGACGGTGAGGGTGGCGTTGGCGCCGCGGCTCGCATCGTCCATCAGCTTGTCGACTTCGGACTGCGGCAGCTTGATGGGCAGAATGCCGTTCTGGAAGCAGTTGTTATAGAAGATGTCAGCGAAGTCCGGCGCGATGATGCAGCGGATGCCGAAGTCGAGCAGCGACCAGGGTGCATGCTCGCGCGAGGAGCCGCAGCCGAAGTTCTCGCCGGTGACGAGGAGCGTCGCCTGGCGATAGGCCGGCTGATTGAGGACGAACTCGGGGATCTCCTTGCCTTCCTGGTCATAGCGCATCTCGTAGAACAGGCTCTTGCCGAGCCCGGTGCGCTTGATGGTCTTCAGGAACTGCTTGGGGATGATCATGTCGGTGTCGATGTTGCGCAGCGGCAGCGGGGCGGCGACACCGGTCAAGGTCGTGAACTTGTCCATGCTGGCTTTCTTTCAGCGCCTTACATTCTGAGCCCGTCTGCGAGAGCCTGGAAATAGCCCTCGGCCGAGGCCAAGCGGTCGATATGGGTAGGCTTGCGGCCCGCGACGACGGTTTTCGTCAGCTCCCCTGGCCGAAGCAACTCTAGGCGCCTTTTAACTCCTGCGAGCTTGCGCCCGTCAAGGTGATGCTCGAGAACCTCGACCATTGTTTCGATGTAGCCGCTGATACGCCCGAGTTCGCGCACGGCCCGCTCACGCGCCGACCGGTCGCGCGGGGCTGCCTCGAGCTGCCTCAGGGCCACGCTGGCGCGATCAAGGGTGGCGGCGATCTTCTCGGCGTAGGCCGCAACCCGCGCCCGGCGGGCGCCGTCGAGGGCGCTAAGGGCCGCAAGCCAGCAGTGCACAGTCTCGGCGATCGAGAGGATACAGCGGGCGTATTCGGCGATGGGCAAGGTGTCGCGCTCCGGGTACGAGGCCAAGCTAGCCCGTTGGAGAGGCGCGGGGATTTTTCTCGTATAACCAACGGAACGGTGCGCAGCCGGCCATTTGTCTACGAATTTTTAACCTAAATTATTCACCCTCCGGTTCAGCGCCAATGGCGATCCAATCTGGACCCTCGGAGATGCGTATGTACCGAGTTCTTCTGGCGACCCTCCTCGCCCTCCTAGCCGTTCAACTGTCTGGCTGCACCGGTTCGCTCCGCCTCGGAAGCAGCGTGCATGTCGTTACGGCAGAGCATCTCCTGGCGCGCGGCTGATCGACAAGAGCGCTCGCGCGCCCGCAGTCCCGGCGGCATCACCGATCGTAATTCTCTGACTGCCTGAGCGTAGTCGCTGTAGACGCTGGCTCGCGCGGCCGCTATTGGCAGCGACAGCAGCAGCCGACAGCGGCTGCCGTCGGCACTCAGGGTTCGACCATGGCCACGCCCTCCGGACTGGCAGCGCTTGCCAACGGCGCTGTGCTTTCGCCTTTCACGCAATTGCGGAAGCTGCTGGGTTCGTCTCCAGCCGGGCATCAAGTGCCGATCGATCTGACAATCGGGGAGCCGCGCGAGCCGATGCCGGCGTTCGTGGCGAGCAAGCTGGCCGAGGCCGTGGCGAGCTACGGGCAGTATCCACCGATTCGGGGCACGCAGGCTCTGCGCGAGGCCATCTCGAAATGGTCGGAGCGACGTTACGGTGCCGCCGCGGCGCCGGACGCCGACAGCGAGATTCTGCCGATAAATGGCTCACGAGAAGGGCTTTTCCTTGCCGCGCTATCGGCGGCGGGGCGCAAGAACGTCAGCGGACGGCAGGCCGTTCTGATGTGCAATCCCTATTACAGCGCATACGTGGGCGGCGCCCTTGCGGTCGATGCGGAGCCGGTGTTCCTCAATGCCACCGCGGAAAGCGGATTCCTGCCGGACCTGGATGAGCTGGAGCACGACAAGGCGCTGCTGGAGCGCACGGTGGCCTTCTATCTCTGCTCGCCGGCGAACCCGCAAGGTGCGGTCGCGAGCCGCGAATACATACGGCGGGCGCTCGATCTGGCGCGCGCGTACGATTTCATCTTGTTCTTCGACGAGTGCTATTCCGAGATCTACTCGGATGTGCCTCCGCCCGGAGGACTGGAAGTCGCGGCGGCGACACCGCAGCGGTTCGACAATCTTGTCGTCTTCAATTCGCTTTCGAAGCGCTCGAACCTGCCAGGGCTGCGGTCGGGGTTTTGCGCGGGCGACAGGGAGTTCATCGAAATCTTTGCGGAGCTGCGCAACATGGTGGCGCCACAGGTGCCTGGACCGACGCAGTTCGTGTCCGCCGCCGTGTGGTCAGACGAGGCCCACGTTGAGGCAAACCGGGCGGCGTACCGGGCAAAATACGACGTCGCCGACCGCATTCTGGCGGGCAAGTACGGTTACCAGCGGCCCGCAGGTGGTTTCTTTTTGTGGTTGGATGTCAGCAAGTTTGGCGGTTCTGCTCAGGCAACAGTAACCTTATGGCAAGACGCAGGTGTCAAGGTGATCCCTGGTGCCTACCTGGCGCAAGCCGGGCGCAATGGGATCAATCCAGGAGCAGACTATGTGCGCCTGGCACTGGTCCGCGATGCGGTGACCGTCGGTGAGGCACTCGAACGATTAGTAGTAGTACTTGCGTAGCGTAGAGTACGTTCGAAATGCGTCCCCTCGAGTCAAGCGACCCGAGACGCCTGCTTCCGGCTACTGTCGAAGACAGGCTGATTGGATTGTCAATCCGTGCCGGTGGGCTCGCGCTCCTGGTGTCAGTAGGTGCGGCCTGGGCCAGCCTGCTCACCTGGTCGCAAGCGGATCCCAGCCTGACGCACGCTGCTGATGGAGCGGCAACCAACGCGCTCGGCTCGGCCGGCGCGATCTTTGCCGACGTGCTTCTCAACACATTAGGTTTTGCGGGCGTGTTCGTTCTGCTCGCTCCCATGTTCTGGGGGCTGGAGCTGATGCTCGCCGAGCGCCTCTCCGCTAACCGCAAGAAGACGAGCCTCTTCCCTCTGGCGGTCTTGCTGCTCGCGGGCGGGTTCGCCGCGCTGCCGTTGTCGGCCGGCTGGCCGTTCGGCCATAGCTTCGGCGGCATCGTCGGCGACTGGGTGCAGAGACTGACGGCAACCCTGTTCGACGCCGTGGGCGCTGAAAGCATGCTGCCTCTCGCCGGCCTCGCCTACTTCCTGTGCGGCTTCGGCATGCTGGGCTACAGCCTCGGCCTCGAGCGCGACGACATCATGCGGCTCGTGGAGCGCAGCCGGCGGCTGTCGCGCCGCCGCGGTCCACTGATCCCCGAATGGATGGGCGAATATTTCGCCAAAGCGCAGGTCACTTTCGAGCCGGCCGACAGCGTCACCGAACCCATTCGCTACACCGTTCCAAGCGAGCCTAAACGCAGTGCGCCGCGCCGCGAGCCGTTCCTTCCGGGGCCGGCCACGTTCGAGCGGCCGCAAAATGTGCAAGCTGCGTTCGCCGAGGCCGTGGTCGCACGCCGCGCTGGCGATGACATCCCCGCGGGACGCGACGCAGAATTCGACGACAGCACTGATGCAGAGAGCCGCGCCATAGCCCGCCGCTTTGCTCCGGCCAACGCCAAGCGCTCAGCCGATGGCGAGCCGCAGATCGTCGAGGTTGCGCCAGAAACTGCGAAGCGCGGCGGCAAGGCGAAGCGCTCCAATATGCTTGGCGGCATTGCCCAGACACGCGTGGCGCCCGCTTATCGCGCGCCTTCGATGAACCTGCTGCGCCGGCCGGCCTCGAAGAATACCCCGACGTTCACTCAGTCGGTGCTGCGCGGCACCGCGCGGCTGCTCGAAGAGGTTCTGGCCGACTTCTCCATCAAGGGTGAGGTGCGCGAGATCCGCCCGGGTCCGGTCGTCACTCTGTTCGAACTGGAGCCTGCGCGCGGCACCAAATCCTCACGCGTCGTAGCGCTTGCCGAAGACATTGCGCGCTCGCTGAGCGTGACGTCGGCGCGCGCCGCCATCGTGCCGGGCCGCAACGTGATCGGGATCGAGCTGCCCAACGTGCGGCGCGAGACCGTGTATCTTCGCGACATTTTCGAAGCCAACGCATTCACCGCATCCGACGCGGCGCTGCCGATGGCGCTCGGCAAGTCGATCGGCGGCGAGCCGATCGTGGCCGACCTTGCGCGCATGCCGCATCTGCTCGTTGCCGGCACCACCGGCTCTGGCAAGTCGGTGGGCATCAACGCGATGATCCTGTCGCTGCTCTATCGGCGCTCACCTGAAGACTGCCGGCTTTTGATGATCGATCCGAAGATGCTGGAGCTGTCGGTTTACAACGGCATTCCGCACCTTCTGACGCCTGTCGTGACCGATCCTCACAAGGCCGTCGCGGCCCTCAACTGGGTCGTTGGCGAGATGGAAGAGCGCTACAAGCGCATGGCGGCGCTGTCGGTTCGCAACATCGAGGCGTTCAACGGCCGCGTGAAGAAAGCGCAGAGCCGCGGCGAGCAGCTGACGCGCACGGTGCAAACGGGCTTCGACGAGGCAACGGGCGCTGCCGTCTACGCCGAGCAGGAAATGCCTGCCGAGACGATGCCGTACATCGTCGTGGTGGTCGATGAGTTCGCTGACCTGATGATCGTCGCCGGCAAGGAGATCGAGGCCGCCGTGCAGCGCCTGGCGCAGATGGCGCGCGCTGCCGGTATCCACCTCATCATGGCGACGCAGCGGCCGTCGGTCGATATCGTCACCGGCACCATCAAGGCGAACTTCCCGGCGCGCATCAGCTTCAAGGTCGCCTCGAAGATCGACAGCCGGACGATCCTCAACGAGCAGGGCGCCGAGCAATTGTTGGGTCAGGGCGACATGCTCTATTCGCTGGGCATGGGGCAGATCATCCGTGCGCATGGCCCGTTCGTTTCCGACGAGGAAGTCGAACGGATCGCGGAGGCACTGCGCAAGCAGGGGGTCCCGGAATACATCGACGGAATAACCGATACGCCGCCCGCATCGGACGGTCCGGGTGCGGACGCGCGTGCCACGAGCGAGGACGACCTCTACGACATGGCGGTCGCCATCGTGCTGCGTGATCGCAAGGCGTCGACGAGCTACATCCAGCGGCGCCTGTCGATCGGGTACAACCGTGCTGCCGATCTGATCGAGCGCATGGAGCAGGAAGGCCTGATCAGCGCAGCAGGGAGCACCGGTAAGCGCGAGATCCTGGCGGCCGGCAGAGAGGGTGTCCGGGCGGCCGCAGCGGGCTAGTATATCCTCCGCGGATGCTCGATACGCCTACATCTAGACGCAATGTTCGGCGATGAGCGCTGGCGGGAGTTTTCGCGCGCTCGCGGATATCCTATCAAAGCTGAGTTCGGGACGATTCGGGAGACGTCGGGGGTCCATGCACGAGTTGAGAGCAATCGCAATCGCGGCGATGGCATCCATGTGCTTGCTGGCAGGGCCGGCGAGCGCTGCGGGCGAGGACTCTTCCAAGCCGCTCAATGTACCTGCCCCGGCACCTGCAAGCCCACCGCCGTCCCCAGGTTCAAGCTCCGCATGGAGCGCGGAAGTCGCGCCCGCGAAGGCTGGAGAGGGGCTCAATCTCAATCCGCAGCAAGCCGACCTCGTCCATAAGGTGTCGGACTACTTCAGCAAAATCGACACCTTGCAGGGCAACTTCGTGCAGACGGGTGCCGACAACAAGCGCATGCGCGGCAAGTTCTATCTGATGCGTCCGGGCCGCTTCCGCTTCGACTATGCGCGGCCATCGCGACAAGTCGTCGTCTCGGACGGGCATTACCTCGCTATCCAGGATTACGACCTCAACAACGAGGACCGGGTCGCTCTCGACGACACTCCGTTCCGCCTGCTCCTGCGCAAGGACGTCGATCTCGTACGTGACGCGCGGATCATGGAGGTGCAGCAGTCCGACGACCTGCTCGTGGTCGGGCTGGTCGACAAGGACCCCAATACTCTCGGTCAGATCAAGCTATTCCTTTCCACCAAGCCCGCCCTGGAACTTAAGGAGTGGGTTACCAAGGATGCTCAGGGGCTCGATACCCGGGTACAGGTCTCCGACCTCACCAAGAGCGCCGAGCTGGATGCTGCCTTGTTCAAGATTCAGTCCCTGGGCCGCCCCATGACCATGCCCTGAACACCGCCCACTGTGGCTGTTCGGGCTCTGGGCAACAGGAGGCTGGGGAAAACCCAGGCGGTGCTGGTAACATTTTTGTGATCGGCGCCCCCCGGCTCTATTGAACTTCAGCCCTTTGCGCTTAACTCAATGCAGTCAGGCGATGTCACCCTGTATCGGTAGTGCCCCCCGTCTAGCCGAAAGACATCGTCTGAGGTGCCGGCTTCCCTCCCGGCACCGCGCGCGAAAGCGCTCTCGACGCCCAACCCCTCCCCCCGGGGTTGGGCGTTTTTTCTTTCCCAAATTGTTCAGCCGCCCCTTACCTGGCGGCCTGGAGCGGCAGCCGCGCCGACGCGCGGGTCGCCTGAGGCTTTGCGCCCGAGAGATGGGCATCGGCCCGCTTCAATATCTCAGCCACGTTGCTTAGCCGCTTGGCGAGGTTCTGGGCTATGCGCCCGGCCAAGTCGGGATCCTCCAGCATTTGCTGATGCATGGCATCCCGGGTGAGGTGGACTGCTCGGACCTTGGTGCGGGCGACAACGGTCGAACCAAAAGTAGTCTCGACGAGCATTGCGGCCTCCCCCAACAGGGATCCGGGCGGAATGGGCTCCGACCGCTGGGCCAGCTCAGGTCCGCTGACGCGCACAGCGTTGCCGCCGATGATCACAATCGCCGCATCAGCCGTTGCGTTCTCTTCGGTGATCGTAGCGCCCGGCGTGTAGGAGACACGCTCAGCATGACGGGCAATGCCCGCGAGCTGCAGCGGTGTCAGTCCGCGAAAGAGCGGCAACACGGCCAAGTGTCCGGCGAAGAGCTCCAAGCGCATCCTCTCGCGTGGCGTTCGCGTTCGCGAACTTGTCACCAGCTGGTCCACATTCGATGAAGCGATGCCGGGCACCAGCAAGTGCTCGCAAACTCATGCGATTCGACCCCGTGGGCTATGACTAGCGCACAACAGGGGCCCGCAATGTCCACATGATATCCAGATGCGCTGTGGAAAAGTGTCAGGGAACCAGACGGTAGCCGCCCGTCTCAGTGACGAGCAGCTCGGCGCTCGATGGGTCCTTTTCGATCTTCTGACGAAGCCGATAGATGTGCGTCTCCAGGGTGTGGGTGGTGACGCCCGCGTTATAGCCCCAGACCTCATGCAGAAGCGTGTCGCGGGAGACCACCTTATCGCCGGATCGGTAGAGGTATTTGAGGATCGAGGTCTCTTTCTCGGTGAGACGGATCTTCGCGCCCTTGTCGGTGATCAGCAGTTTGGAGGCAGGCTTGAAGGTATAGGGTCCGATGGCGAAGACGGCATCCTCGCTCTGCTCGTGCTGACGCAGCTGCGCCCTGATGCGGGCGAGAAGCACGGCGAATTTGAATGGCTTGGTGACGTAGTCGTTTGCACCGGCGTCGAGCCCGAGAATCTGGTCGGCGTCAGACACATTGCCGGTGAGCATGATGATGGGCGTCTTGAAGCCTGACTTGCGCAGGTGGCGCACAGCTTCGCGGCCATCCATATCGGGCAAGGAGACGTCGAAGATGACGAGATCGAAGTGGTCCGAACGCGCGTGCTCCATTCCCTTGGAGGCGAGCCCCGCCGTCTCCACCTCAAACTCGTCGTGGAGAAGGAGTTGGTCTTTCAGAGTTTCGCGCAATTCCTCGTCGTCATCGACGATCAGGACGCGTCGGGCATTGCTCATCTTGTTCTTCGCTCCGGCACGGACATAACCGTGAAGCCGCAGACAGTTGGCTGCGGCCCACGACGGCTTTATCTGAGGGATGCGAATAGCACGCGCGCCGGGAAGCTCCAATGAAGACGCAGGGTAGGACACCCCTAACAGGGGCTAAAATCGTCGTGAGGAGCCTTTCGGCCCGATCGACGCGCGGTGTGCTGACTTATGGCACCCTGAGCTTTCCCTGCGTACTGGGGCGCAGCGGGCGGACTGCGCTGAAGCGAGAAGGCGACGGGGCGACGCCAATCGGAGAATTCGCTTTGCGAGAGGCGTTCTACCGGGCCGACCGGATCGGCCGCCCCCGGTTGCCTCTGCATGTCGCCGCGACCCGGCCGAAGGATGGATGGTGCGATGCCGTCGGCGATCGGAACTACAACCGATTTGTTCGCCATCCTTACCCTCAGAGCGCAGAGCATTTATGGCGCCAGGATCGACTCTACGATCTCGTGGTCGTGCTTGGCTGTAACGACAGACCGCGCATCGCGGGGCGCGGCAGCGCGATCTTCATGCACGTGGCGTCGCCAGGCATGAATCCGACCGAGGGGTGCGTTGCGCTCGAGCCGCAGCATCTGCGGCAGCTGATGTCAGCGTTGCGACGCGGCGCCAAGATCAAGATCGTGGCCTGAGGCGCGATTGCCCTTTTCAACCTGATGATTGAGTAGCGGCGCAAGGCGCGGCTGAGGGCGTTGTCGCGCGTCAAGACGCACAAACAAAAAACGGCCCGGAATGCCAGTGGCACCGGGCCGAGTTTAGAGCACGCCTAGGGGAAGGCGCACGCTCGGGAGAAGACACGGGACGCGAGGGGGTTAAGCCTCGCGTCCCGCAGGAGCTACTACTGGATGGACTCGCCATGCAGCGCGACGTCGAGGCCTTCGACCTCGGCGGACTCGCTGACGCGAATGCCGATCGTGAACTTCAGGATGAAGAGGATCACGGCGGTGGCAACGGCCGACCAGACGACGGTGGCGATGACGCCGTAGATCTGGATCGGAACCTGCGCGAAGTTGCCTTCGAGCAGACCGACCTTGCCGCCGTAAGCCTCGGCGGCGAAGACACCCGTCAGGATGGCGCCGACGATGCCGCCGACACCATGTACGCCGAAGACGTCGAGGCTGTCGTCGTAACCGAGGGCCTTCTTCACGCCGGTCGAGAAGATGTAGCAGATGACACCAGCAGCGATGCCGATAACGATGGCACCCTTGGGATCGACGAAGCCGCAAGCCGGGGTGATGGCGACGAGGCCAGCGACGGCACCCGAGGCCATTCCGAGCAGGGTCGGCTTACCATGCACGAGCCACTCGGAGAACATCCAAGCGAGCGCGGCAGCGGCGGTTGCGAGTTGGGTGGTGGTCATTGCGACAGCAGCGCCGGTGCCAGCCGAGAGGGCCGAACCGACGTTGAAGCCGAACCAGCCCACCCACAGAAGCGAGGCGCCGATCAGCGTGTAGACGATGTTGTAAGGCGCGAGGCTCTCGGTACCGTAACCCTGGCGACGACCAAGGATGATGCAGGCGACGAGACCAGCGATACCGGCGTTGATGTGAACGACCGTGCCGCCAGCGAAGTCGAGAACGCCGTCAGAAGCAAGGAAGCCACCGCCCCACACCCAGTGCGCGACCGGAACGTAGACGACGAACATCCACGCGGCCATGAAGATCAGCAGCGCAGAGAACTTCATGCGATCAACGACAGCTCCGATGATGAGCGCCGGAGTGATTGCAGCGAAGGTCAGCTGGAAGCAGGCGAAGACCAACTCGGGGATGGTGCCCGAAAGGCTCGCAGGCGTGACACCGGCAAACAGGGCCTTGGAGAGGCCGCCGATGTAGGCGTTGTTGGCACCGCCGTCGGTGAAGGCAAGCGAGTAACCGGCGAGGAACCAGCAGACCGTCAGAAGGCAGAAGGTGGCGAACGTGGCAGCAAGAACGGACAGCACGTTCTTCTTGCGGACCATGCCGCCGTAGAAGAGCGCGAGGCCAGGGACCGTCATCAAAATAACGAGAACGGTCGAGGTGAGCATCCACGCGGTGTCGCCCGAATTCAGCGTGGGAGCAGCATCCTGTGCCAGCGAGGGCAACGTTGATCCTGCGTAAAGTGCAGCGGCCGCACAGGCGGACGTCGCCAGTCTTTTTAGTCCGTTGAAGTTCATCCTGAAACTCCCCTTCCCTTCCTGTAGTACTTGGACTGCGTCCTTAACGACGGAGCCCGCTTCAAAGCGCGTTATCGTCTGCCTCGCCGGTACGGATGCGTACGGTGTGCTCGATGGGTGAAACGAAGATCTTGCCATCGCCGATCTGGCCGGTCTTGGCAGCGCGTTGGATCGCCTCCAGCGCCTTGTCGACTTGAGCTGACGGAACCACCACTTCCACCTTGATCTTTGGAAGAAAGCTCACGGCGTACTCAGCGCCGCGATAGATCTCGGTGTGCCCCTTCTGGCGTCCGTAGCCTTTGACTTCAGTGACCGTCATCCCCTGGAGGCCAAGGTCGGTCAGCGCAGTGCGAACCTCCTCGAGCTTGAAGGGTTTGATGATTGCCGTGATCAACTTCATGCGTGTCCCTCTCCCTGACGCGTTCACCGCTGCTGCGGCGAACATTTCGTCTTGGTTCTGGTCGAACTGGCCGTTAGCCGGACCCTTGACCGTTGAAAACGGAGTCAAGACGCGTGCCAAGTTGATGGTGTCTGCGCAACCAATTGGATTCGCACAGAAAAATCTGCCGGGTTTTCAGGCGACCCGCTATTTTGCACACTCGAATTGCATTATTTTTGTGCGAATAACAGTTAGTGCCTATCAATTGGGCACGAACGCGGAGGTGCGCTGCCGCATCAGCCCTTCTTGCACGACCGAGGCAATGAGCTGGCCGTCGCGGGTGTAGATACTCCCGCGGCAGAACCCGCGTGCGCCGAAGGCACTGGGGCTGTCCTGGACGTAGAGCATCCACTCGTCGGCCCTGAACGGGCGGTGATACCAGATGCCGTGGTCGAGGCTCGCGAGTTGTACGTCGGCGTCGAACAGGAGCTTGCCGTGCGCGATCAGCGCAGTGTCGAGAAGGGTGAAATCGGAGGCATAGGCGAGAACGGCCTGATGAATAACCGGATCATCGGGGAGCGTACCGTTGGCCCTGATCCAGATGCTCTGGGCGGGCGGCTTCTTCTCGCGGGTGAAATAACGCGACAGGTCGGGAGCACGCATCTCGATGGGGCGCTCGCGGCTCCAGTAGCTACGCATGGCCGGCGGTAGCGCGTCGATGTGCTGGTCGATGACGTCCTTGGGGTTGGGGAGGGCCTCCGGCGGCGGCAGATCGGGCATCTGGGCCTGGTGCTCGAAGCCCGGCTCGTCCTTGTGGAACGAGCTGCTCATCGAGAAGATGGGGCGGCCGTGCTGGATCGCCTTGACGCGCCGGGTGGTGAAGCTGCCGCCATCGCGGATGCGCTCGACGTCGTAGAGGATTGGACGCGCGGGGTCGCCGGCGAGGAGGAAGTAGCCGTGCAGGGAGTGCATCAGCCGGCCGGGCTCTACGGTGCGTGCCGCGGCCACCAGTGATTGGCCGAGCACCTGCCCCCCGAAGACACGCTGCCAGCCCTCTATGCCGCGCGGGCCGAGGAAGAGATTGTCCTCGATGGGTTCGAGGTCGAGCGTCCTGAGGAGGTCTTGGAGCGCGCTCTGCGGTGCGGCATCATTGGTCGACATAGGGCCTCGCTGGGATCTTCGGATGGTGGCGGGGGTGGGGATGCTGGCGTAGGATAGATGGCAACTTCTGGCCTTTTCACCGCACCTTAGCCCCAGACTTCCGGACGAGACATGGCGCAACGAGACACGGCGCAGCAAGACGGGGCGAAACAGGCCCTCAGCTTCGATGTCGCAATTTCAGGTGCGAGCTTCGCCGGCCTAGCGCTCGCATGCGCCCTCACCGATGCGCTCGGGCCTGAATTCAGAATCGCCATCATCGATCGCGTGGCGACGGCTGAGCCTCGCCCGGACGCGAGGGCGTTCGCGCTGTCGGCCGCCTCGCGCCATTTGCTGGAGGCGATCGGGGTGTGGGAGCAGGTTGCCGTCGACGCGCAGCCGGTCGATGGCATCGACATCACCGATTCAGCTCTGGAAGCCGGCGTGCGGCCGGTGCTGCTCGCCTACGACAACACGACTGAAGCCGGCGAAGCAGCAACGCATATTCTGCCGGTTGAGCCCCTGTGGCGGGCTTTACGCAGCGCAGCTGCGGCGCGGAGCGGGATAACACTGCTGGCGCCCGCGGAGGCAAAAGGGTTTGTCGCCGAGGAGGCCGGGGCGCAGCTTACGCTTGCCGACGGACGCGAGGTGACGGCGTCGCTGGTCGTTGCCGCCGACGGACGCCGCTCAGCGCTGCGCGAGGCTGCCGGCATCAAGGTGATCGGCTGGAGCTATCCGCAGACGGGCATCGTCACCACCGTGCAGCACGACCGGCCGCACGGTGCGCGCGCGGTGCAGCACTTTCTTCCCAACGGGCCGTTCGCCATCCTGCCGCTTACCGGCAACCGGTCGTGCATTACGTGGACCGAGGATTCACGTGAAGCAAAGCGCATCATGGCACTCGACGATGCCGGCTTTCTCGCCGAGGTGGAGAAGCGTTTCGGCGGCAAGCTCGGGCGTGTGAGTTTGGCCGGACCGCGGCAGTCGTGGCCGCTGGAGCTTCACCTAGCACGTCGCTACGTGGGTCCCCGATTTGCCCTGGTGGGCGATGCGGCGCATGGCGTGCATCCGATTGCCGGCCAGGGGCTCAACCTGGCTTTGCGCGACGTCGCGGCGCTGACGGAGACGGTGGCGGAGAGCGTGCGGTGCGGATTTGGGGCCGGCAACGCGGAAGGCCTGAAGCGCTATGAGCGCTGGCGCCGTTTCGACTCGGCGATCTCGGCCGGCACATTCGATGCGATCAATCGGCTGTTCGGCAACGACGTGACGCTGCTGCGCTCGGTGCGCGAAGCAGGGCTCGGCATCGTCGATCGCGTTCCGGCACTAAAGCGCTTCTTCGTCGCTGAGGCGGCAGGCCTTACTGGAGAGCTGCCGCGCCTACTCAAAGGCGAGCGGGTCTAGTCGAGCATTCCGACGCCAAATGGCAGCGAAGGCCGGGAGTGAAACGGAATAATGGCTCTACTGGTCTTCGCTATGAACATGTCGTTGGACGGCTACGTCGACCACGACAAGTTTGGGCCCAGCCCAGCGCTTTTTCGTCATTGGATAGAGCACGTTCGAGGCCTGTCTGGCAGCGTATACGGTCGCCGGATGTACGAGGTGATGCGCTACTGGGATGACGATCATTCGGATTGGGGCGCAGACCATCGCGAGTTCGCGCTGGCATGGCGGCAGCTCCCTAAGTGGGTCGTGTCGCGCTCGCTGAGTTCGGTCGGTCCTAACACAACGCTGGTCGAGGGTGATGTCGGCTCCGAGATAATGGGGCTCAAGTCCCAGCTCGATGGAGAGATCACTGTTTCCGGTCCAGAGCTGGCCGGAAGCCTCACTGATATGGGTCTCATCGATCAGTACCGGCTGTACCTCCACCCCGTCGTCCTGGGTCGCGGCAAGCCCTTCTTTGCTGGCCCGCGACCGCCGCTGCGCCTGGCCGCCAGCGATCGTGTCGATGAGAGTGTGATCCGGCTAACGTACGTTCCGGCTTGAGCGGCATGCGTCTAGCCGGCGGCGTTTTCGTCCGGTTCGCCGCCTTCTTCATCATCGTCGTCGGTCGAGATCGGCATGACGACGACAACGCGGCCAGCGGGGACGTCGACGACAGGGACGTAGGTGTCGGTGAAGGGAATGAGCTCGGTGCCGCGCTCGCCGGTGAGCTTCACTTCAAGCAGATCGCCCGCGCCGTAGTTCTGAACCGCGACGACCGTGCCTAGCGTCTCGCCGGCTTCGTTGTCGGCGCGCAGACCTTCAAGGTCGGTGTAGTAATACTCGCCTTCATCGGCAGCGGGCAGGCTGGCGCGGGGCGCGTAGAGGTCGGTGCCGCGCAACGCTTCAGCGCCATTGCGATCATCGACGCCAACGATGTGGGCGACTACGCCCTTGGGTCTCACCCGCAGGACCTTGAGCTTGAATTCCTTCGCGCCGTCGGCGGATTGCAGGGGGCCGTAGGCACCGATGTCGGCCGGCTCGCCAGTGTAGCTGTCTATGACGACATCGCCGCGAATGCCGTGCACGGTGACGATGCGGCCGAGCAGGACGCGCTGTCTTTGGTCGGTCATCAGGGCCGTGGCGAGTTCATCTATGTTGGCGGCGGGCCAAGGTACCTGATCTGCACGCCGAGGGGAGCCCCGTCGATCTGCAGAAACGCGGAGCCTTCACCCGGAGCATCGGCGAAAGCGCCGACCACGTCGAGACTGGCGCCTTCGGGGCCTGCCGTGAAGCCGGTGATGAGGATGCCGCCGGCAGGTATTTCGAGCTGCAGGCGAACCTTGTTGAGGTTGCGCCTGGCGTCGAACTCATAGGTGCCGGAGAACACCGCGCCCATCGGATCGGAGCCCAGCACCTTGCCGTCACGCAGGACGGCGAGGCCGCGGCCTTCCTCGGGCTCGCCATTCAGCGAAGCTGCAAAGCGAAGCGCGTAGAGGCCGTTCTCGAGCATACCTGTCATCCCCCTCGGCAAGGCGCTGATGCCTCGCCGGGGAGATTTTGCACGCCAAGGTTGAACATGGCGTGATCGGCACGCGCAGACTAGTGCGCGCAAACCTTACTCGGCCGAGGCAGCAGCGGCGGCAGCAGCTTCGGCGGCCTTGGCGGCCTTGTCTGCCTGCGCGGCCTCGCGCTCCAGGCGCTTCTTCTTCGGCTTGGCCTTGGACGGGTTGTTCGAGGCCGTGCGCTTCATCAGACCAGCAGCATCGAGGAAGCGAGCGACGCGGTCCGTCGGCTGGGCGCCGACCGACAGCCAATGCTTGCAGCGGTCGAGGTTCAGCTTCACGCGGTTCTCGTCGTCCTTCTTGAGCATCGGGTTGAAGGTGCCGACCTGCTCGATGTAGCGGCCATCGCGCGGCGAGGTGCCGTGGGCGACGACGACGTAGTAGTAGGGGCGCTTCTTGGCGCCGCCGCGGGCGAGACGAATCTTGACGGACATTGCGTTCTTTCCTTCGTGTGTTGTTTCGATGTGTTGGTGTTGAGAGCTACTTTTTCTTTCCCGGAAGACCGGGGAATTTCGGTAGGCCGCCGCCGAGGCCGGGGAGGCCGCCCCCCAATCCGGGGAGCTTGGGAATGCCGCCGGTGAGGCCAGGCAGTCCCTTCGGCAAACCACCGCCTTTGGGGATCGCGTCGCGCAGCTCCTGGGGAAGCTGTTCGAGTGCCTTGGGATCGAGGCGGCCCAGCTCGTCCTGCATGGCGGCCATCTCGGCTTCGCTCGGGGCAGCACCGCGGCCGCCGCCGACGAGCCGATTGAGCATGCCGCGGTTCTTGCCCAGCGACTTCATCATGTCCGCCATCTGGCGGTGCATTTTGACGAGCTTGTTGACGTCCTCGACCTTGGTGCCCGAGCCGGCCGCGATGCGGCGCTTGCGCTTGGCGTCGAGCACCTTCGGGTTGCGGCGCTCATGCGGCGTCATCGAGGTGATGATGGCGTGCTGACGCTTGAGGATGCTGTCGTCGAGGTTCGCTTCGGCGATCTGGTTCTTGATCTTACCCATGCCCGGCAGCATGCCGAGAACGCCGGACATACCGCCGATGCGCTGCATCTGCTTCAGCTGCTCGGCCATGTCGTCGAGATCGAAGATGCCCTTCTTCATCTTCTCGGCGATCTTCGTCGCCTTCTCGGCGTCGATGGTCTGGGCGGCCTTCTCAACGAGGCTGACAACGTCGCCCATGCCGAGGATGCGCGAAGCAACGCGCGAGGGATGGAAGTCTTCGAGTTCGTCCCACTTCTCGCCGACGCCGAGCAGCTTGATCGGCTTGCCGGTGACGGCGCGCATGGAGAGCGCAGCGCCACCGCGGGCATCGCCGTCGGCACGCGTCAAAACGATGCCGGTGATGCCGACGCGCTCGTCGAACGACTTGGCAACGTTGACGGCGTCCTGGCCGGTGAGGCTGTCAGCAACGAGCAGCGTTTCGTGCGGGGTGGCGATGTCGCGCACCTCCGCGGATTCGCGCATCAGCTCTTCGTCGATGTGGATGCGGCCGGCGGTGTCGAGCATGACGACGTCGTAGCCGCCGAGCCTGCCAGCATCGAGCGCGCGCTTGGCAATCTGCTGCGGGGTCTGGCCGGCAACGATCGGCAGCGTGTCGACGCCGGTCTGCTCGCCGAGAATGCGGAGCTGTTCCTGTGCTGCGGGGCGCCGCGTGTCGAGCGAGGCCATCAGCACTTTTTTCTTGTCGCGATCGGTGAGGCGCTTGGCGATCTTCGCGGTGGTGGTGGTTTTACCGGAGCCCTGCAGACCGACCATCATGATCGCAACCGGAGGCGCGGCGTGCAGGTCGATGGCCGAGTTCTCCGAACCCAGCATCGCGACGAGCTCGTCGTTGACGATCTTGACGACCATCTGGCCCGGCGTGACGGAGCGCAGAACCTCCTGGCCAATCGCCTTCGCCTTCACCTTCTCGATGAAGTCGCGCACGACATCGAGAGCCACGTCGGCTTCGAGCAGAGCGCGGCGCACTTCGCGCATCGCCTCGGCGACGTCGCTCTCGGTGAGAGCACCGCGGCGCGTCAGCTTGTCGAGAATGCCCGACAGGCGGTCTGACAGCGATTGGAACATGCTCGTCCTTCACCAGCGGGTGCGGGATCTTCGAGGAAGATCCGTTAGCCCAAACGAAAATGGCATCCGCGGGCGCAACGCGCTGGCGGATGTTGACCCCCCTGCATCATTCGCTCGACATCGCGAGGAGCGCACAGGGCGGCGGCTCTGAGGTCAGGGCCGTCGTGATTGGGGCGGACAATGCCCTCGGGGGGCGGTTTCTGTCAACCTGGGCCCGGTTAGCGGGAGATTTCGCCTAGATTCTGCTGCTCGGCCCGTGCCTGGGCGGCATGCTTGGCCTCGCGGCGGACGCGGCGGCGCCACTGGCGGGCGATTTTAGTGACCCGGCGCAGCGATTTACGCTCGGCGCGCGTGAGACAGATGCACCCACCGCAGCGGGGGCAAGGGCGGGGCGTAACCAACGAGAGTTGTAGCAGCCGGCGGCTGGCGCGGGATATCGGAACTGGAGAGCTGTTAGGGTCGCTCATAGGGTGCTCTTTCGATAGCCGCGGGGTCATCTCCCGCGATTATCCTCAAGTCGCAACCATCCGCCAGGGTTCCCTTCGCACGGGCGCATGTTGTCTCAGGCCGCTATTTCGGCGGCGTGAGACGAAGCACCTCGCCGTCGTCGTCGGTGAGCAGCCAGAGGGCGCCGTCCGGGCCCTGGCGCACGTCCCGGATGCGCTTAACCTTCTCGCGCAGCAACGGCTCGGCGGCGACGACATTGTCGCCATCGAAGACCAGGCGATGCAGCTGCGTGCCGGCGAGGCCGCCGACGAAGGCGTTACCCTTCCATTCGGGGAACAGGTCGCCGTTGTAGAAGGCGAGGCCGGAGGTGGCGATCGAGGGGACCCAATAATAGACGGCGGGCTCCATGCCCTCTTTCTCAGAGCCCTCGCCGATGGGCAGGCCCGAATAGTCGATGCCGTAGGTGATGATGGGCCAGCCATAGTTCTTGCCGGCTTCAGGGCGGTTCAGCTCATCGCCGCCACGGGCGCCGTGCTCGACCGTGTAGAGCTGGCCGTTGTCGGGGCGGATGGCCGCGCCCTGAATGTTGCGGTGGCCGATGGACCAGACCTCGGGTGCCCAGCCGGGAAGCTTGGGGTTGTCGGCGGGAATCGAGCCATCAGCGTTGATGCGGATGACCTTGCCGATATCGTTGGCAGGGTTCTGCGCTTCAGCGCGCAGCTTGTTGCGCTCGCCCGTGGTGATGAAGAGCGTGCCGTCCTTGGCCCAGACGAGGCGCGAGCCGAAGTGGTGGCCGCTCGAAGTGGCGGGCTGCTGGCGAAAGATGACCTTGACGTCCTCGAGCTTGGCGGCGTCACCATCAAAGACGAGCTTGGCACGGGCGACGGAGGTGCCATTCTTGCCGTCCTCGCGCGGCTCGCCGTAAGAGAAATAGATGACGCCGCTCGAGGCAAAGTCCGGCGCGAGCAGGACGTCGAGAAGGCCGCCCTGACCGACGGCCGCCACCTCGGGCACACCGCCGACAGGGGGCGAGAGCTTGCCGTCCTTGGAAATGAGGCGCATGCGGCCGGGGCGCTCGGTGACGAGAAGGCGCCCATCGGGCAGGAACTGCATGCCCCAAGGGTGCTCAAGCCCTTCGGCAAAGGTTTCGAGGTTGAACTTGCTGGGTTGGGCAGGTGCGGGCGCGTCGGTTATCACAGCGGCGGCTGGCGCAGCGCCCCATAGGAGCGCTGTCATAAAAAGCGCCGACAAAGTGCCCAGACGCGGGGTGGTCATCGGCCCGTTCTCCATTCGATTGTCTTTTCTCATCTCTGGGCCATATATGAGCGCATGACCGATACCGCCAGCATTCCATTCCGTAAGATGAACGGCCTCGGCAACGATTTCGTCGTGCTCGACGCGCGCGAGACGTCGCTGGCGCTCGGCGCGGACGAGGTGCGCCGCATCGGCGACCGCAACGGCGGGATCGGCTGCGATCAGATCATTGTCATGGAGCCGTCAAAAAAGGCGGACCTCTTCATGCGCATCTTCAATGCGGATGGGTCTGAGGTGAGCGCGTGCGGGAACGCTACGCGTTGCATTGCCCTCATCGCTGCGGAAGAAAGCGGACGCGACGAGGTCAGCGTCGAGACGAGCGCGGGGCTATTGAAGGCCAAAGTCGACAGCGCCGACAGCATCACCATCGACATGGGCAAACCGCGCTTTGGCTGGAGGGATATTCCGCTCGCCGAGCCGTTCGAGGATACGACAGGTATCGAGCTGCAGATCGGGCCGATCGATGCGCCAGTGCTGCATACGCCGTCCGTGGTGAACGTCGGCAACCCGCATGCGATCTTCTGGGTCAACGACGTGAACGCGCACGACCTCGGACGTTTCGGGCCGCTGCTGGAAAACCACCCGATCTTTCCTGAACGGGCAAACATCTCGCTGGCACAGGTGACGGGGCCCAATAGCCTTAAATTAAGGACGTGGGAACGCGGAGCCGGATTGACGCGGGCCTGCGGGACGGCGGCATGCGCCGCCGCGATTGCTGCGGCGCGCAAAGGCCTTACCGATCGGCAAGTTGCAGTCGAGCTGCCGGGTGGTACCCTCTACATCGAATGGGCCGAAAACGACCACATCATGATGCGCGGCCCGGCAGAGCTGGAGTTTGAGGGGACGATCAGTGCAGATACTCTGTCGCGCGCACCCGTCTAGCGAACGACAAAGTTGTCCGGTATGACCGCCCTGACGTTAACTTGCCGAATATCCCGTTTGCCTCAGGCTCCTCATGCGCGGATCGGCTTGGACGAGCACCGCGCAACAGTTTCAACCGAGGCAACCTGAGTAGTGATGGCCGACCCTCAAGTCATAACGCTCGGCTGCCGACTCAATACCTACGAGTCCGAGGTGATCCGCCGGAATGCCGCGGCGGCCGGGCTCAACGATGCAATCGTCGTCAACACGTGTGCGGTTACGGCAGAGGCCGTTCGCCAGGCCACCCAGACGATCCGCAAACTGCGACGTGAAAATCCCTCCGCGCGCATCATCGTGACGGGCTGCGCAGCGCAGACCGAGCCAGAGCGCTTTGCAGCGCTCGATGAGGTCGACCACGTTATCGGCAACGCCGAGAAGATGAAGGCGGAGACGTTCCTCGGCCTTTCGACGGACGATTGCGAGCGCGTTCAGGTCGATGACATCATGAGCGTGCGCGAGACGGCGGGCCATCTGATCGATGGGTTCGGTTCGCGCACGCGGGCTTACGTACAGGTGCAGAACGGGTGCGATCATCGCTGCACCTTCTGCATCATTCCTTTCGGACGCGGACCTTCGCGCTCGGTGCCTGCGGGCGAAGTGGTGACGCAAATCCGTCGTCTCGCCGAAGGCGGCTGCCGCGAGGTGGTGCTGACGGGCGTCGACATCACCGCTTACGGCGCAGACCTTCCCGGCTCGCCGTCTCTCGGCATGCTCGTGCGGCAGGTGCTGAAGCACGTGCCGGAGCTGGAGCGGTTGCGGTTGTCGTCTATCGACCAAGTGGAGACTGACGAGCACCTGATGCGAGCCATCGCAGAAGAAGAGCGATTGATGCCGCACCTGCATCTGTCGATGCAGGCTGGAGACGATATGATCCTGAAGCGCATGAAGCGGCGTCACAGCCGGCGCGACAGCGAAAAGTTCTGCGCCGAGGTGCGCCGTCTCAGGCCCGACACCGTGTTCGGCGCCGATCTGATCGCGGGCTTCCCCACCGAGACGGAAGAGATGTTCGAGAATTCGCTGAGCATCGTCGATGCGTGCGAGCTGACGTATTTGCACGTGTTTCCCTATTCGCCCCGCAAGGGTACACCGGCCGCGCGCATGCCTCAGGTCGATCGTCCTGTGGTCAAAGAGCGGGCGGCGCGGCTGCGGGAGAAAGGGGCGGCTGCCTTGGCGGCATTCCTCGATAGGCAGGCGGGGTCGGAGGTAGAGCTCCTCATCGAAAAGAGCGGCCTTGGACGCACTCGCCAGTTCGCAGAGATGCGCCTGCCGGTCGACGTCGCTGCGGGGGCGATGGTGCGCGCGCGCGTGAGCGGACACGACGGGCAACGGTTGTCGGGCGAGGTCGTGGCGTGAGCGGGAAAGTGCAAGGCGCATTCAGTCGGCTGTGGGGCGGCAAGCGGGCCGCAGATCAACCGGCTGTAGAGACGGAGACGCCTGCCGCGGTGGAAGCCGACGCTCTGCAGACCGTGGCCGATCCCGCGTCGCTGACTGCCCCGGAAGAAGCTGCGCCCGTGAAAACGAGCTGGTTCACCCGGCTGAAGCAGGGCCTCGGAAAGACATCCACGAAGCTGACGGACGGCATCACCGGTCTCTTCACGAAGAAGAAGCTGGAAGCGGCGACGCTCGATGATCTGGAAGATCTGCTGATCGAAGCCGACCTCGGGATCGCGACCGCCGAGAAGATCATTACGACGCTGCGCAAGGGGCGCTTCGAAAAGGACATCAGCGCCGACGATGTACGCGCCGTTCTCAAGACAGAGGTCGAAGACGTGCTGCGACCGGTGGCCAAGCCGCTGGTGATCGACGGTAAGCAAAAGCCGCACGTCATCTTGATGGTGGGCGTGAACGGGACGGGCAAAACGACGACAATCGGCAAGCTCGCTGCGCAGTTCCGCGCCGAAGGCAAGAAGGTGATGATGGCGGCGGGCGATACGTTCCGCGCGGCAGCCATCGAGCAATTGCGCATCTGGGGCGAGCGAACAGGTGCCGAAGTCGTTTCCGGGGCGACGGGCGCCGATGCCGCCGGCCTCGTCTACGACGCATTCTCGCGCGCAAAAGATGCAGGGGTCGATATCCTCCTCGTCGATACGGCCGGCCGGCTGCAGAACAAGGAAGGCCTGATGGAGGAGCTGTCGAAGGTGGTGCGCGTACTGCGCAAGATTGACGCGACGGCACCGCACGACGTTCTATTGGTGCTGGACGCGACCACCGGGCAGAACGCTCTGTCGCAAGTCGAGGTATTCCGCGAGCGCGCCGGCGTCACTGGGCTGGTCATGACCAAGCTCGACGGCACGGCGCGGGGCGGCATCCTAGTCGCCATCTCGGCCAAGCATAAGCTGCCCGTGCATGCCATCGGCGTGGGCGAAAGCGTCGACGACTTGCAGCCGTTCGATGCGGGCGAGTTCGCCCAAGCCATCGCAGGGAGCTAGCCGTAGCGGCATGGGCAACCTAAATAGCTTGCGAATAGAAAACCTTAAGTGGAACAGGTGATCTGCGGCAGATGAATGCGCTGAAGCGATTTATGCCTTTCAACGCCGAGCAGTGCGTGAACATCCTCAGCGAGTTCGGTCCGCTGGTGTTGATGTTCATCGTGAACGCGATGTACGGCATCGCGGCTGGCACCTGGGCCCTGATCATCTCAACGGTGATCGCCATCGTGACGATGTACGTCGTGCTGCGGCGATTGCCTATCTTCCCGCTGATCGCCTCGACCGTGACCATGGTTTTCGGCGCGCTGACGATCATCACCCATGACCCGATGTGGGTGCAGATCAAAGTCACGATTTTCAATGCAATGTTTGCATTGTTTCTGTTCGGCGGGCTTTGGTTCGAGCGGAACTTCTTCAAGTACGTCTTCGAGAAGACCTTCCACTATACGAAGATCGGGTGGGATAAGTTCACTTGGAACTTCGCGTGGTTTTTCGTCTTTACTGCGGTTGCCAACGAGTTCGTCCGGCTGACCTTCAAGGATGAGCAGATCTACAATTTCCTTGGTATGCAAATGGACGGCGTGGGGATCTGGATCGCGTTCAAAGTCGCGTTGATCATGCCCCTTTCGGGTCTCTATGCCTGGTACCTGACGCGCCTTATGCAGCGCTATCGGATTCCTGAGGACGAAGTAGCCGCGCTGGCGCAAGATGCAGCGTCAGCCCCGGCGGGCGCGGACATGGCAGCCGAGCCTTCCGCCTCGGCCACGCCCAAAGCCGGTCTCCGGGCCGCCACGACCGGCCGGACCGAGAGCGGGCACGAGGCGAACGTAGGATAATTGACTGAGCGCGTCGCACGCAGCGGTCGCGGGACTGGGGAGCCAACCGAACTATGACTGAAGATGCAACCAAGCCGGACGAGGCTTCGGCCACGCGGGCCCAGCTCCTGAAACTTGCCGTCGAGGTCGGACCGCTGGTCGTATTCTTCATCGTCAATGCGCGCGCGGGCATCTTCTGGGGCACGGGCGTGTTCATGGTGGCCACGATCGCTGCGCTCATTGCTTCGCGCTTCATGTTCGGGCGGGTGCCGGTGATGCCGCTCATCTCGGGTGCGTGTGTGATCGTATTCGGCGGCCTGACGCTGTGGCTGCAGGACGACCACTTCATCAAACTCAAACCGACGATCGTGAATGCCCTGTTCGCCGCGGCGCTGTTCGGCGGACTTCTCGCCGGCCATTCTCTGCTTAAAGTCGTGTTCGGGGAGGTATTTCGCCTCAACGAGGACGGGTGGCGCAAATTGACGCTGCGATGGGCGTTCTTTTTCGCTTTTCTCGCGATCTTGAATGAAGTGGTGTGGCGCACAGTCTCCACCGATGCCTGGGTGAGCTTCAAAGTATTCGCGATCATGCCTCTGACGATGATTTTCGCTCTCGCACAGATAGGACTGCTGAGAGCACATGAAATCCCCGCAGACTGAGCTTGGCGCAGCCGGATCATCCTTACGCTGATCTTCTGCCGACATAGTAACGCCAAGAATATTCTTGCGCTTTAGTTGCAAGAATGGGCGTTTTGCTCTGGACGAATTGGGGAAACTGGTATTTCCTCCAGCCCGTAACCTAACTTTCACTCCAAGCCAGCAGGGGCGCGCATGGGGGGTCGACGTGTTGCCGTTCGCGACACTCGAAACGTGCTCGTCTTTGCCCAGAAATCTGAAATGACACGTCACAAGGCAAAGCGAGCAATGGCCGGGGGCAAACTCGAGCGGTCACCTATTCACCTGCTGCATCGAGCTGGCCAGTGTGCAAGCGACATATTCCAAGACGAGATGGGCTCGGGCGACCTGACGCCACGGCAATTCGCCGTGCTGCTGGCCGTCTCGCAGAATGAGGGCCTGAGCCAGACGCTGCTGGTGGAAAAGACCGGCGTCGATCGATCGACGCTGGCCGATATCGTCAGACGGATGCTGAAGAAGGGCCTTCTGCAGCGCCGCCGCACGAAAGAGGATGCCCGCGCTTATGCCGTCAAACTGACGGAGGAGGGCTGGCGGGTTCTCAAAGCCACCGATCCGCTGGCGAAGCGCGTGGACGAGAAAATACTTGGCGTGCTTCCCAACCAGCAGCAGCGCGAACGCTTCATGCAGGATCTCAACCAGATCGTGAAGGCGCTGGGCAAGCTACAGGCGCGCAACGGTCTCGACCGGACCGAATAATCGAAAGCACAAGAAAGCAATTGGCCGGGCAAGTGATGCTTGCCTGGCCAATTCATGTTGCTCGCCGACTGCTCAAGCCGCGTTCGGCAGCAGGTTGCGGTTGATGATCGTCTCGGCGATCTGCACCGTATTCAGCGCCGCACCCTTCAGAAGATTGTCCGACACGCACCACAGCGCGAGCCCGTTTTCGACGGTGGCGTCCTCGCGGATGCGCGACACGAAGGTGGCGAATTCGCCCGCGGCCTCGACCGGCGTCACGTAACCGCCGGGCTCGCGCTTATCCACGACCATCACGCCAGGTGCCTCGCGCAGGATAGCGCGTGCTTCCTCGGGGCTAATCGGGTTCTCGAACTCGATGTTGACCGCCTCGGAGTGGCCGACGAACACGGGCACGCGCACGCAGGTCGCCGTGAGCTTGATCTTGGGATCCAAGATCTTCTTGGTCTCGGCGAGCATCTTCCACTCTTCCTTCGTGTAGCCGTCCTCCATGAAGACGTCGATCTGAGGAATGCAGTTGAAGGCGATCTGCTTCGTGAACTTCTTTGGCTCGACCTCCTGGCCGGGGACGTACATGCCCTTGGTCTGCGACCAGAGCTCGTCCATGGCTTCCTTGCCGGCGCCGGACACCGACTGATAGGTCGAGACGACGACGCGCTTGATCTTGGCGGCATCGTGCAACGGCTTCAGCACGACAACGAGCTGCGCCGTCGAGCAGTTGGGATTGGCGATGATGTTCTTCTTGGTGTAGCCGGCGACAGCGTCGGCGTTCACCTCGGGCACGATCAACGGCACGTCCTGGTCATAGCGCCAGCACGACGAGTTATCGATGACGATGCAGCCCTTGGCGCCGATGCGCGGGGACCACTCCTTGGACACGGCCGAGCCCGCGGACATGAGGCAGAAGTCCGCCTTCGAGAAGTCGAACTGCTCCAGGTCCTGGCATTTGAGGGTTTTGTCGCCGAATGAAACCTCAGTGCCGAGTGAGCGGCGAGAGGCAATGGCATAGACCTCGTCCGCGGGAAATTCGCGCTCGGCGAGGACATTCAGCATTTCGCGGCCCACGTTGCCCGTGGCGCCGACGACGGCGACCTTATAACCCATGGGAGAACCCGATTTTCTTCGATGCAGCGACATGCTGCATTCGTCGGGCTCACTTACGCGCGGTTGCCTGCTGGCGCAAGGGGTGGCGGGGCAGGTCCTGGCCTGCCCGCACCTAGTCTATGGGCCCGCACCCGGCAGCGCCAGCGGGGCGCTTCCACCCGCCGGCCGCGCAGAGCTGGCCGCGATTTCAGGCGGCGAGCTTTTGCAGCTCGGCGAGAATGGCGCTGCCCATCTCGGCGGTGCCGACCTTGGTCATGCCCGGCTGCATGATGTCGCCAGTGCGCAGGCCCTGGGCGAGGACGCCGGCGATAGCCTTGTCGAGCAGATCGGCCTCGGCGCCCATGTCGAAGGAGTAGCGCAGCGCCATGCCGAAGGAAGCAATGGTGGCGATGGGGTTGGCGAGGCCCTTGCCGGCGATGTCGGGCGCCGAACCATGCACGGGCTCGTACAGCGCCTTGCGCTTTCCGGTCTTGGGGTCAGCGGCGCCGAGCGAGGCCGACGGCAGCATGCCGAGCGAGCCGGTGGCCATCGCGGCCTCATCCGACAACACGTCGCCGAAGAGGTTATCGGTGACGATGACGTCGAACTGCTTGGGGTTGCGCACGAGCTGCATGGCGCAGTTGTCGGCGAGGATGTGCTCGAGCTGCACGTCGGGCGCGTAGGACTTGTGAACCGCGGTCACGACCTCGTTCCACAGGACGCCGGTGCGCATGACGTTGCGCTTCTCGGCCGAGTGCACCTTGTTGCCGCGTTTGCGGGCGAGGTCGAAGGCGACCTTGGCGATGCGCTCGATCTCGCTCGTCGTGTAGATCTGGGTGTCGACAGCGCGCTTCTCGCCGTTCTCCAGGGTGACGATTTCCTTCGGCTCGCCGAAGTAAACGCCGCCTGTCAGCTCGCGCACGATCATGATGTCGAGGCCTTCGACCAGCTCGCGCTTGAGCGAGGAGGCATCGGCGAGCGCCGGATAGCAGATGGCAGGGCGGAGGTTGGCAAACAGGCCGAGGTCCTTGCGCAAGCGCAGGAGACCGGCCTCGGGGCGCACCGCATAAGGGACGCCATCCCACTTGGGGCCGCCGACGGCGCCGAAGATCACGGCATCCGCTTTCTGGGCCTTGTCCATGTCGGCGTCGGAAATGGCGACACCGTGTACGTCGTAGGCTGCGCCACCCACCAGGCCGGTGTCGGTGGCGAATTTGACCCGCCCTGCTTTGTTGAGGAAGTCGATGATGCGCTCGACCTCGGCGATGGTCTCGACGCCGATGCCGTCACCGGGAAGCAGAAGCAGATTGTACGTGGTCATTCGCTCGGTGCCTGACTGGAGATTTGAAAAAGCGCGGTAGTGCTATCGCCTCGGCCCCATCGCGGCAAGGGGGGCCGGGGTGCCGGGCTAGGGCGCTCAGCCGATGTAGGGGATGTGATAGAAGAGCAGGAAGCCGTTTAGGGTGAGGACCGTGCCGAGCGCGCTCAGAAGGCCGCTGAGGACCAGTAGAGCGCTTCCTCCCGTGATGATGGCCACGGACGCCAGGACGATGGCGATCTGCAGCATGGCCTGTCCGTAGTCGAAATACGGATCCTTGGACATCGCCAGGTCGCGTTGCTTTTCGAGCTCCTTCGCCCGCGCAGACAGCTCCTTGGTGCCTTCGCCGGTGTCGGGCTCGGACGTATAGCGGGCTTCGTCAGCGCGCAACTTGTTCATGCGCTCGTCGATCATGGCGCGCGCGGCCTCGGGCATGCCTGGCTGCGTCGCGAGCAGGACCTCGAATTCGGAGATCATCAGGCGAATTTCGTGCCGACGGATGTTCTTGGCCTGGAAAAAGGCCCAGGTGTTGGCTGCTTCGATATTGCGTGCGGTGGCGTCCTTTGTGGCGTTTCCACCGCCGACCCCTGCAACGGCGAGGATGACTGCGAGGATGCCGATGTAGACGGCAATCAGTCTATCGCGCTGCCTCTTTCCGGCGTCGACGGCGTCGGCCAAATCCTGGAATGCCATGTGCCCCCCTAATGCAAGCCGGCGTCAGACCATGTCTTCCGGCGGGGCATCAATGCTGCGCGATGGCAGCAGATCGTTACGGTCAACAGGCACGCCATCGGCGCCGAGATTATAGAGGATGGGCGCGCCGGTCGCCAATTCGCGGCTGAGAATCTCTTCGCCGGTCAGATTCTCGAGATTCATGATCAGGGCGCGCAACGAGTTGCCGTGCGCGACGACGAGCACCTTCTTGCCCGCAGCGAGATCGGGCCAAATGCGCGAATTGTAGTAGGGCATCACCCGGTCCTCGGTGTCCTTCAGGCTTTCACCGCCGGGCGGGGGGATGTCGTAGCTGCGCCGCCAGATGCGCACCTGCTCCTCGCCCCAGCGCTGCTTGGCTTCATCCTTGTTGAGGCCGCAGAGGTCGCCGTAATGGCGCTCGTTGAGCGCTTCTTCGAAGACGATCGGGATCTTCTCCTGGCCGAGCTCGGACAGGATGATGTCGAGGGTGCGCTGCGCACGCTTCAATTTGCTGGTGTACGCGACGTCGAACTTGATGCCCTTGGCGCGCAGCATACGCGCTGCCACCAGGGCTTCGATCAGACCCTTTTCGGTGAGGTCGGGATTGCACCATCCGGTGAAAAGGTTACGGCGGTTCCATTCGCTTTCGCCATGGCGAACGAGCACGAGCTGGCGGTCGGCCGGCTCCAATGGCGCCTTAGGGTCTGTAGCTTCGATTGGACGACCTTCCACGATCACAACCCCAGCACGTCAGACATGGCGTAAAGGCCGGGAGCTTTGCCTTGGCCCCATTGCAGCGCCTTCACGGCACCGCGTGCAAAGATCGAGCGATCACCGGCGATGTGAGACAACTCAATGCGTTCCCCGGCGCCAGCGAAGATAACGCTGTGCTCGCCAACCACACTGCCACCGCGCAGGGTGGCGAAGCCGATGTCGCCGCGCTGACGCGGTCCGGTGTGACCGTCACGGGCGCGCACGGCATGCTGGCCAAGGTCGATATTGCGGCCCTCCGCTGCGGCAGCACCGAGCATGAGGGCGGTACCGGAAGGGGCATCCACTTTATCGCGGTGATGCATCTCGACGATCTCGATGTCGAAATCCTCATCGAGGGCTTCGGCCACGCGTCGCGTCAGAGCGACGAGCAGGTTCACACCAAGGCTCATGTTGCCGGCCTTGATGATAGGGGCGTGACGGGCGGCGGCAGCGATGTGCGCCTCGTCCTCGGTACTGAGGCCGGTGGTGCCGATGACGTGAACGGCGCGCGCATTAGCGGCGAGGCCGGCAAACTCCACCGTGGCCTTGGGCGACGTGAAATCCAGGATGCCATCGCAGCGGGAGATGGCCTCGAGGGCATCGGCGGTGACCGGCACCCCCAGCGCCTTCAGGCCGGCGACTTCGCCCGCGTCGGCGCCAATCAGCGGCGAGCCATGACGCTCAACGGCCCCTACGATGGTGCAGCCGGCAGCATGCGCCGCGCGCAAGAGCTCCTGACCCATGCGCCCAGCAACGCCCATCACGGCGACTTTCATCCGGAAACCTCGGTGTCGATCGAAGGATGCGCCGCGATATAGCAGCACAAGCGCCTGTGAGGGAAGTTGAGCGGCATCAAAACTTTGGTTGGACGGTGAAACGTCGCTGCCGGCGCGACTTAATGAACCAATCTGGTGCCTGCAGCGTTGCCCAGGGAGTTGGCCCAAATGGCCCCAAGACCGGGCTTGGCCATGCCGATCTCAATCCCAGCCGAAGGCGACCTTCTGGAGGCGCGCAGTGCCGAATCGCTCGTAGGCCGTGGCGACAGGTCTGCCGCCCCGACCCCAGTAGAAGTCCGACGCGGATGCATTGTCGGCCAGGGCCCAGACGAGCAGACCGCTCAATCTGCGTTCGTCGAGGCGGTAGCGGCAGGCTTCGAACAGGCACTCGCCAAAGCCGAGCCCCTGGTGCGGTGGGGCCATGTAGAGCTCATAGATCTCGCCTTCAAAACGGCCTCGGGTGCGCGAGGGACCCAATGTGGCATATCCAACGACATCACCCGATACTTCGAGGACGAGGTTGTCGCCATCAGACCGCAACGTCTTCGCCCACCAGTCGGAGGTGCGGCGACGTATCATGCTGTCGAGCTGAAGGTGAGGAATGATGCCCTGATAGGCGTTGTGCCAACTCGTGCGGAACACCTCGCTCACAGCTGCGGCGTCGGCCGGCTGGCCGGGTCGGATGTCGCAATGGGATCGTTCGCTCAGCATCTGGATACACTACGCCACAACCGTAAATCAGACTATGCGAGGCTCCCGCAGCAGTTTGCTGAAAGTTGGGCGCACTTGAAACGACAAAGGCCGCGGACATGCCGCGGCCTTCAAAACTCGATCGTCGCGCCGTTCGGCGAAGCGATTAGCCGACCTTCTTCATCTGGTCGAAGGTCTTGGTGGCAGCCGAGTTGAGGCTCTCGAGCGTCTGGCGGCTGATCTTGCTGGACAGCTCGAAGAATTCCTTCGTCTGCGCGCTGGCAGCGGCAAGCTGCTGCTTGAAGAAGTCAGCCTGGAGACGAGCAACCTCGGGAAGCGTCTTGGCTTTTGCCATGGCTTCGGCGGCCTCGAAGGCAGCTTCGGCGTTGACGGTCGCGGTGTGCAGGAACTTCTCGCTGAACGACTTGGCGCCAGCCTGGGCGGCGAGGACGATCTCCTCGACGGCCTTCACGCTGTCCTGCGTCGCGGCGTTCATCTTGGTGTAGGCGTCGCGGGTCTTGGCAACGCTCTCCTCAGCGAAGGCCTGTACGTTCTCGGGGATGCGCGCTTCCTTGGCGGCGGCGAACATGTCCTGGGCCTGGCGGGTGAAATCGTTCATTCTTCTCTCCATTCCACTAATATTTGCGGCCGCGGGCGAGCGGCTTATGAAGTCGGGCACAGGCTGCTATTAGCACCTGTGTACGTCTGGCGAATGATACTCTACACGGTTTTTTGTGCAGTGCAACATAAATGTTTGTGCGCTGCGTCAAAGGCAGTTGGCGGAGGATTACGCCCGGCGCGGGGGACCGTCTTGATCTAGCGCAAGCCGAGTGGAGAAAATCGGTCGCGGTAGCCCATGGCCGATGGGTCGAACATGATGTCCGACGGACGAAGCGGGCGAGCCAGCGCCAGACCTTCGAGGGTACGGCACCGGGAAAGCGCTACATACGCCTGGCCGTGCGCGAAGGTACCCCGACCAAGGTCGATATAGACCTTATCCAGGGTCAGCCCCTGGGATTTGTGGATTGTAAGAGCCCAGGCGAGGCGCAGAGGGAACTGGCGGAATGTGCCAGTAACGTTCTCGACGACCTTTTCGGCGCTTTGGTCGAAGGCATAGCGCCGGGATTCCCAAGAAGCCTGCTCGATCTCATGAGTCTTGCCGTCGAGCTCGATCCAGACGCGCTTGTCCTCGAGGCGGGCGACGCGAGCGATGGAGCCATTGACCCAGCGCCTGTCGGGATCGTTGCGCAAAAGGATGACCTTGGCGCCTTCCTTCAAAATGAGGCTGGCATCGGTGGGGTGGGCACCATCGGAATATTCGCCCGTGATACCGGCTTCATAATTGCGGGCCGGGCTCGGGAGTGCATCGAGGTAGGCCATGTTGATGCGCTGGGCGGCGGCATTGGTCGGCGTCAGGATGACGTAGGGGTCGCCTTCGCCGAGCGTTCGGATCGGATGCGTGCGCTCGTTCAGCGCTTCGAGGTCCTCTTCGGTCGCGTCGCCGTCGCGGATGCGATTGAGCACGGTGAGGAATGTCTCATCGCTCTGGCGGAAGACCTGATCCAGCTCCAGCAGCGAAACGCCGACGCCCTCGTTGAGGGCCGATACCTGAAAGAAGAAGGGTCCGCCGAACTCGCTCTCCAGGTGCTGGGCAACATCGCCCTGGATGACCGGTGGGAGCTGATGCAAATCGCCGAACAGCATCAGCCGCACGCCGCCGAACGCTTCGCGCGGGCGTCCGCGATTGACGCGAAGCGATTGGTCGATGGCCCACATCAGGTCCGAGCGCACCATCGACACCTCGTCGATAATGATGACCTTGAGTTTGCGCATGACGCGGCCATTGCGGCTGCGCTTGATATCGTCGGGACGGATCAGCCGAGGAGGAAACCCGAAGAACGAATGGATTGTCTGGCCGCCGACGTTGACCGCGGCTAGTCCGGTGGGCGCGAGCACGACCGTCTCTTCGGTGATGTGGTCGCGGAGCACACGCAGCAGCGTCGATTTGCCGGTGCCGGCGCGGCCGGTGACGAAGAGATGCCCTTGATCGTAACGCGCGAAATCTATGGCGCGCTCGAACTCCGGCGGCGGTGTCACGCCAGCGGGCCAGGCAATCGGCGTTCCGCTGATCATGTCCTTTGCGTTCGACAACCTGCCCCCGTCACGCTCGCTTGGCCGATAGCTCCAAGTAGTCCCCGCGGCGCCAGAAAACAATCGCGCCGGCCGATCGTGCATCGGCCGGCGCGCATGTAAATCAGTTGCCGACTGGCTTTCAATCGCGCGTGATCGAGATCACCTTGAAGCTGCCGTCGAGCTTCACGTCGTACTGGTTGCCGTCCTTGCACTTGACGTCGTCAGCTTCGAAGAGACTGGAAGCCTCGGTCTCTTTTTCAAACGTGCCGCCTTCGCAGCCCCAATCGGACAGCGTCTGCTTGATCTTGCCGGCTTCATCCTCGGCCGGCTTCGAGTCGGCGAATGCCGGAGCACTGCAGAACGCCAACGCGATTGCCGCAATTGCGAAGTTCTTCATGGAAGTTCCTCCTTCGTTGAGTGCCACGACTCGCTATAACACGCGTATTTTGCGGGGCACACCGCGAATTTGAAACTTAGGCCACGTCGCGATCGCGAGCGCGTTCCATTTTCTTGCGCTCGTTAGGATCGAGCCAACGTTTGCGCAGCCGGATCGACTCTGGCGTCACTTCAACGAGCTCGTCGTCGGTGATGTAGCTCATCGCCTTTTCGAGCGTGAGCTTGATCGGCGTCGTCAGAAGAACGGCGTCGTCCTTGCCCGCAGCGCGAACGTTCGTGAGCTTCTTGCCCTTGACGACGTTGACTTCGAGATCGTTGTCGCGCGTGTGCTCGCCGACGATCATGCCGACATAGACGCGTGTCTGGGCGCCGATGAAGAACGGCCCGCGATCCTGCAAGTTGAAGATGGCGTAAGCTGCGGCCTCACCGTCCGAATTGGAGATCAGCACGCCCGTGTGGCGGCCGGCGATCTCGCCCTTGTAGGGCTCGTAGGCGTGGAACAGCTTGTTCATGACGGCGGTTCCGCGGGTGTCCGACAGCAACTCTGACTGATAGCCGAGCAGCGCGCGGGTCGGCACGTGGAACACGAGGCGCGTGCGTCCACCACCGGAGGGACGCATCTCGAGAAGCGAGCCTTTACGTTCGGAAAGCTTCTGCACGACGATGCCGCTGTGGCCATCGTCGACGTCGATGATGACCTCTTCGATCGGCTCCAGACGCTGGCCGTCCTCGTCTGTCTTGAAGACAACCTTCGGGCGCGAAACGGTGACCTCGAAGCCTTCGCGGCGCATGTTTTCGAGAAGGATCGCCAGCTGAAGCTCGCCGCGACCAGCGACATCGAACGACTCGGCGCCGTCCTTGGAGTCGGTCACCTTGATGGCGATGTTGCGCTCGGCTTCCTTCATGAGACGGTCACGAATGACACGGCTCTGGACCTTGTCGCCTTCTTGACCGGCAAACGGGCCGTCGTTGATGCGGAAGGTCATCGACAGCGTCGGCGGGTCCACGGGCGGCGCCTCGATGGGCACCTCGATAGACGGATCGCACAGCGTGTCGGAAACGGTCGCCTCGCTCATACCGGCGAGCGCTACGATCTCACCTGCGCCGGCCTCTTCGACCGGAACGCGCTCTAGGCCGCGGAAGGCCAACACCTTGGAGACTCGGAACGTCTCGACGACCTCGCCTTCGCGGTTGAGGGCCTTGAGCTGCTGGTTCGGCTTGACGGTGCCCGAGGAAATGCGGCCCGTGAGGATGCGGCCGAGGAAGCTGTCGGCTTCAAGCGTGGTGGCGAGAATGCGGGTCGGGCCCGGCTCCAGTGCCGGCGGCGGCACGTGGCTGACGATGAGGTCGAACATCGGAGCGAGGCTTTCCTGCGGTCCCGCAGGATCGAGCGCCATCCAGCCGTTGCGGCCTGATCCGTACAGCACCGGGAAGTCGAGCTGCTCGTCGGTCGCATCGAGGTTGGCGAAGAGATCGAAGATCTCGTTGAGCACATCCTGATGACGCTCGTCGGGACGGTCGATCTTGTTGATCGCCACGATGGGGCGGATGCCGCGCTTCAGGGCCTTGGAGACGACGAACTTCGTCTGTGGGAGCGGGCCTTCCGAGGCGTCGACCAGCACGACGACACCGTCGACCATGTTGAGGATGCGCTCGACCTCGCCGCCGAAGTCGGCGTGGCCTGGCGTATCGACGATGTTGATGCGGGTGTCCTTCCACACGACGGAGGTGCACTTGGCGAGGATGGTAATGCCTCGCTCGCGCTCCAAGTCATTGGAATCCATAGCGCGTTCCGCAACCTTCTGGTTCTCGCGGAAGGAGCCGGACTGCTTCAGCAATTCGTCGACGAGGGTCGTCTTACCGTGGTCGACGTGAGCGATAATGGCGATGTTTCTGAGCTTCATCCGGGGACTTTGTGCGCTGCAAAAGATGCGCGGACCTAGCATATCGGCGTGTATTCCGATAGGGGCCCTGCCTCAGATGCCGCTTAACCAGGCATTAGGCAGGCTCTTCGCGGGTCCGCAACTGGCCCAGCAGCTCGTCGATTTCCGCCCTGCGGGGCGCTGGGTGTGACGTATATGTAGCGGCTTGCTGCGCTTTCAAGCGCTCGGCTCGCCGGGTTGCCCCTGGCTGCTTCCGGCGACGGGCCGCGTGCGGGATGATCGGATTGTCCGGTTCTCCGATATCGAGCTCGACCAGGAAGCTTTCGCGCAGCGCGTAGAAGGCCTGCAGGATCGCGTCACGGATCAGCTTGCGCTCCTCGGGCGAGACGCCTCCCTTGGCCGGGTCGAGGGTCTGCAGCGCGCGCCGCATATCGTGCAGCGGGGCGTATGGATAAAGGCCGATCAGTTCGTCGGTTTCGCCCACGTTCGCGTAGACGACGCGCATGTTGTCGATGGTCTCGCTGATGCGGCAGAAGGCGGCGAGGTAATCGTCGGGGGTGGGAGCTGACTTCTCGCAGAATGCGAACAGGGCCGACTTGGTACGGACGATGCCGCGCCACTCTTCCTCCAGGCGCTCGATGAACTTGGAGCGCTTCTGGAAGACGTTGGCGAGGTAGGCGGCGACGACCGTGACCAGCACCAGGGACATGTCTTTCAGGTAGTCATAGATGTCGGTGGCAAAGCGCGCCGCCTGGGTGCCTTCGAGGCCGGGGATGCGGGGCGCGAGCTTGGCCGCGACCGAGATCGCAAGGATGACGACGAGCACGACGTAGGTGCGGCGCAGGGTTCTATCGAGCTTCGAGCGGGTCATCGGCGTGCTCCCCAGTTGGAGCGCTACGCATGTGCAAGAATTGCGGCGAAGAGAGGGGCGTGCCCTAGACGTGGCGGTCCATGGCGGACGCGTCGCGCGTGTCGCGCATCAGCGCATAGACGGCGAGCGAGATGGCGATGCAGCCGGTGACGTACCAATAGAAGGCGTGCTCGTAGCCGATCTCTTTCAGGTACAGCGCGACGTATTCCGCGGTGCCACCGAACAGCGCGACGGTGACGGCGTAGGGGAAGCCGACGCCCATGGCGCGCACGCTGGTTGGAAAAAGCTCAGCTTTCACCACGGCGTTGATGGCGGTGTAGCCCGAGACGATGAGGAGGGCCGCCATGATGAGGAAGAACGCCGTCCATGCGCTGTCGGTGTTCTGCAGAGCGGTGAGGATCGGCACCGTCAGAAGGACGCCAAGGACGCCGAACGACAGGAGCACCGGGCGGCGGCCAACGACATCCGAGAGCGCGCCGACAAGCGGCTGCAGGCACATATAGAGAAACAGCGTCGCCGCGGCGATGATGGTGGATGTCTCTTTCGGCAGTCCGACAGAGTTGACGAGGAACTTCTGCATGTAGGTCGTGTACGTATAAAAAGCGACGGTGCCGCCGAGCGTGAGGCCGACGACAATCGCCACCTCGCGCGGATGGCGCAGCAGCCCTTTTAACGGACTTTCACGCACACCCGCCGCGCGCGCTGCGACGAAAGCCTCGCTCTCGTGCATGTCGCGACGCATGAAATAGATGACGACTGCCAGTCCAGCGCCGATGAAAAACGGGATGCGCCAGCCCCACGCGTCGAGCTGCTCAGGCGTCAGCAGGAACAGCTGCAAAGACAGCAGCACCAGCATGGCGAGAAGCTGACCGCCAATCAGCGTGACGTACTGAAAGCTCGAATAGAAACCGCGATGATCGGGGTGCGCAACTTCGGACAGATAGGTGGCACTGGTGCCGTACTCGCCGCCGAGGCTGAGGCCTTGTATGAGCCGCGCCAAGAGCAGCACAACTGGCGCTGCCAGACCGATGGTGGCGTAAGTCGGCGTCATGGCAATGATGAGTGATCCAAAGCACATCATCAGCACCGAGATGGTGAGCGACAGCCGGCGGCCATGGCGGTCGGCGATGTGGCCAAACATCCAGCCGCCGAAGGGACGCATGAGAAAGCCGACGGCAAAGATTGCGGCTGCGTTGAGAAGCTGCGCCGTGGGACTTTCAGACGGGAAGAACGACTTGGCGAAGTAAAGCGCGAAGGCGGAATAGGCGTAGAAGTCGAACCACTCGACGAGATTGCCGGCCGAGCCAACAAAGATCGCCTTGATGCGGCGGGCTGTGTCGGCGAGCGACGTTTCTGGCGTCGCTGTCTTGGCGCCGCCGCCCGCGCGATGATCCATCCTCCGATGTCCTCCTATTGGCTGTGCGTCGCTACGCACGCTTCAGCATCGAGCGCAGTTCGTCGAGGCGCTGCTTGGTCTGCATGTCGATGGCATCCTTGATCGTCATCATCTGCTTTTCGATAACGGCTGTCAGCTCGCCGGCCATGCTTTCGCGTGCAGAAGCATTCATCGTCGCCAGCGTTTCGCGGATATGGGCGAGACCTAAATCACGCTCGATGTGCTGGCCGATGCTCTCGAGGAATTCGCGCGCGAAGTTGGGTACCTCAAGACGAGCCATGGCGGCGAGCGCGCGGCGACGCACAGCCGTATCGGGGTGGGTCAGCGCAGAGCGCATCAGGCGGTTGTTGAGCGTGGTCGGTACGCGCACGAGGCGCTTCTTGACGCTGTCGGGGCTGACGGTGCCGTTCTCCAGCGCATGCGCCATCGAGATTTGATGGCTCCACTGCTGGAAACGCAGCAACAGCGTACGCACGACGATGATCGACAGCGTGACGACGATGGCGATGCGCACGGCGTTTCCGGTCCAGCCGTTGTAGACGATCTGCGCGCTGAGGTTATCGGAGTAGTTGACGAGATTGGCCCACGCGTTGAGCAGCGTGTTGACGATTGGAATCTCGTTGACGACGCAGGCGAGGTATTCGCCGTATTCGCTCGGCAGGCTAGGGCGATGACGGAGGATCTGGGCTAGCCCGGTGTGCTCGACGGTCTGGATGAGCGCCGCGACGCCTAAAATATAGAAGGCGGTCGAGGAGGCGAGGATCGGCACGTTGTTGACTGCATCGAGCGCCGAGAATGTCATCTTGTCGGCGGCGAGCGAGCCCTCCATCACGCGCTTTTCCTCGTACATGATGCGCAGGCTGGAGGCGATGATGAGGATGTGAATGATGAGGAACAGCGACAGCGACCAGAACAGAGGCTGGGTATTGAGTCCGGCGACGGCGAAATAGAGAACGGCGGTGTTGGCGGCGAGCCAAGCTATGACGCGCCAGATGGCGACGTCTCCAGTCTGATGGTCAGGGCGGAAGATGAAGTTGAGGACGCCGATGAGCGGCCAGCAGACGCTCGTCCATGCCTTGTCGAAGGCGCCGAACGCCCGCGTGATCAGTCGCTCCCGTACTTCCGCCATAACGCAAACCCCGTCCCTGGCCCGGTCTCCGGGCTCCCCCATTGCAAGCTAACGTAGCATGGCCATTCGGGACAACGTGTGTCCGGCCAGCTGCAGGCTGAAGGGACGAAAGTGGAGGGCGCGAAGCGTCCCCAGCGAGCCCATTCCGGCGCATTGACCTTGGCCCTTGCAGGGGTCTAACTGCCGCCCAATCTTATTGAACCTTGGCCGCGACCGCGCGGCCGGGCAGGAGGGCGAGATGGCCAATTCCAGGCACGTGAAGGTTTTGATCCTCGGTTCGGGGCCTGCCGGGTACACGGCGGCGATCTATGCGGCGCGCGCAATGCTCAAGCCGCTGCTGATCCAGGGCTCGCAGCCGGGCGGCCAGCTCACAATCACCACGGATGTCGAGAACTACCCGGGCTTTGCCGAAGGCGTGCAGGGTCCGTGGCTGATGGAGCAGATGCAGGCGCAGGCCGAGCACATGGGCACCGAGATCGTCATGGATCTCATCACCAAGGTGGACCTCAAGACCCGCCCGTTCCGGCTCGAGGCCGATTCAGGCGACGTCTATACGTGCGATGTGCTGATCATCTGCACCGGCGCCCAGGCGCGCTGGCTCGGGATCGAGTCCGAGGAGCTGTTCAAGGGCTATGGCGTGTCGGCGTGCGCGACGTGCGATGGCTTTTTCTATCGCGGGAAGGACGTGGTCGTTGTCGGCGGCGGCAACACGGCTGTCGAAGAGGCGATCTTCCTCACCAACTTCGCAAAGAAGGTGACGGTGGTGCATCGGCGCGATCATTTCCGTGCGGAAAAGATCCTGCAGGACCGGCTGGCCAAAAATCCGAAGATCGAAGTGATCTGGGATCACGCGGTCGATGAGATCGTTGGCGCCGAAGAGCCGAAGTCGGTCACCGGTGTAAAGATCCGGAACGTGAAGACGGGCGCGATTACCGAAGTGCCGGCAGACGGCGTGTTCATCGCCATCGGCCATGCGCCGGCGACGGAGCTGTTCAAGGGCCAGCTGGAGCTGACCCGCTCCGGCTATATCGTGACGCGGCCGGACTCTACGGCGACTGCGATCCCGGGCGTGTTCGCCGCGGGCGACGTGAAGGACGAAGTCTATCGTCAGGCGGTGACGGCGGCGGGCATGGGCTGCATGGCTGCGCTCGAAACCGAGCGCTACCTCGCGACGCTTGAGATCGAGGCCGAGACGGAAGCGGCCGAGTAATCGGCGAAGGTCACAAGATTGACGTCAAGCCGTTGAATAGAGGCGCCCTCCAAAAGCGAATCACTGGGGGACGCCATGACTTTCCTGAAGTGTGTTGCCGTGTCCGCTGTGCTGGTGCTCGCCGCCGGCGCCGCATCCGCCAACGAGATGGACGCAACAGCACATGATCTTGCCGCCAAATGCGCGGCCAAGAACGGAACCTTCGATGCGGTTTCGAACGCGTGCAATCTGCCGAGCGAGGATTCGCCGGCGAGTGATCTCGTCATTGGGCCGATGATGACGGTGATCGGCACCGACACGCACGAGGGTTCTGACGGGCAATAGCCTTCATTCGCAATCGTTTGAATGCGCGGCCCGCTTCCAGCAGGCCGCGCTTTTCGTTTATTCGACCTTATAGGCCGCGACCTTGTCTTCCATCATCAGCGGGATGAGCAGCAGCTTGTCGGAAGCGACGTAGCCGATGTCGGCGGTGCCCTGCTTGAGAGCAAGGATCTCGTCGGCTTTGCCGGACCGCGCGATGCGGAACACTTTGCCTGCGACCCAGTCCGAGACGATGAAATCATCGCCGTCGGCTTCGATGCCGTCGAGGTTGCCGACGGGTGCGCCGTCGCCGAGGTTCGACACCTTCTTGTCGGCGAGAGCGACCGAGATGAGGTTGGCGGGCTCGGACTTCGGGGCCGAGGTGCCGGGAGCGCCCCACGCGGCGACGATCAGCTTGTCACCGTCAATCGTGAGGCCGTTGGGGAATTTCAGCTCGGGCCCTTCGAGCCACTTCTCCAGCTTGCCGCCGGCCAGGCGCCAAATGGTGCTGGTGTTGGAATCCGAGATGTAAACGCTGCCGTCCTTGTCGGCGACGACGTCGTTGAGGAACGTGGCGCCGGGCGCCTCGAACTTGGCGAGGATCTTGCCGCTGGCGGGATCGATCTCGACCAGCTTGTCGATGTCGGCGGTGTAGAGCTTGCCACCGGACAGCGCCATGCCCTTCGGCGCATCGAGACCTTTGGCCCATTCGAGTGCGATGATCTTACCGTCGGCGAGCGAAAGCTTTGAAATGAAGCCGTTGCCGTCCTTATCGGTGGGCTGGCCGGCGACGTTGCTGACGTAGGCGAAGCCTTCGGCAGGGACCGGCAATACCGATTCCGGTGTCTTGAAGCCCGGCGTCTCCCAGAGCTTGGCGGGTTCTGCGACTGCCCCCGCAAGCGCTGCTCCGCTGGCAAGCAGAAGAGCCATGGCTGCACCGATCGACTTCATCGCGACACCTCCTAGAGTTCGTTGTTTGAGTTGCTGTTGCTATATAGGCTGCGCGACCGCGTCACCCTACCCATGCGTCCAACGCTGGTCTAAGTTGCACCGCAACAATGTCGATGCGGCCGTCCTGAAGCCTCTTCGTTCAGGGCAGGGATGCTCGGCCAGGACGCGGTGCCCGACCCATGGACTGGGACAAGCTCAGGATCTTTCACGCAGCGGCAGAGGCAGGGAGCTTCACGCACGCTGGTGATGCTTTGCACATGAGCCAGTCGGCTGTGAGCCGTCAAGTCTCGGCGCTGGAACGCGACCTGAAGGTGACGCTGTTCCATCGCCATGCGCGCGGGCTCGTGCTCACCGAGCAGGGCGAGCTTCTGCATCGCACCACCTCCGACGTGATCAATCGGCTGCACACAGCCGAGACGCTACTGTCGGATACGACGTCGAAGCCATCAGGCGAATTGCGCATCACGGCGCCGGTGGGCTTCGGCACGATGTGGCTGACGCCGCGGCTGCGCGAGTTTCACGATCTCTATCCGGAAATCCGCATCGAGCTGCATCTCAACGACGACCAGCTCGATATCGGCATGCGTGCGGCGGATGTCGCCATCTGGACAAGGGAGCCGCCGCAGTCGGATCTCATCCGGCGCATGCTGTTCACCAGCCGGGTGCGGGCGTTCGCCTCAACGCAATACGTTCGCCGGTTCGGTGCGCCGAAGACGTTGGATGAGCTGGATGGACACAGCATCGTCTCGTACAGCGGGCAGCCGGCACAGCATCTCACGGCCATTTCTTGGATCGAGACCGCCGGCCGCGATGGCCGAGGTCCGCGCGAGCCGGCCTTCAGGGCGAACAGCGTGATGGCGTTGCGCATCGCCATCCGGGCGGGCATCGGGATCGGCATGATCCCCGACTACATGACCGAGAACGAGGGGGACCTGGTGCCGGTGCTGACGGAGATCGAGCCGCCGACGCTGCCGATCCTGTTCGTCTACCCGGAGGAGTTGAAGGCCTCCAAGAAGGTGCAGGTGCTGCGCGACTTCATGGTCGCCCAGGCGCGGCAGTGGAAGTTCTGATTTTTCTTGCCTGACACGAGCTGAGCGAGGCTTGTTCCGCGGCTACCGTCGCGCAAGTTGAAGGCCGCGCCAAAAGGCGCGGGCGCCCTTGGCACCTTGAAGCTGGCGCAGGCCCCGACCTGGTCGGGGTGACGTTGAGTGTCGGCGCGCCCTGTAATCCCGTCGTCCTCGGGCGTCTCCCGACGATCCAACCGCCTGGCGTCCCCCCCAGGGCGCGCCGACACTACGGGGGGTTTGCAGCCGGCGCGGCAAGACGCTATCTAACGGGCGGTTTCTTCAGCATCGGCGGCTAAGAAGCGAAAACCTCCACCCTCGTGCGCGGACGACCGCGGCATCAGGGCGGCTCTTTGCGTTGCCCAGGCTGGCCGGTAAGGCCTATCGAAACAAGAGACGCGGCATGGCTAAAACACTCTATGACAAGATCTTCGACGATCACGTGGTCGAGCGTCAGGACGACGGCACCTGCCTGCTCTACATCGATCGCCACCTTGTCCACGAGGTGACGAGCCCGCAGGCGTTCGAGGGCCTGCGCATGACGGGCCGCAAAGTGCGCGCTCCGGAGAAGACGCTGGCCGTCGTCGACCACAACGTGCCGACATCGGATCGCACCAAGGGCATCGACGACGAGGACAGCCGCATCCAGGTCGAGACGCTGGCGCAGAACGCGCGCGACTTCGGCGTCGAATACTTCAACGAGCTCGATAAGCGGCAGGGCATCGTCCACGTCGTTGGCCCCGAGCAGGGCTTCACGCTGCCGGGCACGACGATCGTATGCGGTGACAGCCATACCTCGACGCATGGCGCCTTCGGCGCGCTGGCGCACGGCATCGGCACGTCGGAGGTCGAGCATGTGCTCGCCACGCAGACGCTGATCCAGCGCAAAGCGAAGAACATGCTCGTCTCCGTCGACGGCAAGCTGCCGGCCGGCGTCGGCGCCAAGGACATCATCCTTGCCATCATCGGCGAGATCGGCACCGCCGGCGGCACCGGCCACGTCATCGAGTACGCGGGTGAAGCCATTCGCTCGCTGTCGATGGAAGGGCGCATGACCGTCTGCAACATGTCGATCGAGGGCGGCGCGCGTGCCGGCATGATCGCGCCGGACGAGAAGACGTACGAATTCATCAAGGGGCGCCCCAAGGCGCCGAAGGGAAGCGCGTGGGACGCCGCCATGCGCTACTGGGAGACGCTGCAGACGGACGCGGGCGCGCACTTTGATTCCGTGGTGAAGCTCGATGCGGCCAGCCTGCCGCCGATCGTCACCTGGGGCACTAGTCCGGAAGACGTCGTGTCGATCGCCGGCCTCGTTCCCGATCCGGCGAAGGTCGACAACGAGAACAAGCGCGCCTCCATGCAGCGCGCGCTCGACTACATGGGCTTGAAGCCCGGCACGCGGATGACCGACGTCGGACTCGACGTGGTGTGGATCGGCTCGTGCACGAATGGGCGCATCGAGGATCTGCGCGCGGTGGCGAAGATCGTCGAGGGCAAGAAGATCTCCGATCGCCTCGCTTACGCGATGATCGTGCCCGGATCGGGCCTCGTCAAAGCGCAGGCGGAAGCTGAAGGCCTCGACAAGATCTTCAAGGATGCGGGCTTCGAGTGGCGCGAGCCCGGATGCTCGATGTGCCTCGGCATGAATCCGGACCAGCTGAAGCCGGGACAGCGCTGTGCGTCGACGTCGAACCGCAACTTCGAAGGCAGGCAGGGGCGCCTCGGGCGCACGCATCTGTTGTCGCCGGTGATGGCGGCAGCGGCGGCGCTGGAAGGGCACTTCGTCGACATCCGCTCGTGGAACGGCGGCGCGGTCTAATCCGCGCCTTCATCCGGAGGCGCTGAGCGTTGCGCGGCGCTCTCCGGGTCACTGGCGGTCGGTGGGCAGGTCCCACCAGGGGCGGCTGGCCTCGCCGACAGCATCCGCGCGTGAAACCGCGAAGTCCTTGAGCGCGGCGTCGCCGAGACGCATCAGCTCCCGCCGCTCGCGGGCCACCTGATTGGCGCGCTCGACGAACCTGAACAGCTTTGCAAAGCCCGACCCTGAACGGCGGGAGAGGGTCTTGATGCCGCTCCCTTCCTCGTCTGCCTTTGCCATCGATTCTCCTCCCACGATGCTGGCAAGGCGTATCTAGGGGGCCCACTTCCATAAACATATCGAATGTTTATTATGCTTCGCATCATGGTTGCTTATGGTGCTTGTGATGGCAGCCCTATCTCGAAATATCGACGTTGCCCTGCTGCGCGCCTTCGTGGCGGTGGTGGAAACGGGGAGCGTGACGCGGGCGGCGCATCTGCTCAATCTCACGCAGGCGGCGGTGAGCCAGCAGTTGAAGCGGCTGGAAGAGCTGTTCGGCGTGGCGCTGTTCGACCGTAGCAATCGCGCGCTGCGCACGTCTGCGGAGGGCGAGCGGTTGCTGCCACACGCGCAATCGATGCTGACCATGAACGATGCGGTTTGGGGATTGATGAGCAAGCCGCATTACGAAGGCGAGCTGCGTGTGGGCGTACCCCACGACGTGGTGGAGCCGAACCTGCCGCCGGTGCTCAAGCGGTTCGACAGGGCGTGGCCGAGGGTGCACGTGACGCTGATCTCGGGCATCACGGTCGATCTTCTGGCGGCGCTCGAGGCGGGCGAACTCGACGTCGCGCTGTCGACGCTGCCGGACACGCCCGACAAAGCCGAGCTGCTGCTGCGCGACCCCTTGGTGTGGGTCGGCTCGCCGGGCGGCCAGGCGCACTTGCGCCAGCCGCTGCCGGTGTCGTTCGGCAGCCCAGCGTGCGCGTTTCGCGCCTCGGCGCTGGCGGCGCTGGCGGCGGTTCGGCGGGACTGGCGCCCGGTGTGCGAAGCAACCGTGCTCGACGCCGTCAAAGCCACGCTCTACGCCGACACGGCCATCGCGCCCATGCTGCTGTCTGCGGTTCCGGCCGATCTCACGGTGCTGGAGGCGGCGGACGGTTTGCCGCAATTGCCGCCGTTCTGCATCAACATGCATTTTCACCGCAGCGGACGCTCGGCCGTGGCCGAGGAGTTCGCCGCGTTCGTGCGGCAGGAATTCGCCTCGCGTTACGGCGAGCGGCGGCAGGCGGCATCGGCCGCGGCGGAACAGATTGAGATGGAGCGTCCATGAAGCGATCGCTGGTGCAAGAGCAGTTCGGCGTTTCCGCATCCGACTATGCCAGCTCGGCTGTGCACGCGCGCGGGCCGAGCCTGCAGCGCCTTGTGGACGTCGTCGCTCCGCAGGCGACGTGGCGAGCGCTCGATATCGCGACGGGCGCGGGCCATACGGCGCTGGCGTTCGGCCCGCTCGTCGCGCACGTCGTTGCCTCGGACATCACCGACGAGATGCTGGCGGAGACTGCGAGGCTGGCGGCGGAGCGCGGGCTTTCCAACGTCGAGACGGCGAAGGCGGATGCCAGCAAGCTGCCTTTCGATGATTCGAGCTTCGACCTCGTTACGTGCCGACTGGCGGCGCATCACTTCCCGGACCCCGGTGCGTTCGTTGCCGAAAGCTACCGTGTGCTGCGGCCGGGCGGGACAGTCGCACTGGTCGACAACGTCAGTCCCGACGAGGCCATACTGCCGCTCGCAACACCCGCCGAGGTGATGAATGCAGCGCGGGCATTCAACGTCTACGAGAAGACGCGCGATCCGAGCCATGCGCGGGCGCTGACGGTGGAGGAATGGCACGGACTGATGCAGCAATCCGGATTTACGGTTGCCAGCTCCGAACTGCTCGACCAGCACATTCCGTTCCAGTCGTGGGCGCAGCGCATGCGGTGTACGCCCAAGACGGTGGAAGTGCTGAGGTCTATGCTGTTCGACGATGACCTCCTACGTACATTCCTGCGCCCGCGCGAGGAGGACGGCGGGCTGGTATTCACGCTGCAGGAAGCCATCATCGTCGCGAAGAAACCAGGATGACCATGCAAACAGCAATGAACTGGGAGGGCATTGCCGCCCCCGACCTCGCGACGTTCGAGGAGATGGCGCTGATCGCTTGGGAGCGGCTGCCCGATGCCTTCCGTGCGCCCGCCGGCGACCTGCTCATCCGGGTGGAGGACTTTGCGACCGACGAAGTGCTGGACGCGCTCGACATCGACGATGCGTTCGATCTGCTCGGCCTCTATCAGGGCGTTAGCCTAGAGAAGAAGAGCTTGCTCGATATCGCGCCGCAGCCGGACATGGTGTTTCTCTACCGGCGGCCGCTGCTCGACGAGTGGGCCAACTCGGGCGAGACGCTGGGCGACCTCATCACGCATGTGCTGGTGCACGAGGTGGGCCATCACTTCGGCTTCTCCGATGACGACATGGCGCGAATCGAAGCAGCTGTGGGCAACTGAGACATGCAAGTCGCAATCGGGATAACGCGTCGTAATCCTAATGCGAAATTTGCATAGCTCGCCCCGCAAGCTTGTAAGTGGATCGGTTCGGCGCCATGCTAAGGGGAGAGGGCTATTTCGGGATTCCACGAGTTTGCCGATGATTATCCGCCGCGGCGCGCGCCGCTTGGCCTGGGGCCTCATTGCATTGCTGGCATTGCCGGGTCCGGTGTTCGCACAGGACCCGAAAACGCCGACGCCTGAGGACTACATCGCGCATACCAACGGCGAAGCAACGTTCATTCCCGCCGGAGAGTTCAAGCTCGACGGCATCACGATGTATTGCGGCACGCGGCCGACCGTCATCGACAACAATCTCGACGATTATGGCGCGGCGTATCCCGGCTTCCTGATCATGAACATGCGGCTGCTGTCGCGCGTATCGACGCCGGTGAAGCTGTGGATCTACTCGCACGAGTGCGGGCACCAGTTCCGCGGTCCGGACGAGGAAACCGCGGACTGCTTCGCCGTGCAGCGCGGACGGCGCCAGGGCTGGCTTTCGCCCGGTGGCGTCGATGAAATCTGCCAATTCATTTCGCCGGCCAAGGGCGATGCCATGCATTTTTCGGGCTCACACCGGTGCGAATACATGCGCCAGTGCTTTTCTGAATTCGGCATTCGCTGAAGCTGGCTGTGCCGGCTGCGGCCGATAGGCTAGGCAAGCAACTTTCCAAGCTCGCAAGCGCTTTCCCGGATGGGCGAAAATGTGCCCCACACGGAAAGCCAATAGGATCCCTCAGGATGGTGACGCTGCTCGGGCTGCTGGCCGGTTTGATGACGACGGTCGCCTTCGTGCCGCAGGTGATCAAGACGTGGCGCACGCAGGCGACGCATGACATTTCGCTGGCGACGTTCGCGATCTTCACGACCGGCGTCTTTGCGTGGCTGGTCTATGGGATCGTGATCCGGGATGCGCCGCTGATCATGGCCAATGCGGTCACCTTCGTCCTCGCCGGCACGATCCTCTACCTGAAGATCAAGAACGGGTAGGGCGCCGCGTTCCCGATCGGGCACTTTTGGTCGATTGATGCGTGGTTCTGGCTAGAAGTTCCCGAGCGGGAATATTGGGCGTTGAAGGGGCGGCTGCGGGTGCTTATGTTCCCGATCGGGAATATGGGGTCGCGCTGAGGGGCGAATCCGGTTATAAGTTCCCGATCGGGAATTTATGGGCCGTCGGAGCTTGATCCGGGCCTCCAGGTTCCCGAGCGGGAACTCCGGGAGACTTGGGTCATGGCAGAGAAGCCAACAACAGATCGCCCCGCCACGGAGCTGGAAAAGGCGGCGCGCGCACAGGCGCAGCAGCTCGGGGCCATGGTGCGCGAGCGGCGCGAGGCGTTGGGGATGCGCCAGGACGACGTGGCGCTGGCGACCGGCGTCGGCCATCGCTTCATCGTCGAGCTGGAAGCAGGAAAGCCCTCCTGCCAGCTCGGGCGGGCGCTGGTCGTTGCGGCGGCGGTGGGCCTGCGTCCGTTCGATCTGATGAGCGCCAACAACGGCGACGACAACGCGCTGCTGCCGGACCTCGCCGACGATCTGCCCGACATCGCGGACGACGATCATGGCTGAGCTGCCCGTCTTCTATGAGAGCCGGATGGTCGGCAGCATCCTGGTGCAGAGCGACGGGCCGAGTTTCACCTATGCGCCCGAATGGCTGACGACGCGCGGCGCGTTTCCGATCTCGCTGCTGATGCCGCTGTCGCCGCGGCGGGTGCCGGCCCGGCTGTTCCTGCCATGGGCAGCGAACCTGCTGCCGGAGTCGACGCAGTTGCGCGCCATCGGACTGCAGCTGGGCGCAGCGCCCGAGGACGTGATCGGCATCCTGTCGGAGCTGGGCCGCGATACAGCGGGCGCGCTGTCGATCGGCAAGCCGGGCACGACGAGCACGCACGACTGGAAGCCCATCCCCAACGACAAGACGCTGGAAAAGATCCTCAACGAGCTGCCGTCGAAGCCGTTTCTGGTGGGCGAGGATGGCGTGTCGATGTCGCTTGCCGGCGTGCAGACGAAGCTGGGCGTTGCCATCGACGAGAAGGGACGCATCTGCGTGCCGATCAATGGCGCGCCGTCGACGTGGATCATGAAGCCTGATTCAGAGCGGCTGTTCGGCGGCGTACAGAACGAGGCGCTGTGCCTGGTGCTGGCGAAGCGGCTCGGTCTCAACGCACCGGAGGTCACGACCGGCAAGGCGGGGAAGCGCACCTACCTGATGGTGAAGCGCTATGACCGCGTGGAGCAGCAGGGGCGCTGGCGGCGTCTGCACCAGGAGGATTTCTGCCAGGCGCTCGGCAAGCCGCCGTCGGCGAAATACGAGTCGAACCAGACCGGCGTGCCGGGGCCGACGCTGGCGGAAATATTCGCGACGACCCGCAATGCAATGCAGGCGCCGGACGTCGTCAACCTGCTCGACTACGTGATCTTCAACGTGCTCGCGTGCAACACGGATGCGCACGCGAAGAACTATTCGATGATGATTTCAGGGCGCGGTTTCAAGCTGGCGCCGATCTACGACATCATGTGCGGTGAAGCGTGGGAGCACGTCACGCGCAACATGGCGCAGAAGATCGCGGGGAAGAACCGCGGCGAGCATCTGAAGCGGCGTCACTGGCAGCGATTTGCGGCGGACGTCGGGCTGAATGCCGGCCGGCTCATTGCGCGCGTCGAAGTGCTGGCGAAGGGTGCGCTCGCCGAGGCGCGCAAGGCGGGTGATGACGTTGCGGCGATGCCGGCCGGCGGGCATCCGCTGATCGAGACGGTTGCGGGTGCGATCGAGAAGCGCGCGCGGGCGCTGCTGTCAGGGCTTTCGGATGATGCGGGCGCGGAGCCAGACGCTCCACCGGCAAAGACAAAGCCGGCAGCGAGCAAAGGGCGGCGTGTGTCGAAGCCCAAAGCCGCGCGGCCTGCTTAGAGCGTAATTCAGCGGCTAAAAATCACCCGTGGCGGGTGCCCGCTCGCAACCTTGCGAATGCCTAGAGACGTTTGCGGAAGCTGGCGTGGATGGCCACCTTCGTGGCCATGACGGAGTGCAGGCTAGTCGCCAACTTCAGCGGACGCGGCGGGGGTTCTTGTAGAGGTCGAGCTCCTGGGCATCGAGCTTGGGCTTGACCTTGCCTTTGACGATGTCGCGCCAGAGGCGGCGCATATAGCGGCGACAGTCGCCATTGAAGACCTGCATGGCGCTGAAGAACTGCAGCACAGTGAGCAGGCGGCGGTCGGCGTGCTCGACCTTCACCTTGCCCTTCCACTTGCCGCCGATGGAGAACACCTTGCCATCGAGGTGGCCGATCTTCTTGCCCTGCTGGTCGTAGAGCGTGTAGTCGCCGCCGAGGTTGATGAAGTCGCGCTTCAGCCGATAGAAAATCGGCTGACCGTCGGCGTCAGGAATGAAGAAGCCGAAGTGCTCGGGGAGGAATGGCCACTTGTTGGCCGAGCGCTCGAGGTAGACGACGAAGTCGTCCTGATCGGTGTTGATGGAGAAGACCATCACCGGCTCACCGCGTGCAGCAATCGTCGACTGCAGCGAGCGGCCGATCATCAGGTCCATGGTGGCGCGCCAGTTGAGGTTGTCGGTGAAGAGCTTGAAGACGAGGCGCTTATCGTTCGCTTCGCCCTTCTTCCAAGTGTCCTCGCGATAACCGATGAGGCCGGTGCGCTCGCCGCCTTCAGTGACATCGGCAAAGATGTCCATGTCGGAGGTGAACTGGCGCGACTTGGCGCGATTGCGCGTGTGCTTGTAGACGCCGAACTCAGTGGCGTTGAGGTCGGTGATCCAGATGTCGACGATGAAGTGGTAGTAGCCATTCTTGATGGCCTTGGCGGCGGTCGCCTTGGTGACGCCTTTGACCTTCGTCACCTCGCCGCGGGCATCATTGGCCGCATCGGAGACGGCGGCGTCGGTGCTTGCATCAGCCCGAGCTGCGACAGCGTTCATGCAATGGCCTCCAGCTAGCGAATCAGTTGCTGAAGCCTAGCATCGGGTTGCGCTTGCAAATTTGGCAGGCGCGATTTCGCTTTGGAAAACCACCGTTAGAGCTTCGGGCGGTGGCCGAAGATGGCGCTGCCGACACGGACATAAGTGGCGCCGAAAGCGACGGCGGTTTCGTAGTCGTCGCTCATGCCCATGGAGAGGCCTTTGAGGCCGTGCTCGGCGGCGAGCTTGGCGAGAAAGGCGAAATGGATCGCGGGCTCCTCTTCGACCGGGGGAATGCACATCAGCCCGGCGATCTCGAGCTTCAGCTCGTCGCGACAGAGGCGCAGCAGCTCAGGCAGTTCGGCGGGGGTGACACCTGCCTTCTGCGGCTCCTCGCCGGTATTGACCTGAATGAACAGCTCCAGCGTCTTTCCTTGCTTCTGCATCTCCTCGGCGATGGCGCGGGCGATCTTGGGCCGGTCGATGGAATGGATGGCGTCGAACAGCTCGACCGCCTCTTTGGCCTTGTTCGATTGCAGGGGACCGATGAGATGCAGGCGCATGTCGGGGTACTGCTCCCGCAAGGCCGGCCACTTGCCCTTCGCCTCCTGCACGCGATTTTCGCCGAACTGGCGCTGGCCGGCCGCGAGCACGGGCAGAATCTCCGGCGCATCAAAGATTTTCGAGACGGCGATCAGCCTGATATCGTGGGAAGCGCGGCCGGCTTCCTCGGCCGCCGCTGCAATCTTTGCCTCGACCTCGGCGAGCCGCCCCACGGCTCCGCCCGCCGCTTCCGTGTCTGGTGTCATCGGACCGCCTTGACCAAAGGTGCTTTAGGGCTCATTACGCCGCTCAAAGCCGCTAAATCCTGAGAGTTTGACGCCGTATGGCTACTCAATACGACGCGCCCGCACGCGAAAAGCACTGGCAAGAAGTCTGGGAGAAGGCGGATATTTTCCGCGCTTCCAACAACGACGAGCATCCCAAGTGCTACGTGCTCGAGATGTTCCCCTATCCTTCGGGGCGCATCCACGTCGGGCATTCCCGCAACTACACCATGGGCGACGTCTTCGCACGCTACAAGCGCGCCAAGGGCTTCAACGTGCTGCACCCCATGGGTTGGGACGCGTTCGGCATGCCGGCCGAGAACGCCGCCATGGAGCGGAAGGTGCATCCGGCGGAGTGGACCTACCAGAACATCGACACGATGCGGCGGCAGCTCAAATCCATGGGCTTTTCGCTCGATTGGTCGCGCGAGGTCGCGACCTGCTCGCCGGAGTACTACCGCCACCAGCAGAAGCTGTTTCTCGACCTGCTGAAAAAGGGTCTCGCCTATCGCAAGTCGTCGAAGGTGAACTGGGACCCGGTCGACCACACCGTGCTCGCCAACGAGCAGGTGATCGACGGGCGCGGCTGGCGGTCGGGCGCGCTGGTCGAGCAGCGCGAGCTGACGCAGTGGTTCTTCCGGATCACCGACTATGCCGACGAGCTGCTGGAGGCTCTCGGCACGCTCGACAAGTGGCCGGAGAAGGTGCGCCTGATGCAGGCGAACTGGATCGGCCGCTCTGACGGCCTGATGGTTCGCTTCGCGCTCGACAAGAAGACGGCGCCGGAGGGGGAAACCGAGGTCGAGGTCTATACGACGCGGCCCGATACGCTGTTTGGCGCTTCGTTCGTGGCGCTGGCTCCCGATCACCCGCTAGCGAAGGCCGCGGCGGAGAAGAATCCTGCGCTCGCCAAGTTCTGCGAAGAGTGCCGGCACATGGGCACTTCCGTTGCCGAGCTGGAAACGGCGGAAAAGCAGGGCTTCGACACCGGCATCCGCGCGGTGCATCCGTTCGACAAGAACTGGACGCTGCCCGTCTACGTCGCGAACTTCATCTTGATGGACTACGGCACCGGCGCCATCTTCGGCTGTCCTTCGGGCGATCAGCGCGACCTCGATTTCGCGCGCAAGTACGACCTGCCGTTCAAGCCGGTGATCCTGCCGCCGGGTGAAGATGCAGCGACGTTCGCCATCAACGAAAAGGCCTATGACGGCGACGGCGTGATGTTCAACTCGTCGTTCCTCGACGGCATGACGACAACGGCGGCGTTCGAGGAAACCGCGGCGCGGCTTGAGAAAGCCAAGCTCGGCAAGAAGCCTGTGGGCCAGCGCAAGGTGAACTATCGCCTGCGCGACTGGGGCATCTCGCGGCAGCGCTATTGGGGCTGCCCGATCCCCGTGATCCACTGCGAAAAGTGCGGGACGGTGCCGGTTCCGGAAGCCGACCTGCCCGTCGAGCTGCCGAAGGATGCGACCTTCGACAAGCCGGGCAATCCGCTCGACCGGCATCCGACGTGGAAGCATGTGAAGTGCCCGACGTGCGGCGGAGAAGCGCGCCGCGAGACGGACACGATGGACACGTTTGTCGATTCCTCTTGGTACTTCGCGCGGTTCACGTCTCCGCAGGCCGAGGTTCCGGTCGAGAAGGACGCTGGCGCCTACTGGCTGCCGGTAGATCAGTATATCGGCGGCATCGAGCACGCGATCCTGCATCTGCTCTATTCGCGCTTCTTCACGCGCGCCATGTGCGACACCGGCAACCTGAAGCTGTCGCAGAACGTGCGCGAGCCGTTCGCCGCGCTGTTCACGCAAGGCATGGTCACGCACGAGACCTACAAGTCGCGCCATGGCGGCTGGCTGCAGCCGACGCAGGTGCGGCTGGAGGGCGAGGGGCCTGGGCGCAAGGCGTTCGAGATCGCGACAGGTGAGCCGGCAGTGATCGGCTCGATCGAGAAGATGTCGAAGTCGCGCAAGAACACTGTGGACCTCGACGATTTCGTTTCCCGCTACGGGGCCGACGTGGCGCGGTGGTTCGTGCTGTCGGACAGCCCGCCGGAGCGCGACGTGATCTATACGGACGTCGGCGTCGAAGGCGCGCGGCGGTTCGTACAGCGCATCTGGCGCATCGTCGATCAGGGTGCCGAGGCGACGGTGCCGGCGGGGACGCCGAAGCCCGACAGCTTCGGGCCGGAGGCGACGGCTCTGCGCCGTGCCACGCACAAGGCGCTGGACAACGTCGCCCGCTCAATCGAGAGCCTGCGCTTCAACGTGGCGGTGGCCCAGGTCTACGAGTTCGCAAATGTTCTCTCGTCCGCCCTGGGGAAATCGGGGACAGATTTTGCCTGGGCGCAGCGCGAGGCGCTGGAGTTCCTGGTGCAGATGATCGGCCCGATGATGCCGCATTTGGCCGAGGAAAGCTGGGCGCGGCTCGGATACAACACACTGCTGGCCAATCAGGCGTGGCCAGAGGCCGATCCGGCGTTGCTCGTTGACGATACGATTACCATTGCCGTACAGGTGAATGGTAAGCGGCGGGACGAATTGACGATTGCCCGAACGGCTGATCGTGGGGAGATCGAGGCGGCAGCGCTCCAATTGGACGCTGTGCAGCGGGCTCTCGAAGGGCGACCAGCCAAGAAGGTCATCGTTGTGCCGCAGAAGATTGTGAATGTCGTCGTGTAGGCCGAACACGGGGGACGGCGCTTGAACGCTAGCCGCCGAGGGACGATCCGGGTTTTGTTGGCGTGTGCCGCAGCATCTATGCTCGTGGCAGGCTGCGGTGATTCCGGCTTCCGTCCAATGTACGCTTCGAGCGCCCTAACCGGCGGCCCGGACGTCAATGAAAAGCTTGCTCAACTCGAGATCGCGCCCATCCCGGGCCGCGTCGGGCAGCGGCTGCGCAACGAGCTGATCTATCAGTCTACCGGCGGCGGACATGCGCAAGAGCCGGTGTATCGCCTCGAGATCGTCATCCGCGAGTCGCTGACGCCTACCCTGGTGCAGCAGGACGGTAACTCGTCGGGCAGCGTCTATAACCTCAACACCACGTTCCGCCTGGTGCGCCTCGCGGACAAGTCGGTTGCGCTGCAGGGCCAGAGCACCGGACGCGTGGCGTTCCAGCGCTTCGACAGCGTGTTCGCCAACGTGCGTGCGCGTGAGGATGCCGAGGATCGCGCGGCCAAGACGGTTGGCGATGAGTTGAAGGGCCGTCTGGCAGCCTATCTCTCCGGCAACGCCTGATCGCCTCGTCGTCTCCGGCTTCCATGTTATAGAGCGCGCCTGCAATCGGACGCGCGCACATCATGGTCGCCATCAAAGCACATCAGGCGAATGCCTTCCTAAATCCGCCGGGGCCCAAGGTCCCGGCAGTGCTGTTCTACGGCACCGACGTCGGACTCGTCGCCGAACGCGCGCAGAAGCTTGCGGCGCTGGTTGCGGCGCGCGACACCGGCGAGATCGTGCGCCTGGACGATACCGACCTCGACACCGATCCTGATCGTTTGGCGGTCGAATTGCAGACCATCCCGATGTTTGGCGGCTCGAAGGTCGTGCGCGTTGCGGCGGGCCGAAGGATCAACGCGGCGGCACTGCAGCCGCTGATCGACGGCAACACGCTTACGGCCACATTGATCGTGGAAGCGGGCAACCTGAAGCCCTCCGACTCCATGCGGGCGCTGTTCGAGAAGTCGGCCAAGGCGGCAGCGGTCGCCTGCTACGCGGACGAAGCCGCCGACATCGAGGGGCTCATCCGCGAGGTGCTACAGGCGCATGGGCTCGGCATTACCTCGGACGCGCGAGAGCTGCTGGTGGCGCGCATGGGGGCCGACCGGGTGATGTCGCGCGGGGAGATCGAGAAACTCGCCCTTTACGCATCCGGGAAGCATGAGGTCGATGCCGCTGACATCGAAGCGATCGTGGGGGATGCCTCGGAGCTGGCCATTGACCGGACCCTCAATGCCGCGGCGTCCGGCGACGGGAAGCGGGCGATCGAGGAATTCTCGCGCGCTATTGCCTCAGGTGAGAGCCCGCAGATGATCATCGCAGCACTGCAGCGCGCCGTGCAGCGGCTGCATCGCATACGGGGGGATCTCGATGCTGGGGCGTCGTTCGAAGATGTCATGCGGCAGCAGCGCCCGCCGGTGCACTTCAAGCAAAAGGATGCGTTGGGGCTGCAATGCCGCATGTGGAATTCGCCGCGCTTGAACGAGGCGCTGAAGCGGACCGCCAGGGCGGCGAAGGCTGCGCGGCTCAACTCGGCGCTCGAGGAAGCTATCACCGAGGACCTGCTTCTCGCGGTGGCGGCTTTAGCGCGTCAACGCGCCGGGAGGGCTTAGGGCCATCGGCTGGTTAACCTCTCCAATGGCTTGTTTTGGCTAGCAGGACTGGCGACTTGTCCCGGACGGCCGGGTGCCTATAGTGCGCCCATCTCGAAATCGGGGGGATCATGCAAGAGACGCGGTACGACGTTGTCGGCATTGGCAATGCGATCGTCGACATCATCGGGCGCTGCGACGACGGTTTCCTGTCGAAGCACGACCTAGCCAAGGGCTTCATGCGTCTCATCGATGCCAGCGAGGCGGACAGACTCTATGGGCTGATGGGTCCTTCGATTGAGCGGTCGGGCGGCTCAGCAGCCAACACGATTGCGGGTCTTGCTTCGTTCGGCGGACGTGGTGCCTTCATCGGACGGGTGGCCGACGATCAGTTCGGCAAGGTCTTCTGGCACGACATCCATTCGGCAGGGGTGGCGTTCGATACGAGCCCGGCGGCGAATGGACTGCCGACTGCCGTTTGCCTGATCCTCGTTACGCCCGACGGCGAGCGCACGATGAATACGTTCCTTGGTGCCAGCACCGAGCTCGGCGTTGAAGAACTCAATGCAGAGATGATCGCTGCGGCGAAGATCACGTATTTGGAAGGCTATCTGTTCGACAAGCCGGAGGCGAAAGCCGCGTACTACGCCGCGGCTGAGATCGCGACGAAGGCTGGGCGCAAGACCGCGCTGTCGCTATCCGATGCGTTCTGCGTCGACCGGCATCGCGCCGACTTCCGCAAGCTGATCAAGGACGGCACCGATATCCTTTTCGCCAATGAGAAGGAGATCACGGCCCTCTATGAAGTGAACAGCTTCGACGAGGCCGTGGCGAAGGTGCGCGGTGAATGCCAGATTGCCGTGCTGACGCGATCGGAGGCCGGGTCGCTGATCGTAACGGCGAACGAGACCGTCGACGTTCGCCCGGTGCGCGTTGCCAAGGTGGTCGATGCGACTGGCGCGGGCGATCTCTACGCCGCGGGCTTCCTCTATGGATATACGCGCAACCTCAATCTGGCGGACTGCGGGCGCCTCGGGAGCCTCGCGGCGGCGGAGGTGATCAGCCATATCGGTGCGCGCCCCGAGCGTCCTCTATCTGCGATCGCCCAGCAGGAAGGCCTGCTGCCGCGCTGATGCGGGCGATCGCCCTACGTCAGGTTCGTGATGCAAAGCGAGGGTGCAATTGGGCCACAATAACCACCGATTGCATCGGCTCGCTGCTACAAGACATTTATTCTCCCTAGCAACGCACTGACTCACCAACATAATCCCCACAGACATCTGAGCGATTCGGGTTCGATTTAGATCGTTCTCGTCCAAGGTCATGGGGACCGATTGCATGCCGACCATGCAGCCGCGTTATGGACGTCCGAGGGGCAGTGGCCTCGACGACAGTCAGCAGCTCGAGAGCATTGCCGCCCTCCTTGCGGCCAATCCCGGCCTCAAACCGACGACCGCAATCCGCTCTCTTGGCGTTGAAGATCCATCCGCCATTCGCCGGCTGCGCGACAAGTTTCGCGTGGAGCAGGCGCGGCTGATGGCGAATGCGCGCCCCGAATTCCACAACATCGGACACTCAGTCACCCAAGCCCGCCGCGGCCAGCCTCTGCGCTCGGCGGTCTCTCGGCGGCAGCTCAAGAGTGTCCGCAGCAATGTTCCGGCCGGCCTTCCCAAGGCACCGGACAACGATATCGCCGCCGAACCCGCTCATGTAGCGACGCAGCCGCCGCTGCTCGCGAACTGGTTTGACTTTGGGCTTCGAGCGATGACGACGGCGATAGACCAGCATGCGGTGCTTGCCCAGCACTGGCTGCGTCACCCTGCGGTGGAGAACGCCGTGCGAGCCCAGCTCGCAGTCGGTTCCTTTCTCGTTGCGGTCAGTTCACCGCGAAAACCGCTGACGCCGCGCACTCATTGAGCGGCATCTCCTGCACATCGACCTAGAGCTAGAGCACGTCACTTGACGGGCCGCCTCCCCAAGGCGGCCCTTTTTTTGTCCGGCGACGTCTGCTCGCAGACGAGCTCAGAGCTTGCGCAGCGCGACGGATTCGATGTGGTGGTCGGCGGCCTTGCGCAGGATCAGGCGCGCGCGCTGGCGGGTCGGGAGGATGTTTTCCTCGAGGTTTCTGAGGTTGATCGAACGCCAGATGTCTCGCGCGCGAGCGACGGCCGCATCAGGCGAAAGACTGGCGTACTGGTGGAAGTATGCCGCGGGGTCGCGGAATGCGGTCGTACGCAAGCGCATGAAGCGGGCGACGTACCATTCGCCGATCACTTCGGGTTCTGCGTCGAGGTAGATCGAGAAGTCGAAGAAGTCGGACACAAAGGGGATGGCCTGGCCGTCGCGTGGCATGCGCGCCGGTTGCAGCACGTTGAGCCCTTCGACAATGAGAATGTCCGGGTTCTCAACGACGACCTTCTGGTCCGGAAGGATGTCGTAATGGAAGTGAGAATATACAGGCGCTTCAACGCGTTTTACGCCTGACTTCACACTCGCCAGGAAGTTTAGCAAGCGCGCGGTGTCGAAGCTTTCCGGGAAGCCCTTGCGGTCCATGATCTGGCGCCGCTCCAGCTCAGCGTTGGGCCAGAGGAAGCCGTCGGTGGTGATCTGGTCGACGCGCGGATGATCGGGCCAGCGGGCCAGCAGGGCTTTCAGCACACGGGCCGTGGTGCTCTTGCCGACCGCAACCGAACCGCCGACTCCGATGATGAATGGCACCTTGCCGTCCGTGCGGCCGAGAAACTTCGACGTGACGGAATGGAGCTGCTGGGCGGCGGCGACGTAGAGATTGAGAAGCCGCGACATCGGCAGGTAAATCGTCTCGACCTCGTCGACCGAAAGCTCTTCAATGAGGCCGGAGAGCTGCTCGAGCTCGCTCTCCTTCAGAGTCATCGGGGTATCGGCGCGCAGGCGGGCCCATTCCTCGCGCTGAAAAACGCGGTAGGGCGAGAACTGGAGATCTTCTCGGTTCGGCATCGGGGCCAGCGGCAGGGGCCTGATTGTTATTCGTTATATCAACGCTTAGTGCGCTCGGCCTTTTCTTTCAAACCGGACGTTCCCATCCGTTTGTCCAAGACGGCCAGAACATCGGCGAGCGCTACGTTGCGGCTCTCGAGCAAAACCAGCAGGTGATAGAGAAGGTCGGCGGCCTCTCCCTTAAGCGCCTCGTCACTTTCTCCGACCGCGGCGATGACGGTCTCGACGGCTTCCTCGCCGAGCTTTTTGGCGCAGCGCGCAGGGCCCGCATCGAGCAGCTGACGCGTATAGGAACTGTCGGCGGTCGCCGCGCGGCGGTCCTTAATGGTGGCTGCGAGTTGCAGCAACACGTCGCTCATATGGCGATCCTCAACGGGCGCAAGGGGTTACTGCGCCCGGCAGATGCAGCAACAGGGGCCTCGCGTCAAGCTGAGCGGCCCCCGTCTGGCCAGCCGGTCAGCCGCCGAGGCGCTGGCGGATGTAGTCGAGCTGATCGAAGTTGCCGAACTTGATGACGAGGTTTCCGCTCTCGCCCGAGCCGCGCTTGATCTCGACTTTGAGGCCGAGAATGTTCGACAGATCCTTCTCGAAGGCTTTGGTGTCCGGGTCTTTTTCGCGCGGAATGCGGGGCACGGGCATCGCCGGCGGAATGACATCGCCGCTTTGGACCAGGGCTTCGACTTCGCGCACGTTGAGAGCCTGGTCAATGATGCGCTGAGCCAGCTGGTCGGCGTCGTCGCGCCCAATCAGAGCGCGGGCGTGGCCGGCGGTGAGGCGGCCGTCCTGCACCATGGTCTGGACACCATCGGGCAGCTTCAAAAGGCGCAGCGTGTTGGCGACGTGGCTGCGCGATTTGCCGATGATCTCAGAAAGCTGCTCCTGGCTGTAATCGAATCGCTCGACCAGCTCACGATAGCCGGCGGCTTCCTCGATGGCGTTGAGGTCGGCGCGCTGCACGTTCTCGATGATGGCAAGCTCGAGCACCTCGCGGTCGTCGAGGTCGCGAGCGATCACGGGAACGGTGTGAATGCCAGCGAGCTGAGCGGCGCGCCAGCGGCGTTCGCCGGCGACGATTTCGTAGCCGTTGCCGTCTGGCGAGGGGCGCACGATGATCGGCTGGACGAGGCCCTTGGAGCGAATCGAATCAGCGAGCTCCGTTAGGTCCTCGTTGCGAAACTCCTTGCGCGGATTGAGCTTGCTGGGGCGGACTTCCGCCGTCGGCACCATGCGCTGCTCGCCCTCGGGCGGAAGATGCACGCGCCCGGGCTGCATCGGCTCCCCGATGAGCGAGGCAAGACCGCGTCCGAGGCGGCTCTTCTGCATTGGTGCGTTCATGGTTCCTCTGGGCGTTAGCTCTTCTAGGCCGCCTGGTTACGACGCTCGCGCTCGATGATTTCGGTCGCGAGTTTGATGTAGGCCTGACTGCCTGCGCAGTCGAAGTCGTAGAGAAGAATGGGCTTTCCGTGCGATGGCGCTTCGGCGACGCGGGTGTTACGCGGAATGATGGTCTCGTAGACCTTCGGGCCGAAGAAGGCGCGGACGTTTTCGGCAACTTCGCGCGAAAGCGAAGTGCGCGCGTCGTGCATGGTCAGAACCACGCCCTGGATTTCCAACGATGGATTGAGCGTGGCTCTGATCTGGTCGATCGATTCCTTGAGCTGCGAAATACCCTCGAGCGCGAAGAACTCGCACTGCACGGGAACCAGAACGGCGTTGGCGGCCGACAGCGCATTGAGCGTCAGAAGATTGAGCGAAGGCGGGCAATCGATCAGCACGTAATTGAAGCGCTGATCTTCCGGCAGAGCGCGCTGGCGCGCGATCATGGCGCCAACTGCGTCACGCAGGCGGAACGGCCTGTTCGAATCAGTCAGCTCGGCTTCGATGCCAACGAGGTCGTTGTTGGCGGGAACGACGTAGAGCCCCGGAACGGCCGTGGGCTGCGCGCATTCGATCAGGCCGATACCGCCGGTGAGAACGTCGAAACTCGTTTTCGGGCGGGCTTCGATGTCGATACCGAGGCCCGTTGAAGCGTTGCCCTGCGGATCGGTGTCGATAACGAGAACGCGCTCGCCAATAGAAGCCAGCGCGGTGCCGAGATTGATGGCGGTCGTCGTCTTGCCGACGCCGCCCTTCTGATTGGCAATTGCCAGAGTCCGGGCCTCTCCCGGACGCGTCATGCTCATCGCCGTTGACCCTCCTGCTTAGCCTGCAGCGCCCGGACTACGACGATTCGAGCACCGGCATCTGTCAGGCTGGGCTGCAGCGCACTTTCGAACGCCCACCGCTCCCTGGCCGCATCAACTTCCGTCTCGGCTTCGCGACCCTTCAAAAACAGCCCAGTTGTATGAGCCGAGAAGGCCGGAGCCGCCAATTCAAGCAGACGCGGCAAGGGCGCCAACGCGCGTGCGGTGATCACGTCGACGCCGCCAAGCTTAGTTTGAGTCGCAACTTTTTCGATTCGCTCGGGTTGGATGTCCACAGCTGCTCCAGTGCGACGGGCGACTTCGCGGAGAAAGGCGGCCTTGCGGGTGTCGCTTTCGACCAAAGTCATCTTAGCCCCTTCCCGGTCTGCGAGGAGAATCCCCAAAACGAGGCCCGGAAAGCCGGCGCCGGAGCCCAGATCGAGCCAATTTCGAGCTTCGGGCGGCGCCAGAGCGAGGAGCTGGGCCGAATCGGCGAAATGGCGGTGCCAGATGTCGGCCAGGGTGCTCGGGGCCACGAGATTTATCGTTTTCTGCCACTGGCGAAGCAGGGTCTCGTAGGCGGAAAGTTTCTCAGTCGTTTCACGTGAAACGCCGAAAACGCGAGCAAAATCAGCGGGCGAATCGATTTTCGCGGCAGGGACTGCGCCCATCAGGCGGATTTCCGGGCAGGGGCTGATTTGAGCTGGGCGAGGACGAGAAGCAGGGCGGCCGGGGTGATTCCGTCGATGCGGGCGGCGTGAGCGATCGTGGCCGGGCGGTGCTTATCGAGCTTCTGGCGGACCTCGGTGGAAAGGCCGGGCAGGGCCGCATAGTCAAAGCCCTGAGGAATGGCGAGGGCTTCGTCCCGGCGCAGGGCGGCAACATCCAGCTCCTGGCGCTCGACATAGGCGGCATAGTGGGCATCGACAGCCACCTGGTCGGCGACAGCGGGGGGCAGGGCGGCGATTTCCGGCCAGATGGCGGCGAGGCGGGCCATGTCGACGTTCGGAAGGGCCAGAAGCTCAAAGGCAGTGCGGCGGCGGCCATCGCGATTGACGTCGAGGCCGTGGCGACCGGCTTCCGTCGGCGTGAGAGATAACTTTAAGATCAGCTCCGAAGCCGCTGATAGCGCTTTCTCTTTCTCCGCATACGCAGCGCGCCGGTCGGGGCCCACACAGCCGATCTCGAGACCAAGCGGGGTGAGCCTCTGGTCGGCGTTGTCGGCACGCAGGCGCAGGCGGTACTCCGCCCGCGAGGTGAACATGCGGTAGGGCTCGGTGACGCCGCGGGTGACGAGGTCGTCGATCATCACACCGAGGTAGCCGTCGGCGCGGGAGACGACGAAGTCCGGCTCGCGGCCGCCGGCGAGGATGGCGGCGTTGATGCCGGCGGCGAGGCCCTGGGCGGCGGCTTCCTCGTAGCCGGTGGTGCCGTTGATCTGACCGGCGAGAAACAGGCCTGGCAGGCGGCTAACTTGAAGGCACGGGGTCAGTTCGCGCGGATCGACGTAGTCATATTCGATGGCGTAGCCGGGCCGCTTGATGACGGCATTTTCCAGCCCTGGCATGGTGCGGATGAAGGCTTCCTGCACGTCGGCGGGCAGCGAGGTCGAGATGCCGTTGGGATAGACGGTGTCGTCGTCGAGGCCCTCGGGTTCGAGAAAGACCTGGTGGGTCTCGCGGCCGGCGAAGCGGACGACTTTGTCTTCGATCGACGGGCAGTAGCGCGGCCCGGTCGATGAGATTTGCCCGGAATACATGGCCGAACAGCCGAGGTTGGCGCGGATGATGGCGTGCGCCGCCTCGGTGGTGCGAGTGATGGCGCAGGTCACCTGGGGCGTGGTGATCCGGTCGGTCAGGAAAGAGAAGGGCACCGGGGGATCGTCGGCTGCCTGCTGCTCGAGGCTGTCCCAGGCAATCGACGCCTTCGATAGCCGGGCCGGGGTGCCGGTCTTGAGCCGGCCGAGCTGGAGGCCGAGGGCGTAGAGGCGGTCAGACAGCTTGAGGGCCGGCGCTTCGCCAGCGCGGCCGGCGGGGATTTTTTCGTCCCCCAGATGGATCAGGCCGTTGAGGAAAGTGCCGGTTGTGAGGACCACGGCGCCAGCGGAGAGCCGGCGGCCATCAGCCGTCACGACGCCGCCAACGCGCCCATTGGACACGATCAGGTCCTCGACGCCGCCTTCGACGACTTCGAGGTTCGGCGTGGCGCGGATCGCGGCCTGCATGGCGGCGCGGTAGAGCTTGCGGTCAGCCTGGGTGCGTGGCCCCTGGACGGCGGGGCCCTTGGACCGGTTGAGCAGGCGGAACTGGATGCCGGCAGCGTCGGCGACGCGGCCCATGAGGCCGTCGAGGGCGTCCACCTCGCGCACCAGGTGGCCTTTGCCGAGGCCGCCGATGGCCGGGTTGCAGGACATCTCGCCGACGGTGGCGAAGGAGTGGGTGACGAGGGCCGTGCGGGCGCCCATGCGTGCGGCTGCGGCCGCGGCTTCGCAGCCGGCGTGGCCGCCGCCAACAACGATCACGTCGAACCTAGCGTCTGACATCTGCAAAATCCGGGTGTTGAGCCGCGAACCTACTGGAGAGGGCGTGCCGAATCAAAGGGCCGGATCGTGGTTAAGAGAGTGTTTCACGTGAATCACGACCCGGGCATGCTCGGCAAAGGGCAAGGGCCTGCAGGCGAGTTTCACGTGAAACGTTTTGTTGACAGGTGGCTGGGAATCAAACCGCCTGGACACTTTAACGAGGTGTTTCACGTGAATCGATTTGGCAGCCGGAGTCCGCAAGGGACTCGGTTGGTTAAGAAAATGTTTCACGTGAATCAAAGTTGCTGCATCAACTTATGGTTAATAATCTGTTTCACGTGAATCACGTCTGCCTGCCGGCCATGGTTAATCAAGTGTTTCACGTGAATCGTCGTCCGATCTATTTGCCGATGCAGAAGCGGCCGAAGATTTCGCCCAGGACATCTTCTACATCGATGCGGCCGGTGATGCGTCCCAGCGCACTTGCCGCCTGGCGAAGGTCCTCAGCACGCAGTTCCTGTTCCATCATGTTGCCCTGCATGAACGCATGTACTGCGCTCATGCATTGCGTGAGTTGCTGGCGGTAGCGCTCGCGGGTGATGGCCGGTGTCGTCGAGGCGCCGATGCGGTCGCGTGCAGCTGCCGTGATCGCGGCGACCAGCTGCGGGAGTCCGGCTCCGGTCTTGGCTGAGATGGCGACATGGCCGGCACTCAGGGCGGCGCCGGGGATATCTATTTTGGTGGCGACGGGGATGAGAAACTTGTCCCCGCGGCTGATGTCCTCAGGCGGGGGCGTGGCGACGGGGGCTGTCGCATCGCTCAGCCAGAGGATGAGGTCAGCCTCTCTGGCGTGTGCCAGTGCACGGCGGATGCCTTCCTTTTCGACCTCACCAGACGCGGTGCGGATGCCTGCGGTGTCGGTGACGATGACTGGTAGACCTTCCAGATCGAGACGCACCTCGATGGCGTCGCGTGTCGTGCCGGCCTCCTCGGAGACGATAGCAGCTTCTCTTCGCGCGAGAGCGTTCAAGAGGCTGGATTTGCCGGCGTTGGGGGGACCGGCGAGGACGACGCGGAAGCCGTCGCGCAGGATCTCGCCGCGGTGACCATCATCGAGGTGGGCGGCGATTTCTCCTCCCAGCGTGCGGACGATGGCGAGCGCGCGGTCCGCTGCGTCGGTCGCGACATCGTCCTCGTCGCTGAAGTCGATGGCGGCTTCCATGAGTGCACTGGCTTCGAGGATGTCACGGCGCCAGCCTTCGTAGAGGTTCGAGAGCGCGCCGCGCATTTGTGCCAGCGCCTGGCTGCGTTGGGCGTCGGTCTCCGCGTCGATGAGATCGGCGAGGCCTTCGATCTGCGCGAGGTCGAGTTTGCCGTTCTCGAACGCGCGGCGGGCGAACTCTCCAGGCTCGGCGAGGCGGCAGCCTTCAAGGCTTCCGAGGGCAGAGAGGACGGCTTTGACGACCGCCGGGCTGCCGTGGAGGTGCAGCTCGGCCATGTCCTCGCCGGTCTCGGTGCGTGGGGCGGCGAACCAGAGCACCAATGCCTCGTCGAGGAGGTCTCCGCTGTGAGGGTCTCGGATGCGTCTCAGCGCGGCATAGCGATGATCGGGACGGGGTGGTGACATCCGATCGAGGACATCCCCAGCGCAGGGTCCACTGATGCGGATGACAGCTACACCGGAGTGTCCTGGTGCGGTCGAAAGGGCAAAGATTGTCGTTGGTGCGGCCATGCACTGAACTAGCCGTTAGGGCGTTAAGGCCCCATGTTAGCCGCGGGCCGCGGTTTGGACCGGCAGCAGGGGAAGGTGATGAGCGAGAACCGCCTTAGCAGAGAGACGAGCCCATATCTCCTGCAGCATAAAGACAACCCCGTCCACTGGTGGGCTTGGGGGCCCGATGCGCTCGCCGAGGCGAAGCGCACGGGCAAGCCGATCATGCTGTCTGTCGGTTATGCCGCCTGCCACTGGTGCCACGTGATGGCGCACGAGAGCTTCGAAGACCAGGCGACTGCTGCGGTGATGAACGAGCTGTTCGTCAACATCAAGGTGGACCGCGAGGAGCGTCCCGACATCGATGCCATCTACATGAGCGCGCTGCATACGCTGGGCGAACATGGTGGATGGCCGCTGACGATGTTCCTCGATGCCGATGCGCGTCCCGTTTGGGGTGGCACCTACTTTCCGAAGGATACGCGATACGGCCGGCCTGCGTTCGTCGATGTGCTGAAGCGCGTCGCGGCGGTGTTCCGCGATGAGCCTGAGAAGGTGGCAGAGAGCGCGCGCGAACTAACGGCGGCGCTGAAGAGGGAGCCGCGCGAAGGTGCTGCGGCGGCGACCATCGATGACCGGCTTTTGAAGGATCTCACCGTGCGCCTGGTGCCCGCGGTCGATCCTGTATTCGGCGGCCTGCAGGGCGCACCGAAGTTTCCGCAGTGGAGCTTCTTCTGGCTGTTGTGGCGCGGCGGCATTCGCTACGACCATGCGCCGGCGCGCGAGGCGGTGATACGCACGCTCGATCATATCTGCCAGGGCGGCATTTACGATCATCTCGGTGGAGGCTTCGCGCGCTACTCGGTGGATGCCTTCTGGCTGGTGCCGCACTTCGAGAAGATGCTCTACGACAATGCGCTGCTGATCGACCTGATGACGGAGGTCTATCGCGAGACGCGTTCGGAGCTCTACCGGGTGCGCGTTGCCGAGACGGTCGGATGGCTGCAGCGCGAGATGATTGCAGAGGGCGGCGGGTTCGCAGCTTCGCTCGATGCCGACTCCGAAGGCGAGGAAGGCAAGTTCTACGTCTGGTCACCGGAAGAGATCGTGGGCGTACTCGGTGAAGAGGACGGGCGGTACTTCGCGCAGGCTTACGACGTCACTAAGGACGGCAATTTCGAAGGACACAACATCCTCAACCGACTGCAGCAGGTGCCACTGCGCAGCGCGGAGGAGGAGGCACGGCTTGCGACCTTGCGCGTGAAGCTGCTGGCGGAGCGTGACAAGCGCGTGCGTCCCGGCTGGGACGACAAGGTGCTGGCCGACTGGAACGGGTTGATGATCGCGGCGCTGGCGCGGGCGTCGGTGGTGTTCGGCGAGCCGTCATGGCTGGGGATGGCCCAGCGCGCGTTCGACTTTGTGGTGACGCGCATGAGCCGCGATGGTCGGCTCCTTCACAGCTATCGCGACGGACGCGCCAAAGCTCCGGCGACTGCGAGCGATTACGCGAACATGATCTGGGGTGCGCTCAGATTGTTCGAGGCAACGGCTTCGAAGCACTACTTCGATCAAGCGGCTGCATGGGTAGATGTGCTCAACAAGCACTATTGGGTGGCAGACGGTGGCGGCTACGCGACGTCGGCCGACGATACTGACGATGTCATCGTTCGACTCAGGCCGGGAAGCGACGATGCGACACCAAATGCCAATGCCATCATGCTTGCCAATCTCGTTGCTTTAACAACTATAAGCGGGGATGAGCGATTCGCGGAGCGCGCCGCGGCATTGGTGGCGGCGTTCGCCCCGGAGGTGGGGCGCAATATTGTCGCACATACCGGCCTGCTTGCTGGTGCGTTCGACTATCTGGCGCCACAGCAGGTCGTGATTGCCGGAGATCAGTTTGAAGGTGGTGCAGAGCTGATCAAGGTCATCAGAAGTATTTCTTTGCCCGGGGCTCTAACATACGCTCTGCATGACGCTGCGAGTGGTGCGACATTACCGGGCCTCGCCGGTAAGAATCCTGTTAACCGGGTTGCGACAGCTTACGTGTGTCTTGGGCCGCAGTGCTCACCGCCGCTGACAGCGCCCGACGAACTCGCTCGAACGCTAAAAGAACAACGAAGTCTGTAAACAAGCTCAATACGCGTGAGGTGACATCATAGAGCTGGTTGAGTTTGCCCGTTGGCCATCGCCATTGCGCGCATCTCTGCCGGTAATCGGATGTCGGAGTTAGCTGGAACTCGTGACGCCCCTTTCGGAGACTTGCTGATGTCGGCACTACGCACGATCGTGCGCTACGGCTATGCACCCTTCATGATGTTCGGCCTGACGGCCGCTGCCTATTGGGTGGTTTCCGAGCTTGTGGTCGCGCAGGGCCACACGTGGGCCTATCTGCTGATCCTGCCGCTGCTGGTAATCGCCTATGCTACGGCGTTCGGCGCGGAGAAGATCGCGCCCTTCTTCGATGACTGGAACGATCACGAGACGCACGGCGACAATACCGCCAACTTCCTGCATCTCGTCGTCTACGAGTATCAGGCAACGGTCGGCGTGCTGCTGATCCCGGTGATCTGCTGGCTGTTCCCGTTCCAGGGCCTGTGGCCGACGCAGTGGCCGATGTGGGCGCAGGTGATCATGGCGTTCGTTTTCGCCGACTTCGCGTTCATGGCGATGCACTACATCAGCCACAAGTGGGCTCCGATGTGGCGGCTGCATGCGGTGCATCACGGCGTCGGACGGCTTTACGGCTTCAATGGCGTGCTGCGGCATCCGCTGCACCAGGTGATCGACATGGTGGTCGGCAACATGCCGCTGGTGATCATCGGCATGCCGGTGCCGGTGGCCGTGGTGCTGGGCTTCCTCATCACGGTGACGCTGATTGTGCAGCACTCGAATGTGGATGCACAGCTGGGACCGCTACAGAAGCATCTGTCGATCGGACGCGTGCACCACATGCACCATGTGAACTGGGGCACCGAGGGCGACTGCAACTTCGGGCTCTTGCTGACGATCTGGGATCGCCTGTTCGGCACGTTCCAGCCCGAGCCGTCGCGGCCGATCACGGCCAAGGACATGGGTGTCGACGAGCTGCCGCATTACCCCAAGGGCTACATCGAGCAGGTGCTGCTACCGCTCTACTACAAGCCTGGGCAGGGCGAACCGGAGCGCTATAAGCCGAAGGCGCAGCCGGCCGAGACACCCGCTCAGGAAGCACGCCGCATCGTTGACGCCGCGGAGTAGGTCGGGATCGGAAGAACGACCTATCAGCGACATTGCAGACAAACAAAAAGGGCCGCGTGAAGCGGCCCTTTTCATGTGAAGCGCGCTGGTGCGCGATCAGGTGTTCATCGACTGGAAGAACTCGCCGTTGGTCTTGGTCGAGCGCAGCTTGTCGATGAGGAACTCGATGCCGTCCTGAGTGCCCATCGGGTTGAGGATACGGCGCAGGACGTAGACCTTCTTGAGCTGGTCCTTCGGAACGAGCAGGTCCTCCTTGCGGGTGCCGGACCGGGATACGTCGATCGCCGGGAAGACGCGCTTGTCGGAGACCTTGCGGTCGAGAATGATTTCCGAGTTACCGGTGCCCTTGAACTCTTCGAAGATGACTTCGTCCATGCGCGAGCCGGTGTCGATGAGGGCCGTCGCGATGATGGTCAGCGAGCCACCTTCTTCGATGTTGCGGGCCGCACCGAAGAAGCGCTTCGGGCGCTGCAGGGCGTTGGAGTCGACACCGCCGGTCAGCACCTTGCCAGAGGACGGCACAACGGTGTTGTAGGCGCGACCCAGACGCGTGATCGAGTCGAGCAAGATGACCACGTCGCGCTTGTGCTCGACGAGGCGCTTTGCCTTCTCGATGACCATCTCCGAGACCTGCACGTGGCGTGATGGCGGCTCGTCGAAGGTGGAGGAGATCACTTCACCCTTCACCGAGCGCTGCATGTCGGTGACCTCTTCCGGGCGCTCGTCGATGAGCAGCACGATGAGGTAGCACTCGGGGTGATTGGTGGTGATGGAGTGGGCGATGTTCTGCAGCAGCACCGTCTTACCGGTGCGCGGCGGAGCGACGATCAGAGCGCGCTGGCCTTTGCCGAGCGGGGCGACGATGTCGATCACGCGCGGGGAGAGATCCTTGACGGTCGGATCCTCGGTCTCGAGCTTCAGCCACTCGGTCGGATAGAGCGGCGTCAGGTTGTCGAAGTTGATCTTGTGCTTGGTCGCCTCCGGGTCCTCGAAGTTGATCTTCGAGACCTTCAGGAGCGCAAAGTAACGCTCGCCTTCCTTGGGTGAGCGGATCACGCCTTCGACGGTGTCGCCCGAGCGCAGGGCGAAACGCCGGATCTGCGAGGGCGAGACATAGATGTCATCGGGGCCGGGCAAATAGTTGGCGTCGGGCGAGCGCAGGAAGCCGAAGCCGTCCTGCAGCACCTCGACGACACCCGTGCCGACAATTTCAACCTCTTTGGCGGCGAGCTGCTTCAGGGTCGCGAACATCAACTCCTGCTTGCGCATGGTTGATCCGTTCTCGACGCCGTGCTCTTCCGCGAAGCTCAGCAGCTCCGTAGGAGTCTTGAGCTTGAGGTCTTCGAGCTTCATTTCCTTCATGGAATGCTCCGGAGGGCCACGGCGGATGAGGCGGGATGTGAAAGAGGCCGTGGCCGGAAGGTGGGGGGTTTCGTAAGTCGTGGCAAAGCCACGAGGCGGTCGGCCTTACCCCTTGAGGTGGGGCCTTGGCGACCAACTCATAGGCCTGAGCGGCCCCGAGTCGATGTGGAATTAGCAAGGCTTATAGCAGATCGAAAAGCCAGAGAAAAGCTATTAGGTCAAGATTTAAGTCAGAACGGCTTCACCACAACAAGAAGCACGATGACGATCATGAGGACCGTCGGCACCTCGTTCCACATGCGCCAGGCGCGCTGGGAGGTGGTGTTGGCATCGGCGGCGAAACGACGGACAGAGGCTGAGAAAAATCCGTGCACGCCGGACATGGCGAGTACGAGTGCCAGCTTGGCGTGCATCCAGCCGTCGGAGAAGAAGGCCCCCTGCCAGGCGAGCCAAAGCCCGAGCACCCAAGTGAGCACCATGGCCGGGTTGATGATGACGGTGAGTAGCCGGTGCTCCATGACCTTGAAGGTCTCGGATTGGGCAGAGCCCTTTGGCGCCTCGCAGTGATAAATGAACAGTCGCGGCAGATACAACATGCCCGCCATCCAGGCGATGACGGCGATGATGTGCGCGGCCTTGATCCACAGGTAGGCGGCATCTCCAAAGATGAGCCAGCCCGCCACGAGCAAACCTACCGTGATCGCCAGCGCGACCGCTGCGCGTTTCGCTGGTGAGGCGCTGTGCGGCGGCAGATCGGCCATGGTTCAGACGTCCGGCTTTGAGGAGCGAACGCGCTCGACCAGCTGGGCGACGTGCTCGGGCGGGGTCTGCGGAATGATGCCGTGTCCGAGGTTGAAGATGAACGGTGATCCGCGAAGCGCGTCGATCGTTGCATCGATGCGCGCATCGAGCATGGGACCGCCGGCGGCCAGTAACAGCGGATCGAGGTTGCCCTGCACGGCAACGCCCGCTCTCTGCGCAAGCTCCTGCATCTGTCGCAACGGCATGGCCGTGTCGCATCCAAGTCCCTCGACGCGCGTTTCGTGCGCGTAGCGTTCTGCGTTGCTGCCTGCCCCACGCGGAAAACCGATGATCGGCACCTGCGGGTGGCGGCGTCTCAGCTCTGCGGCGATTCTACGGGTCGGCGCCACCACCCAATCATCGAATTCCCCATCCGGGAGGTTGCCGGCCCAGCTGTCGAAGATCTGCAGGCAGTCGGCACCGGCGCGCACCTGGCCGTCGAGATATTCGATCGAGGTCTCGGTGACGATGTCGATCAGCTGCGTGAAGGTTGCGCGATCGCGGTAGGCGAGGGTGCGGGCGGCGGCCTGGTCGGATGAACCCTGGCCACCGACCATGTAGGTCGCCACGGTCCACGGGGCGCCGCAAAATCCGATCAGCGCCACTTCGGGCGGCAGATCTTGGCGCAGGCGCTGGACGGTTTCGTAGACGCGGGAGAATTTTTCGCCCGTGGCGCCGGGGTTCAGGCGGGCGAGACCGGCGGCGTCGGTGATCGGATCGAGGCGCGGGCCTTCGCCCTCGACGAAGCGGACGCCCTGGCCAAGCGCGTCGGGGACGACGAGGATGTCGGAGAACAGGATCGCCGCGTCGAAGCCATAGCGGCGGATCGGCTGCAGGGTGACTTCAGCGGCAAGGGCCGGCGTGTAGCACAGGTCGAGGAAGCCGCCGACGGAGGCGCGCACTTGGCGGTACTCCGGCAGGTAGCGTCCAGCTTGGCGCATGAGCCAGATCGGCGGTGGCCAGCAGGCTTCGCCGAAAAGGACCTCCAGCAGCTTGCGCTTGGGAAGGGATTTGGCCGAAGCCTGTGCGGGTGCACCCATCTGTACTTAAACCAATCTAGAATCTTAGACTTTTATTTTTACTTCTCTTACCCCAGGGGGTTCTGAGGATTAGCAGTTTGTCCTAGCCTAATCCGAAGGTCGCGCACAGGGGTAGACGAGCGGTTGCTGATCTGGTGGTTCGAAAGGTCCAGAGCCACTAGAGCGATTTATGGACTGTCCAAACAACGCTCTAGGGCATGTTGGGCCGCTGCAACTGCTACGGCGGACATGTTGAGAGGTGCTGGACGAGGGGCCAAGAACACTCCAATCCTCATGGAGAGGCGTACTCCCTGTTGGACAGTCCCGGATTGGGAGAATGTGGGGAGTGTCGTGGACGAAATGACGGGGCTCTGGCATCAAGCCGGCGGGTTGCAGTGCCTCTCTGGATAACTAGGGCGGTTATCAACATTCCATCCCGCTGATATGGCGAGGGTCATGGCAAGCGATTTGCCGAGTTTCTTTCACCTGCATCTCGTGTCGGATTCGACGGGCGAGACGCTCACCACAATCGCTAAGGCGGCATCGGTGCAGTACGCGCTGGTGCGTCCGATCGAGCACGTGCATCCGCTCGTCAGAACTGCGCGGCAGATGAAGCGCGTTTTGCAAGAGATCGAGCAGGCTCCGGGGATCGTGCTCTATACGATCACCAATCATGAGCTTTCCGAGGAGTTGGAGAAGCGCTGCAGCGAACTGAAGATTCCCTGCCTCGCCGTTCTGCAGCCGATCATGCAAGTGCTGGAGAGCTATTTGGGAGCGCCGCGGACACCGACGGTGGCCGGCCAGCATGTGCTCGATGCCGACTATTTCCGGCGCATCGATGCCCTGAACTTCACGATGGCGCACGATGACGGGCACCTGCCCAACGATCTCAATGACGCCGATATCATTGTGCTCGGGATATCGCGGACATCGAAGACGCCGACCTGCATTTATCTCGCCCAGCGCGGATACAAGACGGCCAACGTGCCGCTGGTGCCGTCCATACCGCTGCCCGAAAAGCTGACGAAGCCACATAGCGCTTTCGTCGTGTGCCTGATTGCGAGCCCGGATCGCATCGCTGAAGTGCGGCGGCATCGGGCGATGCTATTGGCCGACCGCAACCTCGGCGATTACGTCGATCGCGACCGCATCAACGCGGAAATTGCCTATTCACGCAAGGTGTGTGCGCAGAACGGGTGGCCGGTGATCGACGTGACGCGGCGGTCGGTGGAGGAGTCGGCGGCCCAAATCCTGAAGCTGCTGCACGATCGCGATGCGGCTAAGGAAGAAGCAAAGAACGTCAGTGATGGTTGAAGACTCTTTAGATTTGCGGTGACGCAAGTGGAGAGAGGCATTTGTGCGGCGATGTTGAACGGGTGGATGGCCGCGCCAAGGGCGCGGGGCCCGTTGGGCCCTTGCCGCTTCGCGGCGAAGAGGCGTGACAAGCGTGGAAGGCAACATGAGCTCGGGTGTGCGGGAGATTGTTCTGGCGTCAGGAAGCCGGGCGCGGCGGGAAATGCTGGCCGCAGCGGGCGTGCCGTTCACAGTGCAGGCCGCGGATGTCGACGAGCCGGCAATTCGCGCGCAGCTATTCGCAGAGGACAAGCATATCGCGCCGGAAAAGATCGCGGAGAAGCTGGCGATTGCGAAGGCGGAGGACGTGAGCGGCAAGCGCGCCGGGTGCGTCGTCATCGGTGCCGATCAGGTGCTGGCGCTCGACGGTGAATTGCTGAGCAAGGCACCGAATATCGAAGCTGCGCGCGAGGCGTTGCAGCGGTTGCGCGGGCGGACGCACGAGTTGCACTCCGCGGTGGTGTTCGCCGAGGACGGCAATGTGAGCTTCACGCACGTTGGCACAGCGAAGCTGACGATGCGGGATTTCTCAGACGGTTTCCTCGATGACTACCTGAACCGTGCGGCCGACCGCGTGACGCAGACGGTGGGCGCCTATGAACTGGAAGGGCTGGGCATCCAGCTCTTTGAAGTGATCGAGGGCGACTATTTCACGATTCTCGGCATGCCGCTGCTTCCGGTGATGACCGAACTGCGCTGGCGCGGGATCTTGTCGACATGAAACGTGCCTGCGTCATCGGTTGGCCTATCGAGCATTCGCGCTCGCCGATCATTCACGGCTATTGGCTGATGAAGTACGGCATCGATGGCAGCTATATCAAAGAGGCGGTGCGGCCGGACGAGGTCGCAGACTTTTTGCGCTCGCTGGACAGGCGCGGCTTCGTTGGCTGCAACGTGACGGTGCCGCACAAGGAGCTGGCCTACGCGATAGCCGACGAGCGCGAGGCCTCGGCGCGCGCGGTGCAAGCGGCGAATACCTTGTGGCTGGAAGGTGGAAAGCTGCACGCTGCCAACACCGACACATACGGCTTCATGACAAACCTCGACCATGCGGCTCCGGCCTGGAAAGCGCATGATGGGCCGGCTTGTGTGCTGGGCGCGGGCGGCGCGGCGCGGGCCATCGTGCACGGGGTGCTCGAAGCCGGCGTGGACGAGGTGCGCATTTTCAACAGGACGCGGCAGCGGGCGGAGGTGCTCGCCGAAACGTTCGGTCCGCGGGTGAAGGTGTTCGACTGGGACGCGCGCAGCGAGGCATCGCGCGAGGCTTGCGTGCTGGTCAACACGACTGCGGCAGGTCTCAAGGGCGCGGGTACGCTGGGAATGGACTTTGCCGGCTTCAATCCGGATTGCGTCGTCGCCGACATCGTCTATGTGCCGCTCGAAACCGAGCTGCTCGCCGAAGCGCGGAAGGAGGGCTTGCGCACCGTGGATGGGTTGGGGATGCTGCTCTATCAGGCTGTGCCTGGGTTCGAGAAATGGTTCGGCGTGCGCCCACAGGTGACTGACGAACTGCGCGCAATTCTCATCGCCGACGTCGAGGGGAAAAAATGCTGATCGTGGGGCTCACTGGCTCGATTGGCATGGGGAAGTCCACAGCCGCAGCTTTCCTGCGCTTGCGGGGCGTGCCCGTGTTCGATGCCGACGCGGAGGTGCACCGCCTCTATGCCAGTGGAAAAGCGGTGGAACGGATCGAGCGGGCCTTTCCGGGAACGACAACGCAGGCGGGTGTCGATCGCACACGGTTGAGTACGGCGATCATCTCGCATCCGGAACGTCTGCGCGAGCTGGAAGCAATCGTGCACCCGATGGTGCGGGAGTCGGAGCGATCGTTCCTGCGCGCCGAGGCGCGGCGGGGCACGCAGATCGCTGTCCTCGAGATTCCGCTGCTCTTTGAAACCAACGCGAACAAGCTGGTCGACGTGGTGATCGTGCTTTCCGCCCCGGCCGAGATCCAGCGCGAGCGGTTGCTCAATCGCGTCGGCATGACGAAAGAGAAGCTGGACGGGCTGCTGGCGCGGCAGATGCCGGATGCCGAGAAGCGCGCGCGGGCCGATTTCGTCGTCGACACGGGCAGCGGGACGGCGGCAAGCGAGGCGCACCTCGACAAGATCCTCGCCGAGCTGGAAACGTGGTCGGGTGAGGCTTATGCCCGCGAGTGGGCTTGACCGGACGAGCCGAATCGCGGCGTCAAAATAGAATGCGCGAAATCATCCTCGATACGGAAACGACTGGTCTCGACCCGCTCAAGGGAGACCGTCTGATCGAGATCGGCTGCATCGAGCTGATCAACCGGATTCCTTCGGGCCGCGAGTATCACTGCTTCATCAATCCCGAGCGCGACGTGCCGAAAGAGGCCGAGAACGTGCACGGGATCTCGACGGAGTTCCTGCGTGACAAGCCGAAGTTTGCGCAGGTGGCGCACTCGTTCCTGGAGTTCATCGCCGAGGATGGGCTCGTCATCCACAATGCGGCGTTCGACATCGGCTTTTTGAATTTCGAGCTGGGGCGCTTGTCGCTCGGGCAGATCGCGATGGATCGCGTCACGTGCACGCTGCAGCTTGCAAAGCGGCGCCATCCCGCGGGTCCGAACAATCTCGATGCCTTGTGCAAACGCTACGGCATCGACAATACCAAGCGCACCAAGCACGGCGCGCTCGTCGACTCGCTGCTGCTGGCCGAAGTCTATATCGAGCTGCTGGGCGCACGGCAGGCGGCGTTCGTCGAGCTATCGATGGGATCGTCGAATGCGCAGGGTGGCGAGATCACGACCTTGCAGCGTGGCAACGCGCAACAGCGGCCGAGCCCGCTGCTGCCTCGCCTCTCGGTGGACCTTGAAAAGGCGCACGCAGAGTTCGTTGCCTCGCTGGGCGAGAACGCGATCTGGAAGAAATTTATGGTCGCCGACGCTGGTTGAAGTTCTGTTCTTTCTAGACTGACACAGGCGTCGAGAAGCTCGCTTTGCGGTGAGCGCAGCGCGAGTGGATAGCCGCGCTTTTTTGCGCCGCCGATTCACGTCCTCGCAGATAGACGCTCGGACGATCGGAGGCGGGGCGCGGGGCCCTTTGGGCCCTTGCCGTTGCGCGGCCAAGAGGAATGCATGCTCACCAGAAGAGCAAGCCGGCGCTAGCGTGGACCCCGACCTCCGTCGGGGTGACGTTGGGCGTGCATCGGTAGGGTGAGGGGCTTCTAATAGCGGCGGAGGCCGCCGTCCCAGGGAGTCTGCTGCGGGCCGTCGTTCTCGCGCATCAGATAACCGCCGATGTCGCTGGCGGGCTGGCCGGCGTAGCGCTGCTCAGAGTTGCGCATCTCGGCAAGCGCGCGATCATCATCCTTGTAGCCCTGATGACGGGCAGCCGTTTCCGCAGACCAAGGCGCGGGTTTGCAGGTGCAGCCCTCCACCAGTTTCTTACGATAGAGGAATGCTGTCGGCGTCTGCGCGTAGGGGCGGCCAGCCATGTCGACCATGGTTTCGATGGTGCCGCCGTTGGTCGGGTAATAGTAGAGCTGCGCTTCGCCATCGCAGCGCGCCTGGCAGGTGCGCGCATCCTGGTAGAGCCGCTCGCGGCCGACATTGTCGCCGATGGGGAAATAGAAGCCATCGCATGTGCGCACGCACAGCGACCGGTAGCGCGTGTTGTCGCGCGGCCAGCCATCCTCGGAATAGCCGTAGCCGTAGTCGAAGCGCTGTCCGCCGTAGCCGAAGTTATACGTCGGCGCTGGCATGCGCTCGGCTGGGCGGGAATTGCCCCAACCGAACAGACGGGAGAAGAAGCCCTCGGCGAAAGCCGGCTCGTACGCGGCAGCAGATGCGGCCAGCGCGCCGAGGGCAATCATCATGGCACGCGACTGACGCATCTCGACGCTGACGCTCCGCAACTAAACTCAACGGACGTAGCATCGGCCCAACATGGCAAATAAAGTCTGAATGCGCGTGTCTTTGCGCGGCTAAATCGTCAGGACGACTTTGCCGACGGCTTGCCGCTTCTCGATGACGGCGAGCGCATCGCGAATGTCATCCAACGCAAAGGTGCCGTGGATGCGCGGATTGAGCTGGCCTTTCGCGACCCAATCGAGCACCTGCACCATGTTGGCGCGGTGGCCGGCTGGATCGCGCTTTACTGCTTCGCCCCAGAAAACGCCCAACGCATCGCAGCCCTTCAGCAGCAACAGATTGAGCGGGATCTTGGGAATGTCGCCGGATGCGAAACCGACGACGAGGAAGCGGCCTTGCCATGCGGTTGCTCGCAAAGCTTGCTCCGATGAGGCGCCGCCAACGCAATCGTAGACGACGTCGACGCCCTTGCCATCGGTGAGGGCGCGCAATGCATCCTTGAGGTCGGTGCCGCTGTAATCGATCGCGTCGTCGGCGCCGTGAGCTTTGGTGACGGCGAGCTTCTCGGGAGAGGACGCAACGGCGATGACGCGTGCGCCCATCAGCTTGGCGATCTCAACCGCCGCAAGGCCGGCGCCGCCGGCGGCACCCAGCACGGCGATACTCTCGCCCGGCTGCAAGCGGGCGCGATCCTTGAGGCCGTGAATGGCCGTGCCGTAGGTGACCGAGACGCCGGCGGCGACGACGTCGCTGACGCCGTCAGGAATGGGGATGACGGCTTCGGCCTTGGCGATGACTTTCTCGCGGGCGCCGCCCCAGCCGATGTAGGCGGCGACGCGCTCGCCAACCGTCAGGCCAGTGACACCCGGGCCCAGCGCCGCAACGGTCCCGGCAATCTCGGCAGAGGGGGAGAAGGGCAGGTCGGGCTTTGACTGGTACTTTCCGCGCGTGATGAGGGTGTCGAAATAGTTGAGTGCGGCAGCCTTAACGTCGATCAGAATCTCGCCGGGGCCTGGCTGCGAAACAGCCAAGTCGTCGATGACGAGCGCGCTGGGACCCTCGAGGCTCTTGCAAAGTGCTGCTTTCATGTAAAACCTCCCGCCAACAGGGTAATTTCGCCCAGAACGCCATCGACTACGCCCTTCCACCACGCCCTGGAGCGCGCCGCAAGCGGCCGCCGGGCACGAGAGCCAAATGACCGACAGACAACAGAGCACCTGGCCGCCCACGCCGCGCGGCTACTTCGCGATCGGCGCGGAGCGCATGTCCAAATCGTTGAACCTCGGCAACCTGATGCGCTCGGCGCACGGGTTCGGTGCCAGCTTCACATTTACGGTGGGGGCGACGTACCGGGCGCTGGAGGCGTTCGCGGATACGTCGAAGAGCCAGCTGCACCTGCCGCACTACAACTGGGCGAGCCTCGACGACATGGCGCTGCCCAATGGGTGCAAGCTCGTCGGGATCGAACTCGTTGAAAATGCAGTCGATCTTCCGAGCTTTAGACATCCGTTGCGCGCCGCGTACGTGCTGGGACCGGAACAGGGTTCGCTGTCGGACGAACTGCTGGCGCGGTGCGAGCACGTGGTGCGCATCCCAACGAAATTCTGCATCAACGTCGCCATGGCCGGGGCCATCGTCATGTACGACCGGGTACGCACCATGGCGCGGTTTCCGGATCGGCCAGTGGGCGAGGGAGGTCCGGTGGCAAAAGCGTCCGCCGATGGATCACGCTCTCGCGAAACCGGGGGTAAGGTGGGCCCCGAAGGGTGACACTCCGGTCACGGGTGCATATGCTCACCTCAAATCGCGCTCAGCTGGGGAGGGGAGCCTTATGCGCACGACAATGGCGTCAGCTATTCTGACCTTCGCATTGGCGACGGCTGCTTCGGCGCAGACCGTCGAACTCGTCGAGAAGCAGGGCTCATGGAGCCTTTATGCGGATGCGGCGACGCCGAAGACGGTGTGCTTCATCGCTGCGCAGCCATTGGCAGTGGAGCCGCTGGGCGCCAACCGCGGCCCGATCTTCTTCTATATCTCTGCGTGGCCGAAGGAAGGCGTGAAGGCCGAGCCGAGCGTGAAGGTGGGCTATCCGGTCAAGCCGGACGCGGACATGAGCGTTACGGTGGGCACCGACACCTTCAAGCTGTTCGTCAAAGGCGAGCGCGGGTTCGTACAGGATCCGAACGAGGAGCTGAAACTGATCGAAGCCTTGAAGAAGGGCTCGAATGCCTTCGTGAAGGCTACCTCAGCGCGCGGCACGGCGACGACGGATACGTACTCGCTGGGTGGCATCAGCGCCGCTCTCGACAAGCTCGCGGCGACCTGCTCGGGCTGACGCGGAGCGATCGGCGGAGCCGGTCAGTAGTCTCCGGGAGTACCGGGGCGCTTGCGAAGGTGCACGTAGAGGGCGCCTTCGCCGCCGTGGCGGATGGCGGCTACGGTGAAGCCGATGATGATCGGGGCGATGTCCGGCTCGGATAACCAGCGCGGGACGTTGCGGCGGAGCACGCCGCGGTCAACGTTTTCGTAGTCGAGGCGCTCGTCGAGCGCAGTGCGCTGTGGCGCGCCCTTCCCGGTGATCACCAGCACCCAGCGCTTGCCGCTTGCGTAAGCGCGGCTGAGGAAACGTGTCAGCGCCGCGTGTGCCTCGCTCTGGCGCATGCCGTGCAGGTCGATGCGGGCTTCGATCTCGATCTTGCCGGAGCTGACCTTGCGCGTCTTCTTGCGTTCGAGGTTCGCGGCTGACGGCGGGGGTGGGGCCTTGGTGATGCGCACCAGGGGCGTCAGCGTCGGCGGCGAGGGCTTCAGGACCCGCGATGGCTCAGCACTTCGGGCCGGCTCTCGTTTTGGCGGTGGGGGTGGGGTCTCGATATCTTCGAGGGCGGCGTGAATTCTGCCCTTCTTGCCTTTAATAGGCTCGATGGAGCGCGCGGTGTGCTCCCAAAGCTCGCGTTCTTCCTTTGAAATACGCGCCCCGGCTTTCTTACCCGGCGGCTGCTTCACTGGGCGGCCTTCACGGTCGTGTGCCATTTCAGGTGCTCGCCGAACCTGATGCCGGATCCGGCCGCCTGGGTCACCGTGGGAAGCAGCACGAAGAAGTTTCCTTGATGCCTCGTCGTGCCAGCGATCTTTCCAGCCGAGGCGCCGGAGCCAAAGTAGATGTCGCCCCGCTCGGGGCCTTTGATCGCCGAGCCTAAGTCCTGAGCCACCATCAAACGATTAAAGCCGCTGCCCTTGGTGGCGTGAGAGAGGTCGGGGACGCTGAGATAAATGGGCGTGCCGAGCGTGTGGAATCCGGTGTCGACGGCAAGACTGCGGCCGGGCGTCAATGGGACGGACATGGCCCCCATGGGGCCGTCGGTGTCGCCGATCTCGCGGAAGAAGATGAACGACTTGTTCTGCCACATGATCTGCTGGCCGCGCGCTTTGTCCTCGCGCAGCCACTTGCCGAGCGCCTGCATGGACATCTTGTTCGCAGGGAGGATCTTGTTGTCGATCAGGTAGCGGCCGATCGAGGTATAGGGATAGCCGTTCTTGCCATCGTAATTGATGCGCACGGTGGTGCCATCGGTGAGATGGATGCGGCCCGAGCCCTGGATGTGCATGAAGAACACTTCGACCGGGTCTTCGAGGTAGAGAAGTTCGAGGCCTTTGCCGGCAAGCGCGCCCTGCTCGATCTCGGCGCGCGTGGGGTAGGGCGAGGTCTCGCCGGTCGATGTCTTGCGCAGATGGGTGAAGCCCGTCTGCTTGGAAGCGCGGTCGGCTTCGTCGACGACATTGGTGAGATCGGTGGGACGCTTGTAGACGGGAGTCTGGAATTTGCCTTGGCGCGTGCGCGAGCCTTCCAGCACGGGTTCGTAATAGCCGGTCAGCAGTCCGGCGGTTTTGGTCTGCACCACGCGATGCGGGGTGAAGTGCGTTTCAAAGAACGTCTTGGCCTTTGCCTTGGTGAGCGATTTTAGGTCCTGCGCGGCCCGGCATGTGGAGGCCAGCTCGCCGACGGGGACGTGGCACTGCGACCGCGTCTTACCCGATGCAGATTTTCCGGCCATGCGAGCAACTGCATCGCAAGACTTGAGGAAGGTCTTCAGGGCGGCGAGGTGATCATCGGTATCCCAGCCGGGGAGATCGGAAAAGGTTGCCGGCTCGAGCTTGGGCTCGTTGCTCTTGGGAGCCTCTGGGGCGGGCGGAGGCGGGGCGGTGTCGTTGCTCATGGCTGCAGGTGCGGAACTGGGAGCGAAGGCGGGCGCGTCGAATGATTGAGCATGGGCGGCCACGGCTGCGGCCACCCACCAACACACAGCAGCCAGGGCGCGATAGCCTGCCATGGTCGCTCGCGTTCCCCCCGTTTGAACCCACCAGCCGCTTTGCCCGCGGCCCAGAGCCTTTCTGCTCGCACGCCCCCGCGTGCAAATCTACCTCAGGCGGGCGACTGCGTGGCAATCAGACGCCAATTCGGATTGGCGCGTGCCTTGGCGGACGAAATATCGCGGCTGAAGGTCCAGATGTCAGTGACCTCCTTAATGCGCTGCGGATCGCCGCCGATGATCGCACCAGCCTTGTCGCGCGTCGCGGAGATGAGTTCGCTGACGAAGCGCACGGTGACAGAGGCAATGCCGCTCTTGAGCTCCGATTCCACGATGTCGGCCTTCTCGATGCCGACGAAGCTTTGGTCAACCTGCTCGCCGCGCGCCTCGCGCTCGGTGATAGCGCGGTTGAAACCGTCGTAGACGTCGCGGCTGAGGAGGTCGCGCAACAGCTTGCGATTGCCTTCAGCAAACGCGGTGACGATCATCTCGTAGGCCTGTTTGGCGCCACGGATGAAGGTATCGGGCTCGAACGCTGGATCCTGGCGCGCGATGTCGACGAGGCCAGCGCGGGCGGCCGGTTCGGCACCCGCGTAGTTCTTGATGCGCTCCTCGGCGTCGACCTCGGTGACTTCGGCGGCCGGTGCAGGAGCCTGAGCATCGCGCTCACGACGGGGCATGGCGACGACGTTGTCGCCCGATGCGGCGGCCTCCTGACGGGCGCGTTCAGTGCGATAGCGCTCGACGCGGGCTTCCTCGTCACCCGTACGGCGTCCCAGGACGCTTCTCAGCTTCAGAATCACGATGACCGCGACTATGAGCGAGATAAGGGTGAAGAGATCGATCTTCTCCATGGACGGCTGCCTTCCTGGCAATCAACAGCGTGACTGGATACGACAGCAATATATGATCGTGTCTTAATCCCGGCCCAAGGGGGCGATGGGCCTCATCCGTCCGCCATCAAGGGGTTTAGAGTGGTCTGACTGCAAGGTAAGGCACAAATGCTGCAATGCCAACCCGATTGCAGGCCGATGGCAACCTGACGGGTGGCATGCTCAACAACCCGCTAGTGCGAGGTGAACAGTCGAAAATGTTGTCGCCGGTGCGCGCCTTTACATTGCTGCTTCTGCTGGGGTTCCCGCTGCTGGAAATTGCCGTGCTGATCGAGGTCGGCGCGGCAATCGGCTTCTGGGCAACGCTAGGGCTGCTTGTTTTGGCAGCAGTCGCCGGGATGCTCATCATACGTAACCAGGGCGTTTCGATGGTCGGGCGAATGTTCGACAGCATGAGCCGGGGCGGGTTTGCCTTCGCCTCGATGGTGGATGGCTACGTCGTTATTCTCGCCGGCAGCCTGCTGATCCTGCCCGGTTTCATCTCCGATGCGCTGGGCCTTGCGCTGCTGGTGCCGCCGCTGCGGCGGCTTATCCTCGGGGCAGTCATTCCCGGCTTCACCGACGCCCGGCGAGACGGCAGGGGCCGGCCGGCCGGCCCGCAAGGAGATCGAGACGCTTCCGGAGCCAAAGAGCCGATCATCATCGAGGGCACATACGAGCGTCTCGATGACGATGACCGCCCGCGTTAGCGCAACTATATCGGCAGGCTCCCACAGCACGATTGTCGCAGCGTTGCCTGCGTGTTAGCTAGCCCGCCTCGGTTGCAACACTCATGATGGAATTCTTCGATGGCCAGCTCCAACAATGGCAACGGCAATGGCAAACCAGACGAGGCCGCTAAGTCTGCCCCGCCGCCGGTTCAGGTGAAGGTCGTCGCGCAGTACATCAAAGATCTCTCGTTCGAGAACCCGAACATCGAGAAGATCATCAAGGATCCGGGCGATCAGCCGAACCTGCAGCTGTCGATCAATGTGGGCGCCAAGGGCATGGGCCCGTCGCTGTACGAGAGCACGATCGATTTCAACGCGCAGGCGGTCAACAAGAACGGCGAGATCTATCAGCTGGAGCTGGTCTATGCAGGCCTGTTCCGGATCGAGAACATCCCCGAGCAGGCGCTGGAGCCGTTCCTCCTGGTCAACTGCCCGACGATCCTGTTCCCGTTCGTGCGCCGGATCGCAGCGGACCTGACGCGCGAAGGCGGCTTCCCGCCGCTGCTGCTCGATCCGTTCGACTTCGCTTCGCTCTACATGAGCCGCCAGCAAGAGATGCGCGCGCGGGCAGAGAACGAATTGAAGAATTAATGTGACACGAGCGGCGCAAAGCTTGTTGTGCCGCGGCCAGTCGCTCGTACGACGTCATCCTCGGGCTTGTCCCGAGGACCCAGCTATTCTCTTGAAGTGAACGTCGGAGCTGGTGGCGCGGTGGATCCTCGGCATGAAGCCGAGGATGACAGCGGATGCATCGCCCGCTGCGTCGGGTTACCAGCCGTAGTCTAGATCGAGGTCGTGGGCGTATTCGCCGCCGCGCAGGTTGAAGGCTTCCTCGATCGCGTAGGGTCCGCCGCCGGTCTTCGGTTTGGCCGAGAAAAGCACGAAGCGCGAGACGATAAAGGGTTTGGTGCGGAAGGCTCCGAGGCGTTGAAGTACGCGCGCCACTTCGTCGGCGCTGGCATATTTCAGGCGCGCGAGCGTGACGTGCGGCTTGAACTGACGGCTATCGGGTGGAAGCCCTGCCGATCGGGCGGCGCGGTCGCAGGCGCGGGCCAGCGCTTCGAGCGGGGCCGACTCCTCGACGCCCGCCCAAATAGAGCGGGGCTCGTTTCCGCCAAAGACGCCGATGCCGGAGAGGCGCAGCTCGAAGGCGTCGAGGTCGATGGATTCCAGGCGATCTGCAAATTCCGTCGCCTGCGGGCGCTCGATATCGCCAACGAAGCGGAGCGTCAGATGCAGGTCCGCCGGGTCGGTCCAACGGCCACCGCCGGGTAGCGGCACCTTGAGCCGCGCGATTTCCTCGCGCTGCTCAGCGGGGATTTCGATGCCCGTGAACAGGCGCGGCATAGCTCGACCTTTCTCAATCAGCTTTTGGGCGTGGCGCGGCGTGCCTCGGCGCGGGCGATCAGTTCTTCCACCGACGGCGTGATCTGGCGGACGATCTCGGAGACGCCCTTGGAGTTCGGGTGCATGCCGTCTTTCTGGTTCAGCTTGGCGTTCAGCACCACGCCTTCGAGAAAGAAGGGATAGAACACTAGAGCGTGCTCTTTGGCGAGATCGGGAAAGATGGCGTCGAAATCGTCGGAGTAGGTGTCACCCCAGTTGGCGGGCGAGCGCATGCCGGTGAGCAGCACGGGAATGCCGCGCTTATTGAGCAGGGCCAGGATCTTCTGCAGGTTTTCGCGCGTGACCTTGGGGTCGATGCCGCGCAACGCGTCGTTGGCGCCGAGTTCGAGGATGACAGCGTCGACGTCGTCGCCGATGGCCCAGTCGAAGCGCGCGAGACCGGCTGCCGTGGTATCGCCCGCGACGCCAGCGTTCGAGATGACCACGTTATGGCCGCGTGCGCGCAGTTCCTTCTGCAGCTGGACGGGAAAGGCCTGACTCTGGCGCAGGCCGTAGCCGGAGGTGAGGCTGTCGCCGAATGCGACAATGCGGACGGGTTTGCCCGATTCTGCGGCGGCGCTCGCAATCTGGATGCCCGCTACGGCACTGAGAAAAACGGCCAGCGCCGTCAAAATGTTGACGAGCGCCGTCTTAGATACCACCTGAGACGAGGCCAAAGCGTTGCTTCCTGCATACATCGGCTTCATGCTTCTCCCCGACAGATCAAGGATGGCCTCAACGTTCCCCCATGACGTAAAGGCGCCGTCAAGTTCAGACAAGCCTTCCCTCCCGGCATACCGCAAAGAGGAATCGTGACCGAGCCGATTGTCGATTTGAAGAACGTGCGCCTCACGCTGCCCAGCAGAGCGGGGCCGGTGAGTATTTTGCGGGATGTCGATCTCAAGGCTCGCGAGGGCCAATCGCTGGCCATTGTCGGGCCGTCCGGATCGGGAAAAACATCGCTGTTGATGGTGATGGCCGGGCTCGAACGGGCGACCAGCGGCCAGGTCAAGGTGGCTGGGCACGACCTCTCCAATATGTCCGAGGATGAGCTGGCGCTGATGCGCGGGGCCTCGCTCGGTATCGTGTTTCAGTCGTTCTATCTCGTGCCGACCATGACGGCGCTGGAGAATGTGGCGCTGCCGCTGGAGTTTGCGGGTGCAGCCGACGCGACGGTGACCGCGCGCGAATTGCTACAGGAAGTCGGGCTCAGCCATCGCATGGAGCATTTTCCGGCGCAGCTTTCCGGCGGTGAGCAGCAGCGTGTTGCCATTGCGCGGGCGTTGAGCCGGCGGCCGAAGCTCATTCTGGCGGACGAGCCGACCGGCAATCTCGACCGGCTGACGGGCGGGCAGGTGATCGACCTGTTGTTCGGCTTGCAGCGGCGGCGCGGCGCGACGCTCATTCTGGTGACGCACGATGAGCGTCTGGCGTCGGCCTGCGAGCGCACGATCCGCATGTCCGATGGGCGCGTCGATACCGACACGGAGGCCGCCCTCACGTGACGGCAGCAGATACACTCAATTCATCACCGAACGCGGGGCAGGTCAGGCTGCCGCTGATCCTTTCGATTGCTGCGCGCGAGCTGCGGGCCGGGTTTTCGGGCTTCCGCATTTTCATCGCTTGCGTGGCGCTGGGCGTGATGGTGATCGCGAGCGTCGGCGCGGTGTCCGATGCATTGCGTGGCGGCTTCGAGCGCCAGGGCGAGGCGATCCTCGGCGGCGATGCGACGCTGGCGCGAACGCACGTCAAGGCCGATGAGGACGAGCGGGCGATCATCGACACGTTCGGGCGCGTCAGCGAGACGGGCACGATGCGTACGATGGCACGGCGCCCCGATGCCAGCGATCAGGCGCTGGCTGAATTGAAGGCGGTGGACGACGCCTATCCGCTGGTGGGCAAGGTCGAGATCGCCGATGGCATCGACCTGAAGGACGCGCTGGCCAAGGGCGCGGTGGTCGATCCGGCGCTGCTGGAGCGTCTGAAGCTCAAAGTCGGCGACGAGATGGGGCTGGGCGATGCGCGGGTGAAGGTTGGCGGCGCGCTGAAGTCAGAGCCTGATGGGATCACCGACCGGCTTACTTACGGTCCGCGCGTGCTGATCTCGGAAGCAACGCTGGAAAAGACGGGCCTGATCAAGCCCGGCACGCTGGTACGCTGGCGCTATGCGGTCAAGCTCGGGGATGCTGCAGCCAGCGATAGCGAGCTACTGGCGCTGCGCAACAGGATCGACAGCGAGCTGCCGGATTCGGGCTTCACGGTTGCGGATCGGCGCGATCCCTCTCCGCAAGTGACGCGCACGCTGGAGCGGTTGCGGCAGTTCCTGACGCTGGTGGGGCTGACGTCGCTGCTGGTCGGCGGTGTCGGCATTGCCAATGCGGTGGCGACGTTCATTGACAGGCGGCGCAAAGTGATCGCGACGATGAAGAGCATCGGTGCGACGAGCCGGATGGTGCTCGGCATTTTTCTCGCCGAGGTGCTGGCGGTTGCTGCGGTGGGTGTCGGCATCGGGCTCGCGCTGGGCATGCTGGCGCCGTTCGTGCTCGACTGGCTGTTCGGCGATCTGCTGCCGATCGCCGCGGAAATGACAGTGACGCCGCTCAGCATCGTGACGGCGCTGGTCTACGGCTTTGGCGTGGCGCTGCTGTTCACGCTGTGGCCGCTGGGCCGCGTGGAGCGCGTCAGCGCTTCGATGCTGTTCCGCGACGAGGTTTCGTCGGAACGGACGCTGCCGCGGCCGTGGGTGATCGTGAGCACGCTCGGCATTGCGCTGGCGCTGTTCGCGTTTGCGGCGCTGACGTCCGATTCGCAGCGCATTGCCATCTTTTTCGCCATTGGACTCGTGGTCGTGTTCGCGGTGTTCTATGCGCTGGGCATCGCGGTGACGTGGCTAGCGCGTCGCGTGCCGCGGCCGCGCTATCCGGAGCTGTCTTTAGCGATTGCCAATCTCGGTTCGCCAGGGGGACTGACGCGCTCGGTGGTGTTGTCGCTGGGGGCGGGGTTGTCTCTGCTGGTCGCGGTGTCGCTGGCAGATGCGTCTTTAGTGCGGGAGCTGCAGCAGCGGCTGCCATCCTCGTCGCCCGACTATTTCGTGCTCGACGTGCCGAAGGACGACTTTGCGGCAATGCGCGGGCTGATCACGCGGCAAATCCCAGGTGCTGTACTGGACGAAGCGCCGATGTTGCGGGGACGGCTGGTGCGGCTCAACGACGTGCCGGTGGAAGAGGTGAAGGCGCCGCCGGAAGCACAGTGGGTGCTGAATGGCGACCGGGGTCTTTCCTATTCGGACGACGTGCCGGCGGGTTCGCGGGTGGTCGAAGGCGAGTGGTGGCCGAAAGACTACGACGGCGAGCCGCTGGTGTCGTTCGAGGCAGAGCTGGCCAAGAAGCTGGGGCTGAAGCTTGGCGATACGGTCACGGTGAACGTTCTGGGGCGCAACGTGACGGCGAAGATCACCAGTCTGCGCGAAGTGCACTGGGAAAGCCTCGCCATCAACTTCGTGATGTTGTTCTCGCCCAACACGCTGCGGGGGGCGCCGCACAACCTCTTGGTGACGGTGTCACTGCCGCCTGGCACCCCGCTGTCCACCGAGGGCGACGCGATGCGCGAGGTGGCGAGGGCCTATCCGTCGATGACGGCCATTCGCGTCAAAGACGTGCTGGTGATGGTCAATGACGTCTTCACGAAGGTGATGACGGCGGTTCGCGCGGCCGGAAGCGTGACGCTGATTGCGGGCGCCCTGGTGCTGGCGGGGGCGCTGGCGACGGCGCAGCGGCGGCGGATCTTGGAGGCGGTGATCCTCAAGACGCTCGGGGCGACGCGGCGGCGGATTCTGACCGCGCACTTCCTCGAGTACCTGATCCTGGCGGCGGTGACGGCGCTGTTTGCGGTGGGTCTGGGGGCCCTCGCGGCGTCGATCGTGGTGACGCAGCTGATGCATGTTCCGTTCGTGTTCTCAGTCGGCGCGGTGGCTTTGGCGCTCGCCGTGTCGGTGGGTCTGGTCTTCCTTTTCGGGGGCGCGGGTACCTGGGCGATTCTACGCGCTCCGGCGGTACCGTACCTCAGATCAGAGTAAGCTATTGAAAAACCATCAAATGTGTTCGACGCAAAAGTGCTGGCTGTCGATTCTTACATTTTCGTAAGCCTTGAAAGGTTCGCAGTGGCAGATCATATTTCGTTACGCGATTTGGCTACGTTTGGCCGAACCAAGGGATCTTAGGGATAGAAATATGTCTCAGCTCGACAACAGGTACGCAACTCCAGCCTATCCGGGCCGCACGTCGGCTGCGGTAGACGAGGGCCTGCGCTCCTACATGCTTGGCGTCTACAACTATATGGCCGCCGGCGTGGCCCTTACGGGCATTGCCGCCTACCTGACGTACTCGTTCGCCGTTTCCGGCGGGCAGATCACGCCCTTCGGCGAGGCGCTCTACAATTCTCCGCTGAAGTGGGTCGTCATGCTCGCCCCGCTCGGCTTCGTGTTCTTCCTCTCCTTCCGCATCGAGAGGATGAGCACCAGTGCGGCGCAGATGACCTTCTGGGCCTTCGCGGCCGTTATGGGCATCTCGCTGTCGTCGATCTTCCTGGTCTTCACCGGCCAGTCGATCACGCAGATCTTCTTCGTCACCGCGGCGACGTTCGGTGCGCTCAGCCTGTGGGGCTACACGACGAAGCGTGACATCTCCGGTTGGGGCTCATTCCTGTTCATGGGTCTGATCGGCATCATCCTCGCCTCGATCGTGAACATCTTCCTCGGCTCGAGCGGCCTGCAGTTCGCGATCTCGGTCATCGGCGTGCTCGTGTTCGCCGGCCTCACCGCCTACGACACGCAGCGCATCAAGGACACCTACTTCCAGGTGGCCGGCAATGCAGAGCTGGCGGCGAAGAGCGCGATCATGGGCGCCCTCAGCCTCTACCTCGACTTCATCAACATGTTCATGATGCTGCTCAACCTGTTCGGTCAGCGCGAGTAGTTCTGAACGAAGACGCAAGAAAGGCCTCGAAGCTTACGCTTCGGGGCCTTTTTTGTTTGGGTGACACGAGGCGGCTGGAAGCTTTGCATGCGGTTGGCCGGGTGCAAGCTGACAGCCGGCGCCAGCGCCGGGCGCCCTTGGCGCCTTGCCGCCTGACGGCGACCGAGCCGCTTCAGCGTCGAAGTTCGTGGAGCCATGGATCCACGGCAGCCGAGGATGACAGGGAGTCAGGCGGAGACGAGGCGGGGCCGGTCGAGGACGCTCAAGACGCGCAGAAGATCGTGGCCGCGTTTGAGGATCAGTCCTGCCGGCGCAACGACGCTGTAGGCGCCTTGCTTGCGGGCAAGCTTGGGGCTCTTCTCGATGCGGTAGAGCGGGATTTCGCTGGAGCGCCGGAAGACCGAGAAGACCGCTTTATCGCGGCCCAGGTCGATAGCGTAGTCGCGCCATTCGCCGGCGGCGACCTTGCGACCGTAAACGGCGAGGATGGCGGTGAGCTCCTGCCGGGTGAATGCCGTTTGACGCTGAGATTCGGGTAGCGGGCCGGATGCGGCCGATGTGCTGCGAGAGCCGCCTGCCACAGGCGGCGCAAAAATTATCGGGTCGGATTCGCTCAATGGCTCCTCCCTGTCGCGATATCGTCATGATTGCGCCGGTTGAGGACGATTTCAAGCACCAGAGTGCCAGGAAACATGCCGTCTGGTGACGCGGAGCTGTGCGCAAAGCGCGCAGGAGAGGGGCACGGAATTACCCCGACATAGTCAAAATCGCTCCCCGACCTCGACAATGATCCGCCCCAAAGCGAAGCGAATGTATCAACAGTTGCCTCAAGACCCGGTCCGAGTAAGCCGCTTGGATTCTCAGCCCCCCAGCCCCCGGGCAGCTTCAGGACCGGGTTTTTAGGTAGCCTTCCCGTTGTACTTCATCCCCCCAAATGGGCCGGTCCCCCACTGGCCCAATTTTTTTGCGTTGCTGCTTTCACGCGGCGGCGCGTGGTTTGTCGCCGCGCGCATCTGGACGTTCACGCGCCGATGTCTACCTTGCATGCAAAGCGCTCGAGGCCGGGCGCGCGGCATGGAGCGGATCGACGTGGCGAAGAAGTCGGAAAAATCGAAGGTAAAGTCGGCGGCGCAGAAGAAGGTTGCCGCGCGGGTGGCGAAGGCGCGTGCAAAACTGCCTGCACGCAAGAAGCCGAGCAATCCGCTGCTGACGCGCTGGAGTGCCGCTTTCGGCATCCCACCGTTCGCGAAGATCGAGCCGCACCATTACAAGGGTGCGTTCGCCGAGGCGCTGAAGGAGCACAAGGCGGACATCGCGCGGATCGCCAATCAGGAAGCGAAACCGACGTTCGCCAACACGATCGTGGCGCTGGAGAAGAGCGGGCGGCTGCTCGATAAGGTCGCTTCGGTTTTCTACAATCTCACCGGCGCCGACACGAACGATGCGTTGCAGGCGATCGAGCGCGAAATGGCGCCGAAGTTCGCCGCACATGAAACGGCGATCATGCTCAACTCCAAGATCTTCAAGCGCGTCGAGGATCTCTACGAGCGTCGCGATACGCTGGGGCTCGACGACGAGCAGCGTCGCGTGCTGGAGCTGCGCTACAAGTGGCTCGTGCGCGCGGGCGCGAAGCTAGGCGCCAAGCAGAAGGCACGGGTCGGCGAAATCAATCAGCGCCTGGCGACGCTCGCCACGCAATTCTCGCAGAACGTGCTGAAGGACGAACAGTCCTGGCGCATGGTGCTGGAAGAGAGCGATCTGGAAGGCCTATCCACGGCACTGCGCGATGCGGCGGCGCGGGCTGCCGCGGATGCCGGGCTTGCCGGCAAATACGTGATCACGCTGTCGCGCTCGTCGATCGAGCCATTTCTGCAGTTTTCGTCGCGCCGCGACCTGCGCGAGCAGGCGTTCAACGCATGGATCCGTCGTGGCGAGATGGGCAAGGACACCGACAACCGCGCCATTACCGCGGAGATCGTGGCGCTGCGCACCGAGTTCGCCAATCTGCTCGGGTTCAAGACCTACGCCGACTACTCGCTGGAAGAGACGATGGCGAAGACGCCCGGCAGCGTGCGCGATCTGCTGACAGCGGTGTGGGATCCGGCGGTGAAGCGTGCCGGTGAGGAGCGCGACGCGCTGCAGGCGCGGGCGCGGTCAGAGGGCAGCAATTTCGCCATCGCGCCGTGGGACTGGCGCTACTTCGCGGAGAAGGAGCGCAAGGCGCTCTATGACGTCGATGAGGCTTCGACGCGGCCGTACTTCAAGCTCGACAACGTGATCGCGGCGGCGTTCGAGACCGCGGGCAAGCTGTTCGGACTGAAGTTCAAGGAGATGAAGGATGCGCCGCGCTACCACGAGGATGTGCGCGTCTGGGAAGTGACGAACAAGCGTGGCGATCATGTCGGCGTGTTCCTCGGCGACTACTACGCGCGGCCGTCGAAGCGTTCCGGCGCGTGGATGAGCGCGTTCCGCTCGCAGTCGAAGGTGGCGGGCGAGGTGGCGCCGATCATCGTCAACGTGATGAACTTCGCGAAGGGTGATGATGCGACGCCGAGCCTGCTCTCGCTGGATGATGCGCGCACGCTGTTCCACGAGTTCGGGCACGGGCTGCACGGGCTGTTGTCCGACGTGACGTATCCGTCGATCTCGGGCACGGCGGTGACGCGTGATTTCGTCGAACTGCCGTCGCAGCTTTACGAGCACTGGCTGATGGTGCCGGCGACGCTGGAGAAGTTCGCGCTTCACCACGAAACCGGCAAGCCGATGCCGCCGAAGCTTTTGAAGCGGATCAAGAAGGCGCGCAACTTCAACCAGGGTTTCTCGACCATCGAGTATCTAGCGTCGGCGTTCGTCGACATGGAACTGCATGCGCGCGAGGACGAGGGCGACGTGGATGTCGGCAAGTTCGAGAGCGAGACGCTGAAGCGGCTGGGCATGCCGAGTGAGATCGTGATGCGGCACCGGATTCCGCACTTCCTGCACATTATGGGCGGGTATGCGGCGGGCTATTACAGCTACCTGTGGTCAGAGGTGATGGACGCCGACGCGTTCGCCGCGTTCGAGGAGGCGGGCGACCACTTCGACAAGGCGACCGCGAAGAAGCTGCGCAAGTTCATCTATTCTGGCGGCAATCAGCGCGATCCGCTGGAGGCGTATGTCGCGTTTCGCGGCCGCCCGCCAGAGATCAAGGGCATGCTGAAGAAGCGCGGGCTGGCGGGTTAGGTTTTGTAAGTGGCGACACGAGCCGAGAGAAGCTTTGCATGCGGCGGGAGTGGTGCGGGTGATGGCCGCGAAGATGGCCATCACCGAGCAAGCGCTTTGGCCGGGATGACAGACTAGCTACCAGAGGCCGGTCCAGGCGGCGCCGATGATGGGGCCGGCTTTGCCCTCCTGAAGGAGTACGATGGCGGCTTCGGTCTCGGGACGCATGATGGCGGTGCGAGCAAGCTGCAGGCTCATCGCCTTGCCGTTCCATGAGCCGACCGGCAGCATTTCGCGGACGATGTTGGTGTAGGTGAGGGTCTTGCCCTTGTTGTCGCCGCGCTCGATCGGCACCTCGGCGCGCTTCTGCACCACGGCGAACCAGATGGTGGCGTCCTTGTAGTGATGTCCGGCTGGGGCGTCGCCGGCTTCGATCTTGATGGAGTTGCGCTCGTACCAGAAGCGCACCGGGATGCGGGCGCCGCGCAGTGCTTCGTCGGTGACCTTGATTGCGTCCTCGATGGCGTCGGCGTTGGAGCCGTTCACGCCGATCATGCCGTTGACGACGACTTGCGGTGTGTAGATGGCGCCATCACCGCGGGCCTTGGCGTAGGCGCGCTGGCGCTCGGAGTTCTTGTCGGAAGCGAGCGTGTCCTTCCAGCCGAGATAGTCCCAAATATCGACTGGCAGCGTGATCGCAATCACGTTCGGCCGTCCGGCGAACCCGGCGAGCACGTGATCGGCGGGCGGGCAGGTGTCGCAGCCCTGGCTGGTGAACAGCTCAAGGACGTTCTTGTAGGGCGGGAAGGACGGGTTAACGCCGGGCGAGACGTCCTGTGCCCGCGATGCGGGGGCCGGCATGAACAGGGCGCAGGCCGCGATACAGGTCAGGGCGATGGTTGGAACTAGCCGCATGGGGGCAAAATACACCGAAAGGGCTTGCTCCATAAGACTAGGCGCAGGGCGTAACGATACAACAGAACTCACAAAGCTGTGTTCGGGGTTTTACTGGGCGACACCATTGGAGAGAAGCTTGTTCGACAGCGGCTGTCGAACACGTTGAGATCCGCGCCACCGGGCGCGGGCGCCCTTGGCGCCTTGTCGCTCTGCGACCAACAGGGTTCGCGGCTTGGTTGGGCTTGGCGCTGCGGATTCATGCCCTCGCTGGCAGGTGCTCGGGCCACCCCCACCCCAGCCCTCCCCCCGGGCCAAGGGGGGAGAGAAGGAGGGCGTGCCGCCCTCCTCCGCGAAAGGGGCGTCAGGGTCAGGCGGCGGCGAGGTTGCGCAGCACGTAGTGCAGGATGCCGCCGTTCCTGAAGTACTCGAGCTCGTCGAGGGTATCGATCCGGCAGATGATCGGCACCTTCTTCACCGAGCCATCGGCCGAGATGATTTCGGCCTCCATCTTCTGGCGCGGCTGGATGGTGGTGAGGCCCGGAATGTTGACGACTTCATCGCCCTTCAAGCCGAGCGTCTGCCAGTTGGTTCCTTCCTCGAACACGAAGGGCACGATACCCATGCCGACGAGGTTGGAGCGATGGATGCGCTCGAAGGATTGGGCGACCACCGCGCGGACGCCGAGCAGGTTGGTGCCCTTGGCCGCCCAGTCGCGCGAAGAGCCGTTGCCGTACTCGACGCCAGCAAAGACTACGAGCGGGATCTCGTCGGCCTTGTAGCGCATGGCGGCGTCGTAGATCGACATCTGCTCGCCCGAGGGATAGTGCACCGTCCAGCCGCCCTCCTTCACGTTGCCGGCATCGTCGCGCACCATGAAGTTCTTGATGCGGATGTTGGCGAACGTGCCACGCATCATGACCTCGTGATTGCCGCGGCGGGTACCGTACTGATTGAAGTCGGCGACGGCGACGTTGTGGTCGGTGAGGTATTTGCCGGCGGGTGACGCGGTCTTGATGGAGCCGGCGGGCGAGATGTGGTCGGTGGTGATCTTGTCGCCGAAGAGACCCAAGATGCGGGCGCCTTTGATGTCGGTGATGGGCGTGGGCGTCTTTTCGATCTGCTCGAAATACGGCGGGTTGCGCACGTAAGTCGATTCATCGTCCCACGAGTAGGTGAGGCCCGATCCGCTGTCGATGGCGCGCCAGTTGGCATCGCCGTTGAAGACGTCAGAGTAACGGTCGAGGAACAACTCGCGCGTGATGTTCTCGATGATGAACTTCTGGATCTCGTGGGAGCTGGGCCAGATGTCCTTCAGGAAAACCGGCTGGCCATCGCTGCCGATGCCGAGCGGTTCTTTGGTGAGATCCTTCTGCACCGAGCCGGCGAGTGCGTAGGCGACGACGAGCGGGGGCGAAGCCAGATAGTTCGCCTGCACGTCGGGGCTGACGCGGCCTTCGAAGTTACGGTTGCCGGAGAGGACAGCAGCGGCGACGACGCCGTTCTCGTTGATGGCGGCGGAGATTTCCGGCGCCAACGGACCGGAGTTACCGATGCAGGTGGTGCAGCCGAAACCGACGAGATTGAATCCGATCTTGTCGAGGTAGGGCTGCAGGCCGGCCTTGTCGAGATAGGCGGAGACGACCTGCGATCCAGGCGCGAGCGAGGTCTTCACCCACGGCTTGGAGGTGAGGCCCTTCTCGGCGGCTTTCTTAGCCAGGAGGCCGGCGGCGATGAGCACGCTGGGGTTCGAGGTGTTGGTGCAGGACGTAATGGCGGCGATGACGACGTCGCCATGCCCGATGTCGAAGTCACGGCCTTTGACGGGCACGCGCTTTGCGAGTTCGCCGGGCTTTTTGTATTCGGTCTCGAGTGCGGTGGCGAAGCCGGAGGAGATGTCCGTCAGGGCAATGCGGCCCTCGGGACGCTTGGGCCCGGCCATCGACGGCACGACGGTTGAGAGATCGAGCTCCAGCGTGTCGGTGAAGACCGGATCGGCCGAGCCAGAAACGCGGAACATGCCCTGCGCCTTGGCGTATTCCTCGACGAGGTCGATGCGCGAAGACTCGCGGCCGGAGATCTTCAGGTAGTTGAGGGTCTCGTCGTCGACCGGGAAGAAGCCGCAGGTGGCGCCGTATTCAGGAGCCATGTTGGCGATGGTGGCGCGGTCGGCGAGCGACATGGAGTCGAGGCCGGGGCCGTAGAACTCGACGAATTTGCCGACGACGCCCTTCTTGCGCAGCATCTGCGTGACGGTGAGCACGAGGTCGGTGGCGGTGACGCCCTCGTTCAGCTTGCCGGTGAGCTTGAAGCCGATCACCTCGGGCAGCAGCATCGACTGCGCCTGACCGAGCATGGCGGCTTCGGCTTCGATGCCGCCGACGCCCCAGCCGAGAACGGCCAGGCCGTTGACCATGGTGGTGTGGCTGTCGGTGCCGACAAGGGTGTCAGGATAAGCGAGGACGGTGCCGTCGGCGTAGGTGCGGGTCCAGACGGTCTGGGCGAGGAATTCCAGGTTCACCTGGTGGCAGATGCCGGTGCCGGGCGGGACGACGCGGAAATTGTCGAAGGCGCCCTGGCCCCACTTGAGGAAGTTATAGCGCTCGGCGTTGCGCTGATATTCGAGCTCGACGTTGTGGGCGAAGGCCTGGGGAGAGCCGAAATCGTCGACGATGACCGAGTGGTCGATGACGAGGTCGACGGGGACGAGCGGGTTGATCTTCTTTGGATCGCCGCCGAGGGCCTTCATACCGTCGCGCATGGCCGCGAGGTCGACGACCGCGGGCACGCCGGTGAAGTCCTGCATGAGTACGCGGGCGGGGCGGAAGCCGATTTCCTTGCCGGCCTTGCCCTTATCGACGAGCCAGGCGGCGACGCCCTCGATGTCAGTCTTGGTGACTGTGCGGCCATCCTCGTGGCGGAGCAGATTCTCCAGGAGGACCTTCATGGAATATGGAAGCTGCGAAATGCCCTCGAGGCCGTTCTTCTCGGCCTCCGGCAGCGAATAATAGGTGTAGGTCTTACCTCCCGCGGACAGCGTCTTGCGACACTTGAAGCTGTCCAGCGACACCAGCTGCGCGTCTGTCAAATTCGTCTCCTTCGTTTCGCAGTCGACGGCCTGCGATAGCCGTTACTCCCCGATCGTCAACCCTGCCGATAGTACGGCGGGGGACGGCGCGCGTTTATGCTGGTAAGGTCGGCAGCTCGGAAGCCTTGTCCACGGGGAACCGATGGCTTATTGCGTCCGACCCGCCAGTCCAGCGCGCATCCATTGCCCATCTTGCGGGATTTTCCCACCCTTTCGCTAGCGCATTCTGACACACGGATGATCAAGAGCCGTGCAGCTCGTTGCTGAAAATCTAACCTTGGAGCGGGGCGCTCGCAGAATTGCGAATGGCGTCTCGTTCGTACTCGAGAGCGGGACAGCGCTGCTGCTGACCGGGCCGAATGGCTCGGGAAAATCAACACTTCTGCGCGCCTTGGCGGGCTATTTGCGGCCAAGCGAGGGAACGGTGAAAGTGCGCGGAGAGAACGGTGCCTTCGAAGGCAGCAGCGAATCCGGCGAAGTCGCCGAGGTGTGTCATTTCGTCGGCCATCTCGACGGGATAAAGACGCACCTGACGGTGAAGGAGAACCTCGCTTTCTGGGCGACGTATCTGGCGGGGCCCGCTGATGCGAAGCAGAGCACGGCGCATCGGGTCGAGGATGCGCTGGAGCAGTTTGCGCTCGATGCGCTGGCGGAAATTCCGGCGGGGTACCTTTCCGCCGGCCAGAAGCGGCGTCTGGGCCTTGCGCGTCTCGCCGTCGCCAAGCGGCCGATCTGGCTCCTGGATGAGCCGACCGTGTCGCTGGACGTTGCCTCGGTGAAGGTGCTGACCGATGCCATCGACGCGCACCTCAAAGCGGGCGGCATGGCTGTGATCGCGACGCATTTGCCGATGGAATTGGCAAGCGTGCGATCGATGCAGCTCGGGCGGGCGCAGGTGCCTGCATGAGTGCGTTTCTTGCCCTTCTCAGCCGCGACCTCCGTCTGGCGGTGCGCCAGGGCGGCGCGCTCGGCACGGCGCTCGGTTTCTACATGCTGGTGGTCACGCTGCTGCCTTTAGGTCTCGGGGCTGACCTCAATCTGCTTTCGCGGATTGCGCCGGGCGTGCTGTGGATCGCGCTGTTGCTGGCAGCATTGCTGTCGCTCGGGCGGGTGTTCTCATCCGACTATGAGGACGGCACGCTGGATGTGCTCGCTACCGGGCGGTTGCCGATGGAACTGGTGGTCGGGGCGAAGGCGCTTGCGCACTGGATCTCTACCGGTATTCCGCTGGCGCTGATGGCTCCGGTGCTGGGCCTGCTGCTCAATCTCGAACTCAGCGCCTACCCGCTTTTGTTCGGCACGATGCTGGCGGGGACGCCGGCGATCTCGTTCATCGGCGCGGTGGGCGCGGCGCTGACGCTGCGGGCCTACCGCGGCGGGCTGCTAATCGCGCTGCTGGTGCTGCCGCTCTATGTGCCGACGTTGATTTTCGGCATGGCGGCGATCAATGGGCTGCTCGGGGCTTCGGGTACGATGAGTGCGTTCCTGATCCTCATCGCCCTGTCGCTGGCGTCGGTGGTGCTGTGTCCGCTCGCCGCGGCCGCTGCGCTGCGGCTGCAGATGCAATAAGAAGGGCAGTAGGCCGTAAGGCAGTAGGCAGTCGGGGTAGGGCGGGGCGAGTTCACCTTACTGCAATGCAGCAGGGCTATTTGCTTGCCTCTGCCGGATTGCCCGTTGTTCATTTGCGCTTCAGCGCGCAACCGCTTAGATCGTTTTCAATGACGCAGACCCTGACCCAGCGACTGGCCAATCCGACCCGCTTCATGGAGCTTTCGGCTTCCGTGTTGCCGTGGGTCGCTGGCGCCGCGGCTCTGGTGATCGGTTACGGGCTCTACTTGAGCTTTTTCGTTGCCCCGCCCGACTATCTGCAGGGCGAGACGGCGCGGATCATGTTCATCCACGTGCCGTGCGCGTGGCTGTCGATGGCGGTGTACGCGATCATCGCCATGTCGTCGTTCGGACTCCTGGTGTTCCGGCATCCGCTGGCGGACGTATCGGCCAAGGCGGCGGTGCCACTCGGCGCGGCGTTCACGTTCCTTGCCCTGGTGACGGGTTCGCTGTGGGGACGGCCGACGTGGGGCACCTACTGGGTGTGGGATGCCCGCCTGACGTCGGTGCTGATCCTGTTTTTTCTTTATCTCGGCCTGATGGCGCTGCGCTCCTCGATCGAGGATGAAGCACTAGCGTCGAAGCTCACGGCGATCCTGGCGCTCGTCGGCATCGTCATGCTGCCGATCATCAAGTTCTCGGTGAACTTCGGAAACACGCTGCATCAGCCCGCTAGCGTGATCCGCGCGGGCGGTCCGACGATCGATACCGCGCTGCTGGTGCCGCTGCTGGTGATGGCTGTGGGCTTTACGCTGATGTTTGTCGCCATGCACCTCAAAGCGATGCGCAACGAAATCATGCGGCGACGGGTGAAGGCGCTGCAGCTTGCCGAGGTGGAACGCGCGCAGGCATCGCAACTGGCGGCGGCGGAGTAGCAGTATGGACCTCGGATTGGACCTTGGGCCGCACGCAAGCTTCATCTGGGCAGCGTATGGCGTCGTCACGGTGGTGATCGGCGCGATGATTGCCTGGCTCATCCTCGATGGGCGCGAGCAGGAGCGGCGGCTGGCAGATTTTGCGGCACGTGGCGTCAAGCGGCGCAGTGCCTCGCGGGCCTGAACAAGAAAGCACAACAGCGATGACCAACGAGCCTGCGCCAAGCACGCGTAAACGCGGTATCGGCTGGGTGTTAACGCCGGTTCTGGTGTTTGCCGGACTGGTGGCGCTGTTCGCCTTCGCGCTGCAGGGCGGAGATCCCTCGAAGCTGCCGTCGGCGCTGCTGGGCAAACCGGCACCCGTGACGGAGTTCGCGCCGCTGGAGGGCCTGCTGGCTGATGAAAAGCCGGTGCCGGGGTTCACGAGCGGCGAACTGGCGACCGGCAAGCCGGTGATCGTCAACTTCTGGGCTTCATGGTGCGCCCCCTGTGCGGAGGAGCAGCCGCTGCTGGTGCAATTGCAGAAGCGCTCGGGCGTTGCGCTGTACGGGGTGAACTACAAGGACGACCCAGTGGCGGCGCGGCGATTCCTCGGCCGCTACGGCAATCCTTTCGCGGCGGTGGGTACCGATCCCAAGGGGCGCGGCGCGATCGAGTGGGGCGTCTATGGCATGCCCGAGACGTTCGTCCTCAACGGCAAGGGTGAGATCGTGTTCAAGCACGTGGGGCCGGTCTCGGTGCAGAGCATCGAGGAGAAGCTGATGCCGGCGATTGTTAGAGCGCAGTGACACGAGCGGATAGAAGCTTGTTCGATGGCAAAAGTCGCGCAAGCCGAAATCCGCGCCGTTCTTGCGCTGCCGATTCACGCCCTCGCTGGTAGACGCTCGGGCGATCGGAGCGACAGCGCCGGGCGCCGTTGGCGCCTGAGCATGGCGCGCTTCGCTCGCCACGCTGGGAGAGTGCTGTGATCCCAGCTCGCATCCCCGCATCGGTCATCCTCGGGACAAGCCCGAGGATGACAGTTCTGGAAGGTCTGAAGCGATCAGGCTCTAGAGCGGGAAGAATTCGCCGCGAGAGTGGTTCAGCACCGATAGCGTGCCGGTGGCGATGTCGAAGTAGGCACCGTGAATGGCCAGCTTTCCTTTGTCCTCGGCCTCGGAGACGAAGGGGAAGGTGCGCAGGTGCTTGATGGAGGTCTTGACGCCCTCCTTCTCCAACGCGGCCTGGCGTTCAGCCTCGGTGGCGGTCTGATGGGCCGCGACAACCCGCAGGCGGGCATCGTCGAGCATCGACATCCAGCGCGAGATGAACTGCGCTTCGGTTTGCTTGGCGGCGCTCTGGTCAAGAGCGGCTTTGACGCCGCCACAACCAGAATGGCCCATGACGATCATGTGTTTGACGCGCAGGTTGAGCACGGCAAACTCGATCGCGGAGCTGACGCCGTGGAACTTGCCACCCGTCTCGTAAGGCGGGATCAGGTTGGCGACGTTGCGCACGACGAAAAGCTCGCCAGGCATGGCGCTGAAGATCGTTTCAGGGTCGACCCGGCTGTCGGAGCACGAAACGATCATGGCCTCGGGGCTCTGCCCGTAAGCGGCCAGCTCTTCGTATTCCTCTGCCTTGGGCAGGAAGTGGCGATGGTGGAACCGGCGGTACCGGTCGGCGAGTTTTTCGGGAAAGCTGCTCATGGTCTGTTCCATGCCCGCTTCTCCAAGCGAAGCGGAGATGTCAAATCGTCCGAGTGGAGCGCCGCGTCAAGCGTTGAGTTAACGCTCGTTTTTCAATGAACGGCGTGCACTTGCTGTGATGCAACTCAGGGTCTATGTTCCGGCCTTCCGGGGGAAATTTGAATACGGAGCACATTGGGGCTGCCGTGCGTCCGCCGGTCTGAATGGGCAGTGAGCGGACGATCACAGAATGAAAGCGTCTTTTTCATCGCAGACTTTCGGTCGCGACTTCATGGCATCGATTGTCGTGTTCCTGGTCGCCCTGCCGCTCTGCATGGGCGTTTCTCTGGCTTCGGGGCTTCCGCCGACAGCGGGCATCATCACTGGGATCATCGGCGGTATCGTCGTCGGCTTTCTCGCGGGCTCGCCGTTGCAAGTGAGCGGACCGGCCGCGGGACTGACAGTGCTGGTATGGCAGTTCGTGCAGCAGTGGGGCGTCGAGATGCTCGGCGTCGTCATTCTGTTCGCTGGCCTGCTGCAAGTTGCGGCAGGTTTGTTGAAGCTGGGGCAGTGGTTTCGAGCAGTTTCGCCAGCGGTCATCCACGGAATGCTCGCGGGCATCGGCGTTCTCATTCTCGCATCGCAGTTTCATGTGATGCTCGATTCAAAGCCGATCGGTGATGGCATCCACAACCTGATCGGCATCCCCGGCGCGCTGTTGAATGCGTTCAGCAGCGGCGGATCGCATCTCACGGCATTCCTGGTCGGCGCAGCGACGATCGCGACGATTTTTGCCTGGGGCGCGCTGACGCCGAAGAGCTGGCGATTGATGCCCGCTCCGCTTGTCGGCGTGCTGGTTGCTATTGCGATCTCGGCTGTGCTGAAGCTCGACATCAAATACGTGGAGGTGCCCGACAACATCTGGTCTGTGACGATCCTGCCGACGTGGGATCGGCTGGCCCGGATCGTCGAGTGGCCCATGATTATCGGTGCAATCTCTATCGCCTTCATCGCTAGCGCGGAGACGCTGCTGTGCGCGACGGCGGTCGATCAGATGCACAGCGGACCGCGCACAAAATATGATCGCGAGCTCGCGGCTCAAGGCGTCGGCAACGCGATCTGCGGCGTGCTCGGCGTACTGCCGATGACGGGTGTGATCGTGCGCTCCAGCGCAAACGTCGAGGCGGGTGCAGTGACCAAATGGTCGGCGATCATGCACGGATGTTGGCTGTTGCTGTTCGTGTCGGTCATTCCTTTCACGCTGTCCTACATTCCGCTGTCGGCGCTCGCGGCGATCCTGGTGTTCACCGGGTACAAGCTGGCTTATCCGAAGATCGTGCCGGCGCTGCTCAAGTTCGGGCGCGGCGAGGTGGTGATCTATTTCGTCACCATCGCGATGATCGTGGCGACGAACCTCCTGGAAGGCGTGCTGGTCGGCCTGGGACTGTCGCTGATCAAGCTGCTCTACGCGTTCTCGCATCTGGAAGTGGGCAGGGACGAGAACGCTGCCGAGAACCGTGTCGATCTGCACCTCAAGGGTTCGGCAACACTGATCCGGCTGCCGAAGCTGGCGGCGGTACTCGAAACGCTCAAGCCCGGGACGCAAGTGCACGTGCACATCGGTGAGCTAGACTACATCGATCATGCCTGCCTCGATCTGTTGTCGAACTGGGATCGCCAGCATGCGGCGAGCGGGGGCTCGCTGACGATCGAATGGGACGAGCTGTCGAAGAAATATCATCAGCGCCGGTCGTCCAGCATCAGGGCGGCGCGGCAGCAGCAGGCAACGGCGAGCAAGCTCAGCGCATAGAGCCGCTGTCGAAATCAGCTGAGAAGATTGCGAGCGCAGCGGGGTGACCGCTGCGCTCGATTCATTTTGCCTACGCGCGTGTCGCGCGCTGCTCGAGGGGCGTGCGTGGTTTGGTTGCCGCCTTGAGGAACAAGTAGCCGGCGATCGCGGATGCCAGCGACCCTAAGATGACGCCGATGCGGATCTCGGCGGCGCGCTCGGCGTCGACGAAGGCCAGCATGCCGATGAACAAGCTCATGGTGAAACCGATGCCGCCGAGCCAGGCAACGCCGAAGAGCTGCGGCCAGGTCGAGCCCTCCGGCTTCTGCGCCAGCCCCATGGCGATAGCTGCGCGCGAGAAGGCAAAAATGCCGACCGGCTTACCGATGAAGAGGCCAAGGGCAATGCCAAGGGGGATGGGGGCGATGAGGTGATAGAACGTCATCCCTGCCAGCGAGACGCCAGCGTTGGCGAATGCAAATAGCGGCAGCACGGCGAACTTGACCCATGGCCCGAGCGCCTCTTCGAGGTTCTCGAGGGTGCCATGCCCACCGCCGGGCGGGCGCGCCAGCGGGACGGCGAGCGCAGTGACGACGCCTGCGAGCGTCGCGTGAACGCCCGATTTCAGCACGCAGACCCAGATGAACAGACCAACGAGGATGTAAGGCGCCGTGCGCGTGACGCCCTTGGCATTGAGGACGGCGAGGGCCGCCACGCCGACACTGGCGAGCCCGAGTGCCTCGACGGTCAGGTGCTCGGTGTAGAAGACGGCGATGACAATGATGGCGCCAAGGTCGTCGATGATGGCGAGCGCGAGCAGAAATACCTTGAGGGCCAACGGAACCCGCGGCCCGAGCAGGGCGAGCACGCCGACGGCGAAGGCAATGTCGGTCGCCGTGGGGATGGCCCAGCCATGCAACGCGATGTCGTCGTTGCGGTTGATGGCCCAGTAGATGAGAGCGGGCACGAGCATGCCGCCGACGGCGGCAATTGCGGGAAGCGAGGCCTGTTTGACGCTTGAGAGCTCGCCAACGGCCATCTCGCGCTTGATCTCGAGGCCGACGAGAAAGAAGAAGACGGCCATCATGCCGTCGTTGATCCACAGCAGCAGCGGCTTGTCGAGATTGAGGGCGCCGACGCGGACCGTCACGGGTGTCGAGAGCAGGGCGTCGTAGAGCCAGCTTGCCCCAGAATTCTGCATCAGCAGGCCGACGATCGCGGCGACGAGCAGAACAATGCCGCCTGCGGCCTCGTGCTGGAAGAAGGCCTTGGCTCCGTCGACGCGCTGAATGATCGTCTTTCTGGGGCGGTTTTGCGTCCTACGGGCCATCGAACCTCTTGTCCTCGCGTTGGTGCCGTTCAGGCGGATGCTGCGGGCAGCACCCGCGCATTGGCCCATAAAGCACTTGCTCCCGCGAGGGGCAATTCATCGCGGCCCATGCTGGCGGCTACGCTGGCGTCCACCGCGGATGCGGAGGCACCAAGACAGTAGGCGGGTGAGAAATCGTTCAGCTGATTGCCGAGGAACATCGACGATAGGAGATCGCCCGTGCCGTGCGGGGCAGAAACGCGGCGGCGCACGTAGCAGGCGAGGCCCTGGTTGTTCTGGAAGAGGATGTTGGCGAGGCGGTTGTCGCTGGCAGGTATGGAGGTCGCGAGGACGGTCGGTACGCCCAGTGCGGCGGCAGCGCGGCGCGCGCTCTCGGGACCGTCGACAGGATCGCCGCCAGACAGCCAGGACAGCTCGAAGCTGTTCGGCGTGGTGATCGAGGCGAGAGGCAGGAGCTGATCGCGGGTGGCCTCGGCGGTCCCGATCGAAAGGTACATGCCCTCCGGGTCGTCTCCGAAGACGGGGTCGCACATATAGATGGCGGCGGCGTTGGCGCTGCGGACGCGCTCGACGGCCGTGCGGGCGAAGCGCACGTGTTCGGGCGTCGGCAGATAGCCAGTGAGGATGGCGGCCGTGTCAGCGAGCCAGCCGTTCGCGTCGGCGGCGTCGAGCATGGCTTGAAGCCGAGCGACTTCGACTTCGCCGCCAGCGTAGTGCGGGTATCCCGGGTGGCTGGAAAGTATGACGGTTGGGAAGGCCATCACTTCGTGGCCGAGCCAATGCAGCGCCGGAACGATGGCGGCAAGGCCGACCGAACCGAATGCAACGTGCGAGGAAAGAGCTAAGATGCGGGCCATGGGGTGACTGTGCCGAAGGTCGCGGCATTCGCCAAGCAGCGAAGCGTCGCGAAGTTGTGCGCGGTGCTTGGTGTTCTGCGGAAGGCACGATATTGTGCGATGCACAAGCGTCCTGATCGGAAGCTCGCGAGCTAAGGGGGCGAGCGAGTTTCCGGAGCAAAAATGGACGTTCTGATCATTGAGTTGCTCGTGCGATTCAGATCGAGAAATTCGTTCGGCGCCCAGCACCTCGTGATGGCGACTTTCTCGATCATCACACAAGAGGGAGCAGAGGATGACCGTCCGCCCGCGACGTAGTGTGCTCTACATGCCTGGCGCCAATCAACGAGCGCTCGAAAAGGCAAAGTCACTTCCAGCAGATGCGCTGATCCTCGACCTCGAGGATTCCGTTGCCCCGGAAGGCAAGGTGGCGGCGCGCGACAACATCTGTGAAGCGGTGCGCGGGGGCGGATATGGCCGGCGCGAACTGGTGATCCGTGTCAACGCCATCGAAACGGCTTGGGGCATGGACGACTTGCGGGCCGCGGCCAGCGTCGAGCCGGATGCCATCCTGGTGCCGAAGGTTTCGACGCCGGGCGATATCGTGACCGTCGCGAAGGTGCTGGGGGCGATCAACGCTCCCCCGAAAGTGCGGCTGTGGGCGATGATGGAAACGCCCAGCTCGGTGCTCAACAACCGCGAGATTGCAGCGCTGGGCGCGGACCCGGAAAACCGCCTCTCCTGCCTGGTGATGGGCACGAACGATCTATTGAAGGAGTCGCGGGCGCGGGCGCTGCATAACAGGATCGCCGTGGTGCCGTGGCTGGCGATGACGATCGTGGCGGCGCGCGCGTACGGCCTCGATGTGCTGGATGGTGTCTACAACGATTTCCGCGACGATGTTGGCTTCCGCGAGGAGTGCGAGCATGGGCGCACGCTGGGAATGGACGGCAAGACGCTGATCCATCCTTCGCAGGTGGGACCTTGCAACGAGGTGTTCTCGCCGACGGAGGAGGAGGTCTCGTGGGCGCGCAAGATCATCGCTGCGTTCGACGAGCCCGCCAACCGGCACAAGGGCGTCATCACGCTCGAGGGGAAGATGGTGGAGCGTCTCCATCTCGTCATGGCGCGGCGGACGGTGGCCATTGCGGACGCCATCGAGGCCATGCGGAAGACGGAAGAGGAGTGGTTTTGAAGGCTGCTGCGGCGCTGGCAGCGGCCGAGGGAAGCGCCAGCTTCTGCCCCTCACCCCGACCCTCTCCCCATGAAGGATGGGGAGAGGGAGACCAGCGTTAGCGGCGAAAAGGCAGTCGACAGAGCGCCTCTTTGTGACTATTCGGCCCCCGAGCCCTCCAAGAAGGACCGATTTCAGCGATGACCTCGACAAAGACCAATCCCGGCAACTACTTCGAAGACTTCAAGTTCGGGCAGCTGATTGTGCACCCGACCCCGCGCACGGTGACGGTGGGCGATGTGGCGCTCTACACCAGCCTTTACGGCACGCGGTTTGCGGTCCAGTCGTCGGATGCGTTCGCAAAGGCCATCGGGTATCCGAAGTCGCCGCTGGACGACCTGCTGACGTTCCACGTGGTGTTCGGCAAGACGACGCCGGAGATCTCGCTGAACGCCATTGCCAATCTCGGCTATGCCAACTGCCGCTTCCTGAAGCCGGTCTATCCGGGGGCGACGCTGGCTTCGACGTCTGAGGTGATCGGCCTCAAGGAGAACTCGAACCGCGAGACGGGCACGGTTTACGTGCGCTCGATCGGCCGCGACGAGACGGGCGATGTGGTGCTCGACTACGTGCGCTGGGTGATGGTGCGCAAGCGCGACAAGGAAGCGCCGGCGCCTGAAGCCATCGTGCCGAAACTGCCTGATCGCGTGGACCCGGCCGAGATCGGCGGCGCGGTACCGAAGCTCGATATCGGCAAATACGACTTCGCGCTGGCCGGATCGCCCTATCGCTGGGGTGACTACGAAGTGGGCGAGAAGATCGCCCATGTCGACGGCATGACGCTGGAAGAGGCCGAGCATCAGATCGCGACGCGCCTCTACCAGAACACGGCGAAGGTGCATTTCAACCAGCACACCGAATCCAAAGGCCGGTTCGGTAAGCGCATCGTCTATGGCGGCGTGGTCATCTCGCTGGCGCGGGCATTGTCGTTCAATGGGCTCAACAACGCGTTCCATCTGGCGGCGATCAACGGCGGCCGGCACGTCTCGCCGTGCTTTGCGGGCGATACGGTCTATGCCTGGTCGGAGGTGCTGGAGAAGGCGGAGCTGCCGGGCCGCACGGACGTCGGCGCACTGCGCATCCGGCTGGTGGCCGTGAAGAACAACGATTGCGCCGATTTCCCGCTGAAGAAAGAGGACGGCCAGTACGCCGAGGGCGTGCTGCTGGAGCTCGACGCCTGGGTGCTGCTGCCGCGTTGATTTTTGCGGGGTGACTCGGGTGGAGAGAAGCATCGCCTGTGGCGGATGTAGCGCAAGCTGATAGCCGGCGTGACTTTTGCGCTGCCGATTCACGCCCTCGCTGGTGGGTGCTCGGGCGATCGGAGCGACTGCGCCGGGCCGTTGGCGCCTGAGCGCCGCAGGCGGCGGTTTGAAGGGCCGATGGGTGCAGGTTGGGCTGGATGTGGCGAATGGCGAATTGCAGGGGGGCGGTCGGCGCGCTAGAACCGCTCTAAACCTAGCGACGAGGACCATATGGCCGGGGTGACACCAGAGCGGACGCGCGCGCGGCCGCTTTCTCCGCACCTGCAAATCTACAAGCCGCAAATCAACATGGTGATGTCGATCGTGCATCGCATCACCGGGACGGCGCTCTATGTCGGCACCGTGCTGCTGGCCTGGTGGCTGTTCGCGGCGGCGACTGGCCCGGAATACTTCGCATTCGTCAACGGCCTGTTCGCCACGTGGTTCGGCATGGTGGTGCTGGTCGGCTTCTCCTGGGCGCTGATACATCACGCGCTGGGCGGCTTGCGCCACTTCGTGTGGGACACGGGCGCAGCCTTCGATATTCCCAGCGTCAATCTTCTCTCGTGGGGCACGATTATTCTATCGGTGCTGCTCACCGGCGCGCTTTGGTTCTACATCGCCTGCGAACGCGGATGGGTGCAGTGATGGCAATGACGACACCTCTGAAGCGTGCGCGCGGTCTTGGTTCCGCACATGAAGGCCCGGGACACTTCATCAAGATCCGGGTGACGGCTGCGGCCAATCTCATCCTAGCGGCATTTGCGGTCGGGCTTCTGGTGAAGCTCGCGGGCGCCGACCTTGCGACGGTGAAGGCGACGATGGCGAATCCGCTCGTCGCCATCGCGCTGATCGCGCTGATCGTGTCGATGACCGTGCACATGCGGCTCGGCATGCAGGTGATCATCGAGGATTACGTGCACGGCGAAGGCATGAAGATGCTGACGCTGCTGGCAAACACATTCTTCTCGGCGGCGATCGCGGCAATTGCGATCTTTGCCGTGCTGAAATTGAGCTTCGGGGGCTAGGCGATAATGGCCGAGAAGAAGAACGGTTCTGCGAAGGCCAACGGCGCAAAGAAGCCGGACAAGGCTGCGGGCCCCGCGGTCACTGGCCATGCCTATCCGATCCATGATCACACCTACGATGTCGTTGTCGTCGGCGCTGGCGGCGCAGGATTGCGCGCGACGTTGGGATGCGCGGAAGCCGGCCTCAAGACGGCGTGCGTGACGAAGGTGTTTCCGACCCGCTCGCACACAGTGGCGGCGCAGGGTGGTGTGGCGGCAGCGCTGGGCAACATGGGGCCCGACGATTGGCGTTGGCACATGTACGATACCGTGAAGGGCTCGGACTGGCTCGGCGATCAGGATGCGATCGAGTACCTGTGCCGCAACGCTCCGGCTGCGGTTTATGAGATGGAGCACTACGGCGTTCCGTTCAGCCGCACGCAGGAAGGCAAGATCTACCAGCGGCCGTTCGGCGGAATGACGACGCAGTTCGGCGAAGGACCGCCGGCGCAGCGGACGTGTGCCGCGGCCGACCGCACCGGTCACGCGATGCTGCATACGCTCTATGGCCAGGCGCTGCGCTACTCAGCGGAATTCTTCGTCGAATATTTCGCGCTCGACCTGCTGATGGATCAGGACGGCGCGTGCCGCGGGATCCTGGCGCTGAACCTCGATGACGGGACGATCCATCGCTTCCGCGCGAAGAAGACGATCCTGGCGACGGGCGGATATGGGCGCGCGTACTTCTCGTGCACGTCGGCGCATACCTGCACCGGCGATGGCAATGCGATGGTGCTGCGCGCGGGGCTGCCGCTGCAGGACATGGAATTCGTGCAGTTCCATCCCACCGGCATCTATGGCGCGGGCGTGCTGATCACTGAGGGTGCGCGCGGAGAAGGCGGGTACCTCACCAACAGCGAGGGCGAGCGCTTCATGGAGCGCTATGCGCCGCACGCGAAGGATCTTGCCTCGCGCGACGTCGTTTCACGCTCGATGACGGTCGAGATCCGCGAAGGACGCGGCGTCGGTCCGGACGGCGACCACATCTACCTGCACCTCGACCATCTCGATCCGAAGATCCTGGCGGAGCGGCTTCCCGGAATCACGGAGAGCGCGAAGGTGTTCGCGGGTGTCGACCTCCGTCGCGAGCCGATCCCGGTGCTGCCGACGGTGCACTACAACATGGGCGGCATCCCGACGAACTTCCACGGCGAAGTGCTGACGTTGAAGGACGGCAACCCGGATACGGTGGTGCCTGGCCTGATGGCGATCGGCGAAGCTGCGTGCGTGTCGGTGCACGGCGCCAACCGCCTCGGTTCGAACTCGCTGATCGATCTCGTTGTGTTCGGACGCGCCGCGGGCCTGCGCTGTGCAGAGACGCTGGAGGCCGGTGCCGCGCAGCCCGACCTTGCTCCAGAGATCACCGATCGTGCGCTGGCTCGGCTCGATCGCTTCCGTTACGCGAAGGGCTCGACGCCGACGGCCGATTTGCGGCTTCGCATGCAGAAGTCGATGCAGTCGCACTGCGCGGTGTTCCGCGATGGGCCGGTGATGGAGGAAGGCGTCAAGCAGATCGGTGAGATCTGGCGGGCTTCCGACGACATCCGTACGACCGACCGCTCGCTGATCTGGAACTCCGATCTCGTCGAGACGCTGGAATACGACAACCTGATCGCGCAGGCGGCTGTGACGGTGACGGGTGCCTTGAACCGGCAGGAAAGCCGCGGTGCGCACGCGCGCGAGGACTTCCCCAATCGCGACGATGCGAACTGGATGAAGCACACGCTGGCGTGGGCCGATTATGGCTCCAAGAACGTGAAGCTGGATTATCGCCCGGTGCACACGTTCACGATGACCAACGAGGTCAAGTACATCGAGCCGAAGGCGCGTGTTTATTAGTTTTGGCGTGACACGGGCTGAGAGATGCTTTGTGTGCGGCGGCTGTCGCGCGAGCTGATAGCCGCGCCTAAGGCGCGGGGCGCCTTGCGCCCTTGCCGCTTCGCGGCCGAGCCGTTCATCCGCGGGTTTTTCCCGAAGACGCCGGTCGTTCGGCTTTGAACGCATCTGATTTATCGGTGGCAAACTTTTACCGCGGAAACCGAGGTTCGCGGCTGCTCTCGGACGGCTCGCGGGTTTCCCAGGCGCGCCCAGTGCGGATATACAAGGCGCTCCTTTCACGTAGCAACCGACCCGCCGGCGCTGCCGGATAGAAGGGCGGCGAGAAAGCGGGGTCGACATGCGCACAGTTCTGATCACGGGGGCATCAGGCGGCTTTGGCCTGCTGACGGCCGTCGAGCTTGCCAAGCGCGGCTGGCGTGTGATCGCTACAATGCGCAATCTGGAGCGCCGGGGCGCGCTCGAAGCAGCGCTGGCTAAATCGGGCGCTGCGCAGAATGTCGATTTCGTGCAGCTCGATGTGACGGATGCGGCGTCGATCGCCAAGGGTGTCGAGGAGACGCTTGCGATCACGGGCGGCTTTCTCGATGCGGTGGTGAACAATGCAGGCGTGGCGGCTGGTGGCGCATTCGAGGACATCCCCGACGTCGAGCTGCGGCGCGTGATGGAGACGAATTTCTTCGGCGTGATGGCGCTGACGAAGGCGCTGCTGCCGACATTCCGCAAGCAGCGGTCGGGGCGCATCCTGATCGTGTCGAGCGAGGCGGCGTTCGCCGGTATGCCCGGCAACTCGATCTATGTCGCGTCGAAGTGGGCAGTCGAGGGGTGGGCGGAATCGCTGGCTTATGACGTCGAGCAGTTCGGGATCAAAGTGCTGCTGGTGGAGCCGGGGCCCTATGTCACCGACATCTGGCAGGCCTCGCCCCGGTTTGCGCCGCCCGAGAGCGTCTATCGGCGGTGGAGTGAGAATGTGTTCCGGGCAGGCGATGGCCACGTTGCTGCGAAGGGGCGTGATCCACAGGAAGTCGCCGTGAAGATCGCCAACGTGCTGGAAGCCGACCGGCCCTCATTTCGCAATCCAGTGCATCGCTTGGCGCACTTCAGTCATTTTGCTCGCGGCAAAATTCCAAGTCAGGCTCTGCGGCGGTTTGTGGAGACTTACCTAGGGCTTAGGCGGGTGCGGCTGTAACCCGGCGGCAACGGAGGTGAAGTCACCGCCGTTCAGGGCCATTGCCAGCCTAAAATCGCGCACGATTTTATGCGAGTTTCTGACGCCTCCAGCCAGATCGGCGCGGGGAGGCGCGTACGCTGACCTATCGGGAAACGAACAATGGAAATCAAATTTGGTGCGCGGCTAGCCGCTATGGCAGCCGCCTTTTGTGTTGTGGCTGTCCTGCCTGCGGCGGCCGCTGAGGATTGCAAAGACACGGTTGTTGCAGAAGGAAAGCCTGCCACACTTCGCGATCTCGGAGCTTATCCGAACTCGCTGCTGGCATGGCGCTCTGCCGTGAAAGAGAAGTTCGGCGGCGAATATAACTCCTGGCGCTATGCCAAGGACGCCAAGGTCGACTGTAAGGAAAAGGGCGGTCAGTGGACCTGCGTGCGCACCGCGAAACCCTGCCTCGACCTGCTCAACCGCACGATCGGCGGCGCCAAGGAAGCAGTGGCCCCGAAGCGCGACTGCAAGTCGGATTCTCTGAGCTCGTACGGCGCGGCTAAGAAAGACAAGAAGGATGCGCTGGAGCAGGCCACGATCGGCTGGGAGCTCGACGTGCGCAAGAAGCATGGCAAGGACTACGCCGTGTGGAAGAACGCGAAGGAAACCGACGTCGACTGCCACGACGTGAAGGCCGGACTGCAGTGCATTGCAGTGGGCACGGCATGTAAGCCGCTCTAAATAAGCTACATCGCAAAAGAAAAGCGGCGACCGAGATACTCGGTCGCCGCTTTCGTATCAGCTTACCCGGTAAGGGTTAGATGATGTCGATCTCGGCCGGCATGTAGGACGTGACCTCGAGGCCAACTTCCTGCTCGCGAACGGCCGGCTTGCTCCAAACCTTCATGATTTCCTCCTGTTGAACGACCGGCGAGCCGCCTGCTCGCCTGTTCCGATAAGAGGAATATAGTGTCGCAGCCTGATAAACAGAAATCGCAATCACGTGAAGTGCCCATAAGAATAGCTTATCGGGTCGATAACGTGCCGGCGGCGTTAAACGCATCCCGCTGATAACCCAGAAAATTTTACTAAAACGCCGAGGTCGCCCTTTGCTGAACTCTCAGCGCGATCATGTAGCTTTCAGCCCGCATCCCGCTCTTTGAAGCGGGAACGAGTTTTCTTAGAGGGGCTATTTCATGCGTGCTGTGAAGTCTTCGCTGTCAGCCATTGCCGTTGCAGTCGCGGCGCTGACCATGTTCAACGCGGCCGCGAGTGCCGAGACCGCGGCCGAAGTTCCGAAGGACTCATACTACGACGATCCGCTGACGCAGGCGGAGCGCAGCGGCATTGCTCAGGAGGAGAACGTGCTCCCGAGCGACGGGCAGGCTTCAGTTCCGCCGTCGGGCGACGATGGCGTCATCCCGGATTCCGCCGTCGACCAGGCGAAGAGCGCACCGCAGGGACCGCCTCCCACGGATGAGGAGCTCGGCCAGCGCGGCGACGACGAGGCCAACGTCGTCATCCAGGACTCGAAGCGCAATTTCAAGGTCACCCACAAGAGCATGGAAGAGTGCATGAAGGACTGGGGGCCGCAGACGCAGATGACGAAGGAAGAGTGGGCGGCGAGCTGCCGGACCACGCTCGAATACTTCCCCGACGGCCAGTGAGTTCGCGCGCGGCGCTTTGAGGGCGCCGCGCCCTCTCCGGCTTCGCGGCCAGACTTGGCTGCGCTAGGTTTGCCTCTACATTGCGATTCGCAGCGGCGCAGATTTCATCCGGCGCCTGCGCGAGCGAGGGAGGACGCCCAAATGGCCTTGACCAGAGCTATCCTGATTGCGGCGGGACTACCGCTGCTGGCTGTTGGAGCTACGGCGCCTGCCGCGGCGGCTATCAAGTGTAATGACGGCAATCAGCTGATCCAGGGCAACTGGATGGCGACGCCGTATTGCCAGGACAAGCTGCTGGCGGAAGTCGCTAATGCGCGCGGGTTCAAGACAACGTTCGCGGCGATCCGTAACAACCCCAACCACAAGAAAGAGCTGTGCCGGTTCCTTTACACGGACATCCGGGTGCAGATGACGTGCCTCGATGCCGGCGTGCCGGAGTATTTCGGCGGTGGGGCGCGGTAGAGGGGCGCGAGCCTTCGCGCGCTCTGATCCGGAAGCGTCAGCCGCCGCGCAGCTTTTCCGCATCGGCGATAATCCTGGCGTGGTCGAACGCCAGCTTCTGCTCTCGCCAGTTGTCGACCCACTCGGCGGCAGCGGCATCGTCGCCTGCTACCGGCTCGGCGGACGCCACGTTGGCCAGGTAGGCAATGGAGCAAGTGTGGCCGCGCGGATCGCGATCAGGGTCGGAATAGACGCCGACGAGCGTCAGCTCGCCCACGTTGAGCCCAGTTTCCTCGCTTAGCTCGCGGCGGCAGCCGTTGTCTGTGGTCTCGCCGATCTCGACAAAGCCACCTGGGAGGGCGTAGGCCCCTTGAAACGGCGGGTTCTTGCGGCGAATGAGCAGCAACCTGCCGCGCCCGTCGAAGACGACGCAGTCGGTGGTGAGCGCTGGCGTTGGAGGAAATGCCATAGGGGCAGTCCTTTTCGGTGCCGTCATGATAGAGGTTCAATGTCGACCAGTCGTGCGCCGGCCGTGATCGGGATAAAAGGGCCAGTTTTCTGATGCGGAGCCGCTTCTTCAAACCGACGGGCCCAACAAACACGATGGCCGATAAGAAACCGGAAAGCCCAAAGCCGCCGGTCAGCGAGGGGGAAACCCGACTGGCGCCTGATCCGTTCACGGCGGTGCTGCCGGCGTTGTCGGCTCTCGGTGCGATTGCTTCTATAGCGACGATCAACTGGACGGCGCAGGAGCGGACGCCCGATCGTGCGCGCTCGAAGCGCAAGGCCGGGACGGCGCTGCGCGACCTCGAAACATGCTGTCTTGGACTGCAGGAGATCTTCCGGCGGTTTCAGCGCAATCCGAAGCTGTTCGCGGGCGAGGGTGCGCCCGCCTCTTCGCCCCTGAAGTTCGGCGTGCACGGGCCGCGGGTCGGCGTCGATGCCGCGCGGCTGTTCCAGCAGCTCATCAACGACGTGGCATCGATGCTGGTGCTGGCCTCGCAGAATGCGTTCGATGTGATGTCGGCGGTCGAAGATGGCGAGATCGAAGCCCCAGAGGAGCTGTTCTTCGGCTTCGGTGAGCAGCAGGAGCGGCTCAACAAGCTGATCCAGAGCCGGGCGACGCTGAAGGTGTCGGTCGATACCGGAGCCGAGGTTGCCGTGCGGCTCACCGAACTGGTGCGCGAGCTGAAGAAGCATCGGCCCGAATAGCCAAGCACTAAAGTAGGGATTCATTTGCCCCGACGCGACGTCAGCGGACGTTGACAGGGGCTGCGCGGCGGCTTCATTTGGGGCATCGCATACCCGTCGGCGCAAGAGGAAGGCTCCCCTTCAATGGTCCAGCTTACGCTTCCCCGCAACTCGACTGTTCAGCGTGGAAAGACCTGGAACCAGCCGGAGGGCAAGGGGACCTGGAAGGAGTTCCGCGTTTATCGCTGGAACCCAGAAGGGGATGAGAACCCGCGCATCGATACCTACTGGATCGACACCGAGCGCTGTGGGCCGATGGTTCTCGACGCGCTCATCAAGATCAAGAACGAGATCGACCCTACGCTGACATTCCGCAGGTCCTGCCGTGAGGGCATCTGCGGTTCGTGCTCGATGAACATCGACGGGACGAACGGGCTCGCCTGCCTCAGGGGCTATGAGGAGATCAAAGGCCCGGTGAAGATCTATCCGCTACCGCACATGCAGGTGGTGAAGGATCTCATCCCCGATCTCACCAATTTCTATGCCCAGCACCGGCTGATCGAGCCGTGGCTGAAGACAGATACGCCGGCTCCGCCGAAGGAATGGCGCCAGTCGCACGAGGACCGGCAGAAGCTCGATGGCCTCTACGAGTGCATCCTGTGCGCCTGCTGTTCGACGTCTTGCCCGAGCTACTGGTGGAATTCCGACCGCTATTTGGGCCCTGCCGCGCTGCTGCAGGCGTTCCGCTGGGTGCAAGATTCGCGCGATGAGGCGACGGGCGAGCGGCTCGACAACCTCGAGGATCCGTTCCGGCTGTATCGCTGCCATACGATCCTGAACTGCACCAAGGCTTGCCCGAAGGGGCTCAATCCGGCCCAGGCGATTGCCGAGCTGAAGAAGCTGATGGTCGAGCGCAGAGTTTAGGTTTTGTGGTGGCACAAGCTGCGGGAAGCTTGCTGTGCGCCCGCCGCTGAACGAGTTGATATCCGCGCCTTTGGGCGCGGGGCCCTTTGGGCCCCTGCCGCCTGCGGCGGCTTCCAGAGCGACACGGGCTTAAGAGACGCTTTGCGCTGCACTCTGATGTTGCCGCGGTGATGGAAGCTTGCGTAGATGACCACCTGCTTGGCTCAGGAGCGGACAATCATGCTCGATCACATCGGCTTCCCGGTTAGCGACTTTGCCCGCTCGAAGGCGTTCTACCTGAAAGCGCTGGCGCCGCTGGGCGTGCGTATCGTGATGGAAGTTGTGCTGTCGGAGGATGGCGAGGACGGCTACGCCGGCTTCGGGATCGAGCGGCCGCACTTCTGGATCGGAACGGGCAAGCCGCTGGTCGGGCGGCTGCACGTAGCGTTTGCCGCCAAGTGCCGGGCCGACGTGCGCGCCTTCTATGATGCCGCGATTGCCGCCGGGGGCATCGACAATGGCGGGCCCGGGCTGCGGCCGCATTATCACGAGAACTACTACGGCGCCTTCGTTCTCGACCCCGATGGGCACAACATCGAAGCGGTGAATCATCTTCCAGAGTGAAGGTGACACGGGCTCGAGAGGCTTTGTATGCCTCGGACTTTGTGCTTTTGGGCGCTGCTTGCGGCTCGGCGCGGGCGCTTTAGCGTTGCCTTATGGGGCGGCCGTTTGGGCTTTTTGGCCTTCGGGATTGGTTTTGCTGAACATTGATCTGGGCTGATTCGGACCCTGATCCGGCGTCTCGTTTCCGCGCCGGCGGGCTATGCAACATTCTGATTCGGGCTAGGCGAGGTAGCGGTTCGGGTGCCTCCGGGAGGGCGCGCCCCGGTTAATCCGGGGGCCTGTTTCGGCCCTCCAAGCGGCGACGATTGGCCCCGTGCGGATAAGGGCAAAAACCGGCCAAAACGCCCGCAAAACCGGAATAGAGCAAATGGCCAAAAGAAAAGACCGGCGGCGCTATAGCGACCACCGGCCTTGAAGGGTTGGAAGGGGCGGGCGCTGTTAAGCGCCCTTCTACTTCCTATGTCGCGCGGAACGAGGGGACTGGCGCGTTACCCGGACTGCTTAGGCAGCCTTGCGGGCCTTCTTCGCCGGCTTGCGAGCAGCCTTGCGAGCGGTCTTGCGGACGGTCTTCGTGGCGGCAGCCTTGCGGGTCGTCTTGCGGGCAGCCGGCTTACGAGCCGTCGTCTTACGGGCAGCCGGCTTCTTGGCAGCAGTGCGAGCCGGGGCCTTCTTCACTTTGCGCTTCACAGCTTTCTTGACCATTGGTGTTCTCTCTTTCTCGGTTTCTATCTCTCTCAGTCCGAATCAGTTTCGAACCAAAAAAATCATGTGCAAGTTCCAACATTTTGTTGACACGAAATTGCAAATTGAAAGCTAACAACACGCGCATTCACTGCCGTGTGTTGCGAGAAATCATCATTTTTGTCGAGTTTCAATGGTCTGCACCGTCTTCTGCAGACTCTGAATGCACTTTCGACTCGTGCATCGCTTCGTGCGCGAAGATCAATTCGCGCACGAAACTGACGGTGCGAGTTGCGAAGTTCAGGCGGCTTTGAGCACGCGCGAGTGCAGATCGAGCACGGCCATCATGTAGCCGAAGCGATCTTCGACGGCCTCGGCGAGGATGGAGAAGTAGTTCGGACCGGCGGGAATGATCTCGCCGACGATCTCGCCGTACTCGAAGCGGAGATCGGCTCCGAAGTGCGCTGCGATCGCTCGCATCTTGCCGTTCTCGGCAAGGCAGCTGAGGCACAAGTGCTGTACGCCCCGGTTGCGGGCGGCGCGAATGACGCGGCCCATGAGCTCGGTGCCGATGCCGTGCTCCTGCAGCGGCTGCTCTACCGAGAACGCGGCTTCGGCTTCGCGCCCCCAAGTGTCGCCGAGCTTCTTGAGTTCGGCAGCGGCGCGTAATTCCGAGCCTTCGAAGTAGCCGTAGACGATGCCGCTCATGTCGACCATGCGCGCGGCATAGTCTTCAATGAAGGAGTCGGACACGCCGTGGGCAAAGCGCATGCGCCGGCTCGCTTTGTCGAGGCGCAGCAGGTGGTCGCGAAATTTCTGCCACTCGGACGGCCATAGTTTGCGTATGTCGCCGGGCAGCTGGTGTTGGTCGCTCATGACGAGGTCCCTCCGCATTTGATCGGACTTCGCCGTCGGCCTCGACGGGTTGGTCCTGTGAACCCGCGCGTATTCGCGGGCAGTGCCGTTCTTTCGTGTTGCGTCGCACAATATGCGTATGTGATGGCGGGATTACCATGTGCGAGGCGCGACCAAGAGGCGCGAGGCCTGCGGCAATCCCCGTGGCATAGGTGGTGACATTGCGTCGCGGGATTGCGGCGTGCCTGAAGAATGAGCAATCCGGCTGATGCGCGGGGTTTGAATCGAATGCAGGAGCTACCGAGCGCGCGTCTGGCTGCGCAGATTGCTGCGGGCGAGTTGGACGCGGATCCGGCGCAACGGGATGCCGCGACGCGGCTGGACGATCTTGTGCGCGCTGTGGATGGGTGGCGGCCGCCAACGAATGGTCTGCGTGCCTTGTTCGCCCGCTCCAAGGGTGCCGCACCACGCGGTCTCTATATGTATGGAGAGGTCGGGCGCGGGAAAACGATGCTCATGGATCTCTTCTTCGCGTGTGCCGACGTCACCCCGAAGCTGCGCTGCCACTTCCATGAGTTCATGGCCGACGTGCACGAACGGATCGGCAAAGCGCGGCGCGAGGTTGAAGGCGATCCCATCCCGCATGTAGCGGCGTCGATCGCCAGCGAGGCGCGTCTTTTGTGCTTCGATGAGCTGCAGGTGACGGACATCGCCGATGCGATGATTCTCGCACGGTTGTTCACGCATCTTTTCGAGCGGCACGTGGTCGTTGTCGCGACGTCGAACTCGGCGCCGCAAGCGCTGTATGAGAACGGACTGAACCGCCAGCTGTTCGTGCCGTTCATTGCGCTGATCGGCAAGTACATGGATGTCATCGAGCTGAAGTCGGCGAAGGACTACCGCCTGGAGAAGCTGGCGGGCCAGCCGCTCTACTTCTCACCAATCGATGATGACGCCAGGGTTGCGATCGATGCGCATTGGGACCGTCTGACAGGGCGCCACCCAGGGCAAAGCGAGACATTAGAGGTGAAGGGGCGGCAGGTGCGGGTGCCGCTCGCCTCGATGGGGGTGGCGCGCTTCAGTTTTGCGGACCTTTGTGAGGCGCCGCTGGGGACCGTCGACTACCTCAAGATTGCGCATGCCTTTCATACGGTGATCATCGACGGTATTCCCGTGATGGCGCGGGAGCAGCGGAACTCGGTGCGCCGGTTCATCAATCTGATCGACACGCTCTATGACAATAAAGTGTGCCTGATCGCGTCCGCGGCGGCGGAACCGGATGCGCTGTGTCTGGACGATGCGGGGGCGAAAGCGTTCCAGCGCACGGCCTCGCGGCTCATCGAGATGCGGAGTGAGGCGTATCTGGCGGACCGCGCCAATCGTGAGGGGGCGACGACGGCCAGCGCCGACTAGGCTGCGGGGGCGACCGTTCTTACCGAGCCGGGTTTATGCTGCCGGTTGCCTCGGGAGGGGCGAATCGCTGCGCCGAAGGCTGCTTGGTGCCGATGCCGAAGGGCCAGCCATTGTCGGGGGTGGGCTCGGGTGCGCCGGTGGCGTCAGCCGGGGCTTCGGCGACGCGGCGTGTGTCGGCGCGTGCGCCATATAGAAGTACGGCACCTTTGACGTCGCCGGGCTGCAGGCCGTGCCGCTTCTCGTCGTAACGATAGGACATGAGTTGCCCGGCGGCGCTGGGATGATCGAGACCGATGGCATGGCCGATCTCGTGGGCAATGGTGTAGCGCAGATCGTAGACCCCGAGGCGGCCGTCAAAGCCGATCTTCCAGGGCTGCTTCGGGTTGAGGCAAATCAGCGAGCGGGCAATCACCTTCCTGTCGGGGCTGGCGGGCTTCAGCTCGACGTTGGTGAATGCGCGGCCAATGGGTTTGGTCTGCGCGCCGATGATGATGTCAGCCTTTGCCGGATCGTCGGTGTAGCGGAAGGAGAGGTTGGCAGCCTTTTCCCACATGCGGAACGCGGCAGCGACCTCGGCGCGGAATTGTGGGGTGGTGATATTGGAAGGCGCATAGGCGTTCTCAGGCGGAAGCATCGAGGGACAGTTGCGTGCTCCCGGCGTTTCCACCGCGCCCTGGGCGAATGCGTAGGTGAGACCCGCCCCCCGACCGAAAGTAGGAGTGCTCCACTTTACGGTCTGGTTTTCGAGATTGAGCAGGCGGAAGCCGAGAAAAGTCGCGGGCTCGGCGGCATTGCCGGTGCCGGCCAGCAGCATCGTTCCGATGGCCGAGAAGGCCAATAGAGCGGCTCGCAAATCCTTCTCCCCCGTGCGTGCGGCGGTGTTCTCGTCGCTGTCCTCGGTCCCTCGCCATTGAGGTCTGCGGCGCAGATGACTGCGCCTCAAATCACAGCAGCACTGGCCTTATGTCCGGGCTTTCCCTGCCACTGGGGCTAGTCTAAACGTAGTCGTGACCGAGTTGTGGCGGTCCGAGGGAGCCGCGGGCCGAAGCCGCACAAATCAATTTTCTTAGATAAGAGGGAGCTTGAGACGCATGGCGCGGACGAAGATCGCCTTGATCGGCGGCGGTATGATTGGTGGAACGCTCGCGCACCTGATCGGCCTCAAGGAGCTGGGCGATGTCACGATCTTCGACATCGCTGAGGGTCTACCGCAGGGCAAGGCGCTGGATATCGCGCAGTCGGGCGCGGTCGAAGGGTTCGACTGCCAGCTCAAGGGTACGAATGCTTACGCGGACATCGAGGGCGCGGACGTGTGCATCGTCACCGCCGGCGTGCCGCGCAAGCCGGGCATGAGCCGCGATGATCTCATCGGCATCAACATCAAAGTGATGGAGCAGGTCGGCGCCGGCATCAAGAAGTATGCCCCCACCGCTTTCGTCGTCGTCATCACCAACCCGCTCGACGCTATGGTGTGGGCGCTGCAGAAGGCCTCGGGCCTGCCGCGCAACATGGTGGTCGGCATGGCCGGCGTGCTGGATACGGCGCGCTTCCGTCACTTCCTGGCGACGGAGCTGGGGATCTCGGTGGAAGACGTGTCGGCCTTTGTGCTGGGCGGCCACGGCGACGACATGGTGCCGCTGGTGCGCTACTCGACGGTTGCCGGCATTCCGCTGCCGGACGTGGTCCGGATGGGTTGGATGCGCCAGGAGCGCCTCGACGAGATCGTGGAGCGTACCCGCAAGGGCGGCGGCGAGATCGTCGCGCTGCTCAAGACCGGTTCTGCCTATTACGCCCCGGCCTCGTCGGCGCTGGAGATGGTCGACAGCTACCTGAAGGACAAGAAGCGCATCCTACCTTGTGCCGCCTACCTCAACGGTGAGTACGGTGTTAAGGGGCTCTATGTCGGCGTGCCGGTGATTGTCGGCGCGGGCGGCGCAGAGCGCGTGATCGAGATCGACCTCAACGCGACCGAGCGCAACATGTTCATCAAGTCGGTGGAGTCCGTGAAGGGCCTCGTCGACGCCTGCACGAAGATTGCCCCGCAACTGGGCGCCTGAAAGTTCACTGCCCGCCTTTAGCATAGGAGCACGGAATGAATATCCACGAGCACCAGGCCAAGGAATTGCTGCATCAGTTCGGCATCCCGACGCCAAAGGGGTTCGCGGCGTTCTCCGTGCGTGAGGCGGGTGAAGCGACGCAGCAGCTGTCCGGTCCGATTTACGTCGTGAAGGCGCAGATCCATGCCGGCGGCCGCGGCAAGGGCAAATTCAAAGAAGCTTCGGCGGGCGAAAAGGGCGGCGTGCGGCTGGCTAAGTCGCGCGCCGAGGTGCAGACGTTCGCTGAGCAGATGCTGGGCGCGACGCTGGTAACGGTGCAGACCGGGCCGGATGGCAAAGCGGTCAACCGTCTCTACGTGACCGAAGGCGTCGAGATCGAGCGGGAGCTTTATCTCTCGGCGCTGATCGACCGCACTACCTCACGCGTTGCCTTCGTGGCGAGCGCGGAAGGCGGCATGGACATCGAAAAGGTCGCGCACGAGACCCCTGAGAAGATCATCTCGGTGACGATCGATCCGGCGAGCGGCTACATGCCGTTTCATGGGCGGCGTATCGCGTTCGCGCTGGGCCTCAAGGGTAAGCAGGTGGGTCAGTGCGTGAAGCTGGTCGGCGATCTCTACAACCTCGTGCTCGCCAAAGACATGAGCATGCTGGAGATCAATCCGCTGATCACGACGAAGGACGGCCAGCTGTCGTGCCTCGACGCGAAGATGAGCTTTGATTCCAACGCGCTCTATCGGCATCCGGACATCGTCGAGATGCGCGATCTCAGCGAAGAAGATCCGGCCGAGGTCGAGGCATCGAAGTATGATCTGTCATACGTGAAGCTCGACGGGACCATCGGCTGCATGGTCAACGGCGCCGGCCTTGCCATGGCGACGATGGATATCATCAAGCTCTACGGAGCGGAGCCAGCGAACTTCCTCGATGTCGGCGGTGGCGCCACAAAGGAGAAGGTGCAGGCCGCATTCAAGATCATCCTGTCCGATCCGGCGGTGAAGGGCATCCTGGTCAATATCTTCGGCGGCATCATGCGCTGCGATATCATCGCGGAAGGCGTGGTGGCGGCGGCGCGCGAGATGGGCATCACGGTGCCGCTGGTCGTGCGCCTCGAAGGCACGAACGTGGAACTGGGCAAGAAGATCATGGCCGAAAGCGGCCTCAAGATCGTGCCGGCCGACGACCTCGACGATGCCGCGCGCAAGATCACCGCGGCGGTGAAAGAGGCTGGCTGAGGCCGGCCGGCTGGCGGTAGCATGGGGCTTCTTTTCATCGTCTTTGCGACGGCAGCAACGGTATGCCTGGGCGTCCTCGCAATCGGTCGGCTGTTGGGTGCGCGCTGGGGCTACGTCGCGGCGGAGATCATAGCTTTCGGCGCGATTGGCACGTGGTGGCTGCTCAATCTGCCCTCCGGCGTGCCTTTCATTCTCATTTTTCCTGGATTGCCGATCGCGGGCGCCGTTGTCGGCGCGCTGTTGCTTTTGGCTGGTCCGCGCTGATCTCGGTCGGATCGCGGCGGGTGCCGAAGTTTGCGGCATCTGGCCAAAAAGTCTGGCTTGATGCACTGCAAAAATGGGCCCAAAGAGAGTGCGAAGGCGGAGCGCTAGTGCTCGGTCGCAACGGGCGGCGATATGGCTATTCTCGTAGACAAGTCCACGAAGGTCATTTGCCAGGGCATTACTGGCAGCCAGGGCACATTTCACACGAAACAGGCAAAGGCTTACGGCACGAAGATCGTCGGTGGCGTAACGCCGGGCAAGGGCGGTTCGACACATCCCGATCCCGAGCTCGCCGATGTGCCGATGTTCGATACCGTCGCTGAGGCGCGTGAAGCGACCGGCGCCGACGCGACATCTATCTATGTGCCGCCGCCGTTCGCTGCCGATGCAATTCTGGAAGCGATCGACGCAGGATTTCCCTTCATCGTCGCCATCACCGAAGGCATCCCAGTGCTCGACATGGTGAAGGTGAAGCGCGCGCTGCAGGGCTCGGGCTCGCGGCTGTTGGGACCGAACTGCCCAGGTGTGCTGACGCCGAACCAATGCAAGATCGGCATCATGCCGGGAAACATTTTCAAGGCGGGCCGCGTGGGCATCGTCTCGCGCTCGGGCACGCTGACCTATGAGGCGGTGAAGCAGACGTCGGACGCGGGCCTTGGCCAGTCGACCGCGGTCGGCATCGGTGGCGATCCGGTGAAGGGCCTCGAATTCATCGAAGTGCTGGAGATGTTCCTCGCGGACCCCGAAACCGATTCCATCATCATGATCGGTGAGATCGGCGGTTCGGCAGAGGAAGACGCGGCAGAGTTCATCAAATCGGAAGCCAAGAAGGGCCGGTCGAAGCCGATGGCGGGCTTCATTGCCGGCGCAACGGCTCCTCCGGGCCGGCGAATGGGCCATGCCGGCGCCATCATTTCAGGCGGCAAGGGCAAGGCCGAAGACAAGTTCGAGGCGATGCGTTCGGCGGGAATTGCCATCGCGCCAAGCCCAGCGGCCCTCGGGACCACCTTGATGGACGTCCTTAAATCGCAAACTAGGCATGCCAAACTCGCTGAGTAGGCATATGCTGCACTGCACACCATATTCCCTGCGGACCGCGCGCCTTCCCCCAAATAGCCGGCGTGGCGATCGCTGCATCAACATGCGTTGAGACCCAGCAATGACCCGCAATCCCCTCAATGAAGCCTTCCTGCGCACTTCGTTCCTAGATGGCGCCAATGCCGCCTATGTCGAGGACATGCAGGCCGAATACGAACGCAATCCCGGCTCGGTAAGCGATGAGTGGAGGCTCTTTTTCGAGAGCCTGAAGGAAGAGCGCTCAGGCGGCGGGGAGAGCGAACGGGGCCCTTCATGGGGTGTGCCGGCGCCGGAATTGCTGGAAAACGGCGAGATCGTCTCGGCGCTGACGGGCGAATACGAAGCGAGCGCGCGTCAGATTCAAGCGAACCTCAAGGCGCGGACGCATGCGCTGGGCTTTGAGATGTCGCCGGCGGCGTCGCTCAGGGCGACTCAGGATTCGATCCGCGCGCTGATGCTGATCCGCGCCTATCGCGTGATGGGGCATCTGGCGGCCGATCTCGATCCGCTGGGGCTGGCCGACCGCAAGGTGCATCGCGAGCTGAAGCCGGAAACGTACGGTTTCACCGAAGCCGACCTCGACCGGCCGATCTTCATCGATCGGGTGCTGGGGCTGGAGACGGCCACGATGCGGCAGATCCTGCGCATCCTGCGCCGCACCTACTGCCGGCACATCGGCGTGCAGTACATGCACATCACCAGCCCGGCGCAGAAAGCGTGGATCCAAGATCGCATCGAAGGCGAGGAAAAGGACATCCGCTTCACCGTCGAGGGCAAGCGGGCCATCCTCAACAAGCTGATCGAAGCGGAGACGTTCGAGAAGTTCTGCGAGGTCAAATACACTGGCACCAAGCGCTTCGGTATCGACGGCGGCGAGTCGATGGCTCCTGCGCTGGAGCAGATCATCAAGCGTGGCGGCCAGCTCGGCGTTAAAGAGATCATCATCGGCATGGCACACCGCGGGCGCCTCAACGTGCTCGCCAACGTGATGGCTAAGCCGCACCGCGCAATCTTCCACGAGTTTAAAGGCGGATCGTTCAAGCCGGACGACGTCGAGGGCTCAGGTGACGTGAAGTATCACCTCGGCGCCTCGTCGGACCGCGCGTTCGACGGCAATAACGTGCATCTGTCGCTGACCGCCAACCCTTCGCACCTGGAAATCGTCGATCCGGTCGTGCTGGGAAAAGTGCGCGCAAAGCAGGACCAGCGCGGATGCGCGCCGGGCGAGCGCACCCCGGTGATGCCGCTGCTGATCCATGGCGATGCTGCGTTTGCCGGGCAGGGCGTCGTTGCCGAGTGCTTCGGCCTGTCGGGGCTCAAGGGGCACCGCACGGGTGGGTCGATCCACTTCATCATCAACAATCAGATCGGGTTCACGACCAATCCGCGGCTTTCGCGGTCCTCGCCCTATTGCTCGGATGTGGCGCGCATGATCGAGGCGCCGATCTTCCACGTGAACGGCGACGATCCGGAGGCTGTGGTTCACGTTGCGAAGATCGCAACGGAATTCCGGCAGAAGTTCCAGAAGCCTGTCGTCATCGACATGTTCTGCTACCGGCGCTACGGACACAACGAGTCCGACGAGCCGATGTTCACGCAGCCGTTGATGTACAAGGCGATCAAGTCGCATCCGACGGTGATCGACATCTACGCCAAGCGTCTGGCCGAAGAAGGCGTGGTGCCGATGGAGGACAGCCAGCGCATGCAGGCGTCGTTCCGTGCGCACCTCGAAGAGGAATTTTCCACCGCCGACAACTTCCGCCCGAACAAGGCCGATTGGCTCGATGGCCGTTGGGCGGGCATGGGATTTGCCGAGGATGACGAGCGCCGCGGCAACACCGGTGTCGACATCGAGCGGCTGAAGATCATCGGCCGGCGCATCACGTCGATCCCGCCCGACTTCAACGCGCACAAGGTGGTGCGGAGGCTGTTGGATCGCCGTCGCGAGATGGTCGATACGGGCGAGGGCCTCGATTGGGCGATGGCCGAGCATCTGGCTTTCGGCTCACTCGTGTCCGAGGGCTTCCCGGTGCGTCTGTCGGGCCAGGATTCAGAACGTGGCACCTTCTCGCAGCGCCATTCGGTGCTCATCGATCAGGATACCGAGCGCCGCTGGACACCGCTGAAGCATGTCGCGAATGACCAGGCGCGGTTCGAGGTGATCAACTCGATGCTGTCGGAGGAGGCGGTGCTCGGGTTCGAGTACGGCTACTCGCTGGCGGAGCCGAATGCGCTCGTAATGTGGGAAGCGCAGTTCGGCGATTTCGCGAATGGCGCGCAGGTCGTGTTCGACCAGTTCATTTCGTCCGGCGAGCGCAAGTGGCTGCGCATGTCGGGTCTGGTGTGCCTGCTGCCGCATGGCTACGAGGGCCAGGGCCCGGAGCATTCCTCGGCGCGGCTCGAGCGCTACCTGCAGCTGTGCGCTGAGGACAATTGGCAGGTCGCCAATGTGACGACGCCCGCCAACTACTTCCACATTCTGCGGCGGCAGATGAAGCGCAAGTTCCGCAAGCCGCTGATCCTGATGACGCCGAAGTCGCTGCTGCGCCACAAGCGCGTGGTGTCGCCGCTCGCCGATCTCGGGCCAGACACGACCTTCCATCGCGTGCTGTGGGACGATGCGGAACACAAGCCGAGCGAGAAGATCAAGTTGGTGTCGGACGAGCGCATCAAGCGCGTCGTGCTGAGCACCGGCAAGGTCTACTACGATCTTTACGAGACGCGCGAGGCCGCGGGCATCGACAATGTCTACCTGTTGCGCGTGGAGCAGCTCTACCCGTTCCCGGCGCGCGCGCTGATGCATGAGCTGAGCCGGTTCCCGCAGGCCGAGATCGTGTGGTGCCAGGAAGAGCCCAAGAACATGGGCGCGTGGAGCTTCATCGAGCCGAATCTGACGTGGGTGCTGGAGCGGATCAACGCGACGTACAAGCGGCCGGTATACGCGGGGCGTCCGGCGTCGGCATCGACGGCGACGGGGCAGCTCTCGAAGCATCTCAACGAACAAAAGACACTTGTCGAAGCAGCATTGACGGGCCCGGCGAACGGGTAAGCGCAACCGTGCGCCAACGATAATTTGGCGGGGAAGTGAGACGGAAAATGGCGACCGAAATTCGTGTGCCGACCCTGGGCGAAAGCGTCACCGAGGCGATTGTCGGAAAGTGGTTCAAGAAGTCCGGCGACACGGTGAATGTGGATGAGCCGCTGGTCGAGCTCGAAACCGACAAGGTGACGGTCGAGGTTCCCGCGCCCGTGGCCGGTGTGCTCGGTGACATCAAGGCGACGGAAGGCGAAACGGTTGCGGTTGGTGCGCTGCTCGGCGCGATCACCAATGGAGCCGGTGCAGCCGCCCCAAAGGCCGATAAGGCTCCAGAGCCAAAGAAGGCCGATGCAGCCCCTGCGAAGGTCGAGGCCGCTCCCGCCGCAACGGCAACGTCGATGCCGCCCAGCCCTGCTGCCAGCAAGAAGCTCGCTGAAGCGGGCATCGATGCCAGTGAGGTGAAGGGATCGGGCAAGCGTGGACAGGTCCTGAAGGAGGACGTTCCGGCGCCGGCCGCGAAGAAGGCGCCCGAGCCCGCGCCGCCGTCGGCTCCAGCTCGTGGGCTGGCTCCAGTTCCCGTTCCGACGCAGCATTTGCGCGTTCCGTCACCATCGAATGATGCGGCGCGCGAGGAGCGTGTGCGCATGACGCGTCTGCGCCAGACGATCGCGCAGCGCCTCAAGGATGCGCAGAACACCGCGGCGATGCTGACGACGTTCAACGACGTCGACATGGGCGCGGTGATGAAACTGCGTAGCGAATACAAGGATCTGTTCGAGAAGCGCCACGGGGTGAAGCTCGGCTTCATGGGCTTCTTCGTGAAGGCGTGCCTGCAGGCGCTGAAGGAGATACCGGCCGTCAACGCCGAGATCGACGGCGATGAGATCATCTATAAGAACTACTATCACATCGGCGTGGCGGTCGGGACCGAGCGCGGCCTCGTCGTGCCGGTGGTGCGTGAAGCCGACCGAATGAGCCTCGCCGAGATCGAGGGACAGATTTCCGACTTCGGTAAGCGCGCCCGCGACGGCAAGCTGAGCATCGATGAGATGCAGGGCGGCACCTTCACGATCACCAACGGCGGCGTTTATGGCTCGCTGATGTCGACGCCGATCCTCAACGCGCCGCAGTCGGGCATCCTCGGGATGCATCGCATCGAGGAGCGCCCGGTGGTGCGCAATGGCGAAATCGTGGCGCGCCCGATGATGTACCTCGCTCTCAGCTACGATCACCGCATCGTCGATGGCAAAGAGGCGGTCGCTTTCCTTGTTCGCGTCAAAGAGTGTCTCGAAGATCCGCAGCGGTTCCTATTGGAGCTCTAAGCCCGTGCGATGGCTAAGGAGCAAGCACCATGGCGGAGGAAGTCATTTCTGCGATCGAGGTCTATTTGACCGTTGAGAATGCGGCCGCGGCGATCGCCTTCTACGAGAAGGCTTTTGGAGCGAAGGTTGCGTACAAGGAGTTGACCGCTGATGGCGCGCGCGTGCAACACGCGTCGCTTTCGGCATTCGGTGGCAACTTCATGCTTTCGGATTATTTTCCCGACTACATCACTGATGTTGCGCCGCGTTCCTCGCCCGAAGAGAAGGGCAGCATGGCGGTGCAGATCAATCTCAATTCGCCGCTGGAAGTCGATGGCGCCATCGCGCGAGCGGCCGCCGCCGGAGCGGTGGTGACGGCCGCTGCGACCGACACTTTCTGGGTCATGCGCTACGGACGCGTGCGTGACCCGTTTGGTTACGTGTGGGCGTTCAGCGCGCCCCTTCCCTTAGGACCTTGAACGGAGAACTGCCGTGGCCGCCTACGATCTGATCGTCATCGGTGCAGGGCCGGGCGGCTATGTGTGCGCCATTCGCGCCAGCCAGCTCGGAATGAAGGTGGCGATGGTGGAGAAGCGGGCGACGTTCGGGGGCACATGCCTCAACGTCGGCTGCATTCCTTCGAAGGCGCTGCTGCACGCCTCCGAGCTGTTCGATGAAGCGGGCCACGCATTTGCCAACATGGGCATCGAGGTGAGCCCCAAGCTCGACCTTGGCAAGATGCTGGAATTCAAAGATGCGGCGGTGAAGGGCAACACCGATGGCGTCGCGTTCCTGCTACGCAAGAACAAGGTGGATCATTTCCACGGCACGGGCCGCATTAAAGGACCGGGCGCGGTCGAGGTGACGTTCATCAACGGCGAGAAGCAGGACGTCGATGCAAAGTCGATCGTGATCGCCACGGGATCGGATGTCGCCAAGCTGCCGGGTATCGAGATCGACGAGAAAGCCGTCGTGTCGTCGACCGGGGCGTTGTCGCTGGAGAATGTGCCGAAGCGGCTTTTGGTGATCGGCGGTGGCGTGATCGGGTTGGAGCTTGGTTCGGTGTGGCGGCGACTCGGCGCGGAGGTGACGGTCGTCGAGTTTCTCGATCGCATCCTGCCGGGCATGGACGGCGAGGTGGCCAAGCAGCTGCAGCGCACGCTTTCCAAGCAGGGCATGGCGTTCAAGCTCGGTCACAAGGTGACAGGCATCAAAAAGAAGGGCGCTGCGCAGATTGTGACGATAGAGCCGGCGCAGGGCGGGGATGCGGCAACGATCGAGACGGATGTGGTTCTCGTCGCCATCGGACGCGTGCCGTTCACGGGTGGGCTCGGACTTGCGGAAGCGGGCGTCAATCTCGATGGCCGCGGGCGCGTGGTGGTGGATGAGCACTATCAGTCGAGCGTGCCGGGCATCTATGCGATTGGCGATGTGATCGAAGGTCCGATGCTGGCGCACAAGGCCGAGGACGAGGGCATTGCAGTTGCGGAGATCCTCGCCGGGCAGGCGGGGCACGTGAACTACAATGTCATTCCTGGGGTGGTCTATACGGCCCCGGAAGTGGCGAGCGTCGGCAAGACCGAGGAAGAGCTGAAGGCGGCTGGCGTCGCCTACAACGTCGGCAAGTTCCCGTTCACGGCGAACGGCCGCGCCAAGGCGAACCAGCAGACCGATGGTTTCGTGAAGATCCTCGCGGATGCTGCGACAGACCGTGTGCTGGGCGCGCACATCATCGGTACCAACGCGTCGGAGCTGATCGCGGAGTGCGCGGTGCTGATGGAGTTCAGTGGCTCGGCCGAGGATCTGGCGCGGACCTGTCACGCGCACCCGACCTTGAGCGAAGCCGTCAAGGAAGCTGCGCTCGCCGTCGACAAGCGCGCTATTCATTTTTAGAGCGACGTCGTCCAACGGTGTTGGAGTTCGCTGATAGCCAGCGCATTTGTCGCCGCTGCCGATTCACGCTCTCGTTGGTAGATGCTCGGGCGATCGGAGCGGGGCGCCGGGGCGCCTTGCGCCCTGGCTGCCGCGCGATGACGAAGACGTGAGTTACTCCACCGGGGTGACGGTGTAGCCGGCGTTACGGATCAGCTCGACGAGGCCAAGGTCGCCGGGAAGATGCAACGCGCCGACGGCGACGAAGACGCCGCCCTTGTCGAGCAGGGGTTCGGCGACAGCGGCCATCTTCGCGTTGCGCTCGAAGATGAGCTTCTGCTGGAAGCCAGCGAAGGCTTCATCGCCAATGCCCGCTTCCTTGGCGAGCGCGATCTGGAACGGCAGTGCGGCGCTGATCTTGCGCTTCAGGTAGAGCTGCACCAGCGTTTCCATCATGTCGTCGGTGCGATCGGCAAAGCGCAGGCTGGAGCGCAGCATGTCGAGCTGCTGCTTCTCGGGGACCGAAGCGAGCGCTTCGATTTGTGTCGAGATGGTTTCGAGACCGATGACGTCCTTGCCCTCGGACTTGCCGATTTCGGCGATCTTCATGTCGAGCACGCGGGCGCCGCTCTGCACCTTGGCGCGCTCGCAGTCCGACGTTGAAAGGATCATGGTAACGATCCACGGCTTGAACAGTGCCGCCAGATCCACCGGCATTCCGGAGCGGCCAATGATGGATTTGACGACGTCGTACTCGCTGGTCGAGAGTAGACCGTCGAGGCGGCGCCCGTCAGTGAACATTACGAGCGGCGCAGACTTGGCAATGACGGTGGACGTTGCGGTCTCGGAGATGTCGGAGACTTCGAGCGCGACTGTCTTTGAAGCTTTGATGGCATCCTTGACGGCTGGTGACAGGCTGGTGACGCGATCGTCGGTCAAATGCACGGTGCCAAACAGGTAGGAGGTCGGGCGGCCTTCCTTCTCGATCTTCCAGAGGATGGCGTCCGCGTTCTTGGCAGAAGCAGCGGCGGCCATGATGGCGGCGTAGGCTTGCGGATTGCGGGCCTCGGTCTCGGCGAGCATGTCGTTGCCGCGGCACGTTTGGGCGGCGGCAGCAGGGGCTTCCTTGTCGGAATCCTTCGACTTGTCTGTGGCGTTGGCATCGGCGGCCGAGAGTGCGGCTGCGACTGCCATGATGGCGACAGCGAAACGCGAACGTAGGCGCATACGACTTTTCTACTCCGGTGCAGCTTGGTGCCTGCTTTTACAGCGCAAGCGCCGAAGAAAAGAGGCAAAAATGCGTCGCCGTTTACCAAGACGTGCTCTGAACGCCCGTTTTACGGGGCTTTATGAGCGCGGGTGAGCTGCGTCATAGACGGCAAGAAGGCGTTCCCGGTCGACTTCAGTATAGGCCTGCGTCGTGGAAAGGGAGGCGTGCCCGAGCAGCTCCTGGATCTGGCGAAGGTCGCCGCCGGCGGACAGAAGGTGCGTCGCGAACGAGTGGCGAAGCGCGTGCGGTGTGGCGGTCGCGGGCAGTCCGAGTTCGCCGCGCAGACGCTGCATGGCGAGCTGGATGATGCGCGGCGACAGTGGCCCGCCCTTGGCGCCACGGAAGATCGGGGCATCGGGTTCGAGCTGATAAGGGCAGAGTTCGCGATAGCGGGCGATGGCTTGGCGCACGATGGGGAGCACGGGAACGAGGCGTTCCTTCTCGCCCTTGCCGACGACGCGAAGCACGTCGCGCTCCACTGTCGGCGCGTCCTTGGTCTTGAGGCTGAGCGCTTCGGCAATGCGCAGTCCGCAGCCATAGAGCAGGAGCAGCACGGCGACGTCGCGGGCATTGACCCAATCGAGTTCGGCTTCACCGCGCGCCTCTACAACTTCTGCAGCCTTGGCGACGGTCAAGGGCTTTGGCACCGAGTGCGGAACCTTTGGCATCGCAAGCTTGAGGATGGCGCGGTTCTCGACGATGTCCTTGGCTTCGAGCCAACGGAAGAGCTGGCGCAACGCAGAGAGCGAGCGCGCGAGAGATCGGCTGACAGTGCCAGTGCGGCGGCGCGAGGCGAGGAAGCCGCGGAAGACTTTGAGATCTAGGCGAGCGAGATCGGCGAGGCAGGGCGGATGGCCGAGGTCGCGGGCAAGAAAGGCGAGGAACTGGCGCACGTCGCGGTCATAGGCTTCGAGCGTCTTGTCGGCGTGACCGCGCTCGTGGCGCAGGTGCGCAAGCCAGGCGGCGACGGCGCGCTCGAGATCGGCGCCGAGCGGCAGCTCAAGCTCTGCGATGTCGTCGGCGGTCGTAGACACGTGCCCCCTCACCGTTCGCTGTGTTCGCGACCTCTCCCCAGCGGGGAGAGGTTAGGCGATTCGAACGGTTGAGAAGTTAATCGGCGTCGTGCGGGTCGGGGCGCGTGGACGTCGTGCGCAGGCGTGCTTCGAGCGCGTCGATGCGATCGAGCAGCTCCAACGCGAGGGCTACGCCCGGCAGGTTGACGCCGAGATCGCGTTGCAGGCGGCGCGCCTTCTCGATGCGCACGATGGTCGTCGCGGAGAAGCGCCACTGCTGCGACTTGGCGCCTTCGGAAAGACCGCGCGGCTCGATCACGCCTTCGTCGATCAGCTCCATCACCCATTCGGCGTGCACGCGGCAGGTGCGCGTGAGCTCGCCAAGCGTGACTTCCTCTTCATCGAGTACGACGAGGGTGGGCTGGCTCTGCTTGGTATCGGCTGGCATCGGTTACACTCCCAAGCCCGCGCGCGGATTGAACGGCATCTCGCGCTCCATTTCTTTATATAGTTCCTTGGCCTTTTCGGTGTCGGCGGGCGGTAGTTCGATTTTCAGAACGGCGTTGAGATCGCCCGGAGGATTGCCGGGGATGCCCTTGCCCTTGAGGCGCATGGTGCGGCCCTTGGTGGAGCCGGGCGGGATCTTCAGCATGACCGCGCCCTCCGGCGTCGGGGCCTTTACCGATGCGCCGAGCGCCGCCTCCCAAGGCGCGATGGGCAGATCAAAGGTGACGTCCTTGCCGTCGACCTTGAAGACCGGGTCGGGCTCGAACGCCACTTCGAGATATAGGTCGCCCGGCTGACCTTTGCCGATGCCGGGCGAGCCCTGACCCGCGAGGCGGATGTGCTGCCCTTCGCGGACGCCTTTGGGGATGGTGACGGAAAGCGTGCGGTTTTTTACGGCGACGTGTCCCGTCTCATCCACCTCGGGCACGCGCAGAGTGATGTCGCGCTTGGCACCGGTGTAGCTGTCGCGCAGCGGAATGACGATCTTGGCGTGATGGTCCTCGCCCTGGGCGTGGAACTCGCGCTGGGAAAAGCCACTGCGGCCGCCGCCACGTGCCCCGCGCGCACGCGCCTGGCCGAACAGGCCTTCGAAGAAATCGGAGAACTGCGAGGGGTCCGCCTCGGTGTAGCCGCCGCCGGAGAATTCGAAGCCCTGATCCCAGTTGGGCGGCGGGCGGAACTGCTGGCCCTGCTGCCAGTTGGCGCCGAGCTCGTCGTAGGCGGCGCGCTTCTCGGGGTCCTTGAGGACTTCGTAGGCTTCGCCGGCGTCCTTGAACTTGGCCTCGGCGCCGGCCTCTTTGTTCACGTCTGGATGAAAGGTGCGCGCCATCTTGCGGTATGCGCGCTTGATGTCGTCCTGCGAGGCGTTCCGCTCGACGCCGAGGATCTTGTAGTAGTCCTTATATTCCATGGGGTAACGCGTTCCTGGAGAGAGCCCGCGATGCCTGGGGCGGCGCCAGCTTAGCTGCAGCCCCTCGATCCGAAGTTAATCTGTGGTATCGGCAAGGAAAATTGTTGCGGCCAGCGGCCGGGTCAACCGCGCGCTGGTGCCGCGCCTTGGGGGCGCCGTCGCAGCGGCCTAGGCTTGGCAGTTCGATTCGCTTTTCAGTCACCGCGGGAGTTTGCGCGCGCCGATGCAGAGTCTGTTCGAGCCTTTGGATGGCGAGACGCGGGCCACTCCCTTGCGGTTGGCGCCGGTGGTGCTCGCGGTCGCACTCGACCAGACGTACGATTACATCGTGCCCGACGATGTGGAGATCGAGCCGGGCTGCTTCGTGATGGTGCCCTTCGGCCCGCAGAGCCGTATCGGCGTGGTGTGGGACCGGCCCGTTGCCAATCCCAATGGCGAGCCGCAAAAGCCGATCGATCCGAAGAAATTGAAGACGATCACCGGTCGGCTCGATGCGCCGCCGCTGCCGCCAATCACGATGCGGTTCGCGGAGTGGATAGCGAAGTACACGCTGGCGCCGCTGGGCATGACGGTGCGCATGATGATGAGCGCGCGGGCGGTGTTCGAGCCGCAGAAGCCGCGCTTCGGTGTGACGATTGTTGCGGATGCGCCGGTGCCGGCGCGGATGACCCCGGCGCGGCAGCGTGCGTTGGACATTGCCGGCGACGGTGCGATCCGCGCCAAGGCGGCACTGGCGCAGGCGGCGGAATGCTCGACGGGCGTGATCGACGGGCTGGTGCAGTCGGGCAATCTGGTCGAGGTGGCGATCCCGGAAAAGCGGCCGCCGGTGCCCGACCCGAAACATCGCGTGACCGAGCTGAGCCCGGAGCAGGCGGTGGCGGTGGACGCGCTGCGGTCGGCGGTCGATGGCGGAAACTTCTCGGTGTCGCTGCTCGACGGCGTGACCGGCTCGGGCAAGACGGAAGTTTATTTCGAGGCGGTGGCGCGCACGCTGGAGCGCGGTCATCAGGCGCTGATCATGCTGCCGGAAATTGCGCTGACCGATCAATTCATGCGCCGCTTCACGGGGCGGTTCGGCGCGATGCCGGTCGAATGGCATTCGGCGCTGTCGGGCCCGGAGCGCGGTCGCGTGTGGCGGCAGGCGGCGAATGGGGAGGCGCGTGTCGTCGTCGGTGCGCGGTCGGCGCTGTTCCTGCCGTTTTCAGACCTCGGCCTCGTCATCGTCGATGAAGAGCATGACAGCGGCTACAAGCAGGACGACCGCGTGCATTACCAGGCGCGCGACATGGCGGTGGTGCGCGGCAGTCTCGGCGGCTTCCCGGTGATCTTGGCTTCGGCGACGCCGTCGATTGAATCGCACGTCAACGCGCGCAATGGGCGCTATCGGCACGTGGTGCTGCCGGGGCGTTTCTCGGGCGCGTCGCTGCCGGACATCACGGCGATCGATCTGCGCGTTACGCCGCCGGAAAAGGGCAAGTGGCTGGCGCCGCCGCTGGTCGAGGCGATGATACGCACACTGGAAGACAAGCAGCAGACGCTACTGTTTCTCAACCGGCGTGGATATGCGCCGCTAACGCTGTGCCGTGCGTGCGGCCATCGCATCGAGTGTCCGCAGTGCACGGCGACGCTGGTGGAACATCGTTTTCGCGGACGGCTGCATTGCCATCACTGCGGCTTTTCCATCGCGTTGCCGGAGAAGTGTCCGAAGTGCGGGGAAGCGGGCTCGCTCGTTGCGTGCGGGCCGGGCGTGGAGCGCGTTGCGGAAGAAGTGGCCGAGCGGTTCCCGGATGCGAAGGTGGCGCTGCTGTCGTCGGATCTCATTCCGGGGCTGACGGAAATGCGCGAGATCATCCGCAGCATCGAGGCGGGCGGCATCGACATCGTCATAGGCACGCAGATCGTCGCCAAGGGGCATCACTTCCCGAACCTTGCGACGGTGGGGATCGTCGATGGCGATCTGGGTCTGGCGCAGGGCGCCGATCCGCGCGCGGGCGAGCGCACGTTCCAGCTTTTGCATCAGGTGACGGGGCGTGCTGGGCGTGCGCTGGCGGAAGGGCGCGGCTATGTGCAGACGTACATGCCCGATCATCCGGTGATGAAGGCGATCATCGAGAGCGACCGCGAGGCGTTCATCGAGCAGGAGATCAAATCGCGTCAGCGCGGAATGCTGCCGCCGTTCGGGCGGTTGGTGGCGCTGGTGGTTGCCGCGCGCGAAAAAGAGACGGCGCAGCTCGTTGCGCGTGACATCGCGCATCGCGCGCCGCGCTCTTCGATGATCGAGGTGTTGGGGCCGGCGGAGGCGCCGATCGCGGTGATCCGCGGGCGGCATCGTTGGCGCTTGCTGGTGAAGGCGCCGCGCGAGATCGATGTGCAGGCGTATTTGCGCGCGTGGCTGGCCGATCTGCCGCCGTTGAAAGGCGACGTGCGGCTGACGGTCGATATCGATCCGTATAGCTTTTTGTAGGGTCAAGCCTTCTCTTATGCACGCGCATTTTGGGCGCGCGGCATCACTTTGACGTAGTAGGTCGAGGCTCTCACCCGGGGGTCGTTGCCGCCCAATTGAATCCCGCCGTAAACTGCAAAACGCCACAGTGAGGCGAGGGGATTGGCGCGATCCATCATTCCTTCATAGATCAGGGCATCCCCTCCAATCGAGGTGACCGGCACTTGGCGCGACGCCCTCAAGTAGAACATCGGTGCATAGAGCTTCTCACCTTCGCTTGTAAGGAGCATTGGCTCGATATCGACCTCATTCGCCACTATGACGTGCCAGTGGTGCCAAATTAGCCCCATCGTCAGGAATGACACCCACGTCTCAATTTGCTTGGTGTCGATTGGAACGATGCTGGTGCGCTCCATGTTGCCCCAAGGCGTGGGTAGCCAAATTGGCTTGTCGATATGCCGCGTAATCTGTGACCGAAGCGCTTGATTCGCCCGCAGCCGCTTCGGGACCATTGTACTCAAAACTTCCAATGCATCGGAGTGCCGACCGCCGAAGGGAAGCACAGTTGTCAGCTCCCATTCGAGCTGCGACTTGGTGTTGTTGCACCTCCTACAGGCCGGGACCGCCGGGAGATTTGAGCGATGACGCTCAAGTACAAATTCGCGTGCCAGCACGTGGTCGCGCGTCTCCGAGAGGCCGACGCCGCCACAGTATACGCAGGTCTTTCCCTTGTATTTCTTGCTCATGGGGAGACGGAACGCCGAGTCGCGCTCGCGGGCAAGCCAAACCCGCTCCCGTCCCGGTGCTGACACTTGCGTGGATTCCGGCCGTCCATGCGAAGCATGGCTCTGCCAATACGCCAGGATCGCGTTTCATTGGAGAGCGGGTGCCAAGTCCGCGTCGCCCCGACGAAAACGCCAGGTTTCGTTGCAGTTCGAGGTCGGTATCACTTTCGGCCTCGAGCACCACAGCTTCTTATGCGATGCGTAATGTTTACGGCGGCGCGCGGCTTTGTCGGCGAGGGCGTGCTTAAGCGCGGACAGAGCCGTCGCCGACGACATGCTCCAGCTGGCGGCGCTCAGCGGAGAATTGCCTTCGCCTCAGCCAGCCGGGTATGCCAACATCGCGGCCCGCGACACGCCCTGTGAGGATTGAAGAATGCTCTACGCTTGGACGTCGATCGGTTTCATCGTCCTGCTCGCTATTCTGCTGCTCGCTTTCGTCCTGTGGCGGAGGGACAGTCTCGTCTTCGCTATCGCTGCGCTGATCGTTGGCGTACCGCTCTGGTTCGCATGGGAGTACGCGCGTCCAACGTGGACGACGGGCGTCATAACCGGAACGGAAGTGCGCCGCAGCGATCCCGATGCGCGCGGCAACACCACTGACGTTCAGTATATCTACATGCGCAACCTGTCCGGCCGGGGTCTCGAACTGACCAACGAGGACTCCTGGTGGTGGTTGAAGCGGAATAGCGACCGCGTATTCAACGATGCCAAGGCAGCCGAAAAGAGCCAGGGCGAGACGACGGTGATGTGGAACCGGTGGCGCTCCACGCTCTTCAGCTTTTATCCGAACGTGCTCGCCATCGGGTCGGCAGGGTCCTGGCCGTTCTGGTCGCTGCGCACCATCGGCTTTTATGGTCTGTCGATCGGTTTCTGGCTGGCGTTTTTTTACGCCTTCATCTGGCTGAGCCGCTCGCGCGCGCCGGACGTCTGATGCGGCTGGCAGCGGCTCGCCAGCATTCTCGACGCCGGACATAGAGTGATGCCGGCATTTCCTGGCGACGGTCGAGCGCGCCGATAGTGACGTGGATGGCCGACTTCTCGGCCATGACGGAAGTGGAGGCGACTGCCTACCTCAACCGGACAGGCGTGCGAGGATGGCAGTTGGGGGCTGATGTCTCGCTAAAGGTCGAGGACGACGAAGTAGCCGGAGAAGCCGGGGCCGAATGCAGCGAGCAGGTAGCGCCCGTGGGCTTTATCGGCGATCGCTTCCTTGAGCACGAATAGCGCTGTCGCCGACGACATGTTCCCGTAGTCCCTCAGCACCTGCCAGGAGTAGCGGAGCTGATCGCGCGGGATGCCGAGCGTGCTTTCTATCGTGGTGAGGAGCTTGCTTCCGCCCGGGTGAAGCAGAAGGCCTTGAAAGTCATTCGGCGACAGGCCTTCGCGCACGAAGAACGGCACCAGACCTTCGATCAGCCGATCGCGCATCAGCGCAGGCAAGTCGGGGCTCAGAACGATGCCGAAGCCATCGTCCTTGATGTCAAAGCCCATGATGTGCTCGGTGCCGGACCACGTGTGCTCGCCGATGGCGCCGATGCGCGCGAGCGCGGTGCCACCGTGGGTGTGCGATGGGTTGTTGCGGTCGCGACTGCGGAGCACGACGCCTGCCGCTCCATCGCCGAACAGCGCCGCGGCGACGAACATCGTCAGGCGCGGGTCGTTGATGCGCAGGCAGAGCGAGCACAGATCGACCGTTAGGAACAGCACGTTCGATCCGGGCTGAGCCTGCGCCATGCGCGCGGCGCGGGACAAGCCGGCGACGCCCCCGCCGCAACCGAAGCCGAAGATGGGCAGGCGCTGAACGTCGGGGCGGAACGGCAGCCGGTTCATCAGACGGGCTTCCAGAGTGGGGATTGAAAGCCCGGTGATGGTGTTGGTGACGATGGTGTCGATGTCGCTCAGCGACAGGCCGGCCTGGGCGACGGCGTCGAGCGCGACTTGTTCCAAGAGGTCGAGCGCGTTGCGCTGGAAGGTTTCTGTGCGCTCCTCCCAGGTGTGCGTGCGCAGGTACCATTCCTTCGGCTCGACGGAGTAGCGGCGCTCGATGCCGGTATTGGTGTAGAGCGCGTCGAGGCGGGCAAACTGCGGATAGATCTTATGGGCGCGCTCGGAGACTTCGGCTTGCCCGGTGACGTGCTTGGGCACGGCGGTTGCGACAGAGGCGATTTCGACCTCGACTTCGGCCTTCGGCGTTCGGGTCCGTCGAACGGCGACGGGCTCGGTGTGTATCGTCATGTCCGACCTGATCCCTGTGCTGTCGCAGCGAAAGGGTCGAGCATGCGTGATCAGTGTACTGATCGCCATGAAAGGTCGCGCGTATAGTGTAGCGGGCGTTGCGAACGGACTAAGTATTTTTCGTGGGTGGGGCTGACCTAATGGGCCGGCCAGGAGGATTTGGGGCTGTCTACCCGTGCCGCCGGAGCGAGGCGCATCGCTTCGCCTTTAGCATAACTTGAGTGGAGCCGCGGCGGCCGCGGGAGTATCGCCGAAGCGTCATATGAGGTGCGAGGCCGGCCGGGTGCTGGCTGCGTGGCAAAAGCGGCACGCGGTCCAGCTCGTTTCAGGCAGCCCTGATTGCCGCAGAGTGAATCTGTTGTGGCGGACCGCGCGCTTAACTAGTTTCGATCGCGGGATAAATTGTCCTCTGGAGGGGCACATGCGCGCGTTGAAAATGGGCTTGGCCGCCGCGGCGGTGATGTTCTCGTTTGCGGCCACGGCACAGGCTGGCGATTGCATCAAGGTGGAAGGGCTGGGCGAAGCCATGACGCATGACATCGCCGAGGTGTTTGCGACGCATGGCCTTGCGAACATCATCTATGGCAAGGGGCGCGTGGGTAAGGGCCCCGTCCACACGAAGTGTGTAGATGGCCCGACCACAACGACGTGCCGTTCGTGGCAGACGGCGTGCAAAGCGACGGCGCCGCATACCTGCCTCGGCGCGTGGCTCTGCTTGCCGATGTGAACGGGTGGTTCGACCGCCGGGTCACGCCTCGCCGTGTTTGCGGTCGATCGCGATCCGGCGCGCCATCTGTAGGGGTGAAGCGTTTGCGTCGGCGACCAATGGGTGCGGCAACGACGCAAACGCTAGTCGATCTTTACGACGTACTTCGCGTCCGGGAGATGAGAGAATCCGATCCGCCGCATGAGCGGCTCGCCCGAGAACGAATAAGCGACCAAGTGCAGCTTCAGGACGACCGAGCGGGCCTTCACGTACAGCGCGTTGGCGACCTTGTCTGTGACTTCGCAGAGGGTCAGCTGTTCGACGGCCTGCCCCAGAATCACACGGTATCTCTGCGCCAGCTCAGCCAAAGTGTAATCGACTAACCCCAAATCGAGATCGATCCCCGGGAACCGCTTCGCGGCAATTGAGATGTCTTCGTATACGTAGGGATTGCCGTTGTGGCTCTTGACCCTCGTGGCACGAAGTACCTTGTCGGATTGTTCGAGCGCCAGCTCACGGCACTCGTCTTTCGAGGCATTGGCGATGCCCTCCTCGAGCGTCTCGCTGATGGCTTGGATGGAGCTGCCGTCATCCAGGCGCAGGAGATCAAAGCGCTGCCGATTGGCGATACCCGTCTGATCTAAAATGAATGTGCCACGCCCTTGGCGCCGGACGATCAGGTGGCTCGCTTCGAGTTTATCGAGCGCTTTGCGCATCGTGCCGGTGCTTACCCCTAGCTTCCTCGCCAGTTCGATTTCGTTAGGGATCACTTGACCCGGCTTCCAAGCCCCTTTCGCGATAAGCCCAATGAGTTCATTGGCTACCTGGCAATAAAGAGGTTGGCGGTTCAGCTGCATGGGATGCTCGTTGTCATGCTGGCGGGGCGGGGCGGCGGCGCATGCGATTTCAATTAAGGATCCAACCAAAATTGAGATGCGTTCATTGATCCCACTCAAACAGTGTCGTGCAAATCGGTGTTCTGTCCACACAGTCCTTTATAGGAGTGCCGATTGGGCGAAGTTACCTGTAGAAAATGTGGTTTCACCGTCAGTTTCGATCCCGCAAATGGCGTGCTCAATCTCCAGTACGATCATGATGCTTGGCGGCTTCAGTGCCAGCATCCGGAAGCGAGCAGCCTTGGCACGTGCCCCGCAGTCCTTGAGCAGATCAGCGCCGCGATGAAAACGATTGCCAAGAATGGGAGCAATGGGAGCTCTGAAGGCTAATCGGCTCTTGCGCGATTGCCGAAGCTTCTGGATCTGAGCGATTGGCGGTGCGTTCGGCGGGCGGCCTCTGGCTGGCCTGAGAGCTCGTACATGGAACAAGAATCGATGACGGATGGTTGGAGGGGCGTAGACTGATCAGTCCGGGCCTTGCACCGGTGCCCGGATCACAAGGGATTCACACCATGGAAACCCGCGACGTCGTCCGCATGGCGAACCAGATCACCGACTTCTTCGCCGTCTATCCTAAATCAGAGGCGCTCGATGGGATCGCGAAGCACATCCACGCAACGTGGGAGCCGCGTCTGCGCAATACATTGAAGGCGCATATCGACAACGGCGGAGAGGGGCTGAAGCCGCTCTGCATGGAAGCGATGATCGGGTACTTCAAGGGAGGCAAGAGCCCGAATGCGCGGCGCGTCGACCCCACCCGGTCGGATGCGCCGAAGGGTGCCGAGCCAAGTTTCGCGCTCGGGGGTGGCGACGGCGGCTAATGGCCGATCGGCATCGCCCGGAAGTGCATAGTTTCGAAGGCCGAAGAGCCGGACCCCGAGAGGCCCGGCTTTTTCTGGCGGGGAGCCAAGTGTGTCGCTGATCAGGCGCTGCGGATGTCCTTGGCGGCGCGCATCAGAATTTCGACAATAGCGGTTTCCGCGTCGGCGCTCTGTTCGAGCTGCTTGGCGGCGACGTCGCGCAGATTTTCCAGAGCAGCAGCGACGAGCTTGGGCACGTCTGCGCCGCGTTCGCTGTCACGCTCGCGGCGTCTGCGAGCGAACTTCTCGCCGATGGCCGCCATACGCTCGAGGATCATGTCGGCGAACTGGCGGTTCTCGGTCAGATACTCGCGGCCGGAGTCGGTGATGGCGTAGGTTTTTTTGGCGCCTTCGCTTTCGGCGGTGGCGTATCCGGCTTCCTCCAGAAACGTCAGCGTCGGGTAGACGACGCCGGGGCTCGGGCTGTAGGCGCCGCTGGTCTTCTCCTCGATGAGCTTGATGAGCTCGTAGCCGTGGCGCGGCTGTTCCTCGATCAGAGCGAGGGTCAGCAGCTTCAGGTCGCCGTGGGCGAGCATGCGGCCGATGCGGAACCAGTCGCGATCATCGCGATCGTGGCGGCCGCCGTGGCCGTGACCGTGTCCGCGGCCCATGCGGCCGTGCCGGCCCCCGGGTGCGCAGCGGTGGTGGCGCTCCTCGCGCTCCATTCCAAATTCTCTCATTCCAAACATTTTCTGTCCTTTGGTGGATTCGATATATCTGAAGATAGTCAGATTTAAGTGCTATCGCAAGATATATCTTTTTGAGCTGGGCGATGCGAGGGCGCGGATCGAGGTGGTCGACTTCGTGCCGGCGCAGGCCGGCACCCGCGAGTGAGCCTCGCCCGGCTCCTCAAGCGAGGCATGTCTGGATCCCGATCTTCATTGGGATGATGGGGGGGCGGGCCGTGCCGCGGGACTTTGCTTGCCCGACGGCGGTTCGAGGGGCTGAAGTCGACATGGATGGATGGGCGACTGCGCGGACATCACGGAAATCGGGCGCGCAGGAGCGCAAAAGAAAAGGGCCAGACCTGGGGGGAAGGTCTGGCCCGGGACTGGCGCGAGGGTGGGGGCGCTCAGTCATTATCTCTGGGGGTCAAAAAAGCGTCGGGTAGTGGCAAATTTCTTGGTTCAGTATTGGGTCGCCGGAGGCGAGGGAGCCTCCGGCGCGGAAGCCGGAGCCGCTGATGGCTAGCGGCGCGAAGCCTCCGAAGCGATGACGCCGAGCATCAGTGCGGCGGCGCCGATGGCGATGTACTTGCCGGTGTTGTCCCTCTTCCGGTAGTGGCGGGCGTAATAGCGATCGCGGCCGTGACGGGGACGATACTCGCCGTAGCCGCGGTCATAGTGGCGGCCGTAATAGTCGCCGCGGTAGCCGCGATCGTGGGCGCTGGCGGCGGTGGCGAAAGTTCCCAGACTGGTTACCGCGATGGCCGCGGCGGTGATGATCGAGGTGAGCTTGCGGGTGGTGGTCATTGTTTTCCCCTGTGATCCGGTTGCCGGCGTCGTCACCGGCTATGAGGGGCATTCAATACTTTTCGGGCTGAACCCGTTCTGAAGGGCACGTGCAGCTTTCGTTCATCTTGAAAATTGCTGGAGTGCCGCCGCGAATGCGGCATTGCGGCGCCTATCACCCGTTGAAGGGCTGCGCGGTGCATGTTAGAGAGGCCGCGCACTTTTGAAGGGGGTGTTCTGGTCGGGTGCCGGGACGCTCTTTTAGTGCAAGAAGAATTCCTCAAAGCGGGGGAGGGTGTGGGCGAGCCGATACGGCCCGATGCCTCTGCCTTGTCCGCGGGCGCGAGATTGACGTGGCAACGGAAAATCAGATGACGTCAGGGGTTGCTGGGCGCTACGCCGCGGCGCTGTTCGATTTGGCGCGCGATCAGGGCGAACTCGACAACGTCGACCAGGACCTCGGCAAGGTTCAGTCGATGCTCGATGGCAGCGAAGATCTCAAGCGGCTGGTGAACAGCCCCGCTTTCGCTGCCGAGGAGCAGGACCGCGCGCTGAAGGCCGTTATGGACTGGGCTTCGGTCGGTGCCACCACCAGCAACTTCCTCCGCGTCGTGGCTCGCAACCGCCGCCTGTTCGCCGCCGAGGACATGATCAAGAATTTCCGGCAGCAGCTCGCGCAGCATCGCGGCGAGATGGTTGCCGAGGTGCAGTCGGCGCAGCCGCTCAACGACGAGCAGCTGGCGACGCTGAAAGACCAGTTGAAAGCGTCCTTCGGCAAGGACGTGCGGCTCGATGCCAAAGTCGACCCCTCGCTGCTCGGCGGTCTGGTGGTCAAAGTCGGCAGCCGCATGTTCGATTCATCGCTGAAGACGAAACTCATGAACCTGAAAGTCGTGCTCAAGGGAACCGACTGATCGGCTGAACCGGCTGCAGCTCGTCTGCGGCCGTTTTTGTGATTGGAAGGGCGGGCAAGGGCCCAGCACGAACAAGAAGCGCTGTAAGGGAAGAGGCAAGTATGGACATCCGGGCCGCAGAGATCTCCTCGATCCTCAAGGACCAGATCAAGAATTTCGGCAAGGAAGCCGAGGTCTCAGAAATTGGCCAGGTGCTGTCCGTCGGTGACGGCATCGCCCGCGTCTATGGTCTCGACAATGTCCAGGCCGGCGAGCTGGTGGAGTTCCCGGGCGGCATCAGCGGCATGGCCCTGAACCTCGAATCCGACAACGTTGGCGTCGTGCTTTTCGGCGACGACCGCGGCATTAAGGAGGGCGACACCGTCAAGCGTACGGGCGCCATCGTCGAGGTTCCGGTCGGCAAGGGTCTGCTCGGCCGCGTGGTCGACGCTCTCGGAAACCCGATCGACGGCAAGGGCCCGATCCAGTTCACCGAGAAGAAGCGCGTCGACGTGAAGGCGCCCGGCATTCTGCCGCGCAAGTCGGTGCACGAGCCGATGGCTACCGGCCTCAAGGCCGTGGACGCCCTGATCCCCGTTGGCCGCGGCCAGCGCGAGCTGATCATCGGTGACCGGCAGACCGGCAAGACCGCGATCATTCTCGATACGATCCTCAATCAGAAGGCGATCAACGCCGCTGCCAAGAGCGACAAGGACAAGCTGTTCTGCGTCTACGTCGCCGTCGGCCAGAAGCGCTCGACCGTCGCCCAGTTCGTCAAGGTGCTCGAAGAGCACGGCGCACTGGAGTACTCGATCATCGTCGCCGCTACGGCTTCGGAGCCGGCCCCGCTGCAGTATCTTGCACCGTTCACGGGCTGCACGATGGGCGAATTCTTCCGCGACAACGGCATGCACGCCGTGATCGCCTATGACGACCTCTCCAAGCAGGCCGTCGCCTACCGCCAGATGTCGCTGCTGCTTCGCCGTCCGCCGGGCCGCGAAGCCTATCCGGGCGACGTGTTCTATCTCCACTCGCGTCTTCTGGAGCGCGCCGCGAAGCTCAACGACGAGCACGGCGCCGGCTCGCTGACGGCGCTGCCGGTCATCGAGACGCAGGCCAACGACGTGTCGGCCTACATTCCGACGAACGTGATTTCGATCACCGACGGCCAGATCTTCCTCGAGACCGACCTTTTCTATCAGGGCATCCGCCCGGCAGTTAACGTCGGTCTGTCGGTGTCGCGCGTCGGCTCGTCGGCGCAGACCAAGGCGATGAAGCAGGTTGCCGGCAAGATCAAAGGCGAACTCGCTCAGTACCGCGAGATGGCCGCCTTCGCTCAGTTCGGCTCGGACCTCGACGCGGCGACGCAGAAGATGCTTGCACGCGGTGCACGTCTCACCGAGCTCCTGAAGCAGCCTCAGTTCTCGCCGCTGCAGATGGAAGAGCAGGTTTGCGTGATCTTCGCTGGTACGCGCGGTTATCTCGATGCGATCCCGGTCGGCGCCGTGACGAAGTACGAGCAGGACCTGCTGAACCTGCTGCGCACCGACGGCAAGGACATCCTCGAGGACATCCGCACCAAGAAGGCGCTGTCTGAGGATACCGAGAAGAAGCTCGTCGCCTTCCTCGACAAGTTCTCCAAGGGCTTTACTGCCTAACTAAGGGTGTCATGGTCGGGCTCGCCCCGACCAACCATCCATCGGCTGGCTCCGGCGCAAGCGGAGATTTGGGTCCTCGGGACAAACCCGAGGATGACAGTGTGAGAAGGAAGGCACGGCCCGATGCCGAGCTTAAAGGACCTCAGAAACCGCATCACCTCGGTGAAGGCGACGCGCAAGATCACCAAGGCGATGCAGATGGTCGCCGCGGCGAAACTGCGTCGCGCGCAGGAAGTGGCGACGGCGGCGCGTCCCTATGCCGAGCGCATGGACCAGATGATCGCCAACCTCGGCTCGCGCATCACCGACAAGGGCTCGGCTCCGCTGCTGGCGGGAACGGGCCGCGATCAGACGTACCTGCTGATCGTGATGACCGGCGAGCGCGGTCTCGCCGGTGGTTTCAACACCAACATCTCCAAGCTCGCCCGCCAGGAAGCTCAGCGGCTGCTCGCACAGGGCAAGACCGTGAAGATGATGATGGTGGGCCGCAAGGGCGCCGAGGCGCTGAAGCGCGAGCTGGGCAACCATTACATCGATCGCATCGACCTGCGCGCCGTGCGCCAGATCGCGTTCGCCAATGCGGATGAGATCGCGGGCAAGGTGCTGAAGCTGTTCGAGGCCGGCGAATTCGATGTCGCGAAGCTGTACTTCGCGGAGTTCAAGTCGGTGATCAAGCAGGACCCCGTGGCTCTGCAGCTGATCCCGGCGAAGATCCCCGAGACGAAGGCACAGGCGACGGGCGGCGCCGAGGCGATCCATCAGTACGAGCCGAGCGAAGAAGAGGTCCTCGGTGATCTCGTCACGCTCAACATTTCGACGCAGATCTTCCGCGGCCTGTTGGAGAACGTCGCTTCGTTCTACGGCGCACAGATGAGCGCCATGGATTCGGCGACGCGCAACGCGGGCGAGATGATCAACAAGCTCACGCTGAAGTACAACCGCACGCGCCAGGCGATGATCACCAAGGAGCTCATCGAGATCATCTCGGGCGCCGAGGCACTTTAGGATCGCAAGGTAGCTATGGCCTACACGACCACAGCGACGACGAAAGGCGGCCGGGACGGGCGCGCAGTCCTCGAGGACGCGAAGCTCGCACTGGCGATGGCGCTGCCGAAGGATCTCGGCGGCTCCGGCGAGGGGCACAACCCCGAGCAGCTTTTTGCCCTCGGCTGGTCGTCGTGCTTCGGCCAGGCGGTACTGCTGCTGGCGAAGAAGCATGGTCTCGACGGACAGGCCGCCAAAGTCACGGTGGCCGTCACGCTCGACAAGGACGCAACGAGTTTCGCGCTGAAGGCCGACATCAAGCTGTCGGTCCCCGGCGGTGAAAAAGAAAAGGTCGAGGCGCTTCTGAACGAGGCGCACGAGATCTGCCCGTATTCGAAGGCGACGCGCGGAAACATTCCCGTGACGCTGTCGGTCGCCTGAACACTTTCTGTTGGAGACGCACATGGCAAACAAAGTTGGTCGCATCCGCCAGGTCACGGGCGCAGTCGTCGACGTGCAGTTCGACGATCACCTGCCGGCCATTCTCAACGCTGTCGAGACGACGAACCAGGGCTCGCGCCTGGTGCTCGAAGTGGCGCAGCATCTCGGCGAGAACACGGTGCGCACGATCGCCATGGACTCGACCGAAGGTCTGGTGCGCGGTCAGGAAGTGCGCGACACGGGCTCTCCGATCATGGTTCCGGTGGGCGATGCCACGCTGGGCCGCATCATGAACGTCATCGGCGAGCCGGTGGACGAAGCGGGTCCGATCAAGGGTGCCGCTGAATATCCGATCCACGCTCAGGCGCCGGCCTTCCAGGACCAGGCGACGGAAGCTGAAATTCTCGTCACGGGCATCAAGGTCGTCGACCTGCTCGCTCCGTACGCCAAGGGCGGCAAGATCGGCCTGTTCGGTGGTGCCGGCGTCGGCAAGACCGTGCTCATCATGGAGCTGATCAACAACGTCGCCAAGGCTCACGGCGGTTACTCGGTGTTCGCCGGCGTCGGCGAGCGCACGCGTGAGGGCAACGACCTCTATCACGAAATGATCGAGTCGAAGGTGAACCTCGACCCGAAGGAGAACAACGGCTCGACCGCTGGCTCCAAGTGCGCACTGGTGTACGGCCAGATGAACGAGCCCCCGGGCGCGCGTGCCCGCGTTGCTCTGTCGGGTCTGACGGTTGCCGAGTACTTCCGCGACCAGGGCCAGGACGTGCTGTTCTTCGTCGACAACATCTTCCGCTTCACGCAGGCGGGTTCGGAAGTGTCGGCTCTGCTCGGCCGTATTCCTTCGGCGGTCGGCTATCAGCCGACGCTCGCCACGGACATGGGCGCCCTGCAGGAACGCATCACCACGACGAACAAGGGTTCGATCACCTCGGTGCAGGCCATTTACGTGCCGGCCGACGACTTGACCGACCCGGCGCCGGCAACCTCGTTCGCGCATCTCGACGCGACGACCGTGCTTTCGCGCTCGATCGCTGAAAAGGGCATCTATCCGGCCGTGGACCCGCTCGATTCCACCTCGCGCATGCTGTCGCCGATGATCGTCGGCGAGGAGCACTACGAGGTTGCTCGTAAGGTTCAGTCGATCCTGCAGCGTTACAAGGCTCTCCAGGACATCATCGCCATTCTCGGCATGGACGAGCTTTCCGAAGACGACAAGCTGATCGTGGCACGCGCCCGTAAGATCGAGCGCTTCCTGTCGCAGCCGTTCCACGTGGCCGAGGTGTTCACCGGCTCGCCGGGCAAGCTCGTGTCGCTCGCTGACACCATCAAGGGCTTCAAGGGCCTTTGCGAGGGCGAGTACGATCACCTGCCCGAGCAGGCGTTCTACATGGTCGGCAACATCGAAGAAGCCAAGGCGAAGGCTGAGAAGCTCGCGGAAGCGGCCTGATCTTAACAACGAACGGGCTCTATTCGAGCCAATAAGAGGGACAAAGATCATGGCTGTGGACGCACCGGCTGGTGGTGACTTCGGCTCCTGCTGCGAGGAGCTGAAAGATGCGATGAGCGGCGAGGAGTTCGAGCCGCTGATCACCGTCGGCGACGACGGCGTGCTTTACATGTCGGTGGGGCTCATCGATCTCGAAGACGAGGAGCCGGGCATGGTGGACCACCCGCTCTTCTTCTGCCCGTTCTGCGGGACGAAGCTGCAGGACGTGGAAGACGTTCGCAGCAAGACCGGCGACAACGGCCTCGACGACTGACAGGATAGACTAGGTCATGGCAGCGACATTAAATTTCGAGCTGGTGACGCCTGAGCGTCTCGTGTTCTCAGGCGAGGCCAACCAGGTCGTAGTGCCGGGTGCGGAAGGCGACTTCGCGGTTCTTGCGGGGCACTCGCCTTTCATTTCGACGCTGCGCCCGGGCGTGCTCGAAGTGACGCTGCCGCAGGGGAGCCAGCGCCTGCTGGTGAAGAAGGGCGTCGCGGAGGCGGATCCTGACCGCCTCACGATCCTCGCTCAGACGGCTGTGCCGCTGGAAGAGCTGACGGGTGAGCGGCTCGCCAGCGAGCTGAGGGCTGCCGAAGAGCAGCTCGCGGCGGCCAAGGACGATCATGCGCGCATGGTTGCCGAGGGGCTGCTCGACGTGCTCAAGCGCATGCAGCTGAAGAGCTAGTTTTTTTTAGCTGACACAGGCTGAAAGAGGCTTGGTGTGCGGCGGTTGGCATGCGGCGGCCGCGCCGGGCGCCTTTCCTCAGCATGCCGGGCTTAGCTCGGCATGCTGACTGCATTGGCGCGTGCGCGCTCCGACGGCGCCCCGTACCAAATTACTTTATTCGGCGGCTATGCGGGTGGGAGAGCTGCGCGCGAAGCGAGCGAATTCCTGCGCCACTTCCTCGTAGACGGGGCGGCGGAAGTCCATCGCAAGGCGTGAGACCTCGGACAGCGGCACCCATTGCCAGGCTTCGAACTCGCGCTTCATCGAAGGAGACTTGGGCTGGATGTCGATCTCGCTGTCGGTGCCTTCGAAACGCATGGCGTACCAGCGCAGACGATGTCCGGCATACTTGCCCTGCAATGCGACGCCTAGAAGCTCGGAGGGGAGCTCATAGGTGAGCCAGCCGGGGATCTCGCCGATCAGCGAGGCATTGCGCACGCCGGTCTCTTCCCACAGCTCGCGGAATGCAGCTTCGCGTGAAGGCTCACGCGGTTCGATGCCGCCCTGCGGGAGCTGCCAGAAGCTTGCAGCCATGTCTTGCCGCTGGCGCGCCCACCGCGGCGTATGTTGGCCGACCCAAACAAGTCCTTCGGCGTTGAACAGCACAACGCCCACGCATGGACGTAGCGGCAGACCGAGGCTTTCCGATTGAGCGAGTGCGGACATGGGCGGTGGTACCGGCTCCCTGTCAAGGGCATTGATCAACGAATCATGCGACAGTTTAGAATGAAAAATCCAGCCATTCTATGGCGTTATTGGCCCAAATTTGCGCCTGTGTGGCGCCCAAGCCGTCAATTCCCAGCCACAGCAAGGCCTTTAAAGGCTTCGACGACGTGGACGTAGACGTCGCGCTTGAACGGAACGATGAGGCTCGTCACCTCTGAAAGTGGGGCCCATTTCCACTCGCTGAACTCGGGCTTGTGGCCGGCCGGGGGGGCAATGTCGATCTCGCTGTCGTCACCGAGGAAGCGGACGGCGAACCATTTCTGCTCCTGCCCGCGATAGCGCCCGCCCCAAGCCTTACCGATGAGATGGTCCGGAAGGTCGTAGCGAAGCCAGCCGTCGGTCTCGCCGAGGATGCGAACGGTGTGCATGCCGGTTTCCTCGTAGAGCTCGCGCAGGGCGGCGCCGGCAGGATCCTCGCCTGGATCAATGCCACCTTGCGGCATCTGCCACCATTCCCCACGGCCTTCCTCCTCACCGGGCGCATCGGCGCGCCGGCCGATCCAGACGAGACCTTCGGGGTTGATCACGGTGATGCCGACGCAAGGGCGGTAGCCGGGCGTAGGTTTGGTCATGGCAGGGCATCCATGCTGCAAGGGTGGCGGCGCAAAAGAAGATGGGCGCCAGTGGCGCCCATCTAAAGCTTCATCATGACGATCGGGTGCTAGGCGCGTTGACCGTCAGTTCTTCGCCTTTTCCTTGGCGTCGTCCGTTGCCGGAGCCGGCGTCGCCTTGGCCGTGATGGCGTCGGTTGCCGTGCCGCGCAGGAACGAGAGTGCGTACTGAAGCTGGGTGTCCTTCTCGGGCTCCTTGGGAACGTAGGCCGACGAACCCGAGACTTCCTTCACTTCCTTGCCGTCCTCGCTGGCTCCGTTCTCCGGGTTACGGAGATGGCCGCGCAGGCTCGCCTCGCCACGGGAACTATCGGCGGCCGAGGTCTGCTTCTTCTTCAGCTCGTCGGGCAGCTCCTGCTCGATGAGGATGTCAGGATCGATGCCCTTGGCCTGGATCGAGCGGTTGGACGGTGTGTAGTAGCGTGCGGTCGTCAGACGGATGGCGCCGTTGGCACCCAGCGGGATGATCGTCTGCACCGAGCCTTTGCCGAACGAGCGCGTGCCGACGATGGTCGCGCGCTTGTGGTCCTGCAAGGCGCCGGCGACGATCTCGGAAGCCGAGGCGGAGCCGCCGTTGATCAGCACGACGATCTTCTTGCCGTCGGTCAGATCGCCAGGGTGAGCCTGAGCGCGCTGCGTCTCCTCGTTATTGCGGCCCTTGGTCAGCACCACGGCGCCACGATCGAGGAAGTCGTCAGAGACGGCGATCGCCTGGTCGAGCAGACCGCCTGGGTTATTACGCAGGTCGATGATGTAACCCTTGAGGTCCTTGCCGATCGTCTTCTTGGCGTTCTCGATGGCCTTCACAAGGTTGGCGTGCGTCTGCTCGTTGAAGGTGGTGATCTTGATGTAGGCGATGTCTTTCTCGTTGTTCGCCTTCACCGCGTTGATGCGGATGATGTCACGCGTGACCTTCACGTCGAAGGGATCATCGGTGCCCTTGCGCACGATGGTGAGCGTGATGGGGGTGTTGACGGGCCCGCGCATCTTCTCGACCGCCTGCTCGAGCGTCAGGCCGACGATCTGCTCGCCGTCGAGGTGGGTGATGAGGTCGTTAGCCTGGAGGCCTGCCTTGGAAGCGGGCGTGTCGTCGATGGGCGAGACGACTTTGACGATGCCGTTCTCCATCGTCACCTCGATGCCGAGGCCACCGAACTCACCGCGCGTCTGCACCTGCATGTCGCGGTAGTTCTTGGGGCTGAGGTAGGACGAGTGCGGATCCAGCGCCGAGAGCATGCCGTTGATTGCGGATTCGATCAGCATGGTGTCGTCGGGCTTCTCGACGTAGTCGGAACGTACGCGCTCAAGCACATCGCCGAACAGGTCGAGCTGCCGATAGAGTTCGGAGTTCTCGGTGGTCGCTGAATACGTGCGCGTGACGTTCAAAAGCGTCGTGGCGCCGGCAAGGCCGGTCATCAGCAGGAACGTCCAGAATGCAAATTCCGTCTTGCGCATTATCCTTGCACCTTTCGATGACCTGCCACCCACCATGGGTCGGGGTCTACGGGCTTTCCGTCCTTGCGAAACTCAACGTAGAGAACGGGGGCGTTGCTTGTCGTGGGCTGAGACTGTTGAGGCCAACCAGTCATTGTTCCTACCGGCTCGGCGGCTAGAACGAATTGGCCTGGTTGGACATCGATCTGCGAAAGTCCCGCGAGCAGGACATGATAGCCACCGCCCGCGTTGATGATCAAGAGTTGGCCATAGCTACGAAACTCGCCAGCGTAAACGATCCAACCATCGCATGGTGACGTGACTTGGGCACCCTGGCGCGTTTCCAGCACTATACCTTTCGACTGGCCGCCGAACTGAGTTTTCTCGCCATAGCCTAAAACCTGGCGTCCTTGAGCGGGTAGCGGAAGGCGCCCAGTGGCCTGAGAAAAGGCGATTTCTGGCTTTATTCGGCCTGGATTCCCGAGTGTCGCACCTGGGCTCAACACGACGACATCAACACCCTTGGACGTGCCACTGGCGGCGTCGGCGGGTGGCGATTTTTGAACGGGCGGAAGCGCTGTCGGTGCGGGGGGAGCGACCTGCGGCGGCGCAGATGAATTTTGCGTAATGTTCGCTGCGGCGACTTCCTTCTGTCGCGCATCGTAGGCTCCGAGGCCCGTGTTGTCCTTCACCGCCTGGTCGAGCTTGCTGATCAGCTCGTTCAAGTCTTTCACACCGCGCGATATGTCGGCGGCTGCCGAGCGCATGCGCGCCAGCTCGGATTGCCGCTGGTCGAGCGTGACCTTCTTCTCTTCCATCAATCCGGCGAGACGCGTGCGCGCATCGCTCAGACGGGTCATCTCGGTTTTCAGCTCATCGCGCTGCGAGCGGATTTCTCCCATCACGCGCGCGAGTTCGGTGAGGCGCGTCGTCAGAACCTTCGCCTGCTCACCGAGTTCGGGGAACGCTGCGGAGAGGAGCATGGCGCTGCGGACCATCTCGAGCGCATCCTCGCGCTGCGTGAACATAACGGGCGGCGGGTTGCGTCCCATGCGCTGCAGGGCGGCGAGCAGCTTGGAGATTTGGCTGTTGCGCTGGTTGAGCGAGCCTTTGAGGATGCGCTCCTGCTCCTGCAACTCACCCAAGCGTGTCTCGATCATGGTGAGCTGCGCTTCGCTCTTCTGGATGAGGTCGGCGGTTTCGAGCAAACGCGAGTTGATGCGCTGGCGCTCGGCAGCCAATTCATCGACGTCGGTTTCGAGCGACTTGGTGCGCTTCTGTACGTCTTCCAGTTCGCTGCGCTTGGTCTCCAGGCGCCGCTTAGCGTCCTCGGCCTGGTCGGGAGCCTGGGCAAAGGCGGGCGTCAACGGCGGGAGGGCAATGGTCGCAATGCCAACGGGAATGCCGGCGGCGAGGCAGTAAAGCCCGGCAATAGAAATCGATCGAGCCAAGTGCAACGGCCGCTACCTCCCCCCTCTAGGTTCTGGCGAAGAACCACCAGAAGCCTCAATTACGGCAATTATGGCGCGCATGAACTTGCCAATGGCTTGCGCCGCAAGGTCAACGATTCGCTGAATATTCGATACGGTTTGCGGGCGGGGGTGCGAGGGCGTAAGGAATGGCTGGAACGGAGCCTGAACGCCTATGGAAACTGCCTTATATCACCTGACGACCTTGACCGTCGCGGCCGTGGTCGTGGTGCTCATGCTGGGACTTTGGAACCTGTCGCGGGGCTCGAACCCCAACCGCAGTCAGAAGTTGATGCGCTGGCGCGTCGGCTTGCAGGCGGTTGCGATCACGGTCATCGTGCTGTTCGCCATAGTTCATAACTATCATTAAGCATTGCCCTGGCGCTCCCTCCCGGTGCGCCGTGCGGTGTTGAGGCCAACTGGGGTCGCAGCGAATGGTCGTACTCAGCAAGATCTACACGCGTACGGGCGACAAAGGGACCACTGCGCTCGGCAGCGGAGAGCGTGTGCCCAAGCACGCGCTGCGGATTTCGGCTTACGGGACGGTCGATGAGACCAACGCCACCGTCGGCATGGCGCGGGTGCACCTGGGAGCGGGACATCCGGGCCTCGATGCCAAGCTGCTGCGCGTACAAAACGATCTGTTCGATCTCGGCGCTGATCTTTGCGTGCCGGACCGGGGCGAGAAGCTCGAATACGAGCCCTTGCGCATGAGCGACGGGCAGGTGAAGCGGCTCGAGGACGAGATCGACGAGATGAATACCGAGCTGAAGCCGCTGCGGTCGTTCGTGCTGCCCGGCGGGTCGCCGGCGGCGGCGGCGCTGCATGTCGCGCGGACCGTGTCGCGGCGGGCGGAGCGGCTCATGGTGGAGCTCTCGGAAGATCCCAGCGAGCCAGTCAGTGCCGCAGCTCTCAAATATATCAATCGCTTATCGGATTTCCTTTTTGTTGCCAGCCGCTACGTAAATGATCGCGGCCGAAGTGACGTGCTTTGGGTCCCGGGGCAGAACCGGTGACCGGTTTTTCAAGCCTGGCAGGCCCTCCGTGTTCATTCCGCTGCGCGATGACAACTCGCTGAAATCCATCCCCTTTCAATACGTCACCGTTTCGCTGATCGCGGTGAACGTATTGGTTTTCCTGTTAGAGATGAGCGGCATGAGCGAAGCCGCGGTGGCGAGCTTCGGCGTCACGCCGCGAGATTTGTTCGGCACGACTGTAGTGCTGGCGCCGACCTCGTTCGGCGACGGAGAGCACGGGGTCAGCACGGGAGCAACGCTCCTTACCTACATGTTCTTTCACGCAGACCTGTTCCACCTCGTCGGGAACATGCTGTTTCTGTGGGTGTTCGGCGACAACGTAGAAGACGCGATGGGGCATATTCGCTTCCTGATCTTCTATCTGGCGTGCGGTGTGTTCGCGGCGCTGTTCCACTCGTGGATGGTGCCGGACAGCGACCTGCCGCTCATCGGCGCCAGCGGGGCGGTTGCGGGGGTGATCGCCGCCTACCTGATGCTGCATCCGCGCGTCAACGTGTGGGTGCTGGCGTTCAAGGTGATCCCGTTGCGCATTACGGCGGGGCTGGTGCTCGGCCTCTGGATCCTGGTGCAAGTCGTCATGGTTTCGATGCCGGACGTGGGGCCGGTTGCGTGGTGGGCGCACATTGGCGGCCTGATTGCCGGTGCGGTGCTGATCCTATTCATGCGTAGACCGGGCGTTCCGCTGTTCGACCGGGGCGCTCAGCCTGCCTGAAGTTCCCGCGCCTTTGGCATCCTAGCGAGCATAATTGGCCGCGGTATGGGCAAAGTGCGCCCAATTGACTTGCATTCTGCGCCCTCGTAGGTTCTCTTTTCGCAGTTGCGAATAGAGCAAACACAAGGCCTGCGACTGGGGAATTCGCGTGATCGGGCGCTTCGGCGTCGCGCCGCACAAGCGATATCCTCGAAGTCAGTAGACCATCAAAGAACGCTTGGAGAGCCGACGGCATGAAGATCCTGGTGCCGGTCAAAAGGGTCGTTGATTACAACGTTAAGATTCGTGTTAAGCCGGATGGCTCGGGTATCGATCTCGCTAATGTGAAGATGTCGATGAACCCCTTCGACGAGATCGCAGTCGAAGAAGCCGTACGCCTGAAAGAAAAGGGCGTGGCAACCGAGGTCGTCATCGTTTCGATTGGTCCGGCGAAGGCGCAGGAGACGATCCGCACTGCGCTCGCTATCGGCGCCGATCGTGGCATCCTCGTTGAGACGCCAGACGCGCCAGTCGAGCCGCTCGCGGTTGCGAAGATTCTCAAGGGCATCGTCGAGGCGGAGCAGCCGGGCATCGTCATTCTCGGCAAGCAGGCGATCGACGACGACTGCAACCAGACCGGACAGATGCTCTCGGCGCTGCTCGGATGGGCGCAGGGCACGTTCGCTTCCAAGCTCGAGATCGCTGACGGCGCTGCCGTCGTCACGCGCGAGGTCGACGGTGGCCTGGAAACGGTGCGCTTGAAGCTACCGGCCGTGGTGAGCACCGACCTGCGTCTCAACGAGCCGCGCTATCCTTCGCTGCCGAATATCATGAAGGCGAAGAAGAAGCCGCTCGACACCAAGAAGCCGGACGACTTCGGCGTCGACATCAGCCCGCGCCTCAAGGTTCTGAAGATCTCCGAACCGGCGACGCGCAAGGCGGGCGTGAAGGTCGGCAGCGTTGCCGAGCTGGTGCAGAAACTCAAAGCCGAAGCCGGAGTGCTCTGATGGCAATTCTTCTGTTGGCCGAGCACACGAACGGCGAACTTCAGCCGGCGACCGGTAAGGCTGTGGCGGCGGCAAAGCAGATCGGTGGCGACATTCACGTGCTCGTCGCGGGTCACAACGCCAAGCCGGCTGCCGAAGCGGCGGCAAAGATCGCTGGTGTTTCCAAGGTGCTGCTGGCCGATGCGCCGCAGCTGGAGCACGGTCTCGCCGAAGAAACGGCGGCGCTCGTCGGGTCGCTGATGGGCAACTATGACGTGCTGGTGGCGCCGGCGACGACGTCGGGCAAGAACGTGACGCCGCGCGTTGCGGCCGTGCTCGACGTTATGCAGATCTCCGACATCACCAAGGTCGTCTCGCCGGACACGTTCGAGCGGCCGATCTATGCGGGCAATGCCATCCAGACGGTGCAGGCGCCGGAAGGAAAGAAAGTCATCACGGTGCGTATCTCGGCCTTCCCCGACGCGGGCGAGGGCGGATCGGCACCTATCGAAGACGTGACGCCGCCGGGTGCTGTCGGCTTGTCGAGCTTCGAGAAGGCCGAGCTGACGAAGTCGGATCGACCGGAGCTGACTTCGGCGCGGATCATCGTTTCGGGTGGTCGCGGGCTGGCCTCGGGAGAGAACTTCAAGAAGTACATCGAGCCGGTGGCTGATGCGATCGGGGCGGCAGTCGGTGCTTCGCGCGCGGCGGTCGATGCCGGCTTCGTGCCGAACGACATGCAGGTCGGCCAGACCGGCAAGGTCGTGGCGCCGGACCTCTACATGGCGGTCGGCATTTCGGGTGCGATCCAGCATCTCGCCGGCATGAAAGATTCCAAGATCATCGTTGCGATCAACAAGGACGGCGAGGCGCCTATCTTCCAGGTCGCCGACTACGGTCTCGTCGCCGACCTGTTTCAAGCTTTGCCGGAGCTTGAAGCTGAGCTGAAGAAGGCCGGCTAGTAGCGGACAAATCGGGCTTCGGATCAGAAGGACTTGCGGAAATGAACGTGGCGGTCAAATCGGCGGACAAGCCGAAGGGCGAACACAAGACTCCCCAGGTCATCAAGAAGGTCGGCATAATCGGCGCAGGGCAGATGGGCACCGGCATTGCCCACGTCATCGCGCTGTCCGGCTATTCGGTGGCGCTCAATGATCTGAAGAAGGAGCGGGTCGACGAGTCGGTCCGCACCATCGAGAAGTTCATGAACCGCCAGGCGGAGAAGGGCCTCATCGAAGCCGATGATGTCGCGCCGGCGCTGAAGCGCATCGGTTTTGCACCGAATTTCGAATCTTTCGGCGACTGCGACCTCGTCATCGAGGCCGCCACCGAGGAAGAGGGCCTGAAGCGCAAGATCTTCACCGACGTCTGCTCGTATCTGAAGCCTGGTACGCTGCTTGCGACGAACACGTCGTCGATCTCGATCACGCGTCTTGCCTCGACGACGGACCGGCCCGAGCACTTCATCGGCATGCACTTCATGAATCCGGTGCCGCTGATGGAGCTGGTGGAGCTGATCCGCGGCATCGCGACCGACGACGAGACGTTCACGGTCACGAAGTCGTTCGTCGAGAGTCTCCACAAGACGGTGGCGGTGAGCGAGGATTTCCCGGCCTTCATCGTCAATCGCATCCTGCTGCCGATGATCAACGAAGCCGTGTACACGCTCTATGAGGGTGTCGGAACGGTGGAGGCGATCGACAAGGCGATGCGGCTTGGCGCGCACCATCCTATGGGGCCGCTGGAGCTTGCCGACTTCATCGGTCTCGATACGTGTCTGTCGGTGATGCAGGTTCTTTACGAGGGCTTGTCGGATTCGAAGTATCGCCCGTGTCCGCTGCTCGTGAAGTACGTCGAGGCGGGTTGGCTCGGCCGCAAGACGAAGCGCGGCTTTTACGACTATCGCGGCGAGACGCCGGTTCCGACGCGGTAGTTTTTTCTTTTCTGCTACGAGTTTCGAGAGAATTGTCGGGCGTCTAACGTCGCGCGAGCTGATGGCCGGCGCTCGCGCCGGGGCGCCTTGCGCCCTTGCCGCCTGACGGCGGCGAAGCCCTGCAGGGCGTACCGGTCTTAGCGCTTGCGCAGCGCTTCAAGGAATTCGGTGAGGTCGTCGGTTGCGTGGTGGATGTGCTCTGGGAGCGCGCGCCACTTGCGCATCTCGGCTTGCGCGGGGTGGTCCATGTAGTCGGAGCGCACGAGCACGGTCGTCATGCCGAGTGCGTGCGCGGCTTCGAGGTTATGGGGCATATCCTCGAACATTGCCGCTTCGGGTGCCATGACGCCGTGGCGCTGGACCATGCGATTGAAGGCGTCGGGCGATGGCTTGGCAATGAACTCGCACGCGGCGATGTCGCAAATGTCTTCCATCAGGTGGAGAACGCCCAGCTTCTCGGCGACGCGTTCGGCGTGGCGGCGCGAGCCGTTGGTGAAGATGATGCGGCGGCCGGGCAGCGCTTGGAGCGCGCTGGCGAGCTCAGGGCTTTCGCTCAGCGGGGCGAGATCGATGTCGTGCACGTATTCGAGGAAGGCGTGCGGGTCGATCTTGTGCAGCTTGATGAGGCCGGTGAGCGTGGTGCCGTAGTCGTGATAGTAGCGCTTCTGCAGGTAGCGGGCGTGCTCGAACGGAACGTCCAGCAGCTTGGCGATGAACTGCCCCATGCGCTGGTCGACCTCGGCGAAGAGATTGCACTTCGATGGGTACAGCGTGTTGTCGAGGTCGAAAATCCAGACACGGGTTGCGTCGAAGCGGCCCTTCATCGAGGCCGCATCGTCAGTGATCGCTGGCGATTGATCTGTGATGCCGGTGCTACGACCCTCAAACCCATCGGTGCGGGTTGCGCTCATTCGGCGGCTGCCTGGGGCCGGCGGCGTGCGCGGCCGAGCAACGTGCCGACGCCGTGCGAGGTGAACAACTCCAGCAACACGCAGTGCGGGACGCGGCCATCGATGATGACGACGGCTTCGACGCCTGCTTCCACAACCTCGATGCAGCCTTCGATCTTGGGGATCATGCCGCCGGAGATGACGCCATCTTTGATGAGCTGGCGGGCATCCTCGATGGTGAGCTGGGAGATCAGGCTCTTGTTCTTGTCGAGCACGCCTTCGACGTCGGTCAGCAGCAGCAGGCGCTTGGCCTTCATGCGGGCGGCGAGGGCGCTGGCGAAGGTGTCGGCGTTGATGTTCAGCGTTTCGCCGTCGCGGCCGATGCCGACGGGAGCGATGACCGGAATGAGATCGGATTTCGAGATCACGTCGACGATGTGCGGGTTCACCTCGATCGGGTCGCCGACGTAGCCGAGATCAACTGCCTTCATGAGGTTCGATTCGGGGTCGGGCATCTCGGTGATCTTCTTGGCGATCATCAGATTGGCATCCTTGCCGCTGATGCCGACCGCCTTGCCGCCCTGGCGATTGATGGCCGAGACGATGTCTTTGTTGATGAGGCCGGAGAGGACCATCTCGACGACCTCGACCGTGGGCTTGTCGGTGACGCGCAGCCCATTCACGAAGTCGGATTTAATCTCCAGCTTCTTGAGCATGCCGGCGATCTGCGGGCCGCCGCCGTGCACCACGATAGGGTTAACGCCTGACTGCTTCAGGTAGACGATATCCTGGGCGAAGGCGTCGGAGAGCGCCGAGTCACCCATGGCGTGGCCGCCGAACTTTATGACAACGGTCTGCTCGTCGTACTGGATGAGGTGCGGCAGCGCCTCGGCCAGGATGCGGGCCTGAAGGTGCGGAGAGGGGCTTTGGTCGGAGGCACCTTGAGGCGGCGTTGTCGGCTTCATATTCCTGGCCCGAATTTGCTGCTGCCGGATAGCGCCGGCCCGACAATGGAAGTCTACACAACTGGAGGCCTGCACTTATACCGACGCGGCCCGCGTCGCCAAGCCCCAGCATCTTAAGCTCACGCTGATTCCCGCCGTGACTTTGCGCCGCCAGCCTGCAACGAATTTCCCCCGCATTCACCTGCTAGAGAAGATGGGAGAAAAGTGCGCTATTCAACTCAGCGGTGACCGGGATTAAGACCCTCCTTTCCGCATCCTCCCACCATCCAGGGGAAGCTCGTTCATGAACGCCGACGGCTTGAGCCGTATCGCCATGTCGTCCGGACTCGCCGCGTCGCTGTCGCGGGCGACCGAGTACGCGCGCGCGCAAGGGCACGGCGAGGTCACGCTCGAGCACATCCTGCTGGCGCTGTGCGACGACCCGGACGCGGTGCTGGTGCTGGCAGCGAGCAACGTCAATCTGTCGGAACTCACCACTGAGATCGGGCGGCATCTCAGCGCGCTGCCGACGCGGCCACAGGGTCCAGAGCGGGACCTGATGGTGGCGGGGGACTTGAAGCGCATTCTCGAAGCCGCTGCGGCCGCTGCGCGCGGCGGGCGTCGGCGCGAGATCAATGGCGCCATCGTGCTGGCGGCGATCATCGGCGATGGCAAAAGTGCCGCGGCGCATGTGCTGAGTTCGCAGGGGCTGACGTTCGAAGCGGCGATCCGGGCGCTACAGAGCAAGCCAGCCGCCGCTCCAGAGCCACCCACTGCGCCTCCTGCAAGGCCGCTGCCGCAGCCGGACGCCGAGTCCATCCTAGCGAGCGCGCGCGAGCGGGTGCAGTCGCGCACGGGCGGGCGCCCGGCACACCGCGAGGAAGTGCACGAGGAGCCGGAACTCGAATCGCACGAGGCCGGCGAGGATCACTACGAGGGCGAGGAAGGGGAGGGCGAGGACTTCGAGCGGCGCGAGCCACATTTCGAGCCGGAGCCTGTACCTCGCACGGCGCCTCCTGCGGCTGCGCCCCCGATGACGCACAGGCAACCGCCGCCAGCGGCGCCAGTGAACCCGCCGGCGCCACCTGCGATGCGAGAGCCAGCGTTCCAACCGCCGCCTCCCCCTGTCACTCAACCGGTGGAGCCGCGGGCGCGAGAAGGCGCATCTACTCCAGCGTATGAGCCTCAGCACCGCGAGCCGACGCGAGCGCCCTATGGGCAGAACGAATACGCACCTGAGCCCTACGAAGAGCAGGCGAGATACGACCAAGCCAACTACGGCAATCAGGCTGACTACGGGCAGGACGAGAGCTTCGCCGCTCCGGACTACGACGAGGGCGGTTACGCAGAGCGAGAGCAGCGCCATCGCGGCTATGCACCGCCACCTTCTATGCCGGCCTCTCCGCCGTTCCCACCTCCGGTGCCGATGCCGAGCCCGCATGAGGGCTGGGCACCGCCGCCGACACCCGACGTTGGGGCTGAGCGGCCGCCCTATCCCGCCCGCCCGCCGATGCCGCGGGAGGCCTATGCGCCGGCGCCGATGCCGCCCCAAGCCCCGGGCGGGCCGCCGCCGCTGGCTCCATGGCCGGAGCCAGAGCGGCCCGTCGCGGCGCAGTCTTTCCCGGGCGGGGCCTCTCCTCCAGGGTTTCAGGCGAACCGTCAGGCGCCACCGCAGATGCAACGGCCAGGCAGCCGGCATCCCGCGCCGCGCGCCGAGATCGGCCAGCTGGTCGAGAATATTCCGCGCTCGATGCGTGTCGCCGTGCCGGCGATGATCGAAGTCAGGATTGCGCGCGCCGACGTCAAGGCGCTGGCCGAGGGGCTGCAGGGCGGCGGAGCCGCTTACCAGCACGACGTGGCGATTACGAAGGCGATGTCGGTGCGGCTGCGGGCGCCGGACGGTGGATTTTTCATCGAGACGGCGTCACCGGAAACTCAGTGGATCGAGCGCAGCGCGCTGCTGTCCGAGGATGACTTCGCGAGCTGGCGCTGGCATGTGACGCCACGCGATGCGGGACGCAAGCGGCTGCAACTCATCATCTCGGCGCGCACGATGAGTGCCGACGGGATGGTGGCGGAGACGGCGCTGCCCGATCAGGTGATCACGGTGCGCGTGCGCACCAACTATGGACAAGTCGCATCGCGCTGGATCGGCTGGGGTGTCGCGGCTGTGGCGGGCGGCCTGCTCGCCAAGTTCGGCGAAGGGGCATTCGCCATGCTCGGGAAGATGATCTCGGGCTGAGCGCGAAAGATAGCGCTGCCGCGTTGTCAGGCGCGGTCGGCGACGATGCCGGCGATGGTGGCGCGCAGTTCGGTGACGCCGATGTTCTTTTCTGCTGACGTCTCGATCACGACCGGGAATGCGGCGGGGTGCTTGGCGATCTTTCGCTCGGTTGCCTCGCGCACCTTGGCCAAGTCGGTCTCGTTGATCTTGTCGATCTTGGTGAGGGCCACTTGGTAGGTGACGGCGGCGTCATCGAGGATCTCGGCGATCTGCTCGTCGGTCGGCTTGATGCCGTGGCGAGCGTCGATCAGCAGAAATACGCGGGCGAGCGTGGTGCGGCCGCGCAGATAGTCGGTCACCAGAGCGCCCCAGGCGGCGACTTTCTCGACCGGGGCCTTGGCGTAGCCGTACCCCGGCATGTCGACGATGAAGAGCGGATCGCCAGGGCTCTCGAAGTAGTTCAGCTCCTGGGTGCGGCCGGGCGTGTTGGAGGTGCGGCAGAGGCCGTTCTGGCGAACGAGCGCGTTGATGAGGCTCGACTTGCCGACGTTGGAGCGGCCGGCAAAGGCGATCTCGGGCCGGTCGGCAGGCGGAAGGAATTCGAGCGCCGGCACGCTCTTCAAAAGTTGCCAGCGGCGCTCGAAGAGGCGCTCTCCAGCATCGAGCAGCGATTGGTCGAGCTCGGTCATGGCAGCGCCTCTGTGCTCCTATCGAGCGGTTGCGATCAGTCGCTCTTTCGACGTTTCACCAAGTCGGCGCCTTTTCCAGCCAGTCCGGTCAATGATCGGAACTGGCGGGAGATGTTGCCAGCAAGGTGAACCTCGGCTCCATGCTTCTTCATGATGTAGAACTGCTGGCCCAGCGAGAGCGTGTTGCTCCAGGCCCAGTAGATCACGAGACCTGCCGGGAACGAGGCGAGCAGGAAGGTGAAGATAACGGGCATCCAGTTGAAGAGCTGTTGCTGAACCGGGTCGGGCTGCTGAGGATTGAGCTGCATCTGCAGCCACATCGTGATGCCCATGACCAGCGGCCAGACGCCGATGTGCAGGAACTCCGGCACGGCGAACGGCAGAAGGCCGAACAGGTTGAACAGCGACGTCGGATCGGGCGCGGAAAGGTCCTTGATCCAGCCGAAGAACGGCGCGTGCCGCATGTCGATGGTGATGTAGAGCACCTTATAGAGTGCGAAGAACACCGGGATCTGCAGGAGGATCGGCAAGCAGCCTGCGACCGGGTTCACCTTCTCGCGGCGATAGAGGTCCATCAGCTCTTGCTGCTGCTTGACCTTGTCGTCCTTGTAGTGTTCGCGGAGCTGCTCCATCTGCGGCTGCAGCTTCTTCATCTTCGCCATTGCAGCGTACTGCTTGTTGGCGAGCGGGAAGAAGGCGAGGCGGACGAGCACGGTGAGGATGAGAATCGTGACGCCGAAGTTGTGGACGTACGAGTTGATCAGCTCCATCAGCCGGAACAGCGGCTTGGTGAAGAAGAAGAACCAGCCCCAGTCGATCAGCAGGTCGAACTGCTGCACGCCGGCGGCCTGATACTGCTGCAGCAGCTGCATCTGCTTGGCGCCGGCAAAGAGCTGCGAGGACACCTTGCCGGTTTCGCCGGGCGCAACGGTGATCATGTCGCGCATGTAGTCGGCCTGGTACGAGGCCTGCTCGCTGGGCAGCTTAGGCGGCTGAGCCGAGAATGTGGCGCGATACTGGGCGTTCTGCTCGGGGATGACGGTCGAGGCCCAGTACTTCTCGGTGAAGCCGAGCCAGCCGCCGGTTGCCGGCTCGAACGTCTGGGTGCCGTTTTCGACCGAGTTGGAATAGGTGGCCCGCTGTTCGCCCTGGGCGCCGATGACGCCAATCAGACCTTCGTGAAGGATCCAATTGTGCTCGAGCTTGGGCGTGCCGTAGCGGTGCACGCGTGCATAGGGCGCCAGCGAGATGGCGGCGCCCGTCTTGTTCTCGATCTCGTCGACAAGCTTGAACATGTAGTTGTCGTCGACGGAAACGGTACGCTTGAAGATGATGCCCGCGCCGTTGTCCCAGGTGAGGGTGACGGGCGTCGAAGGCGTCAGTGTGCCCGATCCCTGCCAGAGCGTGTCGCGATCAGGGACTTTCAGGTTCGATCCTGCGGCGGGAACCCAGCCGAACTCGGCAAAATAAGGATGCGGCGCGTCGTTGGGCGCCAGAAGAACGACGTTGGGGCTCTTGGGGTCGACCGTCTCGTGATATTTGACGAGCACCAGGTCGTCGAATCGACCGGAGCGCAGCGCGATGGACCCGCGGACAGACGGCGTTTCAATGGCGAGGCGCGGCGAGGTCTTGATGGCGGTGTCGCTCGGAGAAGCCGAAGCCCCGGGGATGCCCATCGACGGGCTCGCCGGCTGGGAAAGCTCTTTACCCGGGACGGCCTTTGCCTCGACTTCCTTCTTCAGAAGCTCTTGCTGGGCCTGCTGGCGCGCCTGCTCCTCTTTCAGCTTCGGGCCGGCGTAGAAGAACTGCCAGCCGAGCAAAACGGCCATCGACAGGGCGACGGCGATCAGGAGATTTCGTTGTTGATCGGGATCTTGCGACTTCATTGGTCCTCAGCGCGCCGTTCTCGTTGCCCGATGGAGCCAACCGCAATCAAGCGATGGGCGGCACCTGCGCTCATCTGGGCGCTAGTGCCAATACTCCGAGAGCATCCGAACGCAAAGTCGGAAGTCATGCATTCTTCGATCCCCGGCGCTTTTGCCCCGGGGGTTGATGAACGCGGGTGAGAGCTAAATCGAGGTCCGCCCGAAGATCGGGAAAGGCGCGGTCTATGGCGCCGGTGCGAGCTATGATCACGTAATCGAAGCCGGGGAGCATCTGATCGGCTCGCAGGGCGGCCGTCAGCGCGCGGAACCGGCGCCGGATGCGGTTGCGCTGAACGGCGCCGCCGACCTTCTTCGACACGGTAAATCCAAAGCGGGCGGGCCCTGGCTCTGGCTCGTCGCGGCGCGCGCGGGCCTCCAAGACGAACGTCGGCGCACTCCAGCGCCGGCCGCCTCGGACCCATAGAAATTCGCTGCGCTTTTTTAGGGTAGCAGGTGCCACTGCGCAGGTTCCCTGTCCGTCCAGGGCTGCGCATGACGGCGGCCGACAGGAGGGTTGGTCCCACCCGTTCAGGCCGACAGGCGCTTGCGGCCCTTGGCGCGCCGGCGATTGATCACGCGGATCCCGCCTTTGGTCAGCATCCGCTTGCGAAAGCCGTGGCGACGCTTGCGGACGAGCCGGCTCGGTTGGTAAGTGCGCTTCACGATACAGCTCCAGTGCCCGTCGCGAAAAGGGCTGCCGACCGAGGCGATCGCCGTCGGCGCGGGCCCTATGCTTCTTAAGGATTGGCGGGCTTATACGGGCTCGCTGGCGTCAAGTCAACGCGGGCTGCGCACCGTTAATCCACGGCCGGAAAGGGCTCTTATGGTGCACGGGGAGCCCAGAAGTGGCAAATGTGGATTTACCGCCTCGCGGAGGGCAATCCGGCCCGCCCGGCGCGGTCAGGGGGGCGATGCATGGAGCAGGAAAAATCGACACCTAAGCCGGCGGAGGCACCGGCTGCTGCGGTCGATATGAGCGACGAGGCGGTCGACGCGGACATCTGCGTCATCGGGGGGGATCCTGCGGGACTTGCTGTCGCAACCGCTGCTGCTGCGTTCGGTCGCAAAGTGGTGCTGATCGAGCAAAAGCAATTGGGCGGTGAGCCGCTCTATTACGGTCCGCTGGCAACGCGCGCTCTGGCTGCGGCGGGGAACCGTGCGCAGAACATGCGTACGGCGACGCCGCTGGGGGTATCCGCCCGCGAGCCGGAAATCGATCTGCGGGCGGTCAACGAGCACGTCCGCAGTGCCGTGTCGGGGCTTGCGCCGAACTTTGCACCGGAGCGGTTCGTCGGGCTCGGCATTCGCGTGCTGCATGGCACCGGCCGCTTCATCAACAAGCGGACTGTCATCGCGGGTGAAAGCCGCATTCGCGCGCGGCGCTTTGTTGTCGCGACAGGCGGGGTGCCGCGGACGCCAGCGATCAAAGGCCTTTCCAGCATTCCGTATCTCACGGTGGAGACGGTATTCTCCACGACCGAGAAGCTTCACGACCTCATCGTCATCGGCGCAGGTGCCAATGCGATCGAGCTAGCGCAGACGTTCGGGCGGCTCGGATCACGCGTCATGGTTCTCGCGGAGGGCAAAGCGCTCGACGAGCAGGACCCGGAGCTGACGAAGTTTCTCATCGAGCAGCTCGGCCAGGAGGGAATTGGCGTCTACGAGAACACAGTGATCGATAGCGTCGACGGCGGCCTCGGACGCGTGCGCGTCAACGTCACGGTGGGAGCTGAGAAGCACGTCGTCGAGGGCAGCCACATCCTGGTGGCGGCCGGCCTTAAGCCCGCGACGGCTGACCTCGGCCTCGAGGCGGCGGGCATCCGGCACGATGAACGCGGGATCAAGGTCAACAGCGGACTGAAGACGACGAACCGGCGCGTGTTCGCAGTGGGGCGGGTGGCAGCTGCACCTGGCCCGACGGCTGCCGACTATCAGTCGAGCGTCGTCATCCAGCGGGCTCTTCTGCACATGCGCGTCAGCATAGATCCGCGTCTCATTCCCCGCGTCGTCTACACCGAGCCGGGCCTCGCCTGGGTCGGGCAGTCCGAAGCGGAGGCGGGCAGTCCGGCAAAGAAAATCGACGTGCTGCGCTGGCCTTTCCGGGAGAATGACCGTGCTGTGGCCGAGGGGGCCGCGGTCGGCCACATCAAGGTGATCACCAGCAAGGAGGGTCGGATCCTCGGCGCGGGTATCGTCGGGACGGACGCGGGTGAGCTGATCTCGATGTGGGCCCTGGCCCTATCGCAGGGGCTCAACATCAAGGCGATGGCGCAATGGGTGCCGGCCTACCCGACGGTCAGCCAGATCAACAAGCAGGTCGCGACCAGCTACTATGCCGGAAAGCCGGGCAATCCCACCTTACGCAAGGTTATCGATTTTCTTGCTAAGTTCGGATGAGGGCCGAAGACCCAGAGGACGCGCGTGCTCCGCGACGACAAGAATGAGGTGGCGCACTTAACTTTCGCCGATCGGTGGAGGCGGTGGCGGATTCCGGGCTGGGCACAAAAGTACCAGCAGAACTGGCGCGACCTCGGTCTGCCGGCCAAGCTGCTGATGCTGACGGCCGTGTTCGTCATGCTGGCCGAAGTGCTCATCTTCCTGCCCTCGATTTCGACCTTCCGCGTCGATTGGCTGAACGAGAGGCTAACTGCAGCACAGTTGGCGACACTCGCGGCGGAAGGGTTTCCAGGCGGCGACGTGCCGTCGGGCCTTCGCGCGGAGATGCTGCGCACCGCGCAAGTAAAGGCGATCGCATCGCGGCGGCAGGGCGTGCGCCGGCTGGTGCTGCCGGTCGATCCGCAGATGACGATCGATGCGCACTATGATCTGCGGCAGAAGCCGGAGAGCTGGCTGGAAGGCGTCGGGCTGAAGCTGGAACAGATCGGCGATGCCATCGCGGTGTTCTTCGCGCGTGATGGGCGCACGATCCGCGTACTGGGCAGCATCGGCGATGATCCAGACGACCTCGTCGAGATCGTGATGCCCGAAGCTCCGCTGAAGGCAGCGTTGAGGTCGTACGCACTCAACATCCTCGGAGTATCGATCGTCATATCGCTGGCGACGGCGGCGCTCGTCTATTTCGCGCTGAGCCGTCTGCTGGTGCGCCCAATGATGCGCATTACGCACGCAATGGTGCATTTCAGCGAAGATCCGGAGGATGCTTCGCGCATCATCGTCCCCACAGGGCGGCGCGATGAGATCGGCACGGCGGAGCGCGAGCTGAGCGAGATGCAGCGGCAGCTTACCGGCGCGCTGTTGCAGAAGACACGGCTGGCGCAGCTCGGCCTCGCGGTGAGCAAGATCAATCACGATCTGCGCGGCATGCTGGCCAATGCGCAGCTCCTTTCCGACCGCCTGACGGTGATTCCCGATCCGACGGTGCAACGGTTCGCGCCCAAGCTGATTGCTTCGCTCGATCGCGCCATCAACTTCTGCAACGACACGCTGCGGTTCGGGCGCGCGGAGGAGGCGCAGCCACGGCGGGAGCTGATGCTGCTGAAGCCGCTGGCAGAGGAAGTGGGCGAGGCGCTGGGGTTGCCGCGCGAGGGCAGCATCGATTTCGTCCTCGGCATGGACGACACGCTGCGCATCGACGCCGATCGCGATCACCTGTTCCGCATCCTGTCGAACTTCGTGCGCAATGCCATCGAGGCGATCGAAGGGGCGCCGCCGGAGCCGATCGGGGTCATCGAGGTCAAGGCCTGGCGTGATGGGCGGCGGGTGCTGGTCGAGGTGCGCGACAATGGTCCCGGGGTGCCTAAGAAGGCGCGCGATCATATGTTCGAGGCGTTCATCGGCTCGCAGCGCAAGGGCGGGACGGGGCTGGGGCTCGCCATCGCGGCCGAGATCATCGGGGTGCATGGCGGCCAGGTGCGACTGCTCGACACGGCGAAGGGCGCGGCGTTCCAGTTCGAAATTCCCGATCGCGGCGTGCATGCGAGCGCCGATGGGGCCGCGGCCGGGGCCCAATCCACAGTCCGTTCGGGGGAAGGCTCGTCCGGGGCGGCATAAGAGGCCCCCAAGGCTCTTGCGCGGTGGCGGCTGAACGATTAGTAGTTGCGGCCTTCGGCGTCGGTTCACCGGCTGCCGGACGTTTCAGGCCTCTGCGTGGCCATCAAGATCGCAGAATGCGCCCGTAGCTCAGCTGGATAGAGCACCAGACTACGAATCTGGGGGTCAGAGGTTCGAATCCTTTCGGGCGCGCCAGTTTTCCATCTTCGACATTTTGGAGCAGTGTTGGTCGTGGCTAGCGGCCGGCCGGGATTGCGTACGGCTCGAGGTTGCGGGCAAAGCGGCCGGGGGGTTGGCCGACGTGGCGGGCGAAGGCCGTGCTGAAGGTGCTCGCCGAACCATAGCCGACGCGCTCGGCGACCTCGGCGATGTCGATCTCCTTTCGCCGTAGCAGGTCCTTCGCCAGCGCCATGCGCCAGGCGAGAAGGTATTCCATCGGCGGAATGCCAACGTTGCGCGTGAAGCGATCGAAGAACGCCGAGCGGGACAGCCCAGCCTCCTTTGCAAGCTGCGCCATTGTCCAGCCGCGTGCGGGGTTTGCGTGCATCTGGCGAATAGCTTCGGCCAGCCGCTCATCGCCAAGGCCGCGGAGAAGCCCGGCGGGCGCATCGGGTGCCTGCGTCAGCCGCAGGGACTCGACGAGCAGAATCTCTACGAGACGGCTGAGGACCAGATCGCGCCCCGGTTGCCGGCCCGCGGATTCGTCGGTGAGGAGTTTGACGAGCGTTGATAGCCGCTCGATGCCTCGCACGTGCACTTGTTTGGGCAGCATCGAGACAAGCAGCCCTGAATCCTCGCCCTGGAAGATGAAATAGCCGCCGAGGAGACGCACGCTTGGTGGCTCATCATCGTTGCCGTGGTGGACGTCTGACGAAGCGGAGGCGGCGGCGCGCTTGGCGTCGATCAGGTTCGGGGTGACGGGGTCGAAGCCGGAAATTGTGAAGCCCGGGGTCGTCGGCAGGAGCACGAAGTCGCCGGCTTCGAGCGCGAGAGGCGGTTGTCCGTCGACGGCGAAGCGGCAGGAGCCTTCGACGACGACACAGAAACTCGGATGGCCGAAATCGGAGTAGCGGACGCCCCATCTGCCCGAGCCGCTGATGCCCTTGGTGAACACAGCTTCGGGTCGCAGCAGCGCGATGACTTCGGAGAGGGGGTCGACCATTTCTGGACGATAACAAATCAAATACGGACTTTCAATCGTAGATAGTCCTGCCGCGGGAGGGCATCCTTGAGCCATCGAGACCCCTCAAGGAGAAATCTCATGAAGACCGCACTGATCACCGGCTGCTCGTCAGGCTACGGGCTCGAGACCGCTCGCTATTTCCTCGACCAAGGCTGGAAGGTGATCGCGACGATGCGGACGCCGCGCGAGGGTGTCCTGCCAGCTTCGCCCGCGTTGCGGCTGCTGGCACTGGATGTGACGAGCGAGGCGAGTATCGCGGCGGCGATCGAGGCTGCCGGTCCGATCGATGTGCTGGTCAACAATGCGGGCATCGGGGTCGTCGGAGCGTTCGAGGCGACGCCGATGGCGCACATCCGCCGGGTGTTCGAGACGAACACGTTCGGCGTGATGGCGATGACGCAGGCGGTCATTCCGCAGTTTCGTGCGCGGCGCTCAGGCGTGATCGTCAACGTGACGTCGAGCGTGACGCTGGCGCCCATGCCGCTGGCGGCAGCCTACACTGCGAGTAAGCAGGCGATCGAAGGCTTCACGGGCTCGCTGGCGCACGAGCTTGCACACTTCAATGTCCGGGCGAAGCTGGTCGAGCCGGGGTACGCGCCGACAACGAACTTCGCGCACAATACGCAGGTGCGGATCGAGGATCTGATCCCGGAAGCGTATGCGGATTTCGCGGGGCCGATCTTTGCGGCGTTCGCGCAGCCGGCACTGGTCACAAAGGAGACGGATGTCGCCGAAGCGGTTTGGCTGGCCGCGAACGATGCTTCCAGCCGGCTTCGCTTTGCTGCCGGCGCCGATGCCGTAGCGCTGGCCCGCGCCGCGTGATCGCCCCTGTGTCAGCCGTGGGCTATGGCGCTGCGGCTGACACAGGTGGACGGCTCTGGCCGGCTTGCCGCCGTCAGCAGACGTCGCAGCCGGACTTGCGGATCTGGCCGACGGCCTCGCCGAGCTGGGCTTCGAGGTCTTCGGGTGCGCCGGAGATGCCGTTGTGGCCGATGACGAACAGCGGCGTGATGTTGGCGTTGAGGCTGTCGGCGAGGTTCTTGGTGCGCTTCAGTTCGTCGGCAATGCTGGCTGACTGGGCGTCCTTCTTCAGCTTGGCGATGTCGAGCCCGAGCTTTTCGGCGATCTCCAGCGCGCGCGCTTCTGTCGCCTTACCCTTCAGCGCAAGGAGGGCATCGTTCAGCGGCTCGAACTTGCCCTGCTGGTGGGCGGCGAGAGCAAGGCGGGCAACGGCTTCGGAGTCTGGGCCGAAGCTCGCCACATCCTTCATCACCAACGTGACGTCCGGGTTGGCCTTGAGAAAGGCGCGGACCTTGGGGTACGACGCGCGGCAATACTGGCAGTTGTAGTCGTAGAACTCGACGATCTTCACCTTCGCGTCCTGGGCGCCGATCTGAGGCGAGCCGGATGCGTAGAGTTCATTCTTGTAGCCGCGCAGGATTCTCTTGGTGTTCTCGACCTGCTCGTCCTGCTCCAGTTTCAGCAGGGCTTCGCGGAGCACCTCGGGGTGCTGCATGATGTAGTCGCGGATCATGGCGTCAAAGCCAGCGCGATCCTTGGGCAGCGCATTGCCCGATGAGTCTTCGGCCCGCAAGGTGCCTGCCGCGAGGGTGGCAGCGAGAGTGGCAATGGCGATGATATTCAGCGGCTTGAAGGTGGGCATCGATCCTCGGGGGGCTGGCGGACGGGGGGCTGTGCGCGAGACACCAGCCCAACCTTAAGGTGCGCTTAAGTCTCTGGTCGCGTGGCGAAGGCTAGAGGGCATCGCCGCGCGGCTGTTGCAGCTTTCGCCGGTTTGTTCGATGGGGGAGATTGTGTTGCGCGTCTGAGAGATGAAGTCGATCCGATCATCGGCCGACAGTATCGTTGAGGGACCCGTCGAGCGCTACGCGCAAACGTGTCCATAACGGTGGCAGCTTTCATGGTAAGCTTCCTACCGGATCAATCGCAGCCTGTGGCCCTCGCTTTGCGCCAAAGCTGCGCTGCCGGCCATACGGCGCAAGCATCGGGGCAGGGTTCGGTTGTGTCTCCTCTGCTTGAGCGAAATCAAACTTATGCGTTAGGGATGCGTGCATCGTGCAGTGCAATAAACCCCCTTGCGGATCTGCACGGACATGCTGAACCTCCTGTTGCGCCAACCGATACAGTGGAAAGCCTTGATGCCCGGCCAGCAGACCCAGACTGCGTCCTCGTCTCGGCCCACAGCGAAGATGATCGTTCTTGTCGCGCTCGCGGCAATCGTCGTGGCCATGGGCGGCTATCTGGCGTGGCGCAAATTCTCGACGCCCGCCCTTCCGGCGGGGATCGCGAAGGCTAACGGGCGCATCGAGGCGGAGCGGGTGGACGTCGCGACGAAGCTCGCGGGGCGCCTCAAAGAGGTGCTGGTCAAAGAGGGCGATAGCGTCAAGAAGGGGCAGACGCTGGCGGTGATGGACACAGCCGAGCTCGAGGCACAGATGAACGACGCCAAGGCGGAGGCGCGGCAGGCGGAGCGGCAGCTCGACCAGGCCATCGCGCTCTTGGCTCAGCGCAACAGCGAGCTGACGCTGGCGAAACAGGAACTGGAGCGGTCACAGAAGCTCGCGCAGAAGGGCTATACGCCGAACGAAGTCGTCGAGCAGCGGACGTCGGCGAAGATTTCGGCGGATGCTGCCGTCAACAGTGCGCACGCGCAGATAGACGTCGCCAAGGCGGCTATCGAGTCGGCGACGGCGCGGGTGGCCCGCATCCAGACGTATCTCGATGACAGCATCCTGACCGCGCCGCGTTCGGGGCGTGTGCAATATAGGCTGGCGCTGCCGGGCGAGGTGTTGGCGGCCGGCGGCAAGGTGCTGACGCTGCTGGACGTGACGGACGTTTATATGACGGTGTTCCTGCCAACGAGCGAAGCAGGGCGGCTGGCCATCGGGGCGGAAGCGCGCATCATCTTCGACGCCGCGCCTCAGTATGTCGTGCCTGGCTACATCTCGTTCGTGGCGACGGAAGCGCAGTTCACGCCCAAGTACGTCGAGACGCAGAGCGAGCGCGAGAAACTGATGTTCCGCGTGAAGGTTCAGCTGCCAGCCGACGTTCTGGAAAAGTACAGCGCCCTGGTGAAGACGGGCGTGCCGGGTGTTGCCTATATTCGCCTGTCGCCCAGCGTGCAGTGGCCCGACAACCTGACCGTAGCGCTCCCTTGAAGCTGCGAGACCCTTTGTGATGACCGATGGCGATCACGCCGTTGCCGAACTCAAGGGCGTGACGCATCGCTACGGCCAGACGCTGGCTCTCGACGATGTGTCCCTCGTCATTCCGGCCGGCCGGATGGTCGGCCTCATTGGCCCGGACGGCGTCGGCAAGTCGACGGTGCAGGCGCTGATTGCCGGCGTGCGCAAAGTGCAGACGGGTCGCGTGACGGCGCTGGGTGGCGACATGGCGATCGCCGCGCATAGGGATGGCGTATGCGCCCGCATCGCCTACATGCCGCAGGGCTTGGGCCGCAATCTCTATCCGACGCTGTCGGTGTACGAGAACGTCGATTTTTTCGGGCGGCTGTTCGCGCAGAGCGAGGAGGAGCGACGCTGGCGCATCGTCGACCTGTTGCAATCAACGCAGCTGGAGAAATTCGCAAACCGGCCGGCGGGCAAGCTGTCGGGCGGCATGAAGCAAAAGCTGGCGCTGTGCTGCGCGCTGATCCACGACCCCGACCTATTGGTGCTGGATGAGCCGACTACGGGCGTCGATCCGCTGTCGCGCAAACGGTTCTGGGAGTTGATCGAGCGTATCCGCGCGCGCCGCAAGGGCATGAGCGTGCTGACCGCGACGGCGTACATGGAGGAAGCGGAAGGGTTCCAATCGCTGATCGCGATGGACGATGGCCGCGTGATCGCAACTGGAACGGCGAGCGAGCTGAAGCAATTGGCGGGATGCGACACGCTGGAGGAGGCGTTCGTCGCGCTGCTGCCGGAAGAAAAGCGCATCGGCCATCGCAAACTGCACGTGCCGCCGCGTGTGCACCACGACGGGGCGCTCGCCATCGAGGCGAATGACCTGACGAAGAAGTTCGGCGACTTCACTGCGGTTGATCGAGTGACGATCAGTATCGAACGGGGCGAGATTTTCGGGTTTCTCGGCTCGAACGGCTGCGGCAAGTCGACGACGATGAAGATGTTGACCGGGCTGTTGCCGCCGACGTCGGGTTCGGCGTCGCTGTTCGGGAAGCCAATCAACGCGCAGGACATAGATACGCGGCGGCGCGTTGGGTATATGTCGCAATCGTTCTCGCTCTACAGCGAGCTATCGGTGCGGCAAAACCTAGAGCTGCATGCGCGCCTGTTCCAGGTGCCTGCGGATGCGGTGCAGCCGCGCGTCGACGAGATGCTGGTGAGGTTTGGCCTCGGTGATGTGGCCGACGCGATGCCTGACGCGCTTTCGCTCGGCATGCGGCAGCGACTTCAGCTGGCGGTCGCGGTGATTCACAGGCCCGATATGCTCATTCTCGATGAGCCGACATCGGGCGTCGATCCGGTGGCGCGAGACAGCTTCTGGGAGCTGCTGATCGAGCTGTCGCGCAAGGATGGGGTGACGATCTTTATCTCGACGCACTTCATCAATGAGGCAGAACGCTGTGATCGCATCTCGCTGATGCATGCAGGGCGCATTCTGGCGATGGGGGAGCCGGATGCGTTGCGGGAAGCACGCGGCGCGGCGACGCTGAGCGATGCGTTCATCGACTATCTGGAAGAGGCGGACGGCAGGCAGGACGCGGAAGATGCCGCGGCAGAAAAGGCCCTGGCGCAACCCGAGCCTGAGCCCGAGACGAAAGGTGACCCATTAGGCCTGAAGGTAAGGCTGGCACGCATATGGGCATTTGCGCGGCGCGAGACGCTGGAGCTGATCCGCGATCCGATCCGCATTGCGTTCGCAATCATCGGGCCGGTGGTGCTGCTGCTGACGATGGCGTACGGCATCTCATTTGATCTGGAGAATGTGCGCTATGCCGTCCTCGACCGCGATCAGTCGCAGGAAAGTGCGATTCTGGGGGAGGCTTTTTCTGCGTCGCGCTATTTCAGCGAGCAAAAGAAGCTGACGAGCGAGGCGGACATCGATGCGCGCCTGCGTTCTGGCGACATCAAGGTGGCGATCGGCGTGCCGCCTGAGTTCGGACGCAACCTGCTGCGCGGGTACACGCCGGAAATCGGTGTCTGGCTCGATGGGTCGGACACTTTCAGGGCGGAGACGGCGCGCGGTTACGTGCAGGGCGTGATCAACAATTATCTAGAGGATCTGTCGCGGCGTGAGACAGGGTCGGTGCCCAATCTAAGTCCGGCCGATGTCGAGGTGCGCTTCAGATATAATCAGGCTTTTCTCAGCATCTACGCGATCTCGCCGGGCGTCTTGATGATGCTGATGCTGATGTTCTGCACGATGCTCACGGCGCTCGGGATCGTGCGCGAAAAGGAAATGGGGTCGATCATCAACCTCTACGCCGCGCCGGTGAGCAAACTGGAATTCCTGCTCGGCAAGCAGCTACCCTACATTGGGATCGGCATGGTCAGCTTTGCGGTACTGACCGCGATCATCGTGTTCGTGTTCGGCGTGGCGGTTAAAGGCAGCCTGCTGGCGCTGGCGACGGGTGCGTTGCTGCTCGCGGGGGCCGCGACGGCGTTCGGTCTCGTCATCTCGACGTTCGTGCGCTCGCAGATCGCTGCGATCTTTGGTTCGGCCATCATCGTCATGGTGCCGACAGTGAACTTCTCCGGCATGATGTATCCGGTGTCGGCGCTGGAGGGGAACGCGAAGGTGATCGGCACGCTGTTTCCGGCCCTCTATTTCCAGCGCATCAGCTCGGGTGTGTTCAACAAGGGGCTGGGCTTCGCGGAGCTTTATCGCAATCATCTCGTGCTGGCGCTGTTCTGCGCCGTGTTCCTGACGGCGGCGGTGCTGCTGCTGCGGAAGCAGGAGGCTTGAGTGAAGCGCTCGCTGGAACATGTCTATCGGCTTGGCATCAAGGAGCTTTACAGTCTCCGGCATGATCCGGTGCTGGTGCTGCTCATCCTCTATACCTTCACGCTGGCGATTTACACGGTGGCAACGGGCGTGCGGACCGAGGTGCGAAATGCGTCGATCGCCGTCGTCGATGAGGACGGGTCGGATCTGTCACGGCGTATTCGCGATGCATTCATTCCGCCGTATTTCAAGCCGGCTGCGGTGCTGCCCTCGGTAAAGGATATCGATGCTGCGATGGATGCCGGGACGTATTCGTTCGTGCTGGTGATCCCCGTGCGCTTTCAGGCAGACGTTGTTGCGGGGCGCAGGCCAACGTTGCAGCTCAACGTCGACGCCACGGCGATGACACTCGCTGGCAACGGCACGCTTTACGTGACGAACATCCTGCAGAACGAGCTGGCCGACTATGTCAGCCGCAGCGAGGAGGGATCGTCGCTGCCCGTGAAGCTATCGGTGCGCTCGAAGTTCAATCCGAACCTCGAGTCGAGCTGGTTCATGGCGGTGATGCAGATCGTCAGCAATATTACGATGCTTTCGTTGATCCTGTCGGGTGCGGCGGTGATCCGCGAGCGCGAGCACGGGACGATCGAGCATCTGCTGGTGATGCCGGTGACGCCGGCGGAGATCATGCTGTCGAAGATCTGGGCGAGCGGGCTCGTCATTGTCGCGGCGGCGCTGCTTTCGATTACGCTGGTAGTGAAGGGGATGCTCGGCGTGACGATCAACGGGTCGATCACGCTGTTCATTTTCGGTGCAGCGATCTTTCTATTCGCGATGTGCTCGCTCGGCATTGCGCTTGCGACGTTCGCGCGGTCGATGCCGCAGTTCGGGCTGTTGGCGATTCCGTTCTTCGTGGTGATGAACATGCTATCGGGCGGTGTCACGCCGCAGGAGTCGATGCCCGATGCGCTGCGCTACATCATGCAGATCGCACCATCGACGCACTTCACGAGCTTTTCGCAGGCGGTGCTGTATCGCGGCGCGGGGCTCGATGTGGTGTGGCCGCAATTGGCGGCGATGACCGTCATCGGTGTCGTGCTGTTTCTGGTCGCGGGCTGGCGCTTTCGCGGGACGATGGCGGCGGCACAGGGATGATGTGTTGCGCGTGCAGTCAGCTGATGGGGACCACGTCGACGCCTACCACGACAGCGTGCTCATTGCCGCCGAGCAGGATGCCGCTGATCGGACTGACATCGTCATAGTCGCGGCCGTAGGCGATGGTGATGTGCTCGTCCTTGGGGATGAGGCCATTGGTGGGATCGAAATCAACCCAGCCGAATTCGGGCGACCAGATGGAGATCCAGGCGTGCGAGGCGTCGGCGCCGGCGAGGCGCGGCATTCCAGGCGGTGGATGGGTGAGGATGTAGCCACTGACGTAGCGCGCTGAGAGGCGGAGCGAGCGCAGGCAGGCGAGCGCCAGGTGGGAGAAGTCCTGGCATACGCCGCGGCGCTGCTTCAGCACTTGCGTGACCGGTGTTGAAACGTCGGTCGCGGTGGAGTCGAAGGTGAATTCGGAATAGATGCGCTCGATCAAGCTCCATGCGCCGGAGAGAACCGGGCGGCCGGGGGGGAACGACTGGCGCGCGTAAGCTGCGATGTCGCGTGTCGGTCGCGTGTTCCGTGAGGCGCAGGAATAGCATCCCACCTCCACATCCGTGTGGGCCTTCGGGTCGGCAATGCGATGGACGACCTCCTCCCACGGTGCGGAGGCTGCGAGATCGATGGGTCCGGCTGGCGTCACCGAAATGGTGCTGCGGGCCTGAACGATGAGCTCTTTATGGTCCTGCTCGATATCGAACATAACGACGCGGTTGCCGAAGTAGTCCGTGCGCTCGGTGCGGATGGTCGGCGCCGGTTCGATGACGAGCGTATGCCCCTTGATGCGCTGGCGCGGGACGGCGCGCGGCGACATGTGGACGATGTGCTGACTCTGCACCACGGGGCTCGAGTAGCGGTACACGGTGCGATGATTGACATCGTAGATCATGGCTTGGGTTCCAAGCGAGTGTGCACGCGATGCGGCTGATCTTCGAGAAGGCTGAAGTAGTGCCGCTCGATCGCCGTTGTGAGCTGCGGCAGCAGACGAAGCTGCTTGCGAAGAGCGCCTTGCAGGTCGGAGCGGGTTGCATCTTTAGCCAGGGCCTCGACATCGAGGTGGCGCACGGACGACAGCATCGAAAGGATGAGACGGCGCTCGTCGGTGAGGTTGGTGCTCGCCTGGGCCTGCGGCAGGCTGCCGAGGTGCTGGGAAATGCTGGCGAGTTGATAGGCGAGGCTTCGCGGGTTGGTTTCATCGAGCAGCAGCAGGTCGAGGACCAGCGCCAGCATCGGATCGAGGCGGTAGCGCGAGCGGTACGTGATGAAGCTGTCGGCGACTTCGAGCAGATAGAGAAGCCGGCCGGATTCTTCCTCTTGCGGCATCGGCTTGCTGAAGAGCCAGAGAACCGCCTCACTCAGATTGCCGGCGCGCTCGATGCGTCGGCCCATGTCGAGGAATGACCAGCCCTTGTTGCGCGTCATATTTTCGTGGAAGAGGCCGTTGAAGGCCGCGAGCCAGCCGAGCCCGTCCTCAATGAGATCCAGCAGTGCGTCGGGCGGGCAGTCGACGATGGCGCGGCGCCAGTCGGTGCCGGGGCGGAAGTGATTGAGGACGCGAAATGCTTCGAGGGAGAGGCGGTCGCGCGTGAGATTGGCAACGCGGTAGAGCTTGTCGAGCGTGTCGTCGAGGGTGTGGCGTCCGTCCTTCGAGGCAATGAGTTCATGCGCCACGCTTTCGATGGCGACGGCGTCATTCACCTCGTAGTGCGCGGGTGGGGCATGCTCCTCGGTTGCCAGCGCATCAAGGCAGGCGCGGGCCGCACGCTGCACTAGCGCGGGGACGCTGTCGCCGCGGGTCGGCTGCAGGGCGCTGCGCAACACGCGCATGATCCAGTCGGCGCGTTCGGCATAGCGGCCGAGCCAGAACAGGTCGTCGGCGACGCGGCTTTGAATGACACGTGGTGAGCGCTGTACGCGGGCGGTCTCGATCCTGTTCTGCCAGAGGCTCTGGTGCGGCGGCACCTCGCCATCGGAAATGATCCAGACGTCGTGTGTGCGCGGCTCCGGCGCGCTGAGCGCGACGGCGAGGTTGGGCACGATGGCCATGGCAAGGCCGCCCGGCATGACGGTGAGGCCTTCGGACGTGGCGGCAACGAAGAAGCGCACGGCGAAGGGTTGCGGTGTGAGGCCGCGCGAAGAGAAGGCCGGCATTGTGCCGAAGCCGACGCGCTCCTCGGCAACGAGCATCTCGCCATGCAGCTCTATCTCCTCGATGAGGGCGTGGCGCTGCGCTTCGGTGAGACTGGAACCGAGCTGGCCATATTGTGCGCCGCCGGGGCGGCCTGTGCCCTCCTGGGCCGAGCGGATGACCATGCGGTCGAGATTGGCGATGACGTGACGCCGATTGGCGGCGTCGCCGAGCCAGCGCCGCGGCGTGTCGGCTAGCAGCAGGTCCTCGCGAAACAGTCTCCGGCAGATGGCGGGCAGATAAGGCGCCAGGCCGCGGTTCTGAGCGACCGCCGAGCCGAGGGAGTTGCGTACGAGTTGAGGTGATTTGCGGCAGGCCTGCACGAGGCCGGGAGGGCCGCCGTAGCGACCGGCGTCAAGCTCGAGCGGATCGGCTGTGCGGCCCTCGATGCAGCGCACGATGAGGTCGACGCGCTGCAGGCCCTCCAGGGTCTTTAGATAGACGTTGTCGCCGGCCGTGCGCAGGTCGCCGCCTTCGACGAGGAGGTAGCCAAGGTAGCGAGCGAGGTAGGCGTGGCTGAAATAGTCGTCATGCAGGGGGCCTGGGGTGAGCAATGCGATGCGCGGATCGCGGCGGCCGGTCAGCGCCGTCAAGCCGGCTTGAACGCTCTGAAAGAAGGGCGCGAGCCTCAGGCTGTTGCAGGCGTCGAACAAATCGCCGGCGACCTGCGTGTGCACCACGCGATTGGCAAGCGCATAGCCGACACCCGCTGGCGTCTCTGTGTGATTGTCGATGATGCGCCAGCTTCCGTCTGGCTCGCGCGCGAGGTCGACAGCGTAGAACTGGAGATAGCCGGCGGCGGGCTGGATGCCGCTGCAAGGTGACAGGAATGCAGGATCGGAAAAGACCAAGCCCGATGGTATCAAGCCGTCGCGAAGAAGCTGCTGCTCGCCGTAGATGTCGGTGAGGATGGCGTTGAGCAGGCGCGTGCGCTGCAGGATGGCCTTTTGGAGTGCGTGCCATTCGCTGCTGGCGAGGATCAGTGGGACGAGATCCACCTCCCAGCGTTTCCCCGGCGCAGCGGGGTCAGCGAAAATGTCGTGTGCGATGCCCATCTCGCGGACGCGGCGATTGAGCTGCTCGGCGCGGTCGGTCTGCGTGGATGATGGCAGGGTGGCGAGCGCATCAAGAAACGGGCGCCAATGCGGGCGCACGTTCCCGGCGGCGTCGATCATCTCGTCGTAGCCGCCGCTTTTCGCCGGCGCGTAGCCGGTCAGAAGATCCCCGCCGGTCGTCTGGGCGAGCCGGGCTTCAAGATTCATGGGAGCAACCCAGAGTTATTATCATTTGGAGCCGGCCTGGCCGCAGCGTTCGGCGGGAGGATAGTGCTTCGCGGAAGGGGTGGCCAGCGCCGCGGGGGTGCGGGGCGCTGTTGCGCCCAGCCGTGTTCCGCGGTGCATTGCGGTTCAGGTTCTGAGGTCCAGCGTCATCGGGTAGTCGGGATTGATCTCCGCCGGGGCCGGCGAGGCGCGACCCGGGGTGTGTCCCAGGCGCTCGAAACGCGCCAGGCGGCGCCCCTCGGCCTCGTAGGCGTTGATTGGGGAAACCTCGAAGTTGCGGCCCCCGGGGTGGGTCGAGTGATATCGGCAGCCGCCGACAGAGCGGCCCGTCCATGTGTCGATGATGTCAAACACGAGCGGGACGTGCGGAGCGATGGTCGGATGCAGGCAGGAGGCGGGTGCCCAGCCGCGATAGCGAACGCCAGCGACCTTTTCGCCGAAGGTGCCGGTGGACGTGAGCGGTAGGCCGCGCAGATTGCAGGTGACTGCAAAGCGGCCGTTGGCGCCATCCTGCACCTTCACCTGCAGGCGGTCGAGCGAGTTGTCGACGAAGCGGGCCGTTCCACCGGCGGTGCTTTCCTCGCCGAGGACGTGCCAGGGCTCGAGAGCCTGACGCAGCTCGACGTTTATGCCGTAGGCGTCGACCTCACCGATGAGCGGGAAGCGGAATTCGTAGTGCGGCTTGAACCAATCGAGTTCGATGGGAATACCGGCGTTCTTCAAGTCGCCGATAACCTCGGAGAAGTCCGCCCACAGGAAGTGCGGGAGCATGAAGCGATCCTGTAGCGCGGTGCCCCAACGCGCGACCTTGCCGCGGTAGGGCTTGTCCCAGAACATGGCGATGAAGGATCGCATCAGGAGTTGCTGCACGATGCTCATGCGCGCGTGCGGGGGCATCTCAAAAGAGCGGAACTCGACGAGGCCAAGGCGGCCGGTGGGGCCGTCGGGTGAGTAAAGCTTGTCGATGCAGATTTCGGCGCGGTGGGTGTTGCCGGTGACGTCGACGAGCAGGTGGCGGAAGATGCGGTCTACGAGCCACGGCGGGATGCTGCCGTAAGCGGGGTCGGGCACCTGCTTCAGAGCAATCTCGAGTTCGTAAAGCGATTCAAAGCGCGCTTCGTCGAGGCGCGGGGCCTGGCTGGTCGCGCCGATGAACAGGCCGGAGAACAGATACGAAAGCGAGGGATGGTTCTGCCAATAGGCGACGATGGAGGCGAGAAGGTCGGGGCGGCGCAGGAACGGGCTGTCAGCCGGCGTGATGCCGCCCATGACGATGTGGTTGCCGCCGCCGGTGCCGGTGTGGCGTCCGTCGAGCTGGTACTTGTCGGTGCCCAGGCGCGTCTGGTGGGCTTCCTCGTAGACGGCAGAGGTGATGGCCACGACTTCCTTCCAGCTGGTGGCCGGATGGATGTTGACCTCGATCACGCCGGGGTCGGGCGTGACCTTGATGACGTTGATGCGCGGGTCGTTCGGCGGTGAATAGCCTTCGATGTGCACCGGCAGATTCGTGGCGGCGGCGGCTTCCTCGATCGCGGCGGTGAGGGCGGCGAAATCGAGGGCGTCCGATACCGGCGGTAGGAACACGCACAGGTGTCCGTCACGCGGTTCGATGGCGAGGGCTGTGCGCACGGAGCCATAGATCTCGCTGGGGCCGAGTGGCGGAGGCACCGGAGCTGGGCGCAGCGTCACAGCCTTGCGCTGCTGGATGAGGATTTCGCGCTCGGGCAGCGGGGGCATGTCGCTGAAAGGATCTCGCGGGAGCACGTGCGGGAAGTCGACAGCAGGTAGCGCGGGCAGCGAGTTCATGGGCAGGCGGAAGCCGGCCGGCGAGTCTCCCGGCACGAGATAGAGCTTGTTGCGGCGCAGGCCCCAACGTTCCGTGACCCAGCGGCGTCCTAGATCGGGCGAGTGCCAGACCTGCACCGGCAGAACGTAACTGACTGGCTTGTCCAGGCCACGCTCGAACACGCGAACGATGCGCGCGCGCTCCTCGGGATCCTGCAGCTTGTTTTCAGCGGGCGTGACGTTGATCGGCAACTTCTGCTCGACGAGGGCGTAGTAGCCGGGATCTTCAAAGGCTGCGATGCCGCTATCGGCGGGGACGCCGAGCTGGGTGCACAGCGCTGCCATGAGCTTGCCAGCGTCCTCGATCGTCGCTTTGGCAGGTTTGCTCTCGCGATCGATGAGCTTTTCGTCGGCCCACAAGGGCTCCTGATCGCGGCGCCAATAAAGAGCGAAGGCCCACCGCGGTAGCTGCTCACCGGGGTACCATTTGCCCTGACCGTATTGCAGGAGGCCTCCGGGCGCAAAGCGGTTGCGCAAGCGGCGGATCAGATCTTCCGCGTAGGCGCGCTTGGTCGGGCCGACGGCGGCTGTCTTCCATTCGTCACCCTCCATGTCGTCGATCGAGACGAAGGTCGGCTCGCCGCCCATGCTCAGGCGCACGTCGGCGCTGTCGAGGCGCGTGTCGACGGCGTCGCCGGCCGCGATGATCTGCTGCCAGGTTTCTTCGCTGTAGGGGAGCGTGACGCGCGGGGTTTCAAGAATGCGCTCGACGCGCATTTCGAAGTCGAATTCGACTTCCGCCGGTTCGTGGCCGCCGCTGATGGGCGCGGCGCTCGACGGCTGGGGCGTTGCTGCGAGCGGAATGTGACCCTCGCCCGCGAGAAGGCCGGAAGTCGGATCAAGGCCGATCCAGCCGGCGCCAGGAACGTAAACTTCCGTCCAGGCGTGAAGGTCAGTGAAGTCCGCGGTGGCACCAGCGGCGCCGCCGTCGACGGGCTTCACGTCAGGGCGAAGCTGGATGAGGTAGCCGGAAACGAAGCGCGCGGCGAAGCCGATGTTGCGCAGAAGCTGAACAAGCAGCCAGGCCGAGTCGCGGCATGAGCCGGACGCTTTGGTGAGCGTCTCCTCGGGCGTCTGGATGCCGGGTTCGAGACGTACGCAGTATTGGACGCCGGAGTGAAGCCTACGATTGACCTCGATGAGGAAGTCGACGGTCCCCATCTTGTGGGTCGGCATGCCGGAGAGAAACTTTCGCACGAGGGGCCCGGCGGGATCGGGCATCAAGTACGGCGTCAGCTCCTTCTTGAGGTCGGGGTCGTAGGAGAACGGCCAGTCGCGCGCGCTTTCCTCGACGAAGAAGTCGAACGGGTTGATGACCGCCATGTCGGCCACGAGGTCGACGGTGACGACGAAGCGGTCGGTCTTCTCGGGCAGGACCAGACGTGCGCAGTAATTGGCGAACGGATCCTGTTGCCAGTTGAGAAAGTGAAGCTTGGGCTCGATGTTGAGCGAATAGCTGATGATCGGCGTGCGGCAGTGGGGTGCCGGTCGAAGCCGGACCACCTGCGGGCCCATTCCGATCACGCGGTCATAGTGATAAGCGGTCCGGTGCGTCAGAGCGACATGGATTGGCATCAGTACCCGTTCAGTAAGGAGTGCCTTTGTGCGGTGCAGCGACTGAACATAGAACAACTTTCGTTGCGCACGAAGAACAGGCATTGCCACTCGATTGTGCGGGATGCACTAAAGTTAGGCATTCGATAACGGGTGGATGCTGCGGGGGATCGCGCTACAGAAGGCAGGGGCGGAAATTCGGGGGTTGGGAATCGGGTGAAAACTTTCAAGTGCGGAGCCTGCGGCAACACTGTCTATTTCGAGAATGTTCAGTGTTTGCGCTGCGGACATCCGCTGGGCTTCCGTTCCGACAAGCTGGAGATCCGCGCTCTCACTGATGAAGGGGATGGCCTTTACCGCGACTACCGGAAAGGTGCAGGTGCGCGCTACCTGCGCTACTGCGCCAATACCGGGCAGGGTGTTTGCAACTGGCTGGTGCCGGCGGACTCGCCTTCGCAGTACTGCACCGCGTGCGAACTGAACCGCACCATTCCTGATCTTTCCGATCCGGCAAATGTGTTCGCGTGGGGTGAGTTCGAGCGCGCGAAGAAGCGGCTCATCTATTCGCTGTTGCGGCTGGGGCTGCCGCTCGATGGCGCTGCGGTTGGAAAAGCCCCGCTCAACTTCGATTTCGTCAATGACGCGCTCACCGGACACCTCGATGGGGTGATCACGATCGCTGTCGGTGAAGCGGATGCAGTGGAGCGTGAGCGTCAGCGCAAGGCGATGGCCGAGACGTACCGCTCGCTACTCGGGCATCTACGTCACGAGAGCGGTCATTACTATTGGATGCTGCTGATCGACGGCACGCGAGAGATCAGTCGCTTTCGCGAACTGTTCGGCGATGAACGGGAGCACTATGGAGCGGCGCTGGAGCGACATCATGCTCAGGGGCCGCCGACGGATTGGTCACTGCGCCATGTGTCGGCTTATGCGAGCGCGCATCCATGGGAGGATTGGGCCGAGACGTGGGCGCATTACCTGCACATGGTCGACGCGCTCGATACGGCGGCGGTGCATCGCATCGAGCCGCGCGCGGGACGGTTCGGCGCGAGCGGATGGACGCCGTGGCAACTTGATGTTTACAGCACAGAGAGCTTCGACTCGCTCGTCCGGCGCTGGGTGCCCTTGACGCTGGCGCTGAATGACATCAATCGCAGCATGGGACATGACGATTTCTATCCGTTCGTAATTCCCGATCTAGCCGTGACAAAGCTCGCATTCGTGCATCGGGTCATCCGGTGGGCGATGCATTGATCGCCCACGCTGTCAGAAGCGGATGAGGGCGCCGCCGAGGAGCAGGTCGAGATCGTCGATGGGCGCACCGGCGATAGGGCCGCTGGCAACGCGATTTTGAAGCTGGCGCAACGTGAGATCGCCACTGACGTGGTGGTAGGCGAGGTAGACGATCATCGCCGCGTTATCGATGCCCTGCGCGATGCCGCCGCCCCAGATGTCGACGTTCGATTGCCAGACCGTCCAATCTCCGGAGCCGGTCGGATTTAGCGGGTCGCCCGGGCCGACGGTCAGTACGGTGGGAGCGCCGCCGCTGTAGCTGTAGTAGCTGGCGTAGAGCGTCGACTTGCCGAGGGCGTTGAACTGGCGCTCGATGCCGATCTGACCGGCGAGGAAATAGCCCTGCTGTTCGACGCCAGTGCCATCGAAGCGAACCGTGGTGTCGACGATGCCGTCGTTGGTGAGGTTAGCACCGAAATTTACGAACAGGCCGGTATCGAGGTGCTTGGCACTGACGGAGCCGCGGACCTGCTGACATGCGGTTGCGTCTTCGCCGCGGGTGAAGAATGCCGCCGGGCAGACGCTGCGCGTGCGCGATCCTGGCTGCAGCTGCAGGAAGCCGATACCGGCGGCAACGTCGAAGCCGGCTATCTCCTTGCGGTAGCGTAGCGCGACGTCCCAAAAGTCGGTGACGACCCAATCTGCTGCGAACGTGAAGCCATTCCAAGTCGGGGACACGTATTTCATCAGCGAGAAGCCGCGCTGGCTTTCGCCGGGCTGATCGCCGCCCGCGCCGATGATGCGCCGCCAGCTCAGAAGGCTTTGCGTCATCTCGCCGTTGCGCGAGGAACGGAGAAACATGCCGAGGCCCGCGTTTTCGGGAGCTGAATAGGCGTCGAACGCTTCGGTCTGAGTGACGTTGGAGCTGGCGATGCGATCGGTCGCGGCGAATGCAGTGCCCAGGTATCCAGAGCCGAATCTCTTGTTCCGGAGGAACCAGACGGAGCTGCGCAGGTCGAAGCCGGTCGGCGGGCGTTCGTCGAAGCCACCGGCCGCGGTCTGCGTCACCAGCTTGGAGTTGGCGGTTCTGATGCCGATGTCGATGGCATATCCGGCTTCCCAGTTCGGGCTTATGGCGACGGTGCCGACGAATGCGAAGCGAGAGCGCTGGTTGTCATTGGTGACGACGTAGGCGTTGTCCTCGCCGCCGTCGTTCCAGTACATGACGGCGTTATTGACGAGGCCGGTCAGGGTCACCTTCAGCGTGCGGTTGCCTTTGGTTGCAACCGTGGCTTCCAATTCAGCCACGCGCTGCTCCAGGTCAGTGCAGCAATCATCAGCGATATTGGGACCGTAGGCGTGCGCAGATACGCTCGCCGCGGCCGTGCACAGCAGCGCCAGCATCAAGAGAGCGAGGATCGAGCCTTGCCCCGCGTTGGGCACGCGCAAATGCCTCTCATCGTTTGGTTTTTGACGCGTGACACCAGGAGGCCATATCAGATTCGAGGCGGGTCGCCGAAGGGGCAAGCGGGTGAGCCGCGCATCATGCAGCCTTCAGGTCGCCGGGGGGCAATGCTGATTTTTGTTTTACGTTTTGTTGGGTGATGGGAACTAGAGTGCCGTCAGATCGTCCGACTAAAGAGGGGTTTTCAGGGCGATGAGGGGCTCTCTGATCCAGTCCATCGTTGCAAATCCGCGTGAAAGCGCCCAGGACGCCATTCTTGCAACCGCGGTTCTCGTCACCGGGCTGCTGCTGGCGGTCGAGTTCGACCTTTTCAATTTCGCAGACCAGCTTTCCACCGAAGAGCGAAAGATCACGCTGCTGGAAGCCATCGGGCTGACGGTGCTGCTGGCCTTTTGCATTTTGGCCTTCGTTATCCGCCGGTTGCGCGAACAGGCGCTGGATGCCGAGCGGCAAGCAGAGGTGGATGCGGAAATCGAGGAGCTGCGCGATCAGGCCTTTCGCGACGTGCTGACGGATCTGCCAAACCGGCGCGCGGTGATCGGGCGGTTGAAGGCGATCGATCTGTCGGACGGGCGCTCGCGCGCGTTCTTCATGATGGATCTCAACGGCTTCAAGCGGGTCAATGATCAGTACGGGCACGCGGCGGGCGACTGCGTGCTGCGGGTGATCGCAGATCGCTTCAAACGGGTGTCACGTCCGTCGGATCTCCTTGGCCGACTGGGCGGAGATGAATTCGCGGTACTAGCGGACGACGTGGATGAAGCGGGCGCAGCGGCGCTGGGAAACCGGTATCTGGATGCGTTGCGTAATGACGTCTGGGTCGACGGAATCGGACACCGCGTCGGCGTCGCTATTGGCGTGGTGCTTGTCCCGCGTGACTGCCGCAGGGCCGAGGACGTTCTCGCTAATGCAGATGCGGCAATGTATCGTGCCAAGACGTTTGGGACGTCGGCGCTGGTATACTTCGGTGACCCGGATCAGCCTGACTTACATGCGCATGGGCTGACACACAGCACAGCGACCCATTGACTCCTATTTCGCGCGGCAACATATTTGCAGTTGCAAATCATTTGCAACTGAGGCCGGTGTGGTCAGATTGGGCGAATGCAGGAAGTAACGCGCGCACGGGGTGGGGTCGCGGCCTCCAAAGAACCAGGCTGGCGCAATCAGCGCGGTGAACCTTCGCTACGCGAGGTATGGGGCTCTATTCCCGTTCATGGATCGGGATGGCGCCGGCTTCTGGCGTTTCTCGGCCCCGGTTACCTCGTGTCGGTCGGCTATATGGACCCGGGCAACTGGGCGACCTCTCTCGCCGGTGGCTCGACGTTCGGCTACACGCTGCTGTGCATTGCGCTGCTGTCGAATGTGATGGCAATCCTGCTGCAAGCGCTGTGCGCGCGGCTGGGCTTCGCCACGGGACGCGATCTGGCGCAGGCATGCCGCGATGCTTTTCCACGACCGATCAGCAATGTGCTGTGGGTGATGGCGGAGATCGCCATTTGCGCCACCGATCTGGCCGAGGTGATAGGCACTGCGATCGGTCTCAACCTGCTGTTCGGTATCCCGCTCGAGATCGGCGTGTTTATTACCGCGCTCGACGTGTTTCTCATTCTCTATTTGCAGAACCTCGGGTTTCGCTGGATCGAGGCGTTCGTCGTCGGCACGCTGATGGTGATTGCGGCGTGCTTCGGAGTGCAGGTGGCGTTGGCCGATCCTGACTGGCGCCAGGTGATCCTGGGTTTTGCGCCGACGGTGGAGATCGTGCGCAATCCGGAGATGCTGTATCTGGCGATGGGCATCCTTGGCGCGACGGTGATGCCGCACAATCTGTATTTGCACTCCTCGATCGTGCAGACCCGGGCCATCGGGGATGACATTGAATCGAAGCGCGAGGCGATCAAGTTCGCGACGATTGATTCCTCAATCGCGCTGATGCTGGCGCTGATCGTCAATGCGTCGATCCTGATCCTGGCGGCGGCGACGTTCCACAAGGCGGGGCATAGCGGCATTGCCGATCTGGAGCAGGCGCAGCACCTGCTGGCGCCGCTATTGGGCTCGTCGGCGGCTGCAGCGCTGTTCGGTGTGGCGCTGCTGTGCTGCGGTCTCAACTCCACGGTGACGGCGACGCTGTCGGGTCAGGTGGTGATGGAAGGCTTCATCAACGTGCGGCTGCCGTCTTGGCTGCGGCGGCTGGCGACGCGAAGCCTTGCGCTCATCCCGGCGAGTATCGGTGTCATCCTCTATGGCGAAAGCGGCACAGGTTCGCTGCTGATCCTCAGTCAGGTTGTGCTGAGCATGCAGCTGCCCTTTGCAATCGTGCCGCTGGTGATGTTCACGGCCGACAAGCGGAAGATGGGCGTACTCGTGGCCCCGCGATGGGTGACGGCGCTGGCGGTGATCGTGGCCGTGGTGGTGATCGCCCTCAACATCAAGGTCCTCTACGACCTGTCAGTCGGGTAGAGACGCGCGCCGCGCCCACTGCAACCCTCGGCTTTATGCCGAGGGCCCAAGGTTCAGCATTCTCTTTCGAGCGAAGGTCTATGCGTCGCGATGGGTCCTCGGTACAGGCGCGAGGATGACGCTGGAGGGGGCTATTCGGCTGGGCCGTGGATCACCTGCGTGGCGTGGGCGTCGCGGCGGTGCTCACGCGCGATGTAGGTGTAAACCGCGGGTGTGACGAACAGCGTGAACAGCGTGCCAATGGTCATGCCGAACGCAATGACGATGCCGATGGCGAAGCGCGAGGCTGCGCCGGCGCCGGAGGCAAAGATCAGCGGCACCATGGCGATGACCATGGCGGCCGTGGTCATCAGGATGGGCCGGAGGCGGATGGCCGCGGCTTCCTCGATGGCCTCGCGGCGACCCATGCCTTTTTCGATCTGCAACTGATTGGCGTAGTCGACCATCAGGATGCCGTGCTTGGAGATGAGGCCAATCAGGGTAACGAGACCAATCTGGGTGTAGATGTTGATGGTGCCGAGGCCGAACGTGAGCGGGAGCAATGCGCCAAACATCGACGTCGGCAGGGCGATGAGAATGATCAGCGGATCGCGGAAGCTCTCGTACTGGGCAGCGAGCACTAGGTAGATCACGACCAGCGCGAAAATGAAGGTGACGACGAGACGGTTGCCTTCCTGCTCGTACTGGCGGCTTTCGCCCTGGAAGTCGTAAGTGAAGCCTTCGGGAAAGAGTTCTTTCGCCTTGGCTTTGAGGAAGGTGATGACCTCGCCAATGGTGCGGCCCGGGAATGGCACACCCTGCAACATGGCCGAGTTCAACTGTTGGAAGCTGGTCAATGCGTTCGGCTGCACGCTCTCGCGCACATCTACGACGGTCGAGAGCGGCACCATCTGTCCGGAGGACGTCTTCACCTGGTAGCGCTTGATCCAGTCGGGCTGGAGGCGGAAGTCGCGCGGCACCTGCGGAATGACCTGATAGCTGCGGCCATAGAGGTTGAAGCGGTTGACGTAGTTGCCACCGAGCAGCGTCGCCAGCGAGGCGCCGATGTCCTGCATGGTGATGCCGAGGCTGTTGGCCTTGGCGTGGTCGATCTTCACCTCGATCTGCGGTGTGTCGAACTTCAAGTCGCTGTCCGCGAAGATGAAGAGGCCGCTCTGCATGGCCTCCTGCTGCACCTTCTGCAGCACCTGGGCGAGCTGCTCGTAGTCAGAGGTGGTGGTGATCACAAACTGGAGCGGCGGGCCGCCGGTCGAGCCCGGGAGCGATGGCTGACCGAAGGTCAGGACCTGCGCGCCGGCGACGCCGTTCACCTTCGGCTGCAGCTCTTGAAGGATCTGCGCTTGCGTGCGGTTGCGCTCTTCCCACGGCTTGAAAAGGATGCCGGCGAAGGCCTGATGCACGTCGCCACCCATACCGTTGATGGCGAAGACGTGCTCCTTCTCGGGAACGGTATTGAAGATCTGGTAGAGGTGGTTCGTCACCTGCTCGGTGTAGTCGATGTTGGTCGCGGGTGGCGTCTTGACGAGATTGAAGAGGATGCCCTGGTCCTCTTCGGGAGCCAGCTCCTGCTGCGCGGTCGCGTACATGAGCGCGGTAGCGATGATGACGCCGAACAGAACGAGGAGCGTCACGGGGCGGTAATTCAGTGTGCGGGTGAGGCGACGCTGGTAGCGGTTCTTGAGCCGTTCGAAGGTGCGGTCGAGGAAGCGCACGAAGCCGCCGGCCGACAGCTCGCTGGTGAGCAGTTTGGAGCACATCATCGGTGACAGTGTCAGGGCGATGATGCCCGACACGATCACCGCGCCGGCGAGCGTGAAGGCGAATTCGCGGAACAGTGAGCCGGTCAGGCCGGAAACGAAGCCGATGGGGGCATACACGGCGGCAAGGGTGATAGTCATCGAAATGACCGGAACGGCGATCTCGCGCGCGCCCACAATAGCGGCGTCGTAGGGCGACAGCCCTTCCTCGATGTGGCGATGAATGTTCTCGACGACGACGATGGCGTCGTCGACGACGAGGCCGATGGCGAGCACGAGGGCCAGTAGTGTCAACAGGTTGATCGAATAGCCGAGCGCGAGCAGCGCAAACATCACTCCGATGAGAGACAGCGGGATGGTGACGATCGGGATGAGCGTGGAACGGAGGCTGCCGAGAAACAGGAAGATGACGACGATGACGATCACCGCCGCCTCTATGAGGGTCTTTTCGACTTCGGAGATCGAAGCGTCGATGAACTTAGTCGAGTCGTAGGCGATGGCGGCGGACATGCCGGGCGGCAGCTCGGCCTCGATGGCCGGAAACTCCTTGCGCACGTCGTCTATGACGGTGAGCGGGTTTGCGGTTGGCGTCGAATAAATGCCGATGAACACCGCCTTAAGGCCGTCGAAGACGGAGGTGGAATTCACGTCCTCTGCGCCGAGCGAAATTTCCGCGATATCGCGCAGGCGGACAAGCGCGTCACCGCGGGCGGCCACAACCAGTTCGCCGAATGCGTCCGCGCTGGCAAGCGAGGTCTCGGCGTTGATAGTGGTCTCGACGAAGTCGCCCTTGATCTGTCCGGCGGCGGTGGTGAAGTTGTTGGTGGCGAGCGCAGTGCGCACCTGCAGCGGCGTGACGCCGAGCGAGGCCATTTTCTCGGGGTTGAGCCAGATGCGCATGGCAAAGGTCTGGCCGCCGAGGATCTGGGCATTGGCAACGCCGTTCACGGTCTGCAGCTTTGGCTGCACCACGCGGGTCAAATAGTCGGTGATCTGCGAGGCAGACAGCACGTCGCTGTTGAACGATAGGTACATCAGCGCAGTCGACTCGCCGGTCTGCTTTACGACCACCGGGTCCATCGATTCCGGTGGCAGCACGCTGCGCACCTGATTGACCTTGGAGAGGACGTCGGTGACGGCGCGATCGGGATCGGCGTTGAGGCGCAGGTTGAGCGTGACGGTGGAGACGTTCTGGCGTGACGTAGACGTCAGCGTGTCGATGCCTTCGGCGCTTGCCACCGCCTGCTGAATGGGAACGGTGATAAAGCCCTTGATCACGTCGGCGTTGGCGCCGGGATATGACGTGGTGATGGTGATCGTGGTGTTCGACAGCTCGGGGTACTGGCGCACCTGCAAGTTGAACGCGGCGCTCAGGCCCACCAGCAGGATGAGCAAGCTGACGACGGAGCTGAGAACGGGCCGGCGAATGAAGATGTCGGTGAACGACATGGCGGGTCCCTATTGCAGCGGACGGGTGGCCGGCGGCACCAGCGCCTGCGAATTGTCGACGCGAACAAGCGCACCATTGGTGAGCTTCACCTGGCCGCTGGTGACGACCTGATCGCCTGCCGCAAGCCCGGTGGTGACGGCGACGCGCTCGTCGCGTACCTGACCCGTTTTGATGAAACGGCGCTCGACAGTGTAGATTGTGTCCTCAGGCTTTGCTGGCGCGGCCTGGTCTTCCTTGCGCTTCAGGACGTAAACGCTGTCGCCGTAGAGGCTGTAAGTGACGGCGGTGCGGGGCACGGTAATGACGCTGTTCGGTGCGCCCGCGAGCACGGCCACGTTGGCGAACATGCCCGGAAGGAGCGTGCGATCGGGGTTCGGCAATGTACCGCGGACGAGGAGGGTGCGCGTCTCCTGCGACACGCGGGCGTCGAGCGAAGTGATCGTGCCGGCGAAGACGTGGCCCGGATAGGCGTCGACTGTAAGATCGACGGTCTGGCCGACGCGGAGCTTGCCGACGTTCTGCTCGGGCATGGGGAAGTCGACCCAGATCGGGTCGAGCGCCTGCAGCGTGACCATGGCAAGGCCGGGCGAGATATATTGGCCAAGCTCGACGTGGCGGATGCCGAGACGTCCGGCGAACGGTGCAATAATTCCCTTTTGGGCGATCAGTGCCTTGATGCGATTTACGGCGGCAACGGCAGTGTCGCGCTTGGCGCGCGCGGTATCGACGTTAGCCTCGGAGGCGACCGATTTGATCAGGAGGTCGGACACGCGCTTGAACGCGACCTCGGCCTCGAGAAGCGTGGCCTGGGCGCTAGCCAGATCAGCCTGCTCGACGGAGATATCGAGCTGCACAAGCTTGGCGCCAGCGGTAACATCCTGGCCGCTCTCGAAGTTGATGCCGGTGACGATGCCGGCGACCTGCGAGGCGATCTCGACGCCTTGCGATGCGATCAGCGTGCCGATGGCGGGCAGACGTTCGACCCATTCCTCGGTCTTGGCGGCTTCGGCGGTAATGGTGGCGGGCGGCGGCACCTGGGAGCTAAGGAACTCCTGGATCATCTTCGGCATGAAGACGAGCTTGAAGAACGCGATGCCGCCAATCAGTGCGCTCATTATGATGAGAGCGATTAGAAAGCGCTTGATCATGGCCCCGAACCCCGACAACCGGCGAGAGCACGCAGATGCGCGGTGAGCGCTATCAGCGTGCTGCAACCCTAGAATTATTCTGGATGAAAAAGCCCGTTGGGGCAGCCGGGCCCCCGCCCCATCCAAGCGGCGTATGTGTGGCCTGCAATCCTGGGGTCGTCAACCGTCCGGGCGGGGACTACTGACTCAATCTGTCGTCTTGTGACGATTTGTGAAGCGGGCGTTGCCGAGGCCGGTGCCGATGGTGAGCACGCCCCAGCGGGTATAGTCCTGCATCTGGGGCAGTTCGCTGAGGCCCTGCACCACGGCGTCGTTGTGAATGACGACTTGCGTCTCATGCCCGCCGATCAGCGGTAGCTGCTCGCGGACGCAATCTGCTAGGTTGAAGCGGCTGCTTTCCCAGTTGCCGGGCAGGTTCTGAGCGCCCGCCTCGATGGACCCGTCTTCGCGGATGACGCCGGGGCAGCCGATGCCGACGACCGGGGCGAGTTTCAGATCTTTCTTCTCTGCGATGGCAATGTGCTCGGCGAGCATCTCGATCAGCCGGGCGACGGCGCCGTCGCGTTTGGTTTTCTCGTCGCCATGGCGCCAGAGGTCGGACGCGAACACTTCTGCCTTGGAGAGATCTTTGGCCTTCTTGAGCCGTGTCTCAACGATGCCGACGCGTATGTTGGTGCCGCCGATATCGACGGCGAGGATGCCGTCGTGGCCTTCGAGCATCCAGGACGGCATCAGGTGGGCGGCGCCGATCAGGCCGGCCTCGTCGGGATCATTGTGGATGAGCTCCAACTCGATGTCATAGTCGGCAGCCTTGAGAAGGACCTCGGTGCGGCCTGCGGCGAGCTCCCCGACACGACTGCCGCGGAAGCCGCCGCCGATGACGATTGCTTCGGTGTCGCGCCAGGCGGCGACTTTTACGAAGCGCTTGATGACGGAGAACAGCGTCTGGGAAAATTCTTCAACGGCGCTGTGCACGATGCCTGCGGCTTCGGGGTCTCCGTCGGCGAGGAGCTTATCGATCTGCTTCTTGCTCAATTGTTCGGAGGTGGTGTCGCCCAAGGGATCTGCGCCAAGCTTGCGCAGCGGCTCGCGCCATTTGTCGAGCATCTCGTGAAAGGCGCCACGGCTGGCCTTGTCGCCAACGAAGCCGTCGTCGTCTTTTACCTCCAAGTTGTAACTGTCGACCTCGACGCTGGGCAGCACTTTTCCGCCATGCGCGTTGATGACTGGACGCTCGCTTGCTGTCTTAACGCCCATTGACCTACCCAAAATGTTTCAGGATCGACCGCGCTCGGTTCGGTCGCGCTAGATAAAACTCGGGTGTGAGGAAAAGAGTTCCAGCCATGTGGAGGCCGGAACTTCGGTTTGCTGGGGCGCGTTGTGGAGGCCGATCAGTCGGGATGTCTCCAATGGCGTCGTTTTATCCCTCGCAGCTGAGCAACAAAAATTCATCGCTATTTACGCGCTTCGTGCGCTGGTGCTCTCGCGCAGCGGGGAGCCCCTATGCGTTCACGGCTGCGGTTGCCGTGGTGGCGGTGTGGATCGTTACCGGACCGTTGTTCGGATTCTCGGACACGTGGCAGCTCGTGATCAACACGGGCACGACGATTGTAACGTTCCTGATGGTGTTCGCCATTCAGGCGTCGCAGAACCGCGATTCCGAAGCCATCCAAGTGAAGCTCGACGAACTGATCCGGTCGATCGAGGGGGCGCGCAATACGCTGCTCGACTTGGAGGAGCTTGAGGAAGCGGAGATTGAGCGGCTGCGCAAGAAGTACCGCGAGCTTGCCGAGAAGGCGCGCGATGGCGGCGCGGCGGATTGCCCGCCGGCGCCGACGTGATCGGGTTATTTGCGCAGCAGCAGTTCCAGGCGCTGGAGCCAGCTTATCACTTCCGCGGGGCCGGCGAATTCTGCGCCTTTGCGGAACTGCTCGCCGGCGACGCGCAGACCTGCGCCCCCTAGCCGGAACGCTGCTTCGAGTGCCGGGATGTCGCCGACGTCGTCACCGATCATGATCGGCTTGCGGTGGGCAAAGTCGGGCAGCTTCAGCATCGTCTCTAGGGCCGTGCCCTTGGAGTGGCCGGCAGGAATGATCTCGAAGAGCTGGCGACCGGGGCAGAGCACGAGATCATCGGCGTGGCGGGCGACAAGCGCGCGCAGCTCGGCTTCTAGCGAGGGAGCGAGATGAGGGGCCAGCCGATAGTGAACCGCGATGCCTGGGCCCTTCGGCTCAGCGATGATGCCGGGCAGCTTCTGTACGTGATGCATCACGTCGTCGATGAGAGCGGCGGGCAGCGAATTGGTAATGCGTGTGACGGCGCCGCCGGGAAGCATGCGTAGCTCGGCGCCGTGGACGCCGGCTCCGATGAATTCGATGGGCGTAAGCAGCATGTCGATTTCGGCGAGCTGACGGCCGGTCAGCAAGGCGAGAGCGCCGCCGAGGCCATCGGAGATGCGCTTCAGCAGTTCGACCAGTCCAGTGGGTACGCGCACCTCGCCCGGCGTCGCTGCAATGTCGAGCAGGGTGCCGTCGCAATCGAGAAACAGGGCGATGTTGTGTACGTCGCCGCCGAGGAGGCTGCCGGCGGAGATGGGAGGAAACTCAACGGCATGTTCCTCCGTGAAGACCAATTCTGCCGGTTGCTTTCTCGCGGCTACGGCTCTGTCGGTCATCAGGCCAGGTTCCCCTCACATCTTCCATCTGCGCAGTTTTTGTCCGGAGCTGGCGCCGAGACGCTGCTCCAGGGCGTGCCGCCCCAATAACCCGGACTGCGTGTCAATGAAAGCCACGACGTTCGCGGCATTGATTGTCGCAGCCTTCAATGCGACGTCGGCCGGGTAGCCGAGGGTGATGAAGGCAGAGAATGTCGCGCCCATTGCGTCGCCCGCGCCTGCTGTGCTGGCGACGTCCGTGGGCTCGGCGGGGCAGTAGATCATGTCCGCGTCAGAGCAGACGAAAGCTCCGTTGCTGCCATCGGTGAGCATAATGTGGCGTGTGCCGCGGGCCCGCAATGCCGCGAAGAAAGTCGGCAAACTCATTTCGAAGGTGCCCGATTGCAGCCCGCGGGTCAGCAACGGCGGCGCCTGATCACCAGCGGTGATGCGCGGCATGGGGCTGCTCGCGGCGGAGTTGGTCAGCCGGGGCAGGAGCGCTTCGGCCTCGCGGCGGTTGAGTGCGAGGATGTCGATCGCGGCGAGATTTGCGAGGAACGCGTCGGGGTGCACCGCGAGCTGGCGGATCGTTGCGTTGACGGCGATGAGGGCGCCTGCGGTACGCGCCATGCGTACTGCCTGGGGGAAGCAGTCGGCGGATTTGCCGGAAAGGCTCGAGATGTAGACCAGGTCGACGTCGAAAGCCTCGCGAGCGAGGTCTGCCGACTCGAGGTGGGCATTCGCACCGCGAAACGTGAAGACGGCTGCGTTGCGCTCGTGGGACGAGATGATCATGGAGGCGCCGGTAGGGGCGGTGGCGTCGCGGATGATCCAGCGCGTCGATACGCCTTCCGCGGTGAGGCGCGACAGGATGAAGTCGGCGCGCGCATCGCGGCCAAGCTTGGCGATGGCGGATGCGTCAAGGCCGAGGCGTGAAAGGGCGACAGCCGCGTTGACGGCGCCGCCGCCGCAATGGGTGGAGATATCGTGCGCTTCCGTCTTGCGTCCTTCTTCGAGCAACAGAAAGGACGTCTCTGCATTCAACATCGACATGCGTTCGATGCTATCGCTTTCTATCGTCGCGATCGCGTCGACCGTTGCGCCACCGATGCAGAGTGCCTTCATGTGTGCCTCTCAGGCGGCATGTGGTGGCCCGCACCGCTTCACTCATTGATGGCGCGCGCGTGGTGCGACGCGGGCCATCTCGATTTCCTGCAACGCGCGGCGCGCCGCTTCCGAAGGCGAGGTGGGGATCGCGAGTGGCGCGCTACGGCTGGTGCTTTCCAACGAGTCTAGGAAGGAGCGGCACCATGCGTAGGTGTCGTTGCGGCGGATGTCCGACAGGAGCGCCTCGTGGCGTTCACGCCGTTCGGTCAGGTCCATGTCGAGCGCCTTCTTCAGCGCGTCGGCCATCTCCTCGATATCGTAGGGATTGACGATCAATGCTTCTTGCAACTGCTCAGCAGCACCGGCGAATCGCGACAGTATGAGAACGCCGGGATCATCGGGATCCTGGGCTGCGACGTATTCCTTGGCGACGAGGTTCATGCCGTCGCGCAGCGGGGTGACGAACCCGACGCGGGAGTTGCGGTAGACGTCGACCAGCAATTTACGCGGCGTGGAGCGATGGATGTACTGGATCGGCACCCAGTCCAACTCGCCGAAGCGGCCGTTGATACGGCCCGAGAGCGTTTCCAGCTCATGACGGATGTCAGCGTAGGCGGTGACCGTCTCGCGCGTCGGCGGTGCGATCTGCGAGAGAAGAACTTTGCCGTGGTAGTCCGGGTATTTCTCGAGGAAGCGGCTGAAGGCGCGGAACTTCTGCGGCAGCCCTTTGGTGTAGTCTAGGCGATCGACACCGAGGATGCGGGTGGTGGACAGCTTTTTAGCAGTGTGCTTGGGGCGCGAATCCACGAATGCATCGACGTCGATGGCAACCGGAAAGGCGGCGATCGACAGCTCGCGATCGAAGGCGCGGATGCGCCCATCCTGGAGAATGCGGCCGAAGACACCATCCTGCAGGTAGTCGATCAGATTGCCGACATCGACCTTGGTCTGCAGCCCGATGAGATCGTAAGCGGCGAGGCCTCGTGCCAGCTCGCGGTGCTCGGGAATGGCTAGGAACGTCTGTGCGGGCGGCACCGGGATGTGCAGGAAAAAGCCGATCGGATTGGTGACGCCGAGTGCGCGCAGCTCCATGCCGAGCGGGATCATGTGATAGTCGTGCACCCAGATGCTGTCGTCGGGGCGCAGGAGCGGGTGCAGCGCGCGTGCGAACCGCTTGTTCACCTCGAGATAGCGCTGATAGTAGCCAGCTTCGAACTGGGCGATATCCAGGCGATCGTGAAACACGGGCCAGAGCACGTTGTTGGAATAGCCAATGTAGTAGGCTTCATGCTCGCGGGCGCTGAGCGGTAAGGTGGCGACGGTGGCGTTGCCGAATTTGGTGAAGTCAGGATCGCTGCGCTGCTCGTCGCGGCGCTCGCCGATCTTCCCGCTCCAGCCGAGCCAAAGTCCGCCGCGCGTGCGCAGCGTATCGGCTAACGCGACGGCCATGCCTCCCGCTTGTGAAGCTTTCGAGAGGTCGGCGACGCGATTTGAAATGAGTACGAGGCGGCCCATACTTCTCCTGTCAGTCTCAGGAGTAGATTCGGTATTGGGCGATAAACGTTTAGGTCGCGTTTTAGTTCCAATTGAGCAATTCGCGGCGGGTTAGCTGGCCACCCAAGCGTCTTCCCAGCTGCGGGATAACTTCATCGCGGTGTTAATGATGCCCGCCATGCAATAGGTCTGAGGAATGTTGCCCCAGAGCTGGCCGGAGACGGGATCAATGTCCTCTCCGAGCACGCCAAAAGTATTGGTGCGCGAGAGAATGTCGGTGAAGATGTCGCGTGCCTTTTGCGTCTCGCCGATCAAGGCCAAGGCATCGGCGTACCAGAACTGGCAAGCGAGAAATGCAGTTTCGGGCGCTCCGAAATCGTCGTCGGCGACATAGCGCATCATGAAGCCGTTGCGGCCCAACTCGCGGCCGATGACTTCGACGGTTGAGCGATAGCGCTCGTCATCGGCGCGCAGCAGCCCGAACTCGGCGGCGAGCAGCACGCTGGCGTCGAGGTCGTCGTGCTCGAAGGCTCCTGCGAGGGCGCCCCACTTCTTGCTCCAGGCGCGGGAGAGGATCTCATCACGGATTTTGTCGGCCTCGGCGCGCCAGTACCCGGCTTGCTCGTTGAGCGACAACAAGCCGGCAAGGCGCGCGAGCCGATCGCAGGCAACCCAGCACATCATTGCCGAATAGGTATGAATGCGTGCGCGGCCGCGATATTCCCACGGACCGGCATCGGGCTCGAGGTAGCGTTTGCGTGCCAGGTGTCCGAGCGGTTCCAACCGGCGAAACAGCGCCGCATCGCCCATGCCCGGCAGACGCTCGTCGATGAACATATGCGAGGCGCCAAGGATGATGCTGCCGTATGCGTCGTGCTGGGTTTGCTCGGCGGCCTGGTTGCCGATGCGGACAGGCCCCATACCGCGGAAGCCGGCGAGGTTTTCGGCAATGCGCTCGGTGAGCGGCAGATTTGGGATGATGCCGTAGACTGGCTGCAGTGGGGTCTCGGTTTCGACGGCAATGGTGGTGATGTAGTTGAGGTAGTTTTCCATCGTCTGGGTCGCGCCCAGACGATTGAGTGCGCTGACCACAAAGAAGGCGTCGCGGAGCCAACAGAAGCGGTAATCCCAATTGCGTTGCGTGCCGGGGGCCTCTGGAATCGACGTGGTCGCGGCTGCGATGATCGCTCCCGTTTCCTCGAACTGGCAAAGCTTCAAAGTTATGGCAGCGCGGATGATCGCAGACTGCCAGTCGAGCGGGATGCCGAGGCCGCGCACCCAATTCACCCAGTAGCTGCGCGTGCGTTCGAGAAACTCGCGGCTGATGCTGTCGACGGAGGCTTGGAGCGGTTCGTCCGAGCCGAGTACGAGCGTCACGGGATTTGTCAGCGCGAAGGGCGTTTCGTGGGCAATGTAGGAGAGCGGCGCGTCGGTGGTGACGCGCAGTACATCGGCGCCACCGCCAAATCGCATGTGGTTCGATCCGATGGCGGGGGGCTCGGCGGGTTGGCCGTAGTTGAAAGTCGGGCGCAATCGGATCGTGATACGGGGCAGACCGCGCAGGGGTTCGATGCGGCGGATCAGCTGGGCGGGGTGGAACGCGCGCTCATAGAGCATGAAACGCGGGGCAAAATCGGTGATACGGACGGCGTTGCCGCTCGCGTCCTCTAGTATTGTCTCGACAATGGCGGTGTTGCGGACGTACGCGGCGTGCGTCGTCGTCTGGCCCTGCATGACGACGTCGCAGAAGCCCTTTTCATCGTCTCCGGCCAAAAGGCGTGAGAAAACGGGATCTGAATCGAACCTCGGGAAGCACCACCAGACGATGCGCCCGTTGGTGTCGACAAGGGCAGACGTTCGCCCGTTGCCGATTGGAGCGAGGTCCAGGTTTGCTGAGGGATTGGAAGCGTTGCGACCGGGCATCCTGCACTCACTGCTCGAGTATCGGCGTTTAGGGCGTCGACGCGCGGCTGTCCAGGAATGTTCCCTGGATGGTGAAGATGAGATGTCGCGGTGGGTGAGAAGGTTCGACGCGGGCTGAGATGGGGAGCGTCGACGGCAAGATTCAAGAGACTTATGCAAGGAAGACGCGGCAGCGCGCACAGAGCGAGTTTAACGATACTCGCCGGCGCGCCACCGCGCCGACTGCGCCGTGATACGCTAGACACAATTCCCGACGCCGAACGACACTAAACGGAAATTTGTTTCGAGAAAGGAAATGACGTTGCGGTGCGGCAATCACGCCGACGGGTTGCCGACGTCGTGCCAAGGCCGCTCGTCGCGTCGGCGCAAGAGCCAGCCCATAAGCGGAAGCAGCAGCGCGTGGGGGATGATCCAAACGGCTATTTGCAGGAGCTTGCCGGTCAGGCCGGGCACATAATGGTGCCAGCCGAGCTTGAAGGCGAGGTAGGATTCGAACGCGACCTGGCGCGCACTCAAGGCGATTAGTAGCTGGCGGTAAAAAGAAAGTTCGGTGCCCATTGCTCTATGGAAACCGGTGTCCACCGGGCCAGGGGCCACGGCCAACATGCGCACGCCGCGACCGGCGTTCTCTGCAGCCAGTGCGCGAGTAAGTGATACGACATAAGCCTTGCTGGCGTAGTAAACGGCCTGGTTGGGCCCGGGGATAAGCCCTCCCAGGGAGGCCAAGTTGATAATGCCGCCATGGCCGCGGGCAAGCATGTCGGGGAGGACTGCACGGGTCATCCGGGTCAGGGCCGTGACGTTGAGATCAATAAGGTGCGCGATCGCTTCCTGGGATTGATGAGCGAATGGCCCGGCGAGCCCCACGCCGGCATTGTTGATGAGCACTTCTATATAGAAGCCATTCGCGCCGAGCTGGGCGGTGATGCGGTCGATCGCTTCCGGGTTGGTGACATCCATGGGGATGGCCATTGCGGTGACGGCGTAGTCTGAGGCAATCAGTCCGGCCGCAGCTTCGAGCGCATTTGCTCCTCGCGCGATGAGGGCAACGTCGTGGCCGGCGCGGCCAAAACGCCGGGCCAATGCCAGTCCGATCCCTTGTGAAGCGCCCGTAACGACGACGATGGGCTTGAGGCCTCTGACAGCTTCGAGGGCAGCCTCTTGAGGTTCGGCATAACGAGCAAGCCAGCGATCGATCAGGCGCATCAGGGCTCCATCATCGGTTCGGGGTCGACTTGGAAGTCAGATATTTCATTCGGTGCGATCCGATGAGGGAAACTTAAGAGGATCTGAATAGTTCTATTCAATCCTGGACAGGCGGCTCAAGGCGGCCGCAACAGCATCATGCGAGCATGAGGTCGGGTGCAGGCATGGAACATCGGGTTCAAATGGACTATTCGGCGACGCGTTATCAGTCATCGGCGAAGCAGGCGCTGGCGCAGCGGCCAGCCTTTATGCGTGGGCCGATACAACACGCGCGGGTGGTGGCTGGGAGCCGTAAGCTGAGCGCAATGATCCGCAGCGTATCGCCCAGCGGGATCAAGCTCGACGGTGTATTCGGCCTTGCGGCGGGCGATACCGTGACGGTCATGTTGCCCTCACAGGACGTAGTGAACGGGACCGTGGACTGGTCGGTGGGCGGTTTCTGTGGCGTGACCTTCGCTCAGCCGCTGGCCGAGGATCATCCTGCGCTGAACGCTGAAATCTGATGCCTGTGCCGCCTCTTATCTCAGGAGGCGGCGCCACCACGGCATGGGTTGCTTAGGTGGCAGCCGGGCTGGTGGAGGGCCTGCTGCGGCGGGTGCCCTCGAGGCGGCCGGCGGCACAGAGGGCCGCGCGACCGGCGGTTGTGGCGTCAGCGCGTTATGGAGCGTCGCTCGCTCCTGCAGGGACAGCACCCCGGCGGCTTCGAGCTCGGCGATCTCGTTCAGCAGCGGTCCAATCGCACCTTTGCCGGTGGTGACGAAATTGAAGTGTGCCTGTTTCATCAGATCAAGCCGTCGGCGGTAAGCGGGCGAGGCAGCCCGGACGCTGCGCGCCAGGGTCTGGCATTGGCGAGGCGGGAAGTGCATCGCCGCCCACTGCAGTTCGCGCTCCAGGTGGGCGGCTTCCGCATCCGTTCCCGTTCCAGCATTCAGATAGATGGCGACGTTGCGCATCAAGTCCTGCATGCGGGAAACTATGGGGTCGGAGGCGGGGACCGGCTCTTCATCAAGCATCCTTAGGAATTGATCGAGGTCGTGACACGGCGCCTTGCCGGTAGGCGCGGTGTGCGCCGTGCGCGGTGGCGCCTCGTGTGCTGTGCCGGCATAGCCCGCCAGCGGTGCGCCCTGCGGCATGGGCAATTCCACGAGCATCTGCCCGAATTCGGTCGAGACGATGCTAGCGGCATGGGCAAAGAACTGCTCCTCGTCGACGGACATCGCGCCGAGATTTCGATGCACGCCATCGGTGCCGAAGGTGCAAAGCCAAGCCGTGTCGAACGGTCCGTGCTCTAGTGCCACCATGAAGAGCGGCATACGCGTGATGCGGCTGACGACGGCTAGCACCAGCGAGTAGCGCACGGCCGATGGGAGGCCGCTGCGTGCGGCGATGGCCGCAGGGTTCCTGAGGAAGAGCGCGATATCGTCTCCGGCGCGAAATACTCGCGTCGGGGCGCAGCTTGCGATGTCGGGCATGCTCGGGTTGAACGGAAGCGGTGCAAACGGAGATGGCAGCGGCGCGGCCGGGAGTGGCTCGAGGCTGTCTGTCGTCGACTGAGGCAGCAAGGCGCTGGTGCGATCGTCATAACGAAGCACTTCGGCGGGACGTGCGAGTGCTAATCCGGATGCGAGGTCGAGCGACATGGGGGGCTCGCGCGACGGCAGCACGGGAGAGTTCGCGAGTGCGGCGGCGATCGTGTCGACAGCCGACGTATTCGCGAGTGGCTGTTCACGTATCTGAATCTGGCGGCTGAGTGGGCTGGGCGCTTCGATGCTGTGCGCGTTACCGTTGCCGTGAGCATCGGTGGCGAAGGAGGATTGGTCCGCGTCAAGTCGGATGGCGATGGGCATGGGCGCGCCTTTGTCGACGACAGCCCTCTTCTTGTCGCCACTTATTGTTTGTTTCCCGGAACGCGCGCCGCTTCGCGAAGCCGAAGTTCTTTTTGATCCCCGCCACGATTAAGCGTCGGGCCGGATTGGCTGGCAAGCGTTGCCAAGTCGATCAGCTAAAAGCGTTGCCGATCGGCATCGATCTTTGGTCGTGCTCAGAATCACCAGGCTTAGAGGCCGAACGACCTCTGTGAAGGGCGCGAACCCAGGAAATGCGCGAAGTATGCTCCCCGAACAGCGGCCAGCGAGCGTAGGCTCGGTCGGAGTTCAAGGGGGCTATGCGGCAATCGTTCTGACGGGATTGCCATTAGTCCCCGCCCGGTTTTCCAGTTTGCTGGGGCTCGCGGCGGAGCCACGGGGTGATCTCGCCACGCAAGGCGGCTATGGCGCCGATAACGATGAGGGCGGGAGCGGTGATGGCATGCTCGCGCGCATCGCGGGCAGCGTGCTCCAGCGTGGTGTCTAGTGTGCGCTCGGCCTCGTACGTGGAGGCCATGATGAATGTAACCGGCGTTCGAGCGTCCATCCCAGCGTCCCGCAAAACGGCGCAGATCCGCTCCAGGTTCGAGATTGCCATGTAGAAAATGATGGGCTGGCCGGTGCGTGCCATCGCCGCCCAATCGCGCATCGCCTCCTCGTCGAGCGCGCGATGCCCCGTCGCCAGGATAACGGCGTGATTGGTCTGGCGTGTCGTTGCGGGAATGCCGGCAAGGGCTGCCGCAGTCAGGCCGGAGGTCAGGCCAGGAACGATGCGGAAGGGCACGCCGGCACGCGCCAGAGTGATCGCTTCTTCGCCGCCGCGTCCGAACACAAAGGGATCGCCCCCCTTGAGGCGGACAACCTTGCGACCAGCACGGGCCAGCTCGATGAGCCGGTCGTTGATGTCGGCCTGATGCGCGGATGGCTTTCCGCCGCGTTTGCCCGCCGACAGTATTTCGGCGCCCTCTGATGCGAATCCCAGCACGCGCTTGTCGATCAGCTCGTCGTGCACCACGACATCGCCAGACTTCAGCGCATGCACGGCCAGCAGTGTCAAAAGGCGAGGATCGCCTGGCCCTGCGCCGACAAGCCAGACTTCGCCGGAGCGGAATTCGGGGAAGGAGAGGTCAGTCATTGCCGGCCTCCGCGGAAGCGCCGGTCATAGCCTTTGGAATAGAGAGCGCTTTCGGCAAAGTAGTCGGCGGCGAGTGTGCGACCGACCAGGATGAGTGCGGTGCGCTCGATCGCGCCAGCGCCAGCGTCTGCGATTGCCTGCTGAAGCGTAGCCAGCGTTGCGCGAACGACTTTCTCGTCCGACCATGTCGCGCGGTAGACGACCGCTGCGGGGCAGTCCGCCCCATAGTGTGGCGTGAGATCGGTGACGACATCTTTGAGCACATGAATCGATAGGTGGATGGCAAGCGTGGAACCAGTTGCGGCGAAGGCCGCCAGGGTTTCGCCGGGTGGCATGGACGATGCCCGCCCAGGCGTGCGCGTGAGGATGACCGACTGTGCGACCTCCGGCAGCGTGAGTTCTTTGCTCAGGACGGCGGCCGCGGCGGAGAACGCGGGGACGCCCGGTGTGACCGTATAGGGAATGGCGAGCGCATCGAGGCGGCGTAGCTGCTCACCCATGGCGCTCCAGATCGCGAGATCCCCGGAATGCAGCCGTGCGACGTCCTCGCCGCGGCTGGTGGCTGCCTGCATTTCGGCGATGATGTCGTCCAATGCTAGTGGCGCTGTATCGATGATGCGGGCGCCGGGAGGGCAATGGTCGAGGACGGCCTTTGGTACAAGGGAGCCCGCATAGAGACACACGGGGCAGCGCGCGATGAGATCGCGTCCGCGCACGGTGATGAGGTCGGGGGCGCCCGGCCCTGCGCCGATGAAGTGAACCGTCATGGTGCACCGCCTTCGGCTAATGCGCAGGTTGCGACGGATGTTGCGTGGCGTGGCGCAATAAGACGGGCGCCCGGCCCTGCGGCCGCGAGTGCGGCGGCTTCGGCGAGACAGTTCACCCCCTTCAGTGACCGCACGCGTGCAGAGAAGGTGAGCGTGTGCATGCTCATTTTCTGCAGTGCGGTTTGCGGGACCAGTACAATGCTGAGCGACAGCCGCTTGGCGGCTTCGAAGATGCCGAACTCATCGTGCTTGTCAGCGCTCGTTGCCAGCGCGCCAAGTTTGGACTGTGCGATTCCGGAGCGCGCGAGCGCACCATGCAGCGCCTCGATCACGCACTCAGCGCTGGTTCCACGACGGCATCCAATACCTGCGACGATCATGGCTTCACGGCCCGCCAATGTGTGACGGGCATGGCGGGGCGCCAGCCTGAAAGCGTGCCTACCGGTGCGGCACGGGATATTTCGATGCGCGTTAGGTCGCCGCCAAGCTGTCGAAATGCGTCCAGCAGCGCGGCCTCTCCTTCAAGTGTGACCGCGTTGGCGACCATGCGTCCGCCGGGCCTGAGTGCCGACCATGCGGGGGCGATGATGCCATCGGTGATGCCGCCGCCGATGAAGATTGCGTCGGGTGAGGGCAGGCCCGCAAAAGCATCGGGTGCGCGACCGGCAACGATTTGCAGCTCGGGCGTGCCGAGCGCAGCTGCGTTGCGAGCGGCGGTGTCGGCGCGCGCGGAGCATTCCTCTATGCCAATGGCGCGCAACGTTGGGTCAGCGAGCAGCCACTCGATGGCGATGGAGCCGGCGCCGAGGCCAACATCCCAGAGAAGCTCGCCCCTGCGCGGTGCCAATGATGATAGCGTGATCGCGCGAATCTCGCGTTTCGTAAGCTGCCCATCGTTGGCAAAAAGAGCGTTGTCGAGTCCGCTGACGAGGCTGGGTTGGATGGCGCCGGGCTGAGCTGCGACTTCAATCGCAATCGTGTTGAGAGCAGCAACCGGATGGGCGAACCCCATAGTGGCGGTTGTCCGGAGAATGCGCCCATCGGGTGATCCCATGCGCTCCAGCACAGTGATTGGTGAATCGCCGAGACCGCGTTCGGTGAGCAGCTTGGCGAGCTTTGCAGGCGTCGTGCCGTCCCACGAAAGAGCAAGAATGCGCGCGCCATGATGGAGGTGGCGGCCGACCGCCCGGAGATCGCGTCCGTGCAGGGAAATCGTCGCGACATCCTGCAGCGCCCAGCCAAGGCGGGCGGCAGCAAGGGAGAATGCCGACGGCTGGGGCAGGCACACCATTTCACTGGGGTCTATGATCCCGGCGAGTTGCTTGCCGATGCCAAAGTGGAACGGGTCTCCCGTAGCAAGAACGGTGACCGAGTTTCCGCGCAGCGCAACGATGCTGGCAAACGCGTCTTCGATGGGCCGCGGCCATGCAAGCTGGCGCCCCTTGATCAGACTGCCCGCGAGCTTAAGATGTCTTTCGCCGCCGACGACGAGATGGGCGGCAGCGATCAATCGGCGAGCGACCGGCGACAGTGCGTCGACACCATCCTCGCCAATTCCAATGAGAGATAACCAGGGTTCGGGCGCGTTGCGCGGAGCCAAGGCGGAGTTTGCAGGGTCAATCATGCGCGTTCTCATCCTCGGCGGCACGACTGAGGCACGCGCACTGGCGGCGGAGCTGGCGCTCGATGAACGCTTCAGCCCGATCTATTCCCTTGCTGGCCGCACAGCGGCGCCACTGCTGGCGGGTACTCGTACGCGCATCGGCGGGTTCGGTGGTGCTGAAGGGCTTGCGGCTTGGCTGCGCCATGAAGCCATCGACGTGGTGATCGATGCGACGCATCCTTACGCCGCGCGTATCTCGGTCAACGCCGTTACGGCTGCGCGGGAATGCGGTTTGCCGCTGCTGCGATTGCATCGGCCGCCCTGGCAGCGAGAGCGCGACGATGATTGGCGCGACGTCGCAAATGCCGAGGCGGCGTGCGCGGCGTTGGGGACGGAGCGCCGACGCGTGTTTCTCGGAATCGGTCGCAACGAGCTGGCGGTGTTCAAGCACGCGCCGCAGCATCGGTATGTGGTGCGGGCAGTCGACGCGCCAAATCCTGTCGATCTGCCGCCGCTCGCCGACGTCATTCTGCAGCGCGGCCCATTCACGCTGGTCGATGAGCTGTCGCTGATGCGCGAGCGCGCGATCGAAGTCGTCGTGAGCAAGAATTCGGGCGGCGCGGCGGCGCAGGCCAAGATCGTGGCGGCGCGTCAACTCGGTATTCAGGTCGTGATGATCGCCAGACCCGACCAGCCGGATGCGAACGAGTGCACCGACGCCGAGGCCGCATTGCGTTGGCTCGATGGCCTTGTGGACACGGCTCATGGGCGGACGACCTCCGCGCGAGGCGTGTAGACAAGCGGCTGGGCTGCGGTGCGTTCGATCAAGCGCGTGGTGCTGGATCCGATGATGACGAGCGTTCGCATGTCCGCGGGCTTGGACGTCGCATTCGCAAGCGTGGTGATCTCCAGCGCCGCGGATGAGGTGCCTGCTGCCCGGGCGAAGAGGACGACAGTGGCGCCGGACTTATGCCGCTGCAGCAGCTCGAAGGCGCGCGCGAGCTGGTGCGGTCGCGCTTTTGAGGCGGGATTGTAGAGGGCGATGACGAAGTCGGCCGATGCCGCAGCGACAAGGCGGCGGCTGATCGTCTCCCACGATTTCAGATTGTCCGACAGCGATATGGCGCAGAAATCGGCGCCAAGCGGCGCGCCGGCAAGGGCAGCGGCAGCGAGCATCGCGGTGACGCCCGGCTCAACGCGCACGTCGAGGTCGCGCCACCGCGCATCGCCCGTCTCGATTGCTTCCATGACGGCGGCAGCCATCGCGAAAACCCCAGGATCTCCGCCTGATACGACAGCTACGGTGCGTCCTTCGGCTGCGAGCGCGAGCGCGTGCATCGCTCGATCGATCTCGACGCGGTTGTCGGACGCGTGTCGTTTCTGGCCGTCTCGCAGGGCAACGCGGGCAAGGTAGGTCTCGTATCCGACGAGGTCGGTAGCCGTCCGCAAGGCTTCGGTCACGGCAGGGGTGGTGAGTTCCGCATCGCCCGGGCCGAGGCCGACAATAGTGAGCTTTCCCGTCATAGCCGCCGCCCTTGGCCGGGGATGAGTATGATGGCGAAGTAGGGCACGGTGACATCGCCGTCGTGGTCGCACAGCGGCAGCACTCGTTCTTCGCTCATGGTGCCTCGCTCGACGTAGATGGCGCGGCCGAGGAGGCCTGCGGCATCGATGGCGCGGCGAACTTTAGCGAAGTTACGTCCGACCTTCATGATGACAGCGGCATCCGCGTTCGACAGACGGTCGATGAGTGTCGCCTCGGGCAGGGTCCCAGGCATGACTGTCAGGACATCGTCGCCCCACGTGATCGGCGCATTGGCGCGCGTCCAGCAGCCGGACATACCAGTGACGCCGGGTACCACCTCGACCGGGTGGTGCTTTTCAAGCCGGCGCCACATGTGCATGAACGAGCCGTAGAAGAACGGGTCACCCTCGGCGAGAAGGCCAACGGAGCGTCCGCCGTTGAGCTCGACCGATAGCGCGTCGGCGGTCGCGGCGTAGAACGCTGCGATAGCGCTCCGATAGGCGGGATCCGCAGCGGGGATCTCGTCGGTGAGCGGGTATTCGAGCCGCATTTCGCGTTGGCCGGTAGACAGAAGTGGCGAGACGATGCGGCGGGCGTTGCCCTCGCGGCCACGCTTGGCGAAATAGGCGATGACGTCGACGGAACCGATCAGCCCCGCGGCACGCAGCGTCGTGTAGCGCACGTCGCCGGGGCCGACGCCGATCCCGTAGAGCGTGCCGGCGTGCGCGCAGCCCGCGATGGCTTCGAGCTTCGTCATTCTTTGTCACTCGCCAGGGCATTGATGGCGGCGGCTGCAATGGCGCTTCCGCCTTTTCGCCCGCGCACGATAAGGAACGGCGCGGGGGGATCGGCGGCCAGCGCGTCTTTCGATTCCGCGGCACCGACGAAGCCAACAGGAACGCCGATGATTGCTGCCGGGGGAGGTGCGCCGTTGGCGATGATGTCGAGCAGATGAAAGAGGGCGGTGGGTGCATTGCCGACAGCGACTACAGCGCCGGCAAGATGCGGCCGCCACAACTCGACTGCCGCCGCCGAGCGCGTGGTTCCGAGGGCTCGCGCCATCTCCGGCACTCGCTGATCCGACAGCGTGCAGATGACGGCGTTATCTGCAGGAAGGCGAACCCGCGTTACGCCGTGGGCGACCATCTGCGCATCGCAAATAATTGGTGCCCCGGCGTGCAATGCTTTGGCCGCGGCTTCGGCGAATTCAGCTGACTGCTCGATGTCTCCAGCGATTTCGACCATCCCGGACGCGTGGATGATGCGCACGGCCACCTTTTCGGCGCGGCCACTGAAGCGCGATAAGTCGGCTTCGGCGCGAATGATGGCGAACGAGTTGCGGTATATTTCGGCGCCGTCGCGCAGATAGTCGTGAGTGGGACGCACGATACTGCTTCCTTCAGAGGTGCTGCATTGATGCGAGGTCGCGTAGCGTGAGCGTGCGCACCGGCTTGTCGCGTGCGGTTCCGTGCTTAACGAGAGCGAATGTGTCGCCGGTGCCCACGAGGGTGACGTCGGCTACTTTGGAGCGCGCGCAGCCTTTGTTGCAGCCAGAAACGTGGCAGGAGTGGATTCCAAGTCGCGCCAGTTGCGGCGCGAGGGTGCGGGCGGCCTGGTGTGTGTCGACCGAGGAGGACGCGCAGGAAGGCGCGCCGGGACAGGCATCGATCGAAAGCAGGGAATCGTTCTCGTCGATCAGCAAGCCGAGCGCGGCGGCGGATGCCGAAAATGCGGCCGCCTGCTTTTCGTCGTGCGTCAGCGCATAGAGAGAGCGCCATGGCGAGACCGACAGCGCTGCGATACCAGTGTCGGCGGCAGCCTGTGCCAGGTGGCGAAGATGGCGCGACGTCATCCGTCCAAAGGCAGCGGCTACGCCCGCGGCGACAACGCGGCCCGCCTGATTGCGCACTATCCCCAGGGGGTGCACGCAAGCGCGATCGGACAACGTTGGTAGCGCTTTGATGTGCCAGGCGGTGCAGCGCGACGCTATCTGGTCGAGCGTGTCGACGCTGAGGTCGCGCATGTGCCGCTGGCTGGCGCTCCTGTGCTCCATGAAGCCCGCCGCAATTGCCGCGGCGGTGGCAGCAGCGTCATCCGGCGTGGTGGCGCCGAGCCAATGGGTGCCGAGCGGCGTATCGGTGCCGATGGCCACTACGACTTGTTCGTGCTCATCGCGATAAGCGCGCAAGCGGATGTCGGCGGCGATGTCGCCAAGCGACAGGAGCCCGCCACCATCGACAGCGAAGGAGAATTTGTCGGGCAGGCCATGGGCCCCGAGCCGCATGCTGAGCGCAGAGGCGAGTGCAACCGCAAGCGGTCGGATGGGGGTGACTTCTCCATCACCCGCGCCTGCGAGCGGAGCCAATAGAATGTTGTGGGTGGAAGCTTCATCTTCGGGTAGCAGGCCAGCTGCCTCGAGTTCATGCCAAACCGCGGGCAATGCGTTTTCAGCCGCGCCGCGGATCTGCAGGTTGGCGCGACGCGTGAGGTCGATCAGTCCATTGCCGTGATCATCGGAGATGGCTGCGAGCGCGACGAGATCGTCTGGCGCTAGCAAGCGGCGCTGCGTGTTGAGGCGCACGATCAGCCCATCGCCCGTTGCCATGGGGCGGCGTACCGTCGGGCACCAGCCGCGGACGCGATAGTCTTCGCTCGTCGATCCTAGGCGGGTCATGCGCGTGCCCGCTGGTCGCTTGGTGTGGTGCGCAGCGCAGCCAATTCGGCGTGCACCGCGTTTCGCCGCGGAGTCCACAGTCCACGGCGGATGGCGTCCTCCAAGCGTGCGCAGATCGCCAGTGCGGCAGCGGGATTAGCAGAGGCGAGGCGGTGCAAGGTGTCGGCATCGGCGATGATGGCGTCGTGCACGGCATCGAACAGATGAGATGGGGCCCCGGCTCCCGTGGCGGCAAAGGCATAAAGCGCGTCGACGGCCTGGGCGACCTCTGCGACGCCTCGGTGCCCGTGCTTCAGCATTCCCGCGATCCAGCGCGGGTTTGTGAGACGTCCTCGCACAATGCGGGCAATCTCTTCCGGAATGGTCCGCGCGATGGGGGATTCGGGATGGCTGGTGTCGATATGATAGAGTCGGGGATTGCGTCCCGCCATTTGCGCGGCAGCAGCAAAGCCGCCGACGAAATCAGCAACGCCATCGCCATCCAGGATGTCGCGCTCGCGGTCGTCCTGGGGGTGAACCAGAGCGTCGACGGCGGAGATGCGCGCGGCGAACTCAGCTGCCGCTTCGCGATCCGAATCCGAAGCGCCGAAGGCTCGAGTCGCAGTTTGCAAATAGGCGTGGGCGAGGTCGTCGCGCGTCGCCCAGCCGGTATCGAGTGCGGCATCGGCTGCGCCCGCGCCGTAGACGTTGGCACCTCCCCCGAAGATGCGGGCGAGACTGCCCCCGCTTCTGCGCGCTTTGGCCAAGGGATTGTCTGCGTCGTCCTCTTCGAGCGCGGCGACGCGGGCCACGGCCATGTCGAACAGAGCGATCTGCATCTGGAAGATGTCGCGGAAGAGCCCGGAGATGCGCAGCGTGACGTCGATACGCGGCCGGTCGAGCTTGGCCAGGGGGAGAACCTCGATCCCGGTAACGCGGTTGGACGCATGATCCCACGTGGGGCGCGCGCCGAGATAGCTGAGTGCCTGCGCGAGGTCGTCGCCCCCAGTGCGGAGCGATGCTGACGCCCAGAGATCGAGCATTACAGCTCGTGGGTATTCGCCGCTGTCCTGTAAATGCCTGCGCACGACTTCGGCGGCAGCGCGTCCGCCGATGATCGCCGCGGTGCGGGTCGGAATGGCGCGAGGGTCGATCGTGGTCAGGTTGCGTCCGGTTGGAAGTACGTCAAGCCGGCCGCGCGTCGGGGCGCCGGCAGGACCCGGCGCGACGCGTCGCCCGTCGAGGGCCGCGATCAGGGCTTGGCGCTCGCGTGCGGCGCATGCAGCTAGGGCCGCGCGAATGTTAACGACCGCGGGGGAATCGGGCGGTGTGTCGAGGCTGCGCGCCGTCGCGTCTGTCAGCGTGTCGATTACATCCGCCGTCGCGGCGCGGCCAAAGACGTGGAGACTGTCGCGAACAGCGAGGTCCTTGATGTCGCAAAGCTGGGCGTCGAGCTTGGCAATGGCAAGGCGCGGCGGGTCGCTCGCCTCGACACCGCAGTCCTGCGCCAGTCCCGAGCGCCAGGCGCGCTCCATGATCTCGGCTTCGAGCAGCTGCGCGCGTCGGCGGTCGATGGTTTCTGCTTCGCTGTACTCCTCGAGCAGGCCTTCCAGCTCGGCGAGGCCACCATGCAGGCCCGCTGCGCTGAGAGGCGGTGTCACGTGTCCGATGGTTACGGCGGAAATGCGCCGCTTGGCTTGCACTGCCTCGCCGGGGTTGTTGACAATGAACGGGTAGACGACGGGCACTGGTCCGAGCACTGCTTCGGGGAAGCAGCTTTCCGATAAGGCGACGGCTTTCCCTGGCAGCCATTCCAGCGTGCCGTGGGTTCCGAGATGAACGAGTGCGTCGATCCGCGCGACACGGTTGAGGGCTGCATAGAGTGCGACGTAACCGTGCCGGGGCGGGCACGAGGTGTCGTGATAGCCTTGCTTGCGATGGCCGCTTGAACCCCGGTCCGGCTGCAACAACAGCATCACATTTCCGGTGCGGAGGCACGGAAAGGAGAATGCGCCGTTGCGGAAGGCGGGATCGTCCTCCGGGCGGCCCCAGGCGGCGACTATCTCATCGCGTACGGGCGCAGGCAACGCATCAAGGTGCTCGGCGTAGGCGTCGAGGTCTAGCGTGATGTGGTCGTTCGGTTGCGTGGTGAGTTGGGCGATTAGCTCGTCGGGAGCGACATCCGATTCGCTGGCGGTGAAGCCGGCCTCGCGAAGCGACAGCACTATTTCAAGGGCGCTTTGCGCTGTGTCGAGCCCGCAGGCATAGCCGGTGCGGCCGCCGCGCGCGCGATAGTCGGAGAGCATCACTGCAAGGCGGCGTTCGCTGCGTGGCGTGAGGCCAAGGCGCGCCCACGCTGCAGCGAGTTTCGCGACGAACAGGATGCGATCCTCGGCCGGAGCGTGGACGACGCCGGCATACTGCAGTTCGTCGTCGATCGCGGCTTCGGCCTTGAACGATATGGCGCGCGTAAACAACCGCCCATCGATCTCCGGGAGGATGACATTCATTGCGAGGTCGCTGGAGGGAAGGCCGCGCGTAGATGCGTCCCATGCCTCGCGGTCGGTGCCGGAAAGCGCGACCTGCAACACAGGGCAGTCCGCGGCATCGAGGACAGTCGTGTCGTCGTGTCGTCGCGCCGAAAATGCCGTCGCGTTGACGATGACCGAGGGGCGCCGGGCGGCGATCAGCGCGGACAACACGCGCTCGGCAGCTGGATCCTTCAGGCTGGTGAGCGCGATGCCGGTGGCGTGCAGGCCTTGAGCCTCCAGCTGCCGCAACATCGACATGACAGGCGCGAAGTCACCCGCAAGAAGGCTGGCGCGATAGAAAATTACAAAAGCGCTCGGCTGCTCTGTCGCGAGATAGTCCTGCAGTTGCGTGCTGCTGACGACTTCGCCGCGAGCCGAGATGATGATCGTCGCACCGTGCGGGATCGGGGGCGCCTGTGACTGGATCGGTTGCCCGCGGGCCAGCTTGGCGGCGGCGTTGAGGGCGAGCGCCATGTTGTCCGGGGCGCCGTGGCGGAAGTAGGCATCGAACTGTGCGAGACGCTCGGGCTCGACTGTCGAGAGCGCGGCGAGGCGCGCGTCGGGGCGGTCATCGCCTGGGAGTGCGATAAAGTTCGCGCCCGATTTCCGGCATGTCTCGGACAGCCGCTCCAGCCCGTAGCGCCAATAGTCGAGACCGCCGAGAATTCTAACAATGACGACTTTGGCCTTGGTGATCACAGCGTCGATGTAGAGGTCAACCGACATCGGGTGACGCAGCTTCTTCAGGCTGGCAAGTCGCAAGGTTGGAAGCGTGTCGCGTTCCTTCCTCCATGCGGATGCCAGCGCAGAGAGGTCGCTGTCGCTGAAAGACAATACGACCATATCGGCGGCCGTCTGTCCGAGATCGACGGCGACGTCTGCCTCATCGAGCGATGCTGACTGGGTGGCGAGGAGGTGCACGACGGCGATCAGCCTCCCGCCATCGTGCGTGCAATCGCCTCTCGGTCGAGGCCCCTTCGACCGATGACGACGATGCGGCCCAGGCGGGCTTCGTCGGCTTTCCATGGGCGATCGAACTGGTGCTGCAACCGTTGCCCGACGCCCTGAATGAGAAGCCGCATGGGCTTGCCTTCGACCTCGGCGAAGCCTTTGACGCGCAGGATGTCGTGCGCGGCGGTGGCTGAGATGATGCGGTCGATGATCTTTGCCGGTTCGGTCACCTGAGGCACGTCGACGATGAAGGTTTCGAAGTCCTCGTGGTCGTGCTCGTCCTCGGTGTCGTGGTGCGAGGGGCGCGCGGCGAGGTCGGTTTCGGCGGCGGCGTTGAGGCCGAGCAAGATTACGGGGTCCAGCTTCGCCCCTTCGGCGGCGACGACCTTTACCGCCCTGGGTATGGCGGCTTTGATTTCCGCCGCAACACGCTCGCGCGCGGTGTCATCGAGCAGATCGGCCTTGTTGAGAATGATGAGATCGGCGCACAGAAGCTGATCCTGGTAGACTTCCTCGAGCGGATTGTCGTGATCGACAGAGGCATCGTCGGCGCGCTGCTGTTTCAGCTGCTCGGGATCGTCGGCGAAGCGGCCGGCAGCGACTGCCGCACCGTCCACCACGGTGATAACGCCGTCGACGGTGACTCGCGACGCGATCGCCGGCCAGTTGAAGGCCTGAACAAGCGGCTTTGGCAGGGCGAGGCCGGATGTCTCGATAAGGATATGCTTCGGTGGCTCGGGTAGGGCGAGCAGGCCCTCCAGAGCCGGCACAAAGTCGTCCGCGACAGTGCAGCAGATGCATCCGTTGGAGAGCTCGACGATGCTGCCTTCCCCGCAGCTGGCTATTCCGCAGCTTTTGAGAATCTCGCCATCGATGCCGACGTCGCCGAACTCGTTGACGATAACGGCAAGTCGGCGGTTGCCGGCGTTCTGCAGCACGTGACGGACCAGCGTCGTTTTTCCCGCCCCGAGAAACCCGGTGATGATGCTGCAAGGGATCTTGGCAATGTCGGTCATGTGCTCTCCGGCGCAGGTTGCTCAAAGCCAAGCGGAGGGATGCGGGAGATCACGCCTTTGCGGAACGCAGCAGGGCGCTCGGCCCAGGGCACGATGCCGTCTGCGGCGCGCTGATAGGCAAGTGCGGTCGTAACGATGTCGGCAAGATGCGCTTCGGTTTCGAGGTCGCCGATGACGTAGGTCCACTTGCCACCTGCGGCGAGCGCGATGGTGCTGGGGCGCTTGCACACGGCGAGGCATTCGACCTCGCGCACTGTGATGCCGTCTGCATTGCTGTCGGCGAGGCGCGCTTTGAGCTGAGTGGCGAGCTCGGCTCCCGGTCGTGCCGGACTGCCGTCTTCCTCGCTCCGCTGGCGACAGGAGATGCATACGAAAATATCGACTTCAGAGCCCATCGGCGCTGTCCTCCCCTGCGCCGATGCGCGTCCAAAGCAATCCAACGAAGTAGCCTGTCGCGATCCAAAGCGTCGCCTGAACAGCGAGCGACGTGGCGGCAAAGCGCGCCGCGAGTTCGGCAGGAACGAGATCGCCGCTGGCTTCAGCACCCAGGTGCGGTGCGCCAATTGCGTGCGGTGCGATCAGCAGGATAACTGCGATCAGACGCAACCAGGGCTGCTCGGCGCGCAAGAACAGCCACAGTGCAGCTGCCGTTGCCGCGCATGTCGTCAGCCACCACTGCTGCCTGGCGAAGAGGTCCGCGGCCATCATGCCGGGGATTTCCGGGGCAAGGCCCATGGCGGGTGCAAGACCGGCGGTAGCAAAACCTGCTGCGCCCCATGCCATGGCGTTCGTCTCGTTGATCCGGTCGCCGCTCCAGAGCATGCCGGCGATGAGTATCAGGGCAAAGCCGACGGCGGTGCCGATGGTGGCGATGGCGGTGAAAAGCGTGCGCTCCGGGCCCTCGGACGGCTGCCATTCGCTGGCGGTTTCGGCGTGCTCGTGCGCGTCGTGCACGAGGATCAGCCGCGCGGGCGCGAACGCGCTTGCCGCGGCTGCGTGCGCGGCAGCCGGAGCGTTCTCGAAGCGCTCGGCTTCAAGGATTTGTGGCGTTGTGGTGTAGGCTTGCAGCAGAGCCACGATAAGCCCTGCCAGCAGCCCGGCCAGAAGGCCGACCGCGAAAACCCGCGTGAGCATCAATGTGGCTCAGTGACAGGGAAAGCTGAGCGCGTGACGCGTGTCGTGGGCTGCGTTGTGGACCATCGAAGAGTGCGCAAAGCCCGTGGTCAGCACCAGGCCGATGCCAAACGCGAATGCCGCGAGTGCTGCGATGCGAACATCAATGCGCTGAGATTTGCCATGCGTGATGGCTGTCGTCATAACTGCCTCCTCGACCCACCCACCGGGGCCATTCGGGTTGCGTTGCGACGGCAGGTCTCCTGGCTCTCGGTTCAACGCCTGCAACGACCTTCCCGGTTTCCCAGTGGTGTGCTTGTCGCAGGCTCGCCGATTACAGTTGCGGGGGCAGCTGCGGTATTGGTCTCACTCAGACCTCACCGCATTCCCTTTGAATCCCCTTGCGGGGAACCGTCGTAAGGTTTGATAAGACGCCGCTTGTAACGGCGTCAATGACAATTGCGTCGCGCACCCACGAACGCAATCCGCTCTGATGCAACGAGCGGCAGTTGAAGAACGGAGGCTGAGATGCCCGATACCGCCGTGGATACCGACCGCCATAAGGCGAAGATGGCAAACCGGAAGGCCGCGCAAGACGCCGAGGTTGCGGGCAAGACGATCGAGAAAGGGCTTCTCATCGTTCACACCGGAAAGGGCAAGGGAAAATCCACGGCCGCGTTCGGTCTGTTGCTACGTGCGCTGGGACGGGGCTTCAAGGCTGGCGTCGTTCAGTTCGGCAAGGGCGCGTGGGATACCGGCGAACGCTACGCCATCGATCGGTTTCCCGGCCAGGTCGAATGGTACGCGCTGGGCGAAGGCTTCACATGGGAGACGCAGGATCGCGCGCGTGACGTTGCGGCGGCAGAACGCGCTTGGGCGAAGGCACAAGCCCTGATGGACGATCCTTCCATCCGCCTGCTGATATTGGACGAGCTCAACATCTCGCTGCGCTACGATCATCTCGATTTACAGTGTGTTCTGGAGGCGCTGGCGCGCAGACGGGCCGATCTTCATGTCGTGGTGACGGGACGCAATGCCAAACCTCAGCTTATCGAGGCAGCGGACCTCGTCACGGATATGACGCCGGTGAAGCATCATTTTGCGGCGGGCGTGAAGGCGCAGGAAGGTATCGAGTTCTGATGGTCGCCAAAGCGATCATGTTCCAAGGGACCGGATCGGACGTCGGCAAGTCGATGCTTGTCGCCGGCTTGGCGCGGCTGTTGCGAAATCGCGGTCTCATCGTGCGGCCTTTCAAGCCGCAGAACATGTCGAACAACGCTGCGGTGACGGCGGATGGCGGCGAAATAGGCCGCGCACAGGCGCTGCAGGCGCGCGCGGCGGGCGTGGCGCCGAGCGTGCATATGAATCCGGTGCTGCTGAAGCCGCAAAGCGATGTGGGCGCACAAGTGATCGTGCAGGGGCGCGTTGTCGGCAACGCCAGAGCGGCGCAGTACCAAGGCATGAAGCCAGATCTCATGCCGGCGGTTCTCGATAGCTTCGAGCGGCTGTGCGGCGAAGCGGACATCGTTCTCGTCGAAGGCGCCGGCTCGGCCTCGGAAATCAACCTGCGCAGCGGCGATATCGCCAACATGGGGTTTGCGCGTGCAGCCGACGTGCCGGTTGTCGTGATCGGCGACATCGAGCGCGGCGGGGTAATTGCCAGTCTCGTCGGCACGAAGTCAGTTCTGCCGACAGACGACGCGCACATGATCGAAGGCTTCCTCGTCAATAAGTTCCGCGGCGATCCGGCGCTGTTTGCGAACGGCATGACGGCGGTCGCTACGGCAACGGGATGGCGCGCGCTGGGCCTCGTTCCTTATTTCGAGGATGCGCGCCTGTTGCCGGCCGAGGACGTGCTTGGCCTTGCAGAGCGAGAGACGAAATCTCAGGCCGCGCGCAAGATCGTGGTGCTGGCGTATCCTCGTGTTTCGAACTTCGACGACTTCGACCCGTTGCGCATGGAGCCGCACGTCGACATTGCATTTCTGCGTCCCGGTGAGCCGATTCCGGGAGATGCCGATCTCGTCATCCTGCCTGGGTCCAAGTCGACCATTGCCGATGTTGCGGCACTGCGCGCCTGCGGTTGGGATGTGGACCTCAAAGCGCATGTGCGGCGCGGGGGACGCGTGCTTGGCATTTGCGGCGGCTACCAGATGCTGGGGCGCTGCGTCGCTGATCCTGATGGCATGGAAGGGCCTGCGGGGGCGTGCGAAGGCTTGGGCCTTCTCGAGGTCGAGACAACGCTCGGCGGAGACAAGATGCTGGTCGACGTGTCGGGTGTTGCGGTGGATGGTCCTTCGTTCAAAGGCTACGAGATGCACGTCGGCCGAACGCGCGGAGCGGACTGCGCGCGACCTATGGTGGTCTTCAGCGATGGTCGCGCTGACGGGGCGCGCAGCGCCGATGCGCGCGTCGAAGGCTGCTACGTGCATGGCCTCTTCGCCGACGACGTGTACCGGAAGCACTTCCTACAGGGGCTTGGCGTCGAGGCCGGCTTCGTGCGGTACGAGGATCGGATCGAAGAAACGTTGGATCGCCTGGGTGAGCATCTGGCCCGGCACATCGACATTGACGCGCTGATGGAGATCGCGCGCCAGCCGCGGATATCCATGCCGATGACTGGCGAAGTTGCAGCATCGCGCGTGCGCAGCCGGACATGAAGCGTATTCGGGCCATCGGTGTCGGCGCGGGCGGCATTGACCTACTCACAGTGCAGGCCATCGAGGCGCTGCGCGCAACGGACGTGTTCTTCATCTTCGACAAGGGCGAAGAAAAGGCTGAGCTGGCCAATCTGCGCAAGGCAATCTGCGCACGCTACTGCACCGAGCGGCCATACAGGTTCGCGATCCTGCCCAGCCCGTCGAGGGATGCATCGCTGTCCTACAAGTCGGGCGTCGACGCTTGGCACGCGGAGCGGGCAAGGGCGGTCGCTGAGGCGATCGACGAGACCTTGAGGGAGGGAGAGACCGGGGCATTTCTCGTGTGGGGCGATCCGGCTCTCTACGACAGCACGTTGCGCATTCTGGACGCGGTCGCCGCAGCAGGTTGCGGGATCCACTACGACGTCATTCCCGGCATCAGCAGCATACAGCTGTTGGCGGCGCGCCATCGCATCGCGCTCAATACGATTGGCGATCCGGTGCTGATCACCACCGGCAGACGGTTGGCGTCGGCGTTTCCGGAGGCGCACACGAGCGTCGTCGTGTTTCTCGACAACGGCGAGGGGTTGCGCTCGCTCGCCGGCAGAGAAGCGCACATCTACTGGGGTGCCTATCTCGGCACGGATGACGAGGTTCTAGCTGAAGGTGAGGTGGCCGGCGTGCTGGAACACATCCTCGCCGTGCGCGAGGCGCGCCGACGGGCGAAGGGGTGGATCATGGATGTCTACCTGGTGCGCGTCCCACCGGCAGCGCCCTTGCAGAACGGCAGCGTTGGCGCGTGACCACCGCCGCTCGGTGGGCCCTGGGGGACCGCTACACTCGCCTCGCTACGCAGCGCGACGAAAGTGCGTTATGTGTCAAGGCGTTATGGCTGTTCAGGATGGTGCCGCAAGAGGGATTCGAACCCCCGACCCCGTCATTACGAATGACGTGCTCTACCGACTGAGCTATTGCGGCTTTTGGCTGCTATATCAATTGCCTGGGGCCGGCGCTGGGTGGGGCGAGGCCCTTGATCCCGGCGCTTAGCTGCCAGGGCAGCGTCAGAAGCCAGCCGAATAGACTAAACCGGCCCGCGGTTCAAGATGCCAGCGCGCTGAAATACCGGGTTGCTCCCAGGACGGCGAGCGTTCCGGCGGCGTGCTGGATGGCACGGGCTTGCGACGCACTCGGGAGGTTTTGGATGGTGTTGCCGGGAAAATGAGCCCGGCCGCATTGCCACCATTTCGGCTGCCAGAGTGCCTCCACACAGCGTAAAGCAAGGTAGGGCCGCCCGCGGGGTGCGCAGTTTGGCTACGGATTTCAACTGGATGCATCGCCGCTGGTGGAACGACCTTCCCGTTAGGTGGCAATTGATGATCTCGATATCGATCATCAGTGTCGGCGCCGTGTTGCTTTCTATTGCGCTGGCCGTGATCGACGCGCGCAGTCGCGTGGAGGTTGAGGTCAAGGCGTCGATGGAGCTCGCGCAGCAGCTCGTCAACGACATGGTAAAGCGGATGGCTGCCGATGGTCGCGGCGGTGAGCTGTTGGAAGCTCTGCCGGAGCAGCTCAAGTACGTTCGCCACGCGCGCATTCTCGTCAGCAACAAAACCGGCGATCTGGTGCAGGTCGCTCCGACCACAGGGGCCAGCTCAGATGACGAGCGGCCCGTGTTCATGCATCCGGAGCGGGCACCGCAATGGTTCGCAGACCTGGTCGGCCCGACAGTCGGAACGCGCGAAGTGCGTGTGCTGCTGGGCGAGAACCGCGTGGGAAGCGTCGTCATCGTCGGCGAGCCGCGCGATGAATTGGGCGAGGTGTGGGAAGAGGCCTCGCGGCGCGCGGTGATCTGGCTGGGTATTACCGCCATGATGCTGGCGCTGCTGTACGTGGTGCTGGGTCGGCTGCTCAATCCGCTGTCGGGGCTCGCGAGCGGCATGCAGGAGCTCGAGGACGGGCATTACGGAACCCGACTGGCAGAGCCGCGCGTGCATGAGCTGGCGGTGATCGCTTCGCGGTTCAACACGCTTGCAGAAGCGCTGGAGAAGGCGCGTGCGGAGAACACGCAGCTCTATCAGAATGTGATCGATCTGCAGGAAGATGAGCGTCGACAGGTTGCCAACGAGCTGCATGACGAGGCTGGTCCTTGTCTATTCGGCATTACCGCCAATGTTTCCTCTATCGGGCGGATTGCAGAGCAGGCGCCGGCAGCACAAGGCGACCCCATACGGCAGCGTGTGGATGAAATCCTTACGGTCACGGAGCGATTGAAGACCATCAATCGCGATCTGCTGCGCCGGCTGCGGCCAGTGGAACTGGGCCGGATACCCTTGAACGAGCTGATCGGCAGCCTTGTTGCAGGTTTTGGTCGTCGGCATCCCGAAGTGTCGTTCAGCGTTGCCATTGGTTCCCTTGCGCCGGGTTATGGGGAAGCCGTAGACCTGACACTGTTCCGCTGCGTGCAAGAAGCAGTGACCAATGCTCTTCGGCACGGTGGTGCAACACGCATGAGCATCGATCTCCGCGAGGAGCCAGTAGCGTCCAACGGCTCGGGTCAGTCACGAGTCCTGCAGCTGACGGTGCACGACAACGGCGGCGGGTTTGATCCAGGTGCGTCGCTGGGTATCGGTATGACTGCGATGCGTGAGCGGGTGGGTGGGCTCGGCGGCTCAGCCAATATCGAGAGTGCTCGTGGTGGCGGCACGACTGTTTCTGTCGTCGTGCCATTGCCGGCGGGGAAGGGTGCGCATCGTCCACGAGAAGAATTGATTGAAGGCCACATGCAATGAAAGTGCTGGTTATCGACGACCACCCGATTGTCATTCAGGGCTGCCGGCGGCTGCTGGAGGACATGGGCGTTGAAGAAATCCTGGTCGCGGCCAGCCTGTCCGAAGGCTTTCGTATCTATCGTCAGAAGCATCCCGATGTGATCATCGTCGATCTGTCGATGCAGTCGGGTGCTCTTGGTGGCCTTTCGTTCATTCGTCGCCTGCGCGTTCACGATGAGCGCACGCCAGTGCTGGTTCTCAGCATGCATTCCGATCGCATGATCGTCAGCCGGGCGCTGGAAGTCGGCGCCAACGGATATCTTCTGAAAGATACGTCGTCGGAAGAGTTCGTGAAGGCGTTCAAGCGCGTGCGCGACGGCTTGCCGTATCTCAACCACGATCTGGCATCGCAGATCGCATTCATGGAGGCGCGCGGCGATCGCAATCCGCTCAGCCGGATGACGCTGCGCGAACTGCAGACGCTGTCACTGATCGCCGAGGGAAAGCCCTATATCTCGATCGCCGAAGAGCTGCACGTCAGCTACAAGACGGTCGTCAATACGAGCGCGCAACTGAAGGCGAAGCTTGGCGTGAGGACATTGCCGGAGCTGATGCGCATCGCAATCCAGCATCTGCCTGCAAACGCTAGCAAAACCGGCCTCTAGGCAGTCCGTGAGGTTGCCCGCCGACGCGGTCCGCCAGAGCGGGCCGGCTCGTTTGCGACAAGGCAGAGACGTTCAGACGATCTTCTGTTCGACGGCGATGCGAATGAGCTGCATCGGGGTGCGCGCGCTGAACTTGGTGCGCAGAGAGGCGCACGTCATCGCCACCGTTTTATAGGAGACGTTTATCAGTGCGGCGATCTCGGACATGCTCTTGCCCTTGGCGAGGAGGCGCAACACCTCGCGCTCGCGCTGGGTCAGCGAGGCGCCAGCTTCGCCTGCGCCGACGCGCAGAAAGGCGATTTTCTGCGCCATCTCCGGGGCCAGCGAGTGGCCGCCGCGATAGACAGCGCGGATCGCGCCGATGAATTCCTGCGGATCGTCGCTCTTGCAGAAGTAGCCGCGAGCGCCGCACTCGATCGCCTGCGCGGCGAACATGGAGTCATCGTTCATGGAGAACATGAGGATGCGCGCGGACGGATCGCGCACGACGATGCGGCGTGCCAGCTCGAACCCAGACACGTCGGGCAAGTTGATGTCGATGACCAATACGTCAGGCATCTGCGCCGCGTGCACCTCCTGGGCGGTGGCGGCGTCGCGCGCTTCGATCATTTCCATGTCATCGGCCTCAGCGAGCAGCGCACGGCAGCCCGACAGGACGATGGGATGATCATCGACAATAAGAACCTTCACGTCAGTCTCGTCTCGGCTTCCAAAGCATAACAATATAACATACCAGAGCTGGCGCCCGCCTGGGAATGGGTTCCAGCCCGCGATAGCGTAATTGTGAGGCTTATTCTTCCATGTCTATCCGCTTCCGGCTCAATGCGCTGTTCATAGCGCTGCTGCTGCTGGCGCTCATGTCGTCCGTGATCGTCATGGTGGTGAGTGCGGGGCCGCGCATCAGGGCCGAGAATGACAGCATCAAGCGGCTGGGCGTCGAGTTCGTCGAGACGGCGATCGCCAGTCTGCAGGGCACGCCGGATCCGGGCGAGCGCCTCAAGGTGTTACTGGAGCATCTCGGGAATCTTCGGCACGTCAACATCTATCGCGAAGGTGATTTGGACGCGGCGAAGGCTGCCGCCAAGCCGGTCGAGGGCGAGGCGCCGGCGTGGCTCAATGCGCTGGCGGAGCCTTCGCCTGCGGTCGAAATGCCGGTGCGGGTGAACGGGCAGGATTTCGGCACGCTGATCATTGCGCCGCGGGCTGATCACGAGGCTGCGGAGATTTGGGAGTCGATCGAGACGACCGTGGTTGTGGGCGGGTTGCTCGCGATCGCAACGGTGCTGGCGATGAGCTTGCTCGTGGGGCACCTGTTGAAACCGATCAAGACGGTTGGCGAGGCACTGCTTCAGCTCGATTCCGGACGCTATGACGTCGCCGTTCCGGAGGAAGGCCCGCCGGAGATCGCCGACATCTGCCGCAAGCTCAATCGCCTGGCGGCGACGCTGGACGGGACGATTTCAGAGAACCGGCGTCTCGCTCAGCGGATCGTTTTCATTCAGGACGAGGAGCGCAAGGAACTCGCAAGAGAGCTGCATGATGAGCTCGGGCCGTACATGTTCGCCGTGCGTGCGGCGGTGACGGCGCTTAAGGGCGAGCTGCAGCGAGGGGGGAACGACCGGGCGAAGCTGCTTGCATCGTGCGATACGATCGTTGAGCGAATGGAGATGATCCAGAGCAAGAACAGGCGCGTTCTGCACAAGTTGCGCCCGATCGGGCTCGACGAGTTCGGATTGAAAGCGAAGCTGAAGTCGCTCGTGGCGCTGTTGCAGGAGGATCATCTGGAGATGACGATCAACCTCGACGTCGATGATGCGGTCTCCCACTGCGATGAGACGAGTAATCTTACGATTTATCGCGTGGTGCAGGAGGGCCTGACGAATGCGCTGAAGCACGGGCAGGCGACGGTGATCGACGTGGGCGTAGAAATAGCGAACGCGCCGGGGGCGCCAGCCGCGATGCAAACGCCGGGGCAACCTGCCGGGCAGCCTGTGGTGCGAGTTACGATCTGCGACGATGGCCGTGGTTTGCCGGATGGCATGAAGCCCGGTTACGGCATCGCCGGTATGTCAGAACGGGTGCGGGCGACGGGGGGCGACATCAAGATTGGCACGGCCAGCAGCGGCGGCGTCGCGCTGGAAGCGCGGATTCCGGTGGCGCTGGAACGCGGCACGGCGGCCGGCGGCAGGATGGCGGTGTAGAGCCTGCTGTTTAAAAGCTACGCAATCAGGGTTTAATGGCGATGCCCCATGGCAGGCGCCCGACGGGGACGGAGCGCTCGGCCCGCAGGCTGGGCACGTCGATAATTGTGATGTCGTTGGTGAGGCCGTTGGCGACGTAGAGCTTATCGCCGTCGGGAGACAACTCCATGTGCCAGGGACGCTGTCCGACGAGGATGTAGTTCGTCACCTTGAGGCTTTCGACGTCGATGACGGCGATACGGTTGGCGCGACCGAGGGCGACGAACCCGCGCTTACCATCCTTGGAGAAGCGAATGCCGAGCGGCTGAATGAGCTCGGAGCGCACGCCTTCGATCTCAAATCCAACCTTCCTGGTAATTTTGTAGGTTTCGGCGTCGATGACGGCGAGAGTTCCGCCGACCTCGGACGTGACCCAGAAGCGCTTGCCGCCAGGCTCATACAGCGCTGCGCGCGGGCGCGTATCCACCAGCACGTTCGCAATGAGCTTGAATGTGGTGGTGTCGATGACGTGCGCCATGCTGGTCGATTCTGACGTCGCGACTGCGTGCTTGCCATCGGGACTGAATGCCACGCCTTCGGGTTCGATGCCGACGGCGATTTCGGCTTCGACTTTGCCGCTCGCGATGTCGAGGACGGAGACCATGGCGTCGTCCTCGTTGGCGATGAACATTCGCTTTCCGTTCGGTTCGACTTCGAGGTACTCGGGGTCGGCAAGTGTGGGGATGGATCGTGTGACTTCCAGCTTTTCGGTGTCGATGACGTCGATGGCGTCGTCATCTCCGGCGCAGACGAGGACGGATTTGAAGTCCGGCGTGATGCGGATGCCGCGAGGGCGCTGACCGACCTTGATGACTTTCACCGGCTTCATGGTCTCGCTGTCGAGAACGGTGACGGTGTTGTCCTTTTCGTTGCTCACGAACAACTGGGCGGCGTCGGCAGACGCGGAAGCCAAAAGGGAGGCGAGAAGCAGGCTTAGTGGTCTGCGCATTCTATCTGTCCGTTGTTCGTGGACGCGAGGCGCCTCTCTTGAGAACTGCCGCGGTCGTCATGGCATCATGATCGTAGACGATGCCGTTCAGTTTGGCGCGGGAACGGAAAGCAACTGCAGTGCGCTTGTTGCGACCTCGTTGCGCGCGTCGCGTGCGATATCAAGGGCCGTCTTGCCAATGTTGTTTTTGAGCGCGGGGTCGGCCCCCTTCGAGAGAAGAAAGCCGATCATCGGGGCGTTGTTGTTGCCGGCCGCAACCATGAGAGGCGTGATGCCCGAGGCTGATTTGGCATTGACGTCAGCGCCGTGCTCGATGAGCTCTTTGGCGATGTCGATCGGCGTGGGGCCGCCAGCGAGATGCGTGGTGCGGGCCTGCGGCGCAATCTTGGAAGCGATGAGCATCAATGGCGTAACCTTCTGGCTGCCATTGGCGCTGCTGACATCGCCGCCGGCATCAATGAGCGCCTGGGCCGCAAACAGCTTGTCATCTCCGATGGCAAATTCGAGCGGCGTATAGCCTTGCTTGTTCCTGGCGTTTACGTCGGCGCCGTGGGCGACGAGCAGCTTGATGGAAGGCACGTGGTTGCGGTTGATGGCGTAGGTGAGCGGAGTGATGCCGTCGTTGTCAGGCTGATTGGGATCGGCACCGTGCTCGATAAGAAGCGAGGCCAGGTCGGAGCTTCGGTTTTGGATTGCGACGTGCAGCGGTGCCAAGCCCTGATCGTCGAGGGCGTTGGCCTTGGCTCCCTTTGAGAGCAAGAGCTGCACGCGGTCCTTGTCGAAGCTGAGGATGGCATTGGCGAGTTCGGTGCGGATGTCGGCGCCGTCCGCCAGCCAATTCTCGAGCTTGTCGTCGGTGACGACCTGGTCGGGCGAGGGAGTGGCCTCGCGCTCCTGCCGCTTGGCGGATTCGAGGTAGCGCTCCGAATATTTGCGGGCGACCTCCTTATCGTAGGAACCGTGCGAAGGGATATCGCCGGAGACCACGCAGTCGCTGCACTGAACGAGCGGGACGCCATAGTCCGCTAGGATTTTCGCAACCTCGTCGCGGCGCGCCATCAGCGCATTGTCGAGCATGAACTTCAGGACCACGTCGGTGTTCTGCACGCCGATGGAGAGCGAGAACTCAAGCGGGATGCGGTCTTCCATGAGGTTGACCGGTTGCAGCGTGATGGGCTCGTGCTTCATCGTCTTCAGCCAGCCCGCGAACGGGCCCCAGACGCCGACGACGTCGAGCTTGCCGTCCATTACGTCCTGCACCTGGCGCCAAGGCTGGTTCTCCGGCCGCAGGTCGGCGTCGGAAGTGACAAGCGCGAGGGAGTCGAGGTTCTTGATGCCGTGCTGGGCGAGCACGATGCGGATGGCCGAGTGCTGGTAAGTACCGATGCGCAACTTCTTCAGGCGCGGATCGTCGAGGCTCTTGAAGTCGTAGTGCTTGTCGGTGGGATAGGCGAGCACGTAGGTCGAGCGATAGATCGGGATGCTGGTGAGCACCGAAGCTGAATCCGACGGCATGTCGAGCAGCACGTCGCACTCGTTGTTGGCGAATGTCTCGCGAGTAAGTCCGCGTTCAAGATAGGGGCGCCAGAAATAGCTGACGCGCGCGCCCATCTCGGCGGCGACCGCCTCGATGATCTTGTTCTGAAAGCCCTGCTGCTGATTGTCTGACAGGGGCATGTTGCCGGGGTCGGCGCAGACCGAGAGCTGCGTGATCTTTCGCTGCTTGGCGGCGCGCTTGGCGGCGGCGATCTCGGCTGGGGTCAGCTCCTCGTAGGGTGCTGAGAGAGTGTAGTCCTTGCGCTCGGCGGATTCGACATTGGTGCTGCCGATGACGCCCAGAATAGCCGCGGCGAACAGAAATACGCGCTGATGCATTGGGTACGACTTCGCTGATTGCAGAGGCGGAAAAGGCGCCCGGTGCGCGCAGCACCGGACGCCAGCTTTCGTGGATCTCAGGCGGGCTTATTCACCGAGACGGAAGGTGTAGAGCATGCCGGCCTGCGGGATCTTGTCGAGGCCGGTTGCCTTCGCCATGGCCGTGGCACCGATGGCGCCGTACTTGTCGTCCATGTCGAGGCCAGCAGTGACCGGGATGCCGATCCAGCCGCCGAGGCCGGCGAAGATCGACACGTACTGCTTGCCCTTCACCTTGTAGGTGATCGGGTTGCCGATGATGCCCGAGCCGAGACGCTTCTGCCAAAGAACCTTGCCAGAGTTGCGGTCGACAGCGCGGAAGTCACCGTTGTTCGAACCGTAGAACACGAGGCCGCCGTCGGTGACCATGGTGCCGCCCCAGTTCGGATACGGATCGGGGATTTCCCAATCAGCCTTGCCTGCAAGCACGTCGAACTTCTTCAGCTTGCCAGCGATGCCGGGCTTCTCGGGGTACATGTACACGTTGGCGAACACGTAGACCGTGCCCTGCTGCGTGTGCGTGCGCTCCTGAGGTTCGTCCTCCATGCACCAGTTGTTGGTGGGGCAGTAGAACTTGTTAGGCTCCTTAGGATCGACCGAGCACGGCTGCTGGTCCTTGCCGCCCATCGCAGACGGGCAAGCCTGGGTGTTGCGGCCAACCTCGAACGGAGAATGCTCGCGCACCTTGATCGGACGGCCGGTCTTGAGGTCGACCTTCTCGGCCCAGTTCACCGTGACGAACTTGTTGGCGCGCAGCAGCGTGCCGTTCTCGCGGTTGAGGACGTAGGCAAAGCCGTTACGGTCGAAGTGGGTGAGCGTCTTCACCTTCTTACCGTCGACGTCCATGTCGGTAAGAATGTTCTCGTTGACGCCGTCATAGTCCCACTGGTCGAACGGAGTCATCTGGTAGGCCCAGGCGACCTCGCCGGTGTCGACTTTGCGGGCGAAAATGGTCATCGACCACTTGTTGTCCCACTTGCCGGTGTTGCACTCTTCGTGGGTCTTGTCGCCGCAACGATAGCTCGGGCTCCAGTGGCCGGGGTTGCCGGTCGACCAGTAGACAAGCTTCAGTTCCGGATCGTAGCTGCCCCACGCCCAGTAAGAGCCGCCGCCGATCTTCCACTCGCCGCCGTTGGTCTCAGGATACGTGGAGATGCCGAGATCCTTGCCAGCGGTGCCGAAGTGCGGGTTGGCCTTGTTGGTGTCGGGCGTCATGCAGACGTCTTTGTCGGCACCCGTCGAGTGGCAGTTCCACACGACCTTACCGGTGTCGATGTCGTAGGCCGTGAGGCGGCCGCGGGCAGCGAACTCGTCACCACCGAAGCCGGCGATCACGAGGTTCTCGGCGATCAGCGTCGGACCGGTGATGGTCTCGCCGTGCTCGGGATAGGCGTGCTTGACGACCCAGACCTCTTTGCCGGTCGAAGCGTCGAGCGCGATCACGAAGCCGTCGAGGGTGTGATAGACGACCTTGCCCTTAGCGTAGTTGACGCCGCGATGGACGGTGTCGCAGCAGGCGCGCGGAACAGCCGATTCATCACGATCGGTCTTCTTAACGTAGTTCCACACCTGGACGGGGTGATCGGGATCGGTGAGGTCAAGTGCCTGGACGATGTTGCACTGGGCCATGTTGGGGCAGCCAGAGGAGAAGAACATCATCGGCTTGCCGTCGTGCTCGACGACAACAGGCTGACCTTCGTGGCCGCGCAGTGCGCCGGTCGACTGCGACCAGACGTACTCGAGCTTCTTGATGGTGTCGGTGTTGATATCCTTCAGGTCCGAGTGGCGCGTCAGCTTGTTGTCGCGACCGGGGGCGGGCCACCAGTCGGGATTCTTGGCGCGGGCGTCGATTTCCTCGGATGCCGTTTCGGCTATTCCGGGACTTGGCATTCCCACTGCGCTGGCCATCAATAGGCCGGCGAGTAGGAGAACCGAGCTGCGTATCATGTGGTTTCCTCTCCTCTTTGCAGACATGCCACGTTCCTTCCCGGGAGCGGCACGTTGGCCCCGGGTCGAGTAACGACAGAAGTTCCGGTTCAATCGAGTGTCGGCAGGATCGCTTCGAGTTTGTTCGACTGAAGAAGCGAGGTGGCGATCTCCTTTGCCATTAAGGAACCTCGCGGGGGTGCTCGCTCAGCAAATGCGTACGTTGAGATCAGGCACCGGGCCGCGTCGTCGTGGCACAGGGACCGTAGGCAACCGGGTGCAATCGAACCAGCGGTAGTCTTCCTACGGACGTAACAAAGTTTCACATGCGCAGGCTTCGCTTTTCCCGGTGAGGCAAAAGCCGCTGAGTCAGCATTTTTTATCGGTGTCGAGGGGCTGGGGCCGGGCGCTCACGGCCCTGGCTTATCAGGGTGGCGCCAATTCATGCGCAAATTGAATGGGATCTATTTGCTGATTGGAACTTGCTCATGCCAATGCCGTGGGCCGATGGCAACGTCTGTCGGGAATAAATCCCAACTCGCGCTTCGCATAGGTAGGCGCTGGTGACGTGAATGTTGCTCTTGGGCGCGGCTCGCTTCGGGAAAAATGCCTTCGTGGCGAGCCGCGCTGAATTTAAGGTGCGGCTACTTCCAGCCGGCTTCCTTATCGCATGTCTTCACCTCGTCGGGATGCGTCTTTTCCCACTCGGTGATCGACTTTGTCTCGCTGTCGCTCATCGCATTGTTCATGCAGACGCAGTACTTGCGCACCACATCTTCCGTGGCGCCTTCCTTCTTGTTGTCGGCAATGCACTGGTTGATCCAGGTGACGTCGTCTTCGGTCGTGTCGGCGTAGGCGGAGGGAACGACCAGTACTGCGGCCGTGGCAATCAACAGTGCGAAAGCCCTGGTGGACATCGGTGTTCTCCGAATGGTTCAGCCGCGGAACGCGGCCGAGCGGCACGCTACGCCCGCGGCGGCTGGTGCGGCAGTGGTGCGCTGCGGGCTGGTTGTGGAGAGCGGCTGAAATGGCCGGTGGTGTGACCTCGGCCATGACCGGGGCCTTGGCCGGCGCCGTTTTGGGCGCGTGGCACCTCATCGTCTTGATAAGACGCACCGATCACGGCCGCTGCGTGGCGAAGCGCAGCCGGCGTCCAGAGCGCGGGGAGATCAGGCGCGTTGCGGCCGGAGGGGCAGGTCGGGATCGCCCTCTCCGAAGTCTGCGCCAGGATCATCGGGCGCGCGCGGAGCGACGAACACGCGGGTCGGTTGCTCGCCGTTGCGGCCTTTGATGGTGGGCGTGCGCCGGGATGATGCCGCCGTCGTCGTGACGGCGGTTACGTCCGTCGCGGCAGCCTTGGCAGCAGCGGACTGGTCCGGACGCTCGGCGCGTGGAGATGCCGCGGGTGCGATGCGCGCAGATGCGTCGTCGTCAATCGCGCTGGGTGGAGCATTGTCGTCGTCATCGCTTCGCATGCCGAGTGCCGCGAGCTCCTCGAGCTTGCTCGCTAGCGCTGCGTCGGCATTCTTCTCGACCGTCTCGACGGGCACGCGCCATTGGAACGCATCGAGCGCGCCCGAGACTGGAGACACGGGCATCCAACGATCGGCGACAAAGCCGTCGGCAGTCCACGCGGGATCGCGCGGGGCGTTGACGGCGCGGGCCAGCCACTCGCGCACGCGGCCTTTGTCTGCGTTCTGCTCGCCGTCGATGCGTGCCATCAGCGTCGCGACGCGCTGTGTCATGCGCGATGGGATCAGCGGCTCCAGCGCAGCGCGGGCTTCGTCGAACTGATGCGCCTCGATCGCGGCATTGGCGACGGCGATCGGCGCTTCGATGGAGTTGGGGCTGAGCGCGGCGAGCTGGCGTACGCGGTCGAGGCGGTCGCGCGGGCTATCACCGATGCGAGCGTACGCGTAGGCGGTTGCCAGATCGGGATGGGGGGCGCGGCTCCAAGTGCGCTGCAGGATCTTTGCTGCGCGCGGCGTGTTTCCGCGCGACGCCAGAAGGCGTCCGGCAATGGCGGCCGCGGGCACGAGATCGGTGGCGAGGCTGTTGGCTTCGACTGCGAGGTTCAGTGCGCGCTCCGGATCAGCTTCTTCGGAGGCCTGAGCTTGCGCGGTCAGCAGCACTGCGCGGCGACGGTCGGCCAACGGGCGTTCGATATGTCCGTTCTTGCGTGCGACGGCGAGAGTGTCGAGTGCTCCCTCCCAATCGCCCTCACGGCATTGCAGATCGAAGAGTGCGTCGACCGCCCATGCAAGCTTGGGGTTGAGCGCAATGGCGCGCTCGGCGAAATGACGCGCTGCTTCAGTTTCGTGCTCGCGCTGGGCTTCCAGGAAAAGACCGCGCAATCCGAGTTGCTCGGTATCGGGCGAGGCGAGCATGGCCTCGAAGATGCGGCGCGCGGTTGTGCGGTCGCCCGTGAGTTGGGCTGCCTGGGCGCGCAGGAGATGCGTCAGCGGTTCATTGGGCAGGGATTTGCGTGCCTGGATGGCTGCACGCGTTGCGGCGGTCTTGTCTCCGGCCGAGAGCGCGATCATGCCGCTGGAGAGCGCATCAAGGCCCAGCTTCTGACGGCGCTTGCTCAGCACGTTGCCGACGGCGGCGGGGCTGTACCAGATGTTACGAACAATCGACCAGCCGGTGAATGCGACAGCAACGAAGACTGCCAGCAGCACCGTCGCGCGGAACACGCTCGTCTCGATGTGGTAGCCCTGCCATTCCATGATCAGCTCACCGGGGCGGTCGGCAAGCCAGGCCAGTCCGGCGGCGATGAACGCGATGGCAACGATGAATGCTATGAGGCGGAGCATGCGACGCAATCTCTACTGAAGCGCTCTATTGAGCGGCTTTGCCGGAATCGGGGGCGGGCGCGGCGGCGAGTGAGGCCTTGAGCTGGGATTCGACCGATGACAGGGCGTGATCCACAGCTTCGCGGGCCTCAACCTTTCTCAGGAACTCGGCGGCCGCCTCACGTGCAGGGGCCGGCAGAGTCTTTGCCAGTTCCAGAACGTCAGTGAGCCGATCTTCGTTCAATGCCGTTTCGATGCGAGCGACGGTCGCCTCAGTGCTCTTGTCCTCGGCGTTCGGTGCGGTCTTGCGTACGCGCACTACCGACTTTGCGCCCGCCAGCAGACGGTCGACGATGGAGCCGTCCTGCTGCTGCTCCTCGGCGTCGATGATCGTGAAGGCGATCGGCTTGAACTGCTGGCGCAGCTCAGTCGTGGTGGGGACGCCGTCGAGGGCGAAGCGGTCCAGCGGCGCGAGGTCGACTACCCCGCCAGCCACCTTTCGGGTCTGCTCGAGTTCAGTCGCATATGGCTTGCCGCGATCGATGGCACGCTTGAGGTTGGCGAGTTCGAGCGAGAGCACGATGCGCTCGGCGGTGCTGCGGCGGTCGCCTTCACTCTTGAGGACTGTTTGCACGTCCTGCTGGAGCGCAGCGAGCTTGTCGGACAGCGGAGTGACCGCCGTCGAGACGTCCTCGGGGCGGGCGAAGGCAGCCAGGCGCGCGTAGACGTCGGCCTTGAGGCGCTTCAGATCCTCTTGGACGGTCTGGAGCGCGGCGCTGGTCTGATCGACATCGGTCTTGAGGCTGTTAAGTCCAGTCGAATTCTCGGTGGCTTCGGCCTTCAAGGTGGAAACCTCGCGGTCGAGACGCTGGGCGCCGGCGCGGGCAGCCTCTCCGGCCTCCGTGGCGGTACCGATTCCGGTCGCAAGCTGCTCGGCGACGCCCTTGCGCAGGGCGTCGAGCTGGATGGACATAGTCTGCTCGAGATCGGCAAGCTTGCCGGTGATGGCTGCGAGCTGGGGAATGCGGCCGCTCTGCGGATCGCTCTCGGCGGCCTTGGCCATCGTTGCGAGCTGTTCCTCGAGCTTGGTGATGCGCTCTGCCTCCGGCGAGCCTTCGCCCTGGGTGCTGAGCTTCTCGTTCAGAGAGTTGAGGGTCTTGTCGAAGTCAGCCTGCTTCTGGCTGATGCCGCCGATGTTGGTGTCGAGTTGCTCAACCTTGCTGAGTTTGGCTTCGGCGGCGGCGAGCCGGGCGGCGAGTTCCGTCGAGGCGGAGCGCTGGCTGCGGGATGCTTCGATCGCGGTGAGGCGCTGCTCGAGCGCCGCGGTCTTGTCGGGCTCGCTGGTGAGTGAGATGCCGAACTGGCTGACGAGTGCATCGGCGGCCAGAAGCGCAATCAGACCGCCAACGAGGCCGGCCGCGACGTGGGTGAAGAATCCGCCATGGCCGCGTGCAGCGGGCGGCTGGGCGGCGCCGGGTGGCGGGGCGCCGACTGTCGGTTTGGCGTCCTTAGCGGGCTTGTCGCTCTTGGTGTCTTTGTCGGTTTTGGCGGCATCAGGCTTCGTCGTGGAGGCAGGCGTGCTGGAAGCGCTACTCGCGGCCGATGCGGCTGAGGTTGCGGTCGTAGACGGCTTATCCTTTGCCGAGGCGTCGGCGGTGGCCGGCTTTGCCGGTGCCGGGGGAGTGAGGTCTTTAGCCTTGAGATCAAGGGTCGCGTGCGGGCGGGGGCCCTGCGCGGAGGCGGAACCCGCCGGCTTGTTCTCGGGCTCTTTCTTATCGGCCGTCATTTCTGAAATACCTCGCTGCGGATACGTCCGCTTCTCGCCGTCCGGGCGTGAAGCATTGGCACGCGGGCTGGACGCTAGCCTACACTCCTGACCAGAGCGTTGCTACACGGGCAACTACGGACAGCATCGCCTCCAAGTTCGGGCTCTCGGCCACCTCAATCTTCTTGGGGGAGAGAGGCTTAACGGCCGCGGCCACGGCCGGAGAGAGGCACAGCAACACGAGGTTGCGGGCCGGCGCTTCCAGGCCGGAAGCCTTGACGAGTTCAGTGAAGATTGCGCCGGTTCGCGGCGACATCAAGATGACGGCGTCGACTTCTTGGTTTTGCAGTAAAGCCTGGGTTTGCGGGCTGAGGGCGCTGGCGGGCTGACTGCGGTATGCTGGGATTTCGCGAACGGCGATGCCATGGGCCGCAAGCGCTTCCTTTAGGTCGAAAGCGACTACATCTCCGCGGAGGTGGGCAAATTCGCCTCCTAGGCTGCTGGCCTGCGCGGTTATGATCGGAACCAGCTCCGCCCCGGTGCCAGGCCCTGTAACGATATCGGAAAAGCCAAGCTCGCGGGCGAGGCTGGCGGTTCCCGGGCCTACAGCAATCATTGGCAGCTTGCGTGCGGTATCGAACGCTTGGCTTTGGGCGAGAGCGCGCACGCCGTTGCGACTGGTGACGATGAGCGCCGTTCCGCCTTCGAGCGCGCGGGTCTCGATGGGGAGCAGTTCCATCTGCAACAGGGGCTCGGCCACGACGGAATGGCCAAGAGCTTCCAGTTGCGCGCTGAAGGCGGCGGCTTCTGCCTCAGGCCGGGTGATCAGCAGGCGCATCAGCCGGCCGCGTGAAAGTCAGGTCCGGCGGCGTCCAGGATGGTGCGGGCAACCTGCTCTCCCAGCGTGACCGCGGTGTCGTTATCCGCGTCGGCCGCGATGTCGGCAACATGGACGCGCTGGCCGTCGGTGGAGAGGACCTCGCCGCGCATACGCAGCTTGGCGCCTTCGAGCTGCGCAAAGCCCGCAATCGGCGTGCGGCAGGAGCCTTCGAGCTGGGCGAGGTAGGCGCGCTCGGCGGCGACGCACAGCGCCGTATCTGCGTCATTCAGCGGGGCGAGCAGATCTTCGATTTTATTGTCGCCCGTGCGGATTTCGATGCCGATGGCGCCCTGCGCAACCGCGGGCAACATGACATCGTCGTTCATGATCGCGGAAATGTGCTGCGACAGTCCAAGGCGGTTGAGGCCCGCGCAGGCTAGGAACGTCGCGTCGGCGACGCCTTCTTCCAGCTTGCGCAGCCGCGTCTGCACGTTGCCGCGGAACTCCACGACTTGGAGGTCTGGGCGGGCGTGAAGAACCTGCGCGCGGCGCCGGGGCGAGGAAGTGCCAACGATAGCGCCCGCTGGCATGTCAGCGAGCGAGGAATATTTGAGGCTCACGAAAGCGTCGCGCGGGTCCTCGCGCTCGAGAATGGCTGCGATAGAAAGGCCCGGTGGCAGAAACGCAGGCACATCCTTCATGGAGTGGACGGCGAGATCGATGTCGCCGGCGAACAGCGCCTCTTCGAGCTCCTTGGTGAATAGACCCTTGCCGCCGGCTTCGATGAGGGGGCGGTCGGTGATCTTGTCTCCCGTCGTCTTAATGATGACGATCTCACACTGATCGTCGCGAAGGCCGTGGGCGGCGGTGAGCCGCTCGGCCACTTGGTGCGCCTGGGCAAGGGCGAGGGGCGAGCCGCGCGTGCCTATGCGGACTTTCACAGCCTCTTCAACTTGCAAGCTCGTCTCTCCGGGTGCTACGCGAACGCCAGATCAGCGGCCTGCCCTGGTGCGGGCCGCGGCCGAGCCATCTATGCCTGTGCCGGCCCGTGAACGCAAACGCGGTATCGTCTCTACCCAAGATGCAAGAAACAATGCCGACAAGTGCTAGGCCCGGTGTCGTTCTGGGTATTGAGACGAGCTGCGATGAGACCGCTGCCGCAGTGGTTCTGCGCACGCCCGGGGGTGACGGCCGCATCCTGTCCAGCATCGTGCGCACGCAGTGGGAGAAGCACCGGCCGTTCGGAGGCGTGGTGCCGGAGATCGCGGCGCGCGCGCATGTCGAGTGTCTCGATCTACTTGTGCGGGATGCGCTGGCCGAGGCCGGTATCGGACTTGGCGACCTGTCGGCGGTTGCGGCGACGACGGGGCCGGGGCTCATCGGCGGTTTGATCGTCGGCGCGATCACCGGCAAGGCGCTGGCGCTGGCGCAGGGGCTGCCATTCATTGGGGTACATCATCTGGAAGCGCACGCTCTCACCGTGGGGCTCACCGAGGGGATCGCGCCGCCGTACCTGCTGCTGCTCGTTTCAGGCGGGCATACGCAACTCTTGATCGTGCGCGGCGTCGGCGACTACGAGCGATTGGGAACGACGATCGACGATGCGTTGGGCGAAGCGTTCGACAAGACGGCGAAGTTGCTCGGTCTCGGGTTTCCGGGTGGTCCCGCTGTGGAGCGGGCGGCACGCGGAGGGCGCGGTGACCGGTTCGATCTGCCGCGTCCGATGGTTGGGCGGCCGGAGCTGCACTTCTCATTTGCGGGGTTGAAGACGGCGGTCCGCCGCACCGCGGAGAAGCTGGCGCCGCTGAGCGATCAGGATGCGGCGGACATCGCGGCTGCCTTCGAGGCTGCCGTTGCCGATGCCGTTGCCGATCGCTGTGCACGCGCGATGGACGTGGCGCGGGTGCGTATCGGTGGAGATGCACCGCTGCGTCTGGTGGTTGCGGGCGGTGTTGCAGCCAACGAGAAGCTGAGAGGGCGTCTGCAGCAGCTATGCAAGGCGCAGGGTTTCACCTTTCATGCGCCGCCAATTGCCCTATGCGGCGACAACGCTGCGATGATCGCGTGGGCGGGAGCAGAGCGGCTTGCGCGCGGTCTCGTCGATCCGCTCGGCGCACCCGTGCGTCCGCGCTGGCCGCTCGATATGCATGCGGCGCCTGCTATTGGCGCGGGCGTGAAGGCATGAAGCTGGCGGCTGTGCTAACAAGGGCGTCGGGCGAGTTTTGCGGCGGGGGCCAGCGATGAAGATCGACAGGATTGGCATCGTCGGGGGCGGCGCATGGGGGACGGCCCTAGCGCAAGCAATGCGCCACTCGGGCCGCGACGTGGCACTGTGGGTGCGCGAGCCTGATGTCGTGAGTGCCATCAATGCGCACCACGTGAACGACACCTTTCTTCCCGGCGTCGCGCTCGATCCGGGGGTCAGGGCTACCGGAGAGTTGGCGGACGTGGCTGCAGCCGACGCGCTGCTGCTGGTGGCGCCCGCGCAGCACGTGCGTTCGATGGCGCGAGTGCTTCGGCCATCGCTGCGCCCGGGGCAACCCGTGGTGATCTGCGCCAAGGGTATTGAGCAGGCGAGCGGCCAGATGATGGGCGACGTGATCGCCGCTGAGCTGCCGGATGTGACGTTGGCGGTGCTGTCGGGCCCGAGCTTTGCCGCGGATGTCGGGCGCGGACTGCCGGCGGCGCTGACCGTTGCTTGTGCGGACGAGACGGTCGGGCGCCTTTTGGCTGAACGTCTGGGCGGACCGGCATTCCGCCTTTACTGGACGAATGACGTGATCGGCGTGGAACTCGGCGGCGCATTGAAGAACGTGCTGGCGATCGCTGCGGGCATCGTCGACGGAAAGGGTCTGGGCGCGAGCGCGCATGCAGCGCTGGTTACGCGCGGATTTGCCGAGATGCGGCGTCTTGGAGCGGCGCTGGGAGCGCGCCCGGAGACGTTGATCGGGCTTTCGGGGCTAGGCGACCTCATCCTTACGTGCGGCAGCCCGCAGTCGCGCAACATGTCGCTGGGCCGTTCGCTGGGGCGCGGGGAGTCGCTCACTCAAGCGCTGGCGGGCAAACTTGCGGTGACTGAAGGCGTCTATACGGCGGCCGCGGTGAAGCGCATTGCCGAGGAGAAGGGCGTCGAGATGCCGATCGCCTGCGCGGTCTGCGACGTGGTCGAAGGAAAGCTTGGGGTCGATGCTGCCATCGAGCAGCTGATGCAGCGGCCTTTGAAAGCCGAAGATTGAGCTTGGCGCAATGCGGTGTCTACGCTTGACAGCGGCGCCGGGGTGCGCGACGCCCGTTTCGACATAGATTCAGGAATTGCACTATGCCGGCCTATTGGCTGATGAAGTCCGAGCCCGATGCATTCTCGTGGAACGATCTGGTCGCCAAGGGCGCGAAGGGCGAGCCTTGGAGCGGGGTGCGCAACTTCACTGCACGCAATTTTATGAAGGACATGAAGGTCGGCGACCTTTGCTTCTTCTATCACTCCAATATCGGCAAAGAGGTGGTTGGGGTTTGCGAGGTGATCGAGCCGGCCCATCCCGATCCAACTGATGACACCGGCAAATGGGAGTGCGTCGACGTGCGCGCCGTGGAGGCTATGCCCAAGCCTGTGACGCTCTCTGATGTGAAAGAAAACCCGAAGCTTTCCGAGATGTCGCTGGTGAAATCGTTCCGGCTCTCGGTGCAGCCGGTGACGGCGGCGGAGTGGGCAGAGGTGTGCCGCATGGGCGGATTGAAACGACCGGCTAAGAAGTCAAAGAAATGACAAAAGCGGCGGCGCGGCTCGACCTGAACAGCCGAGAAGCCGCGCAAGCGTTCATTGCCGGCAACACGCAAGTGTTGACGCCACCGCTTGTGCCTGAGGTCCGTTTGCATCTTGCCGAGGAGTCGCTGCCGATCTGGCAGAAGACTGAAGACGAGCTTGGCGAAATGAATGTGCCACCGCCGTTCTGGGCCTTCGCCTGGGCGGGCGGCCAGGCTCTGGCGCGCTATATTCTCGACAATCCCGGTTTGCTCGCAGGCAAGAAGGTGCTGGATCTGGGCTCCGGATCCGGGCTCACCGCGATTGCCGCCATGCAGGCGGGCGCCGCGTCGGCTTTGGCTTCAGACCTCGACCGGTTGTCGTTGGCGGCGGTGGAACTCAACGCGACGCTCAATGGGGTTGCCGTAGAGACGACGGCGGAGAACCTGCTCGAGGGCGAGCCGGGGGATTTCGATGTCATCCTCGTCGGCGATCTCTTCTATGAGCGCCAACTGGCGGAACTCGTCACCCGATTCATCGAGGCGGCCGCCGCGAAGGGGGCGGTGGCGTTGATCGGGGATCCGCAGCGCAACTATTTTCCGAAGGGACGGTTCGAAGTCGCGGCAGAGTATCGGGTTCCGGTGACGCGTGAACTGGAGGACGCCGAGATTAAGCGAACGAGCGTCTGGCGCCTTGGCTAGTACCGATATCGGAACTAGGCTGAGAAATTAGCGTTTCGGCGCGTTTTCGCGGTTGGGGCCAACCCCTTTGACCAAGGTCATTGGGCTGCCGTCCTTTGTCTGCATGGTGCTGCGCCAGGAGCGGGAGCGGTTCTGCTGTGCGCGGATCTGTCTTCGCCGAAGTGCCAAATTGCCCTCACGAAGCGCCGTCGGCATAATGGCGGCAACGATGAAAAACTCTGGGAGAACGCCCATGTCGGGGAAGGTTTATCCGGTTCCGGGTGAATGGCGTGAGCGCGCCTTCATCGATGAGAATGGCTACAAGACGCTATACGAGCGCTCGGTGAGCGATCCGGACGGATTTTGGGGCGAGGTCGGCCGCCGCCTGGACTGGATCAAGCCGTACACGAAGGTGAAGCACACCTCGTTCGATCCGCATAATGTTTCGATCAAGTGGTTCGAGGACGGCACGCTGAACGTCGCGGCCAACTGCATCGACCGGCATCTGGCGACGCGCGGCGATCAGGTCGCCATTATCTGGGAAGGCGATGATCCGACCCAGGAAGAGCAGATCACCTATCGGCAGCTGCATGAGCGCGTTTGCAAGTTTGCGAATGTGCTCAAGTCCTACGGGGTCAAGAAGGGTGATCGCGTCACTATCTATCTTCCGATGATCCCCGAGGCGGCGTACGCGATGCTGGCGTGCGCCCGCATTGGCGCGATCCATTCGATCGTGTTCGGCGGCTTCTCGCCGGAAAGCCTTGCTGGGCGCATACAAGACGCGGAATCAAAATTCATCGTCACGGCCGACGAGGGCGTGCGTGGCGGCAAGTTCGTGCCGCTTAAGAAGAATGCCGACGATGCACTGGCGCGTGTCGGCAAGGGCGATGAGAAGGTGCTCGTTGTGCGGCGCACGGGGCGCCCCGTGGCGTGGACAGCCGGGCGCGATCTTTGGCTGCACGAGGAAACCGAGAAGGTTTCCGCCGATTGTCCTCCCGAGGAGATGAACGCAGAAGATCCGCTGTTCATTCTTTATACGTCTGGATCGACCGGCACGCCAAAGGGTGTGGTGCATTCGTCCGGCGGTTATCTCGTCTATGCGTCGATGACGCACCAGTATGTTTTCGATTATCACGACGGCGACGTCTACTGGTGCACGGCGGATGTCGGCTGGGTTACTGGGCACAGCTACATCGTCTATGGACCGCTGGCGAACGGCGCCACCACGCTGATGTTCGAAGGCATTCCGAACTACCCGACGCAATCGCGCTTCTGGAACGTCGTCGACAAGTGGAAGGTGAACATCTTCTACACGGCACCTACCGCAATTCGCGCGCTGATGGGGGCTGGCGATGATTTCGTGAAGGCTTCCGACCGGTCGTCGTTGCGGTTGCTCGGCAGCGTCGGCGAGCCGATCAACCCCGAAGCGTGGGAGTGGTATTATCACGTGGTCGGCGAGGATCGCTGCCCGATCGTCGATACGTGGTGGCAGACCGAGACAGGCGGCATCCTCATTTCGCCGCTGCCCGGAGCGACGGCGCTGAAGCCCGGCTCGGCGACGACGCCGTTCTTCGGTGTGCAACCGGCGCTGGTTGACGATAAGGGCGCAACCCTGGAAGGGGCTGCCACCGGCAATCTCGTCCTCCTCGACAGCTGGCCCGGTCAGGCGCGCACGGTTTATGGCGATCACGAGCGCTTCGTGCAGACGTACTTCAGCACATATCCCGGCACCTATTTTACCGGAGACGGCTGCCGCCGGGACGAGGATGGCTATTACTGGATCACCGGCCGCGTCGACGATGTGATCAACGTTTCCGGGCACCGGCTCGGTACCGCGGAAGTCGAGAGCGCGCTGGTTTCGCATCCGAAGGTCGCCGAGGCGGCTGTGGTCGGATATCCGCACAATCTCAAGGGCCAGGGCATCTACTGCTACGTCACGCTCGTCAGCGGGGAGGAGTTTGGCCCCGAGATGGTGAAAGAGCTGACCGCCCACGTGCGCAAGGAGATCGGTCCGATCGCGTCGCCCGATCTCATCCAGTTCGCGCCCGGCCTGCCGAAGACCCGCTCGGGCAAGATCATGCGGCGCATCCTGCGCAAGATCGCCGAGGACGAGTTCTCCAACCTGGGGGATATTTCGACCCTAGCCGATCCGGCGGTGGTGCAGGATCTGATCGAAAACCGGCAGAACCGGCGAGACGCGGCGAGCTAAGCTGCCGTAATTCATTGGTATTGTGGTGAAGGGAAGGGCGCTCTGCGGGGCGCCCTTTCGCTTTTCAGTCTCGCCTTCTCAATAGATCTGGCCCGAGTCCCGCGCGGAACAGCGGCGCGGCGGCCGTCCCCATAGCCTGTCTTCATCGAATGAGGAGACAGCGCCATGACCGCCACCCTGCACACGACGTCGAAGGACACGGCTTCCAAGGGTTTGCGTTTCGAGGGTGGCAGGGTTGGCGTGCTCTTGTTGCACGGGCTGTGCGGTACGCCCGCTGAGATGCGCTTCGTCGCCATGGGGCTGTCCCGCGCTGGCTACACCGTGCACGTTCCCCAGCTCGCTGGACACGGCAACGAAAACACCGGCAGCTGGCAGGATTGGTACATGTCGGCGCGTGCGGCCCTGATCGATCTCCGCCGCGAGTGCGACACGGTCATCGTCGGCGGTCTCTGCATGGGTGCCATCCTCGGCCTCCATCTCGCCGCGCGGAACCCCGGCAAGGTGCAGGGCGTGTCCTTGTTCTCGCCGACGCTGTGGATGAATGGCTGGGCGATGCCGTGGACGGCGCGGCTGTTCAAGCTGGTGCGGTCGCGCTGGTTCGCTGGCTTTATGACTTTCCCGGACGCTGCTTCGCTCGGCATCAAGTGCCCCCGCGTGCGCCAGTTCGTGCAGCAGGCCCTTTCTGGTGAGGGCTGCGAATACGGCCGCGCCGGTGTCCCCGCGACGATGGTTCTCGAGCATCGCCGCATGGTTGATGCTGCGAAGAAGCTCCTCCCGCGCGTGAAGCAGCCGACGCTGATCGTGCACTCGCTGGAAGATGATTACGCAGCCATCAACAATGCCGAGTACCTCAAGGGCGAATTGACGGGTCAGGTCGACCTCGTGGTGCTGAACGACAGCTATCACATGGTGACGCTCGACAAGCAGCGCCATGTGGTGGTCGAAAGCACGCGCGCGTTCGTGGCCCGCATCGTCGAAGAAGTCCGCAATATCGCGTCGCCGGCGATGCCGGTCGCGGCTTAAGGGCAGTCGAATGACTGCCCAGCGGGCTGTGCTAGGGTGAGTGCATTGCACGGCCGCACCAATTTTCAAAGTATGGATGATCGCATGGCTGCCGAGACACATTTGCGCGCGGACAATTATTGGGACCGCAGCAAGGTCACACGTGCGCCGGGGCGCAAGATTGACTGTGACGTGTCGGTCGATGTTGCGATCGTAGGTGCAGGGTACACCGGGCTTTCAACGGCATATCATCTGAAGGCAGCCGACCCGTCGCTGAATGTGGCAGTGCTGGAAAGCGAGACGGTCGGGTACGGTGCGAGCGGGCGTAACGCCGGCTTCGTGATGACGTTGTTCGGCGCGTCGCTGGGCCTCATGAAGACGCTGCATGGCGCGGAGAAGGTGCGCGCTGCGCATGCGCATATGGAGCGCTCGATCGCGGCACTTGAGACGATGCTGGAAGAACACGCGCTCGATTGCGATTACCAGCGAAGCGGATTTCTGAAGGTGGCGACGACGCCGCGGTATGCGGCGCGCATCAGGGACGAGATTGCGACGCTGGAAGCGCTCGGTATCCACGGGCATCAGTGGATCGGTCCCGAGGAACTCAGTGCGCGTGTGCACTCGCCGACGTATCTCGGCGCGATGGTCGAGCCGGGATGCGGTCTCATCAATCCGCGCAAGTGGGTTGATGGGCTCGCGGGCGTGGCGCAGAGCGCGGGCGCGAAGATCTACGAGAATTCGCCAGTGAAGAATGTGCGCCGCGAGGGCGGCAGGTTTCGCCTGGAGAGCAACGGCGCGACTGTGACTGCGGAAAAGGTCGTGTTTGCATCGAATGGCTATACGCACCTCATTCCCGGCATGCGTTTAAAGCAGCTGCCGGCATTCGTGTTCATCGTCGTGACGGAGCCATTGAGCGAGGCGCAGCGAGCATCGATCGGATGGGCGGGGCGCGAGGGCGTCGAGGATGGCCGCAACTTCATGCACTTCTATCGCCTGACGCCAGACAACCGGCTGCTTATGGGTGGCGGGCCGGGGTTCGTGCCGCTCGGTGGCCGCATGAATCATGACACGCATCCTGCGGCCTGGCGGCATCTGGAGGAATTCATCGCGACGACATTTCCCGGATTGGCCGGTATCAAGATTGCGCATCGCTGGGGCGGGGCCTTCTCGGTGACGGCGGATTCAACGCCTCAGATCGGTACGCTGCATGGTGGCGCCGCTGCCTATTCGGTTGGCTGCACGGGGCACGGCGTTGCGCTGGCACACATGAACGGACGCATCCTGCGCGACTTGATCCTCGACAAGAAAACCGACCTCACGGATCTGTGGTTCGTCAACAGGCGGTCGCTGCCGCTGCCGCCCGAGCCCATCGGGTCACTGGGCGCCAAGGCGGTTACAGCGGCGATGGCGCTCGACGACTGGTGGTGCGATCGGGGTGCGACGCAGCCATGAAACCTATCCGCAAGATTGCCGTGATCGGCGCCACGGGAATGCTAGGGCTGCCGGTCGTACGAGCGCTGGCCGACGCTGGCTTCGAGGTGACCGCGCTGGTGCGTAACCCCGACAAGGCGCGGCGCGTGCTTCCAAGCAAAGTCGCTGTCGTCGAGGCGGATGTGCGGGACGTTGCTGGCCTGCGGCGCGGCCTCGCGGGGCAGGACGCCATCTACCTCAGCTTGTCGGTAGCGCCGGGCGAAGCGCCGGGTGATTTTCACACTGAAAAGCAGGGACTGGAAAACATTCTTGCGGCAGCGCGCGATGCGGGAGTTGGGCGCATTGGGTACCTCTCTGCGCTGGTGCACGACACGGACAGCCGCTGGTGGGTGATCGATATCTGGCGCGAGGCGCTCGCGCGCATCAAAGCGTCGGGCATCGCGTATACAATCTTCTATCCGTCGAACTTCATGGAGACGCTGAAACAGCGGCACGTCGTCGGGACGCGGATGATGATGCTGGGACGTGCGAAGCATCCCAACTATTGGATCGCGGGCGACGATTATGGGCGCCAGGTTGCGAAGGCGTTCGCTTTGCCGTCGGCCGCGGGGCGTGAGTACGTCATCCAGGGACCTCAACCGCTGACCTACGATGAAGCGGCGGAACGGTATGTCGGGGCTACGGGCGGGCGGCTGCAAATCACGCGTGTGCCGTTGTGGCTCGTGAGGCTCGGCGGGCTGTTCTCGCGCGAACTCGATTTCAACGCGCGCATCATGCACGCGGTGCTGAACTATCCGGAGACATTCAAGGCGCAGGAGACCTGGGACGAGCTCGGCGCTCCGACGACTACGATCGAAGACTTTGCGCGCCGGGGCAGCAAGGCTGCTTAGGCTACTTGCAGCTGACGAGCGTGCCGCGGTCGAGGTGCAAATGGTCGTGATGCGCCTCGTTGAACTCAGGTCCGATCGCGACGCGGAAATAGTAGCAGGCGCGGCGGTGAGCTTCGCGCAGGAAGCGGCCCTCAGGGGTGTCACGCTTATAGTCGGCGGTGATGCTCATCTGCTTGCCGTTCGCGAGGCGAAAGGCGCCGATGTCGACCGCGTTGGCGAACGAGTGCTGGCTGCGCATGTCGATCCAGCGCTTGTTGCCGATGATGTTTCGGCAGTTGTAAGTGCCCATGTCCTGTACCCAGGCGACGCGGCTGCCGAACATCTGGTTGGCGAGCGGCTGCACGCCGTACTCCATCCATAAGGCCAGCGCAGTGGCGGCCTCGCACGTGAGCTGCCCCAGCCCGATCTCGGCGCCGGCGACTTCAGCGACGCGCACGGCATTGGTCCAACCGCAGCCGTTGGTCTGGACCTTATCGGCAATGGGGGTCGCCAGGATGTGCGGGGCGTTCAGGATCGCTGCGCATTGCTGGGGATCGCGGCGCAGCGCGGCGAGCCTGAAGTCGACGAACCAGTGCGGCGGGTCTTCCAGTGAGATGGGTGCAAAGGGCGCGTAACGCTGCGGCACGATGCCGAACCAGAACGCGGCAAAGGCGACGAGCGCCAGGAGCAGGGCAAGAAAGGCGCGAAGGAAGGTCAGGCCGCGGCGGCGCATTGGGAGTTCCTGAAGGCTGTTAACAATTGACTACAGCCTTTGGCGCAGGCCGCCAACAATGGAGACGGCCGCGCCGAGACAGAGCGATGTCAGAAGTCGGAAGCGATGCCGCCTTTTTCCCAGTCGCCATAGCGGGCGGGATCGGGGCCGTCACGGCCGCCAACCTCGGGAGCAGGCTTTTTCTGGTTTTCTTCGCGTGCCTTGCGGCGAGCCTCTGCCTCGGCCAGGGCGCGCTCGGCGGCAGGCGTCAACGGTCGCTTATCAGTGTTCGTGCTCATGTCTCGCAACGGGCCTCGGATCGGGACTGATGGGCGGGACTGGTGGTTGCCAAAGTCCCTCTCCATATAGCATCTCTCTGGTTGCTGAAGGCGGAGCTGCGACAACAATGAACTACGTCAAGACGGCCATGCTTCTCGCGGTGCTGACCGCGATCTTCGTGGCGCTGGGCGCTTTGGTTGGCGGACAGACCGGTATGGTGTTCGCGTTCATCCTGGCGATGGGGATGAACTTCTTTAGCTACTGGAACTCCGACAAGATGGTGCTGCGCATGTATGGCGCGCACGAGGTCGACGAGCGGACGGCGCCGGAATACTACGGGATCGTGCGGCACCTGGCGCAGCGTGCCGGGCTTCCGATGCCGCGCGTCTACGTCATGGACAGCCCCCAGCCGAATGCATTCGCGACGGGGCGCAATCCGGCGAATGCTGCGGTGTGCGCTTCGACCGGCCTGCTGCAGGCCATGCGGCCTGACGAGCTGGCGGGTGTGATGGCGCACGAGCTGGCGCACATCAAGAACCACGATACGCTGACGATGACCATCGCGGCGGCGATCGGTGGTGCCATTTCCATGCTGGCGCAGTACATGCAATTCGGCATGCTGTTCGGCGGCAACCGCGATGGAAATTCGGGCCCGGGCGTGATCGGATCGCTGGTGGCGATTTTGATTGCTCCGCTGGCAGCGATGCTGGTGCAAATGGCGATCAGCCGCTCGCGCGAATACGTTGCCGACCGCAACGGTGCGGAGATTTCCGGCAGCCCGCTGTCGCTGGCGTCGGCGCTTTCGAAAATTCAGGGCTATGCGCACCGCATCCCCAACGAGGAGGCGGAGGCCGCACCGGCGACCGCCTCGCTGTTCATCATCAACCCACTGTCGGGGCGCGGCATGGACAACCTGTTCTCGACGCATCCCAACACCGAGAACCGCATCGCGGCGCTCGAGGCATTGGCGCGGCAGATGGGGCAGACGGGTATTCCTCGTGGGGATGATCATGGCGACACGTCAGACGGGCCGTGGTCACAGGGCGCGCGCTCGGCGTCGCGCGGTCCGTGGGGTTGATGCAAGTGGCGAAGGGCGGCACGTCGATCATTCAGAAACCGCGGCGTGCCCATTCGCAGCCTCGACAATCTAAGCCGAGTGCCCCGCTGCCGCCGGGCTTACCAGCGCGTGAAGCGGCAGTGCGCTTGCTGAGTGTGGTGTTGAACGAAGGCCATGCGTTCGACGGAGCGCTGACGAAGGAGTTTCAATCGAGCACACTGGAGCCGCGCGATCGGGCACTCGCTCGTCTTATCGCGTCTACAGTGCTGAGGCGTCTGGGCCAGCTCGAAGCCATCCTCAACGGCTATCTCGAGAAGCCGTTGCCGAAGAAGCAGGGCGCGCTATGGCCGATCCTGTTGTCGGGTGCGGCGCAGCTTCTGCTTCTCGATACACCGCCGCACGCTGCGGTCGGTCTTGCGGTCGATCAGGCGCGTCGGGACCGCCATGCCGGGCGCTATGACAAGCTGGTCAACGCTTTGCTTCGGCGTGCGGGCCGCGAAGGCAAGGCGGCGCTGGAGCAGCAGGACGCTGTAGCGCTCAACATTCCGGCGTGGATGCTTCAGCGCTGGATGGCGGCTTATGGAGCGGAGGCGGCGCGGGCGATCGCAGTCGCCTCGCTGAACGAAGCGCCCCTGGACGTCAGCGTCAAATCGGAGCCGGAAGTGTGGGCCGAACGTCTTGGAGGCACACTTCTGCCGACAGGTTCGGTGCGGCTTGCGGCGGGCGGGCGCGTCGACGCGCTCCCAGGGTTCGCGGAAGGCGCGTGGTGGGTGCAGGATGCGGCCGCAGCGTTGCCGGCGCGACTTCTCGGCGATGTAGCGAATAAATCGGTCGTCGACCTGTGCGCGGCTCCGGGCGGAAAGACGGCGCAGCTTGCTGCCGCCGGGGCGCATGTCACCGCGCTTGATCTCGCGGGCACGCGGCTGCAGCGCTTGCGTGCGAACCTCGAACGACTGCATCTCAACGCGGAGCTTGTCGAGGCCGATGCGGGAACGTGGTCTCCCGAGCGCCGCTTCGATGCGGTGCTGCTCGATGCGCCGTGCACGGCGACCGGCACGATCCGGCGGCACCCCGACATTCTGCGGCTGAAGCGGCCCGAGGATGTCGCAGCGCTGGCGGAGATACAGGAGCGGCTGCTCGATAATGCTGCGGGAATGCTCGTGCCCGGCGGCACGCTGCTCTACTGCACGTGCTCTTTAGAGCCGGAAGAGGGTGCGAATCAGATCGTGCGCTTTCTTGAGCGGCATCCGAACTTCAAGCGCCGGCCGATCGTGGCGGGCGAATCAGGTGTGGCTGCGGAGTGGCTGACGCGTGACGGCGATCTGCGCACGCTCCCCTCGCATCTGTCTTTTGCACAGCCGGAGTTGTCCGGGCTCGACGGATTTTATGCCGCGCGGCTCGTTCTCAACGGTTGATCCGCAGCCAATCGCAATCTGCGCACAGGCATGGGACGTCCGTGCCTTGTGTTGGCCGATGAGCGGCGCTAACCCGAACCTATGGTGGTAGACACATCGAGGCCTGCCCGAGCCGGGTGGGCGCTGCGGGGCTCGCATGGCTGAACTGACGCTCAAGGAGCGGCTGCGCAAGGCTGCACTCGCGGTCGACGAGTCTGGCAGGCGGCCGGGGTTCGCCAGCGTCATCGCAACGCCGCTGAAGCGTTGGGTCACGGCGAGGACGCCGGTCGAGTATCTGCTGATCGTACCCCAAGACCTGCGCACCGCCGATCCGAGCTTCTGGACGGAGCTGGAGCATGGGCAGTTCGGTCTTGCCGGTAGCCTCCTCATGCTCAAGGGACGCTCGCCGTTCGAAGCGGATGCGCCCAACGCGGCGTGGGCCAGTGAGCTGCACGGGTTCGGGTGGCTGCGCAATCTCGATGCGGTGGGCAGCGAAGAAGCACGTCTAACCGGGCGTCGGTTGGCGCTCGAATGGACGTTGCGCTTCGGGCACGCGCGGACGGGTGTAGCGGCGGCGCCTGCTGTGAGCGCACGCCGGCTGATCTCGTGGTTGTCGCATGCAAACTTCCTCTTGGAAGATGCCGATCCCGAAACCTATGGGGCCATTACCCGAAGCCTCGGGCGGCAGCTTGCGCATTTGTCATCGACGTGGCGTGAGGCGCCGGATGGCTACGAGCGGCTGCTCGCTGTCATGGCGCTGGCCTTTGCGGTGTTGTCGCTGGCGGGACACGACAAAAAGCTGCGCGATGTTGAAGCGAACCTCGCGGCGGAACTGTCGTGGCAGGTGTTGGCCGATGGCGGACACATCACGCGCAACCCTGCTCTGCTGGTGGAGCTGCTGCTCGATCTGCTGCCGCTATGCCAGTGCTTCACAGCGCGTGATCGCAAGTTGCCGCTCGGGGTAAGCGAGACGCTCGAGCACATGCTGCCGATGCTGCGTTATCTGCGTCTGGGTGATGGCATGCTGGCGCGGTTCAACGGCGTTGGGTGTTCAGAAGCGGCGGCGCTGGCGACCGTTGCTGCCTATGACGATGGCTCGTTAGGGCCGCTGCGTGAGGCGCGGGCTTCGGGATATGCGCGCCTCGAATGCGGCGCGACCACCATCATTGCGGATGTGGGGCGACCGCCTGCGTTGGCGCAGTCCTCGCAGGCGCAGGCTGGCTGTCTGTCGTTTGAGATGAGCGATGGCCGAGAGTTGTTGTTCGTCAACGGTGGGTTGCCGGGGCCTGCTGCTGGCGATTGGTTTCCGGCGGCGCGTGCGACCGCGAGCCACAACACACTGGTGCTAGCTGAGACATCGTCCTCGCGGCTCATCACACATCGAAAGATCGAGGCGCTGACCGGCGCTCCGCCCCTGCGCTATCCCGAGCGGGTCGAGTGGCAGCTCGTGGAGGGCGATGGGGTGAGCCTCGAGGCGAGCCATGATGGTTACTACCGGCGGCATGAACTCATTCACAGCCGCCGGCTGCAACTGACGGCGGATGGCCTGCGTCTTCAGGGGCGTGACCGGCTGGATGGGCTCAATGGCAAAATCCGCCTGCGCGTCGATCTACCGTTCGCAATTCATTTCCATCTGGCGCCGAGTGCGCGCTGTGGCCGCGGCGACGCCTTCGACGAGGCCGTTATAACGCTGCCCGGCGGCCAGCGCTGGCGTTTCAGCGTCGAGGGCGCTGCTCTCAGCATCGAAGAGAGCGTATATTTCGCCGAAAATGCCGGACCCCGGCCGCGGCAGCAAATCGTGCTGCGTGGCGTGACCTTCGGGGAAACGGAAGTGAATTGGGTCGCTGAGCGACTGCCGGAAGGAAATCTGGAATGACCACCGCCCCGCGCGTTGCCCGCGCGCTTCTTTCTGTCTCCGACAAGTCGGGGCTGATCCCGTTTGCGCGTGCTCTGGTCGATATGGGCGTCGAGCTGATCTCGACAGGTGGAACCTCGGCGGCGCTGCGCGAGGCTGGGCTCGCGGTGAAAGACGTGTCCGAGGTTACCGGATTTCCGGAGATGCTGGATGGCCGCGTGAAGACACTGCATCCAGCTGTGCACGGCGGTCTGCTGGCGATCCGCGGCGACGCCGATCACGAGGCTCAGGCGGCTGCGCATGGCATCGCACCGATCGATCTCCTGGTGGTCAATCTTTATCCGTTCGAGGCGACGGTGGCGAAGGGCGCCGACTTTGACGACTGCATCGAGAACATCGACATCGGAGGGCCTGCGTTGATCCGCGGCGCGGCGAAGAACCATGCGGGCGTGACCGTTGTGGTGGAGCCGGCCGACTATGACGCCGTGCTCGAAGCTATGCGCGCCAACGATGGTGCGACGACGCTGGAGCTACGCCGCAAGCTGGCGGCCAAAGCGTATGCACGCACGGCTGCCTACGATGCGGCGATCAGCCAGTGGTTCGCGAAAGAGGTGGGCGATGAGATGCCCGCGTGGCGTTCGTTCGGCGGACGGCTGAAGCTGCCGCTGCGCTATGGTGAGAACCCGCATCAGCAGGCGGCATTCTATGCTTCGGGCGATGTGCGTTCGGGCGTTGCTTCGGCCCAGCAGCATCAGGGCAAGGAGCTGTCCTACAACAACCTCAACGATACGGACGCGGCGTTCGAGCTCGTTGCGGAGTTCGGCGTCGACAAGCCGGCGGTGGCGATCATCAAACACGCCAATCCGTGTGGGGTGGCGACCGGCGAGAGCCTGAAGGACGCTTATCTCAAAGCGCTGCGCTGCGATTCCGTCAGTGCCTTCGGCGGGATCATCGCGCTCAACGGTCTGATCGATGCGGAGGCCGCGGAGGAGATCACCAAGATCTTCACCGAGGTGGTGATTGCCCCGGCGGCGAGCGAGGAAGCGAAGGCGATCTTCGCGGCAAAGAAGAACCTGCGACTGTTGACGACGGATGGTCTTCCCGATCCGCGTGCGGCTGGCACGTTCGTCAAGTCGCTAGCAGGCGGATTGCTGGTGCAGTCGCGCGACAACGGCGTGATAACCGCGTCTGACCTCAAGGTTGTGACCAAGCGTGCGCCGAGTGAACAGGAGCTGGCCGATCTGCTGTTCGCGTTCAAGGTGGCAAAGCACGTGAAGTCGAACGCCATCGTCTACGTGAAGGATGGGGCGACCGTGGGTATCGGTGCAGGGCAGATGAGCCGGGTGGATTCTTCGCGCATCGCCGCATCCAAAGCGGCAGATGCTGCTGCCGCACTCGGATTGTCCGAGCCGCTGACGCGCGGGTCCGTCGTAGCCTCGGATGCCTTCTTCCCGTTTGCGGATGGATTGCTGACGGCAGCCGAGGCGGGAGCCACCGCTGTCATTCAGCCTGGCGGTTCGATGCGCGATGAAGAGGTGATTGCTGCGGCGGACGAGAAGGGCCTCGCGATGGTGTTCACCGGCATGCGGCACTTCCGGCATTGATATGAGCGGGAGCGGCGAGGTGGTCGTCCGCTTACGCCCGGCGCATCGCGGCGACTGGGACTTGATCCGCTCGTGGCTGGCGCGACCTGATATCGAGGCCTGGTGGGGGCCTCGCTCGGCGACTGAGGCCGAGGTCAATATCGCTCTCGGGTCGGGGCACGCGCTGTCGCGGATCATCGAGGCGGACGGTAGGCCGGTCGGCTATGCGCACGCTGTCGACGCCACGATGTGGGGCGAGGAGCTGCCCGACGACCTAGAGCCGGGCACCTGGGACCTCGATTTATTCATTGCGTCTGAAGAGCATCGCGGCCGTGGCGTCGGCCACGTTGCCTTGGCGAAATTGAAAGAAGAGGTGTTCAGTACGACGCTTGCCACCTCGGTCTGCGTGTTTCCATCCATCCGAAATGAACGGGCCGTCCGGGCCTACGAGAAGGCCGGTTTCAAATGGAAGCGGGTCTGGAACGACCCTTTGATGGGCCCGTCGTGGTTCATGATTGCGGAGCGTCCGGCAAGGTAGGCGGCGTAATCGTCGCACTTTGTTGTTGTTTTTGGTCATTGGCCCTAAGGTTAACCGCCGATCCATCCAGCATTGGGGGACCACCGCTGTGAACTCTATCGTCCGCGTGATCATTTTTATCGTGATCGTCGCCGCCATTGTGGCGGGTATCGTCTACGTCTACACGCCACTGCCTGCTCCGCACGAGGCAGCACCTGCTGCGGCTCCGGCCGAACCTGCCGCGCCAGCGCCTGCGGCTGAGCCGGCGCCTGCCGCTCCGGCAGAACCAGCTCCGGCACCTGCTGCTCCGGCACCTGCCGCAGAGACGCCGCCGGCTGCTCCGAGCGAAGCTACGCCGCCGGCTGAGCCTGCTCCGGCCGCACCGAGCGAGCCTGCTGCTCCCGCCGCTGAGCCCGCAACTCCGCCGGCTGAACCGGCGCCGGCTCCCTCGCCCTAATCGGGCGATGTCGTCGTGACATCAGGCGCTTAGTGCCACTGTGACTTGGTTGAGGGCTCGTGCTGATCGTGCGGGCCCTCTTCCTTTGGAGTGGCCTCCTTTGGCGCGGGCGTCGCGTCAGTCGACTTCTTTGCGTCTTTGCTCAACTCGTCGGCCGCTTCCTTCGCCTTGTCGAGCACCTCAGCCGTCGCCTTCTTGGCCTTGTCGAGAACCTCGCGGGCGGCTTCTGCTGCCTTGTCGAGAAGCTTCGTCGACTCTTTGGCCTCGTCGATTGCCTTGCCGCTCTCCTCTTTGCCCTTCTCGATACCGGCGCCGGCGTGCTCCTTGGCGGCGTCGATGGCCTTGAGGATGGCCTCCTTGGCCGCGTCGATGGCTGCGCTGGTGGCATCCTTCGCGTCATCAATCACTTCGCCAGCGCTGCGCTGCGGCGGCGCGGGCGGCTCAGTTTCCTCAACGCGGGGCGCGTTCTGAGGCGTCGTGGTGCCCTCAGCGGCGATGACGACGCTTGCCGGCAAGATCAGCAGCGCGGCCAGAAACGGAAGAGGACGGGTCATCTGCAATCACTCCTTGTCGTGATGCGAAGCGGTGTTGTTACCCCGAAAGATGGGGATAGACGTCATTGGGCACTAGATGCCGCTGTCGGCTGGCGGACCGGAACCATCAGCGCGATACCGACGATCAGGAACAGCGCGATGGCCGACATGCCGAGGCGCTGGCTGTCGGACAGCGTCGTGACGAGGGCCACGAGCAGGGGCGCCATAAAGGCGGTAACCTTTCCCGAGAAGGCGAAGAGGCCGAAGTACTGCGTAATCTTCTCCGGCGGGGCGAGGCGGGCGAGCAGCGAGCGGCTGGACGACTGCACGGGCGCCGAGACGAGGCCGACGATGATAGCGAAGGCGAGGAATACTTTCTCGCCGGCCGATGAGAAGGGCGAAGAGTCGGCAAGCTTCGGGGCAACGTCCACGAAGAAGAAGACGTGATCCTTATCGACCGAGAGAATGCCGATGGCGCCGAACAGCAAGACTACGAGCGCCGACACGATCACGAACTTGGCGCTGATGCGGTCGTCGATGACGCCACCGAGGAGCGCGCCGAATGCGCCAACCAGGGTCAGGATGATGCCGAAGAGACCAAGCTCGAGCGGCCCCCAGCCGAAGACGCCTGCACCGTAGATGCCGCCGAACGTGAAGATTGCCGTGAGGCCGTCGGTGTAGATCATGCGGGCGATGAGAAAGAGCATCATGTCCCGGTTGTGCGGTAGCGCACGGACGGTGTCCCAAAGCTCGGCGGTGGCGTGGCGACCATCGCTGACGCGCTTCTGGCGGACGTCGGGCACGAACAGGAAGAACGGGATCATGAAGACGAGGTACCAGAGCGCGGAAAGCGGGCCGACGATGCGGTCTCCTTCGCGCGCTGCGGTGTCGAGGGACAGAAGCGGCGTAAGACCAAGCAACGTCTTCCCCGAGCCGTCGACGGGAACGATCAGTCCGGCGACAAGAAAGAGGCTGGCGAGGCCGCCAAAGTAGCCGCAGGCCCAGCCGGCGCCGGAGAGGCGGCCAAGCTCGCTCTGCGGGGCAAGGCTGGGCATGAAGGCGTTGGTGAAGACGGCCGTGTACTCGGCGCAGACGGTGGCGCAGACGAACGCGAATAGGACGATGAAGATCGTCGAACTCGGCGCGGCCGGTGTGGCGATCCAGAGCGTCGACATTGCGGCAGCGAGGATGACCGAGAACAGCGCGATCCAAGGTTTGCGGTGGCCGCGTCCATCGGCGAAGGCGCCGAGGAAGGGGCTGCCGAGGGCGATGAAGATGCCTGCGACCGCTGCGCCGTAGCCCCAGAGAGATTGTCCATGAGGCCCGTTGCCGACGACGACGTTGGCGAAGTAGGGCGCGAAAAGGAACGTTAGGATCAGCGTGTAGAAGGGCTGAACCGCCCAATCGAACAGCATCCAGGAGACGCGCGCCTTGAGCGGCGCCCGCTGCGTTACGTCGGCAGCAGAGTGAGCGGTCGTTGCCATATCCACGGTTCAGTTCCCCATCCAGGTGCCCCGGCGCCCGCCCTATAGCACGGAAAAAAGGCAGGGGCGGCGTCACCTCGACGCCGGGTGAATTGGGTCTACTGAAGGATGATGAGGTGGTCCGGGAGCTCGTTGGGATCGCTGGAGCCGGGGGGGAAATGGGCTGCGAGGGCGGTGCCGATGGCTCCAATGGCGGCGACAAAGCCCTCCGTGGGCTGGCCCGCGCCGATTGCGGCGGTCAGGTCGTCGATGATTGCCTGCCAAGTGCCGTCCGGCACTTTTGCGTCGATTGCCTGGTCGGCGATGATCTCTGCATAGCGCTCGGCCACAGAGACAAAGAGCAGCACGCCTGTGCGGCTTCCGGTGGTGTGGAGGTTCTGGGCAAGGAATTGCTCTACGGCGCGGCGGTGAGCGTGCATGCGCCTTATGCTGGCAGGAACCAGCGCTGTTCGGACCCGGAGCGGCATCAGCGCGGCCGTGACGATGGCAAACACGGCGAGCTGCACGAGGTAGATCTGCACGATGGATAGCTGCGTGAAGTAAATCAGCACCCAGGGCACTAACAGGCTGACAATGCCGGCAATGAGCGGAGGCACATAGTGATAGCCGTCGCTCTGTGCGGCGACGACGACGACAATTTCGCCGGACGTGCGCTGTTCGGCATCGGCGATGGCCGCTGAGATACGCGCTTCGTCAGCCATGGAGAACAGTCTCATCGTTGGGCTTCCATAAATGGGCCTTCCGGGCGCCTGCTGATTCACGCTGCATTACCAGCTTCCCGATGAGCCGCCGCCGCCAAAGTCACCGCCACCTCCCGACCAGCCACCGCCTCCTCCGCCGCCCGACCAACCGCCGCCCCAGCTGCCGGAGTCGACGGGATAGAAGACAGGTCCGCGTCGTCGCTGCGGGCCTCGGCCGGCTGCGGCCTGCTGGGCTTGCTGATTGACGGACTGGACGACGGCGAAAAATACGAACAATGCGACGCCGATCCAGAAAAGGATCAACATCATCTGCCAAAAGTCGAGTTCGTCGGAAGCCTTGTGGGCGCGCTGTTTCACTTCCTCGGCGTCGCCGAGAACCACGTCCTTGATATCGCGCACGCCGGCGGCGATCCCCGCCGCGTAATCGCCGCGGCGAAACTGAGGGATGATCGCATTCTCGATGATGAGCTTGGACATGGCGTCGGTGAGCTGTGGTTCGAGACCGCGACCAACCTCGATGCGCACTTTGCGCTCATTGGGGGCGACGATGAGAAGGACGCCGTTGTCCTTGCCCTTCTGACCGATGCCCCACTTGCGGCCGAGCTGATAGCCGAAATCCTCTATGGGGTAGCCCTGCAACGAGTTGAGCGTGACGACGGCGAGCTGATCGGTCGATTTCTGCTCGAGCTCGGTGAGCTGCGCTTCAATCGCGGCTCGCTGCTCAGGCGAGAGCAGACCCGCCTCGTCAACGATGCGGCCGGTGAGTGCCGGGAACGTCGGCTCGGCCAAAGCGATCAGCGGCGCTGCCATTAGGAGCAGCGTCGCTAGCAGCAATGTCGCGAGGGAACGCTCAGCTATCGGCGGCAGCCGAGCACTCCAGGTGGCGGGCATCATCAGACGCCTCCAAATCGGTCAGCGGCGAGCCATTTACTTCTTGGTGCCGAAGTCGACCTTGGGCGCTTTCATTTCCTCGGCAGGGATGTCGAACGTCGCCATTTCCTTCGACGAGGGGTACATCACGGCCCGCCAGATACGGCCGGGGAACGTGGTGATCTCAGTGTTATAGGCGCGTACCGACTGGATATAGTCGCGCCGCGCAATGGCGATGCGGTTCTCGGTGCCTTCGATCTGGCTCTGGAGAGCGAGGAAGTTCTGCCCCGACTTGATATCCGGATAGCGCTCGACGACAGCGAGCAGGCGACCGAGCGCGCCGCCCAACTGGTTCTGCGCATCCTGGAATTTCTGCATGGCCTCGGGGTTGGTGAGGATGTCGGCCGGGATGTTGGCCTGCACCTGCGTTGCCTTGGCGCGGGCCTCGACGACATCGGTCAGGACCGTGCGCTCTTGATCGGCAAAGCCTTTGACGGTCTCAACGAGGTTCGGGATGAGGTCGGCGCGGCGCTTATACTGGTTGAGGACCTCTGACCAGGCGGCTTTCGCGTTCTGCTCGTAGGTGGGGATGGTGTTGATTCCGCACCCGGCCAGCGAGAGCGAGATGGCGGCAAAGAGAATCGCTGCGATGGGGCGCGCGAGACGAAGCGCCTGCGTGTGAGCCATGACTAAAGGGCCTCCAAGGGATGAGACGGCGAGATTACCTCTAGTGAAGGTTAAGGGCGGGACAATGGTGCCTGCGGTTCGTCCGGCGACGGTTTACAGGAGGCTATCTGGCGCCACGAAGTTGCGTGCGTCGTGCGGCGCGATTGTGGTGCGTTCCCATGGTTGCCATATTCCCGCGCAATGCAAGGTGGTTGGGTGCTCCAGGATCGGGGTGCCGAGGGGCCGGGTGGGGAAGTCCAGACAGCATGCGCAACTCGATCGCAGTGATGAACACCAAGGGCGGCGTCGGCAAGTCGACGCTGGTTCTAGCCCTCGCCGAGACGATCTCGGCGTACCACCGCAAGAACGTATTGGTGATCGATAGCGACGCCCAGGCCAGCGTCTCCAGCATGCTAATGAGCGTTTCGAGCCTCTATAAGCTTCAGAGCGAAGGGGCGACGATCGTCGACTATCTCCACGGCCGCGTGCTCAAGAACCAGGTAATCGACTGGCCGAAGTTCATCGTGCGCAATGTCTCGGACGTCGATGACGCGCGCTCGGTGTTCCTGCTGCCGAGCGATATGCAACTCACGCTGCTGGAGCGGGAGGTCTCGAAGGAGAACCTGCACGGGCGCCTGCGCGAGGTGATCGGCGAATTGCTCAACGGTGTGCGACGCGTGTTCGACATCGTGCTGATCGACTGCCCTCCGGGGCTGTCGGTGCTGACGGAGTGCTGGCTGCGCGAGGCCGACTATCACATCTCGCCGACAAAGGCGGATTATGTGTCCGTATGCGGGCTCGAGGTGTTCCGCCGCTTCAAGAGCCTCAATCCCGAGATGGGGTTTGCGCAGAACCTCGGCGTCATCGTCAATATGAAGGAGCCGAACTCGGTCTCCGACGAAGAATATCATCGCTGGCTGCAGGACAACCCGGACAACGCCTGCTTCGCGCAGGCGATTCCGCGGATGCCCGCGCTGCAGGATGCGGCCAACTTCCAGACCTATGAGCGTAGCTATTTGGCGAAGTATCCGGGGCAGGTCGGAACGGCGGTTCGCAACCTGACCAACGAGGTTATGGCGCGGCTCAGCGAAGACGCCGGCGAAGGGACGCAGCCCGAAAATTCTCCGGCTGCCGCCAGCGCCTGACATTGAGGCTCAGCGCCATGCAGCACGGTTTCATCTCCAGCATCTCCCGGGGTGCGGCGGCTTTGGCCTGTGGCTTGGCCCTCGTTGCTCCAGCGGCCGCTCTGGAGGTGAAAAGTTGCGACGAAGCGCATGTCGGGCTGGAGGATCTGATCGCTCCGGCTGCCAAGCATAGCCGCACCTTCAAAGACGATTCCATCAGCGTCTATTCGGTCGACACCGTGGAGCCTGTGTGCTGCGCGGCGGGCGTAGCGGTAGTCATGCCGGATGTCAGCGACGAGGCGGGCGGCAGCAAATGCGTGGCGGTGGTCGGTGTCGCGTCGATCCAGCTCGATGAAGCGACGGCCGAAGAGGATCCGGCCAAGGGGCTGCTAATCACGATCCCGACACGGGTTTTCAATGATGTCGCGGACTCGGCGCCAGGTGATCCGATGCGGATCCGGGTCGATGTTGATAAAGGGTCTGCGACGCTCGAATGATGCTGCCGCATTGGTGTGGCAACCGCATTTATTTCGAGTGAATAGGAACTTTCAAGACTCGCGCCTCTTCTCTTTGAAATTCCATTGGGAATCAGGGGCCAAAAATGACCGATAAATTTACAGGCGAACTACTTTCACGCATGACGCCGGCGCTGCAGCGCAGGTACGACGTTGCCGCTGCAATGCCACTCGAAATCAAACTGCGGCTCGAGCGGCTGCGGCTTCTCGACATCATCCGCGAGGAGCGGCAGCTGGTGGCGGCTTCCGAGACAAAGGTCGCGATCTGCGATGCAGCCGAGACCATGCCGGTGACGGCTAAGACATCGCCGATCGTTCATCACGCCATAATGTGAAAACCTGCGTCGGCGTAGGTCACCGAACCAGTGAGCGGAGAGCCTGCGTCGCTGGCAAGGAATGCCGCGACTTTGCCGATCTCTTCGATGCTGACCAGCTTCTTTGCCGGCGTGTGCTTGCGCACTTCGTCCAGCAGCTCATCGAAGCGCTCGATGCCGGATGCGGCGCGCGTCTTCACCGGGCCGGCGGATATGGCATGGACTCGGATGGACTTGTCGGCAAGATCGGCGGCGAGATATCGGACGCTGGATTCCAGCGCGGCCTTCACCGGGCCCATCAAGTTGTAGTTCTCGACAACCTTGTCGGCGCCGTAGAACGAGACTGTCATGAGGCAGCCGCCGCTCGTCATCAGCGGCAGAGACAGCTTTGCCATGCGGATGAACGAGTGACACGAGACGTTCATCGCCGTTGCGAAGCCGTCGGCAGAGCAGTTGACCAGCGACGTGTGCAGGTCCTCGCGCGGGGCGAAGGCGATGGAGTGAAGCAGGAAGTCGAGCCTGCCCCAGCGTTTTGTGATGCCGTCGAACACGGCTTCGAGCTGACCCGCGATGCGTACATCACACGGCCCGACTAACTCGGCGGACAATTCGTCCGCGACAGGGCGTACGAACGGCTCGGCCTTTTCGTTGAGATAGGTGACCGCCAAATCGGCGCCGGCTTCGCGGAAAGCCCGCGCGCAGCCGGCGCCGATGCTGTGTTCGTTGGCGATGCCGACGACAAGGCCACGCTTGCCCGCGAGATCAACGATTGCCGTCATCGGGTACCTCACCTTAGTGCGCTCTGCCCGTGCACGAAACGTTAGGCAGCAGAGCCTCAGGATTTGGTAAGTTCGATGACGGTTGCTCGTGACCCAGCTCAAATGCCGCACATCTTGCGGCGGCTCTCTTGTGGCGTTTCAGTTCGCGGCGCTTTCAGGCATCTCGGGGCGGCGACCGTTCATAGGCCGTCTTTCCTCGCGCCGCTCCTCCCGGCCGATGATGGGTCGCAGGTCGTCCAGTTCGAGGAAATAGTCGGCCTGCCGGCGTAGGTCATCGGCAAGAAGGGGCTCGGCGCGCAATGTCGAAACGATTGTGACACGCCGCGCCCTGCCTTGAAGAGCAGCCAGCAACGGGATGTAGTCGGACGATCCGGTAAACAGCACGAAGTGATCGATGCGGTCGGAGATCTGCATCGCATCGACGGCCAAGTCGACGGCGATCGCGCCCTGACAGCCGGCGGTGGTCAAGTCCTTGGCGATCCGGCTGATGACTGAGAAGCCATTGTAGCTGAGCCAATCGAGCAGCGGTCGCAGTGTACTTTGCGAGCGGTCGGGAGAAAGCGCCGCGTAGTAGTGCGCTCGAACGAGATAGCCACGCTGCTGGAACATCGCCAGCAGGCGCTTGTAGTCGATGTCGAGCTTCAATGCCTTTGCGGCCCGTTCCAAGCTGGGGCCGTCGATGAGGATAGCTAGACGCTCGGGAATGCTGTGAGCCATGGAGTTGCCTTCAGATTTGCCTGACCATCTCGCAAAGAAAAAAATCGGGGCGGCGATAATTGCCGCCCCGCCGGGCACTAACGCCCGGGTGGCGGCAACGGGGGGCCATTGTCGCCAAAACCGCTATGTGGGGGACCGGGAGGTGCGGGTGGCACCATGCGAGCTTCGATGAGCGCCAGCTTCTGCAGCTGATCCGGGGTGAGCTTGGTGCGGAGGCTCTCGATCGCGCGCTTTAGAGCTTCAGCACTGCGGCCGCGCTCGATGGTGTCGTCGGCGATCCGTTGCACCATCTCGAACGGCGCGCGTGCCGCTTTCGGTGCATCGGAGCCCTGGACGACCTGCTCGGGGCGCGGCGGCTTCGGCGGCTGCATCACGCTGATCATCGCGTCGGTGAAGTCGCGCCAAGCGTCCAACTGGGCGGAACGAATTCCGAGTTCGACTTCGAGGCGAGAAAGGTGCTCGGCGACGTTCGGCGGAGGGCCGCGATGCGGGCCTTTTGCAGGTGCCCCTGCGGCCATCATCGGACTTGCCATCGGCCCGGGGACGCCAGGGCCTCGGTCAAAGCTCGGAGGGCCCGGCATCTTTGCCGAAGGCCCGACGTCGGGCCGACCCGGGAGTGGTGCCTGCGCCAGGAGCGTGCGCTCGTCCGTTTCAGCGCGGGCAATGACAGCGGCAGATTCGTCGGCTGAAGGTGGCGACGGCGTCTGTCCCCAGGCAGGGGGGGCGAAGAGCGGCAGGCTTGCCACGAAGGCTAACCGGGCCAGCAGGGGTGTGCGGTACATTAGCGGGCTTCCTTAACGTTGGCACCCCACTGAAGTACTGCGCTTTGTTTTCCCGGGTTCGTCCTGGTGTGTCCGAACATGTCGCGAAACGGCAAATTTATGTCGAAACGTTGCCGATCGCCGGGGCCACATGGTTCGTTACAAAATGCCCCTCGCTCGCCACATGTCGTCCGGCTATCAACGGATAGTGGAGATGATGTTTGAGACGATGACTACGAGTGCAGCCCAAATTCTGGTCGTTGATGACGATGCGGAAATCCGCAAGTTGTTGGCGCGCTACCTCGAGGGGCAGGGCTTCCGCGTGCAGCTCGCGGGGAGCTGCCATGAGATGCGCGATCGCTTGAGCAACGGCCAGATCGATCTTGTCGTGCTCGATGTTATGCTGCCCGATGGATCAGGGCTCGAAGTCTGCCGCGACTTGAGGGCACAGCGATCAAGCGTGCCGATCATTTTGCTTACGGCGCTGAAGGAAGACGTCGACCGTATCGTGGGACTTGAGATCGGGGCCGACGACTATCTGGGCAAGCCGTTCAATCCGCGCGAGCTAAGTGCTCGCATCCGGGCCGTGCTTCGGCGTCAGGGCGGCACGGATCCTGTCGGCGAAGGTAAGGTGTATCGGTTCGACGGTTTCACAGCCGATTCTCATCTGCGGCGCGTCGTTGATCCGCAGGGAGAAAGCATTGATCTGACGGGCGCGGAATTCGACCTGCTGCAAACTTTTTTGCAGCGGCCTGGACGCGTCCTGTCGCGTGACCAGCTTCTCGACTTGACGCGCGGGCGCGATGGCAATGCACTCGACAGGTCGATCGATGTGCTGATGAGCCGGTTGCGCAAGAAGCTTGGCGACGGGGGCTCCGGTCAGCTGTTCAAGACCGTGCGCAATGGCGGATATCAACTTGCCGCCAAGGTGGATGTCACGGACACGGGCGCATGAACTCGCTACGTGTGAAGTTGGCGATGCTGCTGGTCGTGGTGATCGTCGCGGTCGTGGGGTTGTTGACCGCCGTAATGGTATATTTCCTCGGGCCGCCGCCAGGGCGACGGCACTCGATCCAGCCGGTCGTCGAAGTGATCGAAATGCTGGCGCGTGCTGCGGAAGCACCAGGCGTTTTGCCGCTTAAGCATACGCTGCCAGGCGGCATGTTAGACCCGTTCATCACGGATAACCTGCAGGAAGAGCTGCGCCAGCGCGGATCATCGCTCGACGTCCGCGCCTACAGGGGTGGCCCCGAACAGCCAAGCTTTATCGCTGCGCGAATAGAAGGAAAAGGTTGGCTGACGATGCCACTTCCCGATCTCCCGCCGCCAGGTGCAGGCTGGGGCGTGATGGGCAAATGGTTGTTGCTGCTGACCTTCGGCGCGGTGACCATCGCGGTGTTTGTGGCAAATCGCATGGTGCGGCCCCTGGTGCTCTTAGAGAATGCCGTCGAGGCAGTCGGACCCGATGCGATCCTGCCGGAGCTGCCCGAGCAGGGGCCGGCCGAGGTGCGGGCAACGGCGCGGGCGCTCAATCTTCTGTCGGCCCGCTTGCGGTCGGCGATGGAGAGCCGCATGCGCCTCGTTGCGGCGGCGGGTCACGATCTGCGCACGCCGATCACCCGGCTGCGGTTGCGCGCGGAGTTCGTGGTGAATGCGGAAGAGAAGGAGGCGTGGTTGCGCGACCTCGACGAGCTGGAGCGCATCGCGGACAGTGCTATCGAGCTGGTGCGCGATGAGTCCGACAAGGCACCGCCGCAGGATATCGATCTGGCAGCGTTCGTGCGCGAGACGGCCTTGGAGCTGCGCAACCAGGATCTCGACGTGGAGGTTGGGGAGACCGAGCCAGTGGAGGTGCGCACGAGGCGGCTGGCGCTGAGTCGGGCGCTGCGCAACCTAATGATCAATGCGGCGACGCACGGTGTGCGGGCGCATGTTGTCGTCACCGAGGCGGACGGAAAGGCCCTGGTCCGCATCACCGACGAGGGGCCGGGGATACCCGAAGGGGTCATCGGGCGTGTGTTCGAGCCGTTCTTTCGGGTCGACCCGGCGCGTCGCCAGAGCATTCCCGGCGCGGGCCTAGGGCTGTCGATTGCTCGCGAGATCATCCAGCGCGCTGGCGGGGCGGTCAGAATCTACAATGGTCCGCATGTCGGTCTCGTCCAAGAGATCGAGCTTCCGATTGCGCAGCGCGCATCCTGATCGAGCCAGTCTGCTCTCCCACTGACCTGGGTCATGAATGTGCCGCCTTTTCCTGGAGGCGCACGCAATGGTGCATTGATTGTCGCAGGCAGCATTGGCAAACTCTGAAATTGAGTTGGATCAATTTGGCTGCGCGCGCTGGTCGCACGTCGCCATCCCGTTGCTCGCAGTGCGGGGAGGGTTTCATGCCGGCAGATGGCGCTTTGCTGATGCTCATCGATGAACAACGACTGGGGTTCAAAGTCCGCAGCGTCCCGCTGGACGCCCCATGGACATGGCTTGCCAAGGGTTGGCGAGACCTGTGCGCGATGCCTTTTGCCAGCCTCGGCTATGGAGCCGTGTTCTGTGCAGTGGGCTGGCTGACCTTTGCCGTGCTGAGCCAACACGACGTCAGCTCGCTCATTGTCGTGCTAGCTGGCGGTTTCTTGCTGGTGGCGCCGCTGTTCGGAGCTGGCTTTTACGAGATGAGCCGGCTGCGGGAGAAAGGCGAGCGGGTGACGTTTCGCTCGGTCGTCGATGGCTGCGCGGGGGCGGTCGGGCGGCTCGCGATGTTCGGTATCGTGTTGTATTTCGCTTACTTCCTTTGGGTCGAGCTATCGTTCATGCTGTTCACCGTGTTCCTCGGCGGAACGGAAGTTCCCGAAGCCAGCACATTCTTCCATCAGCTGATTTTCACGAATGCAGGGCTGGGCTTGCTGTTTGCGGGCGTGCTCACAGGGGCCGCCCTGGCCGGGCTGGTGTTCTGCCTCTCCAGCGTTGCTGCACCACTGCTGCTGGTGAAGGACGTCGACCTTGTGACGGCTATGGCGACGAGCATCAGGGCGGTGCACGCAAACCGCGGACCGATGCTGCTTTGGGCGGCGATCATTGCCGGTCACATGGCGCTGGGCTTGGCGACGCTGTTTGTCGGCCTGCTCGTCATCTTCCCGTTGCTGGGGCACGCGACTTGGCACGCGTTCCGCGATCTGGTCGACCTCGACTGATCGGCGTTCGCGGGCGCTAATTCTTCTAACGTGAGACGTTGGAGCAGGCGGCTGCGCGCGAACTCACGCGGCTTGCCAGGAAGCGCAGCGTGCTTTCGCGAAGACATTGATTGTATTGAGAAAATTGGAGCGGGCGATGAGATTCGAACTCACGACCCTTACCTTGGCAAGGTAATGCTCTACCCCTGAGCTACGCCCGCATCCGATGGGTAACCGTCGCGGCAAAGCGCGGCGGAGCCGCCTTATGGCGCAACTGCGCCGGCTTTGCAAGATCCCTTAAACGGGCTTGCAAAAATGGTTGGCCGGCGGGCCCGAGGGTCAGCCCTTTTCCCCCGTGCCAGCCTTGAAATAGCTCTTCAAGGAGCACTGGGAATAGCCGCCCTCGGAGAAGAGCCGCTTCACTTCCTTGAGGGCCTGCTGGCGACCAGAGCCGACCGCGGCGGCGCATCCGGTCTTGGGGTCGGTACAGCACATAACCGCAAAAACGTGATCCATGCCGTTCGTGCTCGCCGGCTGCTCGGCACAGGTGGAGGAGACCTGCTTGCAGGCGAGCACAGCCAGCTTTTTGGCCTGATCTTTTGTGGTGGCCCAGACAACCGTCGAAGAGTTCTCGAGATTGGGGGCGATGGCGGCCCAACGTTCCTGGGCGCCCGCCGAAATCGAGGACATTGTCAGCAAGACTAGGCCGAGGCCCAAGATCGCGCAGGTAGCGGAAGCTCTGGCAGGCATCGGGGCTCCTCAGATGACGGACTGCCGATGCTAGCCTTGGGCGGTACGCCCTTCAAGCGTGGGGCGGGCCGAAAGCGCGTCTATCCGCCGGCAAGCGGTTGGCGGGCGCATTCTGGCTGCTTAATTAGGGTCTTCGACTTGCAACAAACGAGTTTGCAGATGCCCGTATCCCGACAGGAGCTGTTCGATCGCCTCGCTGAACTCGGCATCGAAACGCGAACGCTCGAGCACGAGGCCGTGTTCACCGTCGCGGAAAGCAGCGAGGTAGAGCGACAGCTTCCGGGTGCCCATACGAAGAACCTGTTTCTCAAGGACGAGAGCGGGGCGCTGTTCCTGGTGGTGGCAATCGCGACGACGCGCGTCGATCTCAAATCCCTATCGCGGACGCTAGGGGCGAAGCGCTTCAGTTTCGGCAAGCCGGAGCTGCTTCAGGAGGTGCTGGGGGTGCCGCCGGGATCGGTTACGGCGTTCGCGGTGATCAATGACGTATCAAAGCAGGTGGCTGTCGTGCTCGATGCGGATCTGCTGAAGCATGAGACGATCAATTGTCATCCTTTGGAGAACACTGCGACAACCAACATTGCGTGGGGGGACCTGATGCGCTTCATTCGCTCCTGCGGGCATGAGCCGCGCGTCGTGGAGCTTGCAGACTAGGCGTCCCAGGGGCGTAGTTCTACGCTCGGCTCCAGCAAATTCGCCGCTGAGACAGCGACTTGTAGATTCGCATCCAAACCCCGATCTGGCTTGTGGCCAATGTCTCGAGGAGGTGCTGGCCGCAGAGGCCTCGAATTAGGTCGCCCAAACGGCGTTTTCTGGTATTCAGAAGCGGTCGACGGGGCATTTGATCCGTCGCTAGGAGAGGAACATGGAATTCGGGCTGAAGGCATCTGCGACAGGCGCAGCCGATGCCGACATCATCAAGGATTCAACGTCGGCTTCCTTTGCCAAGGACGTGATCGAAGCCTCCCGCACGGCCGTTGTCGTGGTGGACTTCTGGGCTGCGTGGTGTGGTCCATGCAAGCAACTGACGCCGATACTTGAGAAGGTTGTCAGGAGCTACGGCGGCAAGGTCCGCCTGGTGAAGATCAACGTCGACGAACATCCAGCTATCGCCGGGCAGCTGCGCGTGCAGTCTTTGCCAACGGTGTACGCCTTCCGCGACGGTCGTCCGCTCGACGGTTTCATGGGCGCACAGCCCGAGAGCGCGGTTCGCGAGTTCATCGAGCGGCTGATCGGCGGCGACGCCGAGGACGACATCAACGCGGTACTGGCGACGGGCGAGGAAGCTCTCCAGGAAGGCGATGTGCAGGCGGCTGCGGAAGTCTTTGCGGCGGTGTTGCAAGAGCATAAGCAAAACCCGGTCGCACTCGCAGGGCTTGCTCGCTGTTATCTGCAGACGGGCGACATCGACCGCGCCGAGCAGATGATCGGTTTGATCGCGCCGGACGATCAGAAGTCGCCCGCGGTCGAGCAGGTGCGCGCGGCGTTGGAGCTGGCGCGCAAAGCTGGCGGCGAGGACAATCGCGCTGAGCTGGAAAAGCGCGTTGCCGCCAATCCGGCTGACATGCAAGCGCGCTTCGATCTGGCCGTGGCGCTGGCCGCGCGTGGAGCGAAGGCGGAAGCGGTGGAGCACCTGCTCGATCTCGTTCGCCGCGATCGCATGTGGAACGAAGAGGCGGCCCGCAAGCAGCTCGTGCAGCTCTTCGAGGCGTGGGGCTTCAAGGATCCCGCTGCAATCGAAGGCCGGCGGCGGCTGTCGTCGATCCTATTTTCGTAGGCTCTAGCCAATCTCGCTGCAGTGGAAGGATTCGAGCCCAGTGTCCCCGACTGACCGTTACCGGCGCCCAGCAGATCTTCCGCCACGCATTCCGGTTTTCCCTCTGCGTGGTGCGATTTTGTTGCCGCGGGCGACGCTGCCGCTCAACGTGTTCGAACCCCGCTATCTGGAGATGCTGGACGACGTGATGGCCGGGGACCGGCTGATTGGAATTATTCAGCCCGCGGCTGCCGATGTGGGCGAATTCGAGGAAAGCCCGCTTGAGTCCGTGGGGCTGCGGAACGTCGGCTGCGTCGGCCGGGTCACGAGCTATCAAGAGACGGACCACGCGCGGCGGATGATCACCCTTACGGGCATCATGCGCTACGACGTCCTCGACGAGGCCGTCACCGACCTGCCGTATCGCGTGATGAGCGTGAGCTATGATCGATATGCCAGCGATCTGAGCGAGGGCCTGGGCGAAGAGCAGGTGGACCGCACGAACCTTCTGCGCGTGCTGCGGTCGTATCTCGATGCCAACAAGCTCGAGGCCGACTGGCCGGCGATACAACGGGCTTCGAGCGAGTTTCTGATCAATGCACTTTGCGTGATGTCGCCTTATGGGCCTGAGGAAAAGCAGGCGCTGCTCGAAGCTCAGGATCTCAAACGCCGCGCGGATGTGCTGGTGGCGTTGGCCGAAATGGAATTGGCGTCGAGTGGAAATAGCGGCAGCACGCTTCAGTAGTCTGGAATTCTGGGATGCCGCAGACACCGCAATCATCCGGGCAGAAGGTCGACGCGAAGCTGCTCGAGGTGCTGGTTTGTCCGCTAACCAAAACGCGGCTCGACTATGATGCTGAAGCGCAAGAGCTGATCAGCCGTGCCGCGGGGCTAGCGTTTCCGATCATTGACGGCGTTCCACGCATGCGCCTATCCGACGCGCGCGCCTTGGATGCGGGTCCTGCGGGTCGATAAGACGCCGATTAACCAACTCGCTTCAACGTTTAGCAACCACCGTATGATTGCTTTGACGCAACCTCATTCAGTTTTGCGTAACGGGTTTGATTGGTGTGAAGCGTCTCAAATTAGCGGACGCCCCGGGTGTCGTGCGGGCCGGCGATGCAAAGTCGCGCAGGTCACGTGAGTACACCTCGGAGCGTATAGCCGGCATCCCTTCCGGGGTGCTTGCAGGGCGCCATTCGGCTGATCCCAATTCGCAATCCGTCATCTCCTTGCTGATGCTGCTGTCGGGGCTTTGCTGTCTCGTCGTGGCGTTTGCGCTGCTGCCGGGTCCTCTCTCGGCGCTGCAGGTTTTTATCGCCCTGGGACTTGGGCTGACGCTGGTCTCGATCTATCTGGCGTTCACTGCTCGCGCGGGTGCCGGCGCCGCGCAGATGGAGAGCGTCGCGCGCATCGAGCGGCGGCTCGAGCGGCTGCAGGATGCACGGTGGGAGTTGAACGAGGAGGAGGCTCGCTATCGCGCGCTGCTCGATTCGCAGGAGGAAGCCATTCTGCGGCGCGACGAGCATGGGCTGCTGACCTTCGCCAACAAAGCCTTCCTGGATATGTTCGGGCTCAAGGCAGAAACTGCATTGGGGACGCCGTTCGTCGCCAAGCTGTGCGAGGAATGCGCGCACGAGCCGCTGTCTACGACGAGCGGCGTAAGACGGCAGCGGATTGTGCAGCACGTCTTGACCGTGGCGGGGCCGCGCTGGATCGAGTGGGAGGAGCAGCTCGTCGCCGGACCTGACGGCACACGCCTGGAAGTGCAGTGCGTGGGCCGGGATGTGACGCAGCGGAAACGGGCGGAGATGCACCTGGCGGAGGCGCGTGATCTGGCTGAATCGGCCAACCGCGCGAAGGGCCGCTTCCTCGCGACGATGAGCCATGAAATTCGTACGCCGATGAACGGTATCCTCGGCATGGCAAGTCTTCTGTCCGAGACCGAGCAGACGCCGGAGCAACAGACATACGTGCGCGCGATCGATCAGTCGGCGCGCACGCTGTTGGCGCTGATCGACGAGATTCTGGATTTCTCCAAGATCGAGGCTGGCAAGCTGGCGCTCGTTGAAGCGCCCTTCGCGCTTAATGTGTGCGTGCAGGAGGCCGTCGAACTGTTGGCACCGCGCGCCCACGAGAAGGGACTCGAGATTGCCTGGACGGTCAGCCCGCAGCTGCCGAACATGGTCATCGGCGACGAGGCGCGCTTCCGGCAGATCCTACTGAACCTGTTATCGAATGCGGTGAAGTTCACCGACGCGGGCGGTGTCAGCGTACGTATCACGCGGAGGGGCGAGCCGGTTGGCTCGCGAATCGACATTGAGATGACGGTCGAGGATACCGGCATCGGGATGTCGGCCGAGGACATGCGTGTCCTGTTCTCGGAGTTTGAGCAGGCGGACGTTGCCGTGCGACGCCGTGAGGGTGGGACGGGACTGGGGCTCACCATTTCCAGAGAGCTTGCCCGGGCGATGGGCGGAGATATCCGCGTCACCAGCGAGCTTGGCAGGGGGTCGGTTTTCAGCGCTGCACTGATGCTGCAGCGCGCCAGGAACGATTCGACAGATGGTGAGGCGATCGCAGGGGCGGACGATGCCCGCGTACTGCTGGTGTTCGACCGCCCGCTAGAGCGCCGGGCGTTGGGAGAGGTTCTCGATGCCGCAGGGGTCGCCGCGACAGAGTGCGGTTTCGCATCGGCCGTAGACCATCTCATAGCTGCTCAACGCGAGGGTGCGCCGTTCGACCGCATCGTCATTGATGGGGCGGAGGGGGTTGCGGAAGCGGGAAAGCTGCTGAGCAACGCGCGCGAGATCAATAAGGAGCGCGGTGTGCGCGGCATCGTGCTGGTCAACGTGCTCGCGCGCTCGATGCTGTCGGAATTCCGTGATGTCGGATTTGATGCCTATCTCGTTAGGCCAGTCCGGCCGAGCTCGCTGATGATTCAATTGGGCTTGCAGCGCAATGGGGCAGGTGACGGCGCGAGAGAGCGTGATTGTGCGCGTGAAGTTCCTGTGGGGGTTCGAGCCGGTTCGGTGCAACGCGTGCTGCTTGCGGAAGACAACGAGATCAATCTGCTGCTGGCCAAGCGCGTGCTCGAGAAGTGCGGCTGTGAATACGTTGCCGTCTCGAACGGTGCGGAGGCCGTGGCGTTCATGCAGCGGTCGTTGGCGGGTGATGCCGAAGCCATCGATCTGGTGTTGATGGATATTTTCATGCCTCACCTCGACGGCATGGAAGCGGCACGCGCGATCAGAGCGCTTTATGCGCGGGAATCCGATACCGTGAAGGCGCCTCCAATCATCGCGCTGACGGCAAGTGCCTTTGCCGAGGACCGGCAACGGTATCTGGAATCTGGCATGGACGACTACCTCGCCAAGCCGTTCGACAAGGCCGGATTGGAGGGCGTACTGCGCCGCTGGTTCGGCCCATTGCCGGGAAGCCACACCGACCCGGCCTGAATTGCGCCGCAGGCCCCCCGCAATTTCGCACACATGATCAGCGAAAGTGCGCTACCCCCATGGGCAACAAGTAAAAAGTCTGTCATGGAGACATGCTATGCGGCGCAGTTGGCGGGGGATGCCAACAACGCTGCTCGACCGACTGCGCAAGGCGCTTCAAGCCAGGCTTCGGGAATCGTATGATGCCAGCGGGACTGGCAGGGGAGAGATCTAGCGATGAAGCAGGCGGCCCGGCGGATGGCCACCCGGTTGGCCCGTAGCCCGAAGTGGCAGGCGGTCCCCGGCGGTCTGTTGGCACTGCGCGCCCTGAGTGATGCGGGTAACGCGGGATTCCCCTTGCGCAAGCCCGACAAGGTCTATGGCAAAATCGGCAATCTCGAAGTGCGCCTCACGCGCAAGTGGCGTGACATCAAGCTTGCCCAGCGGCTGCGCTACCAGGTGTTCTACGAGGAAATGTCGGCGGTGCCGTCGTTGCGGGCGGAACTGCGCCGCAGGGATGAAGACCCCTACGATTCCGTCTGCGATCATCTGCTAGTGGTCGACGAGGCGGCTGGCCAGACAAACGAATCGTGGGGCGGGGCACGCCGCCAGAAGGTGGTGGGCACGTATCGCGTGCTGCGCCAGGAGATCGCCGAGCGTACGTTGGGCTTCTACACGCAGAGCGAATACGATATCGCGCCGCTGATCGCATCGAAGCCGCATCACCGCTTCATGGAGCTTGGGCGCTCATGCGTGCTAGAGCCGTATCGCAACAAGCGTACGGTCGAGCTGCTTTGGCATGGTCTGTGGACCTATGTGCGAGAGCACAAAGTCGATGTGATGGTTGGCTGCGCCAGCCTCGCTGGCACCGATCCCGATCAACACGCGATGGCGCTCAGCTTCCTGCATCACAACGCGCTGGCGCCTCCCGAGTGGCGTTGCCGAGCGCACGACAATCTCTACATCAACATGGACCGGCTGCCGCGCGACAAGGTCGACGCCAAGGCGGCGCTGAAAGCGTTGCCGCCGCTGGTGAAGGGGTATCTGCGTCTCGGTGCCTATGTCGGCGATGGCGCAGTGATCGACCGGCAGTTCGGGACTACCGACGTGCTGATCATTCTACCTGTCGAAAAGATCGATCCGCGCTACTTCGAGCACTTCGGTGCGCCTAACGAGGTAAAGAGCCGCGTGGCTGTCGACGCTTAGCGCGCGACGTTCATCAAGGGCTACTTCTGAGTTCGCCGGGGCTGCGGCTTCGGGGCTGGCGTTGTTGCGTCGAGCGCGGCAAGGCGCAGCGCGCACTGCTTGATCGCGCGCTTGATGCCGCTCACGCGAACCGGCGGGCTGAAATAGAAGCCCTGTGCTTCGCTATAGCCTGCGGCGCGTACTGCTGCGAGGCTGGCAGCGGTCTCAACGCCCTCCGCCACTGAGCGCATGTTCAATTCGCGTGCGAGGTCGGCCACCGATTTGACGATCGCCACGCAGTCGTGGTGCTCGGGAATGTCGCGCACGAAGCTGCGGTCGATCTTGAGCTTCTTGAAGGGGAAGCTGCGCAGGTAGTTCAAAGTCGCAAAGCAGGTGCCGAAATCGTCGAGCGAAATGAGCACGCCAAGGTCGTGCAGCTTGCGCAGGACCTCCTGCGTGCGGGCCTGATCCCGCATCAGAACCGTCTCGGTGATTTCGAGCTGCAGTCGCTGAGCCGGCAGTCCGGTCGCTTCGAGCGCTTCGATCACCGTCTCGTAGACATTGCTGGATTCGATCTGCACGGCGGATAGGTTCACCGCGACCTTGATCCCGTCCGGCCACTCCTTGGCATCAAGGCATGCCTGACGCAGAGCCCAACTGCCCATGCGGACGATCAGCCGGGTCTCTTCGGCGATGGGGATGAATTCGGAAGGCGGGATCATGCCGCGGCTCGGGTGCCGCGAGCGCATCAGGGCTTCGAAGCTGGAAACGCGGCCCTCGTGCAAATCGACGATCGGCTGATAGTGGAGAGCGAACTCGCCGCGGTCCAATGCGTCCTGCAACTCGGCGCGCAAGGGATTTGGCGAAGCGGACGGGGTGACGGCTCCGGGAGCGTAGATGGCATGGATGCCGCGCCCCATAGACTTGGCGCTGTAGAGCGCCATGTCGGCGCAGGCGAACAATTGCTCGGGATCCTGGCCGTGATGAGGTGCCAGCGCGACGCCGATGCTGGCGTCGACCTGCAGGCAATGTCCGTAGACATCGTGGGTGCCGCGGATGTTTTGCAGCAGGCGCCGCGCGAGATTATCTGCGAGGTCCTCGCGGTCAACGCCGACTTGAAGAATGGCAAACTCGTCGCCGCCGAGGCGGCCGACAACGTCGCCGGCACGCAGGCTGCTCTTCAGCCGGGCAGCTACGCTTTTCAGAAGGCCGTCGCCGACGAGGTGGCCAAGGCGGTCGTTCACCTCTTTGAAGCGGTCGAGGTCCATCCAGAGAAGGGCAAATCCCTGGCGGGGATCATAGGTCTCGAACTGCTGCTCGAGACGCTCACGGAAGTGGAAGCGGTTCGGTATCTCGGTCAGCGTGTCGTGGCGTGCAAGCCATTCGATTTTTTCGTCCGACTGACGCTGGGCCGTGATGTCCTCCTGCATGTCGACCCAGCCGCCATTCGATAGAGGCTGGTACGTCACGCGGATAACGCGGCCGTCAGGAAGATTCTGAATCTCTTCGCGAGGGCTGCCGTGCTGCAGCCTGGCAACGTGCTCTTTCACCCACTCGAGAGCGGCTGCCCTTGTCAGCTTCTTGCCCTTACGCTGCATATGATAGCAGAGGATTTCAGCAAGCGGCGTGCCGGCGCGTGTCATGTTCGCGGGCAGGACATAAATGTCGGCGTAGGCCTTGTTACAGACGACGAGACGTTGCTCGCCGTCGAACATCGACAGGCCGCGGCCCAAGTGATTGAGCGCAGCTTCAAAGCAGTTATTCAGTTGCTCGAGCTTCTCGTTGCGACGAAGGAGCGTACCGAGCTGCTGCTCGAATGTTGCCTGCAGACGTGCGACATCGTCGGCCGGCGCGGGAGACTGAGCTTTCCCTTCGCGCGCACCTTCCTGCTTCCCCGCCTCTTGGGCAAGCTTGAGCAAACTGTTCCTCACGTGTGGCATTCCCTGGAGTTGCCGCAGGGTCCCAACAACTCTATCGGATTGATGGTCTCCACAATGCTAACCGATAACAATAAGGTCGCTAAATAGTTTAGCGGGCCAGACCCTCAGAATTGCGGCAGGTCGCGACGGCAACCTCAGGGTGCGGCATCATAGTAGTACTTCACGCAGAGCGTGATCTCGTACGGCTCCGAAGACACTTCAACGTGGTGCGCGGCGCCGGGTATGATTTCGGAACCCTTTACAGCCGTCTGGGTCGTCGCGCCCATCCGCCGCGCCGACACCGGCTTGCTCAGCTTTTCTGGCAGAACTACTGGATGCGCGCGCAGCAGTTCTTGTGGGTGGCCTTAGGCGGTTTGGCTGCGAAGCGGCATTTCATCGGCTTGGCGGTTCACGACGCTGTAGCACCAGCGGCTGGAGGCCGACAAAGACTGTGCGGGCCAGATGAAGCGCGTCCAGCTCGATTGATAATCGGGGTGATAGTGGCCGCCATTGGTAGGGAACCACGCGTGGGCCTTGCGAGTGCGAAGGAGGCGCACCATGTCGTCGGGCGCGCCCTGGCTTTCCGCGGCCGCACACTGGCTCGCAGCGCTTTCAGCGTCGGAAATGAGGAGAAAGTACTCGTTGCCCTCGGCGTCACGCATCATGATGCCCTGGGGCGCGTCGGAGATGTAGTGTTCCACGATCTCGTACTTTTCGGAGAGATCGCGGAATAGTTCGACGAACGTCGGGTCGTCGAAGAAAGTGGGCTTCTGCAGGGCGAGTGCACTCTGAATTGGCGCAGAGATTTCAGCGAAGTACTGGTTCTGCAGGCGGTTGATCTCGCGGCGCAAGGCATAGGTCACGCTCGAGTCCTGCTTCTGTAGGAAGCAGTCGATGACGCCTTCATTGAAGGCGCCGATGGCCGTTTCCAGGCCGGCTTTGCCTGTGAGCAGGATAATCTTCACCGGCAAGTCGCGAATAGATCGCGAGAACTCTACGCCTGTCATCTTCGGCATATCGAAGTCGACGACGGCGACGGAGACGCGCTGTTCGCGGGCTCTATCATCGATGATCGACTGAAGCTCTGAAAGCTGCAGTTTGAGTACGAGATCACCGAACCGACTGGCTTTGCCGGGGTGCATTTCAGAGACATCGCGAAAGTAGCGTCCGAAGTTGGGATGCTGGTCGGCCTGGGCGCGGAGATGCTCCAGCGCTGCGTCGGGGCGTGTGAAGGTCTGGCACGAGACCTCTTCGCTAAACTGAAAATCCAGGCTTTCGAGAAAAAGCGGATCATCGTCAAGCACGAGGATCGAAGTAGGATGGTAGAATGGCGTCATTGTACCGCCGGATCCTTAGAGATGCGATGCACGTTCCGTAAGGATGTTGGTACTAGGTTTTCGTATCGTATCCGGTACGGTGACTGCTAAAAGTTTAAATGTTCCAATTGGCTGAGCACAATTTACTAAGACCGCTTCTGCGGGGGTCGCGTAGCGCTGCCAAAGCGCGACCGTTCGCGGTCTCGCGCCTGGTGCAGGAGCTATCGCGCCGTTACATCGAGTATCACGCGCACGCACAGCGCAAGATTCGCGCGGCTGCCGTTATCGGCGTGCTCGGCTTTCCCGTGTTCTATCTGACCTGGAAGTATGTGCTGCCGCAGCCTTACGAGAGCTTGCTGCTGCGTGGCATTGGCACAGCTCTTTGTCTTGCGCTGGCGCTATCGCCGTGGTGGCCCCGGCGGTTGCAACGGTATGCGGTGCCCTTTTCGTACTTCACCTTTCTATTCAGTCTGCCCTTCTTCTTCACGCTGATGCTGCTGCTCAACGACAGCAACTCCACGTGGCAGATGTCGACGCTGGCAGCGCTGATTTATGTCGTGCTGCTGTACGATCTCGTGAACGCCATTGTCGTTCTCATCGTCGGGTCGTTGGCGGCGATTGCTGCCTACCTGCTGATGACGGGCGGTGCGCCAATACCGATTGGCTACTGGACGACGCTTCCCGTCTTGATGTTTGCGCTGACGGCGATCTTCGGTCTGGCGTACAGCGACAACCTGATCGCGCGTGAAAAGCTCAAGGCCGCAGCTTCGCTCGCAAGCCAGGTCGCGCACGAGTGCCGGACGCCGTTGACTGGCATTCGCTTCGAGGCAGATGGATGTGAGCGGCTCATCGCGCGACTGCCGCCATCGCCGGCGCGCGACAAGCTGGCGGCATCGCACAGCCGGGTGCGGCAACACATTACGTCGGCCAACTCCGTGATCGATCTGCTGTTGTCGAACGTGGCGCAACATCACCGCGGATCGCCAGCGAGCGAACTGCATAGCATGCGCCAGGTGGTGAAGCAGGCGATCGAGCGTTACAGCTTCAAGCCCAATCAGCGCGAGCTGGTGCGCCTCGATATCGACGAAGACTTTCGGTTTCGCGGATCCGATCTGCTGATGACGCACGTCCTCTTCAATCTCATGAAGAATGGTCTGCGGGCGATCGAGGCGCGGGGCGGGAGCGATCACTATCTGTCGATCTCGCTGCGGCAAGGCGAGGGGATGAACCGGATTATTGTCATCGACACCGGGGAGGGCGTCCCCCCGGAGTTGCGCAACTACCTGTTCATCCCGTTCGTGTCGGCGCAGAGACCCGGTGTCGGCACCGGACTCGGATTGTCATTCTGCCGGATGATTGTGGAAAGTGCCGGCGGGACGATTTCGTGCGAGTCGGAGGTCGACTTCGGAACCAGCTTCACGATTGATTTGCCCGCGGTTCAGCCAGTCGGAGAGGACGCGACTGCGGTCTGACCGCGGCCTGCGCGCAGCGCTTGGCGTCAATTGGCCAGGGCTGGTCGATTTGCGCTTGGTCGAGCGCCACTCGGCCATGCCGACCTCGTCGCGGATTTCGTCGCAGACCCCGATGATGCGATCTAGGTCTTGGCGGCTCAGACCACAGTTGACCGTAAAGCGGATGAGGCAGCGCTTCTCGGGCGTTGCGGGCGGGAAGAAGATGGCGCCGAATACGCCGCGCTTCTCCAGCGCGTCACGCAGCTGTGTGGTCTGGCGGATGTCGCCTGGCTCGAGCGCGATGATCTGCGCTTTCGATGCCGCCACGTTGTAGCCGAGCGCATCCAGGCCCTCCTTGAGGTAGGCGTGGTTGGCGTGCAGCTTGTCGCGGCGCCAATACTCCGTCTGGAACACGTCGAGGACGGCGTCGAAGCCGGCGACTTCGTGCTGCATGACGGAGGTGCTGAAGATCGCGGGCAACGCCTCGTAGCGGAAGTATTCAATGTTCCGTCGCGAGGCGACGACGAGGCCACCGCGGCTGGCAACAGCTTTGGAGAGCCCGACAGTTCTAAAGTGGACGCGATCGGCGAGACCCAGTGCGACGACGAGGCCGGCGCCCTCAGGGCCCTGGGCACCGAACGAGTGTGTCTCGTCAACGACCAGCGCCGCTCCGTGGCGCTCACAGACCTCTACCAACTCGGCAAGGGGGGCGATGTCGCCATCGGTGCTGTAGAGCGCGTCAACACAGACGAGCCCCGGCCCGCTTTGGGCTAAGGCTTTATCGAGCGACTGTGGATCGTTGTGGCGGAAGAGGACGGCGCGGGCGCCAGCGCTGACGACGCCCTCGTGCAGCGAGATGTGCGCCTTCATGTCTAGATAGACCGGCGCATCGCGCATCGCGAATGATTGGATCAGGCCGACGTTGGCGGTGTAGCCGGAGGAGCAGAGGACGCAGTCTTCGGCCAGCATCAGGCGGGCGACGCGCTGCTCAAACTCGCCCGTGACATCGCGCTCGTGGTGGATCCATACGCGGGAGACGGCATCGCCATGACCGCCAGCGCGCAGGGCCGCGATCTCGCTCTCGATCACATGGGGATGGCCGGCGAGGCAGAGATAATCATTGCTGCGGACTTTGATGTCGCCGGGGCGCGGAGCTCTCCCCTGCAGGGGATGGGTCCCCTGCCAGAGGTCGACCTTCCTGCGCACGTGATAATCGTCAACGCGGGTCCGCAGAAAGTCAGGCTCTTTCGGACTTTGAATTTCAGTGCGCGGCTTATTTACTCTCTTATCGACAACTTTAAACAACACTGCCCACCCTCACTGTTAATGAGTTCTTAACTACGAAAGACGTGGGTTAACCGCAATCCCATTTCTGCCGACCGGGAGCGGAATCGCCTGGAATGCCGAGTTTCTTGAACTTGTATTTGCACCATCAGCCAATTTTCGAGCTGAATTGGGGCAGCGCTTAATAGATAGTTAACCAATACGACACGCCAATGGCGGAACCCCCCCCCGCGGCGAAACGTCCGCGAAGTGCAAAGCTTTTCTAAAATTTACGAATTACGTATGCGGATTAATTGCGGTGCGCAAAGTCGGGCAATTATCCCGAAGCGGCGGGATAAGCCGACTTAATCCGCGAGTGGTCATAAGATGGAACTGGGCTAGGTCGACTAGAACTCGACGTCGAGTTCCTCGAGTTCGTCAGGTTCGAGTTTTGCAGCCTCGATCCACTCGGTCATTGGCGCCCAGTTTGTGATTGTCTCGCAATAACCGGCACAATCGCTATCCAGCTTCACATCATAGGTGAGGAAGCGGGTACACACTGGCGCGTACATTGCGTCGGCCATGGAGGGCGTGCCGAAGAGGAAGGGACCGCCGTACGTATCGAGGCAGTCGCGCCAGATGCTGGTGACGCGCTCGATGTCGCCAAGCGCGCCCGACCAGACAGAAAAGCCCGAATAGTGGGCCTTGAGGTTCATCGGCAAAGCGGAGCGAAGGTTGTGAAAGCCGGAGTGCATCTCGCCGGAAATCGCGCGGCAGTGGGCACGGGCGGCAATGTCTTTTGGCAGAAGGCCAGCTTCCGGCTTTAGCTCGGCGAGGTATTCGGCGATGGCAAGGGTGTCCCAGACCTTGACGTTGTCGTTGACCAGGCAGGGGACCAGGAACGAGGGCGAAAGCAGCAGCAGTTCGGCGCGGGTCGAGGGATCGTCAGTCGACATGACCTCCTCGTGGAAGTCGAGCCCGGCCATCTTGCAGAGCAGCCAGCCGCGCAGCGACCAGGACGAATAGTTCTTGCTGCTGATCGTGAGCACCGCTGTTGCCATTCTGCCTAATCCTTAAGCGTTTGCCCGGCTTGGCCGGGTGTAGACGGTGTTGCAAAAAAACGCTCGCGCGTTGCCCCAGGATGCACTAGCGTTTGTGCGCCGCACAATAGGCCTGATGATCAAATTTCGCCGAATGTGTCAGCCCGTTTGAATGAGACTAGATGCTCTACCTCGCCTATCAAGCCCACTCCGACCTCGTCGAGCCGGCGAAATCGATCGCCCGCCACTCTTTGGAGCTTCTCGGTGCTCTGGCGCCTGGCTCCTGGGGGCACCACGCCAGCGTTCCCATCATGCGGAACCTGTCGGCGACGTATGAGCTGGTCGCCCGCGCGGGCCTCACACATACACGGCCAGATTATCGCATTCCTGCGGTGACGGTCGGCAATCGCGAGGTCGAGGTTACTGAAGAGGCCGCGCTGACGCTGCCTTTCGGCACGTTGCTGCACTTCAAGAAGGACATCGACTTCGAGCAGCCGCGGGTTCTCGTGGTGGCACCGCTATCGGGCCATTTCGCGACGCTGCTACGCAATACGGTGCGCACCCTGCTCGCCGATCATGACGTTTACATCACCGATTGGCACAACGCGCGCGATGTGAGCCTGGACGCGGGCCGGTTCGGGTTCGACGACTACGTTTCGTACATCATGCAGTTCCTGGAGAAGATGGGGCCGGGGTCGCATGTCGTGGCGGTGTGCCAACCGTGCGTTCAGACGCTTACCGCGGCTGCTGTGATGGCTGCGGAGGGCAATCCAGCTCAGCCCGCCAGCATGACGCTGATGGCGGGTCCGGTCGATGTGCGCGTCAATCCGACCAAGGTGAACGGCCTTGCGCAGAGCAAGTCGATAGACTGGTTCGAGCGAAATCTGATTGCGCGCGTGCCGTGGCGCTATCCCGGCGGGGGGCGGCAGGTATACCCGGGGTTCGTGCAGCTGTTCGCGTTCATGTCGATGAACATCAATAGGCATTACACAGCGCATCAGGAGCTGCACGAGCACCTGCGCAACGGCGAGTACGAAAAGGCGCAGGTCATCAAGACCTTTTACGACGAATACTTCGCGGTTCTCGATCTGACGGCCGAATTCTACCTGGAGACGGTGAAGTGGGTGTTCCAGGATGCGCTGCTGCCGAAAGGCGAGCTCACGTATCGGGGGCAGCCGGTCGATCTCAAAGCGATCCGCAAGACAGCGCTGCTGACGGTCGAGGGCGAGCGCGACGACATATGCGGGCTCGGGCAGACCGCGGCGGCGCACGACCTGTGCTCGAGTCTCAGGCCGCACCTCAAGCGCCACCACATGCAGGTAGGCGTCGGGCATTACGGAGTCTTCAGCGGGCGCCGCTGGGAAGGCCAGATCTATCCGCTGGTGCGGAACATGATCTTGTCTATGGATTAGTTTTGGTGACACGAGCGGCGAGAAGCCTGCTGTGCGATGAGCGCCGCGCAAGCTGAAATCCGGCGCTTGCGCCGGGCGCCCTTGGCGCCTTGCCACTTGCGGCGGCGGGCGTTGCGGCTTCCTCCTCTCACCGTCATCCTCGGGCTTGTCCCGAGGACCCAGCTATCCGCCCGCAGCGCGCGTTGGAGTTGCGGCCCGCTGGATCCTCGGCGTGAAGCCGAGGATGGCAATTGGGGTAGGCGCGCGGAGGGTGCTCAGCGGCCGGCATCGTGGGCGGCGATGGCGGCCATGTTGACGAGGTCGCTGTCCTTGGCGCCGAAGCCGCAGATTTGAATCGGACGCGACAGGCCAACGAGGATCGGGCCGATGACGGTTGCGCCGCCCAGTTCCTCCAGCATGCTCGTGGCGATCGAGGCGGCATGGAAGGCCGGCATGATCAGCACGTTGGCGGTATCGGACAGGCGGCAGAACGGATAATGCCGCATCAGATCGCGGTTGAGCGCGACATCTGCCGCCATATCTCCGTCGTACTCGAAATCGACTTGGCGTTCGCCGAGGAGCGCGATGGCTTCGCGGATCTGGTCGGAACGCTCGCCGCGCGGCTGTCCGAACGTGGAGTAGGCGAGCAAGGCGACGCGCGGTTCGATGCCGAAGTTGCGGGCGGCGCGCGCGGCCTCGACGGTGATGTCGGCAAGCTGGGCCGCCGTCGGCACCTCGTGCACACTAGCGTCGGCGATGAGCACGGCGCGTCCGCGCACGATGGCGAGCGACACGCCAATGACGGTGCGGCCGGGTTCAGGATCGAGCACGCGCTGCACATCGTCAAAGACATTGCGCCAGTTGCGCGTGATGCCGGTGACGAGCGCGTCGGCATAGCCGTGCGCGACCATCAAGGCACCGAAGATATTGCGCTCGTTGGCGGCGAGGCGCTGGCAATCGCGGCGCAAGTAGCCGCGGCGCTGCAGGCGCGCGTAGAGGTAGTTGGTGAACTCCTCCAGATGCGGGCTCTTGCGCATGTCGACGATTTCGTACTCGGGTCGCTGCGACATGCCGAGCGCGCGGAACTGCTCGCGAACGGCGTCAGCGTTGCCGACGAGGATGGGAACGCCGAAGCCTTGCGAGAAATAGCTGTGGGCTGCGCGGATTGCGGCGGGCTCCTCGCCTTCGGCGAAAATCATGCGTTTTGGGTCCTGGCGCACGGCGCTGTAGGTGGATTGCAGCCAGCCGGCGATCGGGTCGAGGCGGCCTTCGAGGCGCGCGACATAGGCTTCCATGTCAACGATGGGCTTGCGGGCGACGCCGGAATCCATCGCAGCCTTGGCGACAGCGACGGGGACAGTAGATATGAGGCGCGGATCGAACGGCGCGGGAATGATGTATTCGGCGCCGAAGGTGGCGTGACGGCCGTAGAAAGCGGCGGCGACCTGATCGGGTACTTCGGCGCGGGCCAATTCGGCGAGCGCGTGCGCTGCGGCGACTTTCATCGCTTCGTTGATGGTGGACGCGCGCACGTCGAGGGCGCCGCGGAAGATGAAGGGGAAGCCGAGGACGTTATTGATCTGGTTCGGGTAGTCGGACCGGCCGGTCGCCATGATGGCGTCGTCGCGGACGGCCGCAACCTCCTCGGGTGTGATCTCGGGGTCGGGATTGGCCATGGCGAAGATGATCGGCTTGGGCGCCATCGAGCGCACCATGTCCTGGGTGACGGCGCCCTTGGCGGAGAGGCCGAAGAATGCGTCGGCGCCCTTCAGGGCGTCAGCGAGCGTGCGCGCCTTGGTCTTGGCGGCGAAGGCGGACTTCCACTGGTTCATGCCCTCTTTGCGGCCCTGGTAGACGACGCCCTTGGTGTCGCAAAGGATGACGTTCTGCTTGGGGATGCCGAGATTGACGGCCAGCTCGAGGCAAGCGATGCCGGCGGCGCCGGCGCCGTTGACGACAAGCTTGATGTCCTTCAGGTCGCGGCCGGTCAGCTCGGCAGCGTTGATGAGGCCAGCAGCGGCGATGATCGCGGTGCCGTGCTGGTCGTCGTGGAAAACGGGGATGTCGAGCAGCTCTTTCAGCCGCTGCTCGATGATGAAGCACTCGGGCGCCTTGATGTCTTCGAGGTTGATGCCGCCGAACGAGGGCCCGAGGTAACGCACCGAGTTGATGAACTCATCTGGGTCCTCGGTGCTGACGAGAAGGTCGATGGCGTCGATGTCGGCGAAGCGTTTGAACAGCGCGCCTTTGCCTTCCATGACCGGTTTGGCAGCGAGCGCACCAAGATTGCCGAGGCCGAGGATCGCCGTGCCGTTGGAGACCACCGCGACCAAGTTGCCCTTGTTGGTGTAGTCGTAGGCGGTGGCAGGATTCTCAGCGATGGCGAGGACAGGTACGGCGACGCCGGGCGAGTAGGCGAGCGCGAGGTCGCGCTGGGTGGTCAGCGGCTTCGTCGGCGTGATTTCCAGCTTGCCGGGCTTTCCCTGGGCGTGGAACTGCAACGCTTCTTGATCGGTGAAGCGCGCCTTGGCTGCCTTGGAGCTGCGGGCGGTGGTCATGGGCGGATGTCCGGTTGAAAGGGGCGCGAACAATATGCTCGCAGGCGAGATCAAACAATCACTTAGCGGACGCGGTTGTGTTGTCCGTGAACAAGTCCGGCACAGCGTTTGACCCGTGTTGCGGTCTCGTTATCGTTGCGAGCCGCCGAGGGGAGCGGCAGTGGGGGACAGCCGCCAATGGCGGGAAAGCGCGCAAGAATAAGAGATTTAGAGGCTTTGCCAGAGGACGAAGCGGTGCAGGATCACGCGCCCGCAGAGCCTCGGAGCGACCCCGGCGCGCAGCCCCCTGCGGCGCCCGCGTCTCCGACTAATGTCGAAGCCACGCCATCGATGGCGCAGTTCCTGGAGATCAAGGCGGCGAACCCCGATTGCCTGCTCTGGTATCGCATGGGCGACTTTTACGAGCTGTTCTTCGAGGACGCGGTGGCGGCCTCGGCGACGCTCGGCATCGTGCTGACCAAGCGCGGCAAGCATCTGGGTGAAGATATTCCGATGTGTGGCGTGCCGATCCATCGCGCGGATGAATATCTGCACCGGCTGATCAAGGCGGGCCATCGCGTGGCGGTGGCCGAGCAGCTCGAAGATCCGGCCGAGGCGCGCAAGCGTGGGGCAAAGGCGGTGGTGCGCCGCGACGTGGTGCGGCTCGTGACGCCGGGCACGCTGACCGAGGACACGCTCCTAGATGAGAAGGCGCGCAACTATCTGACGGCGCTGTTCCGCAGCGGCGGGCAGGGCATGGGTAGTGCACTGGCGATGGATGGCAGTCTCGCGCTCGCTTCGGTTGATATCTCCACGGGAGAGGTGGAAGTCGGCGAGGTGATGGGCGCGGATCTGCCCGGTGAGCTGGCACGGCTCTCCCCGAGTGAGGTGATCCTACCCGATGCGCTTTATGCCGATGGTGAGCTGCGCGCCTGGGTGGAGCGCGTTGGAGCGGCGCCGACGCCGGTGCCCAGTGCCTATTTCGACAGTCTTGCGGGTGAGGCAGGGCTAAAGGCGCAGTTGAAGGTTGCCGAGCTTGGCGCGTTCGGGAGCTTTTCACGGGCAGAGCTGGCGGCGATCGGCGCGGCGCTGAAATATATCGAGCTGACGCAGATGGGGCGGGCGCCGGTTCTGCGCGCGCCCAAGCGATCGGGATCGGATGCGATTCTGCTGATCGATGCGGCGAGCAGGGCCAGCCTGGAGCTAGTGCGCTCGGTCTCGGGCGAGAAGCAGGGCTCGCTGCTGTCGTCGATCGATCGCACGCTGACGGGTGCGGGTGCGCGCGAGCTGGCGGCGCGGCTTGCAAGCCCGCTGCGCGATGTGACCCGCATCAACGCGCGGCTAGATGCCGTGGGATACCTCGTCGATCAGGAGAACCTGAGGCGCGATCTGCGCGAGGCGCTGCGGTCCGCCCCCGATATTGCGCGGGCGATCTCGCGACTCGGGTTCGGGCGCGGTTCGCCGCGCGACCTGGGCGCGGTTCGCGATGGCATCGGCGTGGCGGAAAGCTGTGCTCGCCTATTGACTACGGCGGGTGCCGGCATGGGGCTGCCAGCGGAGCTAGCGCGTATCGCAGGAGAGCTGACCGTCGTCGCCGGTGGGCTGCGCGAGGAGCTACAGGCGGCGCTGGCCGATGAGCTTCCACATTTAAAGCGTGATGGCGACTTCGTGCGCTCGGGCTATCGGGCGGAGCTGGACGAGGCGCGGCGCCTGAAGGAAGACGGCCGTGGCGTGATGGCCGGGCTCGAAACCAAGTACGTCGAGCTGACCGGCGTAAAAACGCTGAAGGTGCGCCACAACAATATTCTCGGCTTTTACATCGAGGTGACGCAGGGCAACGCCAAGCCGCTGCTAGAAGGCCCGCTGGCGGAGCAGTTCCGGCATCGCCAGACGATGGCGAATGCTGTGCGGTTCTCGACCGTGGAACTGGTCGACATCGAAGGGCGGATCGCGTCGGCGACGGAGCGCGCGCTGAACCTCGAGCAGGAGATTTTTGCCGAACTCGCGGCGGCCATCCAAAAGGAAGCCGATGAGCTGGGGCGTGTCGCGGCGGCGATTGCTGAGCTTGATGCGACGGCGGCTCTGGCAGAGTTGGCGCGCTTCGAAGGCTACACGCGCCCGCAGATCGATACGAGCCAGGTGTTCGATATCCGCGGCGGTCGCCATCCGGTGGTGGAACAGGCGCTGCGTGTAGCCAAGGCGAATGCGTTCATCGAGAACGATTGCGTGCTGGGCGAAGGCGCGGGGGCAGGCGGCGACGAGGAGACAGCCAAGGGACGGATCTGGCTGGTTACTGGCCCGAACATGGCGGGCAAATCCACCTTCCTGCGCCAGAACGCACTTATTACCGTGCTGGCGCAGATGGGCTCCTATGTGCCGGCGCGCTCGGCGATAATCGGCGTGGTCGACCGGCTGTTCAGCCGCGTCGGCGCTTCGGACGATCTGGCGCGCGGGCGGTCGACCTTCATGGTCGAGATGGTCGAGACCGCGGCGATTCTCAATCAGGCGAGTGAGCGCTCGCTCGTCATCTTGGATGAAATTGGACGCGGCACCGCGACGTTCGACGGCCTCTCCATTGCCTGGGCGACCGTGGAGTACCTGCATGATGTGCTCAAAGCGCGGGCACTGTTTGCAACGCACTATCACGAGCTGACAGTGCTCGCGCGGCGGCTCGACGGTGTCGCCAACGTGACCATAGACGTGCGCGAATGGCACGATGAGATCGTGTTTTTGCACAAAGTGAAGCCAGGGGCGGCCGATCGCTCATACGGGATCCAGGTCGCCAAGCTGGCCGGATTGCCGGCGGATGTTGTTGCAAGGGCACGCGAGGTGCTGGGGTTGCTCGAAAAGAGCGAAAACCGCAAGAACGCCCGAAACGGCGGCCTCGACGAGTTGCCACTGTTTGCTGTAAGTCGCACGGTGACCGCTGCTCCGCCGGCGGGACCTTCGCCGCTGGAGAAGGCCGTCGACGACTTGCAGCCCGACGAGTTGAGCCCGCGCGCGGCGCTCGATGTGCTCTACCGGCTCAAGGCGATGCGGCGGGGGGAGCCGGAACATTAGTTAGGAGAATTGCGGTCAGTCAGCCGACGCCGCGCAGGCTATGGACAAGGCTATCCAACAGACCGCTCCCTACTTCGACTCGCAGCAGCTACGCGCTGAGTTGACGGCGAACTTGCGCGACAACGGCGGTGACATCGAGAAAGCCCGTCCCGCTATGATCGAGCGGCTGAAGCAGCTAGTGGCGGAAGCGCGCGATGCAGCGCGGAGGGGCTTGGAAGCCGACCACAGGGGGCGGCGGTGTGCGGCTGGCCTGTCGCAGTTTCAGGATGAGCTGACGCGCGTCCTTTACGATTATACGGTCGCGCACGTCTACCGGGCAACCAATCCGTCCGACGCCGAGCGCATGGCGATCGTGGCAACGGGCGGATATGGCCGCGCACTGCTCGCGCCGGGGTCCGATATCGATCTGCTGTTCCTGCTGCCGTACAAGCAGACGGCATGGGGCGAGAGCGTCGCCGAGTACATGCTGTACGTGCTTTGGGATCTTGGCTTCAAGGTCGGGCACGCGACGCGCACGGTCGACCAGTGCGTCAAGATGAGCGCCGACATTACGGTGCGCACGTCGATGCTGGACGCGCGGCTCATTCACGGCGATGCGCAGCTCTACAGCGAGTTCGAAGATCGCTTCCGCAATGAAGTGGTGGCAGGCACGGCGCGCGATTTCATCGACGCCAAGATGGAAGAGTACGACTCGCGCCACAAGCAAACGGGCGGCAGCCGGTATCGTGTCGAGCCGAACGTGAAGGACGGCAAAGGCGGGCTGCGCGATCTGCACACGCTGCACTGGCTGTCGAAGTATCTTTACGGTCAGGGTGTCGGCGCGGCGACTGTGGCTGCGGGTATCTTTCAGCCGGACGAAGTGGCGACGTTCCGGCGGTGTGAAGATTTTCTCTGGACGGTGCGCTGCTTTTTGCATTTCGGCAGCGGGCGGGCCGAAGAGGTTCTGACGTTCGACGTGCAGCCGTGGCTGGCGCGGCAGCTCGGCTACAACGATCGTGGCGGATTGCGCAGCGTCGAGCGCTTCATGAAGCACTACTTTCTCGTCGCCAAGGAGGTTGGCGACCTGACGACGATCCTGTGCTCGGCGCTGGAGATGCAGCAGCTCAAAGCGTCGCCGGGCATCTCACGCTTCTTGCGTCCGCTGAACTGGAAGCAGCGCCGACAGCTGCGCGTGCGCACGGATTTTCGTATCGACAACGATCGGCTCAACGTCGCAGACCCGGACGTGTTCAAGCGCGATCCGGTGAACCTCATACGCTTTTTCGCCGAAGCGCATCTGTCGAACTCGTTCCTGCATCCGGACGCAATCCGCCTGTTGCGGCAATCGCAAAGGCTGATCGACGATAGCCTGCGCGAAAACCCCGAAGCGAACCGGATTTTCATCGAGCTGCTGACCGGGCACGCCAACCCGGAAATGTCGCTGCGGCGCATGAACGAGGCGGGGGTGCTGGGGCGCTTCGTGCCGGAATTCGGGCGCGTCGTCGGCATGACGCAGTTCAATATGTATCACAGCTATACCGTCGACGAGCACCTGGTGCGCACGGTGGGCATGCTTGCGGACATCGAGCGCGGCGGTACTGGCGAGGAGCTGCCGTTATCGACGGAGATCATCGGGACGATCAAGAACCGTCGCGCGCTCTATGTGGCGGCGTTCCTGCACGACATCGGGAAAGGGCAGACAGAGGATCACTCGATCGTCGGTGCGCGCATCGCCCGCGTGTTGGGACCGCGGCTCGGCCTGACGCCGGCAGAGACCGAGACGACCGCGTGGCTGATCGAGCAGCATTTGACGATGAGCAATATCGCGCAGAGCCGCGATCTGTCCGACCCGAAGACGATCCGCGACTTTGCCGACGTGGTGCAGAGTCCTGAAAGGCTGAAGCTTTTGCTGCTGCTCACGGTTGCGGATATTCGCGCGGTGGGCCCAGGCGTATGGAATGGCTGGAAAGGCCAGTTGCTGCGAACGCTCTATTACGAGACCGAACCGCTGGTGGCTGGCGGCCATACGCAGATGCAGCGCGGCCAACGCACGGCGGAGGCGCAGATCGCGCTGCGCCAGTCGTTGACCGATTGGTCCAACGAGGAAATCGATCGCTACATCGACCGGCATTATCCGGACTATTGGCTGCGGACCGATGCCGAACGCCGGGTCGAGCATGCGCGTCTTCTGCGCCGGGCCGAGGTTGAAGGCCTGCATCTCGCCACAGACACGCGCACCGATGCCTTTACCGCCATAACAGAGCTGACGATCGTCGCGCCCAATCATCCGCGGCTGCTGTCACTGTTTGCGGGCGCGTGCGCAGCGGCCGGCGCTAACATCGCGGGCGCGCACATCATGACGACGCGGGATGGCTATGCGCTCGATACGTTCCTGCTCAACCGCGCTTTTAGCCAAGACGAGGACGAGCTGCGGCGCGGAAAGCGGATCGGTGATCTGATCGGGCGGCTGCTGCGCGGAGATGCCTGGCTGGATTCGCTGCTTGCCGACCGCGGGCCGCCGACACGCCGAGTGATGGCGTTCACGGTGGAGCCGGACGTCATCATCAACAATGGCCTGTCGGATCAGTTCACTGTGATCGAGGTGGCGGGGCGCGATCGTCCGGGCCTTCTCTACCAGCTGACGAGCACGCTTTCGAACCTGATGCTCGACATTACGTCGGCGCACGTGACCACGTTCGGCGAGAAAGCCGTCGACGTGTTCTACGTGACCGACCTGACGGGTAAGAAGGTCGACAGCAAGCAGCGGCAGGAAACGATCCGCAAGGGCCTGCTCGAAGTCCTAGAAGAGCCGGGCGAGGATGCGCAGGCGGTGGCGCCTCCGGCGGAGTAGGCGGGGGGCGCGGGTGCGTCTTGCTGATCAGCGGGAGACGAGAAGCTCGACGCGGCGGTCGAGCTGCCAGAGGTCTTCCTGGCTGAAGTCACCGCGCACGACGCCGGTGTAGGGCTCCGATTTGCCCTTGGGGACGAGGTCCAGCTGTCCGTTATAGCCGCCCTCGCGCAGGAAGCGGGCTACCGTCTCCAGGCGATCACGAGACAGGTTCATGTTGAGCTCGTCGCTGCCGCGCTCGTCGGCGTGGCCGGTCAGCGTGATCCTGGGAAACCGTTTGATCTGCAAATATTCGAGCAGAAGCTTGGCAGCGCGGCGGCCTTCGCCCGTCAGTGTCGCCTCGTTGTAGACGAAGGTGACGGGGACGGGCACCGAAGCGCGCGGTAATGCTTCCGGTAGCGGGTCGGTCCTAGCGGCGGCAGACTTCTGCGTGGCGGCGCTTTCGGGCAACGGCGTTCTTTCGCCGGCCGGTGCTGGTGACGCGCTGCTGGACGGCGCGGCCGCGGCGGGCGCTGTCGGCGCAACGGCGGGCTCTGGAACGGTGGCGCGGTCCTCGGTCTTTTCCTCGGCCTTGCGCGCTTCGGCGACCATGCCTTCGAGGCTCTTCAGCATGTTGGAGGTGACAGCGCGAGCCGTCTTCTGGCTCGTCTCGGCAGACTCCGCGGCGGAGGATGGCTTCTTCGGCGCTTTCGGTTCGGCGGCGGCGAAGTCACGTGGGACAGAGCCGGGAGGCGCTTTGAACAGGGCCAGCTTGCCGTCGGGATTTGAAATTCTCCCCTCGGTCGTGAAGGTCCACTCGCCGTTTTCGTCGACCTGCGCGGTGCCGATCTCTTTGCCGTCGACGGTGATGGTCACAAGTGAATTGGGTTCGCCGCGGCCAGCGAAGACTGAGGTGCCTTCAGGATCGATGCGGGCAATGTCGAAGCTTGCCGAGCCATCGGAGGGGGTGGGGTTGCGCTCGAGAGCTTTGTGCAGCGCATCGATATCGTCCGCAGGCTGCCGGTTCGCGGTGTCAGCCTTGGTTGCCGGTTCTTCCTGCTTCTTGGCCTCACGGTCGACGGAGGGAAGCTGCGGTTCGAGACCGAGCAGCCAGACAGCTCCGCCGAAGAGCATCAGCAGCAAAAGGACGAATGTAAAAGCCAGCCGCAGCATCGCATTTTCCCGAGCTTTGGCACGCAGCCTCGGCACCAAACAAACTGATGCGCCAATTAGCCCAAGGGTTCAAGGCGAGGCAATGGCAATTGCGCCGTCCGGTCAGGCGGAAATGCGCGGATCGTTACTATTACCTCGGAAGAGGAAGGCCATCAGGAAGCCCGCCACGAAGCCGCCGACATGGGCCATGAAGGCCACGCCCCCCTGTTCCTCGCCCTGGGTCGTGGCGAGGGATCCGACGCTGGAGAAGAGCTGGAGGGCGAACCAGAGACCGAGGACAAGGATCGCCGGTACGGCAACGACCCCGCCGCGCATCAGGACGTTGACCTTTCCGTTGGGGAACATCAGCAGGTAGGCGCCTAGCACGCCGGCGATGGCCCCGGAGGCTCCGAGGTTCGGGATGTTGGATCCCGGACTGATGAAGTACTGAGCGAACGTCGCGGCGATGCCGGCGAGCAGGTAGAACAGCAAATACTTCAGGTGGCCGAAGTTGTCTTCGACGTTGTCGCCGAAGATCCATAGATAGAGCATATTGCCGCCGAGGTGCATCCAACTGCCGTGCATGAACATCGCGGTGAAGATCGTCACCAGGCTGCCGGACGGGTCGGCGCCGAAACGCGCCGGGGTGAAGGCCCACTGCTGGATGAAAGCCTCTCCCGCCTGAGTCTCCTGCAGGAAGACGAGCACATTGATGGCGATGAGGGCGTAGGTAACAAACGGCGTTGAACGCCGCGTGGAATTGTCGTCTCCCAGGGGGAACATCGGCCCTATCCTCCACAGCCTACGTGCATCGTTGTCACGCAATCACGGTAGCGATGTCAACGATGGCGCAAATGGCAGCAAGTGCAGCAAGAGGCCGCTTGCTCTCCGCCCAAGGCTCGGCTACCGCTCACCGCCCATGAAGCTTTATCGCTCCTTCGCGACCGTCGGCGGCCTCACGCTGTTGAGCCGCGTATTCGGCTTTCTACGCGACATCCTTATCGCCGCGATCCTGGGATCGGGCATGGTGGCGGACGCGTTCTTCGTGGCGTTCAGGTTCCCCAACCTGTTCCGGCGGCTGTTCGGCGAAGGCGCATTCAACGCCGCGTTCGTGCCGCTGTTTGCGAAGCGCTTGGAGGGCGAGGGGAAGGAGACGGCGCGGGCGTTCGCCGAGGAGGCGATGTCGGGGCTGGTCTTTATCCTGCTGATCCTGACGGTGATCGCCGAGATCAGCATGCCGCTGCTGATGTACGGGTTGGCGCCAGGGTTCAGCGAAACTCCGGAGAAGTTCGATCTCGCCGTGCTGCTGACGCGCATCACGATGCCGTACCTGCTGTGCATGTCGCTCGTCGCGCTGATGTCGGGCGTGCTGAACTCATTCGGGAAGTTCGTCGAAAGCTCGTCCGTTTCCATCGTACTCAACGTGACGATGATGGCGGCGACGCTGATCGGCTTGTGGCTCGGATATCAGAACGATCCGACGGCAGGTGTGATCCAGGCGTGGGGCGTGTTCGCGGCGGGCATCCTGCAGCTCGTGGTGCTGCTCGATGGTCTGCGCCGCAATGGTATCTGGCTGAAATTGCGCCGGCCGCGGATGACGGAAGGCATGCGCCGCCTCATCCAGCTTGGCATCCCCGGCGTGATCGCTGGTGGCGTCACGCAGATCAACATCGTGATCGGCACGGTGATCGCCTCGATGCAGAATGGCGCGGTCTCGTATCTCTACTACGCCGACCGGCTGTATGAACTGCCGCTTGCCATCGTGGGGATTGCCATCGGCGTGGTGCTGCTGCCGGACGTGGCGCGGCATCTGAGGGCCGAGAACCATGAAGCGGTGATGGATAGCCAGAACCGCTCGTTCGAGTTTGCAATGCTGCTGACGCTGCCGGCTGCGGTTGCGCTCGCGGTGGTGCCGACTCCGATCGTAGCATCGCTGTTCGAGCGTGGGGCTTTCACGGCCTCCGATACGCCGGCAACGGCGTGGGCTCTGGCGATCTTCGCGATCGGTCTGCCGAGCTTCGTGCTGATCAAGGTGTTTTCGCCGGCGTACTTTGCGCGCGAAGATACGCGCACGCCGATGATCTACGCGACGATCAGCCTGACGGCGAATACCATCGGCTCCATCGCGTTGTTCTTCGTGTTCCGCCATCTGGGGTGGATGCCGCATCTGGGCATCGCGGTGGCGACGACGCTGGGCGGCTTCCTCAATGCCGGGCTGCTCTATGCAACTCTCGCCCGCCATGGGCACTTCATCGCCGACAAGCGGTTGAAGCAGACGCTGCCGCGGATCATCGCGGCGAGCATCATCATGGGCGTGGTGCTGTGGGTTGTTGCTGATCTGCTCGATGGCAAGTTCAAGCCGCCGACGCCGGAATTCGAACGCGCCGCGGCGCTGGTTGCGCTGGTCGGGTCGGGGTTCATCGCCTACGTCGTCGCGGTGTTTGCCACCGGGGCGCTGGACCGGAAGCAGTTGCGCCGGTTCCTGTCGCGGAAGAGTCCGAGTTGATTTTGGGCTGACACGGGCGGCGGGAATCTTTGTGTAGAGCGGACGGTGCGCGAGCTGAGACCCGGCGCTTGCGCCGGGGCGCGTTGCGCCCTTGCCGGTTTTGGCCGCTAGTGGGAGGTCTCCCTTAAACGTCACGGCCGCGCAGGCGGCTGTCTACGCCAGCGTCGGCGTTGGTGTGCTCTCCAATCGTCGAGTCCGAGGAAGCTTGCGTGGATGGCCGTCTTCACGGCCATGACGGAGTGGAGGGTATGCCTTCCATGCGGTCCGCGATGCTTGCGCGTTTGGGCGGGGCGCGCCATAACGCGCGCAATCACTTCAAGGGGCTCCCATGGCATTCAAAGAGCGCGTCTTTTCCGGCATGCAGCCGACCGGCAGCTTGCACCTCGGCAATTATCTTGGCGCTATGGTGCAATGGATCGAGATGCAGAAGACGCACGAGTGCATCTACTGCGTTGTCGACCTGCACGCGATCACGGTGTGGCAGGACCCCAAGGAGCTGAAGAACGCGATCCGCCAGGTGACGGCGGCCTATATCGCGTCCGGCCTCGATCCGAAGAAGAGCATCGTCTTCAATCAGAGCCAGGTGGCGGCGCACGCCGAGCTGGCCTGGGTGTTCAATTGCGTTGCCCGGCTCGGTTGGCTGAACCGTATGACGCAGTTCAAGGAGAAGGCGGGCAAGGACCGCGAGAACGCTTCGGTTGGCCTTTACGCCTACCCGAACCTGATGGCGGCCGACATTCTCGCCTATCAGGCAACGCACGTGCCGGTGGGCGAAGACCAGAAGCAGCATCTGGAGCTGGCCCGCGACATCGCCCAGAAGTTCAACAACGATTTCCGCGAGCAGATCGTCGAGGCCGGGTACGAAGACGGCATTCTCTTCCCGCAGCCCGAGCCGGTGATCACCGGGCCCGCAACGCGCGTGATGAGCCTGCGCGATGGCACCAAGAAGATGTCGAAGTCCGAGCCGTCGGACATGTCGCGGATCAATCTGATGGATGACACGGACGTCATCGCCGACAAGATCAAGCGGGCGAAGACCGACATGGAGTCGGCGCCGCCAAGCAACCTCGACGAGCTGAAAGCGCGGCCGGAAATCGACAACCTCGTCGGCATCTATGCGGCGCTGGCCGGCACCAGCAAGGAAGCCGGATTGCAGATGCTGATCGACACCTCGAAGGAGGGGCCGAGCATCTTCACGGGCTTCAAGAAAGCCCTGACCGAGGTCGCGGTGGAGAAGCTGGGGCCGATCCGCGCTGAGATCGTGCGTCTGATGGGCGATCCGGCGGAGATCGACCGTATCCTCGCCGACGGGTCGGCGCGTGCGCGGGCGATTGCGACGCCGATAATGAACCAGGTCAAAGACGTGGTTGGCTTCGTAAGAAGTTGATCGGGACTGACACGAGCGGCGGGGCGCCTTGGCCCTCGCCGCCTTCTGTGGCCAAGAGTGGCTAACGTCCCCGCTTCGACATCCGAACAGCATCGCGCTGCGCTCGACGTTTCCGGGATGCCAAGTGTGTGCGAGAGTTATGGCGTGAGTGGCCGCAGCATGGCAGCATGACAAGATGACTACGGGAATCAAACGCCGCTCGTTCGAAGCCGACAAATTTCGGAAGTTTCTCGTGATCGTCGACGAGACTCCCGAGGTTGAGGCGGCGCTCTATTACGCGGCCAACCGCATGCAGCGCTCTTCCGGATCGCTGGTGCTGCTCTACGTCATCGTGCCGCAGGAATTCCAGCACTGGATCAACGTGCGCCAGCAGCAGATCGAGGAGGAAACAGCCAAGGCGAAGGCGCTGTTCCGGCTCATGCGGCGCAAACTCAACCTCGCTGGCTATGAGAACGTCGCCTGCGAGGAAGTGATCCGCGAGGGCGCAAAGGGCGAGGAAATCCGTAAGTTGATCGATGAGGACGAGGATATTGCCGTGCTGGTTCTCGGGGCGTCGGCGGAAGCTGCCGGTCCCGGACCACTGGTTTCATCGCTCGCCGCGGGCAGCGCCATGGGCAAGTTTCCGATCCCGATCACCATCGTGCCGGGGACACTCGCACTGGAGGATGTCCGCTCCTTGGATTAGAAGGCTCGGATCAAAAGCCTCTCCTGGGCCTCGAAATCTCGGGCCGGGTAGACTATCTTTAGAAAACTTCTAAGCTGAGAAGGAAGGCCGGGTGCCCCGGCATGCCAGATCGGAAAGGCTAGGCCGATGTTCATTCAGACCGAAGCGACCCCCAATCCGGCGACGCTCAAGTTCATCCCGGGGAAGTCCGTGCTTTCCGAGGGCACGGCCGACTTTACCGATAAGGGCGAGGCGCTGGCGTCTCCGCTCGCTTCACGCCTGTTCGATATCAAGGGCGTGCGCGGCGTGTTCCTGGGGTCGGACTTCATCTCCGTCACCAAAGGTGACGAAGAGTGGCAGCACCTGAAGCCCATGATCCTTGGCGCGATCATGGAGCACTACATGTCGGGTGCTCCGACGGTCGAGGAAACGGCCAACGACGAGGAGGGCTCCAGCTCCTACGATCCGAAGGACGAGGCCGTCGTCTCCACGATCAAGGAACTGCTGGAGACGCGGGTGCGCCCAGCGGTGGCTCAGGACGGCGGTGACATCACTTTCTCTAGTTTCCGCGACGGTGTCGTCTATCTGCACATGCGCGGCGCCTGCTCCGGTTGCCCCAGCTCCACGGCGACGCTGCGGCACGGGATCGAGAACCTGCTTCGGCACTTCTGCCCCGAGGTTCAGGCCGTCGAGGCGGTCTAATCCCCGTCAGGCCATCGCAAACCCCGCCAAACGGCGGGGTTTTTCGTTTCATCGAAGTCAGTTGATCGAGGAGATCACCATGCGCGAAGTCGATGACAGCGTGCTGGCACAGGCCTTTCTCGACGCGCGCACGCACAATGCGTGGCAGGCGAAGGACGTGCCCGACAGCCTTCTGCATAGGCTGATCGACATCGTGAAAATGGGACCGACGAGCGTCAACTGCCAGCCCGCGCGGTTCGTGTTCGTGAGGTCCAAAGAAGCGAAAGAGAAGTTGAAGCCGCTGCTCAGCGAGGGCAACCGCGCGAAGACAATGCAGGCACCGGTCTGCGTGATCATCGGGTACGATCTAGACTTCTACGAGCATCTGCCAAAGACGTTTCCGCACAAGGACATGCGTGGATCGTTCGCCGGCCAGCCCGAGAAGATTCGCGAGACTGCTTTCCGCAACGGGACTCTGCAGGGCGCGTATCTCATTCTTGCCGCACGGCTTCTGGGGCTCGACTGTGGACCGATGTCTGGCTTCGACAATTCAGGTGTCGATGCAGCCTTCTTTGCGGGGACGAGCATAAAATCGAATTTCCTCTGCAACCTCGGCTATGGCGATGCGTCTGTGCTGCGTGAACGGTCGCCGAGGCTCGGCTTCGACGAGATTGGCCGAATTGTCTGACACCCGCGCGTATTTTTCGGGTGGTGTAACCGGCGCGCCATGCGTATAGGCTTCGCCCATGCATATTCTCGCTTTCGATACATGTTTCGACGGCTGCTCGGCGTGCGTCGCCGAGTTGCGCGGTGGAGCTGTGTCGGTGCGGAGCTCGCTGCTTGAACGTTTCGAGACGGGTCATGCCGAGCGGCTGATCCCGATGATTGGCGAGGTGATGGCGAAAGCCGATCTCGGCTTCCATCAGATCGATCGCATTGCCGCCACAACTGGTCCAGGTACGTTCACCGGGACGCGGATCGCCATTGCGGCCGCGCGCTCTCTGGCTCTGGCGACCGGGGCCGGTACGATCGGAGCATCGAGCCTTGCGGTCATGGCCGAGGCGGCGCGCGCGAAGATCGGCGACAAGCCTCTGGCGGTGGTCGTCGATGCGCGACGTGGCGAAGTCTATGCGCAGCTGTTCGGCGCGGGCGGTGGTGCCGATGCAGTCACAGCGCCGATGCTGCTGTCGCTCGATGATGCCGCTGGGCTCGGCGGTTCGGAACCCATTGTGCTGGTCGGGTCAGCCAGCCGGGCCGTGGCAGAGATTGCTGTGCTGAAAGGGCGGGTCGTTTATCCGACGCTGCCCGATCTCATCCCAGATGCTGTCGCGCTGGCGCATCTTGCCGGATCGCTGCCCCTGTCAGAGGTACCACTGTCTCCTCTCTACCTGCGTCCACCCGATGCGAAGCCCCAGGATGGAAAGGCCGTCGCCAGAGCATGAGCCAGGCAGCAATCCCACTCGATCCCAGAAACTTCAGTCTTTTGTGGGCGAGCCCCGACCGGGCCGAAGAGATCGCTGCTCTGCACGCCCAGTTGTTCGATCCGCCTTGGGATGCTGCCAGCATCACCAATTCCATTGAACATCCGGCATCTGCGTCGTTTATCGCGCAGGTGCGCGAGCCCAACGCGCTCGTGGGATTCATCCTCGGCAACATTGCCGCCGACGAGGCGGAGATTCTCTCGGTGGGCGTTGCACCAGAGTGGCAGCGCAGGGGAATTGGCCGGCGCATGGTCGAAGGGCTCGTGCGCGCTGCGCGCAGGGCGGAGGTCAAGCGCGTCTTTCTCGAAGTGGCGTCGGACAACCACGCGGCGGGCGCCCTATACACTGGCATGGGGTTCGTGCCCGCAGGTGGGCGCAAGGGCTATTACAAACGCTCCGACGGCACCCAGGCGGACGCGATCATCCTCGCGCTCGACCTGGCGTAACTCACCTTCAGAAGTGGACGGCTTGTGGGGGTTTTCCTATAAGTCGGTGACCGTAGCGAGAGTGGAGAAACCACCGCCGCATGGCCGAATCTGCAAATCCAGGGTTGAGCCGCATCGAACGCCTATGTGCCGAGCAAGGGCTGCGGATGACCGGCCAGCGGCGCGTCATTGCCCGCATTCTTTCGGCTGCCAAGGATCACCCGGATGTGGAAGAGGTGCATCGCCGGGCGAACGCCGAGGACCCGCGCATCTCGATGTCGACGGTCTACCGCACGCTAAAGCTGTTCGAGCAGAAGGGGATTCTCGAACGGCATGATTTCGGCCTGAAGCGCGGCTTCTATGAGGTTGCCTCGCGCGAGCATCACGACCATCTGATTGATGTGGCCACCGGCCGCGTGATCGAGTTCCGCAACGAGGACATCGAAGCGCTGCAAGAGCGGATCGCGCGCGAGCTCGGCTTCAAGCTGGTGGGCCACAGGCTTGAGCTTTATGGCGTGCGCACGAAGTCGGCGAAGAAGCCGTAGCCCACGCGGAGAGAGTTATGGGTGCGTTTCGCGGTGGTGCTGTTCTGGCGGGCTTCTTCGCACTCACGGTGCCTTTGATGCCTGTGCAGGCGCTGCTCGTGCAGTCTGGATCGCGTCGGGCCCGCACATTTCCGCATTGGTACCATCGACAGGTCTGCCGCCTGCTCGGCATCCGCATCAAAATTACCGGGAAGGTGGCGAGCGATCGCCCGGTGCTGATCATCGCCAATCATACGACGTGGTTGGACATCCCGGTGCTGTCTGCCGTGGCGCCGGTGTCGTTCGTTGCCAAGAAGGAGGTGGCGAACTGGCCGTTCGTGTCCTCGCTGGCGCGGCTGCAACGCACGGTCTTCGTCGACCGTTCGCGGCGCACAGCGGTGGGTGCGACGGCGGGCGAGATCACGGGGCGGCTGGCGCGGGGCGACACCATCGTGCTGTTTGCAGAGGGGACGTCGAGCGACGGTAACCGTGTTCTGCCCTTCATGACCTCGCTATTTGCGGCGGCCAAGCCTTCGGCCGGTGAGGTGGGCGCCGCCCCGGACGCCGTGGTGCAGACGTTGTCGGCCGTCTATACGCGCCTGCACGGCCTGCCGCTGGGCCGGGCGGATCGGCCCGGGGTGTCCTGGTTCGGGGACATGGAAATGCGCTCCCACGCATGGGAGTTGCTGAAGGCAGGGCCATTGGACGTGGAAATCCGCATCGGTGCGCCCGTTCCCCTCGCCAGCTTTACCGATCGCAAGGAACTGGCGCGGCACAGTGAAGGGGAAGTCCGCGAGAACGTCGTGCGCAGCCTGAGGGCCAAGCAGGACGGTGACAAGGTGGACGTCGCCGATCCGGTAGCCGCACCCGCCGCCGTCAGGGTACGTGTCGCCGCAGATCCGGGGCAGAAGTGGACGTAGGGAGCATCGCTCGATAGACAGGTGGACCCGCACCGGCTGGCCGGCCGGGCACGAAGCCGAGCGGTAGTTGGATGCCCATGGACGATCGTCTTCCGGAGATTGAAGAGGATACGGCAGCATCGGTGCTAGCCGAGCCCGCCCAGGCTGAGATGCCGCGGGCTGGACGCAAGGTGTTCGTGCGCACGTTCGGCTGCCAGATGAACGTCTATGATTCCGAGCGCATGACCGAAGCGCTGCAAGCCGACGGATACTCTGAGACGAGCGCCATCGAGGATGCCGATCTCGTCATTCTCAATACCTGCCATATCCGCGAGAAGGCGGCGGAGAAGGTTTATTCCGACCTCGGGCGCATCCGAGTGCTGAAAGAAGAGCGTGCGGCCGCCGGCAGCGACACCGTAGTCGCCGTGGTCGGATGCGTGGCGCAGGCCGAGGGCGCGGAGATATCGCGGCGTGCGCCAGTGGTCGATCTAGTCGTCGGGCCGCAGAGCTATCATCGCCTGCCGCAGCTCATTAGGCGTTCGCGCGCCGAAGGGCGCTCGCTGGTCGAGACGGACTTTCCGGAAGAAGAGAAGTTCGCGCACCTGCCAGCGCGGGCGCCCACGCGCAACGTGACGGCGTTCCTCACCGTGCAGGAAGGATGCGATAAGTTCTGTACGTTCTGCGTGGTGCCGTATACGCGCGGCATGGAATATTCGCGCTCGGTTGCGGATATCGAGCGCGAGGCACGGTCGCTGGTGGATGCCGGTGTGCGCGAGCTGACGCTGCTGGGGCAGAACGTCAACGGTTATCACGGCGATGGCCCAGGCGGGCGGACGTATTCGCTCGCCGATCTGGTGCGCCATCTTGCGCGCATCGATGGGCTGGAGCGGCTGCGCTACACGACCAGCCATCCGCGCGGCATGAGCGATGACCTGATCGCGGCGCACGGGGACGAGCCGAAATTGATGCCCTATCTGCATCTGCCGTTCCAGGCGGGTTCCGATCGCATCCTGGCGGCGATGAACCGGAAGCACACGGCGCAGGAATACATCAATCTCGTCGCACGCATTCGGGCAGCACAGCCGGATCTGGCGCTGTCGACCGATGTGATCGTCGGGTTCCCGGGGGAGACGGACGCCGAGTTCGAAGAAACGCTGGCGGTGTTCGACGAGATTGGCTTTGCAGCCGCATTCTCGTTCAAGTACAGCGCCAGGCCCGGCACGCCGGCAGAGAAACTCGATGGCCAGGTGCCCGAGGCGGTTAAGACCGAGCGGCTGGCGCGGCTACAGGCGCGGATCGAAAAACACCAGTGGGACTTTGCCGCGCGCTGCGTTGGGCGGACCCTCCCCGTGCTGTTCGAGCGGCCTGGACGGCACCCTGGTCAGCTGATCGGGCGCTCGCCGTTCTTGCAGGGTGTGCATGCCGAAGCGCCTCAAGAACTACTCGGCCGCATTGTTCCTGTTGAAATTTCATCCTTCGGTACCAATAGTCTAGCCGGTGTCATACGTCCGGAGTGATGATCCGGTAACGCTATGGCGGCCTTTGGTCTCCCCGGCGCTGCGGGGTGGCCCGTGCTTGTGCTACGTTAATCATCTGGAAGTGACGATTCGCAGCGAACGACGTCTGGAGCGCCGATTGGCAGCATTTCGTGGGAATCCGGTCGCTGGACCGGGACGATCACCCAAGGCCCAGGTTGCAAGCAAGCGCCTGGTCGTGCCGTTCGAGGACAACCGTCATCTGACGCGGCTCCTCGGAGAATACGACAGTCACCTTGCCCTGATGGAAGATCGCCTCGGAATAGAGGCGCATGCCCATGGCAACGTCGTCACCCTCAGCGGTCCTGAGGCGGAGTGCGATCTGGCGCGGGTCGTGCTGGAAGAACTCTATGGCCGTGTTGCGGCTGGGGATGCCATCGGCGCGGGCGACTTCGACGGGCTCATCCGTCATGCGCGCGAGGAAAGTGTGCCGGGTGACGGGCAGGCGCAGATCACCACGCGCCGCCGCGTAGTCAAGGCGCGCACGCCGACGCAGAGCACGTACATCCGGGCGCTGGACAAATCCGATCTCGTATTCGGCATCGGTCCGGCTGGCACCGGCAAGACATACATCGCTGTCGCCTATGCCGCCCATTGCCTGGAACGCGGCATCGTGGAGCGGATCATTCTTTCGCGTCCGGCTGTGGAAGCGGGCGAGCGGCTCGGCTTCCTTCCGGGCGATATGCGCGAGAAGGTCGATCCTTATCTGCGGCCGCTGTACGATGCTCTCTACGACGTGCTGCCGCCGGAGAAGGTCGAGAAGGACCTTGAAACGGGCGTTATCGAGATTGCTCCGCTGGCCTTCATGCGCGGGCGAACGCTGGCCAATGCCTTCGTCATTCTCGATGAAGCGCAGAATACGACCAGCATGCAGATGAAAATGTTCCTCACCCGCCTTGGCGAAAATTCGAAGATGGTGGTGACGGGCGACCCGAGCCAGATCGACTTGCCGTTCGGGATGAAATCGGGGCTCGAGGAAGCGACGTCTCTACTAGACGGCGTCAAGGGGATCGAGACGATCCGGTTCACCGGCAAGGACGTTGTGCGTCGTGATCTCGTCGCTCGTATCGTTGAAGCATACGACAGGCAGAAGTAGTTCGTATCATGCCAAGTATCTCACCGGGCTCGGCGGCATCGCCGAACGATGGTGCCGAGGTCGCTGATGGCGACCCTCCGATAAGTAGCGTCATCGATGTTGTGCATGACGGCGGCGACTGGGAAGCGGTTGCCGGCGCCGATGAACTCGTGCGCGTTGCAGCCCGTGCAGTCACGCAGGACTTGGCGCTGGAGAACATCGAGGTTTGCGTTGCGCTGTCGAGCGATGAACAAGTCGCTGAACTGAACGGCAGTTATCGCGGCAAGCCAACTCCCACGAATGTCCTGTCATTCCCCGCGGTGCCGATGTTGCCGATGGAGGGCGACGCGCGCTTTCTCGGTGATATTGCGCTGGCGCTCGAAACCCTGCAGCGCGAAGCGGACGATATGGGTGTTCCGGTGGCTCACCACCTGCAACACCTCGTCGTGCACGGGTTTTTGCACCTCTTGGGTTACGATCACCTGACGGACACAGAAGCAGAGGAAATGGAGGCGCTAGAAGTTCGCATTCTTTCACGGCTAGGCATTGCTGATCCTTACGCCAATGCCGGAGATCCGATCGGGCAGAACATGTCTGACAGCGAACGCGATTGAACATGAGTAACGTCCACGCACCCAAAGATTTGCCGGCTACGATATCCGACGCCGACGATGGAGAGCCTTCCAATGGGCCCTCCAACGGAATTCTCAACGCACTGTTAAGCCGCATCGGACTGCGGTCGCCCAGCCTGCGCGAACTGCTCGAGGCCGACCTGAAGGGCGGGACTGACGCGGATGCCAGCGCTGCCGCATTCTCGACCGAAGAGCGCGAGATGCTGCGGCGGCTATTGAGGTTCGGGGGGCTGCGCGTCGACGACATCATGGTGCCGCGTGCCGATATCATCGCGCTCGAAGAGAGCGATTCACTGGCGGACCTGCTGAGGACTTTCAGCGAGGCGGGCGTCTCACGCATTCCGCTCTACAGCGAGACGCTGGATGATCCGCGCGGCATGATCCACGTAAAGGACTTGTTCCGCTGGCTGACGCAGGAGGCGGCGGAAGGGGCTATCAACACACCCATCGCCGTTGCCGACAAGGACAAGGCTGACCAAGCCACGGGGTCGAAGCCTGCAGAAGGCGAGCCAGCTTACTTCGATTTCAAGCGTGTCGACCTTTCCCGGCCGATTGCGTCGGCAAAGCTGCGGCGGCCGGTGCTCTACGTTCCGCCCTCGATGCCGGCGACGAACCTGCTCATTCGCATGCAGGCAACGCGTATCCACATGGCCCTGGTGGTCGACGAGTATGGCGGTACCGATGGTCTCGTGACCATTGAAGACCTCGTCGAGCAGGTGGTCGGTGATATCGAGGATGAGCACGATGTCGCCGAGGCGGCGTATATCGTCGACGATCCGAAGTTGGGCCTTATCGCTTCCGCGCGCACGCCGATCCAGCAGCTCGAGGAGCATCTTGGGCTCAAGCTGTTGAAGCCTGAAGAGGAGGAGGACATCGATACGCTCGGCGGGTTGATGTTCTCACTGCTGGGCCGCGTTCCTGTTCGCGGTGAGCTGGTGCGTCACCCGAGCGGCATTGAACTCGAAGTTCTGGATGCGGACGCCCGACGGCTCAAGAAGGTGAAAATCCATCGGCCCCGCGCGCATGAGACGCGGGATCGCTCGGCGGCGGCGGTAGAGACCGAGGGCACGTGAGCGGCGCTATAGCACCGGTGCAGCGGGGGGCGGTTTCCGCCGGGGCGCGTGTGGTCGACACCTTCGCGCAGGCGCGACAGCTCGTCGCCGCCGCGTGCGGCTGGTGGCGCGTGGCGATTGCTTTCGGCGCCGGTGCACTTTCGGCGCTTGCGATGGCGCCGTTTTTTGTCACGCCGGTTCTGTTCGTCACACTGCCAGTGCTGGTGTGGTTGATCGATGCTTCCGACGGCAATACCCCACGTGCCCGCTTTTTGCGGGCGGCGGGCGCCGGCTGGTGGTTCGGCTTCGGCTATTTCCTGCTTGGCCTTTTTTGGGTGGGCGAAGCGTTCCTGGTGGAAGCGGACAGGTTCGCTTGGCTGATGCCGTTCGCCGTGGTGATGCTGCCGGGAGGGCTGGCCCTGTTTACCGGCGCGGCTACCGGGATCGCGCGGCTCGTTTGGCCGGGGGGCTTTGCCCGGGTGCTGGTGCTGGCGCTGGCCATTGCCATGGCCGAGTGGCTGCGCGGCCACGTGCTGACGGGCTTTCCTTGGAATGTGCTGGGCTATGCGCTGACGTGGCCTTTGGAGCTGATGCAGTCGGCGTCGCTTTTGGGCATTTACGGGCTGACCCTGCTGGCAGTGACGATATTCGCGGGGCCTGCGGTTGTCGTTGCCGATGGCAAGGCACAAGCGCCGACGCGGGCTGTGGGGGCTGGGCTCGGCTTGGCCGTGCTTCCGATGTTGGCGCTCTACGCCTATGGGGCGTGGCGGATGCCGGCTGAAGCGTCGCCGATGCTCGATGGCGTCAAGGTTCGCATCGTGCAGGCGAGCGTTCCGCAGCGAGACAAGTGGCGGCCGGAAAAGCAACGCGAGATCTTCGAGGATCAGCTTGCGCTTTCGCGTCGCGATGCTTCAGGCAAGCAGGACGACCTGGCGGGGATCACGCATCTGATCTGGCCAGAGGCGGCTATGCCGTTTCTGCCGCTGGAGCATCCGGAAGCTCTGAACGAGATCGGCAAGCTGCTGCCGGATGGAACGCAGCTACTGTCCGGTGCGCTGCGGGTGAAGCATGCGGAGTCTCCGGTGGGGGGACAGCAGGCTTTTAACAGCTTGATGGTGTTCGGCCCCAATGGCGCCCTCGAACACCTTTATGACAAGATCCATCTGGTGCCCTTCGGTGAGTACCTGCCGATGCAGTCGGTCCTCGAGAGTATTGGTCTGGAACAGCTCACGCGCTGGCGCGGGGGGTTCTCTACCGGTGTGGAGCCTCGGCCGCTTCTCTCTATCGCCGGGCTGCCGCCGGTCGCTGGACTGATCTGCTACGAAGCGATCTTTCCGGCTTCCATCGTGCAGGGTGCGCAGCGGCCTGGGTTGATCGTCAACGTGACGAACGATGGTTGGTTCGGCGATACGACGGGGCCTTGGCAGCACTTCCACCAAACCAGGGTGCGGGCAGTAGAAGAGGGGTTGCCGATCATACGGGCTGCAAACAACGGCGTGTCAGCCGTTGTTGATCCTTACGGAAGAGTTACCGCGATGCTTATGCTTAACGAGCGCGGCGTCGTCGACAGTGGAATACCCGCGTCTATCCGGGCGCCGGTTTATGCGCAGTTCCACGATTGTACTTCCGCAGCTCTAGCGCTGATCTTCCTTGGTGCTTCTGTTCTCTTCGCACGACGTAGACGGGATTAGAGACAATTTGGCTGTTGTTCTGGCGGGGGGCAGCGGTCATAGATATGTGGTCGGATCAATTCGACCAAAAGAGCGCCTCGCAGGGTGTGGGCAAAGCAACCATCTCGCGAGTCAAGCGCGCAAAAACAACTAATATCGACAGTTAAGGTATGCGGCATGTCGAGAGAAAACACACTGGGCGACAACGAAACAGAAGTGGTGGAAGAGCGTGGCTCGCGGCGCGCCAACCCCGTGGATGTCCACGTGGGCGGACGCGTGCGTCTGCGCCGCATGCTGCTGGGAATGAGCCAGGAAAAACTCGGCGAGCACCTGGGGCTCACTTTCCAACAAGTGCAGAAATACGAGAAGGGCATTAATCGCATAGGCGCCAGCCGGCTCTTCGACCTGTCCCAGGTGCTCGGGGTGCCGGTGCAGTTCTTCTATGAGGAATTGGTGATGTCGGGCATGGACGGAGCCGCTGCAGGCTTTGCCGAGCGTCCGGCTGAGAGCTACGCTGCCGAGTTCCTAGGCAGCCGCGACGGGCTGGAGCTCAACAAGGCTTTTGCCCGGATCACGGATCCTCGGGTGCGCCGTTCGATCGTGGACTTGGTGCGCGCTTTCGCCGGCGAACAGGCCCAAGGCGAATAAGCAAATCAGCTTTGCCGATATGCATTTGGGCAGCGACGTTAAGGACGCCGTTGCAAGCGTGACGCGCTTTGCGCGCCCTTGACCGGGCGCGCAAAGCTTGAGAAAACCCCGGCGAATTCGAGCCAAACACCGAAGAAACGGGGCAACTGAGTGGCACGCAAATCCTACCTGTTCACAAGCGAATCCGTTTCCGAGGGGCATCCCGATAAAGTCTGCGATCGCATCTCTGATGAGATCGTAGATCTTTTCTATCGCGAGGGGCCGAAGGCGGGCATCGATCCGTGGGCTATTCGCGCGGCGTGCGAAACGCTCGCGACGACCAACAGGGTTGTCATCGCTGGTGAGACGCGCGGCCCGGAGACGGTGACGAAGGATTGGATCGCGCACGTTGCGCGGATGGCGATCCGTGACATCGGCTACGAGCAGGAAGGCTTCCACTGGGACAAGGCCGACATCGAAGTGCTGTTGCACCCGCAGTCGGCTGACATTGCTGCCGGTGTCGATGCGCTGCAGCCGGGCACCAACAAGGAAGAGGGTGCCGGCGATCAGGGCATCATGTTCGGTTATGCGTGCACCGAAACGCCTGAACTCATGCCGGCGCCAATCTACTACGCGCACAAAATCCTGCGTGACCTTGCCGAGGCGCGCCACAAGAAGGAAGGCCCTGCTGCAATGCTCGGGCCTGATTCCAAGAGCCAGGTCACCATTCGCTACGAGGATGGCAAGCCGGTCGGCGTGACGCAGATCGTCGTCTCGCACCAGCACATCGATGAGGCGCTGAGATCCAAGCAGATCCGCGATATCATCGAGCCGTTCGTGTTGAAGGCGCTGCCGCAGGGCTGGATCAACAAGGACACGATCTGGCACGTCAATCCGACGGGTAAGTTCTTTATCGGTGGTCCCGATGGCGACTGCGGCCTGACGGGCCGCAAGATCATCGTCGACACGTACGGCGGCGCTGCTCCGCACGGCGGCGGCGCGTTCTCGGGCAAGGACCCGACGAAGGTCGACCGCTCGGCTGCCTATGCGGCCCGCTATCTCGCGAAGAACGTCGTTGCTGCAGGCCTCGCGGACCGCTGCACGATCCAGGTTTCGTACGCCATCGGCGTCGCCAAGCCGCTGTCGATCTATGTCGACACGCACGGCACCGGCAAAGTCGAGGAAGCGCAGCTCGAGAAGGCGGTGGGCGAGGTGATGGATCTGTCGCCGCGCGGCATCCGCAAGCACCTCGACCTCAACAAGCCGATCTACGCACGCACCTCGGCCTACGGCCACTTCGGCCGCACGCCGGATGCGGAGGGTGGCTTCTCGTGGGAGAAGACCGACCTTGCCGATGCGATCAAAAAGGCCGTTGGCTGACGCTGGCGCCGAGGTGGAGACTGAGGTCAACGCGCTCGAGCTGCGCTCGTTCGGGCGGCGGCGCGGACGCAAGTTGAGTGCGCGGCAGCAGCATCTTCTGGATGATGTGCTGCCGCGGGTGTCGTTGCCCATTGGCACGGCGTGCACACAGCCAGTTTCAGAGCTTTTCCCGTCGGCTTGCTCGCGGGTGTGGCTAGAGATTGGCTTCGGCGGCGGTGAGCACCTATTGTGGCAGTCGCGTGCAAATCCCGAGGTCGGGCTGATCGGTTGCGAGGTGTTCGAGGACGGCGTCGTCAAGGCGCTGTCGGGCATCGAGACGGAGGGGCTCGAAAATGTGCGCCTGTGTGCGGATGATGCGCGCGCGCTGCTGCGTTGGCTTCCGGACGCCTCGATTGATCGCGTGTTCATTCTCTTCCCCGACCCGTGGCCCAAGAAACGCCACGTCAAGCGCCGCCTGATCAATCGCGCACTTCTCGATGAACTGGCGCGAGTGATGCGACCGGCCGGGGAGCTGCGCATCGGCACCGATATCGGCGATTATCTGCGGACGATCCTCATGGCTTTCAGGGGGCATCCCGCCTTCTCGTGGATGGCCAAGGGGCCTGGGGATTGGCGCGTTCGGGTCGCGGACTGGCCGCCGACCCGGTACGAGGCCAAGGCCGAGCGAGAGGGCCGCAGGCGCTACTTTTTGCGCTTTCGGCGGGCCTGATCGATTACGCGGGAGATGCGCCGCGGCCGCCCGGTGGGCGGGCTCTTGCGCGGGCCGTCACGATCCCGTAATATTTCCGGGCTCATGATCATCTCAACTGTCAGGAGTGGGCCCTCGCGGTCCGCTCTTTTTGTATTGGCATAAGGGATCGGCGTTCTGGCCGTAGACAAGCCGCATATGCAAGTTGGCGAAAGCGCCTCCACGGATCGATTCATCGTCGAAAGCGGGCCTGCTGCGCGGGTTGCCGAGCTCATCGAGCCGGCGCTGAGCGACCGTGGGTTCCGGCTTGTACGTGTCGTCGTTTCGGGGGGCGACAACGCGACCCTGCAGATCATGGCCGAGCGGACCGACGGGACGATGACGATCGAGGATTGCGAGACCATATCCAAGGAGGTCTCGCCGCTACTCGACGTGCATGATCCGATCGTGGGTGCATACCGGCTCGAGGTTTCGTCGCCGGGTTTAGATCGACCGCTGGTGCGTCCGTCCGATTTCGAGGATTGGGCCGGGCATGAGGCGAAGATCGAGGTGAAGGAGCTGATCGACGGGCGCCGGCGTTTCCGCGGCATTCTCGAGGGCTTCGAGGACGGTGAAGTGCGCATCGAGGTCGATCTCGGTGCTGCAGGCAAGAACGTGATCGGCATTCCGGTGGACCTCGTTGGTGAGGCGCGGCTGGTGCTGACAGATGATTTGATCCGCGAGGCTCTACGCCGCGCAAAGAAAGGCAACGCCTTGTCCGATGGTGCCGAAGCACCGGTGACGGACATCGAGGAGGAATAAGACCATGGCAATGGCTGGGATCAGCGCCAATAGGCTCGAGCTCCTGCAGATCGCGGATGCTGTCGCCCGTGAGAAGACGATCGATCGCAAGATCGTCATCGAGGCGATGGAAGACGCTATCCAGAAGGCGGCCAAATCGCGCTACGGCGCGGAGAACGACATCCGCTGCGAGATCGATCCCAAGACCGGCGAAGCGCGGCTTTCGCGCGTGCTGGCCGTAGTCGACGAGGTCGAGAATGACGCCACGCAGATCAACCTCGATGATGCGCAGCGCCGCAACAAGGATGCGAAGGTCGGCGATCTGATCGCTGAGCCGCTGCCGCCGCTCGATTTTGGCCGCGTCGCCGCTCAGAACGCCAAGCAGGTGATCGTGCAGAAGGTGCGCGAAGCCGAGCGCGAGCGTCACTTCAGTGAATACAAGGATCGCATCGGCGAGATCGTCAACGGCACAGTGAAGCGCGTCGAATACGGCAACGTGATCGTCGATCTGGGCCGGGCCGAGGGCATCATCCGCCGCGACGAAATGATCCCGCGCGAGAACGTGCGCTATGGTGATCGCATCCGCGCCTATATCTACGACGTGCGCCGCGAGCCGCGCGGTCCGCAGATCTTCCTGTCCCGCGCCCGCCCCGAGTTCATGTCGAAGCTGTTCGCGCAGGAAGTGCCGGAGATCTACGACGGTGTCGTCGAGATCAAATCGGTCGCGCGTGATCCGGGCAGCCGCGCCAAGATCGCGGTTATCTCCAAGGATTCCTCCATCGACCCGGTGGGCGCGTGCGTTGGTATGCGCGGCAGCCGCGTGCAGGCGGTGGTGAACGAGCTGCAGGGCGAGAAGGTCGACATCATCCAGTGGAACCCGGATGCTGCCAGCTTCATCGTCAATGCGCTGGCGCCGGCCGAGGTCACCAAGGTGGTGCTCGACGAAGACTCCAACCGTATCGAAGTTGTGGTGCCGGAGAGCCAGCTTTCACTGGCCATCGGCCGTCGCGGACAGAACGTGCGGCTTGCATCGCAGCTGACGGGCTGGGACATCGATATCCTCACCGAGCAGGAAGAGTCGGAGCGTCGGCAGAAGGAATTCTCCGAGCGCTCGAACATGCTCATGGAAGCGCTGGATGTTGACGAGGTCATCGCTCAGCTGCTGGTGACTGAGGGCTTCGCCTCGATCGAGGAAGTCGCTTACGTCGATCTTGGCGAAATCGCGCACATCGAAGGCTTCGACGAGCACACGGCGAACGAAATTCAGACGCGTGCGCGCGAGTATCTCGACAAGCAGGAAGCCGACCGAGATGCGAAGCGGCGCGAACTGGGCGTAGTGGATGACATCGCCAAGGTGCGCGGCGTCAACACGGCGATGATGGTCGCCATGGGCGAGAACGGCATCAAGACGCTGGAGGACTTGGCTGATTGCGCGACCGACGATCTCGTCGGCTGGACCGAGCGCAAGAAGGAGAAGGACTCCGAGCCCGTGCGTCACAAAGGCGTACTCGAGAGCTTCGATATCGGCCGGAAGGAAGCCGAGGACATGATCATGTCGGCGCGCGTGCTGGCCGGTTGGATCAAAGCGGAAGACCTAGAGCCGGCTGTCGAAGAGACGGTCGAAGGTGAGGCCGTGGCTGAAGCCGAAGGCGGCGAAGATGCCGCCGGCCAAGGCTAGACGGTGATGTTGGCGGCGAGAAAGGGATCGGATTGGGCGCTGAATTGCTCGAAGACGCGGAAGACGGTGAAGCGCGGGGCTCGCTCCGGCGTTGCGCTGTCACGCGCGAAGAGCTGGCGCCAGACGATCTGATCCGCTTCGTCGTCGACCCTTCAGGTACGATCGTTCCGGACCTTTCCCGCAAGTTGCCGGGCCGTGGTGTTTGGGTGAAGTGCGATCGGGCGGCAGTCGAGGCTGCGGTCAAGACGAATTCGTTCGCCAAGAGCCTGAAACGGCAGGTGAGCGTCCCCGAGGACTTGCCTAAGCGCATTGACGACCTATTTTTAGGTCGTCTCTCCAACGCGCTATCGCTGGCCAACAAGGCAGGTCTCGTCTCCACTGGAGCCGAGAAGGTCGAGAAGCTTCTCGGCGGTGGCCGAGCCGTTGCACTTGTGCATGGCGCGGACGGAACTGCCGAGGGACGACGCAAGTTGGACCGCAAGTTTTCGGCGATTCAAGGGGATAAAGGCCAATCTGCCCCCATTGTTGATTGGCTCACCATCGAACAATTGAGCTTGGCCATGGGCCGGTCAAATGTGGTACATGCTGGCCTCATACAAGGCGGAGCCACGAAGCGGGTACTGAGCGAGGCCGAGCGCATACGGCGCTACCGGTGCGGTATGGGTGCATCCTGAAGGCCGCAAAACCGGGATTTCGGAGTTTGAACGAGAAGAGCATGACAGAGACCAAGGACAACACCGACAAGACGCTCCGCGGAGGCGCGCGCAAGCCGCTGTCGCTGCAGCGGACCGTCGAGAGCGGCCACGTCCGACAGAATTTCAGCCACGGCCGTTCGAAGTCGGTAGTCGTCGAGAAGCGCAAGACACGCAAGCTCTCCGGCCCCGGCAGTGGAGAGCCAGAGGTCGCGAGCGCTGCTCCGGTGGCCGAGGCGCCGGTCGCACGTCGACCGATCCCCGCGGCTCCAGTGGAGAGAGCGACGCCGGCCGTCGGCCGCGGACTTTCCAACGAAGAGCGTGATGCTCGGGCCCGCGCACTTGCGGCAGCGCGTGAACGCGATGACGTCGAGCGTGAGGAACGCGAGCGCGTTGCTGCCGAAGCGGCGGCTGCTCCTCCGCCGCCCCCGCCACCAGTTCAAGAAGCCGCGCCGCCGCCGCCGCCTGTGGCGGAAGCGCCCGCTGCGCCGCCGGCTCCTGCTCCTGCTCCGGCTGCAACACGTGCGCCTGATGCACGGGCTCCGGCCAGCCGGCCGGAGGGCCGTTCGGAAGGGCGTCCGCAGTATCAGCGAGATCGTGGTCCGGATTCACGCGGCCCAGATTCGCGGGGTGGTCCCGGTGGGGCATCTCAACGTCCGCCGCGCCCGCACGATGGCGGACAGCGTCCGCGCACGTCGTACAATCCTGCCTTGCAGCCTCGTGAGGGTGGACGCCCGCGCGAGATCGACATCCCGATGCCGGTGCGGGCCAAGCCCGAACCGGAAGCGCCGAAGCGCGTGGCGCGTCCGGAGGCTGCCGAGGAGGACGAGGGTCGCGGTGCCGCGAAGGGCAACCGCAAGGTCGCCGGTGTGGCGCGCACGCCTACTCCGAAGCCGGACGAGCGTCGCGAGCGCGTCAAGCTGACGATCAACAACGCTTTCGATGAGAAGCAGCGCGAGCGTTCGCTTGCCTCGCTGAAGCGCAAGCGTGAGCGCGAGAAGCTCAAGGCGATGGGCATTCCCCAGACGCGTGAGAAGATCGTGCGCGAAGTGGTGATCCCCGAAGTGATCACCATTCAGGAACTTGCGAACCGCATGACGGAACGCGCCGTCGACATCATCAAGTACCTGATGAAAGAAGGCGCGATGCACAAGATCAACGATGTGATCGACGCCGATACGGCGGAGCTCATCGTGCAGGAGTTCGGCCATACGCCCAAGCGTGTGTCGGAAGCCGACGTCGAAACCGGTTTCATCGGCGACAAGGATGACGAAGGTCATCTCGAGCCGCGCGCCCCGATCGTTACGATCATGGGTCACGTCGACCACGGCAAGACGTCGCTGCTCGACGCCATCCGCCAGACCAACGTGGTGGCTGGCGAGGCTGGCGGCATCACGCAGCACATCGGCGCCTATCAGGTGAAGACGCCGAGCGGCGACAAGGTGACGTTCATCGATACGCCGGGCCACGAGGCGTTCACCGCCATGCGTGCCCGCGGCGCGAAGGTGACGGACATCGTCGTTCTCGTGGTTGCCGCCGACGACGGCGTCATGCCGCAGACGGTTGAAGCCATCAATCACGCCAAGGCTGCCGGCGTGCCGATCATCGTTGCGATCAACAAGATCGACAAGCCGCAGGCCGATCCCACACGCGTGCGGACAGAGCTGCTGCAGCACGAGATCGTGGTCGAAAGCATGTCGGGTGAGACGCTAGACGTGCCGGTGTCGGCACTGAAGCGCACCAACCTCGACAAGCTGCTCGAGGCGATCCATCTGCAGGCAGAAATCCTCGATCTCAAGGCCAACCCGAACCGGTCGGCCGAAGGCATCGTGGTCGAAGCCAAGCTGGAACGCGGCCGTGGTCCGGTCGGTACCGTGCTGGTTCAGCGCGGCACGCTGAAGGTCGGCGACATCGTGGTGGCGGGCAAGGCGTGGGGCCGCGTTCGCGCTCTCATCGACGAACTCGGCGCCAACGTGCCGTCGGCGGGTCCGTCGATTCCGGTCGAAATCCTCGGCTTCGACTCCGCGCCTGAAGCCGGTGACCAGTTCGCCGTCGTCGAAAGCGAAGGCCGTGCCCGCGAGATCACCGATTATCGCGTGCGCAAGCGCCGCGACACGATGGGCTCGGCTGGCACTCCGCGTACTCTCGAGCAGATGATGCAGTCGCTGAAGGAGACGGGCCGCAAGGACTTCACGCTGCTCGTCAAGGGCGACGTGCAGGGCTCGGTCGAGGCGATTGCAGGTTCGTTGCGCAAGCTCGGCACCGATGAGGTCGCCGCGCAGATCGTGCACTCGGGCGTCGGTGGCATCACCGAATCCGACGTGGCGCTGGCGAACGCGTCGAAGGCTGTCATCGTCGGCTTCAACGTCCGCGCCAATGCGCAGGCCAAGGCTCTGGCCGAGCGCGACGGCGTCGAGATCCGCTACTACAGCATCATCTACGATCTCGTGGATGACGTGAAAGCAGCGATGTCGGGCCTTCTGGCGCCGACGATCCGCGAGGTCTACCTCGGCAAGGCGGAAATCCTCGAGGTGTTCAACATCTCGAAGACCGGCAAGGTTGCCGGCTGCCGCGTTACCGAAGGCAAGGTCGAGCGTGGTGCCAAGGTGCGCCTGCTGCGCGACGACGTGGTGATCCACGAGGGTACGCTTTCGACGCTGAAGCGCTTCAAGGACGAGGTGAAGGAAGTGCCCGCCGGTCAGGAATGCGGCATGGCCTTCGCCAACTATCAGGACATCCGGGCGGGTGACCAGATCGAGTGCTTCAACATCGAGACGGTGACGCGGTCGCTTTAAGCCGCTCAGGTGCGCAGATCCGTTCGCCAACCGGCGAACGGTCGCGCTCCGCGAGGCGGCGGTTCGAGCTTTGCTCGGCTTCGCCAAGACCGCCGGGCCGCCTTGCTCCCTGGGCCTTCGGGCCGACCTGTTTACGTTTTGTGATGCCATCAGGCGGTCCAATCCCGTCATGGCAGATGGATTGAATTCGTGACGAGATCAAAGAAAACGGGGGGCTCAGCGCCCCCATCCCAGCGTCAGCTCCGCGTTGGCGAACTGGTTCGGCACAAGCTGGCGGAACTGCTAGCGCGTGGCGAAATTCACGACGACATCATCGCAGCGCATGTGATCACGGTACCGGAGGTGCGGCTGTCGCCGGACTTGAAGCTGGCGACCGTCTACATCGTGACGCTGGGTGACGCCGACACCGACGCGGTGCTGAAAGCGCTGGATCGCAACAAGCGCTTTATCCGCGGAGAGATTGCACAAGCGGTGAATTTGAAGTTCGCGCCCGACTTGCGCTTCCGCCGCGACGAGACGTTCGAGGAGGCGAGCCGCATCGATGCGCTGCTCGCAAGCCCGAAGGTCCGCCAGGATGTCGATAAGGACTAAGCCCCGATGGCACGACGCAAGAAGGGAAACCCGGTTCATGGCTGGGTGGTGCTGGACAAGCCTGTCGGCATGACGTCGACGCAGGCTGTCGGCGCGGTGCGCCGGTTGTTCGGGGCGCAAAAGGCCGGGCATGCCGGCACGCTCGATCCACTGGCAACCGGCATCCTGCCGATCGCGCTCGGCGAGGCGACGAAGACCGTTCCATTCGCCGTCGATGGCGAGAAGGCCTATCGCTTCACGGTGCGGTTTGGTGCCGAGACGGATACCGACGACGCGGAAGGGCAGGTGGTGCGCACGTCGGCCGTGCTGCCGACGCTGGAAGACATCGAGAACGTGCTGCCCGATTTTACTGGCGAGATCAGCCAGGTGCCGCCCGCATTCTCGGCGATCAAGGTGGATGGCAATCGCGCGTATGACCTCGCCCGCAGCGGCGAGACGGTCGTGCTCGATCCGCGCTGGATCGTGGTCGAAGACCTGAGGCTGGTCGATATGCCGGATGCGGCGACCGTGGTGCTGGAAGCCGAATGCGGCAAGGGCACCTACGTGCGGGCGTTGGCGCGCGACATCGGCCGGGCGCTTGAAAGCGCTGCCCATGTCATTGGGCTGCGGCGGACGAGGGTCGGGTCGTTCGACGAAGAGGCGTCTGTGCAACTCCAGACGCTGCAGGACGCCTTCGAGGCCGGCGATATCGACCAGTACCTGCGGCCGGTCGAGGCGGCGCTGGATGACCTGCCGGGGCTCAGCGTCGGGCCGAACGATGCAGCGAGCCTCTCCAGGGGCCAGGCGGTGCTGGTGCGCGGGCGCGATGCGCCGGTGCTGAACGGGGCCGCCTATGCCCACTTCAAAGGACGCATTCTGGCGCTTGGCGAACTGGAGAAGGGTGCTTTCCGGCCGACCCGCGTGTTCAATTTCGGCTGAGGGTCTGGCTTGGTCCAAAAGGTTCGGCGTTAACCCTTCGGAAGCCCTTTTTTACGGCGATTTCCCCTCGCCGCGGAGGGCGTCTCGTGTATAAGACCCGCACTACTTCGCGACCCTGCTGGACGACATCCCGGCTGTGGCCGCTTCGCGAGGGCTGAGCCCTCATCACATCTCAATAGAAAGGATACCCGATGTCGCTGTCTGGAGAGCGCAAGAGCGCGCTCATCAAAGATAATGCCACCAAGGCCAACGACACCGGCTCGCCGGAGGTTCAGATCGCGATCCTTACGCAGCGGATCAATGACCTCACCGAGCACTTCAAGCTTCACAAGAAGGACAACCATTCGCGTCGCGGTCTGCTCAAGATGGTCAGCCAGCGTCGCCAGCTGCTCGATTACGTGAAGCGCAAGAACGAGCAGCGCTATCAGTCCATCATCGAAAAGCTCGGCATCCGCCGCTAATCACATCAAGCACTCGGAAGGCCGGTGCGATGTGCCGGCCATCCGTGGGCAACCCCCGAGAGGCATCTCGCCTCGCACCTCGGCCAAGAGCCGAGGGTGGCGCTGCGGCACTCCGGCCGCTTCGCGCAACGCACCGAGATGAGAGAGAGAAAGAACGCACATGTTCGATATCCATCGTGTTGAAATTGACTGGGGCGGCCGTAAGCTGACGCTCGAGACTGGGCGCCTTGCCCGTCAGGCGGATGCTGCCGTTTATGCCCAGTATGGCGAGACCAGCGTGCTGGCGACTGTCGTCGGCGCCAAGTCGCCGAAGCCCGGCATTGATTTCTTCCCGTTGACCGTGAACTACCAGGAAAAGACGTACGCCGCGGGCAAGATCCCCGGCGGCTATTTCAAGCGCGAAGGGCGTCCGACCGAGAAGGAGACGCTGACGTCGCGTCTCATCGACCGCCCGATCCGCCCGCTGTTCGTCGAGGGCTTCAAGAACGAGACGCAGGTCGTCGTCACCGTGCTCTCGCACGACATGGAGAATGATCCCGACATCCTGTCGCTGGTGGCCGCTTCGGCTGCGCTGACACTGTCGGGTCTGCCGTTCCTCGGTCCGATCGGCGCTGCACGCGTCGGCCTCATCGGCGGCGAGTTCGTGCTCAACCCGATGATCGACGAGATGGCGGAATCGACGCTCGACCTCGTCGTGGCCGGCACCACGGACGCCGTGATGATGGTCGAGTCGGAGGCCAAGGAGCTTCCCGAGACGCAGATGCTGGAGGCCGTGATGTTCGGCCACAAGCATTTCCAGCCGGTCATCCAGGCGATCATCAAGCTTGCCGAGAAGGCCGCCAAGGAGCCGTGGGACATTCAGATCCCCGACGCGCAGAAGTATTCGGCGAAGGTTCGCGAGTTGGCCGAGGCTGACCTGCGCGCCGCCTTCTCCACCAAGGAGAAGCAGAAGCGCTATGAGCTGAAGGCCGAGGCCAAGGCGAAGGTGAAGGCCGGAATCGAGATTCCGGACGATCCCAACGAGCAAGTGCTGCTGTCGGACACGTTCAAGGCGCTGGAAAGCGAGATCGTGCGTGGCGACATCGTCAGGACGGGTCGCCGTATCGACGGCCGCGATCTGAAGACGGTTCGTCCCATCGTCTCTGACGTGCACGTGCTGCCGCGTACGCACGGCTCGGCGCTGTTCACGCGCGGTGAGACGCAGGCTCTCGTCGTTGCGACGCTGGGCACCGGCGAAGACGAGCAGTTCGTCGATGCGCTGGAAGGCACCCGCAAAGAGCGCTTCCTGCTGCATTACAACTTCCCGCCTTATTCGGTGGGTGAGACGGGCCGCATGGGCTCTCCGGGCCGTCGCGAGATCGGCCACGGCAAGCTGGCGTGGCGCGCGATTCGCCCAGTGATGCCGGGCCAGGAAGACTTCCCCTACACGATCCGCGTCGTGTCGGAGATCACCGAGTCGAACGGCTCGTCGTCGATGGCGACGGTGTGCGGCACCTCACTGGCCCTTATGGATGCCGGCGTGCCGATCAAGTCGCCGGTGGCCGGCATCGCCATGGGTCTGATCAAGGAAGGCGAGAGCTTCGCCGTTCTGTCGGACATCCTGGGCGATGAAGATCACCTCGGCGACATGGACTTCAAGGTGGCTGGCACCGACCAGGGCGTCACGTCGCTGCAGATGGACATCAAGATCACGGGCATCACCGAAGAGATCATGCGTGTTGCGCTCGATCAGGCGCGCGAAGGCCGCATGCACATCCTCGGCGAGATGTCGAAGGCGCTGAGCTCGACGCGTACCGAGCTCGGCGAGCACGCTCCGCGCATCGAGACGATCAAGATCCCGACCGACAAGATCCGCGAAGTGATCGGCTCGGGCGGCTCGGTGATCCGCGAGATCGTTGCCGAGAGCGGCGCCAAGATCGACATCGAGGACGACGGCACCGTGCGTGTCGCGGCCGCCAAGCGCGAGTCGATCGAAGCCGCCCTGAAGCGCATCAAAGAGATCGCTTCGGAGCCGGAAGTCGGCACGATCTACAAGGGCAAGGTCGTGAAGATCATGGACTTCGGTGCGTTCGTGAACTTCTTCGGCGCCAAGGACGGTCTCGTTCACATCTCGCAACTCGCGCCGGGTCGTCCGGCGACGGTCGGCGAGGTCGTGAAGGAAGGCCAGGAAGTCTATGTGAAGCTTCTGGGCTTCGACGAGCGCGGCAAGACGCGTCTGTCGATGAAGATCGTCGATCAAACGACGGGCCAGGAGATTCCGCGTGCCGAGGGCGAGGAACCGGAGCAGGAGTTTTCTGCAGCGCGTCCGCCGCGTCGTGACCGCGAAGGTGGTGGCGGCGGCCGAGACCGGCGCCCGCCGCGCCGGGATCGCGAAGCTGGCTAAGCTGAAAATAACAGAGGCCGCCGATTACATCGGCGGCCTTTTGCTAATGAAGGGTACTAGTGCTGGTCAGCAAGTTTAATCTGATGCGTGCGACGGTGAGCTTTGTTGCCGTCGGCATGCTCATCCTGCTGGGCATCGTCGGCCTCTCTTATTGGATGCTGGATCGTACGGGGCAGTCGACCGAGGAGTTGATTGCAACGCGTGACATGCGGAGCAGGCTGGTTGACCTTTTATCCGTCGTCCAAGACGCGGAGACTGGGCAACGCGGATTTCTTCTCACCGGCGAGGACCGTTACCTCACGCCATATACCGTGGCTGTGCGCGCGACGGACGAGAAGTTCGATGCGTTGCGGCGGGCCCTCGCCAGGCAACCCGATTCCGAGCAATTCCTCAGTGACCTGAAATCTGCGCTTGACGACAAGCTCGGCGAGCTTTCGCAGACAGTCGAACTCAGGAACGGGGGCAAAATCGATGAAGCGATGGCGCTCGTCCGCTCGGACCGCGGCAAAGATCTCATGGACCGGATTCGGTCGCTGATCGGTGGCCGGCGAGAGATGGTCGAGGCGCGCCTGAACCGAGCCGTGATCGCGCAAAGAGACAATGCTCTGATCCTGCAAAGGAGCATCATTGCCGGCGGTATTCTCATACTTCTGGCGGGCGCCGGGGCCGCATGGACGCTGACCCGTTACACGCGGGAGCTGGTTCATGCGCGATCGGAACTCGAGGTACTCAACTTCGGGCTCGAAGAGAGAGTGAAAGAGCGGACGGCTGATCTGGAGCGGGCCAACGAAGAGGTTCAGCGCTTTGCGTATATCGTGAGCCACGACCTGCGAGCTCCGCTCGTAAACGTGATGGGCTTTACGACGGAACTCAAAGCCTCCTTGGAGCCGCTGCAAGAGATCGTCAACGATCCAGTTGTCCAGGAACTGCCGAGGATCGCCGAGGCGAAGGCCGCGGTCGAAACGGATATTCCCGAGGCGCTGTCGTTCATCAAAACATCGACGAAAAAGATGGATGGTCTGATCAACGCCATTCTCAAGCTGTCGCGCGAGGGACGGCGCGTGCTCAATCCGGAACGGGTTGACCTCGAGGCTTTGTTCGCGGGGATCGAGGGGAGCGTCCAGCACCAGCTGCAGGAAAGCGATGGTTCGCTGGTCGTGGAGACTGCTTTGCCCACGATCGTCGGCGACAAGCTTTCGTTGGAACAGGTCTTCGGCAATCTGATCGACAACGCCCTGAAATATCAGGCTGCGGACCGGCCACCGGTGGTCAAGATCCGGGTCCGCCCTCAATCGGACAGTATGGTTATGATCGAGGTTGAGGATAACGGTCGAGGAATTGCCGAGCAGGACCATACGCGCGTGTTTGACCTGTTTCGGCGGGCAGGCAAACAGGACAAGCCGGGAGAAGGGATCGGACTTGCCCACGTGCAGGCGCTGGTTCGGCGCATGGGCGGGCAGATAACTCTTGCTTCGGAGCTTGGAAAGGGCACGACGTTTCGAGTAAGAATTCCACGCAACCTTCGATTTGTATTGGAGCGCTTAGGTGAGTTTAGAGGGTAAACCCGTCGCCATCGTTATGATCGAAGACGATGAGGGTCATGCGCGGCTCATCGAGCGCAACATTCGTCGTGCCGGTGTGAACAACGAACTTATTCCGTTCACAAACGGGTCTTCGGCGCTCGAATATCTGCTTGGCGCGGACGGAAGCGGAGAAGTCAGTGCGGGACGTCAACTGCTCGTCTTGCTGGATCTCAACCTTCCCGACATGACGGGCATTTCAATCCTCGAGAAGATCAAGAACAATCGACATGTGAAAAGATCGCCCGTCATCGTTCTCACTACGACGGACGACGCGCGCGAAATCCAGCGCTGTTATGATCTCGGTGCCAACGTCTATATCACCAAGCCGGTCGACTACGATAACTTCGCCAATGCAATTCGACAGCTTGGGTTGTTTTTCGCCGTGATGCAGGTGCCGGAGACTCAGTGACCGACCGCGTCGCACGCATTCTCTATATCGATGACGATCCTGGTCTCGGGCGCCTCGTGCAGAAGGCGCTGCAGGGAGCGGGTTACGTCGTCGTTGCGGTTACCTCCGGCGAGGCGGGATTGGCGAAGCTCGGGGCTGAACAGTTCGACGTCGTAGCGCTTGATCATCACATGCCAGGGCAAGACGGGCTCGATGTGCTTGTTCAAATTCGTGCCCTGGCGGACGCTCCACCCGTCGTCTATGTGACCGGTTCCGATGATAGCCATGTTGCCGTGTCTGCATTGAAGGCCGGTGCAGTCGATTACGTATGGAAAGACGTTCAAGGGCACTTTCTCGATCTGCTGGTCCAGGCGGTTGGCACCGCTCTCGAAAAGGAGCGGTTGCGGCGGGACAAGGAGGCGGCCGACCGTGCAATCGTCGAAGCGCGCGACAGGGCCGAACTCTTGCTGCGCGAGGTCAATCATCGCGTTGCAAATTCACTCGCCATCGTAGCTGCGCTGACAAATCTGCAGCGCAACTCGCTGACGGATCCATCGGCGCGTCGCGCGCTCGATGAAATGCAGGCGCGCATCCTAGCGATAGCGGGAGTGCATCGCCGCCTCTACACGTCGCAGGACGTACAGTGGGTGGATATGCAGGCATACTTCGGCGGCCTCATCGAAGAGTTGCGCAGCGCCATGCTGGCGTGGGGCAGCGACTACGAGATTTCGCTCGAGGCGGATCCGATCAGCTTGCCTACGGACAAAGCGGTTTCGCTCGGCATCATCGTGACGGAACTGGTGACGAATGCCTACAAGTACGCATACGTCGAAACCGAGCGGGGTGATATCCAGGTCCGGCTGGTGCGAGAGGGGGAAGCGGCGCGCCTCAGTGTTATCGATGAGGGTGTGGGCTTCGTTGGCGCAAAGGCGTCCGCGGGTGGGACGGGGCTAGGCACCCGGGTCATCAAGAGCATGTGCGTCCGTCTAAGTGCGGAGTTCGTCTATGCGCCAACAGAACGGGGAACGCATGCGATGCTGCGCTTTCCCCTGTAGTTGGGCGGACGGCGTTTGAGCTTTGCGAGGCTGCGACGTTGAGTGTTGATCAAGGTCAAGTCTTCGAGGCGGGAGTTGGAGCACATTCTTCGCAGCCACTATCCCTTTCCCTAGGAGGAAGGCCCTTCCCAAGAATTCCCATTCCCGGGGCCGCGTGGTCAATTCTGGGGTGCCGCTGCCGAGCGATCGGCTGGCACCTCTTTTTTTTTGTGGTAGGCGCCAAGCTTCTCCGATGGGGAGTGTTTGAGGCAATTTTCTGCGGGCGTACTAAGCGGTGATTGGCGCGGTTTGAATATGCTCTCCATCGGTGATGTTGGAGACTTTGTTCATGTCACGCTACGCTCTTTTGCCCGCCTTGGCGGCGTTGTTGGTGATGTCTGCCCTAGCAGGAACGCCGACCCGGGCCGCTCCGGTCAGTGGTTTCAGCGCTGTCCCCGGCTCCAGCGCGCATAGGTCAATGATCGTCGAACAAGCAGGCTGGCGCCGCTGGCGGGGGCATCGCAATTGGTGGTGGCGTTGGCGTCGCTGGTAGGTGTCCGAGCCGACGTGGCTCAGCCTCGCTGCGTCACTCGGCGAGCAGGGCCTTCTCGATTGCTGCTTCGCCAGAGATCATGCGCCAGAAGGCGATCATCTTGGCTGCGTCATGGAACTCTTCCAACCGCGCGATTTTATCGTCGCGGTACGTGATGAGCTGACGATAGGAGCCAACCAGGGTGTGACGGGTCGTCTTGTGCCGGATGTAGCACTCGATCTTGGCGCGCCCGATGCCGTCATGAAAACGGAAGTACTCGGACACCGAGACGCTCTCGGCGACCTCGAGAATCTGCCGTAGCGTTTCGCGGTAGGCCACCTTGCCGGTGATGGTGAGGGGGCCGCCGTCAGGTCCGCCTGTGTTGCAGAAATAGGTGAGGTCATCGCAAATGTGGCGAGTGGCGCCCTCAATGTCCCCATTGCTCCAGGCTGCATGCGTAGCCTCGAGAATGACCCGGGCGCGACATTCGTCCAGCTGCATTTCCCCTAAACCCTTCTCACCAGCTCCGGTATGAGCGACCGTGGCGTCGGCCGCAGGATACTGATGGGATCGTCGCCAGCAATTTCCGCGAGAGCCCAACCAAGCTTCCTGATCAGGCCAGGCATTCTGCCAGCTCAGTCAAGCAAAGCAAGCCCCTCAATTGAATAGAATCAGTCCACTGATTGTCTGTTGTGGCGCACATCTTCTGTGCAGCGGTGCGCGGGCGTTTACCAGTGTGATTCGGGGAACCTGATTTTCCTCGCGGTAGGTCATGCAGTCGTGGATGAACGCCCGCGGACAGGCGCGGATAATCGCCCGCGGATTAGGCAATTTGGAACGCAGTTACTGCCACTTGGGCACCGAACTAGGCGGCTTCAATTTCTGTTACGGCGGTTATCTGGTGGGGCATGGGGGCGCTTGCATCGGCGTTCGGCCAGAGCCCTTCAGCAACGCGTCTGCGTCCGGCTCCCGCAACGCTAACATCGATGAATCCAGCATCTCGCAATCGAGCGGCGACGGCTTCGTTGCCCGCCAAGCTTTCGAGCACGCCGAGAGAGATCTCGGCGCGGTAGCGATAGCCACGACGTACGGTGAAGGTGCTCACGCTTGTCCTTTCGATAGAGAGTGGGTTCGCCGCACGATATTGCCATCCTGCGTTGCCCCCGTGGACCACGGGGTGGCCACGAAGGCGCGATACCAAATCGCGAAGGGCGAGGCCCGCTGCTGCGCCGAGCCGTCAGTCGTTGCGATTGCGGCGGTTGCTCCGGAGTGCAAGTATTTGGTAGGCAACGTTAAAAAATGACCGTAAGGGCAGGCGGGCAGGGGATCCCCAAGAGGGGACTTGCGTACGAGTGCTCGGGCATCTTTAACCATGCTCAGTGATGGCTTTCGGGCCACCCTCGGCAAAGAAAGCAACTTTAATCAAGCACGCGACACAGTGCATGCTTTCCCAGTATCCTGACGCCGATTAGCCGTTGGCGCGCAAGCGTCCGTGAGAAGAAGTGCTCAATGAAGATCGTTATCGCTCCCGACTCGTTCAAAGAAAACCTCACCTCCCTAGAAGTGGCGACTGAGATCGAGACGGGCCTCAAAAGGGTCTGGCCGGACGCCACCTACGTGAAGGTGCCGATGGCCGATGGCGGCGAGGGCACTGTGCAATCGCTGGTCGATGCGACGGGCGGGCAGATCGTCAAGGTCGAGGTATCAGGGCCGATGGGCGCGCGGGTGCTCGCGTCCTATGGCCTGTTGGGCGACGGCCGCACCGCGGTGATCGAGATGGCAGAGGCGTCCGGCCTGCCACTGGTGCCCAAAGAACAGCGCAACCCGTTGGTTGCCACGACGTTCGGCACGGGCGAACTGATCGCTGATGCCATCAACCGTGGCGTGACCGAGATCATTCTCGGCATCGGCGGTTCGGCAACCAACGATGCCGGTGCCGGCCTGGCGCAGGCGCTTGGCGTGCGGTTCCTCAATTTCGGCGGAGCGCTGATCCCCGATCTCATCGCGGGCGGACACCTGGACAAGGTGCAGGCGGTCGATATGTCGGCCGTCAATCCGGGTCTGGCGAAAATCCATATCAGCGTCGCGTGCGACGTTACCAATCCACTGTGCGGCGAGAAGGGTGCCTCGCGGGTCTATGGTCCGCAGAAGGGTGCTACGCCGGAGATGGTTGAGCAGCTCGACAAGAACCTCGCTCACTTTGCGCACGTCATTAAACGCAGCATCGGTGCTGATGTCATCGATCGCCCGGGCGCGGGCGCCGGCGGCGGCATTGGTGCAGGCCTGATGGCCTTCACGAACGCCGAATTGAAGCGCGGTGTCGAGCTCGTCGTTGCGGCGACGCGCCTCGAAGATCAGATGCAAGGCGCATTCCTGGCCGTGACGGGCGAGGGCCGGGTCGACTTCCAGACCGCGTTCGGCAAGACGCCGTCGGGCGTTGCTGCCGCGGCACGCAAGCATGGCGTTCCGGTCGTCGCGATCGGCGGTGGCCTCGCGGACGATGCCGGCGGCGTGTTTGCGCACGGGATCGACGGACTGGAGACAGCGACGCCGAACGCGATGCCGCTCGAGGTAGCGATCAAGAAATCGCGCCAGTATTTGCAGGACGCCGCGGAGCGTGCTGCGCGCCTGATCGCGATCGGTCAGCGGATGCCGAAGGCCTGAACTGACACCTGGCTCGCGCCGGGGAGACGCCGCTCTTGTTGGCGGCGTCGCCGTGTTTCAGAAGCACTCCTCTTCGAGCTTCTTCAGGGCGGTAATTGCTGCGTCGTCGTCATGGTCCTCGAACAGCTCGGCCATGTAGTACGTGTGCGAATGCAGTAGCAGGAGCTTATCGTAAATCGCCGAGCCGCCGGTCTCGGCGCTCGTGAGGCGCTGTAGGAAGCGATCCCAGAACGGGTTGGCGTGCGCTGGATCATCGATGTAGCGGCGCAGGTGCCCGAGTACGGCCCGCATGTTGCCCTCAAAGTCGATGCCGCGGAACGTCAGGTAACGGTCGGGCTGCGCCGGAATGGCGAGGCTATCGAGAGATGATGTCATCGGACACCTTTCAGGTTCCTGGAGACGCGGGCGAGCGCGTTGCGGGAAGGTGGCGTGACGGCGTGGTGGCCTCAACGTCAGACGCTCGGGCTACGAGCGTCGTGCATGGGCTGCATCAGAGCTGCACGAACGGCGGCTCAGACCGCCAGTAGCCGGCGGACTGTCTCGACCTTGGTGCGGCTGACGGGAATGCGTGTTGCGGCTTGGTCTGCAAGGATGAGGTGCCAGCTGCCGTCCAAGCGCTCGGCGCCGCGCACGTGGCGCATGTTCACGACATAGCGGCGGTGCACCCGCAGGAAGGCTGCCGGATCGAGGCGGCGTTCCAGATCGGCGAGCGGGCGCGGGCAGAAGGCCGAATAGGAAAGGGTCTTGGCTTCGGCGTAGTGCCCCTGCGCAACCAGGCATACGACATCGGCAACATCGATGAGACTGATGACATCCGTCTTTCCGCGCACCAGCGGGAGCTTCATCAGCGGGCAGAGGGCATCGGCGGGCAGCTTGCCGTCTGAACCTGCGTTCGTGCCAGTGATCTGGCCCATGACGGGTGCGTTAGAAAGAGCGTGGACGATCATGCAATAGCCAGTCAACGCGCCGTCGCCGCCATCGAGACGGCTGACCTTGGCGACCATGCTGGCGCCGGCAGTGGCCACGAGGAGGGAAGCGTTTCCGTCGGGCGACGTTCGTGCGCGCTCGATCAGCCAGGCGATTTTGTCGCGCGCTTGCTGGGGATGAAGGTCCACGATGTTGGCGCCCAAGACAGGTGCTCTGCCTGAGGCCAGCAGCCGTTGAGCAACGGGGTTTACGGAGCGGATCGAGAGGTCAGGGTCAAGCAGCACCACGCCCGCCGGTGTGTGCTGTAACCGGTACTCGAACGAAGCCTCGGAGGGCCGGTGCTGCTCCGCTTCTTTCGTGGGCATGTCCTGCGTCCGTTGCTGCCGGTTCGCCGGTTGGGGAGACGCAGGATATTCGGGCGGCAAGCCGGGTGGCAAACGACTGCTTGACCTCGGTCAGATGATGCTCTTGGCGTAGAGGTCGGTGCGGCGGTCGCGGAAGAAGCCCCAGTCGGCCCGGTAGCTCTCGATTTCATCGAGGTCGAAGGTGTGCACGAGCACGCCTTCCTCGTGTGCGCCGAACGACTGCACGATCTCGCCGCGGTGATCGGCGATGAAGGAGTGGCCGTAGAAGCGCTGCTGTGCTCCGTCGTTTTCCTCCAGGCCGATGCGGTTGGCAGCTATGATGGGCACAGCGTTGGAGACGGCGTGGCCCTGCATGGCACGCTGCCACTGCAAGTGCGTGTCGAGGCTCGTGTCGTAGGGCTCGGATCCGATGGCGGTGGGATAGAACAGCACCTCTGCGCCGGCGACAGCCATAGCGCGCGCGCATTCGGGGAACCATTGGTCCCAGCAGATCCCGACGCCGATGTGCGCGGGCTTCGTCTTCCAGGTCTTAAAGCCGGTGTCGCCGGGCCGGAAGTAGTACTTCTCCTGATAGCCGGGACCATCAGGAATGTGGCTCTTGCGGTAGACGCCAAGGATCGCGCCATCAGTGTCAGCAATGGCGATGGAATTGTAATAGCGCGGGCCGTCTTTCTCGAAGAACGAGATGGGGATGACGATCTCGAGTTCGGCGGCGAGCTTCTGCAGCGCGAGCACGCACGGGTGCTCGCCCACCGGGAATGCGGTGGTGAACCATTTCGGATCCTGGCGCGTGCAGAAGTAGATGCCCTGGAACAGCTCTGAGGGCAGCACGACTTGAGCGCCTTCTTTAGCGGCCTCGCGCACGAAGGCTTCGGTGCGGGCGATGTTGTCGCGCAGGTCGTGGCCATACCAAGTCTGGATGCCGGCGACAGTGAGCGTGCGGTTCGACATCTAGCGCGGCTCCTGCTGGGTGATGCAGTGGAACGATCCGCCGCCAGCGGTGCCGCAGCCGAGCAGGCCCTTCGACGGTACGCCGATGACCTTGTGATCGGGGAACACCTGCTGCAGCGCGGCGATCGCAGCGTCCTGCGTCGGCGTCCCATAAACGGGGACGATGACAAGACTGTTAGCGATGATGAAGTTCATGTGTGACGCGGGCGATACCTCGCCGAGCGCGTTACGGTAGAGGCCGACGCCTGGAATGCGCGTCACCTCCAGCTTGCGTCCGGTCGCGTCCGTTGCCGCTTCGAGCGTCGCGGCGATGGCGTTGAGCGTTTCGGCGTTGGGATCATCCTCGCCGGCGGGCGCCTGACAAACTACGCGGCCGGGGCCGACGAAGCGGGCGATATTGTCGATATGTCCGTCGGTGTGGTCGTTCTTCAGACCTTCGTCGATCCAGATGACCTTGCGCGCGCCAAATGCTTCGGCGAGGGCCGCTTCTGCCTGCTCCTTGGTCCAGCCATTGCGGTTTGGATTGAGCAGCGTCTGGCGCGTGGTGAGGACGGTGCCCTCGCCGTCATGGTCGACGGCGCCGCCTTCGAGCACAAAGGGGAAGCGGCGGATGGGGGCGTCGGCGAGCGCCGCCACCTCGTCTCCGACAGTGGCGTCGTCGGGCAGATCGTACTTGCCGCCCCAGCTGTTGGTTGCGAAGCGCAACGCGACGGGCCCGAGGTGGGTGCGGGCGAAGATGGGGCCGGTATCGCGCAGCCAGATATCGCCGTAGCGGGCTTGCACGAAGTCCGCCTCGCCGCCGAGGGCCGCGCGGGCGGAGGCCTCGGCTTCCGGGCCGTTGACCAGCAGCCGGACCGTGTTCGCCTCGGCCAGTGCGTGCACCAGGGCGGCGACGTCGCGGCGTGGCGCATCGAGGTCGCCGTTCCATTCATCGGCGTTGGCCGGCCAGGCGGTCCAGATGGCCTTCAGCAGCGCCCATTCGGGCGGCACGGTGATGGTCGTCTCGGTCACGTCGGGAAGCATCGTTACTCCTGGCTCCGCAGCTGAACGGATCAATAGCGGCGCGCGCGGCCGTTGGGGAGCGTCATATCGTGATGCGCGGCCTTGTTCACCAGTGGCATGACGACGTACCGGGCCTAAACGTCAGGTTGGGGGCAGGAAACGTCCTATCACCAACTCCTGACGAGTGGTTGCGGCGATCGTGACAACTACAACGAGATGCGGAAGCCTTTGTTTGCGCTAGGCCAAGGTCGCCCGGCGCTCATGAGGCTCTCGTCATACCTTCCAGGCTATCCAGCATTCAGACGTCGGTGGGCATTTCTGTACGGGTTCGGCCGGCGCCATTTCATCAGCTCCCTGGAGGGAATTCATGATCCGCAGCACGGCTCTTGCGCTGGCCGCAACCGCTTCGCTTGGCGCACTCGCACTGGTCACGGACGCGGAAGCGCGTGGTGGCGGCGGGCATTTCGGTGGCGGTTTTGGTGGCGGCCACTTCGGTGGCATGCGCGACTTTGGTGGCGGCATGCGGGACTTCGGTGGTGGTCGCGATTTCCGCCCTGAGTTCCACCAGGAGGAGATGCGCGCACCGCGGGCCGAGGATCACCGGGAGCCCGAGCACCAGGAGGATCGCGACCGCGCAGACGATCGTCGCAATGATGATCGCCACGCCGACGACCACCGCGCCGATGATCACCCGGCCGATGACCACCACGATGACCAGCGCGCCGATGATCGCCGCGACGATCGCAGGGACGACCGGCGCGATGACCGCCGTGACGACCTCGCTCACAACTGGAACAACTGGCACCAGCCGGTGAACGCCGGCCACTGGAACCACAACGCGTTCTGGAACAACAATTGGAACGCTCGCAACTTCAACTGCTACAACTGCCGCTGGGGCTGGGCTGGCGGTGTGTTCTGGCCGTTTGCCTGGGGCGATATGTGGTCGTTCGCGTGGTGGCCTTTCGCGGGCAGCGCGCCGTTCTGGGACTACGGCGTCGATTACATCATGGGCGGTCTGTTCTGGCCGTACGGCGCTTACGCTTGGCCGTCGGGTGGCTATGGTGCAACCGCGTGGACACAGTCGGACAACAACTACGTCTATGCGCGTGAATCGCATCAGGACGTCTACAGCTCCGGCCCTTCGGGCGGCGGCAGCAACGACCAATCATCGGCCGCTGCTTCTACGCCAGTTACACAGGACGACAGTCAGAATCCGGAAATGGCAACCTGCGCCGGCTTTGCTCCAGGCGTGAGCGGCCTGCCGGTCGACAAGATCAAAGCCAGTGTCGATCCGCACGGTGATCAGCTCGCCGACCTGAAGGCGCTCGAATCGGCGTCGAACAAGGCCGAGAGCCTGCTCAAGGCGTCCTGCCCCAACTCTCCGCCGCTTACGCCGGTTGGCCGTCTCGATGCGCTGCAGAAGCGTCTCGACGCGATGGTGCAGGGGCTCGATCTGGTGAAGATGCCGCTCGCCAAGTTCGACGGATCGCTGTCAGCCGATCAGCGCGCCAAGCTCGATGCGCTGGGTGGCGACAAGGCCGATCAGCCCGCGAAGCTGTGCTCGACGCAGAACCAGGAGTTCATCAACGTGCCGACGCAGGAGATCATCGCGACGGTCGATCCGGACGACAAGCAGAAGGAAGCGCTCGAGCATCTGGACGATGTTTCGGCAAAGGCCGCCGCGATGCTGCAGGGCACTTGTCCGTCCGACATTCCGTCATCAACGACGGCGCGTCTCGACGCGATGGACAAGAGGCTCAAGGCGACGGTGACGGCGATGAACGAGATCCGTCCGGCTCTCACCGGGTTCTACGATTCGCTGAGCGATGAGCAGAAGGCGCGCTTCAACACGATGCCGAGCCAGTAAGTGGCGACACGGGCTGAGGGAAGCTGTTTGTGCGGCGGTTGTCGCGCGAGTGGATAGCCCGGCCCGGGGCCCCTCTGGCCCTGAGCGAGGCGTGCAATGCACGCCTCGCTGAAGTTTAGCGGGTGTCGTCAGTCGAGTTTGGCGTGGCGAAGGCGCAGGGCGTTGGTGATGACGCTGACGGACGACAGCGACATCGCGGCGGCGGCCATGATCGGCGACAACAGAATGCCGAACGCCGGGTAGAGCACGCCAGCGGCGATGGGCACGCCCGCTGCGTTATAGATGAACGCGAAGAACAGGTTCTGGCGAATGTTGCTCATGACCGCCTCGGAAAGGCGACGTGCGCGCACGATGCCTTGCAGGTCGCCCTTCAACAGAGTGATGCCGGCGCTCTCGATGGCGACGTCGGTGCCGGTGCCCATGGCGATGCCGACATCGGCTGCGGCAAGGGCGGGCGCATCGTTGACGCCGTCACCGGCCATGGCGACGATGCGGCCTTCGGCTTTCAGCTTGTCGACGACGGCGCTTTTCTGATCGGGCAGCACCTCGGCTTCCACATCGGTGATGCCGAGGCGGCGGGCGATGGCGTCGGCCGTGGTGCGGTTGTCACCGGTCAGCATGACCACGCGAATGCCGTCTGCGCGCAGAGCGTCGAGTGCTGCTGCGGTGGTCTGCTTGACGGGATCGGCTACGGCAATGACGCCGGCAGGTGTGCCGTTGATGGCAATGAAGATCGAGGTGGCGCCGTCCGCGCGCAGCTTTTCAGCGGCAGCTTCAAGCGGGCTGGTCTCGATGCCGAGTTCAGCGAGGAAGCGGGCGTTGCCGATGACGATGCGCTTGCGCTCGACCATGCCTATCGCGCCCTTGCCCGTCGGAGAGTCGAAGCCCATGACGCGGGAGAGCTCGATGTTCCGCTCCTTTGTCGCGGCGACGATGGCTGCGGCAAGCGGATGCTCGCTGGCGACCTCGACGCTGGCGGCAAACTTGAGGACGGTTTCCTCGTCGAAGCCGTCAGCCGGCACGACGGCCACGACCTTCGGCTTGCCCTCGGTGAGGGTGCCGGTCTTGTCGACGACCAGGGTGTCCACCTTCTCCAGCCGCTCCAGCGCTTCGGCGTTCTTGATCAGCACGCCAGCGTGGGCGCCGCGGCCCACGCCGACCATTATCGACATCGGCGTGGCGAGGCCCAGGGCGCACGGGCAGGCGATGATGAGCACGGTGACGGCGGCGACGAGACCGTAGGCGAGGCGCGGTTCGGGGCCGAATGTCGTCCAGGCGAAGAATGCGATGATTGCTGCGGCTATCACGAGTGGCACGAACCAACCGGCCACCTGGTCGGCAAGCCGCTGGATCGGCGCACGCGAACGCTGTGCCTGAGCCACCATCTGCACGATCTGCGAAAGCAGAGTGTCGCGGCCGACCTTGTCGGCGCGCATGATAAACGAGCCGGACTGATTGAGCGTGCCGGCGATCACCTTGGCTCCGGTTTCTTTCGTCACGGGCATCGACTCGCCAGTGACCATCGATTCATCGAGCGATGAGCGACCTTCCAGAACGACGCCGTCGACGGGGACCTTCTCGCCCGGGCGTACGCGCAGCTTGTCACCAACGCTGACCTCGTCGAGGGCGACGTCCTCGTCTGAGCCGTCCTCCTTCACGCGGCGTGCGTTCTTTGGGGCAAGGTCGAGCAGCGCGCGGATCGCGCCAGAGGTCTGCTCGCGCGCACGCAGCTCCAACATCTGGCCGAGCAGCACCAGCACGGTGATGACAGCTGCGGCCTCGAAGTAGACGGCAACCGAGCCGTCGGGCTGACGGAAGGCCGGCGGGAAAATCTGCGGCGCGATGGTGGCGATCACGCTGTAGACCCAGGCAACGCCTGTGCCCATGGCGATCAGCGTGAACATATTGAGGTTGCGCGTGAGAAGCGATTGCCAGCCGCGTTCGAAGAACGGCCAGCCAGCCCACAGCACCACTGGCGTCGCGAGGACGAGCTGTATCCAGTTTGAGATGCTGGGCGGGATGAGGTGGTGCAGGCCGAACAAGTGGCTGCCCATCTCGAGGATGAACACGGGAAGGGTGAGAGCGAGCCCGATCCAGAAGCGGCGGGTGAAGTCGATCAGCTCGTGATTGGGTTGCTGCTCGGCCGTCACCAGCTCGGGTTCCAGGGCCATGCCGCAGATGGGACATGAGCCCGGACCGACCTGCCTGATCTCAGGATGCATCGGGCAGGTGTAGATCGTGCCTTCGGGGACCGGCTCGGGCGGGTGCTCGTCCTTGTTCAGGTATTTGGCCGGATTGGCGATGAACTTCGTGCGGCAGCCAGCGGCGCAGAAATAGTAGGTGCGGCCGCCGTGGTCGGCGCGGAACTTGGCGGTGTGCGGATCGACGTCCATGCCGCAAACCGGGTCTTTGGCCATGCCCGAGCCGGGCGCCTGAGAGGCGGGCGGGTGCCCTCCGCAGCAGTCCTTGTGGTCGGGGGTGTCATGGCGGTGATCGGACATGTTGCGGTTCCACACGACCTGGCAGGGTGGTTGACCATGTATACCCCCTAGGGGTATAGGTCAAGTATGAGACAGCCAGCTAAAGATTCATGCCTGAAGCGACTTGGCCGCATAGAAGGCCAAGTGCGCGGGATTTCGCGCATGGTGACCGAGGACCGTTACTGCATCGACATCCTTACGCAGGTGTCGGCTGTTCGGGCTGCCCTGCGGCGGGTGGAGGAAGAGGTGCTGCGTGACCACGTGGCGCACTGTGTCGAGCATGCCATCGCCAGCGGGGACGCCAATGAGCAGCGTCAAAAGGTGGCCGAGCTGATGGAAGTTTTTGCGCGGGCCGAGCGGTAGTTTTTTTAGCTGACACGAACTGAGGGAAGCTTGCTGTGTGGCGCGCCACTAGGCGCGGGCGCCCTTGGCGCCTTGCCGCTTCGCGCGGCAGTCGAGGCCCGCTGCGCGTTTGAAGATGGCTCAGGCGGCGGAGAGGGCGAAGGGGGCGACTTCGGGCCAGAAGACGCGCGCTCTGGCGCTGATGTCGGCCGGGTTGGCGGCTGTCGTCAGCAGCGTAAGCGATCCGCCGGCATCTCCCGCGGTGTAGTGCGCGTGACGTGCGAGGTAGTCTTCGAGGCTGTCGGCGACGACCTCGGGCTGCGAGAGGATGCGCGTGAATGGCGGCAGGTGTCTGCGGAACAGATGCTCTACGAGCGGGAAGTGCGTGCAGCCGAGGATGGCGCGGTGCGGCGGCAGGCCGTTCGTCTGCGCGAGGAGGCCTTCGACGCCTTCGACGACGAGGCGCTCAAGCTCGGCTTCAGGGGCCTCCTGCTCGATGGCGCCGGCCAGAGCTGCGCACACCTGCTGCACGACTGTGACGCGCGGGCAGCGTTTGCGGATCTCCTCGGGGTAAACGCCCGAAGCAATGGTACGCGTGGTGCCGAACACGCCAACGACGTCGGTGTTGTACTTCTGCGGGTACTGCGGCGTTGAAACTGCCCACGGCGTCTGCGTAGCGGCTTCGACGGTCGGCGCAACGATGCCCAGGACGTTGTGGCCGCGCCACTTGCTTTGCGGAAGCCAGTTCTGCTGCAGGTGACGCGCGGCGACGGCGGTTGCCGTGTTGCAGCCGAGCAGAACCAGCTTGCAGCCTTGAGAAAAGAGGGCCTCGGTGCTGGCGCGCGTCAAATCGATGACCTCGTCCGACGGGCGGTTGCCGTACGGGACGTTGGCATGGTCCCCCAAGTAGAGGAACGATTTGTCGGGGAAGCGGTCGACGAGTGCGCGAAGCACCGTCAGTCCCCCGAGACCTGAATCGAAGACGCCGATCATGCGCGTGTGTGAGCCGGCATCGTCAGATCGTCAAGATGCCTCGATTTGTGGGAACTGGCGGGCATCGCAGCCCGCCAGAATGATCGTGCGATCGCGGTTACTCTGCGGCCGCGGGAGGCGAGCGGTGCGATGCGTCGGCATCGAGCTGCTTCAGCGTATCAAGGCTCGGCATGGCGACGGTCGAGTAACCGCAGTCGACGAAGTGCACTTCGCCGGTCACCGCGCCGGACATATCCGAGAGCAGGTACAGAGCGGAGCCGCCAACCTCGTTCAGCGTCGGCGTGCGGCGCAGAGGGGCGTTCTCTTTCTGGAAATTGAAGATCACGCGTGCATCGGACACGCCGGCGCCGGAGAGCGTGCGCATGGGGCCAGCTGAGAGTGCGTTGACGCGAATGTTCTGCGGGCCGAGGTCAGCAGCGAGATAGCGCACAGAGGCTTCGAGCGCAGCCTTGGCGACGCCCATGACGTTGTAGGACGGCACGGACTTGGTGGCGCCGCCGTAGCTCAACGTCAGCAGCGAGCCACCGTTGGGCATCAGCGCTGCAGCGCGCTTCGATACCTCGGTGAAGGAGAAACAGGAGATCACCATGGTGTTGGTGAAGTTCTCGCGCGTGGTGTTGACGTAGCGGCCGGACAGCTCGCGCGGATCGGAGAAGGCGAGCGCGTGGACCACGAAGTCGAGGGTGCCCCATTCATTCTTGATGCGCTCGAAGACGCGATCGACGCTGTCGAGGTCGAGCACGTTGCAGGGCTCGATGAGCTTGGAGCCGAGGTTCTGCGCCAGCGGCAGCGCGCGACGGCCGAACGCGCCGTCCTGATATGTGAAAGCCAGTTCGGCGCCCTGGCCGGCGGCGATGCGGGCGATGCCCCACGCGATGGAGCGCTCGTTGGCGACGCCCATGATGAGCCCGCGTTTTCCTGCCAGTATCGGACCCGGCTTTGCGAGGTCGATTTCAGTCATGGGTGTTCCTGTCGTTCCTAAAGTGCGGTGGGCCGGACGGCCCTCAAGCGTCTAGTCAGCCGATCGGCGCGAGACGCGCTGTTCCCGGCATAACAAGCTTCTAGCGGGCCGCAATCGGGCTCTTTTAGCCGGTCACGCGGCGAAAAACGAGCGTGGCATTAGTACCGCCGAACCCGAAACTGTTCGACATCACGCAATTAAGGCTAACGTTATCAAGGCGCTCGCGCACGATCGGCACATCGGCCAACTCGGGGTCGATTTCCTCAATATTTGCGCTCTCGCAGATGAAACCATTGTTCATCATCAGTAGCGAGAAGATCGCCTCCTGAACGCCGACGGCGCCCAGCGAATGACCCGTCAGCGACTTGGTGGCCGAGATCTTCGGCACGTCGCCGTTGAACACCTTGCGGATGGCTTCGATCTCGCGCAGGTCGCCGATCGGCGTGCCGGTGCCGTGCGGGTTGATGTAGTCGATCTTGCCGCCGACGCCATTACCGTCGAAGCCGCGGAGCGCGAGCTGCATGCAGCGTACTGCGCCTTCGCCGGACGGAGCGACCATGTCGTAGCCGTCGGACGTCGCGCCGTAGCCGACGACCTCACCGTAAATGCGTGCGCCGCGCGCCTTGGCGTGCTCGTACTCTTCGAGGACCACAACACCGGCGCCGCCGGCGATGACGAAGCCGTCGCGGTTCTTGTCGTAGGCGCGGGAGGCTTTGGCCGGCGTGTCGTTGTACTTCGACGACATGGCGCCCATCGCGTCGAACAGCACGGACAGTGTCCAGTCGAGTTCTTCGCAGCCGCCTGCGAACATGACGTCCTGCTTGCCCCACTGGATCAGCTCGGTGGCGTTGCCGATGCAGTGTGCGGAAGTGGAGCAGGCTGAGGCGATGGAGTAGTTCACGCCCTTGATCTGGAAGCTGGTGGCGAGCGCGGCCGAAGGACCCGAGCACATCGCTTTGGGGACCTCGAACGGGCCGACCTTCTTCGGGTCCTTCTCGCGCGTCACATCCGCTGCGGCGACGATGGCGCGCGTCGAGGGACCGCCCGATCCCATGATGATGCCAGTCCGCTCGTTGATGACGTCCTTTTCTTCGAGGCCGGCATCGCGGATCGCCTGATCCATAGCGACGTAGTTCCAGCCCACGCCATCGCTCATGAAGCGGCGCGGCTTGCGCGGCACCTGGGATTCCCAGTCGATGTTAGGCGCGCCGTGAACTTGGCAGCGGAACCCAAGCTCTGCGTATTTGTCAGCGCGGACGATTCCGGACTTCCCTTCGCGTAGGGAAGCGAGCACTTCCTGGCTGTTGTTTCCAATCGAGGAAACAATGCCCATGCCCGTGACGACCACACGTCTCATCCGCCCATCCTCTTGTACCGGAAGCTTTCGGCTTTTCTCGCTGTTCGGCTCCGGCGGAAGCGAGCACGAAATACCATCAAGATCAAGGACTGACGGCAGCTGTTTCGCCGCTCTCGAACAGGCCGACGCGAAGGTCGGTTGCTGTGTAGATCACTTCGCCGTCCGCCTTCATGACACCGTCGGCGATGGCGAGCTTGAGCTTGCGCAAGATCACCCGCTTCATGTCGACGATGTACTCGACCCGCTTGACGGTCGGAAGGACCATGCCGGTGAACTTGACCTCGCCCACGCCGAGGGCGCGGCCGCGGCCAGGGGCGCCGAGCCAGCCCAGGAAAAATCCGGTCATCTGCCATAGCGCATCGAGGCCGAGGCAGCCCGGCATCACCGGATCGCCTTGAAAGTGGCAGTCGAAAAACCAGTTCAGACGGTCGTTGCCTGCCACCTTGAGCTCGGCAGCGATCTGCCCTTTGCCATGCTGGCCGCCATTCTCGGATACGGTCGAGATGCGATCAAACATCAGCATTGGCGGCAGGGGCAATTGGGCGTTGCCGGCGCCGAATAGCTCACCGCGACCGCACGCGAGCAAATCCTCGAAATCGAAGCTCGAGCGGCGTTCCGTCATGATTTCCTTGCTCAATTCCGACCCCGTAGGGCTTTTGCCATATGTTCTCGGGGTTCCTAACACAGTCATTTGGCGTTCAAAAGGGTGTGTGGCGAGCTATCAGGGGACGATGCCTTCCCGCGGAGAGGCTCAGTTGCGGTGCGGACGCGGCGTGCATATAGTGTACCGACGGTGTCATCTTCTCGTCGGCGTCTGCTATTTGCGGGACCGGCGGGTGGGCACGCTTTTCAACTTGGTGCGACGCGCACGCCTATGACCGATAACAACCACGGCTCGCAAAAAGATGGCCGCCCCGCGCGCGGGGTCGCCCAGCTCCTGCGCAAGTCCGGTCTGCGCCCGACCCGGCAGCGGCTGGCGCTCGGCGCGTTGTTGTTTGAAGGCGAGGATCGCCATGTGACGGCGGAATCGCTGCATGCCGAGGCCACTGCTGCAGGTCAGCACGTGTCGCTGGCGACGGTCTACAATACCCTGCACCAGTTCAAAAGGGCGGGGCTTCTGCGCGAGTTGGCTATCAACGGCGCGAAGGCTTATTTCGACACCAACACCTCGAACCACAATCACTTTTTTGTCGAGGACGAGGGCGAGCTGAAAGACATTCCTGGGCACGCCATCCGCGTCGACGGGCTCCCCGAGCCGCCCGAAGGGATGCGCATCACGCATATCGACGTGGTGGTGCGGCTGGTAGCCGACAAAGGCAAAGACTGAGGCGAGGGGAGAGCGGGTCGCGCTAGTTGACGACCTCTCCCTGGTAGACGCCCCAGAGCTTCTTCTGCTCGATATAGCCCTGATATCTATCGATGCTGACGCGGCACCAGCGCCCGTCGCAGTTCGACAGATTGGCGATGACGCCTGCCTCAATCATGGCCACCGGGCGCGAGCGCTCGCTGTCATCGGCGCGCAGCGCTACCTTGGGCGCGGGGGCTCCCGACTTGATCTCCCACGGCAGTACGAGGGCGGTGCGGCGGCCAGACAGGAACGACTGTAGAACCCAGCCCGCTGCGCCATCCGCGTCGCGGACTTGGCGCCAGCCTTCGAACTCTTTGATGACTTCGAGGGGCAGTCCGGCGCGGCGGTAAACCCAAGCGGTCGGATAGTCCGTGCCAGGCCCCTTGCGCATGTTGACGCGGTCGGATTTGAGGCTAACAAAGCGGGGAATCGGCAGGCCGCTCCCCCCGGTGGCGCCCACTCCCGACGGCTGGGCGGTCGCCGCGGGGATCGCCGAAAAGAACAATATGGCTGCGAAGGTCGTGCGATACATTTTGTGCGCCGCAGCTTCCCACATTCCAATTGTCCTCGTCGTTATGTCTGGAGATTAGTAGCGTCACAGCAACCCAACCGCGCAGCACCGATGAGTTAGCACCCATTGGTGCGGACAGAAAATCCGGCACTTTGTCATTGCAATGGCGTTCTGTTAGACCACCCTAACGATAACCAACTTGATCCCCGGCCCCCCCTCCCTGCAAATCAAGAGGCTACAGCGGACCCCGATGCCGACCAGCGCCCGAAAGCCCATCGTCATTGTTACGCGTAAGCTGCCCGACGTTGTCGAAACGCGCATGCGCGAGCTGTTCGACGCGCGACTGAACGTCGACGATACGCCGCTGACGCAATCCCAGATCGCTGAAGCTCTGAAGGTGGCCGATGTCCTGGTCCCGACGGTGACCGACCGCATCGATCGTGCGGTCATCTCGCAGGCAGGGCCGCAGCTTCGCCTGATCGCGAACTTCGGCACCGGCGTCGACAACATCGACCTCGATACCGCGCGCAACCGCGGCATAACCGTGACCAATACGCCGGGCGTGCTCACCGAGGACACGGCTGACATGACTATGGCGCTGATCCTCGCCGCGCCGCGCCGGTTGGTCGAAGGCGCCGACTACCTGAAGAACGAGAAGAACACGTGGAGCGGATGGTCGCCGACGTGGATGCTGGGCCATCGCATTTACGGCAAGCGCCTTGGCATCGTCGGCATGGGCCGGATCGGCTCGGCGGTGGCGCGTCGCGCCAAAGCGTTCGGCCTGCAGATCCACTACCACAATCGCCGTCGCGTCTCGCTCGACCTAGAGAGAGAGGTCGAGGCGACTTACTGGGAAAGCCTCGACCAGATGCTGTCCCGCGTCGATATTCTGTCGGTGAACTGCCCGCACACGCCGGGTACGTACCACCTGCTGTCGGCCCGGCGGTTGCGCCTACTGAAGCCGTCGGCCTACGTTGTCAACACCTCCCGCGGCGAGGTCATCGATGAAAACGAGCTGGCTCGCCTGATCGAATCGGGGGCAATCGCAGGCGCGGGGCTCGATGTGTTCGAGCATGAACCGGCGGTCAATCCGAAGCTGCTCGCTTCCGATCGCGTGGTGGCGCTTCCGCACATGAGTTCGGCCACTATCGAAGGCCGCATCGACATGGGTGAGAAGGTGATCATCAACATCAAGACATTCCTTGATGGTCACGCTCCGCCTGACCGCGTGCACCCGGCGATGTTCTAGGACTGACTGTTTTTAAAGCTGACGCGGGCTGAGAGAGGCTTTGCTTGCGGCAGGCGTCGAACACGCTGACAGCCGGCGCTTGCGCCGCGGCCCCTTGGGCCCTTGCCGCCTTCGGCGGCTAGGTGCGGGCCCTATTCCCGCTCGAGACTCTCCGTTCGGCATCGGAGCGGCAGCCAAGGGCGCTCGGCGCGAGCGCCGCTGCGCGGGCCAGGAGTTCTTGCTGCTGGTGCCAGCGGAAAAACTAATTCGTGCGGGAGGCAGCTTCTAGGCGGCCGTCGCCGCAAACCGTGGTGCGTAGCTGGCAGGTGCCGCGGGCGCGACGATCGCTGTTGCAGCGCTTCAGGGCGAGCTGCTCGGCGCCGTCCGGGCTCAATCCGCCGCCCGCGTAGGTGATCTTGCGGCGCTTACGGATTTCACCGGTCGCAATCGCGGTGCAGATCTCGCCGCGGAAGCTGACAGCCTCGCATGCTCCACGGCCCAAGGTGGCGCATTCCTCGCGCACCTTCTCTTCGGCCTCGAGGCGCGAGGAGATCTTCCAGACAGAAAAGAACGAGCCGTCGGGCGTGAAGGCTATGGCACCGTAAACCGGCCGTTGCTCGGTTGGTGCTGCTGGTCCGACGGACAGCTCCTGAGCGTCGGGCTGCTGGGCGACGGCAGGGTCGACGCCAAAGCCAGGCAGTGGAAACAGAACGGCAGCGAGGATTGTGAGCAGCACGACAGGAATGTCCCGAACGATGAGCATCAGAGCGCTATCCCCTAACGCTGCACGTGTCGAGGTGTGTTTCGTCGCTCCGGGCTAATTCCGTTATCGAGGGGTTGAGGCCACTCAGGGGGTTCTCAGGATCCCAGGCAACCGTGAACGTCTCAAAGCGTGCGGAGAGGGCGTCATAGACCAACAGCCGTCCGGCGAGCCCTGTCCCGATGCCGAGGGCTTCCTTTAGAATCTCGGTTGCCTGGATCGTTCCGATGACGCCGACCACTGCGCCCAGAACACCGACCTCAGCGCAGTTGGCGAGCGTGCCCGCCGGGGGCGCTTCCGGAAAGAGGCAGCGGTAGCTGGGGTAGGGGTCGCCGTTCTCGTCCTTCATGTGCGGCTTGAATGTCGAGACGTAGCCGTCAAACGGCCCGACAGCGCCGAACACCAGGGTACGCTTGGCGAAGTAGCAGGCATCGGAAACGAGGTAGCGCGTTTCGATGTTGTCTGAGCCGTCGGCGATGATGTCGTAGCGCTGGATGATGTCCGCGGCGTTTTCCGCTGTCAGGCGCGCTTCGATGGTCTCGACGCAGACGTGCGGGTTGAGGCGGGCGATGGTGTCGCGGGCGCTCTCAACCTTTGGTTCGCCGACGTGAGTTGTGTCGTGAGCAATCTGGCGTTGCAGGTTGTCGAGCGAGACGCGGTCATCGTCGATGATGCCGATGGTGCCGATGCCAGCTGCCGCGAGGTAAAGGGCGATCGGGGAACCGAGGCCGCCGGCGCCGACAATCAGCACGCGCGTGGCCTTGAGGCGCTGCTGGCCCTGTCCGCCCACCTCTTTGAGCACGAGGTGGCGCTTGTAGCGCTCGATCTCCTGCGCTGTCAGGCGTGCCGGGGCGCTGGTCGGTGCCTTGTCCTGCATGGGGAGAGTTTATCGCATATGGCGTTGGATCGTCACGGGACACTGCCTCGTGGCCGCGCTCCCGACGGTCTATCTCCTAAAATAGTTACGATAGGGCGGATGAAGAAAGGGCCGGGAGATGCGCATCCCCCGGCCCACTTAATATCGGTCGCGCCTCGCCGACGTCAGGCGGGCTTTGAGGGATCCAGGAAAAGGTCGCTCGAATAATAGCGCTCGGCCGAGGAGGGCGCGAACGTAACGATGGTCTTGCCCGCGAACTCGGGGCGCTTTGCCACCTCAAGGGCCGCGGCCACGTTGGCACCTGTCGAGATACCGCCGGGGATACCCTCGACCTTGGCGAGGTGACGCGAGGTCTCGAAAGCCTTGTCGCTCGACACGGTGGCGATCTCGTCGATGAGACCGGTGTCGAGGATCGAGGGAATGAAGCCGGCGCCAATGCCCTGGATTTTATGCGGACCGCGCGGCTGGCCGGAAAGAACCGGACTGGTCGATGGCTCGACGGCGATGATCTTGAGGCCGGGCTTGCGCGGCTTCAGGGCGCGGGCGACGCCGGTGAGCGTGCCGCCGGTGCCGACGCCAACGACGATCGCGTCGACATTGCCGTTGGTGTCGTTCCAGATCTCTTCGGCGGTGGTCTTCTCGTGCACCAGCGGGTTGGCCGGGTTGTCGAACTGGCCGGGGATGACGGCGCCGGGGATCGTCTTGGCAAGCTCAGCAGCGCGCTCAACCGCTACCGGCATGCCGCCGGGGCCTGGCGTCAGCTCGAGCTCGGCGCCAAGGTGCGTCAGGATCTTGCGGCGCTCTAGCGACATCGTCTCGGGCATGACGAGGATCAGCCGGTAGCCGCGGGCTGCCGCGATGAAGGCGAGGCCGATGCCGGTGTTGCCGGAGGTCGGCTCGACGAGCACGGTCTTGCCTGGCGAGATGCGGCCCTGAGCCTCCAGGGCGTCGATCATGGCAAGGCCGATGCGATCTTTGACCGAAGACAGCGGGTTGAAGAACTCGAGCTTCAGAAGGACGTCGGCGACCGCGTTCTCTTCCTTGGTCAGCTTCGACAGACGTACCAGCGGCGTGTGGCCGATGGTTTCGGCGATTGAATCATAGACGCGGCCGCGGCCCCAGGACGTCGTGGAGCTGAGCGTCTTGATCTGCGGAATCTCGTTCATTACGGGGTGCCTCGTATCATGGGTTCCGAGCCGGAATGCTGAGCCTCCGGGGGAAGATCTAGGATGTGCCGCTTTAACTGGCACGTTGAGACAAAGCGGCCGGGTGTCAAGGCGTACGAGGGATCACCGATTGCGATGTCGTGGTGGCGCTGCACTTGCATTTTTTTCTGCGGTGCGCGGCTTGGGTATGGATTTCTGCTTTTTGGCCTGTTTGTGTAAGCCACCGTTCTTATTGGCGGTCGCCTGGCCAGTTGAGCCAAATCCGCCTTTTCCGCGCGCTGTAGCGGATACAGCGTTAACCGCAGTGAACTGTGCGTGCGTTACCGGACTGATGACGAGTTGGGCGATGCGCTCGCCGCGACGCACCTCGAAGGGCGCTTGTCCGAGGTTGATGAGGATTACCTGCACCTCGCCGCGATAGTCGCTGTCGATGGTGCCCGGACTGTTCAGCACCGTGATGCCGTGCTTGACCGCCAACCCCGATCGCGGACGCACCTGAGCCTCGTAGCCTCGTGGGAGCTCCATGACGAGGCCGGTGGGTACGAGCACGCGTGCGCCGGGGGCCAGAACGAGCGGGTGCTGGACATCCAGTGCGGCGACGAGATCGAGACCGGCGGCGCCCTCGGTCTGGTATGCGGGCAGCGGCAGCCCGTCGGCGTGCGCGAGCCGCTGCACACGCACTCGCGTGGGCGGGCGCTTGGTTTGCGGCGAGGCCTTCCTGGTCTGGGCCGGCGCTTTCGGTTTCGGCGTCTTGGCGATCATTCTGCTGCTGCAGCTCCGCTGGCGAGCTGCTCTGCGGCCCGCTGGATGAGGCGGCGCGCCACGTCATCTTTGCTCATGGTGGGCCAGTCTTCGATGCCCTCGGCGGTGACGAGATGCACGGTGTTGCCTTCGCCGCCGAAGACGCCGCGGTCGGGCGACACGTCGTTGGCAACAATCCAGTCGGCGCCCTTGGCTTTGCGCTTGCGCTTTGCTTCGGTAGAGACGTTGCTGGTCTCGGCGGCGAAGCCGATAACAAGCTGCGGGCGTCCGGTGCGCATGTTGCCGACGCTGGCGAGAATGTCTGGGTTCTCGACGAGATCTAGGCTCGGCTTTTGGCCCGACTTCTTGAGTTTCTGAGGCGCTTCGGAAGCGGTGCGCCAATCGGCGACGGCGGCAGCGAAGATGGCGATGTCCGCGGGCAGGCTGCTGGCGACGGCGTGCTGCATCTCCTGCGCAGTTTCGATGCGCACGACCTCGACGCCAGGAGGATCGGCAATGGTTACAGGGCCGGTGACGAGGGTTACGCGCGCGCCCAGCTGTGCGGCGGCGCGGGCGATGGCGTGGCCTTGTTTACCGGATGAGCGATTGGCGATGTAGCGCACGGGGTCGATGGGCTCATGCGTCGGGCCGCTGGTGACAAGCACGTGCCGTCCTTGAAGCGGGCGGGCGTGAAGCTGCGCGATGGATGGGGTGTCGCTATTAGTGAGAATGTCGGCGGCGGCGGCCATGATCTCGGGCACCTCGGCAAGGCGTCCTGGACCTTTTTCATCGCGTTCGGCCATCTCGCCGGTGTTGGGTCCTACGATACGGATGCCATCAGCGCGCAGTTGAGCGACGTTGCGCTGCGTTGCCGGATGCAGCCACATGCGCGGGTTCATGGCCGGCGCGATGAGCACGGGCTTGTCGGTTGCGAGCAGCACGCTAGAGGCGAGGTCATCGGCATGGCCGCCGGCCATCTTGGCGATGAGGTCGGCGGTTGCCGGGGCGACGATGAGAAGGTCGGCTTCGCGCGAGAGGCGGATGTGGCCGATCTCGTGCTCGTCGTTGAGGTCGAACAGGTCAGTGAAGACGCGGTCGCCGGTGAGAGCGCCGACCGACAGCGGCGTAATGAACTGGGTGGCGGCCTTCGTCATGATGGCGCGCACGGTCGTTCCCGTTTCGCGAAGGCGCCGAACGAGATCGAGGCATTTGTAGGCAGCGATACCGCCGCCGATGATGAGCAGAATTCGCTTTTGTTTCACGTGGGACGCTCGCATCCGGCCACACGCTTAAGGTTAGCATGGGGCACGGGAGAAGGTGTTAAGCGGCATTGTTAGCCATTTGCGTCCGCGGCAGGTTGCCGAGGGTGCGCGGGCCGTCGATCAGGCCTTATAAAGTGCTGCTTTTGCTGCTTCAAAGGCCTTCTGGAACTTCGGGGGTCAAATGTCTTTCCTGAGGCTAGCTTTTGTTTTGGCGGTGCTGCTGGGCGGGGGCTTTGCGGCCCTGGCGACGGTGGACGATCCTATGGTCGACTGCCTCAGCGAAGACAACGAGCGCCGCATCAAAGGCTGCTCGGCGCTGATTGATACGCCCGGGCTGCCGGATGAGCAGCGCAGCCTTGCCTATGGCATGCGCGCGCTCGCCTACTCGCTGCTGGGGTTGTTCGACAAGGCGATCGCCGACTACGACGTGGCGCTGGAAGTGCGGCCCGATTTCCCGCTGGCGCTGAACAACCGCGCGTGGGCCTATTTCAAGCTCGGTCGCGCGGAGCAGGGTATTGCCGATGTCGAGCGCGCTCTCGCGCTATCGCCGGGAAGTCCCTATGCGCTCGACACTCGCGCGCATATCCGGCAAGCGCAGGGCGAGGCGGAGGCTGCATTCCGCGATTACGACCTTGCGATGCGCACCGGCGGCGAGCGCATCGTGAAGATGTATCAGTGTGGGTTGCGTTCGCAGGGGCTCTTCTTCGGCGCCCTCGACGGGCTCTATTCGACAGGCCTCGCTCAGGCGATGAAAACGTGCACAGGAAATCGTCAGTGCGACCCGCTTCCATCGGACTCAGAGTGCCGTCCGGAGGTATCGTAAGCGCGCTGCGGAGGCGGATATAAATCGCTGCATCGCATCACATATTTTCAGTTGGAGGCGACTTGACGCAGGACCTTTCGTCGCCCATGTTGCGGGGCCGGCGAGTCGAGGACCCCTCAGCCTGCCAAAGCAAAAAATTTACAACGGTCCAAGTCTAGGGAGAGGATCCCAGGGCGGGGGGATGCGGTAGCGCGTCGCCCCGCCTTACTGCATTCAGCGCCGCGCATTTGCGGTGGCCGGCTGTATGCGGCGCCACGACTGTGTCGCAAAGTGCAGTGAGTTTGGCGGCCGCGGCGTCGCGTGCGTCGTCAGGGCGGGCGGGGGCGGACGTCGTGGGCGGACAGCCAATCAATTCGAGCACAGCTAGCGCAGCGCAGCAGGGACGATTTCCTGTGCTTGCGCTGCTGACCTGGGCACTGCTGGCGTTCGGTGTGCCGATGCTGGCGCAGGCGCTCGACCTCATCGACATCTTCGCCTTTCCCCTCGGCTACTTCATGGTCGCGCAAGGCGCGCTGATTGGTTTCGTGGTGATCGGACTCGCGTCGGCGCACTGGCAGGACCGGCGCGACCGGCGCCGGCTGGCGGGCCGCTGACATGCCGCTCGATGGGGAGAGCGCCGTCTCCGAAAAGAAGCCCGGGGTCGTGGTTTCCGCGGCCACTGCGGCCGGTGTCGGCGGCGTGATCGTTGCGCTTCTGCTGGCTGCCCGACTCGGCGCCTTGGCTGCGTGGGGTGATGGGGCCTACTGGGCCGCGGGCATAGGGATTGCCGCGGTTATCGCCTTGGCGGCGGGGCTGATTGGAGCGGGGCGCGCTGGGCCCGTGCTCAGCGGCATGTCGCTGGTGCCCAGCGTCGTCAGCGGCGCGTTCTTCGTAGCAATTCCAGGAGCGGTTTTTGCCCTCGGCTACGATGGGCTGTCTTATGCGTTGGGGATCGGCGCAGGCTGTCTGCTGATGCAACTTCTCGTGGCGCCGCGATTTGCGGCGTCGGGTGCGGATTCGCTTCCGGCGCTACTCGCGATGCGCTTCCCCGGCCGCATGGTGGCAGTGGTCTCGGGTGCGATCATCGCGGCGTCGATGATTGTGGCGGCGACAGCGGGGCTCATGGCCGCGGGGCTGATCGGAACGCGTCTGCTCGGTATCGGATTCGATGCGGCGGTCATCGCTGCGGCGTGCGCGGTGTTCGCATGCTTCATCGTGCGCGGCGAAGGCGATGCTTCGATCCCCAACGCCATGCTCTATGTGCTGTTACTTGTCGCGCTGCTGGTGCCGTTGGTTATCGTGTCGGTGCAATGGTTCGGACTGCCGGTGCCGCAGATCGCGTACGCAAATTCGCTCTGGCAGTTGCAAGGGATCGAGGAGGACCTACTGGGCCGCGATCTTGCCGATCCTGCCTACATGCGCCCACTGATGACCGCGTTCCTGACAATGGCGCCGATCAACTTTGCAGGTATCGTCCTGGCGCTTGCGGCAGGCGTCGCGGCGCTTCCCAACGTGCTCGCGGCACCGCTGGCGCAAAGGCCGATGCGTGAAGCGCGGCACACGGCGCTGTGGGTTTTAGGCTGGTGCGTACTGCTGCTGACGCTGATGCCGGCGGCGGCGACTTATGCGCGACAATCTATTGCTTCTTTGATTGCAGACGGCGCGACAGCCAGCGACCTGCCGCAGTGGGTGTTCGCTTACGGGAAACTCGGGCTGGTCGAAGTGTGCGAGCGCGCTGCGACAGATGCGGCGACGGTGAGGGCAGCATGCTCTGCAAGCCTGGACGCCAGCGGCGCACTGCGTTTGCAGGACATTGCCGTCAATCAGGACGTCGTCGGTTTTGCGCTTCCGGAGATCGCCGGGCTGGATGGTGGGCTGACGGGACTGCTTGCGGTTGCCATTCTAGCAGCGGTTTTGGTGGGGCTGCACGCGCCGATCAACGTGGTGGTGAGGGCGCTGGGAATCGACGCGGCAGCTGGCGCGGAGGATGGCTCGCGCGGAACGCGCATTGCTTCCTATGTCATCGCCGCGACGATCATCGTGGCCGGTGCTGTCCTCGCCATGCAGCGGCTGGCGCCGATCATCGATATTGCGACGGGATCGCTGGCGTTCGTTGCAGCCGGACTGTTCCCTGCACTCGTCGGCGCGTTGTGGTGGCCGCGCGCCAATGCTTGGGGTGCTTCGGCGGCCATGCTGGCTGGGGCTGGGTTCATGCTGCTCTACTTCGCCGGGCAGCACTATTTCGCGGTGCCATTCGTCGAGGCGACTTCGGCGTTGTCGAGCGGAGGCAGCAATGGCCTCGAATACTTTACGGAGCTGAAGGACGCCTGGCTGGCGGCTGAGCCGGGTGCGGAGAAACTTGCCGCCTGGGCAGCGCTAGATGCTCACGCCCGGTCGATGGCCGACTGGTGGGGGATTGGTGGTGCTGCAACTGTTCTGCTGGCGCTGCCAGTAGGGTTTGTCGCCCTAGTCGTGGTCTCGCTGCTCACGGGGGATCCGCGCAAAGGGACGTCGCCGTAAGAAACGCAGCCGTAAGTGTGGCCGTGATAGCGATCGCGCATGATCTATGACCTCGTCGTGGTGGGCGGAGGCATCAACGGCGCCGGCATAGCCGCTGACGCTGCTGGGCGTGGGCTCAAAGTGCTGCTGGCGGAGAAGGGCGATCTCGGCGGGGCGACGTCCTCGGCGAGCTCAAAGCTCATCCACGGCGGGCTGCGGTATCTGGAGCATTTCGAGTTCCGGCTGGTGCGCGAGGCGCTGGAAGAGCGCGAGGTGCTGCTCGCAAATGCCGGACACATCATCTGGCCGCAGCGCTTCGTGTTGCCGCAGACAGCGGCCGGCAGATCGACCTTGATGCTGCGCGCCGGGCTTTTCCTCTACGATCACCTCGGGCATCGCAAACGCATTCCTGCTTCGCAGGCGGTGAACCTGCGCCGCGACCCTGCAGGCTATGCGTTGCGGCCGGAGTTTATGCAGGGCTTCTTTTACTGGGATTGCCGCGTCGATGATGCGCGGCTGGTGGTGTTGAATGCGCGCGCGGCCGCCGATCGCGGAGCGGACATCGCAACGCGGACGCGCGTCGTATCTGCACGTGTGGGTGATGGTGTCTGGCGCGTCGTTCTCGACGGTGGACGCGAAGGCGAGGTTTGCGCGCGCGCGCTCGTCAATGCGGCCGGGCCGTGGGTGAGCAGCTTCGGCGGTAAGCTTGCGAGCAGCGCGCGTTCCGGGGTGCCGCTGCGGCTGGTCAAAGGCAGCCACATCGTCGTGCCGCGCATCAGCGGCGCGAATGACGCGTATCTGTGTCAGAACGCTGATGGGCGCGTGGTGTTCGCCATTCCCTACGAGGAGAGGTTCTCCCTGATCGGTACAACGGAGATTGCTTTCGACGGCGATCCCGGTGGCGTGGCCATCAGCGCGGAGGAAGAGGACTACCTGCTGGCACTGGCGCGGCAGTTCTTCGCGAAGCCGCCTGAGCGCGCAGACATCGTGTGGAGCTTTGCAGGCGTCAGGCCGCTATTCGATGATGATCGCACAGCGAGCGCCGGCGCGGTTTCGCGCGATTACCGTCTCGAAGTGAACGACGATGAGGGCGCTCCGCTGCTGACGGTGCTTGGCGGAAAGCTCACTACCTATCGGCGGCTCGCAGAGGCGGCGATGGCGAAGCTGAAACGATACTTTCCGGCGATGGGGCCGGCGTGGACGGCTTCGACACCTCTGCCAGGCGGCAATCTCGGGGCGCAGGGGCTGGAAGGTTTCATTCGCGGACTTTGTCGCGAGCATCGCGGCTTCGACAGCGCGTTTCTCGGCCGGCTGGCGCGGCGCTATGGCAGCCGTGTCGACGACGTGCTGGGCGATGCGCGCGATATGCACGATCTCGGGGCGGCGTTCGGTGCGGGGCTCAGCGAGCGCGAGGTGATTTATCTGCGCGATCAAGAGTGGGCGCGCGATGCCGAGGATGTGCTGTGGCGGCGGACGAAGTGCGGGCTCGGCATGAGCGCGGAGCAGCGCAGGGCCGCCGAAGAGATGATCGCGCGGTTGTTCTGATCGCCTCAGCCGGGCGCGGGGGCGATGCTCTGGGCTGCGCCGGGCGCGGGGTCGTTGCGTATCTGAGGCGCTGACCAGGGACCATGCATATTGATGATCTCTCTGGCGTGCATCTTTACAGCTTCGCTTGCTTCGCTTTCTGTTGCCGCCTTGATGACGTCGCCGACAGCAAGCTCCATATCGAGCCGCCGCTCGACGAGGCTTATGGCGCCATCGGCTTTCAATGCGCGCTCACCGGATACTGCCTCCGCTGACTGTGCGCGCAGCACGCCATTGGTGACTGTGAATCTGGCATCCAGCTTGTCGACTGAGATGGCTGTTGCACTCACCTGCTGCCATTTCCCGTCAGGGAGCGATTGGGACTGCGGGGAAGTCAGCGAGTTGATGTCGATGCCGACGCGTCCGCCTTCTGCAAGGGTGACGCAGAGCTTTCCGGCGAGCGACTGCAGTAGGCTCTCGCCTGTGTCGCCCATAGCCGTCAGATCGATGGTGACGGAGCCACGGCCTTGCACCGTAGGATGGCCGAAGACGGCCTGGATGGCTTGGCCGACATCGGGGGATTCGAACTTTGCCTGCATGCCGAAACTTGGATTGTCGCCGCTCTGATCGATGCGGATCTGACCGCCGCCGCGTGTGCCGTCGCTGAATTCCAGCTCGGCGAGGTCGGCGAGCATTTTGCCATCGCGCAGGGAAACAGTGGCGGCGCTGCGCCCGATCGTCGTCGCGGGGAGATTCACAGTGTCGGCGGACAGACGGAAGTCGGCGTCGACCGCATCGATAAGGGGAAAGTCGAAACCGTCGGCAGCGCGGAGGGATGCCAGGATCGTGCGCGCCTGATCCTCGGGGGTGTCAGCTTTCAAGTAATGAGTCAGATCGAGAGACTTGAGGCCGAGCGTTCCTTCGACCGAAGGCCGCGGACCGGCGAAGTTGACGGACAGCGTTCCCGTTGCGTCGTTCTCGTCGAGCTCGATGGCGGCATTCTGAAATGCAATGGTGCGATTGGCCCACTCAAGCGGACCTTTGGCGCTGAATGCGCCGAAGCCTTTGCCGCTCGGCCAGTTGACGCCTAGCCAACGCGCGGTGGCACGCAGGTCGTTGGTGCTCAGCTCTGCGCGCGGCGACAGGAGCTGCGGGCTTTCACCGAGGAGGAGATTGCCGTCGAGTTTTGCGCTGATTGGGGTGCCGGTGAATGTCGCGTTCACCGGACGTGACATGCCTTGGGCATCGAGGCTGGCGCCGAGCGTGGTGTCGAAATCGATCTTCTCGCCATGGAACTCGAACGATCCCGCAGCGCTGATCGCTCCATTGGGCTTGCCCGAGAGAGACGCCTGAACCTTATGCAGTTCGGCGATCGTTCCGTCGGACATCTTGATGCGGACGGTGCCGTTGCGGACCGTGAGGTCGCTGAACTGCATGCCTTGCAGCGCTTTGACCAGAGGCGCGATCTCGCTGGCTGTTTCGGTTTGCGAGAAGGTCGGTTCGCGCGTGGAGAAATCGGCCGTGAAAGTGGCGTTCTCCAGAGTGAGCTGCGGGCCGCTGCCGGTGATGAGCATGGCGATGACCTCGCCGCCACGCGCAAGGCCCGTGCGGGTGGGCGGTACCGAAAGCGTGCCGCTCTCGAGTTCGATGGTCGGGCCGCTCATCAGGCGGACCGGAGAACTGAGGCTGTAGCTGTTGTTCGAAGCGGCGAACACCGCACCGCTTTGCAGTGCGAGGTGATGATACCGGTCAGAGATGACCAGCGGTGCTGCGAGAAGAATGACGAGGAAGCAAGCCAGCGCCAGCGACCATGGGTAGCGTCGCTTCATCTGCCTCTGGCGTTCCATAGACCCTTGCCGCCTGAGCACACGCCACCCTTTCAGCGCGGGTGCATCAATCATCGGTCTCGATGCAGCGAGACCTGAGAGCCCTGCGCGAATTGTCTAGTCTTAGAGGCGGCTCAGCCGTGGTGCAAGCAGCGAGCTGACCTCAGTGAGCGCCAAGCGCTGAATTTTCTTAATGGCGCAATTCATATCGTGGACAGTGCCGCGTGGCGAGGCATTCGTAGCCGTCTACACACGTTATTTGCTTATGCAGCAGGCATTTTTTGTGGAGAGTGTCGAATGGCTTGGGGGCAAGCGCCGGGGACGCGGGCAGTGCCGCGATACTTGCGTGGAGGGTGCGTGTCGTGCACCTTCGCGGCGCTTCGGAAAACGTGAGGGAGGCGGTGCCGCGCCGTGAGGCAGCCGTTCGTCATTGGTGGGCTGGCCGTGAAACCCGGCGAGCGGCGGTTGGTCGACCTGCCGATTTCGAAGCTTTCTAATCACGCTCCTGTCACGTTGCCCGTGCATGTTCTGCATGGTGCTCAGCCGGGGCCGACGATGTTCGTATCGGCGGCGATACACGGCGATGAGCTGAATGGCGTAGAGATCATACGGCGTCTGTTGCGGACGCTGACGCCTGGGAGCATCAACGGGACGCTGCTCTGCGTGCCGGTGGTGAACGTTTTTGGTTTCATCAGCCGTTCGCGATATCTGCCGGACCGGCGCGATCTCAATCGCTCGTTTCCGGGATCGGCGACTGGATCATTGGCGGCGCGGCTGGCGCATCTGTTTCTGACCGAGATCGTTAAGCGATCGCAGGTTGGCATTGATCTTCACACAGCCGCCATTCATCGGATCAATCTGCCGCAGATCCGCTGCGTCTTCCGCAAGCATCCGCGGGTGCGCGAGTTGGGACAAGCCTTCGGGGCTGAGGTGATGCTTGATAGCGCGGAGCGGCCGGGGTCGCTGCGTGAGGCTGCGCGCGCCGTCGGTGTCGATGTGCTGAGCTACGAGGGCGGCGAGGGACTGCGGTTCGATGAATTTGCGATCAGGGCCGGGGTCGACGGTATCACTGGCGTGATGCTGAAGATGGGAATGCTCGATCTGGCGGATGGCGTCGAGCCTCCGGGAGAGCGGCATACGCCGGTGCTGATCAACGCGTCGAGCTGGCTGCGGTCGCCGGAAGGGGGCGTGTTCCGCACGACGAAGCGGATCGGCGATGGCGTGAGTGTGGGAGACATCGTCGGGCACGTCGCCAATCCCTACGAGGACGTGGCGGTGGAGGTGCGATCACCGCGGCGCGGCATCATCATCGGGCGGACGACGCTGCCGATCGTCAACATGGGCGATGCGCTGCTGAATATCGGGTGGTCGGAAGAGGTGTCGGAGCGCGCCTCGCCGGAGCGTGCGATCCTCGCCGATCCCGACGAAGAGGACGAAGTGATCGATTGAAATGACGCGCGCGATGGTCGTGCGGTGCCGACTTAATGGGCGGGGTGGCTGCCAGCGCGGCTGCCGGGCCGTCCGCCAGCGATGGCCTCGTGCAGCAGCAGCACAGGCACGAGCCCGACGGCGACGATGGTGAGCGCGGCGAGTGAGGCCTGCTCGAGCTGCTCGATGGAAGCGAGTGAGTAGACACTCGTTGCCAGAGTTTCGAAGTTGAAGGGGCGCAGCAGCAGCGTCGCTGGCAACTCCTTCATGCAATCGACGAATACCAGCAGTGCGGCGGCGCCGAGCGGGGCTGCAAGCAGCGGCAGGTGCACACGCCACAAGGAGGAGAGGGCAGTTTCGCCCAGCGTGCGCGCGGCGGCGTCCAGGTTTGTCGATACGCGCTCCAGGCCGGCTTCGATGGGCGCCAAGGCAACGGCGAGGAAGCGGATGATGTAGGCGAGCGTGATGGCGAACAGCGAGCCCGACAGGATCAGGCCGGTCGACACGCCGAATGTGGTGCGCACGAATTCATCGACGCGATTGTCGATGCCGGCGAGCGGAAGCAGCAGACCGATGGCGAGCACGGTGCCCGGTATGGCGTAGCCGAGGGCGGACAAACGCGCGGCTGAACTGGTGAAACGATTGCCCGCAATGCGGCGCGCATAGCCGAGCATCAGGGAAAGGGCGACGGTCGCGATGGCGGCCATGGTCGCGAGCAGAAGCGTGTTGCCGGCGGCGGGGAGGAAGCCGCTCGATATCGCATTGTCGAGGTGTGTGGCGGCATCGGGGACGATGACGCCTAGCGGTACGATGAAGCCGAATACGAACGGCAGCGACGCAAGCGCAGCGGCAGTGACGCCCTTCCATCCTTCCAGTTCCTGAAAGGGAATGGCGCGGTAGCGGCCGGTTGTGTGATGGGTTCGCGCGCCGCCGCGTAGCTTGCGCTCTGCAGCGAGAAGGACGGCAAGGAGCAGCAGCATGACCGTTGCGATCTGAGCTGCGCCGCCGATGTTGGAGCGCTGTACCCAAGTCGAATAGATGCTGGCCGACAGCGTATCGACGCCGAGATACTGCACGGCACCCAGATCGTTTAGGCACTCCATGATGACGAGCGCGACGCCAGCCGCGATCGCCGGGCGCGCCATCGGCAAGGCAACGTCGGCGAAGGCTGCGAGCGGCGTGCGGCCAAGTGTGCGGGCGACTTCGAGCACACACACCGATTGCTGGGCGAAGCTCGCGCGCGCGGTGAGGTAGACGTAGGGATAGAGCACCGACGAGAAGATGAAGATGGCGCCGCCGATAGAGCGCACATGCGGAAACCAATAGTCGGCCGCTGTGGTGAAGCCGAATGTCGCGCGAAGCTGCGTCTGGATGGGACCGGCGTAGTCGAGCAGCTCAACGTAGCAGTAGGCGACGATGTACGTCGGCACGGCCAGTGGTAGCACGAGCAGGCGGTCGAGCAGGTTGCGGCCCGGGAAGCGATACATGGTGACGAGCCATGCGGTGGCGGTGCCGATGGCGAAGGTGACAGCGGCGACGCCGCCAGAGAGCAGGAGCGTGCGCGCAACGGAGCCGGGCAGGACGGTCGAAACGAGGTGCGGCCAGATATTATCTGTCGGCGTCAGCGCCAGCAGCACGACTGTGGCGATCGGCAGAGCGACGATAGTCAAAATGACGGCGACGATGATCGTCCAGCCGGGCGATACGCGGCGGCGATGATGCCATGCCTTCACCCTCGCAGGCAGGTTGGCAAAGCTGAATGTCGCGTCGCCGAGCGAGGCGGAAGGCGCTGTCGAAACTATCGGCTCGGGATCTCGCACGCTCATCGGCTGCGGCGCTTTCCGTCAGCGTTCGGGGCGTGCGACGACAATTTTAGCAAGGTTTGCGGCTCAGCAGAGCGTGGGGCGCGGGCCGGGTGTCACCAAGCTGGCGCCCATGAACACGGTGCCGGGCGAGAGGATCTGACCTGCTTCCTTGAGGCGGCGGGCAAAGCCCTCTGCACCTTCGATGGCTTCTTCGACGTCATCGCAGCCAAGCAGCGCAATGGCGCAGGCGCGGAAGGCAGGGCAGGTCGAGTGCTGGCAAGCAGCGACCATCGAGATGGCGAGGCACTCATCGCGGCAGAAGCGGCGAGACTGGGCTGGAAACACCTCGATGCGGCGCTCGGCTGAGTCCTGCACCGCGCGCACCCAGCAGGCGAGTTCGGTCATCAGCGGTTTTGCCGCCTGCTGGCCGACAGCGCGGGAGAATTCCTCCCATGCCAGCTCCCAGCATCCGATGTCGCTGGTCTGGAAGCCCTGCAGCCAACAACGAAATCCCACACCGACGAGACGCTCGGCGGCGGGAAGCATGGCAGCCGCGGGCACCGCGAAGTCGCGGGACGAGCGGACCTTCTGGAAGGTGTCGATCTCAGACATCAGTTGGTTGGCCCCTGATCGAATTGGACGCGGTCGACGAGTTCGGAAGCTTTCTTGCGCAGTGCTGCGATCTTGGTGAGTGGCAGTGGATCAGACTTGAGTGGTCCCCAGCTCTTCACGAGGTCGGAGGCAGGCACGCCCTCGACCACTGGATATTCGCCGTTGGCCTCTGCGTAGATGCGCTGCGCTTCGGGGGAAGCGAGGTATTCCATCAGACGCAGCGCGTTGTCTTTGTTCGGCGCGTTGGCGGTCATCGCCATGCCGGAAACGTTGACGTGGCTGCCGCGGTCGGCGGTGTTCGGGAAGATGATGCGCACGGCCTCGGCCCAGCCCTTCTGGTCCGGGTTCTTCAGCATCGCTGCCATGTAGTAGGTATTGCCGATCGCGATATCGCAGAGGCCGGCCTGCACGTCGCGCACGCCCTCGCGGTCACCGCCGGCCGGGCGGCGGGCGAGATTGTCCTTGAGGCCGCTGAGCCACTTCTCGGTGTACTCCTCGCCGTGGTGGGCGATCATCGATGCGATGAGGGCGACGTTGTAGGTATGCTGGCCCGAGCGGATGCAGATCTTGCCGCGCCACTTCGGGTCGGCCAGTTCCTCGTAGGTGATCGTGTCCTGCTTCACCCGATCCTTGGACGCGTAGACGACGCGGGCGCGCTTGGTGAGGCCGAACCAGCGATTGTCGGCGTCGCGCAAGCTGGCTGGAATTTCCTTGTCGAGGACGGCGGAGTTGACGGGCTGTGTCACGCCGGCGCCGACGGCCTGCAGCAGCAGGCCAGACTCGTTCGTGAGCAGCAGATCAGCGGGGCTGTTACGGCCTTCGGCAGCGAGGCGCTCGATAAGACCGTTGGTGGCGAAGACCACGTTGGTCTTGATGCCAGTCTCTTTGGTGAAGGCCTTGAGAAGCGGATTGATGAGGCCCGGCTCGCGGTACGAGTAGATGTTGACCTCGCCGGTGGCGGCGGCCGATGTCGCGCCAACGATGGCAAGGAGAGCGGCACAGGCCGCATTGCGCAAAGGGGCGCAGAGAAAACGCATCGCGAGCTCCGATAGTCGGGGTTCAAGGCCCCGGTATGGGCGAATTGAATAGCGGCCGATTGGTGCGCCGCGGAACATCATCCCTAACGCGCTGTCGCATCGGCCGTCAACAAAACTGCGAGCAATGCCAATAGATTAGAAATCGTCTAATTTGAAACAGGAGCACGTGCGGCGACTCTGTCGCGTGGAAAGACGAGTGCTACGGCCGTGCCTTCACCTCGTTGGCTGTCGATTTCCAGTCGAGCGCCATTCGACTTGGCAAGATCGCGCGCCAGCGGCAACCCAATGCCGTGTCCGCCTGCTTCCTTGCGTTGAGGATGAGCGGGGACTTCTGCGTTGAGAGCAGTGGTAATCGCCTCGTTCGTCATGCCGACGCCAGTGTCCTGGACAGCGATGAAGACTGATCTGTCAAAGCCGAGGCCGGTGACGACACGCACATCTCCACCGCGCGGCGTGAACTTGATGGCGTTGGAGATGAGGTTGAAGAGGATCTGCTTGATGGTGGTGCCGTCAGCTTTGACTTGAGGCAGCTCGCGGTGGAATTCGCAGACGAGGTTGAGGCCAGCTTCGTCGGCAAGCGGCTTCAGAGCAGAGACAGACGCCTCCGCGAGGACATTGAGGTCGAGCTCGGTGGCATTTCCCGCGGATTCCGCATCGTCGGCGGATTTGTCGCCGAGGAGGCGCTCGATCAGCGCCAGTGCGTGGCGGGCATTATCGTGGATATCAGACGTGTAGGTGAGGTAGCGCTCGTTCTCGATGGGACCGAAGCGCTGGTCCTTCATAATTTCTGCTGCCACCGCTATGGCGCTCAAGGGCGTGCGCAATTCGTGGGCGAGCTTGGACACCTGGGCTGAACGAGGGTCGCGGGTCGAAGCATCGCCTTCGAGGTCGGCGTCGGGAGGCGCTTCATCGGTGCTACGGCCGGCGGAAAAGCCGTTGCGGATGGCCGCGGCGATCCTGGTCATGGTCGCGGCGTCGTCGGGCGTTGGCGTGACCGGCGGCGGGAGAGCTGGCGCGGAAGTTCCGGCTGGCGCCGGCAAAAGGCGCCTGCGCGCGCCCGAAGCCAGGCTGACGAGCACCAGATCGGGCGTGTTGGCCGCTTCGGGGAGGCTCGCAACGTCGCAAACGAGGTTTTCAGCTCCGTATGCGGTCCAGAAGACGAGGGGTTCGCGTCGACCATCGGCCAAAGACTCCCGCACCATGGCGCGAAGACGTACGAGTCCGGGCATGGCTGCGTCGAGCGTGCCGGAGGCGGCGTCGGGATGAAGTCCCAGGCGCGCGGCTCCTGCGGGGTTGGCGGCAAGCACGCGGCCCTTGGCAGGATCGATGATCCAAGCGGGATCAGCACAGGCAGCGAGCGCCTGAGCGGCACCGGCGGCTGTCGTAGGCAGCGAAGCGCGTGGGCCGTCTAACTGCATGGGCGAAACACCAAGGCTTTAAATCTGTTAGCGTGCTGAGCCGGTTCCGTCCACGCGCTCGGTTCGGTGGGTCGCGGTATCCACATTCATTTCACGTCCGTTCGATGGCGGATCGCGCTATAATCGCCGCTGCCCGAAAACCAGGAGCGGGCGTTATAACCATCCTGGCCCCAGGAGGAGACCTTCGATGTCCGACAAGCCGCAGTTCGAGTTCCCGGAGGCGGTCCGCGAACTCGCCGAGCGTAACGTCGAGCAGGCTCGGAGTGCCTACAACCAATTTGTCGACATGGCGCGCAAGGTGCAAGACACGGTGTCGGCGTCGCAGGGGGCGATGACCTCCAGCGCGGTGGAGATGCAGTCGCAGATGTCGAAGTTCGCGGAGCAAAACATCCAGGCGAACTTTGCCTTCGCTACAGAATTGTCGCGGGCGCGGGATCTCAAAGAGTATATTGAGATTCAGCAGCGTTACGCACAAAAGCAGATGCAGGCGTTTGCGCATCAGGCGCATATTCTAGGGCGGCTGGTGGCAGAGGCGGCGCAAAAGGCGCAGAACCGATAAGTTCCGATCGCCTGGTGTGCGGGGTGGCGCAAAAATGCCAACCCTGCGCCTTGCGTTGGCCGGTTCGCCGCTGTATTTGAGCGCTCCTGCGGGTATCCCAGGCTCGGCCGTTCTGCCGGGCTCAATCGGATGCCCCCTTGCCGCATCGGGCGGGGTGCCCACGGAATTGACATTTCGCCGTGGGGTGACCTAAGTCCGTGATGTTGCTGGCGTGCCGCCTTAGCTCAGTTGGTTAGAGCGCTAGATTGTGGATCTAGAGGTCCCCGGTTCGAGCCCGGGAGGTGGTACCACCTCACCATCGATGGGGTGGGGAGTTAAGGCTCCGAGGCTTCGCTATCGAGCAGGGCGAGGAACGAGGATAGCGCCGCGGCATCGTGATATTCGTCCATACGCAGAATGCGGTGTCCGCGGAAGGTCAGCACCTGCCGGAAGGTGCCCGAGTGCGAATAGCCGCTGCGGTGGTCCCGCAGGTAGAACTCGGCATTCGCCGTGGCGACACCGTCTCTGAAGCGGAAGCTATGCGGGACGGACAGCCCTTCCATATGCTGTAGGCCGTTGAGGAAGGCGAGGAAGTCCGCCTTGCCATGCAGAACGGTTTCGGCGCTCGCGGTGCCGACGTTGCTCCAATAGATCATGTCGTCGTCGAAGAGCTCGAGGAGGGCAGCGAGGTCGCGCCTGTTCCAGATCTCATGCGCTGCATATAGAACTTGTGCAGCTCTCGACTCGGAAATCGTCACGGATACAACTCAGTCATTGCTAGGTCGGCGAGATTTAATTCACATTGTCCCGAAGCGCGGGCAAACTCTAGCATGGATATATCGCTGGTTGCGTGTGTTGCTCTGCCGCAATCCGCATTTCTTTATTGAGGTCCGTCACGCGTGTGCGGACATCCTGCCCGGGGCAAGCCGCAGCCGGGCATCTGCGCCCCGGCGTGGTTGCCTACATCGTCATCAGTAGCGGCTTGATATAGTCTTTAGCGGGCTACGAGTGCTCGCACGGCTGGAGGAGGCGAGGATGCGTTGGGTCGTTGCGCTGGGCATGGTGGTGGTGAGCGGCTGCGTGTGCGTGGCGGCAGCTGATGTCAAAACGGAAGCGGAGAAGGGCCAGGCGCTGCTGGAGCAGAACTGCGGGCGATGCCACGGTGTCGTGGGCGATCAGAAGAGTCCGTTGAAGCAGGCGCCCAACCTGTCGGTGGTGCTGGGTGCGTGGCCGAACGAAGAACTGGAAATGGAACTGGCGGACGGTGTCGGCTCGCGCCATCGCGACATGCCGCAGATTCAGTTCTCGCCCGAGGAAATTACGAGCATCTACTATTTCCTGCACGGCGGCGAAGAGAAGGCCCCGGCAAAAACGCCCTGACGCTACCAGGACGTAACTCCCGAAAGGCGTCCCGCCAGCGTGACGCTTAAGCCCCTGCGACACTGCGAGCGCGCTAGCGCTGTAGCTTCATTCTACAGGTGACCGCGAACCTCCGGTGCCATAGAAGCCGGGCTAATGCGCCGACCAATTGGCGTCTGCGCGACCCGGATCGCGACCTTCATGAGTCAAGACAACGTTCTGCCCTTTCGCAAATACCCTGATTTCACCCTGCTGCTGACGGGGCGGTTCCTGTCGACCGTGGCAATGCTCACGCAGAGCGTCACGCTGGGTTGGCAGGTCTATTCCGTGGCGCGGCTGGAGCACACGGTTGCCTACAGCTCGTTCCTCGTCGGCATGATCGGGCTCGTCCAGTTCGTGCCGATGTTCGCGTTCGTGCTGCTCGCCGGCGAGACGGCAGATCGGTACGATCGACGTAAGATACTGATCGCGTGCTGCGTGCTGCAGCTCGGCTGCTCGGCAGGGCTGGCGTTCAACGCGGCCGCGCAGCATCCAAGCATTTTAGCCATTTTCTCTATCGCGGCTTTGTTCGGCGTGGGGCGTGCCTTCACGATGCCCGCGTCGGCGTCGCTTGGGCCGATGTTGGTGCCGCGCGAGATCCTGCCGCGTGCCATCGGCTGGAATACGCTGGCAATGCAGACGGGCATGGTGATCGGGCCGTGGCTCGGTGGCGTGCTGTGCGCCGTTTCTGTACCGGCATCCTATGCGACGGCGGCCGCGCTCTATCTGTGTGCTGCAGTTGCCGTATCGCTGATAACCGCAAACACGAAGCCGGACCATAAGGGCGGTGGCCGTCTGAAGTTGATCGCGGAAGGGCTATCCTACGTATGGTCGAACAAGATCGTATTCGGCGCCATATCGCTGGATCTGTTTGCGGTGCTGCTGGGCGGGGTGACGGCACTGCTGCCGGTGTTCGCGCGTGACGTGCTGCACATCGGTCCGGACGGGTTTGGTTTGTTGCGCTCGGGGCCTGCGATTGGCGGCGGGTTGATGGCATTGGCGCTGAGCACGCGTCCGATCCAGCGAAATGCCGGGTTCTGGATGCTGGTATCAGTCGCGATCTACGGGTTCGCGACCATCATATTCGCAGTGTCGACATGGGTGTCGATATCGATGGTGGCACTTGCAATTTTGGGGGCTGCTGATGCCGTATCGGTGTTCGTGCGGCAGAGCCTCATTCAGATTGTGACGCCCGATCCGATGCGGGGACGCGTGACGGCGGTGTCCAGCCTCTTCATCAGCGCGTCGAACGAACTTGGGGAATTCGAGAGCGGAGTTGCGGCGCGTTTTCTGGGTCCGGTCGGGGCGGCGATCTTCGGGGGCGTGGGATCGATTGCGCTGACGGGTATCTGGGCGAAGCTCTTTCCTGCTCTGCGCGATGCCCATCTCGATACTGTCCGCGTGGAGTTGCCCGGCCAGAAAGTTGAAGTCTCCAAACCGGGCTGACGTCCTGCCTCACTGCATCATGCCACTCACGTTACGGCAGTTGGGGAGAGCGGCCTCTGCCTTCCTCGCAGCTTCCCGGCGCGCGCTCGGCGTGCGCAACAGAAATTCGACGAGGTCGCTGCTCATCGGCTTGGCAGCGTAGGTGTGAGGAACGTTGCCCAAGCCGACGCCGACGTTCGGGTAGCCGGACAGAACGATGACCCTGACGCCCATCGCCTGCAGCTCCTGGGCAATGCCAGCCCCGGTGTGCCCATCGTTAAGCTCGAGGTCGATGAAGGCGACGTCGGGAATTTGGTACTCGACGGATTTGAGTGCGTCGCGCCCGTTGGCGTAGATGCCCGATACGCGGTGCCCGTTTTCTTCGATAGTGAGGGCCAAGTCGGCGGCGAGGATGGCGTCGTCCTCGCAGATCATCACGGTGCTCATGACGTTCTCCTTTGGTTGAAGAACGCCGTGCAGTGGCGGTGGTTCCGCACTGCACAAAAACAACTATTCGCGGGGCCTCGGCGAAATCAGCGCATCTTGCTCCGCAGCGGCAGCGTGGTCGCCTGAAAGAATCCCAGTAGACGAAATCGAAGCGTCGCGTGCGGGTGCAAGCTTGCGGTCGACTTTTGCTGCGAGCGCGTACATCTGCTCGGGAACCGGGTTGAGGGTTACTGTTTCGTAAAGGAAGCGCAACTGCTTGGATGTAACGCGCGTCCAATGAAAGCCGTCGACCATTGCTTGTGCCTCCTCGGCTTTGGTTTGCGCCGGTGGTCTCGGCGGATCGAGCCGCTAACGGCGAGCAAGCCTTCCCGTTCCCATTGGTTGGAATTAACGCCCGGGCGCTGGCCGCGTGACTGCTGCGCTGTCGGGAACTAAGTCAGTCGCTGTCGAGTTGGGCGCATCAACCGTCACCCCGGGTGAGTGACTGTCGGAGAGGGACATGGCGCATCGACGTTTGACACGGTACCGCTGGCATCTGCTCGATGCCGTGCAGCTGGTTGCCATAGCCCTGCTCGCGCTGGCGTTGACGCCAGTTCTGGGACATCTGCTGACGCTGCAGTCGCGCCTGCAAATGCAACCGAACGACTATTTCGTCGTGCAGCAGCTCGATCGTTCGATGCTGGTTGTGGGAGTGCTGGGGCTGCTCGCTCTGGGCGGCGTGCTGGTGCACGCGTTCTTGGTGCGCGGCAATGCGCGTGCGTTCGTCTGGTCCATAGTGGCGGCTTGCGCGCTTTCCGTGGCGCAAGTCATTTTCTGGTCGATTGCAGTGCCGATGGGTGCCTTGACCGGCGCATGGACAGTAGCGTCAGAAGATTTCGAGAGCGCGCGGCAGAACTGGGAATACGCCATTGCGCTGGCAGGCGTGGTGACGTTCGGCGCATTAATGGCACTTGCTCGCGCCATCGAAGCGAGCCGGCCGCTCGCCTCGCTGGCTATACTCGAATCTATAGAACGGGATGCGGCGGTACGGCTGGCGCGCCGTGAGACGCGCCCGCTTGATGGCGATACCAAGCTGCAGCGAGATGCTGCAGCCTAAGCCCCATCAGGTTTTCGCAGGGATCCACTGGTAGAGCCACGTCTCGGTGAGTGTCTCGTCGCCGAGGCGGAGGTAGCAGCGCAGGTCGATCGGGTCGCTGCCTTCGGTGGTCAAGTCGAACAGTGCGCGCCAGCGATCGGTGCCAACGACTTTGACGACGTATGCATTATCAACGCGACCGCGCGAGTGCGTGACGACAGGCTCGACGTCGAAGCGCTGCTGCATGTTGTCGAGCGGTCCGCCAGTGAAGTCGATGACGAACTTGCGCTTGAACAGGTCTTCGCGGCGGCGAGCACCGGGGACGCCACCACTACCGGTGTAGGTGGCGACCACGCGGCCAATGTTTATGGGCGGGTTGGGCTCGTCGTTCTGCCAGTAAAGCTTATAGCCGAAGTGCAATTCATCGCCGGCGCGGACTGCCTCCTTCGGCACCCAGTAGGCGACGATGTTATCGTGGATCTCGTCGTCGGTCGGGATCTCGACGAGCTGCACGGCACCTTCGCCCCACTCGCCGACCGGTTCGACCCAGATGCCGGGCCGCTTGTTGTAGAACGCGCCGTCGTCCTCGTACTTGGCGAAGTCACGGTCGCGCTGCATCAGGCCGAAGCCTTTGGGGTTCTTGTCGAGGAACGAGTTGGTGCGAACCAACTCTGAATTGATGAGTGGGCGCCAGATATGCTCGTCGGCGCCAGTCCACATTGCGAGGCCGTCGCTGTCATGGATTTCGGGGCGCCAATCGGTGGCGTAGCGGCGGTCGTTCTCACCGTACCAGAACATGGACGTAAGCGGGGCAATGCCGACGCGGTCGATGTTCGTGCGCGCGAATATCTCCGCGCTGACGTCCATGACCGGTACGCGGGTCTTGGTGGCGGTGAACTTATAGGCGCCGCTGACGCTCGGACCATCGAGGAGCGCGTAGACGGTGATCAACGCGGCGTCGCCTTTGGGCTGTTCCAGCCAGAACTCAACGAAGCGCGGGAACTCTTCCGGCTCGGGCATAGCAGTGTTTATGGCAATGCCGCGCGCCGATGCGCCGTACTGGTTGTCTTCGCCTGATGTACGGAAATAACTGGCGCCCTGGAATGCGAGCCAGTCTGTATCTTTGCCGCGACCATCCATGACGCGGAAGCCCGAGTAGCCGAGGTCGGCGGGCAGCTTGCTGGCGAACTCTGGATCTTTGTAGTCGAAACTGTCAGCCGAGTAGATGAGCTGCCGTGCAACGCCGTCCGACAGCTCATTGATGCGGACGGGAAGCTGATTGTACTTGTCGACGTGGAAAAGACGCACGGGGCAAGCGCCGGGGCCATTTGGGAACAGCTCGCGATCGGCGCGGAATTTGATCTTTTGTGCAGCGTCGAAATCAACGTCTCCGACGATGCTCGGTGCGGCGGCTGGCGCGACGTAGGGCTTGGCAGCGAGGTCTTTGGCGCGCTGGCGGAGGGCATCGAAACTGAAGGGTTCGGGGTCGCCAAGGCGAACCGCCGGCGCGGGCTCTGCGCGCGCGGGTGAAAGACCTGCCAATGCCATCAAGAGGGCCCATTGGCCGCCGGTCGTGAGGACTTCTCTGCGGTTGACCTGAGACATGCTCGCTACCTGAGCTCGATGCTGAAAAAGCCGCCACACATGTGGAGGGCGGCGTCGGCTTGTCAATGGCCACGAAGGGCCACGGTTCCGCTGCGACGCAGCGCGGACGTAGCCCTTTCATTGTGGCGGGAGTTGCCCGGAGTGATGGCGGGAAACTGTCCGAAACCTAAGGTGTTCTTTTTGGAGTTTTCGAGCCGTGCCCGGGCCGGACCGCGTGGGTCACATCTGCTTTTCGGCCTTGCCGGTGATGGGATCGCGACCGCCGCGGTAGACATATTTGGTGTCGTCCTGCGGAACTTGCTGCTCGGTCTCGTCCTGGTCAGCCCGGCCTACCTTGGCGGGTGGCTCGTAGGTGTCCGGCGAATAGGCGGGGGCGACGGAGCCGCTCATATCGTCGGGCGTCCCGGAATACATCGGTGACTGACACCCGCCGAGCGCGAGCGATGCCAGGGCCGCGGCGATCAACACGATTGAGGCCCTTGGCCTAGATTTGCGGTGGTCGGTCATCGGGAAGCCCATTGGCTCGTTTCATTTTGAAACGCCCGATGGGGGGTGCGGTTCCTCGGGCGCGGCTGCAACCCGACTTGGCGTCAGGCGGCTGTTCGAGCAGAGGCGGCGATGTAATTGACGTCGGTGTCGGTGCCGAGGCGCCAGGTGTCCGACATGACATCATAGATAATGCCGGCCATTTGGGGCGGCGCGAACCCTGCGTCAGCGAGGTAGCGGGTCAGCTCTTCGGTGGTGACGAAGCGGTTCCAGTCGTGCGTGCCGCGGGGGATCCAGCCGAGCACGTATTCCGCGCCAACAATGGCGAGGGCGTAGCACTTCAAAGTGCGGTTTAGGGTCGACATTACGAGGGCACCGCCGGGCCGCACGAGCTGGCCGAGGCATTTTACGAAGGCGGCCTGGTCGGGGACGTGCTCGATCACCTCCACACAGACGACGGCATCGAACTGCTCACCCGCAGCAACGAGTTGCTCAACCGAGGCTGTACGATAGTCGATGGTGAGGCCCTGGCCTTTGGCGTGGCTGCGGGCGACGGCTATGGAATCGTGCGTCGGGTCGATGCCGGTGACGGCTGCGCCGAGGCGCGCGAGGGGCTCGGAAACGAGGCCTCCGCCGCATCCGACGTCGAGCACAGAAAGGCCGGATAATGGCTGCAACCCGGTGGTCTTGATGTCGAAGTGGCGCACCAGGGCGTTGCGGATGAAACTCAAGCGGGCGGGCCCCTGGCTGTGCAGCGGGCGCAGCTTTCCGGCGGTGTCCCACCATTCTCCGGCGAGGGCTTCGAAGCGCTCGACCTCGACCGGGTCGAGGTTCGCGGCAGGGGCGCTGGAGCTGTGTTCTGGGGTAGCCATGAGCGGGATACGGCGATGAGCGAAACAGAATGTCAAGACGCGGATATTGCGGGATGGGTGCGATGCCGTTAAGACAACGCCGCAAAAGCGGGATTCCTGTTCACTCCAGGCAATTAGGCGCCACCCGACGGCCGCGCTGCGCGGGCGGGCGACTAGAGCGGGCTGATCCAGACAACATTGAAGAATGAGCCGCACGGCGGGATAGCGATGGCTGTTGTTGTGATGAAGTTTGGCGGCACGTCCGTCGCCAACGTCGAGCGCATTCGCAACGTGGCGCGTCACGTGAAGCGTGAGGTCGACGCCGGCAACAAGGTGTGCGTGGTCGTCTCTGCCATGGCCGGCGCGACGAACCAGCTCGTTTCCTGGGTGCGCGAGGCCTCGGTGCTGCACGATGCGCGCGAGTATGACGCCGTCGTTGCCACGGGCGAGCAGGTTACGGCGGGGCTTCTCGCCATCGTGCTGCAGTCGATGGGACTGCAGGCGCGCTCCTGGCAGGGCTGGCAGATTCCGATCACTACGTCGGCTGCGCACGGGTCTGCCCGGATCGCCGGCATCGACGGAACCGAGCTGCGGCGCAGGCTCGATGACGGCGACGTTGCAGTGGTGACTGGCTTCCAGGGCATCGAGCCCGAGCGTCGCCGCATTGCAACATTGGGCCGCGGCGGATCAGACACCAGCGCGGTGGCCATGGCGGTCGCACTCAAAGCCGATGTGTGCGACATCTATACCGACGTCGATGGTGTCTACACCACCGATCCCCGCATCGTGCCGAAGGCGCGACGCCTGCCGAAGATCTCCTATGAGGAGATGCTGGAGATGGCCTCGCTCGGCTCCAAGGTGCTGCAGACGCGATCCGTAGAGCTCGCGATGGTGCACCGGATGCGGGTTCGTGTGCTGTCCAGCTTCGTGGCGCCCGAGGCGATGAGCCCCGTGCGTCTCGATCGCCTGGAGGACATTGGCACTATCGTTTGCGATGAGGAAGAGATCGTGGAGAACCAGGTCGTCAGCGGCATTGCCTACGTCAAGGACGAGGCCAAGGTGACGCTCATCAAGGTCGAGGACAAGCCGGGCATCGCCGCGCGCATCTTCGGACCGCTGGCGGATGCCAACATCAACGTCGACATGATCGTGCAGAGCGTCACGCCGGACGGCAAGCACACCGACATGACCTTCACGGTGCAGGCCAGCGAGCTGCCTCGCACGCTCGAGACGCTGAAAGGCGCCAAAACGGAGATCGGCGAGTTCGATGTGCAGAGCTCGGCCGACGTGGCCAAGATCTCGGTGATCGGCATCGGAATGCGCAGTCACGCCGGCGTCGCAGCCATGATGTTCAAAGCCCTTTCAAGCAAGGGCATCAATATTCTCGCAATCACAACTTCAGAGATCAAAATCAGCGTGCTTATCGACGCGGCATATGCCGAGCTGGCGGTGAGAACGTTGCACTCCATTTATGGGCTCGATTCGGATTGAGCGCTTAAGACAGCGCACCCGGTCGAGCACTGAGCCCCGCCATTCCGGCGGGTCACCCGGGCGGCACGACCTATGCAGAGGCGAGGCGACGAGCCACGAGTGATGACATCCGAGCCGGCGCTGCGTGTAATCATGCGGCGTCTTCGGGAGATCATGTCCGAACCGGGTGACGGACAGCAACGGCTCGACAAGATCGTCAAGCAGATCGCCGGCGTGATGGTCGCCGAAGTCTGCTCGATCTACCTCAAGCGACAGGACGGCTCTCTGGAGCTGTTCGCCACCGAGGGCCTCAACAGAGACGCCGTGCACGCGGTGCGCATGAAGCGTGGCGAAGGTCTCGTCGGCCGGTGCGCGGAACTCAATATCACGGTCAACGAGCCAGAGGCTTCGAACCACCCGGCGTTCTCATATCGTCCGGAGACGGGCGAAGAAATCTATCACTCGCTGCTGGCGGTACCGATTCAGCGGTCGGGCCAGGTGCTCGGCGTGCTGGTCGTCCAGAACCGCACGCAGAAGGAATACTCCGACGAGGATGTCGAGGTGCTGCAGGCGACCGCGATGGTCGTTGCCGAGCATCTCGTTTCCGGTGCGGTGGCGGGCTCGGGCGCGTCTATCGAGATCGAGAAATCGCTTTCGGCGGTGATCCAGGGCGAGAAGATGGCCGATGGGATCGCGCTCGGGCATGTTGTGCTGCATGAGCCGCGCATCGTCGTCACGCATCTGATGGCCGAAGACCCGGCGGCGGAGCTGGTGCGCCTCGAGGCTGCAATCGTGACGCTGCGCGCGTCGCTTGATGAGATGTTCGAGCACGAGCACCTGTCGGGTGCTGGCGAGCATCGCGACGTGCTCGAAGCCTACCGCATGTTCGCACACGACAAGGGTTGGGAGCGCCGGCTGCGCGAGGCGGTCGAGGGCGGTCTGACTGCCGAGGCTGCGGTGGAGCGCGTGCAGAACTCTACGCGTGCGCGCATGTTGCGGCAGAACGATGCGTATTGGCGCGAGCGTCAGCGTGACCTCGATGATCTGTCGGACCGGTTGCTGCGCATTCTCGCGGGTCGCATCACCAGTGCAGATGCACCCTCTGCGCTTCCGCCCGACACCATTCTCGTTGCGCGCACGATGGGACCTGCAGAGCTGCTGGATTATGACCGTCGGCGGTTGCGGGGATTGATCGTCGAAGACGGCAGCGGGCAGAGTCATGTCGCTGTCGTTGCCAAGGCGCTGGGCATCGCTGCTGTGGGCCAGGCGCGGGGCGTCGTCGAACGCGTGACGGCGGGCGACGCCGCGATTGTCGATGCGACGACCGGCGAGGTTCACTTGCGGCCGTCTTCGGATGTGATCGCGGCCTATTCCGACAAGGTGCGGTTCCTGGCCCGTCGGCAACGGCAGTACAAGGCGTTGCGCGATGTTCCGGCGGTGACGGCGGATGGTGTGCGGGTGAACCTGCACATCAACGCGGGTCTGCTCGTCGACCTGCCGCATTTGAAAGAGTCGGGTGCGGACGGTGTCGGTCTGTTCCGCACCGAGCTGCTTTTCATGCTGTCGAATACGCTGCCCAAGGTCGAGCGGCAGGCGGATTCCTATAGTGCGGTGCTGGCGCGCGCGGATGGCAAGCCTGTGGTGTTCCGGACGCTCGACATCGGCGGCGACAAGGTTTTGCATTATCTGCGGCAGCCCAAGGAAGAGAATCCGGCGATGGGCTGGCGCGCGGTGCGCATGGGCCTCGATCGCCCGGCGTTGCTGCGCACGCAGGTGCGAGCCCTGCTGCGCGCTGCCGGGGGACAAGAGCTGCGGCTCATGATCCCGATGATATCGACGGCCGCCGAGATGGATCCGGTGCGCGAGTTGATCGAAAAAGAGCACCAGATCCTCTTGGCCAAAGGGCGTGAGCCGCCCAAGACGATCCGCGTCGGCGCGATGGTGGAAGTGCCCTGCCTATTATTTGAGCTCGACGCGCTGATGAAGAAGGTCGACTTCATCTCGGTCGGCAGCAACGATCTTATGCAGTTCATGTTTGCGGCAGATCGTACGAATGCGCGCGTGGGCAGCCGCTACGACCCACTATCTCCGGCGCCGCTGCGGGCTTTGAAGTCGCTGGTGAAGGCTTCGGAGAAGTACAAGGTGCCCGTGACGCTGTGCGGAGAAATGGCCGGGCGTCCGATTGAGGCACTGGTGCTGATCGCACTCGGCTTCCGGTCGCTGTCAATGGCGCCTGCATCAATCGGTCCGGTCAAGACGATGATCCTGTCGCTTGATGCGAACCGCGCGTCGAAACTTGTGGAAGACCTGTTGAAAAAGGGCACCACTGGTATGCGCGAACGTATCTCTGCCTTCGCTAGCGCAGAAGGTATCGAGATCTAGTTTCGCGTTCCGACTGGACAAGGCGTCGCCGTTATTGGACGATACCTCCCAGGGGGAACTTCCGGTTCCAGAATCGTTTTTGGCGTTGGTCATGCGTAGAGCCTACGAGCCAGCAAGACCCTTTCCTGTTGCGCGCCCGCAAGCGGCCCGCACGCACGCCCCTGTTGCACCTTCTCCATCGCAAGCGGCGCTTGCTGCGGACATCTCTCGCTTCTTTCATGACTTGCGTGGCGCGCTCGGGTTGTCGCCGCTGCAGGCTGCTCAGGCGCTGTCGACACGCGTCGACATCATCGCCGCGCTCGAGGCCGGACAGGTCCAGGCACTGCCGCTGTGGCCAGAGACGTGCCGCATCGTGCGTTCGTATGCTGGATTGGCGGGGCTGGACCCGCGTCCAGTACTGCATATCCTGGAGCAGCTTTACGTTGCCGCGCCTCGCGCGCAGGCGCCACAGCCGACGCCCCGGCGTCCGTTGATCCGCAACATCAATCTTGGCGGACAGAGCAGCGCGCCGATCATCAAGGCGATCGGCGGGGGCGGTAAACGGGCGGCCCAGGCGGCACGCAAGGTCAGCCGGGTGGTCAACGATCATGCCGGGCGCCCTGGCATGGCGCTGTTTACCGTGACGCTCGGCATCGCCATGATCGTCCTCATCACCCAGACGTCGGTGCTGGAAGCGGCGGTTTCGCAGTTGCCGCCGTCTATGAAGCGGTTCGTGCGCGGGGCGCAGAACTACGTGATCGTGCGGTTTGCCCCGGTTCGCGACGGCATGCGGTGGATCGACGTTCCCGACCCCAGGACCCGGCGCGGCGACAAATTGCAGACGGCCGCCCAATAGGATTAGATGCGGCGCGCCGCGGCGCGGGTGCCCATATATTCACCCCATAATAGAACATGAACCGGCTCGCCGAGACGCGAAGCTGGCATTCCGTTTCGAGAACCATGGTCGGAATTCCACAAGACAAAATCGAAAAGATGGTGGGGCGCTGGAGCGCGATCCAGGCGGAGCTCAACGCCGGGGTGAACCAGGCGGCGTATGCGAAGCTGACGAAGGAGTTCGCCCAGCTCAACCCGGTGGTGGAGACGATCGAGGCGCTGAGGGCAGCCGAAAAGGAGCGCGCGGACCTGCAGGCGATGGTCGATGATCCATCGGCGGACAAGGAGATGGTCGCGCTGGCGGAGGCGGACCTCGAGGCGCTGGAGCCGCGACGCGAGGCGCTGGAGCAGAAGTTGAAGATCCAGCTGCTGCCGAAGGATGCGGCCGACGAGCGCAGTGCCATCCTGGAAGTGCGCGCCGGCACTGGCGGCGATGAGGCGGCGCTATTCGCGGCGGATCTGTTCCGCATGTACGCGCGCTATGCGGAGTTGCACGGTTGGAAGGTCGAGGTCATCTCGGAGTCGGAGAACGACCTCGGCGGCTACAAGGAAATCGTGGCGTCGATCTCCGGCGAGGGGGTTTTCGCGAAGCTGAAGTTCGAATCCGGCGTGCACCGGGTGCAGCGCATCCCCGCGACGGAGACTGGCGGGCGCATCCATACCTCTGCGGCGACGGTCGCGGTGCTGCCGGAGGCCGAGGATATCGACATCGACATTCGCCCCGAGGACATCCGCATCGATACGATGCGGGCGGGTGGCGCAGGCGGTCAGCACGTCAACAAGACGGATTCCGCCGTGCGCATGACGCATTTGCCCACGGGTATCGTCGTCGTGTCGGCGGAGAAGTCGCAGCATCAGAACCGCCGGCTGGCGATGCAGGTGCTGCGCTCGCGCGTCTACGAGATGGAGCGGGAAAAGGCGGATTCTGCGCGCGCGGAGGCGCGTAAGGGGCAGGTCGGCTCGGGCGATCGTTCGCAGCGCATCCGCACCTACAACTTTCCGCAAGGGCGGGTGACGGACCACCGGATCAATCTCACGCTGCATAAGCTCGATACGGTGCTCGACGGCTCCGGTCTCGATGAGATGATCGACGCCCTGACAACGGATCACCAGGCGACGCTGCTCGCCGAGATGGCGGGCAATGGCGCCTGAGCCTCCGACAGAGCACGAGGCTTTCGGCACGCTCGGCGAGGCGGCGCAGGCGGGGCAGCGCGATCTTGCTACCGCGGGGATCGAGGATGCGGGACGCGATGCGCGGCTATTGCTGGTCGCGGCGACGGGGTGCTCGACCGCGGACATCATCGCGCATCCCGAGCGGCCATTGCCCGAGGAGGCGCGTGAGAGATTTGCAGCGATGCTCGTGCGGCGGGCCGCGCATGAGCCGGTTTCGCGCATTCTAGGAGAGCGGGAATTTTATGGACGGCGCTTTTTGCTGTCGCGGGAGACGCTCGACCCGAGGCCGGATAGCGAGACGCTGATCGAGGCTGCTCTGGGAATTGCCGATCGGGCGGGCTGGCGCGAAAAACCCATTCGCATCCTCGACATCGGCACCGGCACGGGTTGTCTGCTGCTGACGCTGCTGGCGGAGCTGCCGCAAGCGCGCGGTCTCGGGACGGATATCAGCGCAGATGCGCTGGAGACGGCGCGGAAGAATGCTCGTGCGCTGGGCGTCGGCGATCGCGCGCAGTTTGAAATCCACGATGTGCTGGATGGTATTGAGGACCGGTTCGATCTGGTGATCAGCAACCCGCCTTATATCGCGAGTGGTGAGATCGCTGGTTTGAGTCCGGAGGTGCGCGTTTTTGATCCGCGTGCTGCACTTGATGGCGGGGCGGACGGCCTCGAAATATATAGAAGGATAGCGGCCGGCCTCGATCGCGTGCTCGATGGGGCAGCGGTGGTGGAAGTTGGAGCAGGCCAAGCCGGCCCTGTGGCAGTCTTGTTGCAGCAAGCGTTCGTTAAGACACGTAAGGCAGAACTGAGCCGACATTCAGACCTTGGTGGCCACGAGCGCTGTGTGGCGTTGTTGCTACAGTTATAATTGGTCGCAAAGAAACTGTTTGATTTGCTCCGGTTCCGCGCTAGTCTGGCTGCAGCCGATTAAACGTGTGGCGCGCTTCAGTGTTGGAGCTCTGACCTGCCGCACGAGCTGGGAAACCCAGCTGGGATGATAGAGGCGCGGGGACACGTGGTTACGGGGCCCTGTAGCTCCCGCTGAAACGGCAATCGCTAGCCGTGTGGCGTGCCACGCCCCTTTCCGATCGGAAGTAGCGACTGCCGGTTGAGCGTCACAAGATTGAGATACAACGCGCGCGCATGGGCGCCGCCAGGAAAACTGGCCAGAGACTGCGGTTTCAGCGCCTCTCTAGGGCACTAGCGATTGAAAGACGCTAACGAGACGTGACGCCTGTCATTCATCACCACCGAGAACGGAGCCAATGAGGCAAGGACAGCAGAACCGCCGGGGACGCGGACGCAACCGCAAGGGCCAAAGCCCGCTGACGCGCAGCTTCGAGAGCACGGGGCCGGACGTTAAGATCCGTGGAACTCCGTCTCATATCGCTGAAAAGTATATGTCGCTGGCCCGTGATGCCTCGTCTTCGGGCGATCCGGTTCTCGCAGAGAACTATCTGCAACACGCCGAACACTACAACCGCATCATCATGGCCTTCCGGGAGCAGCAGATCAGCCAGGGCGGGCCGGATATAAACGGCGGGATACCGCGCAATCGGCCGTTCAACGACATGGACGGCGACGACTACGGCGATGATGATGGCGATGATGGCGATATGCAGCCGTCGTTCAATCAACCGCGCCACAACAACGATCAGCCGCGGATGGAAGGTCAGCGGTTCGACGGGCAGCGACATGAGCGCCACGATCAGGGCCGCTTCCGTGACCGGAACGAGCACCGTGGCCGGAATCATGACCGAGGCGATCGGGGGGATCGTGGCGGCGACCGCGGAGATCGTGGTGACCGGGGCGAGCGTCGCGATCGCGAGCATGGCGGCGAAGGGTTTGGCGCACAGCCGCGCCCACCGCGCAACAACAGTCCGGAAGGCGTCGATGCTGGTGGGCCGCAGCCGGTGGCCGAGGCGCAGCCGTTCCAGCCGCGCCGCGAACGGGAGCGTGATCGCGACCGCGATCGGTTCCCGCAGCAGCAGCACGAGCAGCCGGAATTCCTGCGCCGGCCGGTTCGCCGTCCGCGCCGCGAAAGCAGCGCCGGCGGTGAGGTGAGCGCGGCAGCCGCCGCAGCACCGGCTACGGACGACGCCGAGTAAACGGTAATCCAGTTCTGACGAATGGGCGGCCGCCCTCCCGATCGGGAGTGGCGGCCGCTTTTTTTGGCGGCGGGCGCGCTGCGGCTAAGAGAATTTGACCGGGTCGCCGAGGGTGATTTCGCCGTCGGAGAGGACGCGGGCATAGATGCCGAAGTCGGAATGTCCGTAGGTGCGCAGCAGCGTGGCGGGCAAAGCGGTGTCGCGTTTTCCGGTATCGGGATCGACGTCGGTGGCGGCGCAACGCTCAGTGCGCTTGATGAATGCGAGCGGCACGCCGCCGATCTGCAGCGGCTTATCCTTCCAACTGAATTCGGCCCATGGCTCGGCGCCATCGATGATGACGTTGGGGCGGAAGCGCAACGGATTGAGTTGGCGGCCGGCTACGCGCTCCAATTCGCGTAGCGACGCCAAGTTGACGATGTGCAGGCACTTGGCAGCGACATCGGAAAAGCTGTGGCCGGGGGCCGAAACGACGTGAGGCGGTCCGCGCAACTCCGACTGCATGTAGGCTGCGAGGAACTGCTCGATCATGCGGCGGCCGAGCTGGCTGCGCAGATCGCCGCGCGCCACCTGCTTGCCGGCGCGTAAGATCGTCAGGGTCTCGGTCTCGTCATCGAAGCGCGTCTGCAATGTCGCCAGGCGCTCATTACGCATCAACATCAGGAAGTTGATCTTCGGCAGGTGGGCGGGATGCTCGGGGTCGAATCGGCCGATACCGTTCTCGATCGCATAGGCGCGGTCGAAAGGGACGGTCTGGTCCCTAGTCAACGTCACGCGCTCGAGCGGTTCGGGCGAGAGGCCCTTGACGGGATAGCGATAGAGTCCGCGGACGGCAGGTTCGAGCGAGGATGACATCGTTGATGCAACTCAAGTGAGTTTGAGAAGTACCGGTGTAGCCCTCTTTTGTCCGGTTTCGACCACACTATATCACCTGTTGGAAAGGTTTCCGGACGATGCTGCCGCGTCGGTAGGTCGGCGGAACCACATTAATCCTGACGTGGAAGGTGCCGGGCCGTGCCATCAGGGCGGAACGGTGCGCTGAGGAGGGAATCTCTCATGAACTTTGAAATGTTTACGGACCGCGCACGCGGTTTCGTACAAGCGGCGCAGAATCTGGCGCTGCGTGAAGGCCATCAGCAGTTTTCGCCCGACCACCTGTTGAAGGTGCTGCTCGACGACAATGAAGGGTTGGCCGCAGGGCTGATCCGCAAGGCTGGCGGCGATCCTAAGGCGGCGCTGAAGGCGGTCGAAGCTCAGCTTGCGAAGCGTCCGTCGGTGTCGGGCGGCGGGGCTGGCCAGCTTTATATGGCATCCGAGCTCGCGCGCGTTTTCGACGCGGCGGAGAAGATCGCAGAGAAGGCCGGCGACAAGTACGTAACCGCCGAACGGCTGTTGCTTGCGCTGGCGCTCGAGAAGGGCACGGATGCTGCCAAGATCCTCGCTGATGCGGGGGTGACGGCGCAGGGTCTCAACACGGCGATCAACGAATTGCGCAAAGGACGTACCGCGGACACGGCGTCGGCCGAGCAGGGCTATGACGCTCTGAAGCGCTATGCGCGCGACCTCACCGAAGCTGCGGCTGCAGGCAAGATCGATCCGGTTATTGGCCGCGACGAAGAAATTCGCCGTACCATTCAGGTGCTGTCGCGGCGTTCGAAGAACAATCCCGTGCTGATCGGTGAGCCGGGTGTCGGCAAGACGGCGATCGCCGAGGGCTTGGCGCAGCGCATCGTCAAGGGCGACGTGCCGGACAGCCTCAAGGACAAGAAGCTGCTGGCGCTCGACATGGGCTCGCTGATTGCCGGCGCGAAGTATCGCGGCGAGTTCGAGGAGCGCCTCAAAGCCGTGCTGAGCGAGGTCGAGGCCGAGCAGGGACGCATCATCCTCTTCATCGACGAGCTGCACACCATCGTGGGTGCCGGCAAGACCGAAGGCTCCATGGATGCCGGCAATCTGCTGAAGCCGGCGCTGGCACGCGGTGAATTGCACTGCGTCGGCGCAACGACGCTCGATGAGTATCGCAAGCATATCGAGAAGGATGCGGCGCTGGCGCGGCGCTTCCAGCCGGTGTTCGTCAACGAGCCGACGGTGGAAGACACCATCTCGATCCTGCGCGGCATCAAGGAGAAGTACGAGCTGCATCACGGCGTGCGGATTACCGACAGCGCGCTGGTGGCGGCCGCTACGCTCTCTAACCGCTACATCGCGGATCGTTTCCTGCCGGACAAGGCGATCGACCTCGTCGACGAGGCGGCTTCGCGGCTCAAGATGCAGATCGATTCCAAGCCCGAGGAACTGGACCGCATCGATCGCGAGCTGATGCAGCTGAAGATCGAGCGCGAAGCTTTGAAGAAGGAGACGGATGCCGCGTCGAAAGACCGGCTGTCCAATCTTGAGAAGGAGATCGCCGACCTCGAGGAGGAGAGCAAGATCCTGACGCAGAACTGGGAAGCAGAGCGCGAAAAGCTCGGCAGTGCCCAGAAGCTGAAGGAGGAGCTCGACACCGCGCGGACCGAGTTGGAGAAGGCGCAGCGCCGCGGTGACCTGCAGCGCGCGGGCGAGCTTGCCTATGGCAAGATTCCCGATCTGGAGAAGAAGCTCCTGAAGATGGAGCAAGAGGAAGCCAAGGGTGGCATGGTCGAAGAGGCCGTGACACCGGATCAGATCGCGTCGGTCGTGTCGCGGTGGACGGGTATTCCGGTCGACCGCATGCTCGAAGGCGAGCGCGAGAAGCTCCTGAAGATGGAGGATGCGCTGGCGAAGCGCGTCGTTGGTCAGCGCGAGGCGGTGGATGCCGTCTCTAAGGCTGTGCGGCGCGCACGTGCGGGCCTGCAGGATCCGAACCGGCCGATCGGCTCGTTCATGTTCCTCGGGCCGACGGGTGTCGGCAAGACCGAACTGTCAAAGGCGCTCGCGGCATTCCTGTTCGATGACGACAACGCGATGCAGCGCTTCGATATGTCGGAGTACATGGAGAAGCACTCGGTCGCTCGTCTCATCGGCGCCCCTCCCGGCTATGTCGGCTATGAGGAAGGCGGCTCGCTGACCGAGGCAGTGCGTCGCCGGCCGTATCAGGTGATCCTGTTCGACGAGATCGAAAAGGCGCACCCGGACGTGTTCAACGTGCTGCTGCAGGTGCTCGACGACGGGCGTCTGACGGACGGACAGGGCCGCACGGTCGACTTCCGCAACACGATCATCATCCTGACGTCGAACATCGGCGCGGAGTATCTCGTCAACCAGAAGGAAGGCGAGGACACGGCGCTGGTTCGCGATCTGGTGATGGGCGAAGTGCGGCAGAAGTTCCGGCCGGAATTCCTCAACCGTCTCGACGACACGATCCTGTTCCACCGTCTGCAGCGTGCGGACATGGGCAAGATCGTCGACATCCAGATGAAGCGTCTCGACAAGCTGCTCGCCGATCGCAAGATCATCGTCGATCTCGACGATGCGGCGCGGACGTGGCTCGCCAATCGCGGCTATGATCCGGCCTATGGTGCGCGTCCGCTGAAGCGCGTCATCCAGCGGCATGTGCAGGATCCGCTCGCCGAGCAGATCCTCGCGGGGCGCATCAAGGATGGCGACACGGTGCACATCGGCGTGCGCGACGGCGAACTGGTGCTGAACGGCGAGGTCGTGAAGGCAGCGGCCTAAGCCGGGCATGGCAGGCAAGTAAGGCAGTCGGCAGTGGGCAGTCGGAATGGCGCCCGCTGCCGTTGTCGTTTCTGCCTCATGCGTGCAGGGTGCGGTGCCTATCCACATCTTTCATCCCGGCGCGGGACGGGACCAGAGAAGCGTGCGGAAGCTGGCGCAGGCCCCGACCTTCGTCGGGGTGACGTCGAGGTGCGTCGGCTGCCTATTTGCTGGCGGTCATGACTGGTGCGAGGTGGCGCAGGTCGTCGATGCGCTGGCGCTCTTTCTGGAACTCAGCGAGCTGACGGCCCGAGAGCTCGCGCTCGCGCGGCACCTGGATGGCGAGCGGGTCGACGAAGCGCGAATTGATCAACACCTCGTAGTGAAGATGCGGGCCAGATGCGAGGCCTGTCGATCCGACATAACCGATGATTTCGCCCTGGCGCACCTTGGCGCCGGCGACGATGCCTTTGCGCAGACGCAGCATATGTCCGTAGGCGGTGTGATAGCCGTTCGGGTGACGGATGCGCACGTAGTTGCCGTACTGACCTTTGCGTCCGGCCTCCTCGATGACGCCCGTGCCTGCGGCAAGAATCGGCGTTCCGGTCGATGTTGCCCAGTCGACACCGGTGTGCATGCGCCGCTCGTTGAGCAGGGGATGGAAGCGCATGCCGAAGCCGGAAGCGAGGCGAACGTCGCCGCGAACGGGGCGGCGCATGAGGAACTGCTTCGAGTTGTTTCCGCGCTCGTCGTAGTAGTCGACGACGCCATCGGGGGTGCGGAAACGGTAGAATTTGTATGTCTCGCCGCCGCTGGTGATGGACGTGTAGAGCAACTCACCAGGCGGACTATCTGCCTTCGCACCATCCTTCATGTCGAAGAAATATTCGATTGAATCGCCGGGGCGCAGTCGGCGTCTGAAGTCCGTTTGCGAGGCGTGAATTTTCATCACCTTGGTGATGACGTCCTCTGGAAGCTTCTGCAGCTGGGCGG